>JHWZ01000005.1 GCA_000687695.1 Lachnospiraceae bacterium P6B14 | reverse complement strand
TTCACTCTCTCAAGCCGGCTACTGATCGTCGCCTTGGTGGGCCGTTACCTCACCAACTAGCTAATCAGACGCGGGTCCATCCCATAGCGCAAAAGCTTTCAAGATAGAAGCATGCGGATCTATCTTACTATGCGGTATTAGCAGTCATTTCTAACTGTTGTCCCCCTCTATGGGGCAGGTTACCCACGCGTTACTCACCCGTCCGCCACTCAGTCACCCTCGGGTGTGTCCGTTCGTAGCAAGCTACTTACTTCCACGGATGAGGGTGCTTCGTTCGACTTGCATGTGTTAAGCACGCCGCCAGCGTTCATCCTGAGCCAGGATCAAACTCTCAAAAAAAGTTTTCCTTATTGCTGGCATAATATCCAGATTAATTGACGAGTATAGTTTTAAAACCATACCACTTTGATTTTCTGGTGTTCAAAGTTGTTTCACTATTCAATTATCAAAGACCATCTTCATAAAAATAACACGCTTGCGAATCTTTAGCGCGTCAGCAAGTAGTATATTAACAAACTTATAAGCAAATGTCAACACTTTTTTTAAAAAAATTTCAAAAAATCTGAAAAAAGTTGAAAAACCCCGAAAAATCGTTGTTTTTCAGGGTTTGTTGTGACTATTGATAATATTTGTTCTATTATATAGGAGAACAAATCACAGATCGAAGCTTTTTGGTAACAGCTCTCCGAGTGTCATAACTTCATACTCATCCTCACTCGTAGCCATGATCACTTCAAATGATGGTTCACAAAACTCCGCCATCACCTGCCTGCATACACCACACGGCGTCGGCGCCACGCTCTCTCCCTCGTGTCCGCCCACGATGGCTATCCGCTTAAACTCCCTCTCTCCTTCACTTACCGCCTTAAAGATAGCTGTTCTCTCTGCACAGTTCGACGGCCCGTAAGCTGCATTCTCAACATTGCATCCTGTGTATACCTTTCCGCTCTTGCCCTCCAGTGCTGCTCCTACCTGAAAACCGGAGTACGGAGAATACGAATTCTTTCTGGCTTCAAATGCCTGCTTTATCAGCTCCTTCACTCGGGATCCTCCTTGACATTTTTTATAGTATTATATATATAAGAAACTTTTTGATATTTACTTACACTTCAGGCACTATTATCCCACCGAAAAAGTCGGGTTCGCCCTCCTCATCGCTCATGATAAAACCTCTGGTGTAGCACTTCACATACTCCCCGTCACGAGTGCACACTCTGTAATGTACCTGCCTGACACCCGTATTATCAAAAAATACCCCGTCGAGCCCTCTCCGGTAGGCCGGCATGTCATCAGGATGAATATAGGACTCCCATACTGCGCCGGCACTGTAGTTATACTCACTTTTCAATCCATAGTCATGAACCAACTCCTCCGACCATCTGGAATAATCATATTTGATGTCAAGCAAATAAACATAGCCACCGTCAACGATCGAGTAAACAGCATTAAACAGTTCATTGAGCTGCCTCTTTCTCTCGTCAGGTACCGGCAAGTGCTCTTCAGTCATATTATAGAGGCCATCCCGCTGCCTCAACGCCTTGAGATGGTCTTTATCTTCATACATCGCCTCATCGGCCCTTTTAAATACCTCTCCAATGGTTTTATCAATATCAAAATTGCATTCGGACATACCGCAGGCGATCACCGGCCCGGAGCCGCGCCTTCCGTTTTCAATGACAGCAAGCTTAAACTTAGCGATCAGATATTCCCTGTCGATATAATCCTTATCCATCAGGACGGCAACAAACTCGTCTCCTCCGATCCTGAACACGGGACTGTGACTGAATACCTCACATATCATCAGGCTCGCCTTGCGCAGATAGTCATCACCGATCGCATGTCCCTTATGATCATTGATGATCTTCAGGTCATTCATATCAAAAACAACGACTGCAACACCGCTGTCTATCGTTCCGTAGTGCAGCTTTTTGTCAAGCTCCTCTTCGAGCTCCTGATAGGCATTTTTATTGCGGATACCGGTCAGCTCATCTCTTCTTGCAAGTCGGTTTGCATTATAAAGCTTATGCTCCATCTCATCTGCCGCAAGTTTTATCCGATACTCCTTGTCGATGTTCAGAACGCCCAAAACCAGGTATTCCTCACCTTCATATGTGCTTCGGAATATACGAAGGGAATGGTATACCGGCTTTCCCCGGATAATGAGTCGGTACACAAAATCCTCCCTTGTCTCTTTATTTGTATCATTTGGGAGTTTTTGCTTATCCAAGAATTCGAGAACACCGGCTTTATCGTCTTCGTACACGACAAGATCGACATCATGCTTTGCCATAGTAAAGAAATCCGATCCCGACGGCTCGAGCCTTACATCGAAGAGATCACCATCAGTAGAATAAGACTGGTACTCATTTGTAGACATGTTAACATAATAGAGCTGCGAGTACTCAGACAAAAATACCTTTGATATCAGTTCTAATGCCTTTTTACTGTTTTCCATACGCTCTCCCCTATATGAAAAGGCATCCCATGCGGAATGCCTTTTAATTATCATGTTGATTACATACTCTTTTTCAGTGAAGCGCGCAGTGTCCCCTTTGGATCGAGGATCAACAGACGCACAAGCCAGATGACGAGAGCGAGCGCAACTACCGATACACCAAGGAAGGCGTCATTCGCCATGTCCTTAAGTGACGGTGAAAAATACTCCGCACCCAGCTCTGCATACTCAAATACAGCATCAACAAGCCACATGATCGACGCACCCCAATACATGAACACAAGAGCTCCGAGTTTCATATCATCGTTTTTGCGGTTATACCAGAGTACTGTAGTTATTACAGCTGCAAATACCGTAATAAGTAATGTCATAGTTTTCTCCCCCTTTTATGCCTCATTCTCTGATGTCTTTTCCTGACGGTTTACTATCCTGTCAGCTACCAGACACATTCCGACCCATATAACAGTAATAAGACCAGCCATGGATGAACCTACAGTAGCCATCTCATGAAGCATCTGAGTGGTCTCCTCTGGATCATTCATCGCAGTAAGGAATGGGAACCACGGTACTATCTCTCCGTGCCATACATGCTCGAACAAGAGAAGGACAGCTCCTCCGACAAGCATCCACGTAAGCCATGAAAGTTTACGGCTGAGAGGGATCCTGTTCTTTTTTGTTACCTCCGCCCCACTTTCGATAATCTTTTCTTCATGCTTTTTTTCTGCTTTTTTTACTACGGTAACTACGACCGCCTCAGCTGCAGAAACCAGGAAACAAGCCATGTTTCTACCTCCTTCAAAAATATACAAAATCTATGATTTATTATACAAAAAATAGTCCAAATTGTCAAGGTGGATTGATGCGTCTCGACGGATTGACGTACGCGCTTCCAACGATTTCGCTTCGCTTCATCGTTGGCACGCGTACGCTCTCACATGTCCCATGGCGTGTCCATCTGCATGCGAGCATGCGATGCACACGCCCCGGTCCATGCTCAATCCGTCTTCGCGCTAGTTGTTCACCCCGTGATGCACTTCATTTGTCGCAGCGGTCATCGCGCGGAACTCGTAACCATTTGCTTTGCCGTAGTCGATGACCCTTTGGAGCGCATTTATCGTTTTGTCGTTCCCCCAGAAATCATGCATCAGGATCACATTCGCTCTGCCCTTCTGCAGTCCCGACTTCACATACTTAAACACCTGATCTGCATTATTCGCACCGCCGGCATCACCTGAGGATACATTCCAATCCTGATATTTAAAGCCCCACTCATGGACCTTCTTTGAAAGCCTCGTCATGATACCCTTGCTGTAGTGACGGCTGACAGTGTTCGAGCTCCCTCCCGGAAATCTCGTCTGAGTACACCATACGCCGAACTTCTTATAAAACAGCTTCTGAAGCTTCGTTATATTCTCGTGATAAGCCTCATCACTTTTATATATCTTGTCGTAGCTATGGCTATATCCATGGATAGCGAGCGTATGTCCCTCATCAATGACCTTCTGAGTCAGGTCATAATCATCCTTTGACGGTTTGATCTCAAAAAATGTCGCCTTAACGTTATTTTTTTTAAGTATCTTTAACACCTTCGGAGTCGAGTACCTGGTCGGGCCATCATCGAAGGTCAGATATATGGTACTCTTCGGTTTTTTCTCGACCGTCACCAGACAGAATGTATGAAGATTATCTCCCTCGCCCTCGATCACCGCAGTTCCGGGCTTCTTTGCGGTTATGGTATTCTTGTCCTTTCCTACCTTAACAACCTTTTTATCCGAGGATGTCCAAGCGGTGTTTTTGTTCTTTTTTCGAAGCTGAGATCTCAGGTCCAATGACTCACCTACGAGCATTGTGATCTCGGGAAGCATAAAACCCTGCTTGAGAGCATTCTTTTTAATTTTATCCCACTCATCGCTGTCAGCGTAGTTTACGTCCGCCAAAGACTCCAGGCTCACACTGTCATCCATGAGTCCTTCGCCGTCGTCAGGCTCTTTTTGCTGCGGATCATCTGCTGTCGGCTCATCCTGAGTCTGATCATCCGAAACTGTCGCATCAGCAGAACCGGGCGTTGCCGCCTCAGCTCCACAGCCTGCAAGCAATGCAGCTGAAAGCATAACTGCCAGTATTAACTTTAGTTTTCTCATAACCATATCCTCCTTTTAGTGCGGATAACATGACTTGTGTTGGCCTGCTTGCAGGACAATCTGCACAGGGTCTCCCATCACTCTAAGCTATGCGGATAACAGGACTTGAACCTGCACGGGTTTCCCCACTAGAACCTAAATCTAGCGTGTCTGCCAATTCCACCATATCCGCAGTTACGGATATGACTATACCACATTTTTAATAAGAAATCAAGCGCCACCCATATCGTACTTGCGGTTTTATGTGTGATATGCTAGAATTATACTCAGAATGCGCTTATACTATACTTATGGAAACCTGAATGATATATAAAAAGAGGTAAACAAATGAACGAAGAATCCTTACAGCTCGAGGGAAAGCACTCCGTACTTGAGGCACTGAGAGCAGATCAAACAATAGAACGTCTTTTCGTATTGAAAGAAAGCAAAGACTCACAGATCCAGTCCATCCTTCGTGAGGCAAAAAAACACCACGTAATGGTTGACTTCGTGG
The DNA here is from genome assembly GCA_000687695.1 of Lachnospiraceae bacterium P6B14. Classification (GTDB taxonomy): domain Bacteria; phylum Bacillota; class Clostridia; order Lachnospirales; family Lachnospiraceae; genus Eubacterium_F. Next base: position 190,463 of record JHWZ01000005.1, on the reverse strand, counting down.
ACAAGGAAAGACTTGATCATATGGCGGAGACCGATCACCACCAGGGTGTGATCTGCAAGCTCGCCGCTTTTAAATATGCGGAGTTGTCAGACATGTTTGACAACTCTGAAAAATCCGGAGAACCACCGTTTTTCTTTATACTTGACGGCATCGAGGATCCGCATAATCTCGGAGCGATCATACGTACCGCCCACCAGGCGGGCGCTCACGGCGTCATCATCCCGAAGCGAAGAGCCGTAGGTCTTACCGCCACTGCTGTCGCAGCCAGCGCCGGTGCCGTAAACTATATCCCGGTAGCCCGTGTCACAAACCTTGTCGACACCATTAAAGAGCTCAAGGACAGAGGCATGTGGTTTGTCTGCGCCGATATGGATGGCACAACTATGTACGACCTGAACTTAAAGGGCTCTATCGGTATCGTTGTAGGTAGCGAGGGAAACGGTGTCAGCCGTCTGGTAAAAGAAAACTGCGACCTCATCGCCAGCATCCCCATGAAGGGGCAAATCGATTCGCTGAACGCTTCAGTCGCAGCAGGTGTTCTCGCTTATGAGATAGTCAGGCAGAGACTGACTGCTTGAAAGTGCTCTGATCTTTATTGCAACTTATAGGATTTACAAGAACTCCACGCTGAATAATAACTGCCGATATAAGTTCTAATCCAATAATAGTATTTTTTGCCCTTTGCTACTTGAACCGTTGTGGACTTAGAATCGGAATCCGGTATTCTTTTGGTATGTGAGTTGGTTGCATTTGAATTTGTCGAGTATCGAATCTGATATCCTTTAACTTTGGCAACTTTTTTCCAGCCCAACATAACAGTTCCGGATTTTTCCCCCTTTGCAATACCGCTTATACTCGTAGGTCTTGGCGTTACTTTAATAGTGATATTTTTTGTAGCCGCCATATATTTGGAGCTTTCTGCTGCCTTGACCGTAATAATCGCTGTTCCTAATCCTTTGATAGCAACCACACCTTTATCGTTGACTGTTGCTACGCTTTTATTAGATGATTTATATGTAAGTTTGGTTTTCGCCTTGGCATCCAACGAAAAACTTGAATTCCCAAAATACTTGGTATACGATTTTTCCCCCGTAATATCCTGTTCACTTTTCCAATTAGCATACAGCGCTACATGTTTTCCGGACGTGATCGTATCTCCATAATATGGGCTACTACCATCTTTTTCTGTACACCAGCCGCCGAATTTCAGCACTTTCCCTTTTGATGAATCCTGATTTCCTTTTCGTATGACATACTCGTACTTCTTCGGATCGCTACCTACTCTGAGCTTGTATGGATTATCATCTACGGTATCAGTAATGTAGTAATCCCTTAATATCTCACTCGTAAGTTCTTCTTCCGTTCCATCCGGTTTTACTATATATATTTGACCTCCCATAGTATCATAGGATACTTCCTTCTCGTTATTTGCCAGTGCACTATCCGGAACCAAAATCCAGTCTGCCTGACGATCTACTCCTACTCGGACCGTGAACTCAGTCTGGGGATTATCGAAGTTTCCTCTCCCGGACGTCGTGATATTCAGCACGTAATCTCCGCAGGCAATTCCATCCGCGATATGCAAAACACCTTCCTGATCAAGGGTGATCTTTTTGGTCTCCAAAGAAGGATTCGTCGGCTTATCATTATCATCAAGCAATTTGTCTGATTTGTAGTCTATTCTGCTGAAGTAAACCTTTTTCGGATCATCATTTATATACAGATTACATGTTACTTCACTGCCGTTTGACATATTCGGATTGTATACAAATGATTTCGTTGAGTGATTGAGAGCCATCAGCTGTTTTGCCTTAGTTATTTCAAACTCTCTCGTTACGGAACCGGCATAATCGGAATCCTCATTCGCTGTGATCGTCACGGTGTTTTTATAACTGACATTGATGTTCTCACCATAGGTTACAGTGTAGACGTTTTCCGGCAGGGTGTTTTTTTCGAACACTACCTCCACCTCGGGACGTATCTGTTTACCGGTGTACACAAATGACATCGGACGCTCAGTCTCACCTTTTTTCGGCTTGAGCAGTATCTGAGCCTTTGAGATATCCGTTTTATCTGTCATAAAGGCAGTCAGACTAAGCTCCGTAGAGACGTTATTCGGATTTGTCACATAGTACGGAATACTTACGCTACCTGTATAGGTGATCTTTTTTGTGTGAGCATCTACGGTCTCTCTGGATTTCTCTGTCCAGGTGATGCTTCCTGTCGCCGAAGTAGGACTTCCATCAGCTGTGAGATTTAGTCCTGTCATTTTCGGGAACCTATTCATCATCTCATACTCAGATACACCCTTACCAACCGTGATCTTATCCGCGACAGGTTCTACCGAGATCAAAACATAGGTCGGATCCGATACGTAAACAGGAGCGGGATCCGGATTAGACGGTGGAGCGGTCGGATCAGGATCCGAAGGCGGAGGGGTGGTCTCGCCGGAAGGCGTAGGACCATCACAAGGATTGTATCTCAAATCCGACAACTCATACAGAGAAGACTTCAGCCCCTTGTTATTTGAACCTGCTTTCGCCACCGCACGAGTAGGCGTAACAAATCCCAGCGCCAGCGTCAAGGCCAAAAACAGAGCTACCAGTCTTTTTACTCTTGCCTTTCTTTCTCTTTTACTCATTGTAAAGCCTCCTTTTCCTTATCTCCAACGACATCAGACCGATGGCAAGAACCGTCGCCATCTGTAATCTGTATGTAAAAACAAAATGCCTGAATGAATGATCAAACACGACCATATATCTGATATATGGCAGTAACCCCAAAACAATATAGGTAATAATATATCTTTTTCTTACGCTGTTACCCTTGTATACATAGAGAACACAGGCGAGTATGACAAGTGCGACCAGACTGAGCACCGCCCATATATCGCCCATACCCGCGGGGAATATCGTGATCAGATTTAAGTACAAAGCGGATAAGGGATTACCTATTCCGTCCTCTGATACTCCCACTCTCTGTGTTATGTGTCCGGTTACATAGGGCATCACATTTTCCCCGAGGATGACCGACGCGATGATCCATTTCATCGCCCACATCCCGAGATATCCGAATCCCCACAGAATACACGCTTTAACCGATATCCGTGCGGGTGTTTTTTTCTCGTCTTTATTTGATTCTTTTCTTCCATGCAGTGATACCATAAGTAACAATGGTATCAGTAGTGTAAGTATCTCGGCAGTCAAAAAATCAAAGAAGTTTGTCACTATCCCGCTTACCAGAAACAACATCCAAACTCGGGACCATTTTTCTTTTTTACACCATATGAGTGCCGGGACAGATATGCACGGTATGATAAGAAAAACCCATATGTACTCGAGACAAAGAGGTGTAAACCAGATGCCTGCCGTAAGAGAAGCTATAACGAGGCATACCATCTCCCCCTTCATCCCATATCGCCACATCATGATAAGTAGCGCCAAAAACAGCCCGATAAGGGCTATGGCACATATTATATATATCCCCGATATGTCCGTAAACAGATGCAGAAACCTGATCGGGGCCACTGCGCCATGCCAGTATCTGAGGTACTGAAGGTTTCCATCCTTATCATCCTTAACAGCCTCCAACAGATCCTGATTTGCTCCGTTCTCGTCCGAAGGATCTCTATTCACATAGTATGACGACCACATCGCCGATGAGAGCGGATGCTCACCGTCGGTCTGCCACGCTATCCCGAGCCACACGTCATCCGCGTATCTGTCGAGCTTGCTCGCGGGAACTCCGTCCATCATCTCGATGCCAACCGTGTTCTCACACATTTTCTCAGCAGAAGAGAGCATATTCTCCTTCATGGAATCCTTGCTGATGAACTCCGACGCAATAAGAATTGTCGCCAAAACCGCCACGGATATCAGGAATATGACTACATATTTGATAGCTTCTCTGATCGTGTTCACTATTGCGTCCCTTCTATCGAGCAATTTCTATCATATCATACGAGAAAACTATATCATATTTTACGTAATAAATCAACCATCTGCTTGCGGATTTCGCCGGGGTGTGTTAAAATTAATGACTGTACAAAACACTATGCTTGGAGAGGCGCGAACTACCACATCTCACTCTCCGGAACGGAAGGTTAACATGGGAACTGTCATAAGCTGGATAATCATTTTTGCCATACTGTGTGGCTGTATTTTCCTGTGGACATATATGCTCCACCGTGGTCCTCACGCAGGGGAGGACGATAAAAATGACTGCAACGGAGACTGTCTTCATTGCGCAAAAAATATCGCAAACCACATATCCACACCTTCAGAATGTAACGAAAAGGATTAATTTATGTTAGAAACCATCAAAAAGTATTATGATATTACGGGCAAGGACCCTTCTTCCATCGGTCCTCTCAAGCTTGCCTATCTGGGCGACTGCGTATATGAGCTGATCATCCGCACTACCCTCATGGATACAGGCGAGCGCTCCGTCAAAAAAATGAACAAGCTCGATCACGATCTGGTAAATGCTACGGCTCAGGCTACGATAGCAAAAAGAATGGAACCGTTTTTTACCGAGGAGGAAAGAGCCGTATTTAAAAGAGGCCGAAATGCAAAAAGCAATTCAGCCTCCAAGCATTCTGATATCCAGGCCTATCGTATCGCAACAGGTCTCGAATCTGTATTCGGGTATTGGTATCTGTCAGGTCAGATGGACCGGGCCGTAGAGCTTTTGCACTCCGTCATCGACTAATATTGTAATCTATTTTAGGATTGTTTTCAAGTTTGATTTATGTTATGATTATGAACAGAATATAAACCGTCGGGGGAGGTAAACCAATGGCTAACGAAATGACAAAACTTGCTAACGAGCAAACAGGAGCCGCAGGAAAAGCTGTATTCCTTGAGGTCTTCGAGGAGGAATCCAAAAGGCCCATGGAGCTGCAGGAGCAGTTTCTTTTGCAGCTGATCCGTGACAATGAAAACACTGAATTCGGAAAAAAACATGATTTTGCAAACATCCACTCCATAAAAGACTACAGAGAACATGTACCTGTACAGATCTACGATGAGTTTGCTCCATATCTCGAGCGCATGAAGGATGGCGAGAAAAACGTCCTCACAGCTTACCACTTCGATCATATGAATACCACATCCGGCACCGTCGGAAACCCGAAGTATGTACCGCTTACCGACCGCCAGATGCAGGTTTTCCTCAAATATAATTTCATGTATATAAACGGACTCAAGGAGACGCTGCTGCCACCCGAGTGGCACGACGGCAAGACCTTCTGTACGTCCGAGGGCACCTATACAAAACAGGATAACGGTATCACCATCGGCTGCGCATCCGCAAAAAATGCCGAGGTACTCAAAGGCGGTGACAGCCAGGAGGCGCAAATGATGCGCGCCATCTACACCTCGCCTCTTGAGGCCATGATACCCGAGCCGGGCACCGATACCAAATATCTTCACATGCGTTTTGCCCTGATGGAAGAAAGCGTGACAGGTATCGTTGTAGGCTTCTACAACATGCTTGCGCATCTGTTACAGTACACACTTGACAATCACGAAATGCTGATCAACGACATAGAAAAGGGAACGATCGATCCCGGTGTAAAAATGCCGCAAAGTGTACGCGAGGAACTCCTCAAACGGCTTGAGCCCATGCCGGAGCGAGCAGCCTTTCTCCGCAAAGCCTTTTCGGGAAAGGTCGAGGAGCCATTCATGAAAAAGGTTTGGCCGCATATAACCTACATCTTCGGTGCAGGCGGAGACGGTCTCGCGATCTATGACAAAAAGATCAAAGAAAAATACTCCGGAGGCGGCATCCACAACATATACGCCGGTGTCACAGCATCAGAGGGACTCTGGTCCGTACCTGCGGGTGTGGACACCGAGGACTCCATCCTCGCTGCAGGAAGCGCCTTTATGGAATTCCTGCCTGTAGAGGCCGGTGATGACTTCAGCCAGGCCGTGCTGATGGATCAGGTAGAGGTCGGAAAAACATATGAGCTTATCATCACAAACTTAAACGGTTTTTATCGCTACCGCATGAGCGATGCCGTAAAGGTTACCGGCTTCAAAAACAAAACACCTTTGGTACAGTTTATGTTCCGCGTAAATAAAACGATCAGTGTCGCACTCGAAAAAACAACCGAGCAGGCACTCGAGCAAACAGTAAACCGCGCCGCTGACGAGCTTGGATTCTACCTTTCAGATTACTGCGTCTACCCTGACGGAGATCAGGAGCCGGGACGTTATGTGTTCCTCATCGAACCCGACAAAAAGGGTATCGGTGTGGATACCGATACCCTTAGAAAGTGTATTTACAAGCACCTCTGTGAAGCAAATCCGCGTTACTTATATGCGGTAGAACACGGAAACCTGGCCGAGCCTGAGGTAAAGGTTCTGCAACCCGAGACCGGCATCCTCTATCGTGAGATGATGATCTACAAGGGTTCAAACCCGAGCCAGTTGAAACCTGTCCACGTTATATCCAACGAGCGACAGAGGAAATTCTTCTTCGGTCTCACTGAGGATTAACACTGTTTACTACACCCAGGAAAACCGGGATTCCGGTTTTCTCATGTACGATAGCATATATAAACGGTCTGTCGAGATAGATATTTACTACCTTTTTAGGCTGCGGCTCAACACTCGTTGTATCCTTCATAATGATATCAGTCACTGCTGCAGCCTTAGTACCGTTTTTATCAAGCTCTATATGAGTCTTGTGCATCACTTCACCGATAAAGAGCTTACCTGTCTTTGTATCTGCCATCGCTGAGAAATCAGCATCAGATGCAAAGGCTTTTTTAATACCCATAGACTGGATGCCGTCACCCATCTTTACGTCATAGTCATATTTGAACTCAGGAAGCTCGGTATTTACGTCGCAATCATACTCCGTTGAATCCATAAGATTCTTCAGAGCCTTTCCATCGAGACCCGCGAGATAATCAGCTACACTCACTCCCTCATTCGGAAGGATAGCTACAAATGAGAAATCGTATCCTTTATAAGGCTTGGAGAATGCTACCGCCTTGTCATCATGCATATATGAACCCATCATCTCATAAAGCATTGTGACTTTTTCCTTTTCTCCCTTTGAGTTCGTAAACAGCTGGTTTTCTCCGGTTCTGAAGTCCTCATACTGCTCTTCCCATGCGCCGTCAAACGCCAGCGCATTTATCAGATGCATAACCTCCTCTTCCTTCGGTGCATCCTTCAGAAGCTCAGGTATCATCCCGAGTGTGTTTTCATTTACCCAGTCATTGACCTTTTTCACCATCGTATTATCAAAAGGCACTACATATGATCCGGCATTGTACCATTTCTCACTGTCCTCGAGGAACTCCGGTTTTACCTGAATACGCTCTGCATCATCCCTGATCCACACTGAGTTTGCAGTATGGAACTTCACCTTGCTCGAGTATATCATCTGCGCGTTCATATCCGCGAGCGACTTTCTGAACTGAGTAAAGCCGCCAACTCCGCCGCACATTACCTTCTCCATCTCCTCAAGGGTGGTTGTGGCTGCACCGTTTGCCGCCATCATCATATCCGTGATAACGGACTGAGGTGAAATGAGAACATTTTTGTCCGCCTTAACATCAGCTAGTCCGCAGGCGTTAAAAAGCTTCACGGAAAAGTCATCCATCTGCGCGATGAAATCATCAGATAGCTTTGCGTTTTTATCTCCGACGAACTTCTCGCTGACAACCGGCGAGAATGTAGGCTCAGGACTTTTGGTATTTTTCGCCTCAACCTTCACACGGCAGGTCAGCTTTTTCAGAAGCTTTTTCTTTTTCGAGACCTTTACTATGATCTTTGTTGCTCCCTTTCCCTTCGCCTTTACGACGCCCTTTTTGGTGACGGTAGCAACAGCTTTATCCTTCGATAAAAATGTCACGGACGCGCCCTTCGGAGCATTTTTAACTATGATCTTGTCTGTTGCGCCCTCCGTGAGAACGACCTTTGATTTTTTGAGGCTGATGCCCTTTTTAGCCTGAGATACAGGTGCACCTGAGACGGAAACCACTGTCTGAGCCATGAGAGCGAGCGTCATGATGGCACCCATGAGCCTCTTTTTCTTTTTGTTCATATATCACGCCTTCCTTTCTCTTGTGTCTGCTACGTCGTGTCGTAGCACCGCTTTTTGATAAATCATAGCTTATCATCAAAGATAAGCAGAAATATGGCAAAAAAACACTTGACAAAACGGAGGGTGGTGCGTATAATAGACAAGTACGTGAGCGTACACTTGGAGTCTTAGCTCAGCTGGGAGAGCATCTGCCTTACAAGCAGAGGGTCATAGGTTCGAGCCCTATAGGCTCCATTTTCAACTAAATAGTAGTTGAGATGGCGGGGTAGCTCAGTTGGTAAGAGCACACGGTTCATACCCGTGGTGTCGCTGGTTCGACTCCAGTTCCCGCTAGTAAAACCCAAAAGTAACGGTTCATACCGTGTGTGTCGACGTCCACGCAAGCGTGGACGGGTTCGACTCCAGTTCCCCTATTCTTTATGCCCATCTTTTCGAGGATGGGTTTTTGTTTACAGGAGGTTCGACTATGAGAATCGGAACCGGATACGATGTTCATAAGCTGGTAGAGGATCGTCCGCTGATCATAGGCGGTGTAGAGATACCGCACACGCTCGGGCTGCTCGGGCACTCAGACGCGGATGTTTTGCTCCACGCGATCACGGATGCCATACTGGGCGCTGCCGCTCTCGGAGATATCGGATTACACTTCCCCGATACGGATGACGAGTGGAAGGGCGCAGACAGTCTGAAGCTTTTGTCCATGGCCTATGACAAGGTAAGAGAAAAGGGGTACACTCTCGAGAACCTGGACGCGACCATCCTCGCACAGAAACCAAAGCTTCGCCCTTATATAGATAAGATGAGACATAACATAGCTCATACCCTTCAGGTGGATATCGATCAGGTTAATATAAAGGCCACCACAGAGGAGGGGTTGGGCTTCACGGGAAAAGAAGAAGGCATCGCCGCACAGGCTGTAGCCCTTCTGAAATAAAAAACAAGCTGTCCTGTCGGCATATCACCCGGCATCGGACAGCTTTTTCTTTACTCTCTGCAACGCATTATCTATGGACTTTGGTGTTTTTTCGAGCTTTTGTCCTATCTGCGATATCGAGTTTCCTTCGATATAGAGCATGACAACCTGCCGTTCAAAAGCACTTAAATGCGCGTTTATCATATCCTCAAGATGAGAGACATTCTCACGATCTATCAGTATCTGCGCCGGATCCGACAGCATATCAGGCGGCAACGTGTCGGCGACCGTACGTGTATCCGAGTCAGACGCACCCGATATCGGCGCGTCGAGTGATATGGACTGATTCAGCGGCGCATTTTTCAATCTGTTCGCCCCTTTGATCACATTGTACAGGTGATTTGAGATGCAGGCAGATGCAAACGACGCAAATGATCCCGCCTTTTTCCTGGAGGTATCATAACTGTTTATCGCCTTGTAAAGGGCGATCATACCCTCCTGTATCAGATCATCCCCATCTCCGCCTATCAGAAACAGGGCCCTCGCCTGCTTCCTCACCAGTCCCTTGTACCTGTTCATCAGCTCATCCACAGCGAAATCATCGTGTTCTCTTGCGGCTGCGATTAGCTCTTCATCTGTTTTTCTGCCGTCTGAACCGCTCATTACGTATAGTCCTCCGTCATTATCAAAGAATCGGTAATATTCCGAAAAACTGCGGAGCGATCAGGCACGCTCCGACAAATATCACAGTCATCCCCACACACATCGCAAGCCTTACCTTATTCATCGGCCTGCAGACAAATACCAATACTCCAAGGCTCACTGCACCACCGAGCAGCATGTTCAGTGTACTGACGACATCCGGCCCGAGCATCATCACCTTATCGAGGATCTGAACCACGCAGGTGACCAAAACCATACCTATGGCTCCGGGCAGAGATATGCGTAAAACGTGTCGCAAAAAGCCACTGATAACGACCTCATCATGCTGCTCCAAAGCCAAAAGAAAGCTCGGGATACCGATAGCCGTAGCTCCTATGAGACTGAGCTGTATAGGGATAAACGGATAACTCTTTCCTATGATTACAAAAAGCACGCACAGAAGAACCGAGTATATGGTCTTCGTCAGATATAGTGCGGACACCCTCTCGATGTTTCCGATTATGGTACGTCCTTCCTTAACTATGTTCTTCATCGATGCGAAGTTCGAATCCGTCAACACGATATGCGCCGTCTGTCTGGCTGCATCGGCACCGTTTGCCATGGCGATGGAGCAGTCGGCCTCCTTCAGCGCGAGGACATCGTTCACTCCGTCACCGACCATTCCGACTACGCAGCCCTGCTTCTTTGACTTTTTATCATCTTCCGTAACATCATCGGGATCCCCTGCCTGGAACGCCCTTATGATATCATATTTCTTCTCCGGTGAAACACGTCCGAACACTGTATATTTTCCAACCACTCTCCTGAGCTCCTCCGGATCTGTCGGAAGAGTCGTGGCATCTATATATCTTTCTCCACCCTCGAGACCTGCCATTAGAGCAACCGCGGACACAGTCGCAGGATTATCTCCGGAAATGATCCTGATCTGCACTCCCATGTCTCTGAAGAACTTAAGCGTCTCAGGCGCGTCCTCTTTTACACAGTCAGAGAGCACGATCAGAGCCACAGGCTCGACTCCGGCGAGGTCCTGAGGCATATCTGTCATACCATCAACCTTTGATAAAAGTAGTACGCGATATCCTTTTGTTGCATATTCTTCAGATTTTTGTAGTATTTGTTTTTCTTTCGTAATAAAGTCAGGAGCTCCGAGCACATACGCTCCCGCTTCCTCAAATACGACTCCCATATACTTTCTTCTGGAGTTGAACGGGAGCGTATCTATAACCTTATAAGGCTTCGTATCCTCAAAAAATGCCTTCAATGCATCTCCCGTCACATTGGTCTCGGAAAAGGCATGAGCTATACCCTCCATGAGGCGACGTATCTCATTCTCGTCCGTGCCGGCCTCAGATACCTCCCTGATCCGTACGACCTTCTCAACCATAAGCGCGCCTGTCGTTATCGTACCGGTCTTATCAAGGCAGAGAGTATTTACGCGAGCGAGAGCCTCTATGGCCTCCATCTCCTGCACCAGGGCGCGTTTGCCCGCAAGTCTCCCTACTCCGAGAATAAACGATATAGATGTCAGTAATACCAGCCCCTCAGGGATCATCCCCAGGACTCCTGCCACTGTGTTTACCAGAGAATCACTCATCCCCGCATGTGCTCTGAAATACTGTATACAGAACAAAGCCGCACCGATCGGTATCAGAGCGAATGAAACATAACGTATTATACGATTAATCGCATCCTGCATCTCCGAAGACGCACGTTTCTTCGTACGTGCCTTCTCAACAAGCTTCGATGCATAGTTATCCTCGCCGGTATGGATTATAACCGCAGCACCGCCTCCGGCCACGATATGAGTACCGGAAAAAAGCTCGTCGCCAATATTTTTATGTACAGGAACACTCTCACCCGTGAGCATGGATTCATCGACCTCCATACCCTCGGATACCAACACCGTTCCATCACACACTATCTGGTCACCCGCCACCAGCCGGATCACCTGGCCGACCACGAGAGACTCGTTCGGAACCTCCTCTATCTCTGCAGACATGATCCGCTCAGGATCCGTCGTGCCCGCGTCTACCTGAATCACTCTTGCCTTCGTGGCTGTCAGCACGCTCAGGCGGTCGATGAGCTTTTTTACACGTAACTCCTGCACGATCCCGATAAGAGCGTTAGATACGACCACTCCCATAAACAATATATTTTTATACTGACCGGAAATCAAAACGAGCACACACAAAACCAGGTTCAAAAAATTGAAATAGGTCAATGTATGTGCTGCTATGATCTGAGATACACTTTTTGTTTTTCTCATTCTGATACTCCATTATTTAACTGAAAAAGGAAAACCCGAATATACTCAAAGAGCTGATGATGATGCCCGCGAGCACCACTCCTCCCATCGCTGCCGCAACAGTCGGCTTGAACTTCATATCAAGTATCGATGCTCCCAGCGTACCGGTCCACGCTCCCGTACCCGGCAACGGGATCCCCACGAACAAAAGCAGTGCAAAGAAAAGGCCTTTTCCCGCCTTATCTTCGAGCTTCTTTCCTGCCTTGTCACCCTTTTCAAGTATCCAGGTAAACGGCTTTCCGATAATCTTTTTATCCGACCCCCACTCGAGTACCCATCTCGCAAAAAGATATACAAAAGGAACAGGGATCATGTTACCGATAACGCAGATAACATACGCCCACATCATCGAAAACTCCGGATGGATCGCATCATAGTAGGCAGCCAGTATGAGCGCCCCTCTCAGCTCCACTATCGGAACCATCGACACCACAAAACAAATCAAATACAAACTAAACATACTAAACCAAAAAACCTTTCATTACTTTCATATGGTATTATTTGTTTCCGTCTCTTTTTTCTTATCACTCATTATCTTTCGGAGCACAACAAGAGTAACGAGCATGAGCAGCAGAGTTACCGGAAGTGAAACAAGCGCAAAATTGCTCTCCGTCAGGTATCCTAGTATACCCGCCAGCAAAAATCCCACGGCACTCACCGCCGCAGCCGTAAGTGCATAAGGCAGCTGCGTCGAAACATGGTTCACATGATCCGACTGTGCCCCCGCCGAAGCCATGATCGTCGTATCGGATATAGGCGAGCAGTGGTCGCCACATACTGCACCGGCCAGGCAGGCTGCTATTGAGATCGCGAGCATGTGATATGTCTCAACCGAACCAAACACACTGCATACGATCGGTATAAGTATTGCGAATGTTCCCCAACTCGTTCCTGTTGAGAAGGCGAGTATGAGTGCCACCACAAACACTATCAAAGGTAAGAACATCTGCACGCTTCCCGCGGATGAGTTTACCAGGTCATATACGAACTCCTTCAGTCCCAAAAGGCCTGTCATACCCGAAAGAGTCCATGCCAAAGCAAGTATCAATACCGGTGCCGCCATGGTTCTGAATCCCGTAGCGATACAACCCATAAACTTCATAAATGTAAGTGATCCTCTTATCATATAGAAAGCAAAGCTTATCAGAAGCGTGGTCATACTTCCGAGCACAAGTCCCTTCGACGCATCGGCATTTGCGAACGCATCGATGAAGCTCTCTCCCTCGAGGATTCCTCCCGTATATACCATACCGAGTATACAGCAGACGATAAGCACGATGATCGGGAATACCAGATCGATAACATGTCCGTCGGTACGATTCTCTTCCTCGTTTTCCTGCACATCACCGTAAGGACGGGCGGACGTGGTAAAGAGATCCCCGTTCATGGCATTTTTCTCGTGTACCTTCATCAGACCGAAATCAAACTTTTTGGTCGTTATATATATGATCATAAGAATAGTTGTAAGCGCGTAGAAGTTATATGGTATGGTGTTCAAAAACATCGAGAATCCGTTGATACCCGAATCCTGCGGCACACTCGAAGTAACCGCTGCCGCCCAGCTCGATACCGGAGCGATGATGCAGACCGGTGCCGCAGTGGCGTCTATCAGGTACGCCAGTTTCGCGCGGGAGGTCTGATGACGATCCGTGATCGGACGCATGACCGAACCTACCGTAAGACAGTTGAAATAGTCATCGACGAATATCAACACACCGAGTACGAAGGTCGCTAACTGTGCTCCGACTCTGGTCTTGATATGCTTTGACGCCCAGTGTCCGAACGCTTGTGAGCCTCCGGCCTCATTCATCAAAGCAACCATGATTCCAAGAAGTATCAGAAATACCAAAATACCCATATTCCATGTGTCTGACAACTTACTGATTAGTCCGGCATCTTCTTTATAAAGCATTGTATTCAGCCCTAATTCGAGGTTTCCATTGGAGTAAAGCAAGGCTCCGATGATGATACCGAAGAAAAGAGACGAATACACTTCCTTGGTTATGAGCGCCAGTATGATAGCCGCCAATGGAGGTATGATCGCTACAAATGTCGAGTACACTGCCGGCTGATATGACTCCTCATCAACCGTTCCGGGCATGATGAAGGTCATCACCACCAGACCCGCCACGACCAAAAGACCTATGATGGTCAGGATCCTCTGACGTTTTTTATAACGCCTTATCTTCTCTTCTCTACTGATGTTAGCTTTCATTTTTTTTACTCCTTCCGGGAATCTGCGCAAGAATAATAGCCACAAACATTAGGATACATCCGCACATCTCGCGCATGCTCATCCACTCTCCGAGAACAATCCATCCGGAAAGCACTGAGAATACGCTCTCCATACTCATTATAAGCGCTGCCACCACCGGATTCAAATGTCTCTGGGTTATGATCTGCAGCGTAAAAGCCACTCCTGACGAAAGTATACCTGCGTACAGGATAGGCAGCCAAGCCTGCGTGATCGGTCCTACCTGAGGCTCCTCAAAAATGAACATGAGGACCGTCGATATCACCGCCGTCACACCGAACTGTATACAGCTCATCGTTACCGAATCCGCGCCGTCTATGAATCTGTCGACTGTCAGGATATGGAATGCAAACAGCATCGCGCACACGAGCATCAGGGCGTCTCCCACATTCAGTGTAAGGTCCGTCCCCTTCATGCACAAAAGGTACAGCCCCACGACCGCGAGCACTACCGAAAACCACGTTCTCCATGTGGTCTTCTTTTTCAAAAATATCCCGAATATCGGTACAAATATTATATACAGTGCCGTGATAAAGCCGGACTTTCCGACCGTCGTATAGACCATGCCGCATTGCTGAAAATTGCTCGACGCACACAGGATCACTCCGCAGATAATCCCGCCGATCAGGGTTTGCTTTGATATCCCAAAGGGATGACCTTTAGCGTTTTCGGGCCATTTTTTCTGACAGATGGCAGCCACGGGGATCAGCACCAGAAAACCGATAGTGTTTCTGACTGCGCTAAAGGTAAACGGACCGATATAGTCCATCCCCACGCTCTGCGCCACAAACGCGCTCCCCCAGATTGCCGCAGCCAGCAAAAGGAGCATCGAGTGCGCAAGTGAATTATTCCTCATTTTTATAAGTTCCCATAAAAATCTAATCTGATAATGAAGCGCCAAAGCTGAAATGAAAAAGTGTTGTCGTCCCACATGGACAACAGCACTATTCTATCATATCTGCGTAACTAAGTCAATTTATAAAATAGCCCGGGCGGTCACTCAGCCCGGGCTAATAATATTTATTGTAAAACTATTATGCAGCAGGTGTAGCAGATGCATCAGGTGTTGCAGATACTGCAGGTGTAGCAGATGCATCAGGTGTTGCAGATGCTGCCGGTGTGGCAGATGCATCAGGTGTTGCTGTATTAAGATCGATCTCTTTATCTACAGTGATCGTCTTCTCTGCGAGATACATTGCACCGCTCTCCATGAAGTTTGCGAGGAACGCGCTTGTAAGCTCAACTGTGAACTTCTTAGAGTCTGCACCGCCTTCAAGGTTGATGATAACATGATCACCCTCATTCGGGTAGCTTACCGGAGTCACATCCGTTACAGGTAACTCTTTTCCGTTAGCATCCTTTACAGTAATCCATTTAAACTTATCATTGTTTTCCTTAAGGTATGTTCCGGCAGTGCCGACATCAAATGCCTTATCTGTGTGAAGGAAGATTACAATATTACCCTTTTTCTCAGGATTAGCAAATCCATCTCCCGTAATAGTAACCTTGTTTGGCTCAACGGTTGCGGTTGTCTGGATCATCATCTTTGACCCACAGCCCTTGAAGCCCATCAGGGTGATACTATATGAAGCCTTCTCTGTAACCTCTTTGCCGAGATCGATGTAAACAACCGGCTCTGTAGCGTGTACTGCAACGCTTTCTACTGTTACAGCTGTGCCTGATGCTGAAGCTGTAGTATCGAGAACCTCTACAACGCTTGATGCATTAGTATTCCATTCTCCACCGATGAATATCTCGCCTTCCTCAGGAACTGTGTCAAACTTATTGATGTTTTCAATCGGAGTGGTCGCGTTCATATATGCAGCCAGCACAGTATGTCCGTCTATAGAACTGGTAAACGGGCTAACAGAATCAACATCGAGCCAGATTACCTTTACCGTGCAGGTAAGCTTCTTGGTCTTTACCTTTTTGCCAACCTTGTACTTAACCGTTGCGGTAACCTTTGCAGATGTGTTACCTGCGCTACCGGTCTTGATCTTTGCGTTGAGCTTCTTCTGCTTTGAAATCTTAACTACTTTCTTGTTACTTGTCTTCCATGTAGTTTTTATGATCTTTGCACCATTGCTCTCGATGGTGATCTGTGAAGACGTGTCCGGAAGTAACTCTGTTGATACAACCAGCATTGAAGGAGCCTTTGCCTTCTTTGCCACTGCCTCTGTTCCTACGATTGCCGGAATAGCCAATGCCAGAGTAAGAACGATAGCAACTGCTTTTCTCATTACTCTCATTTTCCCTCCATTCTTCAGCGAATCCGCGTAATACCCCACGCTTTTCGCTTCTGTTAAGATGAATAGTGACTCACATATTATACTACAGGCATAAAACGGTGTCAAATACTTAATAGGGAGTGCCCGAGGGCACTCCCATCATGAGGATGTATTCACAATAATCTGAAATCCCATTAAAACAAAAGATTGAAAAGCTGCTCACTGTCTTCTTCGTTCTCGTATACCAGATTGTAAGTAGCATGCTTACTCGGGAACAGCGACAGTGTGTTGACCATAGCATGGTCCTTCTTCAGGTTGCAAAATGTCTTATCAGGCAGTACGAGGAAAACATCACCCTTGCACTCCTTGACGGTATTACGAATCTTCTCGCCGTTTGGCATAACAAACATTTTCAACTTAAACATAACTCTCACCTCCTCTTTTCGCGTTCATAGTAACATATGTTTTATGATCGCAACACTACCTATGCGGACAAGTAATACTAAATTCAGGACATGGGTTATCGTGCGATTTCTACGGAAAAAGGCTTTACATTTGGATAATCATGGTATATAATATAAAAATACAGACACAGGATACAACGAAAAAGGGAATTTGATTATGATTATCGAGTCGAATTTTATCAAAGATGAGGATAAGCGCGAGGTTATGGAAGGCTACACGCCTGATTTTCCATGCGCTTGCAAGCTGACAAATGTTGCATCAGTACGTCACCAAAATGTTACATGGCACTGGCATCCGGTCTTTGAGATCAACTATATAATGGAAGGCGAGGCTGATTATCTCTTCCCCGGAGGAAGTATCCACCTGAAAAAAGGTGACGCCATCTTCTACAACATGGATGTCCTCCACTCAGTGAAGGTCACCGGAGGCTCTGACAGATGGAAGCAATACACACTGTTTTTCGATATAAACTTTTTGGCAGGCATCTACAACAGCGTTTGGGAGACCAGATACATATCACCCGTCGTGAAGTCAAAAAAAATGAGTGCGGTCCCGATCACGCCTGACTCCAGAGAAAACATACAGATGATCAGTGAGATCCTCGCCATCATCGACCTGTTTCGCGACGAGAGTTTCGGATATGAGTTTGAGATCAGGTCGAGACTGAGCAGGTTCTGGTGTCTGTTTTTGCAGGCAAATCCGGATAAACTTGCCGTCGAAGATGAAAACAGCTCTGTTTCCGAAAATATGATAGGCATGATCGAATATATCCAGGAAAACTATCATGATCAGGTCTTTTTGAAGGATATCGCCGCGGCGGGGCTGATGAGCGAGAGGGAGTGTACGAGAGTATTTAACAGATCCGTGCACATGGCTCCCATCCACTATCTGAACCATTACCGTGTACATATGGCCGCCAGGATGCTGAGACAGACCGATGATCCCATCGCTCTTATCGCAGAAAAGTGCGGATTTTCATCACCGGCTTATTTTTCAAAGGTATTCCGCGAGGAAACCGGTGATTTGCCAAAGGACTACAGAGCAGAGAACAAGATAACAGGAGACATTTTCGCATAAGAATAAATCGGGAGGAAAAAATGAGAGTTAGAAAAGCTGAAGGAAAAGATATTCCAAAGATCATGGATCTTCTTAAACAGGTAAACAACGTCCACGCCGAAGGACGCCCGGATCTCTTCATCCCTGACAAGACGAAGTATACAGAGGACGAGTTGGAGGGGATCATTTGCGATCCGACCACACCCGTGTTTGTGGGAGTTGATGACGCGGACGAGGTTCTCGGGTATGCGTTTTGCTGTATAAAACGTGTTATCGGACAGAATAATCTTGTGGATAATATCGAGCTCTATATCGATGATATCTGCCTGGACGAGACTCTCCGAGGGCAGGGGCTGGCTAAAGAAATCTATGATGAAGTCATCCGCTACGCCAGGAAAAATGCTTTCGACAGAGTTACACTCCATGTTTGGGAGTGTAACCCCTCTGCAAAGAGATTCTATGAAAAATGCGGGATGAAGCCGTATTTCTATGCAATGGAGGCCGAGTTGTAAATGAGTTAGTATTCATATGGTTTGCCATCTAAAATAGTTTCTACCAACTTTTCTCCCTCATATCTGAGTTTCAGAGAAAAGAACTCATCTCTATCCACCAACAGTTTTAAAAAGATCTTATCACCTTCCCAGAGGTTCAGTTTCATCAGGTCATCCCTTTTGACCCATTCGAGCTCGCCCTCATCACAGGCGTGCATCTCACCGGTGAATCCGTCTGCCGTATAAAGACACATGTATTCCGTATGCCACTCATCTGATAAAAATGTCACGATACCGCGAAAACGAAAGGATGTGAGCGTAAGGCCCGTCTCCTCCTTTACCTCACGAAGCAAACACTCCTCGGGAGTCTCATCCGGAAGGAAGTGCCCACCGACTCCGATCCATTTGTCACGATTTATATCAACATCTTTCTTAACTCGGTGGAGCATCAGATATGCGTCATCTTTTTCTATGTAGCATAAGGTTGTAAGTGACGGTTGCATACATCCTCCCTATCTATCCATCAGCTTCCGCAATCAATGCGGGCTATCTTGCCATTAACTATTTTTATTGTAGCAAGAGGTCCGTAAACGGACGTTGTTCCCTTTGTTCCAAACTCCTGATTAAAGGTGTTATATCCATTTGGGCTATCTATAGTATCTTCAGATGTGATCTTAAAGTTCGACGCAACCTTAAAAGTCTTTTTCTTAAACTTCTTTTTATACTTTTTAGCGGTGGTCCATTTTTTGGAACCGGTTTTATATCCGATTCCCGTCAAGGTCATCTTTTTCTTTTTGACATTGACCTTGATTTTCATTTTCTTTGATTTTACAATACCCGATCCATCACAATAGCAGTGGATATAATATGTGCTTTTCTTTGTATTTGATGTGGTTGAATCGGCGATTATCTTGAATGTTTTCGAAATTCTGCCGGTGTATTTTCCTTTTCCGTCCACGTTGATAAGTGCTACGCCTACCTCCTTATTATCGAGGTATCTGTAATCGTAGTCAACATCCGGAACCAGCTTTTCACCTTTGCAATATACCGAAAATGGCGGCTCAAATACAAATCCGTCATAAACGAACACATCATCATCCGTCTCAAGCTCTATGTACGCGCCTTCCTCGTCCAAATTGATTTGAGTCTCTGCTGCCGCGAGTGTCTCGTCCGCTGCAGCCAACACCGTATCTGTACTTCCCGTGATACCCACGAGCCCCAACATCAGGCTTAAAGCAAGCATCATCGATAAAAAGCTTCTCTTTTTAATCATAGTGGTATCCTCCTTTGTAGGGTGCCATGTGTGAAACATCATATCATAAGTATAACATATCCCGGTGAAAATGCAATCACGTTTTTGTTGCTAAAATCCTACACTTGTGGTATCATATGACGTATAAATGACGAGGAGGTAGCCTAATGTATATCGATCAGTCAACCATGCTTTTTATATGGCTGGGAGTCATCATTATTACGCTGGTGATAGAGATCATCACTCAGGGACTCACGACCATTTGGTTTTCCATAGGTGCTGCAGTCGCAGCCATCGTAAACAACTGGGCACCGCCGCTGTGGGTGCAGATAGCTGTTTTCTGTGTCGTATCCATCGTATTTATGCTTCTGGCGAGACCTTTTGCACAGCGTATGATGCGAAACACCATTACGCCGACAAATATCGATCAGCTTTTGCAGGAGGAGGCTATTGTTATAGAGCCTATCAACAGTGAAAAGCAGACCGGGCGTGTCAGACTCCGTGATGTCGAGTGGATCGCAAAAAGCGAGGACGGCAGCACGATCTCTGAGGGTGAAACGGTATCCATACGAAGGATAGATGGAGTTAAGCTTATAGTAACAAAAAAATAATAGAAACGGAGGATGAAAAATGAATTCAGGAAACCAGGCACTTTTGATAGTCGGGATTGTGATCATAGTATTAATACTAATAATCCTGGCATCATGTATACGTATTGTGCCGCAGGCATATGCTTTTATCGTGGAGCGTCTCGGTGGTTATCAGGCAACATGGGGCGTAGGTCTGCATCTGAAGCTGCCTATCATTGACCGCGTGGCGAACAAGGTTCTTTTGAAGGAGCAGGTTATCGACTTTAAACCGCAGCCCGTGATCACAAAGGATAACGTTACGATGCATATCGACACCGTGGTATTTTTCCAGATCACGGATCCGAAGCTCTACACCTACGGCGTGGAGTATCCGATCAGCGCCATCGAAAATCTGACGGCCACCACTCTCCGAAACATAATCGGTGATCTCGAGCTCGACCAGACGCTGACATCACGTGAGACCATCAACACGACGATGCGCGCAAACCTGGATGTGGCGACTGATCCATGGGGCATCAAGGTAAACCGTGTCGAGCTGAAGAACATCATACCGCCGGCTGAAATCCAGGAAGCGATGGAGAAGCAGATGAAGGCGGAGCGTGAGCGTCGCGAGTCCATCCTTCGCGCAGAGGGTGAGAAAAAGTCAACCATCCTCGTTGCGGAAGGAAAGAAGGAATCAGCGATCCTCGAAGCCGAGGCTGAAAAGCAGGCTGCCATACTCCGTGCGGACGCCGTTAAGGAAGCGACCATACGCGAGGCCGAAGGACGCGCTCAGGCTATAGAGGCAGTGCAGAAGGCAACCGCAGAGGGCCTCAAATATCTGAATGAGGCTGCTCCGACTAAACAGGTACTGACATTAAAAAGCCTTGAAGCATTCGAAAAGGCGGCTGACGGAAAAGCGACCAAGCTTATCATCCCGTCGGAGATCCAGGGAGTCGCAGGACTCGCAGGTGCCGTGGCGGAGCTTGTAAAGGATGACAAAAAGGAATAAAATTGCAACTTATGCAATTTTAAATAACACAAGAATATTTTTTAGACCATCCGGTCGGAAAGGAGCATATTATGCTTATCACAACAACAAATGACATTCCGGGAAAAGAGATCGAGGTGCTCGGAGTAGCACAGGGAAGCACAGTTCAGTCTGTAAACGCGTTTAAGGACATCGGTGCCAGCTTCAAAAACCTCGTCGGAGGAGAGCTGAAAAAGTATAACGAGATGCTGGCTAACGCACGTGATCTGGCTACTCAGCGTATGATCGAATGTGCTCAGACCATGGGTGCTGATGCTATCGTAGCTATGAGATACGCTTCATCATCTGTTGCTCAGGGCGCTGCAGAGATTATGGCTTTCGGTACAGCTGTAAAGTTCAAATAATACCGGTGATATAAAAACCATAAATTGTATTACAATTAATATTATTAGCCCGGGCGGTCTGATATGTGTCCAGAATTCTGGGTACATATCAGACTGCCCGGGCTATTTTATGTACGTAATAAGATTTGCATTTTTCTTCCCATCGCTGTATAATGTTCCTCATGAGTAAAAAATACGCAAACCAATTCGATAAGATGACCCAGATGCCGGTCGAGAAGCTGGTCATGATACTGGGCCTCCCGACGACGATAAGTATGATGGTCACGACCTTCTACAGCATGGCAGACACATACTTCGTCGGCAAACTCGGCACGAGCGCCACGGGAGCCACCGGAATCGCATTCCCGCTGATGGCTGTGATCCAGGCGATCGGCTTCATGCTGGGACACGGCTCGGGCAGCAACATCGCCAGACTTCTCGGTGCAAAGGACGCCGATACAGCCAGCGACTTTGCCTCCACCGCAGTCTTTACGGGCGCCGCCGGAGGCATCGTGATGCTCGCTCTGGGTGTAATCTTCATAGATCCGCTGATGAGTCTGCTCGGGAGTTCCGACACCATCCTTCCATTTGCCAGAACGTATGGAAGGCTTATTTTGTTCGGCATCCCGGCGATGATCGTAAGCTTTATTCTGAATAATATCCTTCGCTACGAGGGCCGTGCGACACTCGCCATGATCGGCCTGCTGTTAGGCGGCCTCCTGAACGTCCTCGGCGACTGGCTGACCATATCCGTATTCGGCATGGGCATCGAGGGCGCAGGCATCTCCACCATGATTTCAAATTACGTGGGTATGTCCATCCTGCTTTCCATGTTCCTGCGAAAGAAAACCGTGACCAGGCTCCAGATAAGTCGCGTTTTCAAAAATGGCAAGAACGTACTTAACATCATAGTTACCGGTCTTCCGAGCCTCGCCAGACAGGGTATGAGCTCGCTGTCAACCGCTACCATGAACATACTTGCCCGTCCTTACGGTGATGCTGCCATCGCGGCGATGAGCATCGTGATGCGTCTTTCCTTCATGCTTTTTGCAATAGGTCTCGGCATCGGTCAGGGTTATCAGCCGGTATGCGGATTTAATTACGGTGCAAAAAAATACGCTCGAGTCAAACGCGCATCGTACTTCACGCTGTTTTTCTCGAGCGGTGTTCTCTTTATAGTAGCCTTCGGCGGCTGGTTCATAGTAGAGGATGTGATACGCCTCTTCAGAGAAGATCCTGCCGTAATAGATATCGGCGTACCCGCCATGCAGTATCAGCTGATGTCAATCATTTTGGTACCTATCAGCTTCATCGGCAATATGCTCTTTCAGAGTATCGGAAAAAGCGGACGCGCGCTTTTTCTGTCATGCCTCAGAAACGGCATATGCTACGTACCCATGCTGCTGATACTCACCCCTACCATAGGTCTTTTGGGAATCCAGATCGCTCAGCCCATCTCCGATGTGCTCACTGCGATCATCACTCTTCCGTTCTTTGTAAGCTTTCTTAAAAAGCTCACTGCTTCCTGAATACTATCTCTCCGGTAGCCGCATCCATCGAATCCACGATCGCCAGGCTTTCTAACTGATAACCGAGATTTCTGATAGTCACGCCACCCGGCTGGAAGCCCTTTTCAATAGCTATACCGATACCGTCGACTGTAGCGCCCGCGCTCTGCACGATACCGATAAGTCCCTGAAGGGCTGCCCCGTTTGCCAAAAAATCATCTACGATCAGAACATGATCGGTAGGACTCATGACACTCTTCGAAACGATGACCTTATTTTTGATCTTGTGCGTGAAGCTCTCCACCTCAGACACATACATATCACCGTCAAGATTTATGCTCTGGCTTTTCTTCGCAAAAACCAAAGGCACGTTGAAGCACTGCGCCGTCGCGTACGCTATGGCAATACCTGACGCCTCGATGGTGAGGATCTTTGTAATCGGCTTTTTCTCAAACCTCTTGTGAAACTCCTCTCCGATCTGCTTCAAAAGATCTATATCCATCTGGTGGTTCAAAAATGTATCCACCTTCAGAATATTCCCTTCCTTGACTGTTCCTTCTTTTTTGATTCTTTCTTCTAAAAAGTTCATGATTCCTCCCGACAATACCATCAATTATAAAGCATCAGGCAGCCTTTACCTTTTTCTTTGCACTTGCCACTGAATACACGGTTCCGCCTGAATTCTTTCCGTATGCATAAACCTGTACATAGTAGGTCTTTTTAGACTTAAGCTTCTTTACTGTTACAGAAGTCTTTTTTGTCTTTATCTTTTTCGCATTTTTCATATTTTTCTTCAGCGAATAACGAACCTCATATCCGGTACAATTATTACCTTTAAGCCAGTTCACCTTGAATCCCTTTTTGATCGACTTTACCTTTTTGATCTCAACAGGATAACCCATCCAGCTAACTGTCAGCAGACCTTCCTGAGCCTCTACGGACTCACCCGCTGCCTTTTTCGCATCCAGAGCAGCCAGTGCCACCTTCATATAACCGTCATATGAAGCGCTGTCCACATAACCCTTGATCTCAGGGAAGAATATTGAAAGAGCACCGTACTCCTTCATTGTCTCATAGCAGGCCACCGAATAACCTCCGGTGAACATTTTTCCTACCTGATAGCTTTTGTCATAATCATCTAATCCGGAAAAAAACTCTGTTGCTTTTTCACGCATTGCCTTCTCACAACGATCCGAGTATTTTGCACCGTATTTTGATTTGAAACGGATCGAACGAACAGCCGCAACATGATCAACACTCCAAATCAAATTCGGATCCACATTTGTCTCAATGATGCCTTCTCTGACATCATGAATTCCTCCGTGAAAATCCACGATCTCCTCGGTACGCATGTCATAATAAATTGCATTGATAGTCAAATCTCTCTGGAACGAATCAAATACTACACTGTCAGATGTCAGCTTGGTCGGATCAAACTTAGGAAGTTTTTCCGCTCCGGCATACTCACCCGGGATGTTCTGATATGTTGCAAGATCGATTCTCTCATCACCATAATAAATATAACCGAACTCACGACCGGTCGCTGTAGTGTGTGTGTGCAGCTCCTCTCCGAATATAGCTTTCTGCTGCTCAATCGTAGCATTTGTAGTCAGATCAAAATCATCGCAACCGTTTCCGAGTGCAAAATCTCTGATACATCCACCGATTATATAAGCATCATAGCCTTTTTCGATGAGCTTGTCGGCAACAGTGATGGCGTTTGGTGACATACGATCCCTGCCAATGTTATGAAGACTTTTCGGTATACGTAACTCCGCATATCCCTCCGGGCTCTCCTGAAGCTTTTTGTAGTTCTCATCCACAAGGGCATTTAAGGCCGCATTATCCTTAAAAATATACCCCTCCGTCCAGCTGGCTGACGGATCTGTCGTCGTAGTTACTTCATCAGCCGTTGTAGCAGCAAAGGACTGTGTCGGTGTGTAGATACCGAACACCAGCGCCAGCATTAACACGAGCGCGATCAATCTGTTTCCAAAAACATTCTTTTTCATAATCCAACTTCCTTCCTTTGTTTAAATTGAATTCTGTTCTACCATGATACCAAAAAACTGCAAAGAATGCAATACTTTCATTATGTACTGACACATTTTTATAACGGGTTAGGACTAAACTTATCGCATATAAAAATACCACGGAGGATATAACATGCCACTTAAAAATACACTTGCCGCACTTATGATCAGTTGCCTGGCCATCACCGGAGTGCAGATAAACACACAGCTGACAGGCTATGTGCCGGCAGAACCCAGCACGGTAACCGCTGCCACCCCCACGGTACCCTCCGAGACCGCATCTCTTTACGAGACATATAAAAAGGAGCCCGCTCTGACCGAGGTCGATATCACCGGACACAGCAAAGAAGAGATAAAAGATATGTTCTACGTGCACAAGATATCAAAAGCCATCTGGAAGGATATGCAGGGCAAATCCTATCACAAGGGCTGCCCCATGAAAAGAGATGATCTGAGGGTTCTTCGCGTGCTCTATTACGGCTATGACAAAAAGCATCATATCGGAGAAATGGTGATAAATAAAAAGCTCGCAAAAGAAGCAAAAACCATCTTTTACAAGCTGTATAAAAAGAAATACCAGATTCACAAAATGCAACGTATAGACGCCTACGGTGGTGACGATGACGCCTCTATCGCGGACGATAACACCTCCTGCTTTAACTACCGAAACGTGGAAGGCTCATCGAACCTGTCAAAGCACAGCTACGGCAGAGCCATCGATATCAATCCTTTTCACAACCCGTACGTACACAAGGTGAACGGCAAATGGAAGGTATCTCCTCCAAAGGCGAAAAAATACGCCGACCGAAGCAAAAACTTCAAGCATAAAATATCCCACTCTGACTACTGCTTTAAGCTGTTTAAAAATGCAGGCTACACATGGGGAGGAGACTGGATCACCGTCAAGGATTACCAGCATTTCCAGAAAGTATGATCACTTCCCGGACTCGTCTTTACACAGGATAAAGAACGTGTAACCCGGCAGAGTCAGCTCCTTTACAGGGATCATATCTCCACTAACCAGATCGACGAAGCCCTCGTCCTCGTCGGGCCAAATAGTCTTTTCATGCTCGCTGAAATTAAACACTCCGTATATCTTTTCACCGTCCAGATATCTGCCGACAACGAGCACACTTTTTTCAAAGGTGTTTACCGTCAGGACCTCTGCTTCGGGTAAAAACGCTCTGTGATTCGCTCGTATCCTCTCGAGCTCACGGAGCCTTTTAAATATACGGTACTCCTTACTCCTGTGATTGATCCTCTTTCTCTCCAGATCCCATCTGAACTTCCCTCTGTGGAGATATCTCGCGTCTTCTTTCTTTTCGGGATTCGTAAGATAAGTATAATCATTTATCTGACCTATCTCATCACCGCTGTATAACATGGGGATTCCGGACAGCATCAGCATACAGGCGTGCAACATGATATCCAGGTTTATAGCCTGAGCCATGGCTTCCTTATCCCCATCCATGCTCGCCTTTTCTATACCGCAAAGAGACGCGGTAGTTCCGCATATTCTGGCATCACCGGTCTCGGGGTCCTCGTTATAAAGCTCACCGCGGCTGTTCGAGTATCCCTCTACTCCGATAAAGTAATTGTTAAGGTATTTTTTATGAGCATTTTCTTCCATCTCACAATCGGCCAAAAATGCATAATCAAGTCCCCATCCGATATCATCATGACATCTCAGATAGTTTAGGAATACATACTCCTTCGGAAGAGCAGTCACTATATCAAACTGATTGCGAAGCAGTCTCGTATCTCTGGTCGCCACGGTATGCCAGATAGTTGCCATGGTAGTTACATTATTCAGAACATGACACTCAGGCTTCTCGACGGTACCGAAATACGGTACCACCTTCTCTGGCTCCATTACCACCTCGCCGAGCAAAAGCACTCCCGGACAAACTATCTCCGTGATAAGCCTCAGCATCCTCACGATGATATGTACCTCGGGAAGGTTTCTGCAGTTCGTACCGAGCTCCTTCCAGATGTACGGGATCGCATCCAGCCTGAAGATATCTATACCGCGATTTGCCAGATACAAAAAGTTATAAACCATCTCGTTAAAAACGCGTGAGTTTTTGTAGTTCAGATCCCACTGATACGGATGGAAGGTAGTAAGAACATATTTATCATCAACACGGGTAAAGTTTCCCGGAGCCGTCACGGGGAATACCTGCGGGACCGTCTCATCGTACTGATTTGGTATCTCATCCGTGTCATAGATAAAATACCTGTCCGCATACTCACTGTCACCCTCCATGGCTTTTATCGCCCACTCATGCTTGTCAGAGGTGTGGTTCAGCGCGAAGTCTGCGCAGATACAAATATCTCTTTTGTGACACGCCGTCGTCAGATCGGAAAGGTCGGCCATATCTCCGAGGTCCTTACGAACCTTGCGGAAATCCCTGACCGCATAACCACCATCATTTCTTCCCTTTTCTATATCCAAAAACGGCATGAGATGGATGACATTGACTCCTGCCTCCTCGATATAGGAAAGCTTTTTCCTGACTCCTCTGAGATCTCCTGCAAAGTTGTCAACATACATCATCATGCCCAGCATGTCATTTTTCCTGTACCAGGACGGATCCGACTCCCTGTACGCGTCAGATCTTTTCAGCCTGTCGTCGCGCTCAGAATAATACTTTTCCATCTCGCCGATGAGTTCAGCATACATCCAACTGTTCTGATAGAGTCCGGTATAGAGTGACTTCAGCTCAGCCTGCCTCTGCTTCATCCTGTTTTCAAAAACTTCCAGCTGACCGCTAAGTCCCGCTGACATATCTTCTCTGGTAAGTGCCATAAGCTTTCACCTTTCTCCGAATTTGCCCTTAAATAGTTAATCGTTCCTAATCTCAAAAATGCGCATCAAACCATCTCTTCCAGCTCATCATATTCAAGCATCGAGATCGCATCGAGTATCCGCTCCAGATGTTCTCTCTCATCCATCGGCGCCCTGTAAGCCTTAAGCTTCTCGCCGATAGCATCTATCTCATCGTAATCAGCGTTATCAAGATGCTTTTTGATAAGCGAATAATAATGCTCAAGCTCCTCCATATCCAGTTCAGGGAGGTCATCCATCTCCTCGGACACCATCGCTATCGGCATAAGCTTTGATCCGAGCTCTGTATAATCCTCAACAAATGCATCAATCTCCGACTCCACGGTCTGTGTATCGCCGCTTCGTCCGGCGTCCTCGAGCCTCTGCGCAAAACTGCTGAGGCCGAGAGCTCCGATAACACGGGCAGTACTCTTCATCCCGTGTATACGCACGATAAGGTTCTCCATGTCACCTTCCGCACGGTACCTCTCTATCTCTTCCGTGTTCATCCTGATTGTCTCGACATAGGCGCGGACAGCGTCCAGATACGCCTCCGTGTATCCGCAGTGATCGAGACCCGCGCTCACATCGAGCTCGGGTATCTCATATAAAAATGCCGGCACCTCGGCCTCAGACTCATCCTCGACATGATCCTCGGCAGGAAAAACCTTCTCGTCCGGGAGATATCTTATGATGGCTTCCTCCAGACTCTCCGGATCTATCGGCTTCGTCAGATAGTCATCAAATCCCGCCTCCAGATACGTCTCACGCATACCTGTGATCGCATTGGCGGTTAGGCATATGACGGGCGTATCACGGTTCGGGTTATCCTCTATCTCACGGAGCTCCTGAAGCGCCTGGATACCGTCCTTATACGGCATCATATGATCGAATATCATGATATCATATTTGTTTTTCGTCGCATAGCGTATTCCTTCATCCGCACTGTTTGCGGTATCTATATTCAGCTTCGTACGCTTCAGAAGGCTGTTTATCACGACCAGATTGGCCGGGGTATCATCGACGACGAGGATATATCCGTCGGGAGCGGTGAATTTTTCATGATAACGCTTTCTCTCGGCCATGGACCTGATGAATGCCGTCTCATAATCGCCGACCTCATCCCATCCGTTCACCTTTTGCTTCACGCTGAAGTTAAACTCCGATCCCTTGCCGAACTCGCTCTTTACTTTGAGCTCACTTCCCATCTGCTTCAAAAGGCGCTGTGTTATCGTGAGTCCCAGACCGGTTCCCTCTATGTTTCTGTTGTAATCATCATCAACTCTCTCAAAGGCATCAAAAAGCGTCTCGAGATCCTCAGCATGGATGCCCACCCCGGTATCACGGACACCCACATTCAGAAGGATCGCATCGTCCTCACCATCCACCTTTTCAAACCCCAGTGAAAAAGTGATGGTCCCCTGCTTCGTATATTTAACCGCATTTGTCAAAAGGTTTGTGACGGCCTGCTTAACTCTCGTTTCATCTCCGTGAAGATAGTTGGGGATCCTGCTGTCAATATGTAACTCCAGCTCAAGTCCCTTTTCCTCAGCCCTTGTCTGGGCCATATTTACAAGGTCATTCAGTACGGAAGATATCTCATAATCCACCGGTATGATATCAAACTTTCCGGCTTCTATCTTTGAGAAATCCAGTATATCGCTTATCAGTCCTAAAAGAGTATTACCTGATGAACGGATATGATTCGCATAGACAAGGATATTCTCATCCTCACATTCTCTGAGTACCATCTCATTCATACTCAGGATCGAGTTCATCGGCGTGCGGATATCATGCGACATAGCCGACAAAAAATATGTCTTTGCGCGGTTGGCACTCTGCGCCTCATACACCGCGAGCGCGAGTTCTTTGTTCTTCTCTTCGAGCTCACGGCCTGCGGCTTCTTTTTCTTTTATTCTTTTTCTCGAAGCCACCATCCATCTCGCAGAAAGGACGATCACCAAGGCAGCGATCACGACCGCTATCAGAGTGACGATCCAGATATTATCAAGTATAAAATCGTAGGCAGTATAATCATACAGTCTATCAACGTAACGATATGTCATGCTCTGGATCTGGTCCGTCCCGACGAGGTTTATGCCTCGGTTGATGAGCTTTAACAGTCCCTCTTCTCCGATCCTCACGCCGAAGCAACGGTCATCATTTATACTGAGCTGTTTCATCGTCAGCTCGCGGTATCTTCTGTTTTTCAATATATCATTTGCCCTGACTCCGTTAAGCGTCGTACTCTGTACGTCCCCGTCCATGACTGCCTCTAAGCACTCGTCTATGGAAGAATAATAAGTGAACTTTGCATCAGGGAAATACGTTTTGACATAGAAATACTGCATGCGGTTGTTTTTGTTTACCGCAAAATCAGTCAGCTTTTTCTCGTCGTATTCACCTCTGTAGATAAGCTCCGTGGTCGAGGAAACTACAGGGTTTGACTGATAGATCCCGTTCTCCTCGGAAAAATACAACCCGCCTCCCACGGGGAATATCGCATCCACTTTGCCGGACTGAACGTCAGCGATCATCTCATCATAATTATCATAACTTACAAATGATGTCTCTTTTTCTACCCCAAGTGCCTTCGAGATCTCGGGTACAAGCTCCTTTATCAGTCCCATTACATTTCCGTCCGAGTCAGCATCACTGTACGGAAGATATCTTTTCAGATACCCGATGCGAAGATCCTTGTTTTCTGCGAGCCACTCTTTTTCAGTAGCAGAAAAAGAACGACTTGAAATACTCTCAGAATAGTATTTGATACGAAGCGAATTGATATAGTTAGGCTCCTCGGTCATAAGCTCGGTCTGAGCCTGATTCAGCTCTTCCAAAAGATCAGGTCTTTTTATGCTCACGCACATATAGTATTCCGATGACCCGAACGCATAGAGAAGCTCGGCATCGGGCCTGTCCTGCGTCCCATCGCTCTCGCACACCATGACATCTACTTCTTTGTCATCAAAGGCCTGAAACATACTGCCGTAATCGGAGTACTTCATAACAGTCGCCGACAGTGAGTTCTCCTCCAAAAATCGATTGAGAACACCCACCATCGCACTGTCAAGCACACCGATCTTTTTGCCCGAAAGAGTCTTGTAGGATGTAGTCACCGAGTCATCCGAAGCATGCTTGACCAGGTTGTAAGTCTCGTTGCCCATGGGCTGCTCAGGATATCCGATGATTCCCTCGCGCTCCTCGTTTTTTGCAAGCCCGGCGAGCATATCGATATCGCCGTCCAGTAACATCTGATACAGATCCGCAAAGCTTCCGTAAACGTATTCGTATTTCCAGCCGGTATACTCGGAGAGCTTGCGATAGTAGTCGTAGGCATAGCCCTTTCTCACGTCACCTTCTTTGGCTCCTTCCTGGAATATCTCGTTCTCAAAATACCCTACCCTTACGGTAACTTCCGTAGTGTCTTTCTCTCCGTTTACGGTCGCCTTACTTACACGGGCGACAAAAAGATTACAAAAAAGAAAACAAAAAAAGCACAACAGAAGAAAGCCTGCTGCTGTGCTTCGTGCTATTTTCATGAAAAGTTTACTGCGTTTTGCCATTTTTCCGTCTCAAAATATCGATCGATAGCTGACACTATATCCGTCTGTTTCATGCTCTTTAAAAGGTATCCCTGAGGCTTTAGGCTCATCACCTTCATCACCGTTTCCTTGTCCGCCTTTCCCGTGAGGAATATAACGGGGATCTCCGCCGAATCCGGCTCGCTTCTGAGCATCTCCAAAACCTTTGTCCCGTCCGTGATCGGCATGTCATAATCCATCAGGATAAGGTCAGGGCGATGTCCCGTGATATATTTAATGGCCTGCATACCGGACTTTACTATGGTTACCTGATATTTGTCCATCAGCCATTTTTTAACCATTTTCAAAAATGTTATGTCGTCGTCCACTACCAGTATTTTTTTCGCACTGCGACGCTTTCTCGCTTCCTCTGCTTCCGTCGTTATGATCTTTACAATATTTTTGTTTTCAAAAGGCCTGATAAATGCCTCCTTGACCATATCCCTGGGGATAACACGATATACCTTCTCGATATCCTCACTGTAGCCGGCCAAAAACAGTGATTTTACATCATCCGCGCACACATCCTTGATGAAAACGAGGACCTGTGTCATATCAGCCACTGCCTCATTAACATATAAAAATACCATGTCCGCTTCGTCTTTTTTACGCTCGATATCCTTGATCTCGGAATCCACACAGATGCAGTTGACACCCGACTCATCTATGGCCGCCGTGATAGAATCCGTAATATATGATTTTTCATTGCTCACTACAAGCAGCTTGTATTCCATCTGTCCTAAGCCTCCTGTCAATCTTTGTTTTCATCCTCAGGTATACTGTCACGCATACGGTACTCCGTATCCTCTTCTATCATCTTTACCATGATATCCGCGAACTGCGGATCGAACTGCGTCCCTTTACTCTTTATGATCTCCGCGCGAACTATATCCTGCGCAAGTGAACTCCTGTAGCTGCGGTTGCTGGTCATCGCATCATAGGCATCCGCCACTGCGATGATTCGTGCTTCCTCAGGTATATCGGTACCCGAGAGTCCGTCCGGATATCCTCGTCCGTCATATCTCTCATGATGCCATCTCGCACCGTCTGCGAGTCGGGGCATTTTTTTGATGTTTGAAAGAATACGCGCACCCACCTCCGGATGAGTCTTTATTTGCGCGAACTCCTCATCAGTCAATCGATCAGGTTTGTTTATCACGCTGTCAGGCACTCCGATCTTTCCGACATCGTGCAATAGTCCCATCATGAAAACGGCATCCTGCTTTTCCTCGTCGTAGCCGAATCTTTTCGCTATCTCCTTCGAGTACTCCGCCACGCGCACGGAATGGCCGTTCGTATATGTATCCTTAGCATCTATCGCGGTAGCCAGTGACTCGACGACCTGGATGAAGAGTTCTTCGTACTCCATCGTCTTTTTCTCGACCTCATCCGCGAGATGTCTCTGCAGTCTCACCAGCTCAACAGCCTGTCTCACGCGCAGTACGAGTACGTTTGCTATGAGTGGCTTTTTTATGTAATCCATCGCTCCGCTCTCGAGACCCTTTGCCTCGGCGGCATCATCATCATTCGCCGTCAGGAAGATGACCGGAATGTCCGCTCCCTTCTCCGTAGTGCGAAGCTTTTTCATTACCTCAAAACCGTCCATCTCCGGCATACGGATATCAAGTAGGATCAGATCCGGCGCCTCATTCTCTCTGATGTAATCCAAAAGCTGACTTCCGCTCTTCAAAACGACCGCTTTCATGTCTGCTTCGGTCAGGATAGTCCAGGCTCTTTTCAATACTATGGAATCATCATCAACTACTACGATCCGCGGCTGCATATGTCCTCCAAAAACTGTGTAAAAAAACCGAAAATGCGTCATATTTATCTTATCTTAAATACGCCTTATTGTCAACAAAAAAATGCTTGTTTACGCCTTTCCCGCGTGGTATACTTGAAGTGAACGTATCATGAGAACCCAAAGAGGAAAAGGCGTTTGTGCCTATGGTAACTGCAATCGGTCCCGAATGGAGGAAAAATGAAACATAACAATAAAAACAGCGAATACTACGATCATATCGAGACTGACACAACGGAAATAAACATACCCGGTATCGACAACAAAAAAGGTATCGCAAACTCCGGAAATCCCGTTCTGTTCAGAGAGCTTCTGGGAGAGGTTTATGATCTGATCGACGAGAAATGTGCTTCGATAAACGCTCATCTTGAGAACAATGAGATAAATGATTATACGACGGAGGTTCACGCGCTAAAGACGACCTGCCGTATGATCGGCGCCATGGAGCTCGCGGAAAACTTCTATACACTCGAAAAGCTCGGTACAGATAATAATGTTACAAAGCTCTGTGAGCTCACACCGAGCGTGCTCGCAGGCTTCACTGCGCTGAAACAGTACCTCGAGCCATACGCCGTGGTAAAGTCGGAACCGGATCGGGACTACAACCGTGATGATATAATAAAGACCTTGAACAAGCTGGAATCCGCGATCGCGGACTTTGATCTGACTGTAGCCGATGAGTGCACATCAGTGCTCAGCTCATACATATATGAAGACGGTCTTGCATCACAGATCAATAAACTGTGCGAGCTCGTGGCAAACCTCGATTACGAGGAAGCAGGTGAGATGATAGGTACCATAAGAGACATACTCTAGAACAGTGCCTTTAACACGTTTTCTCAATATGCCAATACGCATAATCTTTGTTTCAATTTCACTTACTCTTCAAAAGCTCAACCATTTTTCTGACCGCCTGACCCCGGTGCGAAATAGCGTTCTTTTCTTCAGGCTCCATCTCTCCGGTGGTCATCCCACGCTCCGGATAGTAGAAAATCGGATCATAACCGAATCCGTTTTCGCCCTTTGGCTCGTAAGCAAGTTTGCCCTCGATTACACCCTTTACGGTCTCGATATTTCCGTCCGGAAAAGCACATGCGATAACGCATACGAAACGTGCGCCCCTCTCCTCCTCCGGCACACCCTCGCATCTTCTGAGAAGCTCGGCATTTTTAACCGAATACGGTGTATCCTCTCCCATATAACGGGAAGAATATATGCCCGGCTCTCCACCGAGAGCATCCACCTCAAATCCGGAATCATCGGCGAGCACCATCTTTCCGGTCGCCTCACAGACAGTTTTCGCTTTGATGATGGCGTTTTCCTCAAAAGTTTTTCCGTCCTCAACTATATCCACATCGATGTCAAGATCCTTCATCGACAGAATCTCATACTCGTCTCCGAGCATCTGTTTGAACTCGTTTACCTTGCCCTGGTTTCCGGTAGCAAAAATAAGTGTTTTCTTATCCATAGTTATATTTCTCCTTCCTGATTATACGCCGCGGCATTTGCAAACGTCAGCATCCGCGTCAGTTCTTCCCGGTCAGATAGTAAACTGCCAGTGCGGTCCTGTGTGACAGGCCGGTTTTTGATAAAATCCCGGATATATGATTCTTCACCGTGCCTTCGGAAATAAAAAGCTTGGCCGCGATCTCCTTGTTTGAGAGTCCTTCAGCAACCTCTCTGATGATCTCCAGTTCTCTCTCGGAAAACTCGGATGCATCAAATCCGCCTTCTCCTTCCGACTGCCCGGAAGCCTCGCCCGTCTGTTTAGTCAGCGTTTCAAGGATATTTTCATCCATCACGCCTGACCCGTAGTATACGGATTTGATCATCTGCTTTAAGTGCTCCGGCGTGTGGTTTTTGATCAGATAGCCTCTGGCACCGTTTTTCAGTGCCTGCTTGACCAGATCATCGTCATCGAAGGTTGTCAGTATGAGAACCTTGCCAAGCTCTCTTTCCACGATGATTTTGGTCGCCTCTATCCCGTCCATATCCGGCATCTGGATATCCATCAAAAAGATATCCGGCGGTATTTTTTCGGCGATCTCGATCGCCTCCCTGCCTGACGCAGCGACACCGATCACCTCGAACTCCTCATCCACATCCAGGATGATCTTCATCCCGTCGCGCACAAAATCGCTGTCGTCCGCTATTATAACCTTAATCTTTTCCATCAGTTCTGTCACTCCCTTCCTCCGGGATCGGAAGCAGCATGGTAACCGTAAAACCGGCTTCCGTTTCGAATACTAGCGTCCCGCCGACGGCCCTGACACGGTTTTTCATTCCGGAAATCCCCATTCCGTCATGGATTTCCTTACAACCTATGCCATCATCCGTTATACTGCATCGTACCATACGATTCATCACAACCAGGTGTATATTGATATGTTTGCATTTGGCATATTTCATCGAATTGGTCACCGCCTCAAAAGCGTTGTCCAATATGACCTCCCACAGTTCATCCGTGATCTGGGAGGTATTTCCTTCACTGTCAAACTCCGTCTCCACGCCCTTATTGTTGCAATCCTCACAGAGCTTGTAGAGTTGTAATAGCGCCATCTCTCTTTTCTCGGGGCGTTCTTTTCTGAGGATCGCCCTGATCTCGTCCATACCGGTCCTCAGCTGATCGATCACCGCTTGGACCATACCCCTGGATTTCTCCGGGTCCGAATCCATCAGAACCTTCACACCCTCCAGCTGATAGATCGATCCGTTGATGTTATGTCCCAACTTGTCGTGCAGCGTCTGCGACAAGGCTGCCCTATCCTCGAGCATCTGATTTTCAGCAGCGAGCATACTCTGTTTGATCTCATTTTGGGCGGTGTACTCAGTTCGTGCCATGTCTTTTTTCAGCTGTTGCTCGATTCTGTCATCTTCTATTTTTCTGTTTTTAAACCCTGTTACCACATAGTTGTTTTGGATATAAAAAACAGCAATTATAAAAACCGTTACCATATGACCGACAAAGTCAGAAGACGTATCGGCAAACACTCCCGCAACCGGAATTAAATACCATTTATAATCGATATTCGGGAACAATGTCAGTATCTCATATACAGTATAAAAAGCGAGTAAAAAGAATGCCCACCTACCATAATAGAGCATTACAAATAACAATATTATCCCGACTATACTAAGAAGTATTTTTATCCTTTCCGGGACTATCTCCTTAACCGTCATCGCCCCGATATAAAACGAAACAAGCAGGAGTACCCCTATCGATACTCCCGACTTGTCTATCGTATTAAGCAGTCCGTATGCGCATAGCACCAGCATTATAAACAGCCGTGCTATGATAAAAAAATGATCTCTTGTTTTTTCACTCATTTTTCTTTAATTTTATTCCTATACTTCCGAGACTGAGTGTCACTACCAGGTATGCCGCCGTGACACCGAGCAACAGTAAGATCGCACTGCCATCCTTTACCATTGCAAGCTCCGTTCCTCTTAAAAACCATTTTTGAGGCATAATATATGATAGCGCCTTGATCGCATCAGAGGAGGAATCCAGCGGAAAATAGAGGCCGGCAAGCATAGCAGACATACTCCACACTGCAAACGCCGCTATGTTCGCACTCATTACATTTCCGAGGAGCACCCCGATAAAAAGACTTATCGTACTGAAGATCACACCCAGCAAAAATATCATTACGATAAACCCGAGCCTGCTCATCCCGAGCTTATCCGTGCTGATGAAAAATGAACAGCCGGCCATAACCACAGTCAGAGCTGCAGATACGATCACTCCCACTATAATCTTGCCTGCAAAGTACCCGGCATCGCTGAGATTTGTCAGCCGAATCCTCGTTGCGACCATATCCTTCCTCTCATTGATCGCCGTATGTGCTACAAATATTCCGACAAACACATAGCCGAGAGTGAGTATGGCAAATGCATAGCCCATAAGTCCTTTTTGTTCTCTTTGCTCATTGGTCAGGTTCACGGAGTCAGCCGCTGCGAACACCTGAACCTCCTTTTTCGGCAAAGCATCATTCATCTTTGTCAGGATGCTCAGAACACCGTCTTTATTTCCACCCGCCTGAGCTCCCGCGGTCTTTATCTGCCCGATCACAAGTTTGATCTCACCCGCGAGCAGATCCTTCCTTTCATCATCAGAAAGCGTATAGACGATGAGGCCATCTTTCATATCTCCTGACAGAGCCTCGGAATCAAAATCCTTTCCGATGTAGATCGACGAACCCATCCTGTCATTGAAACCATCCGTCTTCAAACGCTCGTCCATGTCATT
This sequence comes from Lachnospiraceae bacterium P6B14, assembly GCA_000687695.1. GTDB lineage: Bacteria > Bacillota > Clostridia > Lachnospirales > Lachnospiraceae > Eubacterium_F. The sequence continues at coordinate 152,827 of JHWZ01000005.1, read as the reverse complement.
TTTCGTCATATCAGGAGCCTTTACGCGACAAACAAGTATCGCTCCGCTCTCTGTGAGTTTTTTCAAAAAATACTCCGACAGATCACTTTCGCATGCATCGTAGACCTTTACAACGTATTTTCCTTTTCCGCCGAAATATGCAACTCTGTCGGTCGGCTCACTCAGCTCGTGGATCTCCATCTCGCCGACTGTTTCATACATCGTCACAGTATCCTGTCTTATGGAAAGAACAAGCGTGGACAAAATCGGTGTGATGATCAGAAAAAACCAAAAACCTTTATTCCTGCAAAGCAGGCGCATAGTTGATCGAATTATCGTTTTCATTATTTTCCGGCCCTCCTTATCTTTCCAACGATCAGTGATATGCCGGAGCATGCCACAACCACTCCTATCGAGTAAATGATCGAGCTTAGAACAAAATCACTATGTCCCATACACGAGAGCTCGGTCAACGACCTGTTTGCATGATAAAGAGGTGACAGCCGTTTAACCGCTTCCGCCGTGTCAGAGATAACATAGGCTTCAAATGATCCGCCCACATATCCCATAAACCACACGATACCGAAGGACAGTATTATCGTAGCTATCATACTGTTCGTCATCTCGTAGATCATCATTTCAAACGCTGTTGCTGCAGCGACTGTAAGCAGGACGATCACAGCCGAGATGAGAATATTGCCCCAGTGTACCCCCAACATCAGAGACGAAACCACTGCAGCGATTCCTGTCCCTAAAAATACCACGATGACTATAGGGATCAATCTGGCCAGATATATCTGAAAGGTCGACAGATTGGATACCTGAAGCCTCTCTATTATACTATTTTTCTTCTCATTTGTAAAGAGTCCCGCCCCGCAGACGATAGCACACCAACCGAAGTACACGATATAGATTATCCCGTAATAATCAGTGGCGTTTATCGCAGGAGCGTAGTCCGGATTTTCGATCGTATAATGTATATCCGAGCCATCTGAACTTATTATACTGTTAAAAAATGCCGACATCAGATATTCGAGTTTGGCACCCTCTACCTTCTTTTCTTCGGATTTGCAGACCTTGTAGCTGTCTTTCTTGATCTCTACAAATCCACTTATCTCATCATTATTCATGCCCTCTTCGATATCGCCGTCATACTCCTTGAACGTGATCCCGTTTTCCTCTCCGATTTTTGTGAGAGCATCCACGTAACCTGTCTGACTATCCGCGTCCACGGTATATCCCACCTTAAAATCACCGGGGCCTTCGTAGCTCTCCAGAACCGAGGAGAACGCACTTATGATAACTGCCGAAACGATTACGGGACAGAGCACATACATTATTATGTTGACTGCGCTTCTAAACATTATTTTCAGATTATTTTTTATCAAATAGCGAATCATACCTGCCTCCAAAAGAATACGTTTTACACAGCGTCTCTTAACTTCTTTCCGGTCAATGTGAGGAACACCTCCTCCAGTGTGATCGACTCCGTATCATCAACAACCAGTTTTTTGAGCTCCTCGCTCGTTCCTATAGCGATGATCTTTCCGTTGTCCATGATTGCTATACGTGTGCAGATCGCCTCGACCTCTTCCATATAGTGACTGGTGTAGATAACAGTCGCCCCGTTTGCATTTGATTCCTTTATCTTTTCAAGGATAAAGTTTCTGGACTGCGGATCGATGCCGACTGTAGGCTCATCGAAGATCAGCAGATCCGGATGATGTCCGATCGCGCAGGCGATGTTGAGTCGACGCTTCATTCCTCCCGAAAACTTCCTGGCGTAATCATTTCTTCGCTCTGAAAGCCCAACATATTCCAGAGATTCATCGATACGTTTTTTAAGCTCCTCGCCTTTTATGCCGTACAAGGATGTGAAGAGTTCGACATTCTCCCACGCTTTGAGATTCCCGTGTATTGCCAGGTGCTGAGGGATATATCCGAGATGTCCGCTCAGTTCCTTTTTATTTTTTCTGAAATCCTTTCCCATGAACTCTATCGTTCCGAGATCCGGCTTTACTATATTGCATATCATATTCATGGTTGTGCTTTTTCCTGCACCGTTGGGGCCGAGCAGTCCGAATATCTCTCCCTTTTTGATCTCGATGTTCAGATTGTCAACGACCGGTCTGTTATCATACTTCTTTGTCAGGTCAACCGTTTTTAATAAAGTATCCATGCTTTCACTCCTTTTTGTGATCATTTTTATTTATCTTTTTTTAAAAAATGTAAATACGCAAGTATCCCGATAGGCAGAAAATATGCGCACCACACTACAAGTGCGAGCCTTCCGCCGAGACCATCGCCGCCGGACGACATATTTGAAAACACTCCTGTGATTGGCATAAACGTGCAACTAAGGTAAAACACACCATGTATCATCATAAGGGCTTTAAGCCACTTGTCCGTTTTGCTCTTTGATCTCATCGCAAGTCCTGTGAAGAAAGTAGAGAGCGCCATCATTCCATAGCCGAGAAGGTCGTAGTTAAAAATGAGTCCATACCTGTCGAAGCGTAGTAGCTGTGCCATCTGATCGGTCAGCTGTTCGTTTTTCACTGTAGTCAACTGTGAAAAATAGACAAGCATGATAAAAACGCTATACACAGCCGCAAGGATCAGGCCAATATTCGCAGCAACTTTTCGGTCATCTTCGCACTCATTATGCAAACCTACCGTCATCATGATAAATCCAATCGGCAGAATCAGACATACAAAAAAGCTACCCCTAGTGAAGTTGATTATCTCAAACAAGGCAAAAAGAAATACAGTAACTGTTGTGATCGCCGATCCGATCTTTGATATTGTTCTGTTCATGGCTTGTCTCCTTATTCTCCCCGGTCGGCTGCCACGGGGCAGCTTTGTTTTATGTTGGTTTCAGTATACTGTTTTTACACAGCTCTGACAAGTGAAGAAAGATACAAAAAAAGGTATGACTTTTGTCATACCCTTTTCATTTCACACTATGTTACTTTTCTATACACATATTGTTCACATTTCCCCGATATAGTGGACACATGATCATGATTATAGTAACCATCGGCTCGTAGAAGTACGGAAGGAGATGATTCTTATGAAGAAAAAAATCACTAAATCAGGAAAAATTGCTATAGCAAGTGCTCTTGCCATAGCACTTACACTCGGAACAATATCAGTTACAGGTATCACCGGATGCGGTTCTGATCAGACAGAGGTATCCGCAAAAGAGGCACCGCCGGATGGCGGCCCGGGAGGAACACCGCCGGATGGTGCTCCGGGAGGTGCCCCGCCTGATGGCGCATCCGGTGGTGCTCCGGGTGGAGCTCCCGGCGCAGACGCATCCAACATCAGCTGGAGTGGCGCGACGGAGATCACGGACTCGGGAAATTATTCTGATAAAACATATTCATCAACAACAGCAGACCAGAATGCTTTACTGGTAACAGGTAATGCAACCTTCGACGGGATAACGGTTGAAAAATCGGGAGATGGAGAGAGTGGAGACGCGCAGAGTTTCTACGGGACCAACTCAGGCATCATGGTTAAGGACGGCGCAAAGGTAACCATCAAAAATGCCACGATAAACACATCCGCAAACGGTGCAAACGGAGTGTTCTCATACGGCGGAAGTGCAACTACAGGGAACTCCTCGTCGGACGGCACTACCGTCACCATATCCGATTCAAAGATATCCACGACCGGAGACGGTTCAGGTGGTATCATGACGACCGGAGGCGGTATTACAAAGGCTTCAAACCTCACCGTGAATACCTCCGGCCGATCCTCCGCTGCGATACGAACAGACAGAGGAGGCGGCACCGTAACCGTTGATGGCGGTACCTACACCACCAGCGGCATGGGTTCACCCACCATCTACTCTACGGCAGATATAACAGTATCAAATGCGACACTCACATCCAACACATCCGAGGGCGTGTGCATCGAGGGGACGAACAGCGTTACACTGAATAACTGCAACCTTACCGCAAGCAACAACCGGAAAAACGGAAATGCTCAGTATCTTGATTCGATCATGATTTATCAGTCGTTCTCGGGAGACGCGGCAGGTACAGGATCACAGTTTACCATGAAAGGCGGTACGCTAAACAGTAAGAGCGGTCATGTTTTCCACGTGACCAACACTAATGCGACCATCAACCTGAATGACGTTTCGATCAACAACTCAGACAGTGAGGACGTACTCCTTTCTGTAGTAAATGACGGATGGAGTGGAACTGATAATAAAGCAACCGTAAACGCGACTTCACAGAATCTTTCGGGGAAGATCATTGTAAGCAATACTGCAAGCTCAGCGTCCAGTAGCTCCTCAAGCCTTACACTGAACCTCGACTCCGCATCGACATTCACCGGATCGATAGGTGATGAGAATGGATCAGGAAGCGCTCTCGGAACAGTGGACGTAACACTTGATGGCGTCTGGACACTTACAGCCGACTCCTATGTCACTTCGATCTCAGGCTCAGGCATCATTGATTACAACGGTCATACCCTCTATGTCGGCGGAACCGCCTACACATCGGGCAGCCCCGGCGGAAGCATCACGAACGGTTCCGTATCAAAGGAGACAGTTACCGCGGAGACCGGCTACCAGATCCAGTATTCAACATCAAAGTCGTTTAAGAAAAAGACAACAAAAACAGTTACAAAGAAACAGATGAACAGGATAATAAAGACTCTTAAGAACAAAAAGAAAACCTACTATTATCGAACCAGAACATATGAAACGGTTAACGGGAAAACCACTTACGGCAAGTGGTCGAAAAAGAAAAAGTGTTAAAAAAAACGAGCGGGCATCGATCGATGCCCGCTCCGCTTCCCTATAATTGCCTACCTCACCTAAACATCTTCTATCGGAGAGTGACAGAAAGCACACTGACCGCGGCTTCCCGCGCGGATCCTGGTCGCTCCTCCGCACTTCGGACAGCGAACCTCTGCAAAACCGGTGCCCTTCTCACCGACCATCGCATCATTTATAATGATCGCGGGAGTCCCCTCAAGCTGAAGAGTACATCCCTGAAAGTATCCCTTGCGAAAAAGAGTCTCAAGCTCCTTAAAAACCTCATCCTGACGCTTGCCGGTCTGACCGGTCAGCTCACGGATCTCTACGATACCGTTTCTGTCTCCGGACAAAATGGTCTCATAGCGGAGTGCCGCATTGACCTTCCTGCTCATCACCAATCCTATGCATAAAAGCACCAGACCGGGTATGATCATGGCTGCAAAGATCGGAGTAAAATACCTGTACTCTCTGAACTCGGAATTTCTACTTACAAGTTCCATGGGCAGTACCAGGCTGTAGATAGTACCAAAGGCGTAAAGCCCGGCTATGATGCTGCCTGCAATGATAAACCCTTTTGCTTTTTTTCTCTGCGATTCAAAAATCGGTGATAAATAATTGTATTTGATAAATGTTGGGTTCATATCTGTCAATCCCTTTCTCTCAAATCTACGCTCTCTTGATCTTGACGCCCTTCGGCAGGCCTGACTTCTCGATCATATTTTTCAACATCTTAAACTGCTTTTTGGAACCGGTGATAGTGATCGTGCCGTTCTTTTTATGCTTTCACAAAACGATCTATATTTTAATACTACATCATTTATAAAAAATGTCAATAGTTCTGTGACGAACGGCACAATTTCGCCATATTTTTGACGTAAAGTACAAAAAAGCCTTGCTTTCGCAAGGCTCTCTTTACAGCTGCTAACGGGAATTGAACCCGTGACCTCTTCCTTACCAAGGAAACGCTCTACCGACTGAGCTATAGCAGCGGAATGTCTTCCTTCGGAAGCCATACAACAAATGCTGACGCATTTGTTCACGTCGGCGGCATGTCTGCCGCCGACACAAACACAACGCTGATATGTTAGCAGATTTACATCACTTTGTCAACTGCTTTTTATCAATACGTATCTTATTATTCATCATCTTCTTCCGGATCATCCGGATCACTTTCCTCATCTTCCGGATCTTCCTTACTCGGTCCCGCATTTATCACAATAGACGCGGTCAGTTTTGGATTCTTCTTGTAAGTAGCTGTGATGGTAGTTGTTCCCCACTTATAGAACGTAACCTGTCCCACTTCATTTACAGTTCCAACAGATGGATCACTACTCGTCCATTCAAACTTTTCCAAATCATCGTCATTGATCTGATATGGCTTTGTTACAAGCTTATACTTGCCCTTTCCATCCTCCGTTTCCTCTCCGATGTCAAGAGTTTCGGGATCGTTATCATCGGGATCATCCGGTTCATCCGGCTCATCCGGGTCATCCGGGTCACTCGTTGTTGTTTCAGTATTCTCATCATCCGGATCTTCGTCAGGATCATCTTCCTCGATATCAAACACATAATCATATGTATCCGTTTTAAACTTCACTGATTCAAGATCAACCGCAACCACACTCACTTTTAATGTGATCTTTCCATTTACCTTCTTGGATTTGGACTCGATCGCAATAGAAGCTTTTCCCGGTCGACCTGCTGTTACTTTCCCGTTTTTTTCCACTTTGCACACTTCTGTGTCGCTACTCGTAAACTTCAGCGTGCCTTTCTTAACATTCAAACCAGTGAGTGATATAGTAGCTGAGTCCCCTGGTTTCATTTTACTGAATGAAGACTTATTCGATATAGATCCCTTAAGCTTAGTGATCTTTGCCTTCTTTGCTATAGCCACAGGACTATAGGCAAATACCAGTGCCAATACGAGAACCATTGATACGATTCTTAAAAATGTTTTTTTCTGTTTCATAGTTTCAATCTCCTTTCTTGATTAAGTGTGGTTTATGATGATCACGATCCTTGCCATACAGGAAATAAGTTTAGTGTTCCATTGACCGTAACCGGATGCCCCTCAGAAAGCGTTGCAGGGCCCGTACTACTTTCACCCCATCCTAGCAAAACATTACTAGAACTGTTTGACACATCTGGAGCTTCGCTAATGTTAACCGTGTCTCCAACCCTTTTTATCAAATCTCTTGTTCCTGATGCTATATTATCGCCTGTCTCTCCACAGAAATGGACAAAAGCAAATTCAGACCATGCACTTGCTGATGAGGAGTAACCACTCGGGGAATTAATTGCTCTTACATACACTTTACTTCCAGACGATCCTACAGCATCGCCTATTGTGGTTACTGGAATAACATTCGTTTCTGTATTTTCTGTCTCCGACTGATAAGGACCCATTATGTAATACCACTGAAACGTCAGAGCACTAGGGCCATCGACGGTAAAAGTACATCTTACATTTTCCGAATCAGCATATTCCAATCCTGTTATAACAGGCGTCGGTGCACTCGGCGTAGAAGGCGACGGATCTGACTGCCTGGTTCCCCATACCGCGTAGTACGTCACAGCTTCAGTCGCCTTCGTATTCGAGGAAACATTACCGGACGACGCTGTTTTGGTCATGGCCCAGCCTAGCAGATCCCTGCCACCGGTAGTAGTAGACGGCGGCGACATTTCTGATTCCAGTGGCAATGTTCCCAGGTCCTTGCCCCATTCATATTCTTTCTTTAGTTCTGTTTTCGCATTTGTGCCAGTTCCAAACGTTCCTCCGTTTGCATCAAAGGTTATCGGCACTTTCTCGAGTACCGTTATCGTTGCCTTATTTGATGTGGCAGAGGATTCCTGATACGTTTTTTTATACTGTTCTGTCGGTGTGAACTTGGCAGTGTAATAAACACTAAATGTACCTGCCTTAGTTATGTCCGGTGCATACTGAGCAGTTGTGGCAACTTCAACTGCACTGCCTGTTGCCGGACCCATATACCACTGATACGTTACAGCTCCACCCGTAGCTGCTTCCGGCGGTGTCACTGTAGTCTTCGATGCATCGAGCGGCGTCGGATCTTTTTGCCCTATATAGTAGGTCATATCTTTAAGCTCTACCGTTTTCACCGTAGTAGCAGTCCGAGTATCCGGAGTCGGAGTGGCAGTAGGTGTAGGGGCACCCTTTTTTACTTCAACTTTTAGCGTTAACTTATATTTCTTTTTTCCACCTACTTTTTTTTTCAGCTTCAGGTTTACTATGACCTTTGTGCTTCCCTTTTTCTTGCCGGTTACCTTGATAGCAACTTTACCTGATTTTTTGCTGTTACATATTGAAGTTTTTTTGCTCTTTACGGTAATCTTTTTAACCTGCTTCTTTTTAACACCTTTGATTTTTATTTTTTTAGTTTGTTTCACTTTTACTGTGATCTTTGACTTTGCAAGTTTAACTTTTTTCGCTGCTGATGCATCCTTACCATCCCCAACGGTCACAGCTGCCGAAGACAATACCATCGCCAGTGATAGCAGGATTGCTCCCTTCTTCATTAATCCTTTTTTCATTTTCTGATCTCTCCCCTCTATATCAGACACGATTTCGTGTCACAAGAAATTACTTTATTATTATATCACAATACTTTTCAATTGTGAACAACAAAAAAAATCAATATCAATAATCTTTATCAGGCACGTACTCTCCGATCACCGGCATCCCGAGTGTACTGATATCGCAGGTGTAGTGCTGTATGGATATCTCACCGTCATCATCGACAGTGAGTATCGCGCATGTCTTGAACCCGTCATACTGTCTCGGTCTGCTGATACTTCCGGGATTGCACACGATCATATCACCCCACTCTGCGAGTACCGGTCTGTGTATATGTCCGAAGAGCACTACATCCGCATCGTTTTCTTCACCGAAGTAAAACAGCGAATCAAACCCTCCGTAATCCACATATCGATGTCCATGCGTCATCAGTATCTTCTTTCCCGCGAAGTCGATAAGCCTTGACTCCGGCATCTCATAATCACGGTCGCAGTTTCCCTTGACTATATAGGTGAGACACCTGGCACTGTTCTCCAGAAGGGACTCCGACATGCCTATATCGCCCATGTGAAATATAGCATTAACATCCGAAAAATGTTCTACAACTGCTATCATTTCCTGATTCTGTCCATGTGAATCGCTGATCAGCAAGGCTTTCTTCACTTTTTACCTCCTATGGCATTCAAAACCTAACGGGTCCAATTTTCGTTAGCTCTCATCACTCGTTTCTCGGTCTTTTCGGCGGTTTCGCGCCCATATACTGATAAAGATATGTCTTCATCATTCCATTGTAAATTTTTCTGTTTTTTGTAGCTTTCTTACGGATCGCATCCTCGGCTCCTTCATAGCCACTTAGGATGAACCAGGACCAGGTATCGTTTTCAGCTATCCTCTCACCAACAGTTCGGTAGAGTGCTGCCATCTCGTCCTTTTCCGATATTCTCTCACCATACGGTGGATTCGTTATAACAAATCCATACTTCTTCGGACTGGAGAAATCCGCTACATCCCTTCTCTGGAAATGTATATCATCCTCCACTCCGGCCAGTGCCGCATTCGCTCTGGCCATTCGGAGTACCTCGTCGTCGATGTCATAGCCGGCGATCGAAAGCTCCATTGGTTCATGGTTCTCTTCCAGCCTGGCCTTATCCCTTACCCTGTCAAAGCTTTCCCTAGATGCATATATATTTGTAAGCAAGCCATCCGAATTACGCTTTTTATCTATATTTTTATTTACTTTATCTATATTTATGTTAGTTTCATGCCATTTTTCTGATAAGAATTCGCGATTTATGCCCGGCGCGATATGCCTTGCGATCATCGCAGCCTCGATAAGGATCGTTCCGCTACCGCAGAAAGGATCGACCAAAACTCTGTCTTCTCTCCACGGTGACAGCAGAAGGATAGCCGCAGCCAGGGTCTCCGTCAGAGGAGCCGGTGCGGTGAACTTTCTGTAGCCTCTCTTGTGCAGGGACTCTCCCGTGGTATCGATGCCTATCGTCACGTTATCCTTGAGGATACTGATCCTGAGAGGATAGTCTGCTCCCGTCTCCGCGAAATGCTCCACATCCGGATAGGTCTGCTTCAGTCTCTCCACCATGGCTTTTTTTACTATACGCTGAATATCTCTGGGACTGAAAAGCTGCGAGTTTACCGAGTTTGCTTTCGCGACCCAGAACCTGCCATCCTTCGGGATGTATTTCTCCCACGGGACAGCCTTCACCGCCTCGAAGAGCTCATCAAAGGTCACCGCCTTGAAATCGGCGACTCTCCACAGAACCCTCTCCGTCGTACGCAGATGGATGTTCGCGCGGGCGATGGCATCCTCGTCACCGAGAAAGGTCACCTTTCCGTTATCAACCTCATCGATCTCATAACCGAGATCGCTGATCTCACGTTTTAATACAGCCTCCATTCCAAAATGACAAGGACAGAGCAACCGAATCATATTTCCCATTTTTCTTCCATTCTATATCCCATATCAAACAGGATATCCTATCCATATAAGCGAGAGCCCGGCTAAATACCGGGCTCTCTTCATTTTTGCTACTTAATCTTTTTCTACGACCTCACGCCTTACCGTCTGAACCGAAAAGCTTAATCTTTTCTCTAACGGTCTCCTTGATTGCCTCAGCACCCGGAGCGAGAAGCTTTCTCGGATCGAAGCCCTTGCCCTCGAGATCCTTGCCGGCCATGATGTACTCACGTGTTGCCTTCTGGAATGCCCACTGGCACTCTGTATTTACGTTGATCTTTGAAACACCGAGGTCGATCGCTTTTTTGATCATGTCATCCGGGATTCCTGTACCACCATGAAGAACGAGCGGCATATCACCGGTCTTCTGCTGGATAGCATCAAGTGTCTCGAAGCTGAGTCCTGCCCAGTTGTCCGGATACTTTCCGTGGATGTTTCCGATTCCTGCTGCAAGCATTGTCACTCCGAGGCTTGCTACGCGCTCGCACTCCTCAGGATCAGCGCACTCGCCGGCTCCGACTACTCCGTCTTCCTCACCGCCGATGCTACCAACCTCAGCCTCAAGGGAGATTCCCTTCTCTTTACATGTAGCAACGAGCTCCTTTGTCTTCTCTACGTTCTCCTCGATCGGAAGTGATGATCCGTCGAACATGATTGATGAGAAGCCTGCCTCGATACAAGCCTTAGCTCCTTCATAAGTACCATGGTCAAGGTGAAGTGCTACCGGAACAGTGATTCCAAGTGAATCTACCATAGCGTCAACCATAGCTGCAACTGTCTTAAATCCACACATATACTTGCCGGCACCCTCTGATACACCCAGGATAACAGGGCTCTTCATCTCCTGTGCCGTAAGCAGGATCGACTTGGTCCACTCAAGGTTGTTGATGTTGAACTGACCAACTGCATAGTGTCCTGCCTTTGCCTTTTTAAGCATCTCTTCTGCTGAAACTAACATTTATATTTCCTCCGTTCTTTATTCATTTGTGCGTTTCGCGCCTTCCACGAACCGCGCCTAGGAACTACTATATCACATCACTTCTTGGTTTGCAACCACTAACCACAAATTTTCATCAAAAATATCCCGACACTCTTCACTCTCCCCGGATCGCCGCCGCGATTGACACTCCCACGTGCTCGGCATATGGTATCAGGGTCGCCTGCACCGCATGATAAAGATCCGATTTTCCGGGCCATACCGTGCCTATCACGTGGTTATCCCTATCCAGCTGGTGATACCAAGACCCGTTCTTATGATCGATCACGTACTCATCGAGATATCTCATGTATCTCTCATAGTCAGCAGCATATCTTTTTATATCCGCCTTTGACACCCTGTAAAAGACTGCCGATGTGTTTATCGCCTCGGCGAGTGTCCAGTGCATACGGTCGTGTACCACGGGAGCTCCTGTCCAATCCGTGGTGTAACAGATCCCCGGCGCCCCGTCGGCATTCCATGCATCAGTCACTGCCCTGTCATAAAGCTTTTTCGCTGCTTCTATATAAGGTGCGGCTGCCTCGTCCATATTTGGTGCGGTCGCCTCGTCCGTAGTCGCATCTGCATTTACGCTGATCTTCGGAGAAGCCTCTCCTATCTTATATGTAGCCACCGCCCACTGGGTTATCAGTCTCGCCCACTCGATCCCGTGTCCGGGCGTCGCTCCGTATGGCTTGAAGCAGTCGTCCGGCTTATTTTTGTTACACTCAAGGTCAGGCTCCCACTCTTCAGAAAAATGCTCCGGAATCCGGTACTCATTCTCACTTGCCCAGCCGATGACATGATCGATGATCCGTCCGGCGCGTTTTCTGTAAACAGATCCGGCATCGCCATCAACGTGTACTTTCACGGACAGGTCTTTCATATCGAATCTTCCGAGTACATCCGCTACTGCCAGGAATGCCTCCACGGTATGCATGTTCGCATTCAGTCCGCGGTAGTCTGACAGCACTTTGAAGTCCGTATCCCAGGTATCTACCGACAAGCCTATCTCCTCGTCCCAGAAATACTTATCGTATATTGAAAGAGCATCATCGAGTAGCTCCCTTGCTCCATCTATACCTGCCAGAACTGCTGAGCTTGCGGCCAGTATCACAAACGCATGCGCATAGCACTGCTTGTCGGGAAGTATCTCTCCGTCACTCCTCTTGCCTGCGTACCATCCGCCATGCTCATCATCATGAAGCTCCCCTATGAGTCCCTTAAGCGCCGATGCCGCGAGCTCCTTTGCTCCCTTATGCCCGAGCATGGCGCCCATGCTGTAGACATGAAGCATCCTCGCTGTGATCCAAGTCTCCCTGGGCCTGTCCTTCCACGGCTCACCGGCATCGCCCAGGTAGTACGCACCACCCTCAGGTGATACGAATCCATGTCCGAAGTTAAGGAGGATATCCCTCTGTTCTCTCAGAAAGTCTTTATTTTCCGTTGTTCCCAAAATATACTTATTTTCCATATAATTCCGCTCCCTGTGTGTCTCATACAGATCCGGGATACTCCATACGTTATAATCCGAGCTTAACTCTTAACTCATCCTTCACCTGGTCTGTCGTAAACGCAGCCTCAACCGAGTTCTCAAGTAGCTTTTTCTGCTGCTCATCCGTCAGACCAAACGTCTCTCTCAGATACTCAAACTCTTTTTCTATGGTTGTCCCCTCTATCGCAGGATCATCAGTATTTACTGTTACGCAAACGCCCTTATTCAAGTAATCGATGATGGGATACTTGCTCATATCCTCCACTGCGTGAGTCTGGCGGTTACTCGTCGGGCACATCTCCAGTGGTATATTCTTCCGAATTATATCCTGAATTACCGACACATCCTCGTTACTCCTGACACCGTGGCCTATCCGGACCGCCCCGAAATCAAGCGCATCCCTAACACTTTCTGCCCCATCCGCCTCACCGGCATGGATGGTAAAAGGCACACCCATCTCCCTCGCTTTGGTAAATATATCCCGATAGTTCTTCGTCGGGAAAAGTCCTTCAGCTCCGGCTATATCGATAGCGACGACACCGTTATCTTCGACAAGATATTTTTTCGCAAGACTAAGCGTCTCTTCATTCGCCGCTTCATTACCTTCACCGCGCATCAGGCACAGGATCAGATTCGCCCGTATCATCCCGGCATGCTCACCATCTTCAGCCTCCGAACTTTCATCACCCGGATTATGATCATTTCCTTTCGCTGTGGCAAGCTTTAATCCCTCAATCGCTGCCCGGATGGCATCCTCCTGGCTCATCCCCTGCTCAGTGTGAAGTTGAGGTGCGTACCTGATCTCGGCATAAACCACGCCCTGTTTTTTGCAATCCTCCAGCACAAGCCTGACCGCCTCACTCAGTGCCTCCTTCGTCTGAAGAAGTGAGCACGGTAAAGAGAAGCATTCCAAAAACTCGTTCAGATCCGCGCAGTCAGGCGACACCTGAAGCTTTTTCCGTAGCTCATCATCATTTGCTCCCGGCAGAGTTATCCCTTGCATTTTGGCGAGCTTTTTCGCGATATCAACAGTTATCGCACCATCTAAGTGCAGGTGCAGATCCACATATCCCATAGTATTCTCCTTCATAGGTTCTGTAAAAACTCCTTTAACAGCTTATAGATGATCTCATGTCCAGCATCGTTCGGATGCAGACCGTCAGATGTGTACAACAGCCTGAGTTCTCTGTCCTTCGGCTGTATCCCGCTCTTGTTAAATACGTCAAGCACGGGGATATCATACGCCTCCGCCACCTCGCAGATTGCATCGCGGTAAGCCGATAACGGCCCGTCCTTTCTGACGCCGTAACCGTTTATCAGAGCGTCCTCATCCTCATAGTGCATTGGAGTCATCGCTACTATCTGCGCATCCGGATATCTCTTCATCACTTCCTGATACAGAAGGTGCAGTGCGCCGTAAAAGGTATCATCCGTTCTGTCTGACATCTTGCCGAGATGTGCGTCACCATGTCCGTGATCATTCACGCCGCCGAATATCACTATCACGTCAGCGTCCGGATCCATTTTATCTACTCTCGTTCTGAAGTAGTTATCCCATTTCGGATCGATGAACATCGACTGCTGCTTTGCTATCCTTGTTCCTGCGATACCGTAGCCACGCGCTATGACGCCATCGTTTTTCTGAAGCAGCCCCCAGTAGCAATGCTCCATATCCGATGAATCGTAGCCCTCGGTTATGCTGTCTCCGAGAAAGTTTATCTTTAGTCCTTTAAGTTCCATCTTTATTCCACTGTTGTCCTTTCTATAATGTAATAGGGTCTCAGAACGAGACCCTGTCGTTACGATAGTTAATTATGCTCTAGTTTGCTTAGGAACAAACTCCAGTTTCAAAATCATATTCATACCATCAGCAAGTCTTTTAAGTGTTGAAAGAGCCGGATTTGCATTTCCGGTTTCAATTTTGCTAATATCTGCCTGATCGATACCTGTTCTCTCGGACAACTCCTTCTGTGTCATATTAGAGGATTTCCTGGCATCGATAATAGCTTGTATCATCGCATACTCGGGTTCCAACTCATCCCACTCTTTTTTAAAGTCCTCGTCCTTCATTCGTTTATTGATATAATCTCTGAAATCACTCATTTGGCGCCTCCTCTCTTGAAAGATACTCCGCTCGGTATTTCTTTGCCCGCTCTATTTCTCCGGGTGGAGTTTTCTGCATTTTTTTCACAAATCCATGTGTCAGAATAGCCTTCGATCCAATCACAAAGAAATATAGTACTCTTGTTATATCGCTTCCCTGCTCTGTCCTCAATTCAAATATTCCATCCTCTAGATGTCTGGAAAATGGCATTCCCAACTGATTTCCGTTCTTTTCAAGCAACGATATTGTTCTAAGTGTTTTAGCTGCCAACTTATTATCTAACGAATCAAGGAAATCATCTACAGGTCTGGAGCCATCCGGCAGGTCATAGAAACCAATATCAAACATCCATCTATCAGCCCCTTTTCGTATTTATTTCTTCATTTTCATTATATGGTATATTTCCCATATTGTCAATACAATTTTAACACCAATAACAACTTTTTGGCTACGATCTTTTCAGCCCCGAATGGCATCATCATCGTAGCGGGAACCGGCATTTTATTGAACGATTCGGTGCAGAATCATAGATGGTTTGCATAAATGTATCAAGTGATGGACCCAAATCTCCGGTTAACATCTGCGGACCATATAATTCGTCAATCCTTTCTCGATCAGCAATTGCAGCCCGATGTGCCAGATCATAGTTTGTCCATAAGGTGGTGTAATCCGTTTGATCCGTGTACGGAGGGGATATGAAGGGTTCCTTCTTTGAGTCTTTACAAGAGTTACCTTTTCATAGTATGCCTTCCAGTTCTCAGCAGTGTGACCGTTTGCGGAAATCAGAATAGCGGAAGCAGACCTCGTTCCGACTAAACTGCTCTTTTTTCCAATTTAGTCGGAACAGCTCTCGATTCAAAATTTCCGGAAGCAGGCTCCGTTCCGACTAAACCGCTTTATTTTCAAATTTAGTCGGAACTTTTTCGTTTTTCGGCTGCCTCTAACCATCTGTGAATGCGACCATCGGACTGCGCCGGAGTCGAATTCAAGAAATAATTCCGACTAAACTGCTCGTTTTCCCCGTTTAGTCGGAACGGCCTCTGTTTCCATCTCTATGGGAGCAGTCCCCCGTTCCGACTAAACTTCACATTTTCCTCATTTAGTCGGAACGACCTCTGCTTCCGCCCCTACACAATCTCCGCGCAGCACTCCCCTACGCATGCCCGCCCACACACGCGGTTCCATCTGCCCACCACCTCAAAAAAAACTTGACAAATCCTTTCACAGTATATATAATTGTGGAGAATCAAATAAAAATCTGTTTTATACAGAGCGAGGAACTACTATGAACAACGTAATGAACACAAATTTCTTTTTTGCATTTGCCTTTACCTTTACGACCGACCGGTGTAAGGGCAGTTTGTGATGCAGGAAAGATCATAAATTGAACTTACAGCGGTCCGAGCAAATCGGGCCGCTTTTCTTATGCGAACAGAAAGCAGAACAGGAGAAAACAATGAAAAAGATAGCATACAGCGGGATCGAGGGAGCCTTTGCTCACGTCGTGGCGAGAAGATTGTTTCCCGATGCGATCCACGTGTCCTGCAAAAACTTTAAAGAAGCATATGACTCGGTGGTCTCCGGTGAGTGCGATGCAGCCGTGCTCCCCGTGGAAAACAGTTACGCCGGGCCGGTCAAGGAGGTCGCGGAGCTGCTAAGCAAAGGAGAACTCAAAACCGATACTGAGTACACTCTCCCAATCACTCAGAATCTCCTGGGTGTACGCGGCAGCAGACTCAGTGACATCAAAAAAGTCATAAGCCAGCCAAAGGCTTTGGAGCAGTGTGATAAATACATAAAAGAAAATGGTTTCGAGGTGGAGGAGGCAGTAAACACTGCCATGTCAGCCAGGGAAGTCGCGAACAGGCAGATCCTGTCCGTGGCAGCCATAGCGAGTCTCGAGGCAGCCGCGATATACGGGCTCAAAGTGCTCGATGAACATATAAACGAAACTGATGACAACAAGACTCGATTCGTAGCAGTATCCCGCAAAACCTGATACAACAGACACAGGCACACAAAACAGAAATAACAGATACAGGCACACAGAACAGGAATAACAAACACAGGCACACAAAACAATAAAAATGTCCCACGGGACAGGAAATAACGGAGGAAACAAAAATGGGAATGGTGTATGACAGACAGCTGGCAATACCGGCGGAGCTCAAAGAGATGTATCCGCTGACAGCAAAGATGAACGAGACGATCCAGCAGAGAAAGGCTGAGCTCATCTCGATACTCGAAGGAAGGAGAGATCAGCTGATCCTGATCATCGGACCGTGCTCCGCTGACAACGAGGATTCCGTAATGGACTATATCAGCAGGCTCGTGCCGGTACAGGAAAAGGTAAAGGACAAGATATTCATAGTACCGCGTATCTATACAAATAAGCCAAGAACTACCGCCGAGGGTTACAAGGGCATGCTTCACCAGCCCGATCCGACGGAAAAGCCGAACCTCTTCAAGGGTATCGAGGCTACCAGACACATGCATATGCGTGCAGTCATGGAGACAGGCTTCGCATGCGCGGACGAGATGCTCTATACCGAGAACTACGGCTATCTCGACGACCTGCTTGTGTACGTAGCTGTAGGTGCGCGCTCCGTCGAGGATCAGCAGCACCGCCTCACATCCAGCGGTATCAGTGTACCGGTCGGCATGAAAAACCCGACCTCCGGAGACTATGGCGTAATGATGAACGCGATAAGCGCGGCTCAGAACGGCCATACCTTCATCTATCGCGGATGGCAGGTACACTCCGACGGAAACTCTCATACCCATGCTATCCTCCGCGGATACACGGATCAGCACGGAGCGATGAAGCCGAACTACCACTACGAGGATCTGGAGAGACTGTGCGACTGCTATGATGAGATGCAGCTTAAAAACCCTGCTCTCATCGTCGACACCAACCATTGCAACTCCAACAAAAACCCATTCCAGCAGCGCCGCATAATCAAGGAGGTCCTGCATTCGGCAAAACTCGATGATCGTATCGCAGGCATACTCAAAGGCTTCATGATCGAGAGCTATATCGAGGACGGAGCACAGGAGCCGGGAGGCGGAGTTTACGGTAAATCCATCACCGATCCGTGCCTCGGTTGGGACGCTACCGAGAAGCTTATCTATGAGATAGCTGACCTTCTGTAAATTTTATTTTATCTTTCACAGGTATATACCTTGACACAGGTCCCTCTTGAGTGTATAATGTAACCTAATTATGGCTGACAACACAAAATAAAAGCGCTATGGCGCCGAGTTTACAGGAGAAATAAATCATGAAACGTATCTTAACCATCCAGGATATCTCATGCCTGGGCAAATGCTCGCTGACGATCGCACTTCCCGTGATCTCTGCGACAGGAGTTGAGACAGTCATACTGCCGACAGCGGTACTCTCAACACACACCATGTTCAAAAACTTCACAGTAAAGGATCTCTCGGACCAGATCGACCCGATCAAGGATCACTGGCTTTCAGAGAACGTCCGCTTTGATGCTATCTACACGGGCTACCTCGGAACGATCGAGCAGATCGATCAGATGAAACAGCTCTTCAAAGATTTCAAGCACGACGGTATGACCATCTTTGTCGACCCGGTTATGGCTGACAACGGAAAGCTCTATCCTGCCTTCGACATGGACTACGTAAAGAAAAATGCCGAGCTGTGCGCCGAGGCTGACATCATCGTTCCGAACATCACCGAAGCAGCCTTCATGACAGGTATGGAATACAAAGAAGAATACGACGAAGCATACATAAAAGAAATGCTCCAAAAACTCAACGAGTTCGGAGCGAAGGTTTCGGTGCTTACCGGAGTAAGCCTCTCACCCGGAAAGACCGGTGTTATGGGTTATGACCGCGATGCCGATGACTATTTCGTATATCAGAACGACCGCATCGATGCAAGCTATCACGGCACGGGCGATTTGTTCTCGAGCTCCTGCATCGGCGCTATGATGCGCGGCAAATCATGGCAGGAGGCTATGAAGATTGCTGCAGACTACACTGCATACACCATCGAGGTAACTCTTCAGAACCCTGATAAGCCATGGTACGGCGTAGACTTCGAGGCTACTATCCCCGAGCTTATCAAAAAGCTCGGCTGACAACCAGCTTCGTGTGAGCATGTACTGCCATACTGACAGTCATCTTCGCTTACCCCGGCTTTATACACCAAGTTTCGCAACCTCAGTGCTTGAGGCGAAGTTACTCATCTCATATAATACAAGCAGATTATCCGGTCGGTACGTATCTAACAGCATACGCATCGGCCGGGTTTCATATCTGAGATCTATCATCACTATCTTTGAATAATCCATGGCCAAAAGCGGTACAAGACTGTTCGCAAATGAATCCTTGATGATCATGAGCGTACCGCCATTCGAGGTCAGATAGTTATCTATCGTAACGCACGGATCATTTCCTCCGAGATATACGGCGTACTGATCCTTTTCATTTAACTTTTCCATAGCATACAGAGCTATATCCTTCTCGGCAGACGGTAAGCATGACTGTACCTTTACCTCATAAGGCATCTCCGGAATCGATATGCTGTCAGGTACCGCACCGGTATCAAGCGCTCTCGAATACATGGTACCGTAAAACTCGTTTGAGACCTCTTTATAGCTTATATCATCCCTTCCACGAGTATCTCTGCCCATCGCCTCCATAAACGCCTTGTAACCGAGATATGCCCCCTCATGCGTCCAGTGATGGTCGGTGCGGAAGTAAAGCTGTTTGTTATCCTTCTCTTTATAAAAATCTCCCCTCACATCTATGAAGTCATTCATAAACATGGATTTCGCCGTTGATACATACGGCGTCTCATCGTATATCTTTGCGTATGATGGCAGCTTGTCACCTAGCACGGTAGCAGGCGACGGGATAAGCATAATCTTGTGATCAGCTACACCCGACGTGTCAAAGAATCTCTGTACAAAAGCAAGGTTTTTGTTATACTGCTTTGCAGGGAAATCCTTCTCAAGCTTTTTGTCAAAATAGTAGTTATCTTTTCCCAAAAATACATCGCCCACATCATGCAAAAGAGCATACTTTCTGTAGGCTGTCGACAGCCCGGTGAACACATCCCTCATCGGGAACTGATCCGTCACTGCTTTTTCCATCTGATTCTGGAAATCTCCCTTTTTGTAAGCATCCCATGATAACGAAGGAAGCTTTTCCAGATACCTGTTTTCGTTTCTTGAGTATTCATCAGGAGTTTTTAACAGCACAAAAAGCCCCCCGCCCGCAAATAATGCGATGAGGATCGTCACATATAAAACGTAAAATGCTTTTTTCATACGCTATCTCCTTAGAACCTGAAATAAAGGAACGGGTTGTAGCTCTCTCTGATAAGCATCGGTACGACTAAAACCAATATCACTACAGTGAGCACTGCCATAGCGGCGTGCGCGCCCTTTTTTCCATGTATCTTTCTCTTTGCCCGCCAGAACAGTGACGTAGCACCGATACCCATGATCACGAGTATCAGGCCGTAAGAGACGATGTCATAAAGGCCCATATCGGACACGAGCGGTACGCCCACGCCGAACATCGACTTCACATATGTCCACAGCACTGACAGATCCTCACAGGCAAAAATAACCCAGCCCGTCACGATGAAAAACAGGCTGTAGATGTGCCTGATCCATCCGGGCCATTTTTTCATGAATTTAAGCAGGAACAGCTTTTCGATCAGAAGCAATACCAGATAGTACACTCCCCACAGAACGTAATTCCATGACGCTCCGTGCCACAGGCCTGTCAAAAACCACACGATGGCGAGGTTGATGAGCTGCCTCGGAAGCTTCACACGGTTGCCTCCGAGCGGGATGTAGAGATAGTCTCTGAACCATGTTCCCATGCTGATGTGCCAGCGTCTCCAGAACTCCGTGATTGAGCGTGACTCGTATGGGTATTTGAAGTTCTCCGGGAAATGGAATCCGAACATCCTTCCAAGTCCGATCGCCATATCCGAGTAACCCGAAAAATCAAAGTAGATCTGCAGCGTAAAGCAGACAGCACCGAGCCATGCCATCATAACAGACATGTCCGATGTCCCCGCACTATCCCTGATCTCCTCCCAGAGCGCGCCTATCGTGTTGGCAAAGATGACCTTTTTGCCCAGACCTATGATGAAGCGCTGCATTCCGTGGTAGCACATCAAAAATGAGTGCTTGCGGCTGCCGAGCTCTCTGTGTATCGTACGATATCTGACGATGGGCCCCGCGATAAGCTGCGGGAAAAGACATACGTAAACGGCGAAGTTCAGGATATTTTTCTGAGCCTCGACGCGTCCCCTGTAGACGTCGATCGTATAAGACATGGTCTGAAACGTATAGAACGAGATTCCGATCGGCAGCGCCAGGTCCCAGATACTGATATCCGTTCCGAAAAGTCCGTTCAGTCCCTCGCAGAAAAAGTCCCTGTACTTGAAGAAGAACAGAATGCTTAGGTTACCCACGACCGAGATGATGAGCACGAGTCTTCTTTTCCATAGCTTTTTCGCGACTGCCAGTATCCGGCCGTTTATGTAGTCAAATACTGTCGAGAAAAGCATAATGAGGATGTAGATCGGCTCTCCCCACGCATAGAAAAAAAGGCTCGCGACAAGAAGCACCACGTTTCGCCCCCTGACAGGGCAAACGTAGTACATCATTATCACAAGCGGTAGAAAAAAGAATAAAAATATCGAGCTAGAAAATACCATACGATCCCTTTACATTTTTATCCGATCCTGTTTATCCTATCTTGCTTTTGAAAACATCCTGCATCGCTCCGGATGTAGGAGTGATCGCGAGCAAAACATACTTGTCAGAGTACGTAAGTACCGCGCCCTCGACAACGGATGCCTTCTCCGGGCTATACTGTCTGAATGTACCCAGACGTGAATCGATATGCGCCTGCAATACCTTCATCAGATCCCCTACAGATGCCTTGTCAACCACATGGGCAACTGCTATCTCCTCCGGTGAACCGGTCTCACTGTAGCTGTATATGAACTTGTCAACCTTGGAGTAATCGAAGTCAGCGAGTATACCGAAGGTTGCCTCGGCGTTTTCGCTTGCCTCAGTCACCGTGCTCATCTGAGGAAGAGCGGTATCCGTCTTTTTCATCTCGTCCATGAGTGACTGAAGATCCACATCAACGCCACCGGACGCATCATCTCCACAGCCGGTGAGCATGAATGCTCCCAGCATGCATACTGCTAAAACTGTTGAAATCTTTTTGATCATTTTTTTCATAATTATGCGGCCTCATTACTACTATATGTGTATGTTTCAGTTTCAGTTTTTGGCGTATTGTCTTCGGTTGCGAGCGGGTCGTAGCCTGAAGTGGTTCCGAACGCCTTGTCAAGAGCATCCCTCATCTTCTTCGCCTCAGGTGAGTTCGGATCAACTCTTCCACTGCTGTCAGCGTTATTTACGATATAGATCGTGAAAATGAAATTATCGTTTTCATCACGACACCATACACCGGTAAAATAAGCGCTGGTTAAATCGGTATTGTTTTCAGTGATACGTGACTGAGCACTCTCTACTACACTTGTTCCCATCAGAATCTCTTCCTCTGTCGGCTTGGTTCCGAAACGAAGAGATAAAACATTTTGCTTCTTTTTGATAGCCTTTTTCAGGTATTTCGGAAGCTCATAGAAATCCTTTACATCCTGTGCAGTCTGTACCTGATAGAGGTATTTCTTTCCGTTTGCACGCGGAAGGTTTGACATCATTGACAGATCAAAACGATCAGAACCCGTTATCTCATTATTGTTAAAGTACTGATAGTCGATATTACCGTTTCCTGATGAAGCCGCGCTGTAGATATCCGTCAGATACCACTCGTTGTCATCAAGCTTTACCAGATCCCAGGAGTGGGAATCATTATGCGGGATGTGAACCTCCGCCCCCAGCATATTCATAAGCAGACGGAAGGTCGTAGCATATCCGACGCACACTGCTGTTTTTGTAGTAAGCACTCCGTACGGTGTATCCTGTGGGAGCACCTCATCAACGAGCACTGCGCGTGTGGACTGATCTGCGTCGTGTGAGACATTTTTTGCAAGCCACTCGAACACTCCGAGCTCTTTTTCATATAGGGTATTCTTTCCTTTTGTAGCCTCATCGAGAGTCTTTACGGCGAGGTCGTAGGTCTTTTTATCCTCCTCCGAAAGCCCCGACGGATCCTGTCCGTTTACATAGGCATCGGAGATGGCCTTTGTACTTTTGATGGTGTAGGTATCACCTATCACTGCTCCGTCCTCGATAAACTCAGTCTCCTTTTTCTGAGACTCCGCGTATCTGTCGTCCTGGCGGTCAATGAAAGCGTTCATCGTGCCTGACTCACTGTGTAGCATCTTCATGTTGATCGCGATCAATACTACTGCAGCGATGGACGCGAGCGCGATTATCACGATTGCGATTCCCTTTACTACTTTCATTTGTAACACCTCTTTCCTTTTTGTGAAAAAAGCGGGCATACCATATGCCCGCTTGCCCCCAACAGGGTGGGTAATGGGATTCGAACCCACGGCCTTCAGAGCCACAATCTGACGCGCTAACCAACTGCGCTATACCCACCATAATTCGTGCCAGGAGGGATTCGAACCCCCGACCCACGGCTTAGAAGGCCGTTGCTCTATCCAGCTGAGCTACTGGCACAGAAACAATGCGTATTTTTCGCATCCTACAAAACAGGATGCTGAAAAATACAAGGGACTACGTCCCTTCGCATTTTTGAACTTTCGTGCTTCGCACGAAGAGTTCCGCATAAACAACTCCGTGATTATAACATCTTTTGGGCAGTATGTCAAGCATTTTGGCGGAGTCTCTCACGTATTTTCGTGATTTCCTCTTCTGAGAGCTTGAGTTTGTTCTTCAGATAGTTTTCTGCGGCTTTTTTCAGATCGGCGGTATGTACGTCCACATACCCTTTTCCGCCGCTCCACTCGACTATGTTGTCGTCGAAATAGGTTTTGAAATATGTGTCAAGTATGGAGTTCTTTTTCACGTTATAATAGTTTCTGTAGGTGACCGCGTAGTCCTCGGCGATCTCATCGTAGCTCGCGCCCATGAGTGCTTCCAAAAGGCCTATAACAAAGCCCGTTCTGTCACGGCCGATGGCGCAGTGCACGAGATACGGTCCCTCGTGGTCGATCATGAATCTGAGATGAGCAGCGAGCGGCTCCCTGAACTCCTTAGAGGATATGTCGTTTCCGACGATACGGATCGCGGAGATGCCTCCCGCGTCATGAAGCGTGCGGTAGTAGTCACATATCCCGGTGTTTAAGTACTGAGAAAGACTGCTCTCATCCATATTTAAAGACAGTACCGCCTGTATCCCCTCTCTCTGCATAAGGGAGTTTACGATACGGGTCCTACCACCGAACTGTGAGTGATCCGATATCGGACTGTAGGATCTGTAAAGCTTTCCGGTAGCTATTTCTCCGGTTGCCACCATCCTGAAATTGGCAAACCTCTCCTCATCGTTTCCGTAATCACCGATATCATCAGTCACCTCGGGAAGGCTGTAACCGCCCTTTTTTGCGAGTGTTATGGTGACGCCGGCGCCCTTTACCTTTGCCTTCGTGATCCCTTCCCGGCGGGCGAGGTTTCTTTTGAACCTGATAAGCTTTACCTTTGAGCCGCTGATATCAAGACTAGTCTTCCCCCAGCCCAGATCCTTTTTATATATGGGCACCAGGTATTCGCGCTTTGGCTTTTTGATCGTAACTCTAACGAGATCTCCGGCCTTAAATCCCGCCTGTGTGAGAGACTTTTTGGAGATCTTCAGTATTAGAGAGCCATCCTTATCAACTGTTGAAATAATAGTTGATAAGGTGGTATTTACGGTCTTTTTCTTTGCAGCGCGGGCGATGTCATCTGCGTTTACACATCCGCTCACACACAGACACATACAAAAAACGCACACCGCTACGACCGCCCTCACCAATGATCTGCTGCCTGATATTTTTCTCAAAAATGCTTTCATTTGTCCACTCTTATATTCCTTGATTTAGTCTCTTTGTTGTGTTACAATACATGTGTTAATAATTATACCTAAGGAGGCTTCACATGTCAACTTCACGCGATAGCTACAGATCCACTTTCGGATCCTCATATGATCAGGATATCATCACTTCTTTGGAGTCAATATTAGATCCCGAAAAGCTGTTCGGAAAGACCTTTCTTATCACCGGCGCAGCGGGGCTCATCGCTTCATCGATCATCGATCAGCTCCTGATGCTAAACACTGAGAAGGATGCGCTCATTCGCGTGATAGCCGCTGCCAGGACCAAGGACAGAATCACCGACAGATTCGGCGAGGCCGCATACGAGCTCGGGCTGTCCTTCTTAAGCTATGACGCTACCTCCACTGAGGATCTCAAAGTGGACGGCAATATCGACTACATCATACACGCGGCGAGCAATGCCAACCCGGCTGCATACATGAGAGAGCCCGTCGAGACTATGATGGCGAATCTGACGGGACTCGAGGTGATGCTCCGTCTTGCAAAAGAAAAATGTTCCGAACGACTTATGTATGTTTCATCCAGTGAGGTATACGGTCAGAAAGACAATATGGAGCCATACGGCGAGAACGATTACGGCTTCGTGGACATACTTGGCGAGCGTTCCTCCTACCCTTCTGCAAAGAGAGCCGGAGAGACACTGACGATCGCGTACGGAATGGAATACGGTATCAACTCCGTCATCGTACGCCCGGGACACATCTACGGTCCCGCCATCACCAAGAACGACAACCGCGCCACTGCGCAGTTTACCAGAGATGTCCTTAACGGCAGAGATATAGTAATGAAAAGCACCGGCGCTCAGCTCAGATCATACTGCTACAGCCTTGATTGCGCCAGCGCCATGCTCAGTATCCTCACGCGAGGTGAGGCTCAAAATGCTTATAACATATCAAACCCCGAGTCCGTATGCACCATCAGACAGATCGCCGAGGCGATCGCCAAGGCATCCGGAAGAAAGGTCGTATTTGATATCCCGGATGAGTCCGAACTGAAAAGCTATAACCCGATGAGTAACTCAGCTCTCACCGGAGACAAGCTCGCCGACCTCGGATGGAATGGATGCTTTGACCTCACTCAGGGAACAGAGTCCATGATCAAATGTCTTTTAGACTCTTCCGAACTTTGATTTTTCACTCGCGCCTGCCTTGTTTCTGAGGTAGGCGATCACGAGATTTCCTTCCTTGACATCCTTAACGGTAAATATGTATACATAGTATCTCTTTTTCTTTTTGATCTTTACGGGTTTGTATTTCTTTTTACCTATTCTCAGATAAGCGTCCGCTCTGTCCTCAGCCTTGATGACAACCTTCGTTGTATCCTCTGTAATATTATCCGTTACGAACTCCGGCGGCTCCGGCTTCGCGAGCTTCACGGTGGTATATCTGAAGGTGTTTATAGCTCCGTTTACCGACCTCGAAAGAATACCTATTTTGGTGCCGACCTTCAGCTGCCGTTCGGGCTTGAATGCGAACTCTCCGTTGTCATCGATCTCGAGCACCTTGTGATGCTTTCCGTACAGGATCTGTACCTTTGTTCCGTAGTTACGCCCGATCTTACCGAGAACTATCGTGTCTTTATTTGTAAACTTTTCTATACGTGCGTTCGTAAAATCATCCTCTGACAGCTTTGTAAATGATCCGGCTGTTTTCGCGGTACTGATACTGTTTCTGATCTCGCCTTCTACCGAATCAGACGCGGATACCTTTATGGTATCGCCTGTCGCTATCCCTGACGTACGTACCGTAAAGTATCCGTTCTCATCCACCTTTCCGGAGTAGATATCATCCTTTACGATAACGTTTACGGTGTATGCGGTTTCAGGCTTAAAGCCCGGGATACGGCCGTAAACAAAGCCCTCCTCGGAGAACACCCTTTCTACCACAGGCGCGTTCGGTGCGACGTCGGCAACCGTCCTCTCTGTGACATCTGATGATCTTCCGAGCCAGTCAAAGGAATAAACATCCAGCTTCTGGTCCGCGTAGAGTTTCGGTATCCTTATCGAGAACTTTTTCTTTTTCTCGTTATATTTGTAGTTTACTTCCTCGATATCCATTGTCTTTTTATAAAAGCCTGCAGCCTTTACGACAGCTTCCTGCCCCTTTGGAACATACACCGTTTTGCCTCTGACAACAGCTATCTTACAGTATTTCGAATCATCAAGCGTACCCTTTATCACGGTATTTTTATTTGTTACATCGGATATGGTAGGGAAATTAGCGCACTCCCTTTCTACCGTGACATCCACGATCACGCTCGTTCTGCCGATCCCGTCCACCTGCCATACCTTGATGACAGACTCAGCCGGCAGATAATCAGTCGCACACTCAAAATATCCTTCTTCGTCCGCCACGGACTCGAGAGTATCATCCTCTGTTTTTATGAATACGGTCGCGTTCGGGGAAACAATTCCCGAGATCAACCTGCCTCTGTTCGTAATACTGTTTACCTTTGGCGTATTTGCAACATCGGTATCAAGGTTTGTAACAGCCACATAACGGAGTGAAACATTTCCCTTTCCATCCACGGCACGAACCGTATAAATACCGTTTTCATCTACAAGGAAACTGTTGTTGTATATCTTCGTTCCGCCCGTCCACTCATCGGTGTATGAGTACGTTCCGAGCCTGTACTCGAGTGAGCTTATGCCTGAGATATCTGATACCTGCACGCCTACTCCTATAGGCTCGCCCTGGATATCATCGGTAAGCTTTGATACCGCGAGCATCGGTCCTGACGTATCCTCTGATACATTATCAAAACGTGAAATATAGTATGTGTATCCGCCGGAGTTCAGCATGATGTTCTGATACCAGCTTTTGCCCATACCATGCTGCTGTGAGCTATCAGAGGACCTGAGCAGATAGGTTTTCTCCGGATCGAACTCTACAGACCAGTTTGAGTCCTCCGCTACAGGCACGACTCCACCCATACTCTGCTCAGCGAGATAGTCCTCGAGGATCTGTGTAAGGTGCTCTCCGCTGGTGTTCATAACCAGCTGATCCGCTATTTGATTTTTCAGCGCAGGAAGAATACCGTCCTCCGGCTGTACCGTATTTGAAATAAGAATAACCCTGTCGGTATCCTTAAGCGGAACATTGTTTATCGTTATCGATTTGATCCTGTGCGAATCATTTATTATCTGAGTTCCGGCCTTGTTATACCTCGGCGGCTGAGTCGCATCGATGGAGTATTCAACTCCGTCGAAAACAAGCATACCCTTCCAGTTTTCCCATTCCGCGGACACCAAAGGCGTGATCCCGCCTATCTCCGCGAGTGTTTTCATATTGAAATCGGAACCCGAATACGGCAGCTCGCTGTTCGGATCATTGTATACCGATGCCGCGCACCACTCGAGGCACTCCCTCAACTGTGCTCCGGTCAAATAGTGGGCTCTGGCGAGCTTCTGTCCGTAGGTCTGAAGCTTTAACAATGTTCCGTATGTGATACTTCCCTCGGACGCGATATAGTCAGAACCTGATATACCGCCCGCATTCTTATATACAGTCGCTGCTATAACAGGACAGTTCGCGAACTCTTCAGGCAGCTCCTGTTTAAGCTTTATTCCGTAGGATATCTTTGCTTCGTTTGCAAGCTGTACCAAAGAGTTATCCTCGAGCATTCCGAAGTAGTTATTTGTAACACCGCCCATGCTGGCCAGCGGCGCGTCGTACATCTTTCTGTAGGTCTTGTCATACGCGCTGTTCCACTTCAATACCTTCGGATCCTCTTTATCGGTATCCTTTATCTTTCTTATCTTTGCACCCTTTGTTACCACCTCAACCTCTTTACCGTAGAACTTAAGAGCGATGGAGGATATTCCGAGTGATACGCCGTGGTCCGCCTCCTCAACAAGTATGGTCTCATCAACCATTCCCGTATCAGGATCTACCAGGTCATAATCAAGCACCTTCGCGTTTCCGCTCGTGGTACTCGGATAGTCAAAATGAGAATGTCCCGCGCAGACCAGATCGACGTCATCGAGCATGGCGATCCTGTAGCTCACGTTAGTCTGCATTTTTTTCTCTTTTCTCTGCGGGCCCATACCGCTGTGTGACAGCACGATGATCACGTCCGCTTTTTTCTTTTTAAGCTTTTTTACCTCTGCTTTTACGCATTTAATAATATCCTGTGTCTGCACCTCACCGGTCAGATCCGAAAACGTTCCCAGGTTCGGAGTAACACAGCCTGTTATACCTATTCTTACGAGCTTTTTCTTTCCCTTGGTGGTTTTTACTTTTCTTTTTAATATCCTGCTGGTCGCGTATATGTATTTTTTTGTTTTTGCGTTTACAACATTTGAAAGAACAATCTTATTCGAAAGCCCCGCCTGAGCGAGCGCCTCCTTTGTATGCGAGAAACCGTAGTCAAAATCATGGTTTCCGAGCGTCATGGCATCATAACCCATGTTCTTCATTATCTTATACATATACTGAGTTCCGGAAAACTCACCGTTTCTGATACCCTCTGCGGCACGACCAAAAAGCACATCACCCGAGTCAACCAAAAGTGTTACCCCGTGCTTTTTATTTTTCTTTTTTTCCTGTTTTACAACTGTTGAAATCTGAGCGAGACTGCCCACGTGATCGGACGCGGAATCATAACTGTATCTGATACTCTGTCCGTGAAGATCTGTCGTTGATAATACCTTTAGATATGCCAGCCCGTCGAACTTTGCCGCTGCTGTTTTCGGCGAGTATAAAAACGGCAGGACAAACACTATAAGTGCCGATATAATAATAATCCTGAAACTATGATTTGCAGTTACGTTTTTCATGATACTTTCATCCACCTTTTTATTATACTATATGCTCTGTCTGTGCGAGCCTTCCTTCCTCATCCATGATACCCTCAGCCTTTATAACAACTGTCTCCCAGTCGGCTTCGGTTATTTTTTTTCTGTAAACACGAACCATCCTCTCAACTGTTTTTATCCTGGTCGGTGACGGTTCGGGTATCGATCTGTAGTATTTATTTACCAGTGTTAATATCGCTTTTCTGCAAAGAAGCGATCTGAACGAATCCAGTCTTTTTGTCTTTTCTTTCAGTTCTTCTTCAGTTATTTCGGTTTCCGTTTCGAGATAATTTATCTCTTTTTCTATTGCGGAATCTATGACCGCGATCATCTCTTTATAGTTGTGATGCATCTGCTCAAGTGCACTCAATGTAGTCTTTTGACTAAGGGATTTTTTACCTCTTATCTTTCTCCTCTCGTAGTGATATACCACATACGGGCAGCCGGATATCTTCGTACAGTACTGCCAATAATAAAAGAAAAAGACGCTATCTTCCCCTCGTCTTGTACTGTTGAAACGTATACAATTTTCCCTGATGATATCTGATTTAAAAAGCTTGTTCCATATCGAGAGATTTGCTATAATATTGTGATTGAACTTGCCGATACGCGCACTGTCTCCGAGTCTCTCCGTAGAGGCAGTCACTGACTTATCTTCATAGTCCATGTATTTTACTTTGCCGATGACGAGATCCGCGTGGGTCTTTTTCGCCACTCTGACCATTCGCGCTACCGCTCTCGGGGGTACCGCGTCATCCGCATCAAAGAAACAAATGTATTTACCGGTAGCGCGCTCAAGTCCCGCGTTTCTGGCGTTTCCGACTCCGGCGTGATGCTTGTCGATGACGATGATACGTGGATCTGCTTCCGCAGCGTCGTGCATGATCGCGGCGGTACGATCCTTCGACCCGTCATTTACCAGTATTATTTCCAATGCCTCGTATGTCTGGGCGAGAATACACCTGAGCATACGAGGCAGAGTTTTTGCTGCATTATAAGCAGGTATTATGACAGAAACGATGTCACTCATTACTATCACTTCCTATCAGAAGACATCCATGCTTCCGTCTGATTTGTGTGATTTCAAAAATGCTTTCATGATGCGCAGATCATCCTGCGTTGTGATTTTTATATTTTCCTCAGATCCGTCAGAAAAGTATACGGTCTCTCCGAGCTCGCACATCAGCACGCATGAAGCAGCGGTCTCCTTGATCCCGCGCTTAGCAGCCTCCTCATGCGCCCAGAGAAGCTTTGAAAGATCATAAGTATGAGGAGTCTGAGTTCTGAAAAGCTGCTCTCTCGGGATGGATACCGTAGAGGACTGTCCGTCATCATTACTTCTGAACACCGCCTCCACACAGGGGATAGCGGCAACAGCGCTTCCATGCTCCTTGTAGCATACGATGCTGTTCGAGATGATCTCGGATGATACCATGCATCTGTTTCCGTCATGGATCATTACAACATTATCCTCACCGACCTCTTCCTTCAGCTTCATAAGGCCGTTATGTATGGACTCCTGACCTGTCGCTCCTCCCGGGACAACCCAGCGAAGCTTCGTGATACCAAACTGTCTTGCATAAGCCTGCAGAACCTCTGTCCAGTTCGGCAGAGTCACCACGATGATCGCATCGATACTTGGATGGTTCTGAAACTTCTCAAGCGTGTGGATGATAAGAGGCTTATTCTCCACATGGATGAACTGCTTCGGGATCTCCTGATGCATTCTCGAGCCTGTTCCGGCTGCTGTGAGTAGCGCAATTGTCATGATACTGTCTCCTTTCATTTTGCGGATCCTACCTCGAGGATCAAATCTATATAATCATCTACACTTTCAAGTGATTTCGCCTTTATCGCGTTGAGTTTCTCGTCGGACACACCCTCATTTATCGCTTTTTCCATCATATCCACTATGTGTACCGGCTCGAAATCCGAAAGAGGAATAGCTCTGTCAGGATACCCGATGATATCCATCAGCTTGTCCACCTTATCGTTCCACGACAGGATCACTGCCGGGATTTTCATGGTAAATGCCGCGATGGACGAATGCATCCTGCATGTGACCAAAGCCTTGTAACCGTTTATGGTGTCATAAAGCTCGGTATCAACGAGAGGTCTTTTTACCAGCTTCTCCGGAGGAAGTCCCATCCTCTTTAATACCTTTTCCCCGAGCTTCACATCACCCGGAAGTCCGTTGGTGAAAAACTCATACTCATAGCCCCTCTTTTCGAGCTCGGTCGCGATACCCGCAAAAAGAGTTGTCCATGCTTTACCGTTGAAATTAACTCCATAACCGGTAAGTGAGTTTCCTCTTATCAGTCCGATACCGATCTTGTTGTTTTCCGGTGCCGGCTTCATATCGTAGGTCTCTTTCATCCAGAAAGCCGCATCGGCTAAAAGCTTAACCTTATGCTTGTCACCCGCACATATCTGCACGGTCTCAACACTGTCTCTGGCCGACACATATTTAACCGCGTCAGACTGCAGAGCTCTCTTAAGCGTCTTTGTTCCGAAGTCTTTTTCGTTAAATGCTCCCGCACGTCCGATCGCGTTGTATACGACATTCAGTCCGTGCTTCTCGGCATACTCACTGATCAGCATGAGCGCCCAGTGATACTCATTGTAGCTGTACTCAAGAAGACCTGCTCCATCCACTACGATGAAGTCGACTCCCTCGAGTCTCATATTGAAAAATGATCTCATTCTCTTTCTGAAGTTGGCACCATGCTTCCAGATGCTGTGCCTGCTCCTGGCGATGAGATTTTTGTAAAGCTGATTATCAGAGGCTGCCCACATTCTTTTGAGCTTTAAGTTCGCTCTCTCCATAAAAAGACCGCTCTCTTTATAATCATAATAATTAAGGAGTCTCTTTTCCAGAGGATCGATGGCTTCGATAACCTCGTCATTGCGCCCGAGAAGATCCACCTCGACAAACTCGATATCGATGTCGGGGTTTCTCTTTTTAGCCTCGGTCTCGATCAGATACTCGAGGCTTC
Source organism: Lachnospiraceae bacterium P6B14 (assembly GCA_000687695.1). Lineage (GTDB taxonomy): Bacteria > Bacillota > Clostridia > Lachnospirales > Lachnospiraceae > Eubacterium_F. The sequence continues at coordinate 120,162 of JHWZ01000005.1, read as the reverse complement.
TGGCTATGAACTGCTCTCCGATATTCTCACTTTTTATCAAACCGCATATTGCAATTTTCATTTACAAATCCCCTTTTTATTCGTCATCATCCTCAGGATTCCAGTCTTCGTCATCCGCTCCTGATTCACCTGCTCCATTATTATCATCAAGTACTGAGATGAACGGGATCAGGCCGTGTCTGGTGATACGCTGATGTACCGGCGGAAGCTCCATGTAGCTGTCACCATACAGCTGACGTAAATATGTATCGTAGTTGGCCGGTGCCGGGAACATACCTCCCTCGAACTCTACCTCTACCACAGGCAGATACTCGTCTTTTTTGACACGCTCCTCAGTGGTGTGAACGTTCGTCATCATAACACCGATGTACTCTGCCTCGTCAAAAGGAATCGACTTCGCGTGCTCGATAACAGCGTTAAAGCAGTTCTCAACTCCCTTTCTTCTTGCAACTCTGCGAAGGATCGCTCTTTTTATCTTTTTGATCGGGTTTTTATACGGGTTTTTCTGCCAGTTGAGATTCGCCCATTTCTTTTTATAGATGATCTGCTCATAATGCTTTATGTTTTCTTCCTCTGTTGACGGAAGTCCGTCGATCGGGAAGATATCCATAAAGATCGGATAAACCTTTTTACCGAGCTTTCCGCTGTTTCCCACTCTCTTTCCGACGAGGATCGAGTCATCATACAGCTTCCAGTGATATGCATGGAACATCTGGCTGTAGTTCGGCTCCAAAAGCTCATAAGGTCCGATGTGTCCCTTCGCGATCTCCTGCATTTTTTCACAGTCGGGACGCGGCATGTTGATATCGATATCATCGTCCCACGGTATGATCCCCTTGTGTCTGATCGCACCGAGGAGCGTTCCTCCCGACAGATAATATCTGAGGCCGTTCTCCTTGCAGAACTTGTCAAACTCCGTGATCATTTTCACGAGGTTTGCTTTGTGCTGCTCCGGCGTGGCGAGATCAGCCAGGTTATCATAATTATAAGTTCTCATCTCAGTCATTTCCTTTCTTCCAAACTATCAGGCCGTGGTCCTCTCTCTCGGACTCAGGCGGTATCTGCATATAATCACCGTACAAACCGGTAAGGTAATCCTCTATACAGCCGGGAGCCTTGAACTCTCTCCCCTCAAATGTTACTGTCCTTTCTTTTATGAAATCCTTTCTCAAACATCTCTCTCCGAAACCGTACAGGCCGTACGTCAGAGCACCGACATATTTACATTTTTCAAAAGGATATTTGAGCGCGATGTTTTCCATCAAAGCGACTATCCTGCGGTTCGAAATGATCTTTGCCAAAAGGATGATAGGCGTTTTTGTGATGGCGCGGAACTTCGTCGTCCCATGAAAAAATCTTGCTCTCGAAAACGTATTCATATATCTGAGAGCTATCATCAGCTTCGCTATCCTGCGTGCCTTTTTTTCGTTTGCAGGCCATCCGTCCTCCGGAAAAATATCAAGAAACATGCTGAATACCTGATACTCATTTTCGATGTATTTTGACGAGCGACGCTCGAGACGGATGTTGTCATTGTGAAGCTCGGCATACGGGTTCGGGAAGGAATGATCCCTGTTCGATCTGACTACCAGATTCGGTCCTATAGGCTCACGAGCCACGAGCTCCAAAAACTTCTCGTAATCCGGTCTCGGCATGCCGACATCGATATCGTCATCCCAGGGGATGAAACCCTTGTGTCTGACCGCACCGAGAAGCGTTCCACCGACCAGATAGTATCTCAGTCCGTGCGCTTCACAGAAGTCGACATATTTGCATAGCATATCAAAGAGCTCTTCGTGAAGCTGCTCTTTTGTAAGCTGAATCTCCATATTATTACCCTTTATTCTTTTCTTTATTCTTTTCTGCTTTTGCTTTTTCTTTTTCTATACCTTCTATATAGTGCTGTCTTTTTGCCTCAGGAATATCCATCAAATCGAGGACCTCATCGACAGACAGGTTCATCTTTTGCATGATCCTGTACGCATCGACAAATCTCGCCTGACGTTTGATCCTTCTCTTGCTCCTGCGCTCGATGGCGAGAGCCTTCTGAGATTCTTCATCATTTGCGATCATCGCCTCATATATCTCGGATATCTCTTCGATATCACCGAAATGAGCGAGCCTTCCGTGATCGAGTATCATCGCTTTGTTACAGATGTTTCTAACCTGCGCGAGCGAATGTGATACGAAGAGTACCGTTACATCTCCCTCGAACATCTCCCTGATCCTCATCTCACTCTTTTTCCTGAATCTGGCATCACCTACGGAGAGTACTTCATCGAGGATAAGGATATCAGGATGAACGGCGGTACATATGGCAAAGCCGAGTCTGGACTTCATTCCGGATGAATAGTTTTTCAGCGGAACATCCACGAAATCCTGCAGCTCAGCAAACTTGATTATCTCATCGAACTTTGAGTCGATAAACTCTCTGGTATATCCGAGCACCGCACCGTAAAGATATATGTTCTCTCTGGCGGTATACTCCTTGTCAAAGCCCGCACCCAGCTCAAGCAAAGGTGCTATGCTTCCTCTGCGCTTAACGAGACCTTCAGTCGGTTTATATACGCCGGCGATAGCCTTCAACAATGTACTCTTTCCGGCACCATTGAGACCCAGTATACCGATCCTGTCACCGGCATACAGTTTGAAACTCACATCCTGAAGCGCCCAAAACTCCTCCCCTTCACGTTTTGTTTTGGAGCGGAAAATATTAATGAATGCTTCCTTCAGTGAGTCGTGCTTCTCCTGACTCAGGTTGAATCTCATACTGAGACCGGCAACCTCGATGGTTGGTTTGTTTTTTGCAGCCAACTGCCTTCCTCCTATATATAAAGGATAAAATTATCCTGCTTCTTTTTGAATACAATTATTCCGATCGCCAGAACTACCACTGCTACAGCCGCGGGATACAGATACTCCCACAGGCTTACCTGATAGCCGAGCATGCCTCCTCGCATCTGATCGATGATGCAGTACAGAGGATTGTATTTTAATATCCATGCATGTCCGCTTTTCGCGAGCCTCTCAACAGGATAGAATATAGCGCTCATATACATGATGACCATACATACGACGTTCCAAAGATACTCGGTATCCCTGAAATACACATCGAGTACGGCGAGTATAAATCCCAGTCCCAGCGACAGCGCAAACAGCTCGATTAACGCCGGGAACACCTGCCAGATCATCCATGTCGGCATCTGTTGTGAATAGATCATGACCGGGATCAGTACGACCAATGAAATCAAAAATATCACGAAGTTAAATACCACGTTTGATAACGGATATAAATACTTGGGAACGTAAACCTTTTTGATCATGGATGCCTGCTTGCGGATCTCCTTGCAGGAGCCCTTCGTCGCAGACGAAAAGAATGAATACAAAAGTCTTCCGCACATGATATACACTGCGAATGTAGGATCTTTAAACTTGTTAAAGAGAGTACCGAACACGAGCACAAGTACGAATGTAGTCATCAAAGGCTCGATCAGAGACCAGATGATACCGAGATAAGATTTGCGGTACTTCAGACGGATGCCCTTTATCACGAGCTCCCTCATCAGAAATCTGTATTTCCAAAAACTTTTCATCGCTTTTGTCATGAGATCAAACACCTTTCATTTCACTTTTTCTGCTTCACGCGACCATCGCGTATTATACCATACTTTGTGGTGTCGGTCAAGTTTTGGTTATATAATGTATGATTCGCTCTGTTGCATGACCGTCACAGGCTCCCAGATACCCCTCGGTAAACTCCTTCTGTCTGTCTGCGTCATAGCTGTCATATGCTCTTTTTACTCCGGCCGCAAGCTCTCTCCCGTCCGTTATGATCTCCCCCGGAAACTCACTCATCTGCATGTATGTTCCCCTGGCCCTCTCAAACTCACGTAGGTCCGGTGCGAACATCAGCATTTTGCAGCGGTGTATGCATGCGTCATAGAGTATCGAAGAATAATCCGTGATAAACACATCCGCTATCGGCAGCATTTTCTCCGTCGGAATGCGGCCTTTCAGATCCGCCCTGTCATACTTGTGAAAAAGATGCGGGTGGATACTCTTTATCACGCACCATCCATCACCCAGCTCACTTTCAAGTCTGTCTATATCAGCGAGTCCCTCGAGCCTCGGCTCACCGGCGTTACCTCTGAAGGTCGGTGCCCAAACAACCACCTTTTTACCTGCCGCCTCCGGATACTTTTTCCTAAAAATATCCCGACACTCATTAACATATCTCTCAGATAAATAATCGTCCATACGGCTGGTGCCCATAGCGCGAACGATACCTTTTTTCTGCCTCATCGCCGAAGTAAACGGTCGGATACATTTTTCGCCTGATACAGTCACCAGACTGTAGTTTTTGAAAACGTTCCCTTTATAATACTGAGGGATATCATCCGCCGAATCATAACCGAATCTTTTATATGCACCCGGGCCGTGCCAAAGCTGAATTACTTTTGTATTTTTTCTCTTTTTACACGCGGCCACGGGAAGATAATTATCACATATTATTACGCATCCTGCCGTTGCGTAGAGCCACATAAACCTGATCGCGTCGATCACCTGTCCCACATATCCGAGATCAGCGTAATCTCTGTACCTCTCGACGATATGATACTCCGGATGCGTGGCACGCAGGGCTCTGCATAGCCTGTCCATGCTGACAGGTCTCTCATTGTGATGAGCGTCACAAAATACAACCAATTTTTTATCAACTTTTCGGATACATCCTACTCTGTAAGCCAGAGGCAGTACCACACTCTGCATGAGCATCTTTGCTCTTTGTTTGATCGCAAATCCGGACTTAGCCATAGTATTTTTTAACTCCATTAAATGCGTATGATATGAAGTGCAGTATCGATGAAAAAACTCCCAGTCCGGCGTATCTGAACGCCGTATATGTCATACGCGCTGATTTGAACTTCGAACCGGACTTACTGTTTTCACTGAGTCTGTATTTCAGAAACGGTTTGTTTAATCCTACTGCAAAACCGTACTCCCTGATCATCTTTATCCATGTTATATAATCCTCATGGCTGTCATCATGCTCCATGGGATATTTTAACATGGCTTCTTTTTTTACCATAACCGCTGAGCATGATATCATGTTGTGCTTCAGGATATCCTTGTACTCTATCCGCTCCGGGATTCCTATTACCCTGCCGGTGCTCGTCCCGTCGGCATTTATCAACTCTCTCGCCGTCGAACTCAGCACCGCGTTTTTCGCTTTCATCAGCGCGAGCTGCTCTTTCAGCTTGTCCTGTTTCCACCAGTCATCCGCGTCTAAAAATGCCACGTACTCGGCATCCGCGAGTTTTACTCCTCTGTTTCTGGTCTGAGCAACACCTGAGTTCTTTTCATTTTTGAGATACTGCACGCGGGGATCGGACTCAAACGACTTCATCACATCAGCCGTCCCGTCGGTCGAGCCGTCGTCTATCACGAACACATCGAGACTTACATCCTGTGCGAGCGCACTCTCTACTGCCTGCCTGATGTGTTTCTCGCCATTGTAAACAGGTATCACCACGGATACATCATAGGAGCCCATCAGTTTTCTTCTCCTTCGACCTTGCTCTCATCAACCTCCGGTGACCCTATGTAGTTATCACCCGTCGCCGCTTCTTCCTTGACGCCCTCGGTGCTTTCCTTCTTTCCGAGAATACTGAACGTCGCGAATATCAGTCTGAGATCCGTCGCGAGGCTGATATCGTTAATGTAAAGGAGATCAAACTCGAGCTTTTCATACGGATCGGAACTGTATTTACCGTAAACCTGTGAGTACCCCGTAAGCCCGGCCTTCACCTGGAGTCTGAGCTTGAAACTCGGGAACTGCTCATAGTATTTTTCAGCCAACTCCGGGCGCTCCGGTCTCGGTCCCACGAAACTCATATCCCCCTTAAGTATGTTGAAAAGCTGTGGTATCTCATCTATTCTGCATTTTCTTACAAACCTTCCGATCGGAGTCACACGGTCGTCATTCTCACCGGTGGAGAGTCTGGCAACTCCGTCCTTTTCGGCATCGACTCTCATACTCCTGAACTTATAGATATTGAATCTCTTTCCGTCCTTTGTAAGTCTGACCTGCTTGTAGATGACAGGGCCTCTGTCATAGACCTTGATCGCGATCGCGGTGATAAGCATGAAAGGTGACGAGATGATGATCCCGACCAACGCAAATACGAAATCAAATATTCTCTTTATGAAGACGTATTCCGGCTCCACCTGCTTGTGTGAGAAATAAAACACAGGCGATGAGAATGTCTGGATATGCGTAGCGCCGCGCATCAGGACGTCTCCGATATGAGGGAGAAAGAAGCCCGGGATATTGTTCTCGACGCAATACTTTGAGATACCGTTTCGGCATCTGCTCCTTACGCCCGCAACGAATATCGCCTCGAATCCTTCGATCCTGTCTCTGACCTCATGGAATTTGTCTCCGGAGTACTCGAACTCCTCGACAACCTTGTATATACGGCCTACGGGCTTACCCATGACCGAACCGAATCTCCTTTTGTCTATCTCGCTTCGATAGATAAGGATGGTCTTTTTCGGCGGATTTGACTTGTAATATACCATGCTCGCGAAGTATGACCAAAAGCAATCGATCACAGCCTGCGCGAGAAGCATCGGTAAGAAAATAAGGGGATTTTTGAACTGATTCCAGCTTAGGCTGACAACAAAATAGATCGCTCCTATACTGAAGACCTGCGCAAAGAACTGCGACATCGCGAGCGATCTGATCCTGCTGAAACCGAGAAGATATGCGTTATAAGTCCTGTTGAAGAAGAACAGGATCACAGTGTAGCCTGCACATACATAGTAGTTATAACGGTAGGCGATATCACCTCTATACCAAAACTCGCCGTACCTGAACAAAAGCCATGCGACATAGAATGCAGCGATAGACAGCACCATATGCAGAAGCTTGGCAGCTACGAATCTCTTTCTATGAAGATCGTTCATCTGTCTTTCCTCTCGACCTCAACTCAAAAAGTGGTATACCTTATCGTATTATACACTACATGTGTACATTTGTCAAGAAATCAGGCATACACTGACATAAGAAAAAACGCCCCCAAATTCTCACCCGATCAGCGAGAATTTGAGGACCGTTCTCACCTCGGGGTAACAGGATTCGAACCTGCGGCCTCTTGATCCCAAATCAAGCACTCTAGCCAAGCTGAGCTATACCCCGATTCACGCTGCCATGGCTTTATTCAGCCACACAACATGCGTGATTATAACACGTTTTATCGGTCAAGTCAACAACTTTTTAACCTTTATATGTCAGGCCGTATCCGACCTCCCACTCGCACTCATCCGTGCCGAGCTGCTCGAGATTTTTATACCACGGGCTCGGGAGCTTTCCTTTGAAATCCGACTTGCCGCAAAGGACGTTAACAATGCCCGTTCCCTCGGAGCCCGGAAGGTAGCACATAACCGCTCCATCCCAGTCGTTTACGTATTTATCTATGAGGATCTGGCGTCCTGCTATGAGGCAGGCAACAACCTTCTTGCCGGACTTGCGAAGCTTCTTTGCTTCCTTGATGGCGTCCTCATTTCCTTCCAGCGCCATATCACCACACAGATCCATATCCTGGGTATCACCATTCCACTCGGCGTATGCCCTCTCACCTACCGCGAGGAGAACTACATCCGCATCATCAGGATCATCCGTCACGGTTACTCCGTAGTCACCTGCAGCTTGCTCAAACGCTGCTCTGATCGTGGTGACTCCGTCGATGATCTCACTCGGACTCTGATTCCAGTCGATAGTCCATCCTCCGCACTGTGCTCTGGCACTGTCCGCTGCCGGTCCCATGATATATACCTTTGTGCCCTTTTTCAGCGGAAGGACATTTTTTTCATTTTTAAGAAGAACGAGACTCTCCTCCACGGCGCGTCTTGCTATCTCTCTGTACTCCTCGGATCCGGTCTCGGTCTGCTTGGTCTGCATTTTTTCACCGAGGGGATCATCGATGATGCCGGTTTCCTTCTTTACGCGAAGTATGCGAAGTACTGCATCATCTACACGATCCTCGGGGATCCTGCCATCACTTACGGCAGCCACGATTATCGTTCTGGCCTCCTCGAATCTCTCAACCTCCATCAGCATGTCTATCCCTGAGTTGATCGCAGTTACGACCTGATCCACATAGGAGTTCAGTTTCAGGTTCTGTATCGAATCCCAGTCGCTGACGATGAATCCTTTAAAGCCCATCTCGTTTTTCAGTTTTTGGATATACTGAGCATTTTCATGCATCTTTACACCGTTTACGGAAGAATGGCTGATCATGATCGTCTGCGCCCCGGCGTCAATCTGAGCCTGATATACACTGAGCAGATCGTTTATCTCATCATCATTCAGCTCGGCGTCTCCTCGGTCTATGAGACGTGCCGTATCGGATTTTTCTCCTGTTCCGTACTGAACGTTTCCGTCTCCGAAAAAGTGCTTCGGGCAGGCTATAAGGCCTCCCTCTATAAGTCCCTTTGTATATGCCACGCTGAGCTTTTTGATCGACTCGAGGTCCGAGCCGTAGCTCTCGTAGGTACGTCCCCATCTGGGATCTACGGACTGTGCCACACAGGGTGCGAAGTTCCACAGCATATGGCAGAGCTTCGCCTCATCGGCAGTTGCAAGACCTACCTCATGCATCAGATCTTCATCACCTGTAGCCCCCATACCTATATTGTGAGGGAAGATCACACTTCCGGAACAATAGTTAACTCCGTGAACATCATCCTGCCCGTATACAAACGGAACACCTGATTCCGATGAAAGTGCTGCCCTCTGCAGATTGTCGATCAGATCCATCCATGAAGGTGCTGTGAGCGAGTCAAATTTGGAAAGGATACTTCCGTAATCATGCTTTGACATCTGAGCCTCGGGATCATCCAGGATGTAGATGGCAGGCTGTACCATCTGAGCTGCCTTCTGCTCTAATGTAAGCTTTGATAGTATCTCCTCGGGAGTCTTCCCTGCGTATCTGTTTCCGTCCTCGGAAACCTCCTCGGAAGCCTCTTCGGATACCTCCTCGGCATCTGTTTCTACGGTCGCCGCAGTACCGCTCGCCGTACTCTGCTTTTTTTCTTCGTCACCACAGCCTGCCAAAGACAGTGCCAGAATCAGCGTCAGTAAAAGTGCTAAAAATCTTTTCATCTTCATGTATTTTTCCTTCCTCAATTTGAACATACTATTAAAACACCAATGTAAGGTTATTCAGTCCAAGTGAGTTTATATAATTCGCATCCTTAGCGAGTGACATGACCACTCTTATTCCGATACTCTCAGCCGGAGCATCATCCTCGTGACGCTCAAAATAGCTGACCGGATCGAATATCTGACAGTCATCCCTGACGCGAAGCGTTCTCTTTTTCTTTTTGATCACATATCTGATATCTATCTTGTGTTCCTTGTTGTCTTTTACGAATCCGTACTTAACTATATTAGCTGTTATTTCTTCCATACAAAGCGATATATAATAACTCGTTTTGTCATCCTCACCATGCGCCTTGCAGAACTCTCCGAGCGCTATGGATGCGGCAGATATCTCCTCTCTGGTTGACACCTCAGACTCAAAAACATCCTCGTCCGGAACACCGAAATCCTCATCTAACAAAGCGAGTGCTTCCGTGGTAACCCGGGCCTCTTTTCTTTTATAAAAGATGATGCACAGTGTTACGATAAATGTTGTCGTCTCTCCCGCAAAGAATGCGATCCATATTCCTGTTGTCCCGAAAAATCTGCTGAGCACGAATGCGAACAATACAACAAATACAAAGTTCTGAAGTATCGAGATCAGCTGGGTGAACCCCGTACGTCCCGTCCCCTGATAATAGTTTTTCAAAGTGGTACACATACCGCACGACGCTAACGACAGTGAAAACAGCCTCAATCCGAACACCGCCATATCCCTCACGCCGGACGTCGGATCCGAAAGGAATACACCTATGAGTAACGGAGCTATCAAAAATACTACCGCCGTAACCACAGCGTTTATAACTATGCCGTATTTGGTCATCGTTCTGACCACTTCAAAGAGCGATGTCTTGTCCTGCTCCACATAGAACATGGACGACAACGTAAGAGCGACTGCCGCTATACCTGAACCGAAGCAGTAGCATATGTTTGATACTGTCGATATGACCGCGTAGGCAGCTACTCCCGAGTTTCCTGCCACATCCAAAAGAAGCCTGTTCAAAACATAAACCAAAAGCACCAGGCTTATCTGGTTCACAACAGTCGGAAAACCCTCTTTTAAAAGTCTTCCTGTCGTCTTTAACATCTTATCCTTTACTATACGAAATCTGAATATGCACTTTTTGCTGATGAAATATGTGAGTCCGACTCCCACGGCGATAAAATAACTGATCGAGGACGCCAGTCCCATTCCGAACATACCGGCCTTCACCAAAAGCACATTCAAAAGGTCCAATCCGATATCAGCGACCGTCATTGCAACAACCGCCATTATAAGTCTCTTCTGCTCTCCCACAATCTGTACATACGGCACCATTATCTGTGCAAGGATAAACGCGGGCGCGCCGATGATAAATCCTATCAGATAATCCTTTGTAAGCCAGAATACGGTGTTATCCGGCGTCGGATTACCGGCTCCCAGCAGTGAACATATCTGCTCCGGCATGATAAACACGAGCGCCAGCGCCACTACTGATATTCCCACACATAAAAGGATCGACATGGTATAACATGCGTCAGTACCTTTTTCATCGCCTTTTCCCATCGTCTTTGAACAAACGACCTGGATACCCGCCGAGACCATGGCTCCGAATGCTGCGAATATAAGAAGCACCGGAGATGTAAGTCCGTAAGCAGCTATGGAATCTTCACCCAAAAAACGCCCGATCATGATGTTGTCTACCAAAAGGCAGAGCGTAACCGTCATGGCGGACAGAATTTGAGTCCATATCATCTGCTTGAATACGTTTTTAATCATAGACATATACTACACTATCGGCTTATTTTTGTCAAACCGGACTACTTTCCGTAGTAAGCCGCGACATCCTTCAGATATTTTATGATCGTCAGATGCTGCGGGCACACGCTCTCACACTGTCCGCACTCTATACACTCACCCGCGCTTCCAAACGAGTGGGTAAGCGTTTCGTAGTTCGACATATTGACGGTCCAACCCTTCTCATCCATGTTCTCTCGCATATCCTCATTATACATGGAAAAATACTGAGGGATGGCTATCTTTTGCGGACATCCGCCGGTACAATACGAGCATGCGGTACACGGCACGGTGATCTGTGAGTTGATAATGTCAGCCACCTTAAAGCATACCTTTTTCTCATCCTCGGTAAGCGGGGTGAAGTCTTTCATATAACTCATGTTATCCTGCATCTGAGCTATATTTGACATTCCCGAGAGTACCAGCATGACACCGGGCAGGCTCGCCGCGAATCGGATCCCCCAGCTCGGAACGCTCATAGACGGATCAAGCTCATCAAACAATGCCTTCGCCTCAGCAGGTACGTTTGCAAGGGTTCCGCCTTTGACAGGCTCCATCACGATGACAGGCTTTCCGTGTTTTACGGCGACCTCATAGCATTCCCTTGATCTGACCCACTCGCTCTCCCAGTCGAGATAGTTGATCTGCAACTGAACAAACTCCATCTCGGGATGATCAGTAAGGATCTTGTCCAAAAGTTCCGGCTTATCGTGGAACGAGAATCCCGGATGGCGAACCAGTCCTTCCTTTACCTTTTCAAGGAGCCATCCGAAGCAGTCAAACTTCTCGTACTTATCTATCATCTCTCCTTCTATTCCGTGTATGAGATAATAATCAAAGTATCCTGCCCCGGTATTTGTAAGCTGAGTCTCGAAGTATTTTTCGCGCTCTGCTTCCGAATCAAAGAATCCGCAGTGAAGTTTCGTGGACAATGTAAAGCTGTCTCTATCATGTCTGTCGACGAGAGCCTTTTTCGCAACACTCTCACTTGCAAATCCGTTGTACATCCACGCCGTATCGAAATACGTAAAACCGTTTTCGATAAACATATCGACCATCTTACAAACCTGATTGACATCAACCTTTGCTGCATCCTTCGGGTCCAGCTGAGGCATACGCATCAGGCCGAAACCAAGTTTTTTTTCTGGTCTGAAATCCATAGAGCACCTTCCCTTCATAACGGTAAACAAATACGATTACATATGTAAACTATATCACATGTAAATTGACAAAACAAGAGAAAACATGATACACTTCTGTTAATGACACCTGCGTTTTGATATAACTATTCAGGAGGATTCATATGAAGAGAAAACTAATGTCTTTGCTGCTCATGTTCTCGCTGGTATTCGGTACGATTGCGAGCATCCCTGCTACAAAGCAGGCTATAGCAGCAGAAGAAAAGGTGACCTACGAAAAGAAAACGGTAACCACATATCTGTTTAGTAAAGAAAAAACAGGAAAGATGGATATTTATATCCCGAGCGACCTTCCTGAGGTTCCCTACGTAAGCGTGGAGAACTACCTCGATACGATATATGAAACCGATTTCAAAGAGAAAAAGACAGATTCCGGGGTTTACGAGATAAAGGACGACCATGACGCGACTATGACGATCGACGTAAACAAAGATAGCCTGAGTTCCAGTTCAATTTATGTATTCATTTGCGGCAACAGGACTAACCAGGATGGTATCGAAGACACAACTGATCTTCCGGTCAGGGGAGCCGACGATTTATCTCATATATCCGCCAAGCCGGTAACTCTTGCCTTGAGCGACTATGGTATAGATCTCATAGAAAAGGATGATAAGGCTTATCTGCCTCTGCCGACGCTGAACGATCTGTTTATAGCTACCTACAACGCAGCAGAGTACTTAAACGGAAAACTGTATTTCATACATACAATGGATTTGTTAGAAGGTATGTCAGGCGGGACACCTGTCTACTGCGCCGAGGAGCAGTCGTCGCTCTATGAATCATCCGAGTTTTCAGAGACGTTTGCCGCTTTCAATTATAACGAGTTTTGCTTTATGATAGATCATATATATGGCAAGCCTACTCAGGCAAAGATTGCTTCATCCGTTGAGTCTGTGGGGCTTGATAAAACTCTTGATGAGCTGGATAAAGAAGTCCCGGGATTGAAGGCTTCGCTTAAAAGCACTAACCGTGTTGAAAACAATCTTGCCATGCTCGCTCTCATGAATTATTTCTACGACCAGGGACATACGAACTTAGCAGGAAGTTTGGGTCAGTACAGGGAAAGCCCGGTGTATAAGGGGTTTATTGATAAGATTATGAATCCCGGAAAGGATCCTCTTGCACAGGCTGCACGTCTCGGTGTAGATACTTCGGCGGAGGTCGCGAATAAGACTTCCGGTCTGACCGATATACGTATACATGCATTTGATGACGCGTATGGCAAAAAAACTGTTCTCAAAGAGTGGAATGGTGGTATAGCTTCGATAAATGCAGGAAAAGGCGGTCAGGTACTCATAATGGAAGGTACGACTGCACTGTTCTCCTTTGATGAGTTTGATAAAGCAAGTATATATGCGTTTAAAGAGGCTCTGGATCTGGCCAGGGAAAAGGGCGCAGGGAGTTTCATAATCGATCTCGGAAATAACGGAGGTGGACTGCTCGTAGCCTGTTACTATATGTGTACCATCCTTGATAAAATCAAAAACAATACGAAGAATACGATATTCACAGATGTTAGCATAGATGCCATATCCGGATCGTTGGCTTACGACGCATGTGATTACGATTTGAACCTGGATGGAAAATTTGATGAAGCAGACAAGGAACTTCAATATGATTTCGATTTTGCGATTCTCACGTCAGAGTATTCATATTCAGCGGCAAACACCCTCCCGTGTCTGTCCTCGGAGGTCGGTATTCCCATCATAGGGGAAAAAAGCTCCGGTGGAACCTGCATGTTAAGTATCATGCATATGTCTGATTACACGTGCAATTTAATCTCAGGTCCGATAAAATCAATGCATTCCGACGGAAAAACAGATTTAGACGGCGGAGCAGCCGTAAACGTTAACCTCGTACAGACTGACGCAAAAGGAAATAAGGATTATTCACTTTTCTACGACCTGGATGTTCTCGGCAAAGCGGCCGCTAACCCGTCCATAAAACAACAGAAGATGACTGTTAAGGCCGATACAAAGACTATTAAATCCATAAAGCTGAAAAAAGCTGATGTGGCCATCAAAAAGGCGATCAAGGTGAAAAGCGGCAAGGGAAAGGTGACCTACAAATGCACATCGAAGAAGTATTCTATCGACAAAAACGGCACGATCACCATCAAAAAAGGCAAGTACAAAGCAGGCACCGTTTTGAAGGTGAAGGTAAATATCGCTGCTGCCGGAAACAAAAACTTCCTTCCGGCCACTAAAACAGTCACTGTAAAGATAAAGGTAGTATAATCATTGTTTGACATCCGTTTCGTGCGATGATATACTTTAACTGTTGTATTGTTCCATTATTATTCAGAAGCAGGAGGTAATAAGTATGAAAAACACAATCTCAGCCTTTGCTAAGAAATCACTGGCTGTCGTTCTCGTTTGTGCGATGGCTCTGGCTGTAAGCCCTGTGGTATCCGCAGCAAAGAGCGCCAAGAAGCCAAAGCTTAACAAGTCAACAACCAGGATCGAAGAAGGTCTGGCAGATGAGCTCTCCGTAAAGAAGAACGGCTTCACGATCAAGTCCATCAAGTGGGCATCCAGCGACAAGACCATAGCAAAGGTTAACAAAAAGGGAGTTGTAGAGGGTATTGCTCCGGGTAAGGCAACCATCACTGCCACAGTTAAGGCTGTTGCCAAGGGAAAGAAAAAAGTAACAAAGTTCACTCTGAAGTGTAAGGTAACCGTTATCGCCGCACCGGGTATTGACGGCGGATGGGAAACATGCGATAAACCGGGAGACGTAAGTGATCTTGCGGGCTTTATCGATTTCCTTCTCAAAGATCCTAACAACGGCGTTTCATATGAGCCGGTAGCTCTTTTGGCTACACAGGTCGTAGCAGGAACAAACTACAGAGTTCTCTGCAGAAAAAACGTAACCACCCCCGCAAAGAAAACTACCTACTCGATCGTTGAGTTCTACGTAGATCTCGATGGCAACGCAAGTCCCGTTGAGCAGGGATTAACAGGTGGTGTGTTCGATATGAGTCTTGAGGCTGCTCCCGAGGAAGTTATCCCGGGCGGTTGGGAAAGATCTAAGGATGTGAACATCCCTGATGTTGTAAAAACTGCAGCAGCTACACTGTTCGCCTCACACAAAGAAGCAAACCTCAAGCCGGTAGCTATCGTTGAGAACCAGGCTTCCACAGGCACATACAAGGTGATCTGCGAGTACGAGATCCCGAACAGCGATCCGGGAGACAATCCTTCATACGCATTTGTTGATGTAGCGATCAAGCCGGATCTCAGCGGAGCAGATATAACAAGCGTTAAGTACGCTTACGAGCTTGCAGTATAACAAATAACAAGCTAAACGAATATTCAACAAAAAAGCAAGGCGCATAAACCGATTAGGTTTAGCGCCTTGTTCTTTTGATAATACACTGGCCCAGCGGGATTCGAACCCACGAGTGCAGGAGTCAAAGTCCTGTGCCTTACCGCTTGGCGATGGGCCAAAATGACATTACCGAGCCATTATAACATAGACGGAACATAATTTCAACGATTTTTCGCTATCTCTCGTTTTTTTTGAAATGAAATCGATAAACTCTTTACGTTTGATGATTCTCTTCCCCTGGCCCACGTGGAGCACAAAAGGACATCGGGAATCCTTCGTCAGCTCACGGAGTTTCATGATACCGATGCTACTGTAGGCTGATGCCTCCTCTATCGTGAGCGCTGCCTTTTCCCAGATTGGTACTTCATTCATAGTCATCCCTCCCCTTCGTTTTTCTTTGAGTATATCAGGATGTTCGACGAAGTCGAACAATCCGCGTACCTTCCTTCACAAGGACGCCGACACCACCGTATCCCGCCTTCACTCGTCCAGAAAGAACGGCGGCAGCTTCGAGCTCTCAGGCGAAGACATCGCCAAATGCTACGGCGGCGTGAGTGATCAGGTGAGGATAGAAGGACTTGAGAAAACGGTGAAAGAGACAGTTGAAAAGCCTCCGGAAAAGCCTTGACAATATATACATATATACATATAATGATATGTGCAACTTTTAATCATGCATAATTCTAGGAGAAAAAGAGGATGAAGCGATTTGTATCTGTTATTTTATCACTATGTTTAATCATCAGTATTATCACACCGTCAAAGCCTTCAAGCGCAGCAACATACGGTGATAAGCTGAAATATTTAAACAACAAGATAACACTCGAAAAAAAGCAGACGTTTTCAGGAACAGGAAAATTAAAGCACGGAGCCAAAGGCTATGGTGGATTCTTGACCAAGGCAAAGAACATAAAAATTAACTATACTGTCGAAAGCACAGAACCTGTTGAAGACGGCGACAATTATTCCGTGACATTCAATGTGTCATACAAATTCAAAAACAATCCGAAGTTTACAAAAAAGACGGTAAAGGGATATGGTTACGGAACAATTGAACCCCAAATAATATACTCCGTTTTTGATTATGCAACCGGGTACAATCTTGAGATAGAAAATGATAAAAATGTTGTTGTGAATCAGAACGGGAAGACAAAAATCAAGTATTATAAAAAACAGATTTTAAAGCATAAAGTCAAACCCTATAAAGACTGGTATAGAAACAAAAAAAGTGCTTCGTATTCCTTTACGGTCACCTATCCGAGAAATTACGGAGATGCTTGTGTAGGAATCGGCTTCTATAATGATAATGGAAATGACTGGTCTTCTTATGAGGATGGCCTGAGTAAGGACGAAGGATGGGATTCCGGGTATTATACTGATTATGATGACGACGATAATGAGATTAAAAAACCATGGAAGTGGGGAAGTACGGCTTGCTATAAAAGAGGCAAAAATACAATCTCATATGTGAGATTGCCTTCTTCAGAGAGTGCATCTTGATTTCTTATGTAGGTTAACAGCAAAGGAATAGATAGTAATATGATCGGGGGATATATGTTTGTCAATTTATTGAAAAAAGAGAAATCAATACTGGCTGTTGCTTTTGTATTAGTGGCAGTTGTTAATTCTGATTTATCTGTGGCGGCGTCCATCGATAAAAATGAGATGATTGCATATGCGACAGTAAGTGAGAATAACGATTTATCTGAAGATATAGCCAGACAACAAGATGATAGCGGTATAATTTGCGCCGAGGATGATCCTTCAACTATGGTTGGATATACGGGAACAAGCCATGAAGTAAGAATACCTGATACAATTACAACGATAAAAAGCTTCGGGGAAAAGGAATACATGAAGTTCTATATTCCGTCATCTGTCAGATTGATTAAGGCTAAAGCAGCAAAAAGTCCAAAGCTGGGTAGGGTAACTATTGATACCAAGTATATTACCTGTTTGGAGTTTGAATCCGGAGACTGCACAATAGAACCAAAAGCATTTCCAGATCTAGATATTGTGGTGGTAGCACCAAGAAACTCAGCCGCTTGGAAATACGCATTTGACTATGGGAACATTGCTACAGAAAGCAATGAATCAAGAATTATTCCGGAAAAAACAACAGGATATCCTTATTTCAATCAGCATTTCTTTTTGGTAAATGAAACAGCAGAACCAAAATGGAAATCCTCAAATAAGAAAGTATTATATGTATCTAGTGAAGATGTTGGCTTGCTTGGAATGGGGAGGCCGGGTAAAGCGACAGTCACGGCAAAATTGAATGGAAAGAAGTATTCATCTGTAGTTACCATCAAAAAGAGAACAACGAAGAATGTGACTAAATATGTCCTAAATAAAGTGATAAGAAATGGAATGACAAGATTTGAAAAGATAGAAGCTATATATGGGTGGATCAACCTAAATCATTTCTATCCATTAGATTATAGACAAGTAGCAAGTATTGTTCATTCCTCAGGATATAACACTTCAAAATATATTCTAACTACAGGAACAGGGATATGTGGTAATTTTGCCATGGCATTTAAGTATTTTATGGATAAACTGGGAATCCCTTGCAAATGGGTTTCTAGTGCAAAAAAAGAACATGCATGGAACCTTGTAAAATTAGGGAAGAATTGGTATCAGATTGATTCGACCCAGAGGATTTTTCTCAAAAACAAAACAGAACATGGGGCATATGATCAAAAGAGCTACCCTAAATGCAAAAGTAAAAAATACAACAATCTTAAAGAGGTCATTTTATATGACGAGAATGGGAGAGAACTCATTAAGCATTGTAAGATAGCAAAGAACGGAAAAAGATCATTTGTAACAAAGTAATCGATGGCATATGTGGTTAGTGATAAAATGGTATTCAAAAAAGCCTTGCGGGAGCAAGGCTTTTACTGTATAAGGAAAGTGCATACAAGAGAAGATATGGATTTAATAGATCTATAAAGAATGGGGACTGTTTTACGGTTTTTCGTAATCTGACAACAAACGATCTGCTTTGACAAGATAAGCATATCCCATAGGATTTGGTTTACGTATCTTTTTTAGCAGCTGGAAATCCTTCTGCGCGAGCGATTCCTGCTTGTAATCAGCCGGATTATCTATAGACTGAAATGGAGTGTCAGTAAGCAGACACGCAGCCATATAAATTATCTTAGGCGCCATCTTGGCAGCCTCCTCCATACTGAATCTCATAGAAAAAATGTGCTGGACGATTCTGCGGGAACCATCCAGATAGTGCAGAAAGTCTTCCGGCGCCAATGCGCCTCTGGAGCCTATACATATGGCAGAACGGATGGAATCCTTCAGAGCATCCTTCGGTGTGATATTTATATCTCTATAGGAAATCTCAGTACTCGAAATCCTGTTGTAGGTATTCCGAATGCTCTCAAAATCAGAGCATTCATCAATTAAAGAGCTCACATCAAAGAATTGCTTCATCACCTCAAGATTCTTATTTCCTAACGGAATCCCCGTTGTATGTGGCGCAAACGCAGTAAGTTTATCTCCAAGGACACAATCGATCGAAGGAATCCTCACGGATAAGTTCTCGCCTTCCGTGAGAAGAAGGTCGTTTTTGATTTCTGTTTGAATGGTCTGTTCATAATTGTCTTCTTCAAACAGAATATCAAGCAGAATATACAGTGTGTCATCGGAACTCACAGGTGAGTCATATATGAATTTGAAATGTCGTTTTTCGATGTTGCCGCCTTTTCGACGTTCTTGTTCTCCTCCATCCTTAAAAGGGAAGATTGTTCTGGCTTTCTCGATATATGAATCGATATCTGTTCCCGGAGCAACGACGATATCGATATCTGTGGACAACCGCATTGGTTTGGGGAGGAGAAGCATCAAGCTGGTCCCGCCTTTGAAGATGAAATTCAGACCGACATTTGCCAGCGCCTCTAACAATCCGAACGCAAAAAGCGTCCTTTCAATCAGTGCCGGATCGCTGTGGTTATCATTTTGTATCTGCCGAATGTGCTCAGCACCGTAATTGTCTTTTGAAATCATACTTATCCTTCCAAGATCATGCCGCAATGCTTATCAAATATCGATCGAAATTTTGTAGATGCCCCCCTCCTGTTGGAATACCTCTGCATTGCTTTAAGATCTAGGATATATCGATCAAACGCTTCCTGAAATATGGAATCGTATTCGCTTTCTGAAACAATACGGGAAAGCAATTTATCTACGGATATATCCACCAGAATCTTCTCAAGCTTGCTCATCCACGGTTCTGGAGTTCCTGTTGGAGTTTCGGAGGGAAGCCTACCCACAACAATCTGATCATCTACCAAATACCTGTAGTAGTCATCCACAGTCGGTTTCATCATTGTTTGCCCGGGGTATATATTTCTTAGCGTTTCAAAGACATAATCTATTGCATCATTTTCCACAGAGACAAAAATGGTATTCCGGGCAATCAGGTGGTTGACAAAAGCATTTAGCTGCGTGAGTTCAAAAATCTGATAATCTACTTCGGCGTAATGAGAGTGGATTTCTTCCGCAATACGCGCAGCTTCATCTGAGTAGTTGTGGGAGTAAACTCTTTTTCCCTGAGGATACGAATACTGATCTCTTCCCACATGTACGATTATTCCACCCGCCAAATCCCTGCGAAGCGCGTATGAAAGGGCATCCCTTGAGTTAATTCCATATTTATCAATCAGGATCTTGTAATAGTCGTTTCTTGAAAAAATGGATTTGTCGGGAATCGGCTCGTTATTCAAATCATCCACCCCCTCGTTTCACCATTTCGGCAGCAAATCGGAATTACTGCCGTTGTTGTAAATATTCTACGCCTAATCAAACGGATTGTCAAGAGAAAAACAGGAATTCATATTCAATCATTTCCGGAAATGAAATATGTCACTTTTAGATTATTTGAGATTGGGCAGAGCAGCAACATGTGTCAATTGATATATTGTTTTACCCCAGGCATTTTACCCCAATTTTACCCCAATTTGCCATCAGATTTTGTTAAATTTCATAGAATTTTATCATTTTTTTAGAGTCTATTATGAAGTAAAAAAACCTCAGAATGTACGGTTTTTCGGAACTTTTTTAAGAAAAACCGGGCCAGCGGGGCGAGGGAATGCCTTGTCAACGAAGTTGACAGTTGGCACATCCTGTTCGATGCAGACATTGTCTGCTGTGCAGCCAAGAGCAAAGCGGAGACCGAACCCACGAGTGCAGGAGTCAAAGTCCTGTGCCTTACCGCTTGGCGATGGGCCAACGTTTGTAACAAACTACATCACTATATCATATCTTTTAGTGAAAATCAATAGCTTCCGCGCATCCTTATCTGTGGAGCACCTTTTCCGAGGATGTAATCCCTCGTGATCGTGACCTCTCCGATGGAATCATCCTTCGGAATTTCGTACATGATATCCATCATGAAGTCCTCTATGATGGAGCGGAGCGCTCTCGCTCCCGTCTTTTTCTCTACAGCCTTTTTTGCCACCTCTCTGAGCGCATCATCCTCGAACGTCAGCTTAACCTCGTCCATCTCGAGGAGTTTCTGATACTGTTTGACGATAGCGTTTCTCGGCTCAGTGAGAACCTTTACGAGCATATCCTCATCAAGATCAGCCAGAGAAAAGACGATCGGTAACCTTCCTATGAACTCCGGAATCAGTCCAAACTCACGTATATCTTCTGTCTCAACCTTACTAAAAATATCATTATCTTCATCATATTTATCTTTGAGGACTGAGCCGAAGCCCATGGTTCCGCTGCTTAACAGCCTTTTCTTGATGATATCCTCAAGTCCCGGGAATGCACCCCCGCAGATGAAGAGGATATGGCTGGTGTTGACCGTGGTCATCGGTACCATGGCATTTTTATTTGTGGCACCCACAGGCACCTCGATATCAGCGCCCTCCAAAAGCTTTAGGAGTGCCTGCTGCACGGCTTCACCCGATACATCGCGATTGTGGGCATTTGCCTTCTTTGCGATCTTGTCTATCTCGTCGATATAGACGATCCCGCGCTCTGCGAGCTCGACATCATTCCCTGCGTTGGAAAGGAGCTTGCTGATCACACTCTCCACGTCATCACCGATATATCCGGCCTCGGTGAGCGCTGTGGCGTCCGTGATCGCGAGCGGTACCTGCAAAAGCTTTGCCATGGTCTTTACCATAAACGTCTTTCCGCTACCTGTCGGTCCGAGCATCAGCATGTTTGACTTCTCGATCTCGATACCGTCGAGCTTAACTCCCTTTTTCACGGTCGAATCGTCATCGCTCTCCTCGTTTTCGGAGATCTCCGCCATAACTCGCTTGTAATGGTTGTAGACGCCGACCGCGAGAACCTTTTTCGCGTGCTCCTGTCCGACCACATACTCATCAAGATTGCCCTTGATAACGTGCGGTGCGGGGAGATTTTTGATATCAAGTGCAGGCGACTCCTTCGGCTCTTCCTTTTTCTTTTTCTTTTTTACGGCATGCTTCATCTGGAACTCATCGGGCGGCACGATACCCATCCCGCTGATGTTCATGATGTCCTGTGGGCTGAGTCCCTGCATACCCGGAAAGCCCGATGCCGAGATCTGGTCAAGCGTGTTCTGCATGCAGTCTGAACAGATACAGATATTGTTCGGGATCACGATCATCTTGTCGACCTTACTCTCAGGGCGATGGCACATATAGCATACGCGCTCATAGCCTCCGTTATCGTTACCTCCGGTGCCGTTTCCGGAGTCATTATTTGTCGTATTTAATTCATTCTCACTCATTATAAGCCTCCAATCATTACCTCAAAATGCATATGTCCGCTCACATCGAGCAGATACTCGGGATGAACTCGCGCCCCCCAGGTGTCGTCACCGCCGACTCCCATCTGAGCCTTTGACACACGAACTATCGTGTTATACACCTTCGGCAGCTCGTACGCATGCGCCGCGAGTTCCAGCTGGTGTGGTGTATAGGGCAGCGCCGAAGCGCTCATCGAGCCCTCACTCGCGGTGAATATCAGCCCATAGCCGTTTTTATCCATCACCTTTATATACCGCACGTCTTCTTTGTTCCCGCACTCCTGCGGAACCAGATAGCGTGCCATATTATCCTCTACTTTGTTTTTCCAGATGCCGAGGCGACCGCCTCTCTTTCTGTCCGCGTAGGTCTCCTCAGGTCCGAGACCATACCACTCCAGCCTGTCGAAGGCCTTATCCAGGGTAAACATAAGTCCGAACTCCGGCATCTCTATCATATCTTTTTCCGGATCATAATCAAGCTCCATTTTTATCCTGCCATTCGGATGAACCGTATAGCTGACGTCCACATTTGTCTCGGGACTGGTAGCTATAATATATTTAAATCTTATGAAAACCGTTCTGTCACTACGTTTTTCTGCTCCCATTCCATATTTTTTATCATAATCCACCATCCAAGGGTAGAGTATCCGTGGCTCTCCTGCGTAAACAGGCCGCTGGTACAGGCTTGCTGTCTTCCACTGCGCATATCTCATCTGCGAAAACGCCCCTCTGTCATTATCAGTGGGAGCTCTCCAGAAGTTCGGCTTCGGAACGACACTAATCAGTTCTCTTCCCCTGCAGTTATAGGAAACGAGTCCTCCCATGGGACCTGAAAACAGTGCAAAGAAGCTGTCGCCTCTGATACCGATATTTTCTTCGCCGCGGATGATCTCAAGCCCACCTGCTCTCTCGATACCAAAGACTGTATCCGGCGCCTGCTCGGTCTCCTCCTCTTCTTCATCGTCATCAATCCCATACTCTACGGTGTAGCACCACTGTGAGAACGCTGCCACATATCCGGCCTTACACCATGGTTTGTCCTCCTTTTCCATGAAGGAAACTATGAAAGCGTACTCTCCCGGCTTTTTTTCATTGCCATAGAACGGGATTTTCATCACCTTTTCGCTCATGGGCGCCACATCGGTATCTATAACCTCCATATCGACACGCTCACCCTCGAAGAGCAGATCGATACGGCACATATATTCCGAGGTCGACGTAAACAGGTTGTTGTTCACTATCCTCATCATGCCCGGAAGCAGCGGCTTTTTCCCACGTCTAACCCCGTCATTGAAAAACTCCACGTGTATTCCCTGATAGTTTGCCTTGACCTCCTGCATTTTCGGCGAGGGGGTTCTGTCCGGGCCGTATACTATTCCGTTTCCGCTAAACTCATACGATGCCGGCCTGTCACCGAAATCACCGCCGTATGCCTGATAAGGCTCTCCGTAAACCGTCTCAGCGTCCAACGACTGATCTATATAATCCCAGATGAAGCCTCCCTGATACCTCGGTTCCCTCTCTGAAAGATCCGTGTATTTATGCATCCCTCCACAGCTGTTTCCCATAGCATGGGTGTACTCGCAGCAAATGAAAGGCTTTTTCGGATGCGCCTCCAAAAATGCCTCGATGTCCGCCACCGACGGATACATCTGGCTCTCGATATCACTCGTATTCGGGTATCTCCTGTCATGGAAAATCCCCTCATAGTGCACCAACCTGTCCGGATCGAGCGCATGGAAAAGATCCGTCATACTCTGGAGCACCGACCCGCCGAAGGATTCGTTACCTATAGACCAAATGAGGATCGACGGATGATTTTTATCCCTGTGATAACATGACCTCACTCTGTCAAGGAGCATAGGTGCCCATCTCTCATCGTCCCCCGGGATTACCTTGTCGATGACCTGTTCGGCATACTCATTGATACTCTCAAAATCCGATGGAGTACTGTCACCGAGGCGCGCGATGGGATCATGCATATTCCAGGTCCCGTGCGTCTCCATGTTGTTCTCGGCGATCATGTACAAACCATATACATCGCACAGATCATATATTCTCACGTCATCAGGATAGTGACTCGTCCTGATCGCGTTTATATTATTCTTTTTCATCGTAAGGATGTCGGTAAGAAGCTCCTCGTCAGTGACCATACGTCCTTTGTCCGAGCTGAACTCATGCCTGTTTACACCCTTAAACACTATCCTTTTGCCGTTTATCAGCATCAGTCCGTTCTTCAGCTCGAACCTTCTGAAGCCTACATTAAACGACGAATACTCTTTTTTCTTTCCGCTTGGATCAGAAACATACACCCCGAGTTTATAGAGATTCGGCTTTTCCGCGCTCCACAGCTTCGGCGATGTGATCTTCATCGTATACAGATCGGCCTTTCCGCGCTCCTGTCCCACAGGATGCTCGCCAGAGTCATATACGACCTTATCCTCCTCATCCTCTGCCTCATTGGGCTCCGTAAGCAAAAATCTCACGTTCCCCGGATTCGACACGCTTACCTTTACCTCCAGCGTACCGTCCTTAAATACTTCATCCGGAAGCGCTCTGATCCTGATATCCTCCATATGCACATCAGGCACGGTATAAATATAAACAGAGCGATATATCCCCGAGAATCTGAAAAAATCCTGGTCCTCACACCAGCTGCCCGCACACCATTTATATACACGCACGGCAAGCTTGTTTTTGCCTTTTTTTATAAACCTTGTTATATCAAACTCCGCGGGATCAAAGCTGTTCTCAAAATATCCCACGTACTCTCCGTTTAACCATACTCCGGCACAGCTCTCCACACCCTGGAACGACAGTCTCATGCCGGTACCGACCAGTTTTTTCGGAATCTCAAATGTCTTTATATACTCCGCTACCGGATTGAACTCATCGGGTGTCCATCCGCGTCCGAGCGCCTCGCGTCCGTCCCACGGATACGCCGTGTTGGTATAGTGAGGCTTGTCATAGCCCTGCAACTGGATATGACCGGGTACCCTTATGGTAGCCCACGAGCTGTGGTCAAAATCCTCCGCCTCGAACCCTTCGGTTTCGCCTGCCGGTCTGTCAGCATAGGAAAAAGACCACTCGCCATCCAGACTAAGGATTCGATTGGTCTTCCCGTCTATGAAGGTCTCGAACTCCGCGTGCGGATCGAGCCTGTTTTCCATAAACACACTCGGGTTCGCGACCTTTTTTTCAAAAAAATCTCCCGGCATACACCCTCCAACAGTTATCAGAATATAACAACGATCAATACGTATGCATTATCTCATCTATCGCAGCGAACAACGAATCCATCTCCCGGTCCGTGCCGATGGTTATACGGAGATACTTTTTCGTCTTTTCCCCGTTAAAATGTCTCACATAGATCTTTCTGTCGCCGAGCTCCTCATAAAGCAGGCCCGCATCAATCCTGCTTGGCGCCGCGAATACAAAATTGGTCGACGACGGCAGAACGGAAAAGCCTCTTTTTTTCAGCTCAAGCACGGTTCTCGCACGGGTCTTAAGAACATCATCTATCCTGGCTCTGAAGTACTCCTCATCTGCTATGGACGCGACCGCTGCCGTAAGAGACAGTGTCGGCTTGGTATATGAGTTGATCGACTGGGCGACATCATTCATCGCACCGATAAGCCTCGGCGATCCGATCGCAAAGCCTATACGCGCCCCTGCCATAGCTCTTGATTTCGAGAATGTCCTCACGATCAAAAGGTTTTCATGATCCATCAAAAGCGGCAGCGCACTCTCACCAGAGTAATCAACATACGCCTCATCCACGATCACGACAACATCAGGGTTCGCTTCCACGACCTCGAGTATCTCCTTGCGTGAAAGAGCGATGCCCGTAGGAGCGTTCGGATTGGCTATAACCACTCCTCCGTTCGGCTCGTGTTTTCCCTCACCGACTCCGTAATCCTCTACTCTCACTCTCATCCCGTCATCCACGGGGATCTCACGATACGGGATACCGTAAACCTTCGCCCAAACGGGGTAAAAGGAATATGTCACATCCGGAAATACTATCGGCTTATCCGAGTTAAAGCATGTCAAAAATGCTATGGACAACACATCATCCGAACCTGTGCCGACGAATACCTGTTCATCCTCAAGACCATAATACTCCTTTATCGCCTTTGTAAGCTCGTTTGACGTCGGATCAGGATACTTTCTCATGGCTGTATCGAGATCACTCTCACGTATCGCGTCTATCACCTTCTGCGACGGCGGATACGGGTTTTCATTCGTATTAAGCTTTATAATATCCTTCTGTCTCGGCTGCGCACCGGGAACATAAGGTTCTACTTTCCTGATGTTTTCCTCCCATTTATACATAGCACCCTCCAATAATGCGTTTTAAAACAAAACCCGCCGGCAAATGCCGACGGGTTAATTATACCTTAATTATTGCTATCTTGCAAGTGTCAGTTTTACTGGAAGAATCCCCACGGGATGATCTGGTCACCGCCGTCATTCGGCATTTGCTGCTGCTCCTGATTCTCATCGGAGCCATCGTCATACTGCTCCTCAGGAAGGCCATCCAGCGTATCCTTTGACGCGAGCTTCACCTTGATCTTCTGCTCCTCGTACTCTTTTCCGTTTGAGCGCTGTACGGTAACCTCGATGGTAGTTCCGACACGTCTTGAGTTTACTATCTCTCTGACATCCTCTATCTTTTTAACCTGGGTTCCGTCGATCTTTGTGATGATGTCGCCCTGATAGATGCCCGCCTTCGCAGCAGCTCCTGTATCGGAGAGCGACTTCACATATACGCCCTCAGGCATGTTGTATTTTTTAGCTGCCTCAGAGTCGATGTTTTCACCGGTGATTCCGAGATATCCTTTTTCTCTGTCCTTCAGAACCTCACGGTTCATCAGATCATTTATGATCGATACACCGTCAGACATCGGGATAGCATAGTTCATACCTACGATATCTCTTCCGTCAACCGCCGTAAACTCCTTGGATGTCGTGATACCGATAACACGACCCTTCGAATCGATAAGCGGTCCGCCTGAGTTACCCGGGTTGATAGCCGCGTCTGTCTGAAGCATCGGACGGGTATTGCTCTTTCCGTCTGAATCAGTAGTTCCGATGATAAATGTACGATCCTTTGCGCTCACATATCCGACTGTCACTGACTGTCCGCTTCCGTTTGCGTTTCCGATCGCGATAGCCATCTCACCGACCTTTACGTCATCTGTTGATCTCAAGGTTGCAGCCTTGATTTCCTTTTTGGTGGAGTCCTTGATATTTTTCATATCAATGGTAAGGAGCGCGATATCGTTTGACTCGCTGGTGCCCTTTACCGTAGCCTTCACATTTTCATTATCACAGAATGTGACCTCGATCTCTTTTGCGTTCTGGACCACATGCGCGTTGGTCACTACCAAAAGCTCATCGCCATCCTGCTTTACAATAAAACCGCTACCCTCACCCTTTGATTCATACTGCTGTCCGAAGAAGTTCTGAACGACAGTAGTATTTGCAACTCCGACTACAGACGGCATCACTGCGTCAACGATATCCGAAACGCCCGCTGCCACAGTACCTGTTGCCTTTGAGTCATCCGTATGTGCCTCAACTCTCGTCTGCGAGATCTCCTCTGCAGGCTTGCTCTCACCTGCTCCACCCGTGAGAGCGTTTAGTCCCGCATTTACTCCGAAAAAGCATCCGGCTGCGATCACTCCGAACATCACGGCGCCGAGAGCAACCTTCGGCATCGTCCAGCCCTTCCTGACCTTTTTAGGTCTGAGTGCCTCAGTGTTTTGGAAACGATATACATTTCCTTCAGGCATCGGCTGCGGCTCCGGCGATCTGTACTCCGGCTCCGGTGCTCTGTACTCCGGCTCGTGCGCTCTGTACTCCGGTCCGGTCTCGGAAGACCTGTATTCATTCTGCTGTCTGCCCTCTCTGTAGCCGTCGCTATAGATAGGTTCACCCGTCTGGGTGTCATACTCGATGATATAACGTCCTTCCTGATTCTCCATATCTTTTCACCTTCCTTTGTTTTGATAAACGCTTTAAACACGTTGTTTTCCTGATTACGTTTGCCATTCTAGCAGTAATTTGTGTTTACTTTGTGAAGAAAATGTATTATAATTGTGGACAAGAAATCGATTTCAGGAGGAAAACAAATGGAATTACCCGATCTTAACGAACTTGATGACATCATCGTAACCATAGAGGAGGACGATGGTACACAAACCGAATGCCAGGTCAT
Source organism: Lachnospiraceae bacterium P6B14 (assembly GCA_000687695.1). GTDB lineage: Bacteria > Bacillota > Clostridia > Lachnospirales > Lachnospiraceae > Eubacterium_F. Next base: position 91,665 of record JHWZ01000005.1, on the reverse strand, counting down.
CTGCATGTTTGAATACGAGGACAAGGCTTACGCGGCACTGACACCTACAGATGAAAACATCGCCGAGGCTTATCTGTTCGGCGTGACAATCGAGGACCAGGGAGACGAGATGGAGTTCACCATCGAGAACATCGATGATCCATCCGTACTCGAGGAGGTCTCCAAAGTATTTGAGAGCATCATGGAGGAGGCTTCGGACGATGAAGACCTGCCTGAAGGCGTGACGATCGAGCCGGCATCCGATCCGGGCACAGGCTCACACGTACAGAAACTCCCGGGAGACGATGATGACGCATATTGGGATCAGTTCATAAACAAAAAACTGGAGGAGCTCTGATATTTCAGAGCTCCCCCTTTTTTGGGGCTGACCATCTATGGATCCTTCCGCTATGGCTTTATGGTCACGCCTTTTTCCACTTACTTCCATCCCCTGAGATAGTATAAGCAGTCTGAACTCCTGTCGGGTCGCATACGTAGAAGGTTTCTCCTATACGCACTCCGCGGAGATTCTCATATGAGATTCCGTCGTTCATATTCTCATTTTTATCATCCATAACCTTTACGAACTTTTTGCCTACGAGCTCATATACCACATAATGCTGAAGGAAAGTATACTCACCGGTATCTTTATCATAGCCGTCGCTCATGAGTGCGAGTCCCACGAGACCTCTTTCCTCATCTACGAATATTGCCTTGTGGTTTGAATCTGCAATGTGATTTGCTCCAAACTCGGCAAATATTTTCGAAAGCTCAGTTATACTGTAATCCTTTCCGATCTCGAAGAGTGAGAGCTTCGCAGTGTTATCCCAGCCTTCACCATCCTTCGTGCTGTCACCGTAACCGATTCCGATGAGCTTGTCGGTACCGAAGCTGTGCAGATAGGATGAGAATCCCGGGAGCTTCAGCTCACTTTTCAGTACCGGCATGGACGGATTCGAGATGTCTACCGCGAATACCGGATCAGTGTTTCTGTAGGTCACGAAGTATGCCATGCTGTCGATGAAGTAGGATGCATATATCTCCTCTCCGACTGCTATCTTGTCGAGTTCGCCGAGAGGCTTTAAGTCTCCGTCAAGTACACAGAGTCCGTTTGTGGTGGCTCCCGATCTTCCTCTGCTCGTATATACGAAGCAGAAGTTACCCTGATACTCATGCATATAGTATGAGTTTGAGATAGTACCGCGGAAGGTGGTCTCAGCAACTCTTTTGATCTTTCCGTCATTGTATCTGAACTTCGTAATGGAAGTGATGTCTGAAGCCGATATTCCGAACCATCCATAGTTATTGCTGCCATCAGGTCTGGCGATATAGATGTTCTCCGTACTTACATAATAAGTAGCTCCGCCACCCAGTACCGCAAGTCTGTCTGTGATACGATCCGGATCATCAACAGAGAGTGATGTCATGACCATGTAGTTGTTTATGTACTTATCTCCGGCCCTCACGATGCATCCCGGTGCACAGATCTCACCATCGATCTGCGGTACGAACTCCTCAGGCTTGTCCTTTTCATAGTCAGTATCTCTCTCATACCAATCCTCGGTAAATACATAGAGGAAACCGTCGCAGATTCTTGATGTATTGTATCTGCCCGTCTGGGTATGAGATTTAATGATCTTCGGCGCTGTAGCATCCGATATATCGATAACTGTCGTTACTGTACGAGTCCTGCTGAGCTCCGATCCGCGATACCATTTGTAATCGTACTCACCGTTTCTCAGGTCAGAACCGTCACTCCACCCGGTACCGATCGCAAATATCCTGTCTCCAACCAGATACATTTCCTGACAGTTGCTTTGGGGAACCTCGACTCTTCCGACCTCTGTTGACTTGTTTCCGTTTGGCTCTATCACATGGATCCTGAACCCGAAGGTAGAAGGCTCAACCGTAAAGATATGCTTTCCGTCGGTCTTTACGATATCTCCCTCATCCACTCCCTCAACCTGCTTGTCGGTCTCGGAGTAGTCTCCGGTCGTATCAAACCTATCGCTTGTTTCACTCTTTGATGCATCCCCGGCAGCATCATTTGCAGCAGGAGCTGCCTCCTCAACGGCCGGAGCTGCCTCCTCTACCATATCGGCGTCCTCAACCATGTATTCGATATCGCCCTTATACTGCTGGCGGGTCTCGGCGTTGTACTTGTTTATGATATCGCATACCTCATCGTAGCTGAGTGAGCCCTCATGTACCTCCGACTCTGTCTCCTCGGCGGTATCCTCACTCTTTTCATTCGATACGTCGCTTTGGGCTACCTTATCCGGCATAACCGTCTGCATCTCTCCCTGCTCATCGCCACCCCTATTTATAAGAGAAAATGTAAGCAGTCCTGCCATCACACCGAACACGAGGCATGCCGCCAAACCGGCAACGTAAACCCACGGTGATCTCTTTCGGGTCTCATCCTGAACTACGTTCTGAAGCTTTTTCTCTATCTGAGCCGGGCTGAGCGATGCCGGCGGCTCGATATCCTGCGCATCATCCTGGAGAATCCGGTAGATGTCCTCTTCGGTCAGCTGATCCGGCTGCGGAAGTCCAGCATCATTTCCTGCCGACCAGATCTTCGGCTCTTCATTGTTCGTAATATTTTTATCGTTTTCATTATATTCTGACATTTTTCTACCTCCTTCCTTTCTTAACTCATCGCAGGTGCCATGGCTGTGCGAAGCTTGTCAAGCGCCCTGCTCTTTAACGATCTCACTGTCCCTGGTCTCATGGTCAGCATCCTCGATATCTCCGTGGATCTGTAGCCTGAGAACACGCTCAGCGTGATCACCATTCTTTCATCATCATTCAGTACCTGCAACAGATCATCTATCTCGGGCTCTGAGTAGCCCTCCTCTGTAGTCTGCTGTTCGAAGTCCTCAGGAAGTGAAACCTCTTTGTTATTTCTGAAAAGCATCTTGCATTCATTTGCTGTTATCTGGAACAACCAACTTTTAAAAGATGTTTCTTTCTGAAGATTCGGCAATTTTTCGTATGCTTTTAATACGGCCTGGCTCACTGCGTCCTCTGCCTGCGCGGTATTTTTCAGATAACACAGTGCAAACCGGTAAAGGTCTTTGTAGTATTTTTCATACAGCAGTGCAAAAGCGTGGGCGTCCCCTTTCTTTGCCTGCGAGACCAATGCCCATTCCATATCGGTCATAAAAACCCTCCTTTCTGAAGCGATGTGAAGGATCTGCGGTTATCATTCCGGGTGTCCTTCCCGCTTGGTTCATCTATAAGATGCAGCTTATATGCAAAGTGTTGCAAACATTTTTAAAAAAGTTTATAATCCATAGTATGAACGAAGAAACACAAGTAGTCAAGATATCTGTAAGAAATCTGGTTGAGTTCATCCTGCGTTCGGGAGACCTAAGCTCCACCGGCACCGGGGTACAGAACCTCGAGGCTATGCAGGAGGGCAGCCGTATTCATCGCAAGATCCAATCCTCCATGGGCATCGGTTATGAGGCCGAGGTCCCTTTATTTACGTGCGTAAATATCTCCTCACCGGAAACTAAGGAGGAGTTTACGCTCACCGTCGAGGGCAGGGCTGACGGGATTTTCCGCGATGATGACATAGTTCTTATCGATGAGATAAAGGGTGTATATAAGGATCTGGCCGAGCTCGAGGAGCCTGATCCCGTCCATCTGGCACAGGCCAAGTGTTATGCTTATATGGTGACGACTGATGAGGGGCTCGATGAGATCGACGTACAGATCACCTACTGCAACATGGAAAATGAGAGGATAAAGCGATTTAAGGAAACCGTTACCTCCGATGAGATCACCAAATGGTTTTTTGACCTGATCGAAAGCTACAAGCCATGGGCGGTGTATGAGTTTGACTGGGCAAAAAAAAGATCCGACTCCATCGAAAAAATGGACTTTCCTTTCCCGTACAGACCCGGCCAGGACGATCTGACCGCTTTTACTTATCAAAAAATAAACGAAGGCAAAAGACTTTTTATAGAGGCGCCCACAGGCGTCGGTAAAACGATAACCACGGTCTTTCCTTCCATAAAAGCCATGGGCGAGGGGCTCATAGACCGCATATTCTACCTGACGGCAAAGACTATCACAAGGACGGTCGCAGAGGATTGCTTCAGTCTTTTGAAGGACTCGGTGGGTGATGACGCCTGCTTCAAGCCCATCACTCTCACCGCGAAGGAAAAGCTCTGCATACTTGACAAGCCCGCCTGCGATCCTGCTACCTGCCCCCGCGCGAAGGGACATTTTGACAGGGTTAACGACGCTCTTTATGACCTGCTCACCCACGAGACCGGCATATCGCGCGACATCGTGATCACGTACGCCGACAGGCATATGGTGTGTCCGTTTGAGCTGAGTCTGGATGCAGCGCTGTTCGCTGACGCGGTCATAGGAGACTATAACTACGTATTTGATCCGAATGTTTATCTGAGACGTTTCTTCAGTCCGCAGAAAAAGGGCCGCATGGTCCTTCTTATAGATGAGGCGCACAACCTGGTCGAGCGCGGTCGCGAGATGTACTCGGCGACCATAGTTAAGGAAGACTTTCTGGCTGTGGCGAGGTCTGCCAAGGCCATGTTAAAAAAAGAACGCCGACCTGATGCGGTGTACTCTTTGAGACAGTTTATAAGCTCTGTCGAAAGCGTGAACAGGGCTCTGCTCGAATTAAAAAGACAGTGTGATCCGTTTCTTGAGGTGGAGGATTTTTCATCCATCGGCTTCAAGCTCCTAAGAGTGGTAGCAAACTACGAGCTTATGGCTGCAGAGAATCCGGTTCTCCCGGACAGAGATCTTTTTTTGGAGTTTTACTTTAATGTAAGAAGAGCCATAGTCGTGTGGGAGGAGTATGATGATCATTATATGACCTACGCGAACTATGATTCGGATGGAAACTTCCGCGTAACTCTTCAGTGCATGGATCCGTCAACGAGACTTCGTGAGGTATGCGACAGGGCGAGAGCCGGGATATTTTTCTCGGCGACTCTGCTCCCTATCCGCTACTACAAGGAGCAGCTCGGCGGTGATCCGGATGACGACGCGGTCTACGCCAGATCATCTTTCACCGATGATCAGCGTCTGATCCTCATAGCCCGGGATGTGACCAGCCTGTACAAAAGCCGCGGCCCGAAGATGTACGAGCGGATCGCGACCTATATAGAGCGCTTCGTTACCGCAAAGAGGGGAAACTATCTTGTATTCTTTCCTTCATATAAATTTATGGAAGATGTGGCTACGTTCATCGACCTGCCTGATGACATCACTCTGCTCACTCAGGGGCGGAGCATGAGGGAACAGGAGCGCGAGGATTTTCTGGCTGCCTTTGACTCCGACAACGTGGTCGGACTCTGCGTGATGGGCGGGATATTCTCGGAGGGGATAGACCTGACGGGCGACCGCCTGATCGGCGCTGCCATCGTCGGCACGGGACTTCCCATGGTCTGCGATGAGAGGGAGCTGTTCAGAAGATATTTTGATGAGAAAAAAGGGAACGGCTTCGACTACGCCTACCTCTATCCGGGACTCGGCAAGGTTTTCCAGGCGGGCGGCCGCGTGATAAGAACTTCCGAGGACAGAGGTGTAGTCCTGCTTTTGGACGATAGATTTTTACGTCAGGAATATATGAAGGAGTTCCCCAGAGAATGGAACTCCCATGAAACCGTAACTATTGATACACTTAATGATGCACTTGATTCATTCTGGGGCGATGATACCGCAGGCTGACATGGCCTCTTACGACTCGCTTCGATTTCTGCCGTCAGGATCTATCTCCGCGATAAACCTGGACGGCTCTGCTTTTTTATTGAATCGTCTGCCCACGTACGACATGTGGAGGTGATACCCCGCTCTGGTCATCGCCACGTAGAGCATTCGCCTCTCCTCCTCTATCTCAGGAGCAAGTGATGCCTTTCTGTACGGGCACACTCCTTCATTTACGGTCGGGATAAAGACTACATCGAACTCAAGCCCCTTTGCCCCATGCATGGTCATGAGTTCCACGCCCTCGGGCACATCCTGCTTATCCTCATTCTGCATTTTTTCGAGCTCCTCACCGTAGCTCTCCACGTATTCAAGCCACTCCCTGATGGACATCATACCCGTAGCGGACTCCTCGATTTCCTCGAGAGTCTCGAACCAGTCATCGGGCTTTACACCGCGCTCAGCGGCTCTTTCTTTCAAAAAGTCCTCGTACCCGATCTGCTTACGAATATAATGGATTGCGGTGAGCGGTGTCATTTTTCGTAAGGAGTTTATATCTTTTTCGAGGGTTTGTATCCTTTCTATCATCCAATGCTGCTTCTGCCTCATATAATAATCCCTGATCTCGCGGAAATCAATCTCAGGTTTATCAAGCGCTTTTCTGCTGATATACCTGAGCGGTCTGTTCATGATCTGCAAAAAGGTTTCCCTCGAATCATCACCGCTTGCTATCTGCAGATACGCGATGATATCCTTTGCGAGAAAGCTTTTAAACAGGTTCGGGATCGCCTCCTTCATACGGAACGGGATATTGTGATCCATCAGCTTTCCGGCTATCGTCCTCATCTGGAGATTCGTCCTGAACAAAACCGCAATCTGCTCCGGTCTGATCCCGAGCCCCATATATGTCCTGATATGCTCACATACCCCCTCGGCCTCAGACGCGAGATCCGTGTAATACTTCATCCTCACGGGCTCCGTCTCACGATCGAGAGCCTCGATATCCTTTTTGTACCTTTTTGAATTGTGCCCGATAAGCCTACCCGCCGCCTCAAGGATGTGCGGTGAGCACCTGTAATTGATCCGCAGAGTCACACGTTTCGCCTCCGGATACTGCTCCGGGAAGCTCAGCATGATATCCGGTCTCGCCCCGCGGAAGCCGTATATCGACTGGTCATCGTCACCCACGATAAAGATATTGTTCTGCGGCGCCGCCAGCATCCTGATATTCTCATACTGCAGCCTGTTTATATCCTGGAACTCATCGATAAGCACGTATTTGAACCTCTCCTGCCATGCCCGCAGGATATCGTGCCTTTTTGTCAAAAGCTCATACGTATAGACCACCATATCGTCGAAATCAAGGGCTCTGTGCTTCAGCAGTCTGTCCCTGTATCCCCTGAATATACTCCGAAAGACCTCATCAGGACACGACGCCGAGTAGTAGTTCTCCACGTCAATCCCGTCACCCTTGACCTTTGATATCTCTTTTTCAAGGGCCTCCAAAAACTCCTGCCTGTCCTCTACTTCAAAGCCGGAGTCGGTAAGTGCCTCTGATATAAACCGGAACTTGAGGCTGTCAGTGACTATGTCCTTCGCCTCATAGTGATAAGCCTTCTTCAGAATCTCAAAGAATACAGAATGAAATGTCCCGAACCGAACGCCGGAACAGGAATAATTCGTGAGCGCATCGAAACGCTCCTTCATCTCCTCCGCTGCTGCACGTGAAAAAGTAACCACCAGAATCTCTTCCGGTGGCACCTTTAGCTCCGTGATCAAATACGCAACACGGTTTGTTATGACAAATGTTTTCCCGGCACCGGGCCCGGCCAAAACCATCATAGGTCCTTCGCCATGATGGATGGCCTCAAACTGTGCCTCATTCGACTGCTGCACTTAACTTTTTGATCCCCTCTCTGATGCGGGTTAACGATTCTTCCTTCCCGAGGATCTCCATGATCTCGTACGCACCTCCCGGTGTCATCTGTTTGCCGGACACAGCTGTCCTCAGCGGCCAGAGCGCCTGTCCGTTTTTGCACTCGTGCGCCGCCACATAATCCATGGCAACCTTCTCGATCGAATCATGTCCCCAATCGGTGACCGCCTCGAGCTCAGGCAACATCTCATTTAACGCCGCCAGTGAGTTCTCGGAATTGGTCTTCATTTTCTTGTGTGTATACATCTCTGTAGAGTAGTCAGGCAACTCCTCAAAGAAGTCAATCTTCTCTTTGATGTCCGGAAATACCTCTATTCTCGTCTTTACGAGGTCTGCGATGGTACGCTTGTCCATGTCCTTTTTGATGACCTCATCGATCACCGGCATCGCGTACTCATAGTAGGTCTCGTCATCCATCGCCTTGATATACTCGCCATTCATCCAGCGGAGCTTCGTCATGTCAAAGACCGCAGGAGATTTGTTGATCCTCTTGTAATCAAATACCTTAACAAGCTCAGAAAGTGAGTATATCTCCTGATCGCTGTCAGGCGACCAGCCGAGCAGTGCCACATAGTTCACCACTGCCTCCGGCAAAAATCCCAGCTCCATCAGATCCTCAAATGATGATGCTCCCGATCTCTTTGAAAGCTTCTTGTGCTCCTCATCAGTGATCGTCGGGCAGTGAATGTAAACCGGGATGTCCCATCCGAACGCCTGATAAAGACGGTTGTACTTCGGCGCCGAGGACAGGTACTCATTTCCTCTGACCACATGTGTGATGCCCATCAGATGGTCATCGACCACGTTTGCAAAGTTATATGTGGGATACCCGTCGGACTTTATCAGCACCATATCATCGAGCTCCGCGTTCGGAGCGGTGATGGTTCCGTAGATCACATCATCAAAGGACGTCTCACCCTCTGTAGGATTATTCTGTCTGATGACATAAGGAACGCCGTCCGCGAGATTTTTCTCTATTTCTTCTTTTGAAAGCGAGAGGCAGTGCTTGTCATACTTCGCCGCGTCCTCTCCGCGCGCCTTGGCGTCCTCATGGAGTTTTTCAAGTCTCTCCTTCGTACAGAAGCAGTAGTAAGCCTCTCCCTTCTCCACGAGTTCCTTTGCATATTTCATATATACGCCCGTCTCCACTCGCTCACTCTGAACATAAGGGCCGACTCCGCCGTCCTTGTCCGGTCCCTCATCATGATCGAGTCCTGCCTTGGCCATGGTCCTGTTGATAAGCTCGACCGCACCCTCGACGAACCGCTCCTGGTCTGTATCCTCGATACGAAGCAGGAAATCTCCTCCCTCGTGCTTTGCGATCAGATAGGCGTAAAGTGCCGTGCGCAGGTTCCCGACGTGCATTCTTCCCGTGGGACTCGGCGCAAAACGTGTTCTGATTTTGTTACTCATGATATGTATTCTCCTGTCTATGTTATGCGAAAATAAAAATGTACCGGACCCGGATCATACCGAATCCAGGGCATCCAGATATGCCTTCAGAGCAGCGACCGTGCCGTCGATACCGGCCAGGTCACTCCTTATGGAAAGATCGTAGTTAAGGACATTATCCCAGCGCTCACCCACGTGATACTTGTAGTAGTTTGCGCGTGTCTTGTCCTTTTTCAGAACTATCTCAGCTGCACGGGCTTGCGGAAGCATATCGATCTCTATGGAACGATGGATACGAAAATCCACCGATGCGAATATGAACAGATTTATCAAATCCTCGCGCTCTCTGAGGATATGATCGGCGCAACGGCCTACGATGACGCACGGGCCGCTCTCCGCCACCTTGCGCACCACGTTTGCCTGAGCCAGATAAATACGGTCATCGAGCGACAACCCCGCATAGCCGATCTCCTGCGCGGTAAAGATGTTCATGCCCATCGCAATCTGATACAGAAGGCTGTTCGTCGCCTTTTCTTCGGCATTCTCAAAGGCAGCCTCGGCGAATCCGCTCTCCTTCGCGGCACGGCTTATGATCTCGTTATCATAGAACGGGATATCGTAGATCTCCGCGAGCTTGCGCCCTATCTCACGTCCGCCGCTGCCGTATTGTCTGTTGATCGTTATAACTTTGTTCATATACCTCTCCTCGTTCAAGCGCCACAGCGCATATGTACTGATGTGTACTTCAGGCTTTATTATACACCAAATTAAGCTTTCGCGCAAGGTAAATCTATTGACTTAGACAGCCCTCATGGAGTATAATCATCTTTGTTAACTTTACCCGAAAGGACATATGATAACCATGAGTTCAAAACCGAAGAATATTAAAAAGAATACAAATAAAAATACCGCGAACAATGCGCCTGCCAAAAGCAGGACCTTCACATGGTGGCTCATCCCGCTGATACTCACAATCGCGGTCGTGCCGCTGATCACCGTGATACACGTATATGTATGCGGTCTCGAGACGAACCCGTGGTTCTCGGTAGGCGGAAAGCTTTATGATTTCTTCCTATATTACAAGTCATTTTTCCTTAGACTGATAGGCGTCATCATCCTTTTCAGTCTCTGTTATCTGCTCCCTTACGGGAAGAATGATTTTTTAAAGGAGAAAAAGACCGTCGCCCCGACCGTCGCGATAGGTATATTCGGACTGTTCTCACTCCTCTCGGCAATACTGTCAAAGCATACTTCCGTGGCATTTTTCGGAGGATATGAACAGTTTGAGGGCTGGTTTGTGGTCCTCACCTATATACTTTGCTTCTACATCGCCTTCGGATTTCTCAGGACAAAGGAGCTTCTCACGTTCATATTGGACGTGATCCTGGTCGGTTCGATAATCGTCGGCATATTGGGAACGTTTCAGGCACTCGGCATCGACTGGATCCAAAGTGACTGGGCAAAGATCATCCTCACTCAGGAGCTCGTAGACCAGATGGATCTTTCAAACTTCCACGTGAAGCTGAACTTCGACGTGGGTATGAGCTACGTGACGCTGTACAACCCGAACTACGTCGGCACATACGCGGCGCTCGTTATCCCGTACTGTGCATATCTTATAGTACGCGGCGAGAAGCTCGTCAGAAGACTGCTCGCGGCAGCATCCGTCGGACTTATGGTGGTGACTCTTTTGGCATCGAGATCACGTACGGGTATCGTGGGAATAGCAGTCGGCGTTATACTTCTGACTATCCTTATCATCCCCATTCTCAAAAAAGCCAAGCCACTTGCTTTCATTTTCCTTGGCTCATGTGTGATCGGAGTCTTGCTGCTCGTCACTCTCTACCCCGGCTTTATCGGAAAGCTCTTAAGAGGTGGCGAGGAATACTACGTTGAATCGATGGACTGCACCGACTCATCCCTAAACATCCATCAGGATGACGGAAAGACCATCATAGCTACTCTGGATACAAGCAAAACGAACGGATCCGACTGGGGACGTACCTCTATCGAGTCACTCATATCCATCACTGACGAGGCCGGCAATCCGATAAATACAACAAAGAACGAGGATGAAAACTCGCTTACCATATCACAGGACGGTTATCACCCGTTCGTTATCTCCGGTGTGACCATACAGCCTGATGCCAACAAGCTTGCCGTATATAATGAGGAATACAAACGTGTCACCGGAAAGGAAAATGCAGTCACCGAAGACAGTGTGGGCTTCATCAACTACCTCTGTTTCAAGGACTGGCATTATGAATGGAGATTTACGGATGTAGACGGCAAGCTTATGATCTACAATGATTTCGGAAGACTTGATACGCTCGATCCTATCGAAAAGATCGGATTCTCCGGGAACTATCATTTCGGTTCCAGACGAGGTTACATCTGGTCGAGGACGTTCCCGATGCTTACGGATCATCTGATCCTCGGCGTCGGTCGTGACAACTTCGTATATGAGTTCCCGAACGATGACTACGTCGGAAAGCGCTACATGGGATACGAAACACAGACCGTCACAAAACCTCATAACATGTACCTGCAGATCTGGGTGCAGGACGGTCTCATCGCACTGTTGGCTCTGTTGTTCCTTTACGGACTTTTCATCGTGCGAGCGTTCCGTCTGTGCTGCGGCAAAAACAGATCGACTCCCGGCAAGGGACTCGATCCTCACAGCTTCGTGATCGTATCAGCGGTGGCCACTACAGGCTATATGGTAGTCGGTCTCGCGAACGATTCGACCATCACCTCCGCTGCCATATTCTGGATCATGCTCGGATGCGGATATGCAGCCGAAGCGATGTGTAAGAAATCTGAAGCATAAAAAAACAGCCCGACTCGGTTTATGATCCGGTTCGGGCTATTTTTCTGCTTATCTTTTCTTTATCTTTTTATCGAAGCATGCAACTCCTGAAGTGATGAAAGCTCGCCGTTTCCGTGCTCCTTGATATAACGGATACCCTCTGCCGAGGCTCTCGCTGCAGCCATCGTGGTCAGATATGGGATCTTGGCCTTTACGGCTGCCTTTCTTAAGTAGCTGTCGTCATGTACGCTGTCTTTTCCGACAGGTGAGTTGATGACCAGATCCACTTCGCCGTTCGTGATCATATCGCGTGTATTCGGGCGTCCCTCATACAGCTTCTTTACATGCTCTGCAGGTATCCCTGCTTCCTTTATGAGCTCATAGGTCTTTCCGGTAGCTACGATCTTGAATCCAACCTCATCAAAGAGCTTCGCAACCTCTACGACCTCTTCCTTATCCTTTCTGTTTACGGAGATCATGACCGTACCTGACAGAGGAAGTTTTGAACCTACACCCTCCTGAGCCTTGAAGTAAGCCTCTCCATAGGACTTGGAAAGTCCGAGGACCTCTCCCGTTGATCTCATCTCAGGTCCAAGTAAAGGATCTACCTCCTGGAACATATTGAACGGGAATGCTGCCTCCTTCACACCGTAGTAAGGGATCTCTCCTTCCTTAAGGTCGTGGATCGGTGACGGCTTTCCGGTGAGATCCGCGGTAATGATCTCTGTCGCGAGCGGTACCATTCTTATATTACATACCTTCGATACAAGCGGCACCGTACGTGATGCACGCGGGTTAGCCTCGAGTACATACACGGTATCATTCTCTATAGCATACTGCATATTCATAAGTCCCTGAACATGCATCTCCTCAGCTATCTTTCTGGTGTACTCCTTGATGATCTGTACATTTTTCTCGGAAATATGTACACTCGGAAGCACGCAGGCCGAGTCTCCTGAGTGAACTCCGGCGAGCTCTATATGCTCCATTACGGCCGGCACGAATGCGTGTCCGCCATCCGCGATAGCGTCTGCCTCGCACTCCATAGCGTGGTTAAGGAAACGGTCGATGAGGATCGGACGATCCGGTGTTACTCCGACAGCAGCGTTCATATACTCAACCATCGCATCGTCGTCGTATACGACCTCCATACCGCGTCCGCCGAGAACGTAGGACGGACGAACCATAACAGGATAACCGATCCTGTTCGCGATCTCCTTCGCCTCGTCGGCATTTACTGCCATGCCACTCTCCGGCATCGGGATACCGAGCTTGTCCATCATGGCTCTGAACTGATCTCTGTCCTCAGCCAGATCGATGACTGCCGGTGATGTTCCGAGGATACGTACTCCGTTCTTCTCGAGCTCTGCTGCTATATTAAGAGGTGTCTGGCCACCGAACTGAGCGATGACACCGACCGGCTTCTCCTTGTGATAGATGCTAAGCACATCCTCCAGAGTCAGCGGCTCGAAATAGAGCTTATCCGATGTATCGTAGTCAGTAGATACGGTCTCCGGGTTACAGTTGACGATGATGGTCTCGAAGCCGAGCTTTTTGAGAGCCATTGCCGCGTGAACGCAGCAGTAGTCGAACTCGATACCCTGACCTATACGGTTCGGTCCTCCACCGAGGATCATGACCTTTTTCTTGTCAGTATTTACAGGGTTTTTATCCGGTGCATTGTAGGTCGAATAGAAGTAAGCGCTGTCTTCGGTACCGCTTACGTGTACGCCTTCCCAGGCCTCCTCCACACCGAGTGATATTCTCTTGTTTCTGATATCCTCCTCAGGAATCTCGAGGATCTCTGAAAGGTAACGGTCTGAGAAACCGTCCTTCTTTGCAGTGATGAGAGCGTCATCAGCAGGAAGACTTCCCTTACCCTTGATAAGAGCTTCCTCCTCCTCAACGAGCTCCTTCATCTGCTCGATGAAGTATTTCTTCACATGAGTCAGCTCATGGATCTCATCTACGGTAGCGCCCTTTCTCAGTGCCTCATACATAACAAAGTGACGCTCTGATGACGGTGTGATGAGCTTTTTCAGAAGCTCATCCTTACTAAGTGTATCGAAATCCTTTGCATGTCCGAGTCCGTAGCGTCCGGTCTCGAGCGAACGGATAGCCTTCTGGAATGCCTCCTTGTAGGTCTTTCCGATACTCATGACCTCTCCTACCGCGCGCATCTGTGTGCCGAGCTTGTCCTCGATTCCTTTGAACTTCTCGAATGCCCAACGAGCGAACTTGATAACAACATAGTCGCCGTCCGGATAATACTTGTCAAGTGTTCCGTATTTACCGCACGGGATGTCCTTCAGCGTAAGACCCGTGGCAAGCATCGCGGATACGAGCGCGATCGGGAAGCCCGTAGCCTTCGACGCGAGCGCTGAGGATCTGGATGTACGCGGGTTGATCTCTATAACAATGATTCGGTCAGATACAGGGTCATGTGCAAACTGAACATTGGTTCCGCCGATGACCTGTACGGCCTCGACGATTTTGTATGCCTGCTCCTGGAGCTTTTTCTGAGTCTCCTCTGAGATAGTGAGCATCGGTGCGGAGCAGAAGCTGTCTCCGGTATGAACTCCCATCGGATCGATGTTCTCGATGAAGCAGACTGTTATCTTGTTGCCCTCGCGGTCACGTACCACCTCGAGCTCGAGCTCCTCCCATCCGAGTATACTCTCCTCGACGAGAACCTGTCCCACAAGTGAAGCCTGCAGTCCTCTGGCACATACGGTCTGCAGCTCCTCCTTGTTGTAAACAAGTCCGCCGCCGGCGCCACCCATCGTGTATGCCGGACGAAGAACTACCGGGTATCCGAGCTCATCAGCTATTTTCAGCGCCTCATCCACACTGTATGCAACCTGTGAGCGGGCCATCTCGATACCGAGCTCGTTCATGGTATTTTTGAACTCGATACGATCCTCTCCACGCTCGATGGCATCGACCTGCACGCCGATGACCTTTACGTTATATTTTTCAAGGATTCCTTTCTGATTCAGCTCTGAGCAAAGGTTCAGGCCGGACTGTCCGCCGAGGTTCGGCAGCAGCGCATCCGGGCGCTCCTTCGCGATGATCTGCTCGAGCCTGTCGACATTCAGCGGCTCGATATAGGTCACATCCGCGATCTCCGGATCCGTCATGATAGTGGCCGGATTCGAGTTGACCAGGACGATCTCATATCCGAGCTTCCTGAGCGCCTTACACGCCTGCGTGCCCGAATAGTCGAACTCGCACGCCTGTCCGATGACGATCGGGCCGGAGCCGATGATCAGTACCTTGTGAAAATCTGTTCTGTTTGCCATTTTTTTGTCCCCCTGTTTTTAGCTGGCCTTATCCATCAAAAATGTCACGAAGTCATCCTTCGGTAACGGTTTTGAAAAATAATAACCCTGTATATAATCACACCGAAGTGAGATAAACTGATTAAGTTGCTGCTCGGTCTCGACACCCTCTACGACTATCTTCATACCGAGAGCCTTTATCATCTTCACCGTATTTTCGATGACGATCTGCATGCTCAGCTTGCCTGCGTCATCAACGATGGTTTTGTCGATTTTTATGATAGAAAGCGGCAACGATGCGATACGCTGCATGTTCGAGTAACCTGTCCCGAAATCATCGAGTGAGAAACAGATACCCTCGTTGAAAAGGTCGTTTATGTTTCTGTCCATGATCTCCTGACCATCACTCACTGCGGTTTCCGTGATCTCAAGATTGATGTCCGTAGACCTGATATGATACTTGTCGAACAGTTCCATGATGTTTCCGACCATGCCCTCATGCATACACTGAACCACGGACAGGTTTACCTCGATATAGTGCAGGCCGAGTTTTTTGTACACTTCGCTGGAGATGAACTCGCAAACCTGCTCCAGCACGATATCTCCGATCTCAAGGATCGCCCCGCTCCTCTCGGCAGCAGGTATGAACAGATCCGGCGGGATAAACCCATATTTATCATCATACAGTCTGATGAGCGCCTCCGCTGTTCTGAAGCAACCCTCTTCCACACTGTAGATAGGCTGATAATACACCTTGAACTTTTTATTTTTGATGGCGTCTTCCAATATATCATCAATCTCGGTCAGGATGTCATATCGTTCCTGTTTGAATGTATCTCTGGCGAATATAACATCATCGGTCTTCCCGGTGCCACCCAGATCCTCTATGAAATGCATAAGGGTATTTGCATCCTGAATATCCTTCAGAAACTGTATAACACAGATATTCGGCTCAAAATATACTTCCGTATTATCTAACTCAAACGGTTTGCTGAGTGTCTCATTAAGCTGTCTCGCTACATTTACAACATTTATCGAAGGTTCCTCAGCCTTTGCAACCATGGCAAATCTTCCGCTGCCAATATGGTAGACATCTGCTCTTTCCTTGAACATTTCCGTATAACCGGTCATGATATCCGCTATACCGCGGCCGAGAACGATCTCCTGCTCATATCTGTACTTCGCATGAGTCTTTTTATAATTTGTCACACTGAAAACGATGATCTTTTTTAATTTGTTTCTCTTTTCAGAACGAAACATAAGATTCTTGAATGCTGTCTGTGTGAGGAGTCCGGTCTCATTATCGATCATCTCTTCAGGCCTGTGTACCATCAGAAGGATGAACAACAGAGCCAGCGCTCCCGAAAACATCTCGATACGGAGCTCTTTGTGGAAAAACTGGATAACCGTCGCGATCAGCATGAACCCTATGCCTGAGAACAACGCCACCCAACGTCCTATATCGAAATATATCCAACACCTTATGACCTTTCCGATACCGTACACAACATAAATGCCTGTGATCAGATAAAGCATGCCGAACCACGGTCCTCTGGTGTAAGCCCCGTTAGCATCCAGGTAAAACATCTTTTGTGAGTTGCCATTGAACAACAGCAAAACATATATCGTCACAAGCGGCAGCCAGAACAGGATCTTTTTTATCATCCTGTACTTGCCGACAACCCATGTGTCCGTGAGCGCCGTGCAGTAAACGATAAACAGAGGCGTCGTAGCGTTATGAAGAAACAGGTAGAGCGAATGTGCGATATATTTTGCGGTCTCACCGCCCTCAATAACCCCGTTATCAAGCATGATGGCCCATACATCTGCAACGGTAGTAGCGATGGAGACACACAACAACAGAAGGAAATACCTATTGATATCTCCCCTGATCATCCGCTTGAAGAACAATACGGAAAGCAGTATCAGCATAACCAGCAAAGCGCTGAAATCCAGGTAATAAAACTTCATATTTGCATCCCTTATATGCGTAATGACACATGTTTGTCAACATATAACGTATAATCTTATATATTATAATAAGAAATAGAGCAACTGTCAAGAAGAGTATATGTTTGGCATTTCGGGGAGTTGTCAGATACATGGAAGCTTCACTCTTTCAGCTATAACAAAACCCATTTGAATGCATGTCTGTGGGGGCACGCTTGCGCTTTTTTATCATACGTCACGTTGTGCGGCTCGAAGGAAACTCTTCGAGTTTCCTGACCTCGCCTGCGCAACGACGTATGATACACATTCCCCACAGTTACATGCTTTTCAAATGGGTTTTTATTAGTCCGGCACGACCGGACTGCTTTATACTAATTGGTTTTACTGTTTGAGGTTCTCAATTACAAAAAGTTGGATAACATGATCTATCAAGATCGGGTCTGGGTCTTTTGTAATACCGGCAGCGAGCCAGTATGCGTACTTGCCTGTGAGTGGCTGTTTAATGTCCTCCAAGTTATCACCATAACGGAACTCCAGGTGATAAGATGTCTGGATTGTATCCCCTGCAAAAGCAAAGTAGGTAAACTCACCAGCATCTTTATCATCTGTTTTATAGATATCTAATCCTATTTCGCCCATAAGAGGAGCATAGCTGTCAAACTTATAACTATGAGAAAACAGTTTCGTTCCTGATTTATCATAGCCTGTGATAACATCACCTTCCACGCTGAAAGATGCAACATTCTGCGTAAGGAAACAATTAAATGCCATAGATGCTTCCGGATTCTTTGTATAGTAGTCAACTGCTTCAGAACCCATGTATTTTGAAGTTACACTATCTTTAAGTGCTTTAGCTGTAGCAGCTGCTGCATCTGCGCCTACGATTGTTGCGGCGTATTTTTCCCAAATGCTGTCATATTTCTGATCACAGATGGTCTCAAAAAGTCCCTGGTATGTACCGGCAAGGTTCTTGAGATGAACTGCAGCTGCCTGACTAGATCCTTCCGGATACTGATCACCACTCATATAGAGTCTGGTTGTGGTTCCAATCTGGTCTGTTCCCTTGACTCCGTCAATTGTTACATCCGCATCACATGATGTGATCGTACTTCCGGTAGCGCGGCCGGCTACAGTACCAGGTGTGACTGCGCCTGTGATAGAGCCTTTGACCGAGCAGTCGACTACATTAAAACGGTCTTCCATTCCATAATAATAAAGGCCTGTTCCGATAAGTCCGCCGACATGAGTCGCTGATCCTCCGCACTCGATTTTTACATTTACATGACAATCTTTGATGGTTGCAGGATCCTGAATAACTCCGTCACCGTCGTCGCCAACACCAGCGTATCCGCAAAGTCCGCCGATGGCATGACCATTTTTACCTTGTATTGTTACGGTAGCAGTGTTACCTGATACGAGATCCATACACTGCAGGCATCCACCGATACCGCCGAGACCTACGGGTTCATTTCCTGTGGCTTTTACTGTTCCGGATGCCGTACAATCAGATACGGTCCCGGTAAAACCTCCGCCTATGATCAGTCCGCCCGTCTCTGCAGAATCAGCCTGTTCGATAACACCTGTCGAAAAATCATTGTCACCATTTACGATGATTGTAACACCGTCTGCGGAGCATTTTTTTACCTGAGCGCCCCAGCTGCCACCTACGACACCACCTGTGCAGTTGACACCTGAAATCTTACTCTTTCCTGTAGTTTTTACGTTCGAAACTGTACTGTTGCCGTATGCCATTCCTACGACACCGCCGGAAAACATGGATGAATCAGATCCGGTTGCAGTGACATTCTTAACCGTAACGTTTTTTACGGTTCCGGTAACTATTTCAAAAAGACCGGCGCCGAGTTCTTTTTTTTCGGTATTTACCTTTACATTTGAGATGGTGTGACCTTTACCGTCAAAAGTTCCAGAAAAAGCAAGTGACATATCACCCTTGTTCATCTGATCCATCGTAACGCTTCCGATGTTTTTGATTGTCTTGTTTTTGAAATCAATATTCTTTTTCAAAATATAGTGTTTTTTCAGGGTTGTCTTATTCTTCCCTATATTTTCAAGCTGTTTTGCTGTTTTGATTTGGTAAGGTTTTGCCTTTGTTCCTTTTCCTCTGGCAAAAAGCTTGTCGATACTTGATTTCTTGGCGTTAACCTGTGGTCCTTCGGCAACGCCCATGCCAAAGACCATGGCTCCTGCCATTGAGAGCGCGAGTATGCGCTGTTTGGTTGAATGTTTCATTTGTAATGCCTCCTTGTTCGTTAGGTTTAACTGTCTATGGTTAGATATATCTAACCAAGGCACATACTAACACACGAAATAACTTCTGTCAAGGAAAACTTCTTACAAGGAATTAGTTTTTACCCTGACACAAGTTTGTCATCACAAAGAGTATAATCAATCGTATACGTTTTTTACAAAAGGGTGAGAAAAATGACAAGCAGGATTATGAAACAGGATACCCGTCCGGCTTTAATACGAAAGTTCGTTGGTGACCGCAGGTTTTATCGTCATCTGATGACCATAGCGGTACCGATCATGATTCAGAACGCGATCTCGAATTTCGTTAACATGCTGGACAATATAATGGTTGGTCAGGTAGGTACCGAGCAGATGAGCGGTGTGGCTATTGTGAACCAGCTTATTTTTGTGTACTATCTTTGCATGTTCGGAGGACTTTCAGGCGTTGGAATTTTCACCGCACAGTACTATGGGCAGCGTGATGATGAGGGCGTGCGTCATACCTTCCGTTTCAAGATATGGATGTCAGCGGCGATAACAGGTATCGTTTTCCTGGCACTGTTGATATTCGGTAGAGAGATCATCGGACTGTTTTTGAATGGAGATAACTCAGTAGGAAATGTCGAGGCAGCACTCGGATACGGACTTGATTATCTCTCGGTCATATTCTTTTCCATGCCTGCGATCATGGTCATACAGGTTTACGCGATGACGCTTCGAGACTGCAGCCGGACGAAGCTTCCGATGGTTGCAAGTATCGTTTCGGTACTCACAAATCTGATGCTCGACTATGCCCTGATCTTCGGGCATTTTGGTCTCCCCGAGATGGGAGTAAAGGGAGCGGCTCTCGCGACAGTGATCGCTCGATTTGTGGAGATGAGCATCATCGTCATTTACAGCCACTCGAAAACAAAAGAGATAACCTGGCTGAAGGGCGCGTACAAAACACTTATCGTGCCTTGGAAATATACGAAAGAGTTTTTGAAAAAGGGGCTCCCTATCCTGGTAAACGAAGGCTTG
This sequence comes from Lachnospiraceae bacterium P6B14, assembly GCA_000687695.1. Lineage (GTDB taxonomy): Bacteria > Bacillota > Clostridia > Lachnospirales > Lachnospiraceae > Eubacterium_F. The sequence continues at coordinate 71,357 of JHWZ01000005.1, read as the reverse complement.
TGGTCTACAGGGATGTCATTCCTTTTGCAGTGTTACTCGCTCCGAGGGATGGAGGTCGTAGCCGCCTTTAACATAGCAAACGTTATTGGAAACCTTTTGAATACGCTGTTCTTCGCCATGGGAGATGCCGTTGCGATCATCGTGGGTCAGCTCCTCGGCGCCGGAAAAATGGAAGAAGCGAAGGATACCGACAACAAGATACTTGCATTCTCGCTTACATCAGGTATTGTGGTTGGAAGTATGCTCGCTGTCGCATCCATGTTTTTCCCGAACATATACAACACGACGCCTGTTGTAAAGGATCTCGCGATGCATATCATCCTGATCAACGCGATATTTACACCTCAGTGTGCGCTGCTCCACTCATCGTACTTTACCATACGTGCGGGAGGCCGAACCATCATCACGTTTTTCTTTGACAGCGGATTTATGATGGCTGCCAGCTTGCCTACTGCATTCATATTGAGCAGGTTTACGGCATTGCCTGTTCTTATGATTTATGTCATAATCAACATGGTAGAGATGATAAAACTGACGATTGGCTTGATTATGGTTTGCAAGAACATCTGGATCAGGAAGATAACGGTGTAAAAATAGCCCGGCAGCCGCCTACGCGGTTGCCGGGCTTTCTTCATGTAATGTTGATTATTTAACTTTTGCCGTCACGTATATCGGCGCTGCTTCACCACCTGCGCCGGTGACTGCCATGACTTTTATCTTGTAAGTGCCCCTTGCGGCACCTTTTTTGATAGTCACTTTTGTTGAACTTCCGCTCTTTTTTGAAAGAGAGATATACTTTTTCATCCCCTTCGGGCACGAAACAACAGCATACTTAACAGATGTATTTGATTTTGCCTTGATCGTAAAGGTTTTTGACTTAGCAAGAACCTTCTTCCCGCCCTTCCTTTTGGTAGCCTTAAATGAAACCGTCTTCCTCGGCGCTGTCACGGTAAGTGTGACTGTTTCCGGAGTCGGATCTGTAGGCTCTGTCGGATCTACTACGGGCGTTTCCTTTCCTGCCACAGTGAATCTAAATGTCTTACTGTAATCATATCTGAACATGTAAATATAGCTTCTGTTCTCGTCCATATCGGTCTGACTGTAGTCGGGCCAACGCTTATATAGCTCCTTCAGAAGAGGGAAATACTGGATGACATAATTAACCTTCATCTCGTAGGTACCGGGACCGAGCGCAGAAGCATCTACCCAAAAATCTCCCACATTGTCAGTACTCATCAGACAGAAATAGTCATCCGGTTGGATACTGTCTACCGAAGCGTGCCCTTTATAATTCGGATTCCAACTGCCTGTCACATCAGATACGAGTTCACCGTTGTCATCTTTTATCAGCCTGTTAACAGATACATCTCCGACCATCTTGTTGAATATATCATACGGCGGATCAAATGCATCTTCATTTAACGGATCCTCATAAACCTTGCCCTCGGAGGTGGATCCATAACTCAGGTGAATGCGGTCATTTTTGGAAAAGGATGTCATATCTGCCGCTGATGAAAGGCCGGCCTGACTGTCTATTTTTTTATTTGTTAGTTTCGCAGTATAATAATACCATGGAACCTCAGGGCCATCGATGTCGATCACTACCTTTTCGAAGTTTTTATATCTCCAAAGATTCTCTTCCTTTGATACCTCGAAGCACTCCTTCCACTCGATTCCGTTATAATAATCTCCGGTCCCCGTCAACATTTTGTTCTTCATGTGTCCCGGCGTCTCCAGTGCGATTTCGGCTTTACTTCCGACCTCCTCGAGATCAGGGTAAAAAACCTGTGAATCATACGTCAGAGAGATCTTGTTATACACCTTGTCGTAAACCTTTACACCCAGCTTAAACCATCCTCCCGGCAGATCAGCACCGATAGTGATTCCTTTGAGCAGGGTGCAGTGATCCTCGACATAACTGTCCAAAACGATATCACTTTCCTTTATATCATACTTATCAGGATAGTATACCAGAAAATCATACCCCTCTTCTGCTCCATTCACTCTCATGGATTTGTATCCGGACATGCTCTCACTACCGACTGCCTTCGCGGGAATGGATTTCTTTTCTGCAGGTAGCATCCCCACCGCTCCGAGAGCCAAAACCGCCGTCATAAAGATCGATAAGAAACGTTTTGAATATGTCATATGCGCCCCTTTCTCCGAGGCAACCCCGGAATTGTTTTTCCCCCAACGTTTTTTATCCAAACCCGTCAAAGAAGGAAAACGAGTAGCTATTGGCTGAGTTTAGTTTCTCACCCCAATGTCTTCTCTCCATGCGCATCCAGATAGTCATCTGTCTCGATGACCGTGAACCTATTATGGATGGCGAACATCAGGTATGCGTCTCTGGGAACACGAGGATAAAGGGTTTCTGCACCTCCGTAGTAAAGCAGGCGCTTCGTCTCGTCAACGGTAAGAGGAAACGCCAGTGCCAGGCGCAAAAGCTTTTCTCGAGAAGGGTTTTTCTTGATGCCCTGGAATATCTGATATCCATAGGTCTGGTCAAGGTTTGATCTTTTGATGATCTCATTTTTCTTTATTCCGTGCTCCGCCAGAAGCCCTTCGAGATACTCTGCCAAAGTCATCTCGTCGATCATCGCGTCGGAGTGAGTCTTTGTCCAGTTGTCCATTGATTTCGAAGCAGTGATCTCATTCAATAATTCAGAAGTATTCTTTCTCATGTTATATATCCCTTTCATATTATCGCTTTACGTCACTGTAAGCTGTATCGATCTGGCAACATCGCCGAACTCAAAGTCAAAAGCGTACTCGCCTTTTTTCAATGTTTTCAAATAGTTTCCCTTTATGTTGATACCCACATCTGTTACATCATAGTCATTACGCGAAAGAGTTATCGGTTTATCATCAGGCTTGCTGTTATCCTCAAGGAAAACATCCTCAAGCTTACCCTTTGCGCTGTTAAACTCGATGCCTACCATTACATCCTTATCGTCTGCTTCATGGATCACGATACTCTTTTCTTTCACCACCGGAATGATGTAAGGTTCGTCACGAACACAAATTGTTATCGATGGGATATCTTCACCCGATTGCCCGGCATCGTTATCATCGTCAAAAATATACGCCAGGTTTACGTAGTCACCATCATTAAACTTTTCAAAATAATCCTTATTAATGATCACTCTTCCGGTCTTATTATCATAGCTGTAATCATCATTTGTAAGCACCTCTCCGGAATCGAGATTCTTTAGTTCTTTAAGCTTTTTACCGAATGTATTTTCCGCCTGAAAAACCATATTCTCGGGAGTCTTTTTTATAAACTCCGTGTAACCCGGGTTAAGGACAGGAGTGCTGATTTTCGCCATCGACTTATCATCGATACACATCAGGTCAAACACGAGCATTACATCCGTAAAACTGACACTTACAGTATATATTATATTTTTATCAAGCGTTGATAAAAACTCATTTTCGATAGTTACAAAACCATCTTCATCCTCGCTCCAAAAATCGGTGTCGATTTCTTTCCCGTAGCGATCCACATCTGAAGAAACACGTATGTCGAGAGCTTCACCGTGAGCATTCATCGGTCGAATCGAAAGAGGCGAAAGCTCCGGTGTCTCTGTCAGATAATAAAACACCCAGTCGACCATCGCGCCTGTCTCAGGATCTATGGTATCCAGTCTCTGCACGGGGATCTCTTCACCAGCCATGTTCTTTTTTGCGAGATCATCTCCGGTGTTTCCTATAAAAATAATGAATGCAGCAACTATCGCCAAAACACAAACAGATACTGCGGCGATCAGAATTGGCAGCCTGCGCGCTTTCTTTCTGCCATACGAGCAGATTGCTTTTGTGAACTCATCTATGTTCTGATATCTGTGATCCGGATTAAACATGGTCGCTTTCGCAATTACACCGCGAAGTCCATCGGATATCTCGATATCCTTTGTGATCTCGTCGAGAACCGATCCGAGCGAGTAAATATCGCTCCTGATATCTGTCTGCGAATACCCGAACTGCTCCGGAGGAGCATAGGTATCGGTTCCGAGCGCTCTGGTATCATGCGGCTTATCGGGCTTATACTCTCTGGATGCGTCAAAGTCTATGATCTTTACGAGAGGCGCACCGTCAGTCACCTGCACCAGAATATTTGACGGCTTCAGATCACGGTGAATGATCGGCGGTTCCTGTGTATGGAGCGTACGGAGTCCGACGCAGATCTGCATCACCAGCTCAACAATCTGTGCTTCGGTGAGTTCGTTATCCGTTATGTACTTATCAAGAGTAACGCCACCGATATATTCTTCAAAAACAGTCAGTGTACGACCGGCTGTTTCGTTACTATCGGACGTCTCTTCTATATGGTATATCTTGGGAAGAAATGGCGAATTGATATCCGCGATCTTTTTTACGAGCTTTACGTCGCCGTTTTTCAGAAGTTTTACTACGATGGGCTCAGTTGATATCGGAGATGATGCCAAATAGACCTTTGACTTTTCGTTTTCGGAAATGACCGATATTATTTCGTATTTATATTCATCTGCGGCCGTGTTTGACATGGTAAACTCCTTTTGTTCAGAATCGCAAACATTATACCATAAATACGAGAATTCGGTCAAGAATTATTATTCATGCGGAATCAGTCCGGTTACAAAAATGATCAGGATCAGCACCGGCAAAACAAACTTAAAATACCAGGTCAGCTTTCGGCTCATTTTTATGCCCTCGCCCGTGTTTGTTTCCTCGAGATATCTGTCTGCACCCCAGCCGAATTTGTACGAGCAGAATACAGTGAATACAAGCGCTCCTACCGGAAGCAAAACATTGCTTACGATAAGGTCTTCACTGTCAAGAACATCTCTGCCTCCTATCAGATGGAGTCCCGAAAGGACGTTGTATCCGAGAACACAAGGAAGGCTCGCGAGCAGCATAAACACGAGGTTTATCAGGACGGATTTGATGCGTGAAATCTTCAGATTATCAATTAAACCACCCACGAGATTCTCAAACACGGCGGTCACCGTCGAGAAGCTGGCGAATACCATAAACAGGAAAAACAGTGTTCCCCATATGCGTCCGCCGGGCATGTTTACAAATACACTCGGGAGAGTCACAAATATAAGCGACGGTCCCTGATCAGGCTGGATTCCATAAGAAAAACAAGCAGGAAAAATAATAAGCCCGGCCATGATCGCAACAAATGTATCCAGGCTGGCGATGCGTATTGCTTCGCCGGTGATCGACTCTTTCTTTGACATGTAACTTCCGAAAATCTCCATCGACGCGATACCGATAGAAAGCGTGAAAAATGCATGGTTCATCGCATCCGTTATCATCTTGAAAAATCCCGATTTCTCGACATTTGCCCAGTTAGGCATCAGGTAAAACTTAAGCCCCTCTCCCGAATTCGGAAGCAATATGGAATTGACAGCCAAAACCAGGATCAGCAGCAGCAGTCCGATCATCATCACCTTGCTTACGCGCTCTAGTCCATTTTTCACTCCGAAACTCAGTACCAGGAACCCGACGACAACTACAATGCCCATGAAGATGATCATCTCCGTCGGATTTTCAAGCAAGGCACCAAATACATTCGGTACCTCATCAGAAGAAACACCTTCAAAATCTCCGATCGAAAACTTCCAAAAATAAGCGAGCATCCATCCGGCAACTGTGGTGTAATACATCATCAGCAGGTAACACCCGATCATGCAGAGCCACCCGTGGATGTGCCATTTTTGTCCGGGTTTCTCCAGCGATCTGTAAGCACCTATGATGGTTTTTCCTGTGGCACGACCGATGGAAAGTTCCATAGTTAATACCGGAACGCCCATAAGTACCAAAAACAACAGATAGAACAGCACAAAAATAGCCCCGCCGTTTTGTCCGGCAATATAAGGGAACTTCCAAACATTTCCGATTCCAACCGCGCATCCCGCACTTACAAGTATAAATCCTAACCGGCTTCCAAAACCTTCTTTCATATTCTGATAAGTCCTTTCAGGTTTTCTACACACAGCACATTTTACCACGTTTTTGTCCCGTCTGCAACAGTCGACTGTATTCATTAAAAACTTGACTACTAATACGATTTATCTTATGATATAAAAAATCAAATCAACTGAAGCGGATGACGATCGGAGTACGGATCCATTCGGAAATGAGGAAAGTATGACTGAAAACAAATCATTTAACATACAGGAATACATGACAAAAGGCGTGGAAAGAGTTGTTTCCGACGCCATCAAGGCGACCCTCAAAAACCCAAAAGAAAGCGCCTTTATGCTCCGGTTTGCTTCTTCCAGTAAGGCTGCATCCAAAAAGAGAGCTAAGGCAGAGAAATCCGGTCAACACATCCCGCCTTTTCTTATAACAAGCATCACCAGTGAATGTAACCTTCACTGTGCGGGATGCTACTCTCGTTGCAATGAAGCGACTGTTGATGAGGAGCCTGTTTCCCAGCTGTCAACCGAGGAGTGGGCACGTATTTTTGATGAAGCATCCGATCTCGGTATCAGCTTTATTCTTTTAGCCGGTGGCGAACCGCTCCTGCGCAGAGATGTGATCGAGGCCGCCGGAAAAAGATCGGATATTCTCTTCCCGGTATTCACAAACGGAACCTATATGGACGAGCGCTATTTTAAGCTGTTTGACAAGCATCGAAATCTGGTCCCTATCCTTAGTATAGAAGGCAGAAGTGACGCAACTGACGAGCGTCGGGGCGAGGGCGTCTATGATATCCTTATTAAGAACATGAGGGAGTTCAAAAAAAGAGGACTGATCTTCGGAGTATCAGTGACGGTAACTACGGAGAATTTTTATGAAGTCACATCTGACGGTTTTCTTGATGAACTCGCGGACAAAAACTGCAAAGCCGTGATCTACGTGGAGTATGTACCTGTCTCAGATGAAAGCAAAGAACTCGCAATAAACGATAAAGAAAGAACAGACTTACATAACACGATCGATTCACTTCGCAGATCGTACGAAGAGATGGTCTTCATATCTTTCCCGGGAGACGAAAAAAACTCCGGCGGCTGTGTAGCCGCCGGCAGGGGATTTTTCCATATTAACTCGCACGGTGGTGCCGAGCCATGTCCTTTTTCTCCGTACTCGGATATAAACGTAAAGGAAACGTCTCTCGCATCAGCGATAAGATCGCCGTTATTTAACGCTCTTCAGTCCGGTGATCTGTTGATGGATGATCACGACGGAGGATGTGTCCTTTATGAAAAACGCGCGCAGGTAGAGGCCCTGGTATCGGCTCTAAGCTGACGATCATGATCGACCTTTACCCGTCATCAATGCGATCACTCCGCAGCTGCTTCTTTTTTACCGCAGAACTTCTTTATCACCAAAGGCCATATAAGCAGGGCAAACAGTGAGATAAAGCATTTTGTAACGTATGTACCCCAGTTGCTGCCGAGAAGAAGTTTGACTGTCGCACCTGCGAACCACTGATCCCAAGCGATCAGGATCCCGAGACCCACGCATGAAAGTAATGCGAGATTCGGTGCTCCCTTCGGCATTTCATAATGCAGGAAATGTCTCTCAATATAGCTTCCGACCAAAAGACCAAAGACACCACCGCAACCACCGAAGCAGTCTTTCTGCATCTTTAACGGATCTACGAGCAGTTCGCCATTTACATAGTCCATCGGATACGGCTTGAACATAACGTATAATATAACTGCTATTATGAAAAATATACCGATAAGCGTAAGTATATCGAGTGCCTTGTCGTTTCCTTCAACCTTTTTGGCTACAAATCCAACTATCAATACGATAAGTATCGACTCGCCCATACCCACGAGCACATCCTGCGGCGTATGGACACCTAAGAAGTTTCTCGAAAACCCTGTCAGGGCGATCATCACGATACAGAATATGGCGATGGCCCGCCTCCTTTTCCACTGCCACACGGCGGTCGTGCCGTACATCGTTGTCGCACACATCGTGTGACCGCTCGGGAAAGAGTACCCGGTAGCAGCTACCTTCGAGTCGCCCGCGGGTTCTATCAGATCCGATCTGATCCAGGGACGGTACGCACACACGGTCAGCTTTACTACGCCATTTATCACCTCACCCGTAAACAAAGTCGTGATGAAACGATATCCCCATTTTTTATCCACACACCAAAAAACAACGAATGGCAAAAACGGAAGGATATCCACGGCAAACTTTGATATGGCATTAAACAGCTCATCAAATATTCCGCCGGTGGCCTCTCGAAGCCCCTGAAGTAACAACAAATAATCAATATCCACAGTTCATACCTCCTATAAATAAATCACAAACTGTTTTGATTCAAGTCCCAACGACTCACCCCAACGTCTTTTCCCCGTGCGTATCCAGTTTCATTCTGAGGCGCTTCTTATCAGGTCGCCGTATTTATTCATGTCTGCATCATCAACTTCGGTGATCTCGCAGTGCCCCTGTAGATCCTCGTAAACTTTAATGACAAAAAACTGATCATCTCCCGACTTACAAAGGAATGAATGATTTGTACCGGCTACAACCTGGCTCGCGAGATATGCGATGGGAGTATAGTCACCACCGGACGTCTCCAGCGCCTTTTTAAATACTTCCTCCTGTTCTCCGGTCAGCTCAGTCGAGCTCGAGTCAGACCAGCCGCCACTTAACTGTTCACTTTCTTCGTTGCCTGATGAAGTATTCGCTGAAGGCTCTTTATCGCCGCATCCTGCAAGTCCGAAAACAAGTGCTGCCGCTAAGCATGTGCATGCTATGACTTTTTTTGTTCTCATATTCTTCCTCCCAATTTTGTTTCGATTTACACTGTCCTTACGGGAAGATTATACTCCACAAAAGGGAAAATAGCAAGTGGCTCTCGTGGATCAGCCCCACCCGACAGTCACATGTGTATCACTCACGCGCTTGCCATTTTTATTTTTATACTTATATGTTTCGCGCGCACCTCGTTGTTTATTTCACACACAGAATCGTAATATCCGATAACTATAGGATACTTTATAAAAAAATCGATGTCAATAAAATGTTTTTAATTATGCTTGTGGCATAACAAATCAAGGACAAACTCTGATAGAATACATTTTATAAGGTGTAAGATATGCGATAATAATTATGTCAATACGCTTATTTCTCCACCTCTCCAACCCCGGCAGCTATGACACTAGGCTGCCGGGGTTATTTGTTTCATTTAGGCGGAATTTTTAGTTTTTTTACTCGTTTAGTCAGAATAGTTTCTCCCTGCCCTGTCGGGCAGGAGGCCTGGAAGCAGAGGTCGTTCCGACTTTTTTAGTTTTTCTGCTTGTTTAGTCGGAATAGTTTCTCCCTGCCCTGTCGGGCAGGAGGCCTGGAAGCAGAGGTCGTTCCGACTTTTTTGGTTTTTCTGCTTGTTTAGTCGGAATAGTTTCTCCCTGCCCTGTTGGGCAGGATGCCTGGAAGCAGAGGTCGTTCCGACTTTTTTAGTTTTTCTGCTTGTTTAGTCGGAATAGCCTCTGCTTCCATCTCATCAGGTGCAGGCCGGAAGCGGCGATCGTTCCGACTTTTCTGTGATTTTTGCTCATTTAGTCGGAACAGCCTCTGCTTCCATCACATCAGGCGCAGGCCGGAAGCGACGATTGTTCCGACTTTTCTGTGATTTTTGCTCATTTAGTCGGAACGGCCTCTGCTTCCACCTCATCCCGGACCTCCGCAGCTGCATAACAAAGGCCCGCCTGACGGCGGGCCTTCTTTCTAAAGAACACAATTAATCACTTTCTAACGCAAACAATTACTAACTCTCTATAGAGCACAGCTACATACTCTCTGTAGAGCATAGAGCACAACTACTCACTCTCTACTACTCGATCCCCAGCAGCTTCTCCACACTGACGATCCTTACACAGAGCGTGAACAGCTCCGCTGCCACCTTCAGATCCTCCAGAGGCGGATATGTCGGTGCCACACGAATATTCGAATCCTTCGGGTCATCATGATACGGCCATGTCGCGCCTGCCTCAGTCATCTTCACGCCGGCCTTCATAGCCAGGTGAACCGTCTTCTTTGCACAACCCTCCATAGTCTCAAAGCTGATGAAATAGCCTCCCATCGGATGAGTCCACTCACCGATGCCGAGTCCTGCCAGATTCTTTTCAAAAATACTCTCTACGGCCTCAAACTTCGGTCTGATCACAGATGCATGCTTTCTCATATGAGCGACCATGCCCGCGATATCTCCGAAGAATCTCACGTGACGCAACTGGTTAACCTTGTCATGACCGATAGTCTGATTCTTTAACTGCTTCTTTATATCCTCAAGGTTGTTAAGCGATGTTGCGAGTGACGCGATACCACTTCCCGGGAAGGTGATCTTTGACGTTGACGCGAACTTATAAACCATATCCGGGTTGCCGGCCTTTTTACACTCCATGAGGATCTCCGGAATGTAATCCTGGTCGTGATCATACAGATGGTGAATACCATATGCATTATCCCAGAAGATACGAAAATCCGGTGCTTTTGGCTTCAGGTGGGCAAAACGGTAAACCGTCTCGTCAGAGTACGAATATCCCTGCGGATTTGAGTACTTCGGCACACACCAGATACCCTTGATCGCTTCATCCTTTGAAACCAGTTCCTCGACAATATCCATATCCGGTCCGTTCTCAGTCATCGGAACCGGGATCATCTCTATACCAAAATACTCAGTGATCGCGAAATGTCTGTCATAACCCGGTGAAGGGCACAAAAACTTCACCTTGTCAAGCTTGCACCATGGGGTATTTCCCATGATACCATGAGTCATGGCACGTGACACGGTGTCATACATAACGTTAAGTGAGGAGTTTCCGTAGATGATAATATTGTCAGGATTGTTCTCCATCATATCACCGATCAGCTGCTTCGCCTCGGCGATACCATCGAGCACTCCGTAGTTACGGCAGTCCGTACCATCATCACAGCTCAAATCCACTTCCGAGTTCAAAACATCCATCATTCCCATAGACAGATCCAGCTGCTCACGGCACGGCTTTCCACGGCTCATGTCCAGATGCAGATCCATCCTCTCATAGGTCTCAAACTCCATTTTCAAGGCGGCCAGCTCGCTTCTGAGCTCCTCTTTGTCCATTTCGGTATAAGCTTTCATCTCTATTCTCCTTTACTTCTATATTCTGAAAAATACCAAGCACTGCTCATCAACAGTTTATACCCTTTCACATGCCGGTAGTTTATACCTCCACATGTCAGTAATCTATACTCTTCCATATAACAGCCGAGTTGTGACCCAAATGTATCTTCACATGGCCATCCGTAACTCTCTGTGTTTCTGTCTGCAGCGTATACCCGCCTGAGTCAGTGTAGATCATGCGAACGATGTTTGTTCCATCCTCCAGACCCAGTCTCCATGCATCTATCTCTATATCACGGTCAGAGCCCTCGACCTGAACCATGATTATCGCACTTTCTCTTCCGTCTGTCCTTCCGAAGCCAATCACTCCGGGTTCGCTGTATAGGTAGATCAGAGATCCTGTTTTAAACATCTGATAGTCTCGATGGATACGTATTGCCTCCTTGCAGAAGCGTATCAGATCGGTATCCTCGTGATGCCACGGATAAGTCCTTCTGCTATCGGGATCGGTCCATCCGCAGAGTCCTGCCTCATCACCATAGTAGATGGTAGGTGCTCCGCCCCAACCCATCTGTAATATCACTGCCTGCCTGAATATCTCAGGATGGATTCCCTGTTCTGCCATCATCGGTCCGGAAAAAGCAGTTCGTCCCACAGTGAAGTTTGTCCTTGTCATAAACCTCGAATGATCGTGATTTGACAACTCGTTCATAGCCGCCTGCAGAGAATGCAAAGGCAACCTCGCACAGTTGTTTGTCATCGCAGCGAAGAACGCATCCTGATTTCCTCTGAGCTCCGGCTTTGACACATCGGAATGCTTGTCCATACCGGTAAGGAACCATGTGACAGGCTCCATAAAAGCGTCATAGTTCATCACGGTATCCCACTGCGATCCATCAAGCCACCCCGAAGGATCACCATAATGCTCCGCGAGTATTATCGCATCAGGATTTGCTGTTTTTACAGCCTTTCTGAAGTCCTTCCAGAATTTGTGGTTGAACTCCTGCGAGTGTCCGAGATCCGCTGCCACATCGAGACGCCACCCGTCAACATTATACGGCGGCGAAACCCACTTGGTCGCAACTCTGAGGATATACTGATACAGCTTCGTCGACCCTTCGTAATTCAACTTGGGAAGCGTATCGTTTCCCCACCATGCATCATAATAATTATTGTTCGGCCACTCACCGCCATCATGGAACTTAAAAAATGTGTGATACGCACTTTTTTCAGTCTCATATGCACCCGGCTCATATCCGCCGGCCTTGTAATATATCTTTTCCCTGTCAAGCCATTTATTGAATGACCCGCAGTGGTTGAAAACTCCATCAAGGATAACCTTCATACCGCGTTTATGAACCTCATCCATAAAGCGCGCGAAATAGGCGTTTGACGCCTCAAGATTTCCGAAATCAGCCACACGCTGGATGTACTTCGACGCGTGCGCGTTATTATTATCATCATCCGCGAGCGGCTCTCCACCGTCTCTGGTGATCACGGTAAAATGCGGATCTATATAATCATAATCCTGCGTGTCGTATTTGTGGTTCGACGGCGAAACGAATATCGGATTTAAATACAGCACCTCAACACCGAGATCCTGCAGATAGTCAAGGCGCTTCAGTACGCCTGCCAGATCACCGCCGTAGAAATTGCGGACATCCATGGATGCCGGGTACTCCCTCCAGTTGTCGACGTGATGCACGTGCTCGCCGATGTAGGTGTACTCGTTGTCGACGACATCGTTATCCTTGTCACCGTTCGAGAAACGATCGACAAATATCTGATACATAACGGCACCCTTGGCCCATTTCGGTATATGGAATCCCGGGAATATCGAAAAGTTGAAATACGGATCGATCCCGTCCACATCTCCGCGCCTGTTAAAATATACAGTCTGTGTGCCCTTGTTTATCTTGAAAAAATACGTGACCATCCTGTCTTCCAAAGGAAGTGATGTCTCGTAAAAATCAAAGCGGGATGTAGTCATCTCCGGGGCTTTTTTCATGGGATAGTTAACACCATCCGCGACCAGGATCACCTCGTCGACATCATCGCGTCCTACTCTCACACGTATCCTGACCGTAGAAAAAGGCTCCGGCTCGTCAGGTGTCTGGAAAAGCGCCGTATTATCCGAAAAAATAGCAAGCCGGTTGATAGGAGTATCATCCTTTTTCGGGGTCTCCAAGCGCGCCTCCGGCACACCTGCCTGAGATCCATCTATATGTTCGTTTTTATCTTCTGCCTTGTCATTCTTCATGGTAAAAGGCATTTGATATCTTTCGTACATATATCCTCCCGCCTGTCTGCATCAGTCTGCAGTTACAGGCTCAGCATCCTCAAACAAAGACTCAAACTCGTCTTTCCCTATACGCTCCTTCTCTATCAACCTCTCGGCGATAGTGTGGAGAAGCTCGAAGTTTTCACGCAGAATACGTGTTGCCTTCTCATAACAGCTGTCGATGATACGCTTAACCTCACGGTCAATGATCTCCGATGTGCCCTCACTGAAGTTCTTGGTATGCGCGATATCGCGGCCGAGGAACACCTCGTCACCGGATGTCTGGTAGTTTATCATACCCAGCTCGTCAGAGAATCCGTACTTCGTCACCATATCTCTGGCAGCCTCAGTCGCCTGATGAATATCCATGGACGCGCCCGTAGTCACATCATCGAATACGAGACTCTCGGCGATACGTCCGCCCAAAGATACTGTTATGTTCTGGAGCATACGCCCCTTGGTCATATACATCTCATCCTTCTCGGGAAGCGGCATCGTATATCCGCCCGCGCCCTGTCCTGTCGGGATAACGGAAACCGCGTATACCGGCCCGACATCAGGAAGCACATGGAACAATATGGCATGTCCTGCCTCGTGGAAAGCCGTGATCCTTTTGTCCTTGTCGGAAATGATACGACTCTTTTTCTCTGTTCCGATACCGACCTTGATAAAGGACTTCTTTATATCTTCATCCGTGATGAACGCTCTCTCATCACGCGCCGCACTGATAGCAGACTCGTTCATCAGGTTCTCAAGATCAGCTCCCGTAAAGCCTGCCGTTGTACGCGCGATCTCGTCGAGATCAACGTTGTCGGCAAGCGGTTTATTTTTCGCATGTACACGCAGGATCTCCTCACGCCCTCTGACATCAGGCACTCCCACGTAGATACGTCTGTCAAAACGTCCCGGTCTGAGGATCGCCGGGTCAAGTATGTCAACACGGTTTGTGGCAGCCATCACGATGATACCCTCGTTCTCGCCGAAACCGTCCATCTCCACAAGCATCTGGTTGAGCGTCTGCTCACGCTCGTCATGACCACCGCCGAGACCTGATCCACGACGTCTTGCCACCGCGTCGATCTCGTCGATAAACACGATACACGGCGCATTTTTCTTCGCCGACTCAAAAAGGTCTCTCACTCGGGATGCACCGACACCGACGAACATCTCCACGAAATCAGAACCCGAGATACTGAAAAATGGCACGCCGGCCTCTCCCGCCACACTCTTGGCAAGGAGCGTCTTACCTGTTCCCGGAGGTCCTACGAGGATGATGCCCTTCGGTATCCTGGCTCCGAGCTTCGTATATTTGTCAGGAGCTGCAAGGAAATCCACGACCTCGCCGAGCTGCTCCTTTTCTTCGTACAGACCTGCCACATCCGCGAAGGTCTTTTTCTTTTTGTCCTCCGGAGAGAACATCTTTGCGCGGCTCTTTCCGAAGTTCATCATGGAACCGCCGCCACCGCCACCTGCAGCGCCCTGACCTGAGAGCATGCTGAACAGAAGCAGTATCATGATAAAGCCGAACAGATACGGCAAAAGCTGCATATACCACGGGGTACGATCCACATCATCGATCAGGATGCTCTGCACTCCGGCAGATCTCACTTCCTCGAGTGCCTTTTGGACGTCAGGCACATACAAAGTCTGCTCACCTAACCCCTCACGCACAACAACGAGGCGTCCCGTCGGAACCTCCTCGTTTTGTCGAACGTATACATCTGTAACTCTTTTCTCCTTCAGATCTTCCTGAAACTGAGAGTACGAATAAGACTCCTTATCTACCCCCCTGCTGTATAACGAGGTCCCGACCAGGATCGCGACCACCGCGATAACCAGGATCATAAACCCGTAACCTCTTGAACTCATGAAACCTAATCCTCCTTAAACTGTAATTCTCCGATGTATGTGAGATTGCGGTATTTTTGCGCATAGTCAAGTCCGAAGCCAACCGCAAAGTAATCTTCGATCTCAAAGCCCACATATTTTATGGACACATCCGCTTCACGCTTACACTTTTTGTCAAGCAGCGCGCACACCTCAAGCGAAGCAGGTTCACGCTTTTTCAGCATGTTTTCCACATAGAAGAGCGTCCTCCCGCTGTCGATGATATCCTCCACCAAAAGGACATGCTTCCCGGCTATGTTCTGCGTCAGATCCTGATTCAGCGTGATAACACCCTGACTGGTCATCCCGTCGCCATAGCTCGAAAGGCTCATAAAATCTATAGTCACCGGCACAGTCAAATGCTTTGACAGCTCACAGGCAAAATACACTCCACCCTTCAGAACACAGGCAAGATGAAGCTTCATGCCCTCATAATCACGATTGATCTCTTCAGCCAGCTCACGTATCCTTTTCAGGATTTCATCTTCCCTGATACGCTCGGTGATCATTTCCTTCATGACAAATCCTTTCCAACAGGAGCCCCTTCACCGTCCCTGCTTATCCTGAGAATCCTCTTTGTTTCGCCGGTCACCTTGTAATACTCACTGAGTCTGTCGGGCAGCGCCCATACGACATGCGATCCATCCGCGATAACCAGGCATTCGGGCCTTTGCTCTTTTGGAACTTTGGAATCGATGTAGAACCGACTCAGCTTTTTCGTCCCACCCTTGTCATCGAAAACGAAATAATCGCCTTCTCTCGGATGTCTGAGCACAAGACCATTGTTTATTTTATCATAATCAATGTATTTCGTATAGTCTTTTTCTTCAGAAAAAATGTTAATTTCTTCATTAAAAATGTCCGCATCGAACAATTCCGTGGCAAAGCTCGTGTCTTCGGCACTTATCACGCTTTTTTTCAGGGCACTCTTGCGTCCGATGACCAGACCGTCATAAGTCCTCTGCGCATAGCACAGTGCGGGCAGGTCGATTCGTCTGCCCGTCACGTTTTTCTCAAGCAGATCCGCCAGCATCCTGTAGTGGTCTCTGGTCACATCCTTTCTCGCGGGGATCACCTTTTCCACAGCACTCCTCAGCCACTCTTCTCTTATTGCCCTGCTCTCACTTAAAAATGCACCCCTGTCGATACGGGCAACCGTTCCGTCATCCGACTCGGTTACAGCCATACACTCTGCAGACGGTCCGGCTTTTATCGCCTCATCTGATATATACTCCCGCCAGACCTCCACATCCTCAGCGGCCGCTGCGATATGAGATACAGCCTGCGGATACAGCTCCTCTATCATCGGGATAAGCTCGGATCGTATTCTGTTTCTCGTATGATCGGGGCAATTATTTGTAGAATCTTCCACGAATATTATATTATTTTCCGATAAATACTCTAATATCTCTTTCTTTGACGCAAACAGCATCGGCCTGATCCTGTCTCCCGATTTCGGCCTGATCCCGGAGAGTCCTGTTGCTCCGGTCCCCCTGAAAAGATTCATCAAAACAGTCTCAGCCTGGTCATCCCTATGATGCGCTATAGCGATAGAATCGGCATTTCTTTCCTCAAGGATCCTTTCAAGCTCTCCGTATCTGAGGATCCTTGCGGCTTCCTCCAAAGTCAGTCCCTTCTCTTTTGCAAAGCCCGGTGCATCCACACTGCAGACCACACATTCCATGCCTTTTTCGGCTACGATACGCCTTACGAACTCCTCATCCCTATCGGCCTCATCCCCCCTGATCCCGTGATGCACATGGGTCGGAACCAACGTGATCTCGTATTCTTCAGAGATGTCGGACAATAAATCAAAAAGACAGACAGAATCTGCTCCGCCTGATAAACCGATGACTATGGTCTGTCCCGGTCGGATTAGTTTCTCTCTGTCGATAAACTCTCTAAATCTTTCGGATAGATCAGTTCTTTTCACCTGTGTTTTCCCGATATTACCCTTCTATAAAAAGTAACACAGCGGACATCACTCGTTGTCCGCTGCTTTAAATATAATCTCATCATCATATGCGAGTCCGAACTTCTCACGTGCCACATCCTCAATATAGGCATCCGTTTTCATGTATTCGGCTTTGCTCTGTATCTCCTCACGTTGCTCTTCCAACTCTTTCTTCTTTGCCTCAAGCTCTGTCTGCTCGGCTGACAACTTATCACAGTTGGCTGACAACGATACGCCCTGCACCACCATGGTCGCAACGAATATTGCTGCAAGTATAGCCACAAGGTACAGGCTGGTGCGACGCCTGCGCTTATTATTAAGTTTTTTCAAGACGTCACCCCCATTCCTTTCATAATTATAGGCAATTTTAACATAAAAGTCAAGGAAAAATCCGATATTTTGTCAAATTTTTGCAATTTTTTCTATAGATTTTTATACATTTCACTTGCATCTTCTTTTTTTACAGTCTCCCGGACGTTCAAAACCTCCACCTTGGTGCTCCTGTCACCGAAGATGATCTCTATCACATCGCCTGCCTTGACGTCATAGGAAGCCTTGGCTACTTTGTCATTGACGAGGACGCGTCCTGCGTCACAGGCTTCGTTGGCGATAGTGCGACGCTTGATCAGACGCGACACCTTTAAGTATTTATCCAGACGCATATATAACCAACCCCCTTAAATACAGCGTGAGACCTGACGCGTCGACTCGGATTCCGACCGAGCCCGACGCGTTAACAGCAGAACCTGACGCGTCTACACGTGAGCAGCGCTCACGTGTCACGCGTCAGGTTCACCTGTATTTAAAAGAGCTCATCTGTATGCAAGCATACGATGAGCTCTTATTAAATACAGTCTCACGCTGTTAACGCGCTAATCATTTTTTATTGACAGCCTCTTTAAGAGCCTTACCAGCCTTGAACTTCGGTGCCTTTGAAGCAGCGATGTGCATCGGCTCCTTTGTAAGAGGGTTAACGCCGTCACGTGCAGCACGCTTAGCTACCTCGAATGTACCAAAGCCTACGAGCTGAACCTTACCGCCCTTCTTGAGCTCCTTGGTTACAGTATCGATGAACGCCTTGAGAGCGCCCTCAGCATCCTTCTTTGTAAGGTCTGCCTGCTTTGCAATTGCATCAACTAATTCAGTCTTGTTCATTGTGATAGTCCTCCTCGACTTATAAAGATTTGATTTGATGTGTCGATCAATATGTAACATTTTTCATTTCTGTTACGCCCAAATCGACCCTGCATATATATTTATACGCCTTTTTCCGCCATTTGTCAAGGATTTTGTTAAGTTTTTTAAGGAAATATTTGCACTTTTTACATTTTTGTAATAAAATGATACTATCTTTTCTTATATAAGGAGGTTTTTCCCATGAGTAACGCACCAAAACCCATTGCTGAGGGCAAAGTTCGAGAGATATATGATAACGGCGATTCGCTGATCATGGTCTGCACCGATCGCATCAGCTGTTTCGACGTGATCCTTCATAATGAAGTCAAGGACAAAGGACGTGTTCTGACACAGATGTCCAAGTTCTGGTTCGACTTTACTTCCGATATCATGCCGAACCACATGATTTCCACGGATACCTCAGATATGCCGGAAGGCTTCCGCACAGACCGCTTCGAGGGACGCTCCATGCTTTGCAAAAAGCTCACAATGCTCCCGATCGAGTGTATCGTCCGCGGATACATCACCGGCAGCGGCTGGGCCAGCTATCAGAAGAACGGCACCGTCTGCGGCATCACGCTGCCTGAAGGCCTGAAGGAATCTGACAAGCTCCCTGAGCCCATCTATACACCTTCTACCAAGGCTGAGATCGGTGAGCACGACGAGAACATCTCATTCGAGCAGAGCATCGACCACCTGGAGAAGAGCTTCCCGGGCAAAGGTCTGGAGTACGCCGAGAAGCTTCGCGACTATACGATCGCTCTTTATAAAAAATGCGCCGACTATGCCTATACAAAAGGTATCATCATAGCCGACACGAAGTTTGAGTTTGGTCTCGATGAGGGCTGCAACATCGTTCTTGCTGACGAGATGCTGACTCCTGATTCATCACGTTTCTGGCCGCTCGACGGATATGAGCCGGGACACGGTCAGCCTTCATATGACAAGCAGTTCGCGAGAGACTGGCTGAAGGCAAATGACGGCAACCATGACTGGACGCTGCCGCAGGATGTCCTCGACAAGACTATCGCTATTTATCTCGAAGGATTCGAGAAGCTGACAGGAAAACCGTTAGACTAGTACAGCGATCGCAGAATAACCGGACATCGCTATACTAGTACTATTATAACAGCCATCCGTACACATATTTACTCGGACACGCTTTCGCTCGGTTCCAAGCGTCACGTTGTGCGGCTCGAAGGAAACTCTTCGAGTTTCCTAACCTCGCCTGCGCAACGACGCTTGCAAAACGGTCCTCGTACAATATGTGTTTCGGATGGCTGTTTTTGTTTGGCACTTGTTCAGCTGTTATTGTTTTCGGCTGTTATCGGTTTCGGCTGTCTGCCTGATCACTTGCCTAACTCCTCTTCTTCGAGCTGTCTGTATGCGACCTTACCTACCAGAGTTTTCGGCAGCTCAGCTCTGAACTCTATCTCTCGTGGCATCTCGTATTTCGCCAGATGCTTTTTGCAATAAGCCATGATCTCATCGCGTGTGGCATCGTCTGCGGGCACTCCCGGTTTTAACATGACGAATGCCTTTACCGCGTGCATACGATAGGCGTCAGGTACGCCGATAACGCAGCTCATCTGTACCTTTTCATGAGCATCGATAATGTTCTCAAGCTGCGCCGGATAAATGTTGTAGCCGGAGGATACGATCATCCTCTTTGCTCTGCCCTTGAAGAATATAAATCCCTCCGAGTCCATCGTGCCGAGATCTCCCGTATATACCCAGGTAAGACCGTCTGCATGCTCACGCAGAGTCTGGGCAGTCTCCTCAGGGTTGTCCATGTACTCCTTCATAACAGAAGGACCTGCGAGCAGGATCTCACCTTCCTCGCCGTATGGCACCTCCTCATCGGTTCCGGGCTTTACTATCTTTATAAATGTATCAGGGAACGGAAGTCCGATACTTCCCTCCTTAAACATATGCGGCGGAGTCAGGCAACACGCCGTAACGGTCTCTGTCGTGCCGTAGCCCTCTCGCACCATAACGACCGAATGATGATCGTTCAAAAAATGATCCAGCTTCTTTTTTAACTCTATCGAAAGCGAATCCCCTCCCGAGAATACTCCCTTCAGGAAACTGAGATCCTTTCCGTCCATCGATTTGATACGTAACAGCGCCTCATACAAAGTGGGCACGCCCGCGATAAAGTTACATTTGTACTTGGTGATCAGCTTTGCGTAGCTGTCCGCGGTGAAACGTGGCACCAGGATACACCTTCCGCCGTTCGAAAGCATCGTATGGATGCACACGCCCAGACCGAACCCGTGGAAAAGCGGCATCGCAGCGAGCATCTTGTCTCCCGGTCTGAACATCGGATTCGCCGCAAGCACCTGTGTACTCAGTGCGTTGAAGTTCATATTGGTAAGCACGATACCCTTTGTCGTACCGGTCGTTCCTCCTGAATAAAGGATGACCGCGGGATCGTTCGCATGTGATTTTACTTTATAATTGTAGAAACAACATCTGCCCAATCGGATGAACTCCTGCCATCTGATCACAGGCGCATCCGAAGGGATCTTTATCTTTCGTCCCTCGGTAAGCATATATCCGGCCTTGAGACGTTTTGTCAACTCATCCTTTACACTTGCGATGATGATATTTACCACCTTCGTATTTGCACGGATGCTCTCAAACTTACTGTAGAACTGATCCAGCGTGATGGCCGTTACGCTGTTCGACATGTTTAAGTAGTCCTCGATCTCCTTCTCGGCAGACAGAGGATGGATCATGTTCGCCACCGCACCGATGAGATTCACTGCATACAGCATGAATATCGCCTGCGGACAGTTCGGCATGGCGATGGTGACACGGTCGCCTGCTCTCACTCCGATGGTGCGAAGGCTCCTCGCGCATTTATGGATCTCCGTGATAAGTCTTTTATAGGTAGTCGGGCGTCCCATAAAGTCAAACGCCACATAGTCAGGATGCTGTTCCGCCACCTGCTCTACCATCTCATACATCGTTCCTTCAAAATACGGTACAGTAAGGGGCACCTCGCCCAAATGCGGCGCCCACGGCATCTTCGCCGTGATCGGTTTGTCGTTCCATTTACGTTTTATTTCACTCATTTTTCATTCCGCCTGTATTATAATGTTATTATTTTTATGATTATATTCATTTTTCTTTAAGTTTCTTCGGTTTTTCCTCGAGTCTCTTTTCGAGCTCCTCAGGATGCTCCAAAAGATATTTCAAAAGTCTCACGGATTTGGAAAAATAATACCCGTCCGCGATCCTCTCATCGACCGTAAGCCCCAGATCCACGCTCATCTTCATCTCAACCTTTCCGTTTTCATCGTAGAACGGGCGCTTTTTGATCTGTCCGATAACGATAAACACGGAGTTTGTCCCCCAATTTGACAGATGATGATAACCGGCTCTCATACCGATGGAACCGAGATTTGAAAGGAAAACGGATGAGTACCCCGGATCACCCACCGTAAGCGCAGGGATCACTATGTTTCTCTTCTCCAAAAATACCACCAAACGCAGGATGAGTTTTCCGATGAAGCCGAACTTTCTCAAAAGGTTTGTGCTGTCTACGGCATCTCCGCCGTCGCCCTTACGAGCCTGATATATCTGATCATACATCTTCTGGTGGATGGTATCGAGTGTATCCACACGGAATCCCTTGATGAAGGCAAGTCCCTCATCCCCGGAATCCTCGAACTTTCTTTTTACCGTGAAAGCCGCGGAAATATGGTTACGCTGGTACATCGAGCCACTTTTTATAAAACGGTTGAGCTGTGGTCTGAGCACAAGGATCTTCAGCGCAGCCGTGACCATCAGCTGGAAAAATGTATAGTGATAGCCATCATTCCCTTCATTTTTCTTCTCAAGAAATTTCATGGTCTCAGTGAGGTCAATGGTTTCCTTGATATAGCCCTCATTTGCGGTCCTTCCCGGATAGATGACGGGCATCAGAAAGTGGAGTGCATCCACATCTCTGATCTTTTTTGCATCAAATCTGTCTCCTGGTCGTCTCATTTTTTATCTCCTTATCGTCAAGAGTTACAAACACATATGATATTCTCTCATATTTTTGAAATATAGTCAATGATATTATATTGATTATTCTGATTAAAAGTGGTATACTAGGAATACACTCGCCTGAGATGGAGGAATCAGACAGAATGAATACTGAAAAGATGCGAAAAGCCCTCACCAATTATCTGCGCTGGCCGCTGATACTGGGGCTTCTGCTCATAATAATGAATATCCATATGTACACGCTCGACACACAGATCGCGATGATCATCACGATCTACGTCGGAGTGTACCTGATCTTTGCTCTTCTTTTGTTCATGATCAAAAGACGTGCCGTCCTGAAAGACCTGGTGAGCTACGCCATGCGTTTCCACCTGGCGACCAAGCAGATAGCGACGGATTTTGAGCTCCCGATGTGTATCATGGACTCAAATCTCATCAGCATCTGGGACAACAACGCATTCAGAAAAACCTTTGCTTCGGACCTCGGAAAGAGATTCAACGTATCCGAAGCCATCCCCGAGATAGATGAAAGAAGCATGCCAAAAAACGAGGATGAGATCGGCGAGATGCATTTTGAAGTAAATACAGCTTTCTACCACGCTATCCTTAAAAGACTTGATCTCGATCAGGCTCTGAACTCGGATAAAAAGGTGGAAAAAGAGCTCGCACGACGTGCTTCGCATATCGGTATATCGGGACAGCTTTTCGTGCTCTACATCTACAACGAGACCGATCTCGTACGTGTTATCCAGGAGAACTACGACCAGCGTCTGGATGTCGGTCTTCTCTACATCGACAACTACGAAGAGAGTTTAGATACCGTCGATGACGTGAGGCGGGCACTATTGGTCGCTCTGGCCGACAGAAAGATAAACAAATACATGCTCGGCTACGACGCCATCATCAGAAAACTCGAAAAAGACAAATACATATTCATGATACAGCATAAATACCTCGCGCAGATGCAGGCTGACAAGTTCTCAATCCTTGAGGACATAAAGACGATCAACGCCGGATCCGCCGAGGAGACAGGAATCACGATCTCCATGGGTATCGGCTCACAGGCTGACACCTATCGCAAACGCCAGGAATACGCGAGATCAGCCATCGACCTCGCTCTCGGACGAGGCGGCGATCAGGTCGTGATCAAGACCAGAGACAACACCCTCTACTACGGAGGAAAGAGTATAGAGCAAGAGAAAAACACCCGCGTCAAGGCACGTGTCAAGGCTCACGCGCTGCGTGACTCCATCGAGGTGGCAGACCGCCTGATCATCATGGGCCACAAAATGCCTGATGTCGACGCTATCGGAAGCGCCCTCGGTATCTACAGGATCGCAACCGACCTCGGCAAGCCCGCACGTATCGTGGTTAACTCGGTGACATCGGCTTTGGAGCCCCTGCTTGAACTTTTTAAAGGGAATAAGGACTACCCCGACGATCTGTTTTTGACTGCCTCGCAGGCATCGGACTATGTCGGGAACGGCATCGGCGTGCTGCTCGTCGTAGTGGACGTAAACAAGCCGTCATTTACCGACGCGCCGGAACTCATAGACAAGGTTTCATCTTTGGTTGTCATCGACCATCATCGTCAGACAGGCGAAGCATTCGTCAATCCGACACTCTCCTACGTGGAGCCATTCGCCTCATCGGCCTGCGAGATGGTCGCCGAGATCATACAGTACTCCGGCGACGAGGTTCACTTACGCACACTCGAGGCAGACGCGCTCTACTCCGGAATCATGGTTGACACGAACAACTTTATGAACAAGCCGGGTGTGAGAACATTCGAGGCCGTGGCATTTTTACGCAGATGCGGCGCTGAGATGATACGTATCAGAAAAATGTTCCGAACGGACATCGAGGAATACAAGGTGCAGGCAGAGGCCGTGCAGAATATGAGTCTTTTTATGGATTCATACGCGTTCGCCACCTGTCATGCGGATGCTTTCCCCGACCCGACCATCATCGGATCGAAGATAGCAAATACATTCCTGGACATCCAAGGTGTGAAGGCATCCTTCGTGTTTACCGAATACAACGAAAAGATTTTCATCAGCGCGCGCTCCATAGATGAGCTGAACGTTCAGCTGGTGATGGAGAAACTCGGCGGCGGCGGTCACATCAATATGGCCGGAGCGCAGCTCGCTGATTGCTCGATCGAAGAAGCAAAAGAAAGGGTCAAGGCAGTTCTGACCGAGATGAGAAAGGAAGGTGAGATCATTTGAAGGTAGTACTTTTTGAAGACGTAAAATCACTTGGGAAAAAGGATGATATCGTGGAAGTCAGCGATGGCTACGCGAGAAACTTTATATTTAAAAAGAAGCTCGGAGCCGAGGCTACACCAAAAGCTCTGAACGACCTGAAGCTGAAAAAGCAAAACGACGAGAAGGTGGCAGCCGAAAAGCTCGCTGAAGCAAAGGATTTCGCGGCTCGTCTCGCCGATCTGTCCGTAGAGGTAAAGATCCGCGCAGGCCAGGACGGAAGAGCTTTCGGCGCGGTATCCACAAAGGAGATCGCGACCGCTGCAAAGGAACAGCTCGATATGGAGATTGACAAACACAAGCTCGTTCTCAAGGAGCCCATCAAGGCGCTCGGAACCTATCAGGTGCCCGTAAAGCTCCACCCACAGGTTACTGCCGAACTCAAGGTAGTAGTAAAAGACTTAAACTGATATAAGGATACGATAAACTATGGAAGAAGAAGTGATCCGAAGGATCATGCCCCATGATCTGAAGGCTGAACAGTCCGTCCTGGGATCGATACTGCTTGACAACGAGACACTCCCGGACGTATGTGATAAACTTACCGATGATGATTTCTATGATCACACGTGTAAGGTTATTTTTCATGGGATAAATGAGCTCTACAGAGAGGCAAAGCCGGTAGATATAGTAACCCTGTCCGCGAAGCTCTCAAGCCTCGGTGCGTCCGAGGATACACGCTCGCCCGAGACTCTGACCGGGATACTGAACACCGTCCCGACCTCGACCAACGTCGCTCAGTACGTGCAGATCGTGCGCGACAAATCCTACTCAAGGAAAGTCATCCAACTCTCAGAGCAGCTGCAGAACCAGGGCTACAAGGACGAAAAGGACGCCGCTGACCTCATGCAGAGCGCCGAAGCAGAGATATTCGAACTCTCCGAGCAGTTCTCCACAGGCAAAAGCCACCAGTCCATGGAGATCATGGACATCATGATGGAGACTATCGAGGATATAGAAAAAGCTTCCGAAGCCGGAGGCCGAGTCACCGGTATCCCTACCGGTTTCCGCGATCTCGACGAGCAGATCGCAGGCCTGCAGCCATCGGATCTCGTACTTATCGCAGCCCGTCCTTCCATGGGAAAGACGGCATTCGCGCTGAACATCGCCGAGAACGCCGCGCTTAAGCATGATGTGCCCACGGCCATATTCTCACTCGAGATGAGTGCCACACAGCTCGCAAAGAGACTTCTGTCGATGAACTCTCATGTCGACTCGCAGAAGATCCGTACCGGCCAGCTCTCATTCGACGAGTGGCGCGAGGTATCGGAAAGTGCCAACCTGTACGCGAGCTCAAAGCTTTATATCGACGATACACCGGGTATCACGCTCACACAGCTGCGTACCAAATGCCGCAAGCTCAAAGCTCAACATGACTTAAAGCTCGTATTCATCGACTACCTGCAGTTGATGGTCGGTGAGGGCAAGGCCAGCGGACGTCAGGAGGAGATATCCGCCATATCGCGAGGGCTGAAAGCCATAGCGCGTGAGATCGAGTGCCCGATAGTCGCTCTCTCACAGCTGTCACGAGGCCCCGAGTCCCGTGTTGACAAACGCCCGATGCTGTCCGATCTGCGTGAGTCCGGAGCCATAGAGCAGGATGCCGACGTCGTTATGTTTTTGTACCGCGACGAGTACTATAAAAAGGATCAGTCCGAGGAGAAAGGAATCACGGAGGTCATCATAGGCAAGCAGAGAAACGGTCCGGTCGGTACCGTACGTCTCCGCTGGCTCGACAGCCTCACCAAATTTGCTAATCTGGAATACAGAAAAGAGTCATGATAAAGTACTTGACATTTTTAATGAAATAAGAGAGAATAGAGACCGCGTAAGTTAAAAACATATATTGGGAGGAACACAATATGGTAAGAATTATAACAGACAGTCTCAGCGATCTGACCCTCGAGAGGGGCAAAGAGCTTGACATCGATATCATGTGTCTGAATGTCCGTTTCGGCGACGAGGAATACATATGCGGAAAGGAGCTCTCAAATGAGCAGTTCTACGAGAAGCTCACGACGAACCCGAATCCGCCGGCTAGCTCAGCGGTGAACCCGGCAGCATTCACAGAGGTTTTCAAAAAATACCTCGACGCCGGCGATGAGATGGTATGCATCATGTTCTCATCAAAAATGAGCGCGACCTGCCAGAACGCAGTTATCGCAGCTTCGGAGTTTGACTCTCCGCACATCCGCATCATCGACTGCGAGAACGCGACCATGGGTCAGGGACTCCTGGTCGAGACAGCCGTAAGGATGCGCGACGAGGGGATGGACGCAGACACCATCGAGAAAAATATCCGCGAGCTGCTCCCGAAGGTAATGACCTACATAGTAGTGGAGTCAATGGAGTATCTGAAGCGCGGCGGACGTATCTCCGGAACCAAAGCCCTCGTGGGATCACTCCTGAGAGTTCATCCGGTACTGAAGATCCTTCCGGATGGTGCATCACCGGTTGACAAGGTTAAGGGAAAGAAATCCTGCAACGCATGGCTGATAAACAAGCTCCTCGACGAGCCTGCAAATCCGAACTATCCGATCGTTATCGGTCACTCGAACGCTCTCGATCAGGCAGAGCAGCTCGAGCAGCAGATAAAGGACGCCGGCATCAAAAACACGTTTATCACGAACTGCATCGGTCCTATCGTAGGAACACACATCGGCCCGAATTGTTTAGGGATTGGATACGTGCGCGATTAAGCGCGAGTATGGAAATAAAAAGAGTTCACTGCATACTTGTATGCATGTGAACTCTTTTTTGTTTACATGTGAACCAAACGTACAGCGAGGATTCCGCAGGAATCCGAGCCTGCGCGTTTGGGCTCGCGCGTTCCCTGCGCGTTTGGGCTCGCGCGTTCCCTGCGCGTTTGGGCTCGCGCGTCCTCAGCGCGTTTGGGCTCGCGCGTCTTTTTTTAAGGCGACTGCCGGATTTGAACCGGCGCATCGGGGAGTTGCAGTCCCATGCCTTACCACTTGGCTAAGTCGCCATACTTGTCATTTTCTCACGACAAGGCTTATCATACCACATTATTTTTCTATTTGCAAGTCTTTTTTGACGTAAATGCAACCCACTCACCCATCGGGATGCACTCTATCTCCTCAAACCCGCTCTTTTTCAGGGCTTCCTCGACCTCGTGCGCACGTGTGGCGAGTATCCCCGAAGTGATATAGATACCACCATCCTTCAGAAATCCCGGCACCATCGGCGTCAGCGGCACGATGACATCCGGAAGGATATTCGCAACCACGACGTCATATCCGCCGGCAGGGCACTCCGCGGCCTTTTTACGTATGTCACCCGCGAAATCATCATCGGAGAGGATATTGCCGGCGATAAGCTCGTACGTGGACGGATCTACGCCGTTCACATCGAAGTTATCCTTCGCGACCTCGACCGCCACCTTGTCA
Source organism: Lachnospiraceae bacterium P6B14 (assembly GCA_000687695.1). Lineage (GTDB taxonomy): Bacteria > Bacillota > Clostridia > Lachnospirales > Lachnospiraceae > Eubacterium_F. Next base: position 43,330 of record JHWZ01000005.1, on the reverse strand, counting down.
ATATCTATCGCTGTAGCGAACGATGCTCCGAGAAGTAAAGACACTATCGAGAGTATCCCGCTGCCGCACCCGATATCGAGCACGTGGTCGTACTCTGCCATAAGCCTGTCGATCGCCTGTATACACAGCTTCGTTGTCTCATGCGAGCCGGTACCGAAAGCGATTCCCGGGTCGATGAGCAGCGTCTCTACGCCCTCAGGCTGAGTCTCTCTGTCCTCGATCCATGTCGGACACACGTAGATGTGCTCGGACGCCTGAAACGGCTTGAAAAACTCCTTCCAGTTGTTGATCCAATCCTTGTCCTCCGTCTCGGAGATGACGACGCGTCCCTCGCCTATATCCATATAGGATCCGACGTCGGACAGTATCTCCTGCACTTTTGCGATCATGCTCTCGGGATCACAGTCCCCGGCATCCTTATAAAAGCTCACCCGCGCCAGATCATCCGTCTCCACGGGATCCGGCAGGATGTCAACGAACATTTTTTCCTTGTCCTCATCGCTCAGAGGCAGGCTGTCCTCGATCTCGATCCCCTCAACACCAATCGCGTCGAGCTCGTAGCTCAGCACATCAACGGCCTCCACCTTCGTATGAATGGTAAAACGTATCCACTTCATATTAGCCTCCTGATTAGCCTCCTGTTAACCAATAACAATTTTAATCCCTATCGCAACCAGTATGATCCCGCCGAGCACCGATGCCTTGCCCGCGAGCTTCATGCCGAGTTTTCTTCCGAGAAACAGTCCTATCATACATATCAAAAACGTCACGACACCGATGATCGCACCGCATATCAGAGCCGATACAAGTGAGTATGACGCAATGGTAAATCCGACTGACAGAGCATCGATGGACGTCGCTATCCCCTGCACGATCAGCATCCCGTGACCGATCTCCGCATCCGGAGACTCGGTATCACTCCAGGTTTTGATGCCCTCGATGATCATCTTTCCTCCGATGAACAAAAGCAAAACGAGTGCCACCCACGGTATGTAGTTCTGTACGGATGAAAACATCTCCACTATCGTGTGCACGCACACCCAGCCTAACATCGGCATCAGAAACTGAAATCCCGCAAATACTCCCGCGATCTTCAGCCTTTTGCCACCCTTCATGTGTGGCTCCTTAAGCCCGTTTGCAAGGGATACCGAGAATGCATCCATCGCGAGCCCCACACCCAGGAAAAAGCTGTCTATGATAAAGCTTACAATACTCATATAAATAATAATATCCTTTCCGGATTTACTGTACCTTTTTATCTATATAGTTTGATTTGAACTTGGAATACACTATCTTCTGGCTCGTGTACAGGCCGTAGTATCCCGAGAACATATAGGACACGGCACACGCCAAAAGGAAGTACAGACTTCCTTCAAATCCGAACAGCTCACAGCATATCAAAAGCGATGTCACAGGGCAGTTCGTCACACCGCAGAACACAGCTCCCATACCTATGGCCGCGCACAGCGCCGGCTCGAAGCCAAGCAGATTTCCGTAGAGACAGCCAAACGACGCCCCTATGAAAAATGACGGCACGATCTCGCCTCCGCGGTATCCCGCGACGATCGAGAGCACAGTAAAGCCTATCTTTATCAAAAAGCCCAGCGGCACTTCTTTACCTGCCACACATGCATTGATATAATCAACACCCGCTCCGTTATAGGTCTGGTCGCCGACGAGCAGCGTGAGCCCGAGTACCACGGTTCCGAGTACAGCAGCACGGATGTATTTATTTTTCAAAAACTTCTTTCCGAATATCTCACCATAGCGAAGCAGAACGCAAAACAGTATCGATACGATCCCGCATAGGGCAGCCAGTCCCGCTATCTTTAATGCTGACATACCGTCAAATCCCGGCAGACTGCCGATATTGAAAAACGGTGACGGCGCACCCATATAATCAGCCACGCCTCTGGCCACGAATGAAGCAAGCACGCACGGCAGCAGCGCCCCGTAGTGCATGATACCCACGCTCACCACCTCGAGCGAGAAAAAAGCAGCCGCGATCGGTGTCCCGAAAAGCGCCGAGAACATCGCCGACATGCCGACCATCGTGAGCGTCTTTTTTTCTTCATTTGAAAACTTAAAAAGTCTCCCGAGGAAATTGCCTACCGCACCGCCTATCTGCAGCGCAGCCCCCTCACGTCCGACCGATGCTCCGACCAGATGTGACAGCACAGTCGATACGAAAATAAGCGCCGACATCCTGAGCGGCACATCCTCATCCGACTGGATGGACGCCAGCACGAGGTTGGTTCCCTTGTCGCGGTCGCCATGCAACATATGATAGAAAAACAGGATGATAACAGCCGTCACCGGCAGGAAAAATATCATCCACGGATACGCCTCACGAAACTCCGTAACCCTCACTATGCATATATAAAACGCTCCGCCGACGACGCCCAGTATCGCACCCATGAACAGTGCGAATATGACACCTCTCGCCATCTCGATATAGCGTTCCTCGGTATGTTTAACCTTGTGCTTGACCTTTTTCTTTATTTCCATAACTCTACACGATCCTCCGGCGCGATATACATCGCATCAGTTTCCTTTACATCAAATACTCTGTAAAACTCATCAATAAATGATACTATATTTGCTCGGGCGCGTGACTGAGGATGCACATCTTCAACGAAGTCCTCCAGCTCCTCGGCAGGCTTGTTATCATCAGTGGTGCTTATCCACTGTCTCGCAAACATGATAAAAAACTGCCTGATATACTCGTCATTGTTCGGATAAGTCTTTTTGAGAAGCTTGAGAGCGATCTCAGCTCCTCCCAGGTCGGCCGTCGCCTCTTCCTTTACCACATCGCCGTTCTGATAAATGGCGGTCTTGTCACTATCGGATATAAAAGCCACATACGCGCTGTAAAAGTCAACTACTTTTTTCATTTTTTTATCAAAAATATCCTCATCCGAATCTTCCCAAATCTTCTGTATCTGTCCTTTTTCGTTAAAACAACTTCCCGTAGGATCGAAAGCATGACCTATCTCGTGTCCGATTGTAGTTGCCATGTACGCTATGTTTTTCACGTCTGTTTTCTCGGAATGAGTCGGGTTATCCTCAAAAATAGGAGCAAGACAAACATGACAGAACACGGTTACGTTTAAATACGGCTGGAAAAACGCATTAGAGGTCCACGGAGCCACTTCATCCGGACTAGCGGGATCGCTCGGTAACAGCCAGGCTGTACTGCCTGTTATTTTTCCGACGACAAGTCTGTCCAAATACGCCCTGTATTCGCGTATCGCAAGCACCGTATCAGCAAACGTTCCACCCTCATCGGCTGTTTTTAAATCCTTTTGAACCCTGAGCTTTTGGTACTCTTCAGCAGTCGGATAGAGACAATAGTGATGCATGTTATCAAGTTTTTTCAACATGGACTCTTTGGCGGTTTTACTCATCTCACAGTTCTCTATCGCCTCACGATAGGTCTTTGCAAAACGATCGACCATGTTTTCAAATTCTTTTTTATAGGTCTTACTGTAAAACTTATCGGTATACGCCTGATCGATATCCCATTTTACCTCATTATTCAGACTCTGTGCGTTTTCCGCCAGCTGACCCTCGACACTCTCTGCGATCTTTTCTTTGGTTTCTCCTTTAAACATCTCAGGGAAAAATGTCTCGACTGACGTTTGCAGGCCTTTTCTGGAATAGGGCATCAGCTCTTTCACTGCGGATAAAACAGCGTAGCCCTTCAGGGCAGTAAGGTTTTTCTCTGATTTAAACGCAGTATCCAGCTGCTTCATCATGGTATTTCCCAGGAAAAGAACTACGGAATCCCCGTCAACACTGTATCCGGTTTTATCCATCCAATCCTTCAGGCCTATATTCGGGTACTTTTTATCAAGCTTATTTATGGTCTTGTGATCCTGAAATTCACTCTTTTTTCTGACAGCATTCATCGCATCCACTATAAACTTCTGCGTGGCCTTTACGGTGGCGGCATCTGTTATACCCATATAACCGAGGACGGCTTTTATGTATTCTTTTTCCACCTTATCCTTGTTTGCACCATTGATAAAGGTCATATCCGCCATGGCATCCGCGTCCACCTTTGCGAGGCCGATCTCTTCCGTATCCAGTGGCTCTTTGGTTACCTTCTCCATGCCGTCGTCTATGGCTCTTATGACATCTTCATTTGTCCTATACAGTTCATAATCACCCGTACCGATAATCGGATATATGCCCTCATCAGACATCGATGCACACACATCCTTCAGCTCGGAGAGATTCTTTGAATCCATGATGGGCTTTACTATTTTTTCTTTTAAGACATCAAAGTAAGCCTGATCCGAATCCTTGTTTTCAAGCATTTCCTTTCTGGTGGTGTACAAGGAAAGCACGACATCCTTTGCCGATCCGTCCGGATGATCGGTTATCTTTCCGTCCAGATACTCGTCATACATCCGGTTAATCTTTATGGCATATTGTAAATCCGACTCAGATACATAATCCCATCTTACATTCCCGTCTTCATCGATAAACTGTTGTTTTTCTTCTTCTGTCCACCTGCCTTCGAGCTGCTCCATGAACTCGCTTTTTTCACTCTCATAGAGGTCCTCCTGCGGCGGTATATCAGCCGCCGACGCATAGACTTTTACGGTTGCGGTATCGGTAAGATTTGTTCCGTCGGTAGAGTGAATAGTAACCGTAGTCTCTCCGACCTTTTTTGCGAGAACATATCCGTTTATTCCCTGCTCTATAACAGATGTATCCGCGACATCCATCTTCAGACAGTTCCATGCATAAAACGTCTCGTCCAGCTTCACATCACTTTTATAACATGGGCATATACCTTCTGAATTTCCGACATATGTAGCATATGTTTTATGATTAAATCTTATGGCTTTAAATATGTTTTTGTAAGTGAGTTTTACTCTTACTTTGCACTTGAGTTTTTTTGTATAATTTTTGTTTTTATAGGTGTACTTTACCGTTACGGTGATCGCAGCAGCTCCCGCGTCATATGCGGTAATCTTTCCTGCGGCGTTTACACCTGCGACCATAAAGGTATCCGAATAATAAGAGATCTTTTTGATCTTTACTCCCTTTATTTTTTTTACTTTTATTTTTGCGGTAGAGTAGGTTTTCTTATTCGCGTTCTGTTTTACGGCGAGTGAAAACTTATTTTTTGCAAGACTGACCGGCGCACTTTTTTTTGCCACTGCCACAGGATTACATGGCGTAGTTACACTCACTCCCGACAAAAGAAGTGAGAATGAAAGCACAACTGTTGCTGAGGTTTTTATCAAATATTTTTTCATATAAATATCCTCCCGGACTTACTCAGTAAACTCGACTACCACATCGACCTTGATGTCTTTTTTATCTTTCAGAGTTTTTTTCAGTTCGTCTCTCTTATCGAGAGTCATCTCCAGGCGTCCGAGCTTCGTGTAGTCTGCAGTATTCATGTCGTAGATCAGCGCCAATGTCTTTCCTTTATACAGTACGATATCTCCCGTCTCTACCATCATCCTTGTATCCAGGTCGGTAGATAACTCCCACGGGAGGTCGGCATTTTTCTCAAACTCACCGTAATCGGTCATCGTGAGCGTCGGCAGCTCGCCTGCGCTTACCTTTTTGAAAAATTCCCCGGCCGTCGCGTTCTCCTCCGTCTCTATGGTATACCACTTTCCGTCGATCACGAGACTGGGTATCATCTGCGGATTCATCGCGAAATCTTCTCCACCATTTTTCATACCGTCATCCTCACCTGCAGGATCTATAGAGCCATGTGCCTGATACGAGATCACCACGTCGTTCGCCGGCATCTCGAACTCGATACGGTAACCTTTTTCGCCTTCATACTCCGGGTCGATCTCCTTCCCGTTCATAAAAAAGCTGTAGTCCGTATCTGTTCCTACGGCCGTGAAATATACTTTGACGTTCTGTCCGGCCTTGTACTGTGTGTCCTCATACTCGAACGCATCCTCATGTCCGTCAAACGACACTGTATGCACACGATTTTCCTCGGGCAGACACCCTACGCACAGCAGTGCGACCATAAGCAAGGCTAAGATCCTTCTTTTCATATATTCCTCCGTTTCTCCCGCAATATAACAGCAAGCAGCCCATCACAGGACTGCCTGCCTACATATCTTGTCAATCTGCGTTTTACCAGAACCTAACCAGTGTTACTTTGTTTTTCGATACCATGAACGCGATACTTTTGTGATTCTCATCGGGATCCTTGCAGAGAGAGTTGAACTGCTTTGCAGTGATCGCTTCCTCTGAATCCTTGTATCCGTCCAGGATCTCACAGTTCTTTGCAAGCTTGAATTTGAATGTTCCTTTCTTGGAGTACTCCGGAGTAGATGCTGCTCTCGCCCAGTTTGTCACGTTTCCTTTGACCACCAGCTTACCGCTTTTGATCTTGGCAGATGTGAACTCAACAGAATACCCGCCGTTCTTAATCTTTGTGACTGTCTTTGCGAGTGTAGTTGTCTTCGGAGCCAGTCCGAGAACCAGCGCTAACAGCAGTACCAGTGTGAGTATACGTTTTTTCATGTTCTCCTCCTATCCGCTATGCGACATAGCTTCAGCTTTTACCATAAATATGGTATGTGAGTTACGGTGTATATCATATCACGGTATGGGGGTAATGTCAAACGGACATTGACGGTGTTTCTTTTTACCCACACATCGACCAGATGCCACTCTGCTCATCGTAATAGAGCCTGATTCGCCTCTTGTAGCCGAATGTCGTAATCCTGCACTCGTACACCGTCACATGCGAGCTGATATACACACCGTCCTTCGTCGTGATTCCGCCGCGACGCTCCTGTTCTTCGAATCCCTGGATGGCGTAAGCCTGATACTCCCCATCGTCATCCTGGACACGAATCTTTAGCGGTATAACTGTGCCATCCTTTGAGTGTTGACATATCACATCAATCGATTCCCTTTTTGCCATGTATCCCTCACCTCCCAAGTGGTTGGAATACTATTATACGAACATTTGTTCGTTTTGTCAAGAGGGAATTTTATTACTCTTGTTGCGGCTTAAAATCCGGATTTACGCCGAAGGGATCAAAACTTATAACTCTCCGGTGCGGCCGTAAACGAACTGAACGTTGCAGTGGCATCCTTGAAGTAGAACACCTCTGTGTTTCCGTCGTCGGCCTTGTACATGCCCTGCAGCGACGGATATGCATCGAGCATCGCCTGCTTGGCTTCGATACGCTCATCCTCGACGAGCTCGCCGGCCACGCGCAGCCACCGGCCATCCTTGAACGCGCACAGCTCTACCTTCGGATTCGCATGAATCTGCTTTGATACATCCTTAACCTTTCCGGTCTGGATGTACAGCTTTCCGTCGAATATGTTCACGGTGCCGAACGGTCTTACTCTCGGCTGATCGCCGTCAACCGTTGCCAGATAATACGTTTCCGCATCCTTCAAAAACTTAGCTACTTTTTCCATAGTACACCTCTCTTTCTTGGCATTTTTATGACTGTTTTTATTCACGTGGATTACCGCCACACATACGTGTCCTAATCCAGCTCTTGCTTTACGTTTTCCATCATCTCCATCATATACGGCTCAAAGAATCTGATATCTTCACGGTTCTCACTTCTCTTCACATCATACATCGCGGCATCCGCACATCTTACCAGATATCGCGTATCCGTCCCATCATCCGGAAACCGCGAAATACCGATACTCGCGGATAGTTCAAACCTCAATTCTTCATAAGAAACGGGCTCCTTAAAAATATCCCGTACAACTTTAGCCTTTTCAATTATCTCATCCCTGTCACCGGCGTTTTTGAGGACAATGAGAAACTCATCCCCTCCTATACGAATCACTATGTAATCATCGGGAAGCTCCTTCAGCCTTTCGCCCATTTTCTTCAAAATGACGTCTCCGACCTCATGACCATAAGTATCATTTACGGGCTTGAAATGGTTCATATCCGCATACAATATGGCAAAGGAAGCCCCTTCCTTTAAGCTGTATTCTCTTCCCTCGAACTCATTTGCCATATTTACCGCATAAACCTTGTTATAGAGACCGGTGAGGTTATCCGTGACAGCAAGCTTATGGAGCTTTTGCCTCATCAGTTCCTGCTCGGTCACATTATTTATAAGAGCGATGATGCCCTTTACTGTCTTGCCGTTTTTCTCAAAAAGAGGCTCTTTGATGATCTGAAGGTACTCGGGATCATCCTCCGTACCCTCCTGAATGATATAGTTGCTACCGACTCCCGTCTCGATGAGCTTCAGGTCAGAATCGAGAGCTTTTTTCGCGTTTTCCTTATCTTTTCTGATATCAAGATCTGTCTTTCCGACGATAGACCAGTTCGGATCATCGCCGGTATCAAGGTGATGCCAGGTCTGCGCTGAAAAAACATAACGACCGTAACGATCCTTCAGATACACATTTGCAGGTAAGGCCTTCAGCATCCGAGCGAACCCTCCAAAGGAAATTGAGTTGATCCACTCAAAACTTCTATTGATCCTGTTTTTGACTACCGAAAGAATAAACGGCCTCTCGATGCAGTCTATCACCGCACCTCCGAGATAGGTAACGTCATTTTCCGCATACTCCTCATCCGTGAAGATCAGCACCGGAACAGCATCCTCACCGAGACTGTTCTCTGAGAGATAATCAATAACCACGACTACATCATCGTTCTGCTTTGAAGGATGATCGATCAGAATGGCGGAATAGCGCCCGGTGTTCTCCAAAAGATGGATAAAACCTTCCTTGATCTGCTCAAACTCCACAAAACTGTATGTATCAGATAATTCTCCTTCTAATTGTCTGACATCATCTTCAATTGTTCCGACAATTAAAATTTCTTTCATTTTTTGATGATCTCCTCTATTTCATGTATCGAAAAAATATAGTTCGAATTACAAAAATGGCAATGCACCTCCACAGGCTTTTTGTCATTTACCATGTCCATCAGCTCTTTCTTTCCGAGACTGATGAGCACCTTGCCGACCTTCTCTCTCGAGCAGTCACAGAAAAATGACACGTCCTGCTTTTCCTCGGCAAACTGTGGGAACAACCCCTCGAGTATCTCCTCGATGATGTCCTCGGGTGATCGCCCTGACTGGAGAAGTGTCGTCACGGAATCGATCCCCTTCAGTCTTTCCTCCAGCATATCTATCACCGAGTCGTCCGTTCCCGGCAGAAGCTGTATGAGGTATCCGCCGGCCTGCGCGACCGTGTTATTTTTGTTCATCAAAACACCAAGTGCCACCGACGATGGTGTCTGCTCGGACGTAGCGTAGTAATATGTTATGTCCTCCGCGATCTCGCCGGAGATCAGTTCGATCTGGCTGGAGTACGGTTCCGCGTATCCGCTGTCACGGACCACACTGAGCGTCCCGTGTCCGAGCGCTCCGCTCACATCGAGTTTCCCTTTATCATTTGGACCGATGAGTACATGCGGCTCGATCGGATAGCCCTTGACATGCCCACGCGAGTCCGCTGCCACGATCAGTCCCTGCCCCGGGCCATCTCCGCGGATCTGCAATGTCAAAAGATCCTTCTCGCCTTTCATATCCGCGCTCATCAGAAGCCCTGCTGTCATCAGTCTCCCCAGCGCCGCCGTCATGACGGGACTGGTGTTGTGCCGGCTTCTCGCCTCTTCAACTATTCCGCACGTGGTCGCGGCCAAAAACCTGATCTGTCCGTCCGCCGCCGTCCCACGGATCCTGTAATCACTCACTGTCTGATTCTCCTCTCACTCCGTAAACAACGGTGTAGAAAAATACCTCTCGCCCGTATCCGGCAGTATCGTCACAACAGTCTTTCCGCGACCGAGTTTTTTTGCCAGCTTCAGCGCCGCCGCGACATTTGTTCCTGATGATATTCCGCACAGGATACCCTCCTTGGACGCCAGCTCTTTTGATGTATGGATCGCCTCCTCATCGGTGATCACGCAGATCTCATCATAGATATCACGATTAAGAATTCCCGGGATGATACCGTCACCGATTCCCATCTGCATGTGGGTTCCAATGGTGCCCCCGGCGAGTATCGCTGCCTTTTCGGGTTCCACAGCCCAGATCTCGCATTCGGGATATTTTTCTTTGATGACCTCTCCCACACCCGTGAGCGTCCCTCCGGTACCTATGCCTGAACAGAACCCGTGTATCGGGCCCTCCACATCTTCAAAAATCTCAAGCACGGTGCCTTTTTTATGAGCCATCGTATTGTTCGGGTTGTCGAACTGCTGGGGCACGTACACATCCGGATTTTCATCACGCATCTTCAGCGCCAGCTGCAGGCACTCGTCGATGGCCTTTCCGATGTCACCCGCATCATGAATAAGCTTTACGGTTGCCCCATAGTGTCTGACCAGTCTCGCCCTTTCTTCGCTCACGGAATCAGGCATGATTATGATCGTGCGATATCCCTTGACCGCGCCTACGAGTGCCAGACCGATTCCCTGATTCCCACTCGTCGGCTCCACTATGATCGTGTGATCAGGTGATATCTCCCCGGCACGCTCTGCCTCCTCGATCATATTGAACGCGGTTCTCGTTTTGATCGAGCCGCCGATATTTACTCCCTCATACTTTACCAGGACCTCAGCACTGTCCTCATCTACCATGCGTGAAAGCCTGATAACCGGTGTATGTCCTATTGCTTCCAGAATATTGTTATGTATCATTTCCTGTTCTCCTGTGTATCTGTTTTATCCTTCAACCGGCACGCCGTTTACGGTAAGGTCGTCCGTCACCTCGATGACCAGGCACTTTTTACCGTCGATGATCCGTGCCTCTATGATATCCGTGTGCTTTGTATTTACGCGGAGCACCATATTGTTATTTCTCACCTCGAGGCTTCTGGTCGGCGCCACATTGTCGGCGAAGAACTTTTGCTCCATATCAAACTGATCATCAAACCTGCGGTCGAACCTCTGAAGTCGCTCCTCGGACACTCCGCTTCGCTCAAACACATCTCTCATCGTGTCCTTGTCAAAGTACACCGCGCCTCCCGGGGACTCCGTTTTGATGTCGTGTACGGTCTCCTTTAAGTTCTCCTGTATGGACAACACCGTCTCAAAGTCGGCCTCATCTCCGAGGACATCAGATACAAACTCCTTGAAGCCCTCCTTCTGCTCTTTTGCAGGGAGCTCCGTAGGCACTCCGAGCACTTTTTCCAAAAAAGCATCCTGCAGCATATCTGCTTTTTTATTTGAATAAAGGATCTCTGTATCATCGGCGCTTCTGTCGTTAAAGGCCGGATACAAAAAGCCTGTCTCCGGCAGCTCCACCGCGAACACCTGCTTCAGCGTGTGGATCTCCGCCAGATCATCATCGAATCCCAGCCCCGGCTTGGTCAGCTTCATCGGGCAGATGCTGCAAAGGATGTAGTTGTACACCTCGTCCGAAGCATCGTCGAGTTCAACACCATCAGTTGTGACAACCGGAACATCATACGGCTGAAAAATAACCAGGATCAGATAATTTCCGACATAGTTGTACGTCCCTATGACCTTGTTGTAAAAATCTTCCAGCGCGGATTCGTCCTCCAGCTCCGAGCGGAGCATTTTTTTCAGAAGACCTTTTCCCACCGACTCCTCTTCTTCGCCCTGATCTACGAAACTCATATCAAGGAGATTTTTTCCGAGAGTCCCGGACAGCGTCTTTCTAAAGATCTCTAAGTATTTATGCATTTCTTCCTCGGGGATCTCATAGAATGGCACGCTAAAGGTCTTGACCTTCTGCTTCTCACCGTTCACATAACAGCCCGCAAGCCGGCGGATACCCTGGTCCGCTATAGAATCAAAAAGAGATTTGATCTCGTTTATCTCGCCTCTTATCATTTACTGTCGGCCTCCTTTTTCGTTTACCTGATTATTATATCCCATTTTCCATATTTTTTGCAACACTTTTATACTCTCGCGCATCTTATATGTGAAAGCGCGGAAAACCCGCAAAAAAATCAAAAGATATGGAGGAAGAAAATATGAAGAAAAAAGCTATGAAGGCGGCATCCTTAGGACTCACACTGGCACTTGGACTCGTAACGATCGGTGGAGCAGCACCCAAAAAGGCCGTAGCCACCACCGAAACCACAGCGCCTTCCGAGAGCACATTCAGCCCGGAGGAACCGCAGCCTGACGGCGGATGGATCGAGGCTGAGGATCACACCGTGACGGACAAGATCAGACAGCTTGTTTCGGATGCAAATATGGGTATTCTCGGCGTCAGCCACAAACCGATTGCCTATATCAGCTATCAGATTGTGGCAGGGACAAACCACTGCATCCTCTGCAAAAGAAGCGCCATTATTCCAAACCCCGTGTACAGCTACGAGCTTATGTACATCTATGAGGATTTAAATGGATTTTGCCAAATCACAGGCATTAAACTTGTAGACATAGCAGATTTTGCTAAGTATGTGGACCCGACCGAGCTCACTGAACTTAAACTGAACAAGACTGAGATCGTGATCAAAAAGGGAAAGAAAAAGACGTTGAAACCCACCGTTACTTACGGCACCGAGGAGTCTCCTGTATTTGTATGGCGATCATCGAATAAGAAAGTTGCTACAGTAAAGAACGGTGTTATCACCGCAAAGAAAAAAGGCACATGCATCATCAGTTGTATGATAAAAGGATTGCCGGAGACCAATAGGGTCTGCTATGTTAAAGTGAAAAAGTGACGAAAAACAAGAGGGGACGATGTCCCCTCTTTTCATGTATTTGCTCCCTTCACTCAAAAGCTGATATCATACTGCATAAAGTTTCCGTTATGCCTGAATCCATAGGATTCATAAAGCTTTACGCCCATATCCGACGCCGTGATATATATCGTTCCGCAACCATAATCCTTTGCTTCCTTTACCACTCTGTCAAGAAGCTCGGTAGCGATTCCCATCCTTCTGTAATTCGGATCCGTATACATACTGGACAGAACTCCCAGCTTCCCGGTAGGGCAGGTAAAATACGGCGGTTTCTCTGCAAATGACATCCCACTTGTTCCGATGATTTTATCCCCATCGAGTGCAAGCCACGATACATAAGTTCCGGCAGCCATGTTCCGTTTATAAAAATCCATTAATGACATTTCAAGATCTACATCTTCCGGTACTGTTCTGCCACTCGAAACATACTCCTCCGTCAGCTGATCTATTCTCATTTTTATGATCTGATCTAATTCATTTTCCGATAGTTTTTTATACTGTATAAACATTGGATTCATATTTCATTTCCTCCTCATATTGCTTCCTCGCGTCCGGAATTAAGCATCGGTCTGGCAACCTTTTCATTGAAAAACTCGATCAATGGTCCCATGAAAAATGCCGTTACTATCGTACCGACACCGGCAATCGTAGGTATCTCTCCTATCTCATGTCCGGCCAGTAAAAATAATCCGCACCCTGCGATCACACACACCAGATCCGTCGCGATACGTATGTACTTAAACTTTCCCCAATGCCATTTACCGGACATCACAATCGCAACAGCATCGTAAGTTGATACACCGAGGTCAGCCGTCATATATAGCGCCGAACCAAAACATATAACAACTATCCCGACTATCAGACATATGATCCTGATCACCATAGAAGGCTCCGGTATCAACCACTGGAGAAACTCATATGAAAACTGAGTGATATACCCCAATAAAAACAGATTGATAAATGTTGCCATACCTATATTGTGACGGTCTACGATCAGGCTAAACAAAAGAAGTACAGCATTCACGATCATATACAGAGTTCCAAAACCAATCGGAATCAGCGCATCCATCCCGCTCATAAACGACTGGAACGGATCCACACCGAGCGCTGCCCGCTTAAATACACCCACACTTACCGCGCAGATGATCACACCCAAAAGCGACATGCCGATACGTCTGCAATTCTTAATCAAATACTTTTTCATACATTAATTCCCTCTTCTTTTAGCAAACGCGGCATACCCCAAACATCTCATCCCTCCGCCAGATCATTCAGGATCAACGCTATCACAACCGCATCCCTATCCGTCCGGTTCTCGATCGAATGCTTCGACCCGTTCGCACACAAATGCATGTCACCGGGCTTCAGATCAACAGCCTCCCCATTATCGATGACAGTCGGATCATCGACCATACCTCCATTCATCAAAAATAGCAAGCAGCCCGCCAATCCCGACACTACATCCCAAACTCTTTACACAAACTCTCAAACCGGGCTTTTTCCTTATCCTTAACATCCTTTGACAGATCATTCATACAGTGATGGATCACATCAGCATCCTTCAGCACCTCATCCATCGGCCCATGTCATCCCTCCTCTATCTCATCCCATAAATCCCTTCGCCCAGCTGCCGAGCTCATCCGCCGACACACTCGATGCAAAACGCTTCCCGGAAAGAACCTTCGCGCCCGGAGCCAACTTCTGCATATTCTCACCCGACTTCCCGATCTGACTGGATCCCGAAGTCGCAAAAGGAATCACCGTCTTCCCCGAAAAATCATACGCCTCCATAAACGTATCGATGATCGAAGGCTCCCGATACCACCACACCGGAAAACCAACAAACACGGTCTCATACCCGTCCATACCTTCAACGCTGTTCGCAATAGTGGGCCTCGATGACGGATCATCCATCTCCACACTGCTCCGACTCTTCTTGTCCTGCCAGTTCAAATCCGCATTCGTATACGGCTGCTCAGGCCGGATCTCAAACAAATCCGCCCCGATACTCTCCGCAAGCCTGCCGGCAACCCCCGCCGTCACACCACTCGCACTGAAAAACGCTACCAATACATTACTCATGCTCATACCTCCATTCATCAAAAATAGCAAGCAGCCCTCCAGAACTGCCTGCTATCCATCAAACACTAAATCATACCGGCTGAAGCCCCATCTTTTCCTCGATCATCCTGGTATAGGTCTCATACTTTTCCTCAGGTATTCCCATCAGATACAAACATTCCTCTATACTCTTGTCTGTTTTCTGCCGCATACTGGTCAGAACAGATACAACCGCACTATCCGTTCCATCATTGAACCCATCATTGAATCCATCATTGAATCCATCATTGAATCCATCATTAAAACCGCTATTAAACCCCCGATTAAACACACCCTCTGAAAGATTACACATATCCATCGCCTCCTCATCCAAATCACTCGTCATGCGAATATCAAACTCATCATTTAAAACCTTTTTCTTCTCACCCGGTTCAATCCTATCCGAAAGAAGCACATCAAGCATCTTGATCACTCCTGAATAATTGTCTTCATCCGGTCCACCCAAGCAAACCATCATCACAGTCATCAGATCATAGTTTGCCTTGCTCTCACCGCTGGACCCAACATGCACCTTCTCAGCAAACGAGTACTCGCATATCGAGTTTCTCCTTTTCGCCGGCGGATCAGGGCATATCCAAATGCTGTACACCTTCTCAATCTTTTCGTAGTGCTGCCCGTCAAACACCGTCCCTCGTTGAGCCGAGATCATACGGCTCCCATAATAAATCCCGCGCTTAACGATCGGATACCCGGGATTAAAAGAGTTCTGCGCTTCAACATTGATAATAAGCCGAATCAAACCACCCTCCACCGGAGATATCCTGCGAATAAACGAATATCATAGTAGACGGTTCCCTCCGACTCAGAAGCATCCTCCGTATTCATCCCTTCGATAAACTCTGCATCCTGATGAACCGGAATCACGGAAATCTCAGGCGTACCCTCGATGTACTTTTCCTCGATATCCCCTACGTCGCAGTCAAAAAACTCCGACACACAGGCTTTGAGTATCCTGGCTAAAATCTGCCGGTTTGCCAAAAGGCGTTTACAAGCAGCATCGTATCTAGCACGCACATCATAGGAATCGATACGTGAAGATAACTCATTTCTGTTATACATATTTCCCTCCTTACCGGAGGGTCTTTGTTGCTATATAAAATGATAACACCAATGGAATACTAAGTCAATAGCCATTTAGACATCGAATCCTACCATTTAGACACAAAAATAGGGCGTATCACGCCCTACAAAAATACCCCGACACACGCCCTCACTAACTATATGATGATTCCCTCCAGATGATCGCACTCATGTTGAATCACCTGCGCGATCGGCCCGGAGAACTTCTGCTTCTGCCACTTGAACGGCAAATATTGAATACTCCATAATTAATTCTTTAATGATGACATCCACCATGTCCACACATATGATCACCATGTCCTTCATGATCATGATGATCGCATGTTGCATCTCCGTTCTCAGCCAGAGTTCCGGCAATATACGCTCCTATCACCTCATCTGCTTTTCCTGATGCACCGGCATAAACCTTGATATTGGATTCCGCCATAGTAGCGATTGCTCCTCCACCTATACCGCCACAAATCATCACATCTGCACCGTGCTCCTTCAGGAAGCCCGCAAGTGCACCATGTCCGGTCTCGCCCGTATCGATAACCTGCGAAGACTTTACCGCTTCGTTTTCTATTTCATATACCTTAAACTGTGGTGTTCTCCCAAAATGTGGAAACACTTCTCCATTTTCATAAGTAACTGCTACTTTCATCTTTGCCCTCCTCCTTATTTTTATGTCACATTTTTTTTCAAATCTGAACATCCCTGCTGGGAACTGTTCATCCATATGGTGTCCTCCTAAATCAGGATCATTCGGATCCGGATGGTGGCTGTTATAAAACTCAACTATATGAAAGCCACAACACCTCCAACAGGATTAATATCCTGCATGATGCGATACGCCTTCCCGTGATCTATGGAATCCTCGATGGTCTTTCGGGAGATGATTTCTCCTTCTTCTTCGAAATGATCATCTCTCATCCCAAACTCTTCCAGAGCACCATACCGAAATGCCTCCTGATTATCAAGGATGAATTGCTCTCTGTCATCTGACGTCAGTGGTTTCAGAGTTATAGCCATCAGATTCTCTCCTCAACATAATCCGCCGCAAATCCTACAAACTCATTACACCTGCGACCATGTCCCTTAAGCAGTTCCGCACACTTAAGAGAGCCATAGGTCTCAATGAACTTGTCGTCAAACTCAGCAGCATCGCCAAGATTCATCTCCCGAATCAGTTTCTCTGCCGCCAACACAGCTCCACACTTTCCACCATCGCTTCGTGGTGCCGGAACCTTACCGTCACCCGATGTGTTCACATCTCGGAATGCCTGATACACAGAAGCCGAGCAGCTGTTTCCATTCATATGCAGTTTTCTTGCTGATTCTCCATGATTTGCCATCTCATACCTCCGTTTTTTCCATATAAACAAATATCAATTCATCATCCATAGGTTTCTGGTCAAATACCTCATATCCATTTTTTTCATATAAACGGATATTATCCTTGCTCCTTGTACTTGTAAACAGCTCATACCTTCTCCCAGGAACGTATTTCTCAATCTCATCAAGAAGTCTCGTCCCATATCCGTTGCACCGATAATCCGGATGAACCATCAGTTTCCCGATATATACAGTCCCATCTTTCTCTCTGGCTCGGACGGATCCTATTATATTCCCAGTATCAGATACCATCTTTAAAATTGTACCATTTCTGTATTCTTCAACAACTTCTTCAAGAGTCTGTTTCAAAGGCGGAATATCTTTAGTCCCAAACAAAGCCGCCTCACTCTGATAAGCCAGATACTGTAAATCAAGAATCGATTTCAAATCATCATATTCTGCTTTCATAACCAGAATCACGTCTTCATCTCCTCTTTCTCAATCCTTAAAATACCTCTTTACCAACTTGTGATGACAAATAACCATCACGATGATTGGTACTATCAATCCAATACAATACGGCACCACCACAAGAATATCATCGCTCCCAATAAAGAAACCAATCACCCATGAGACAACAATACAGCACCCATAAACAATCCACATGATCGCATGTTTCTTGTTCCATGCTTCCACGTCCGATATTTCATCCCGCGTCGGAGGTTTTATCCCCGTATAAAAACCGACCGGCTCAGAACTACGAAACTGCGATATACCTATCCCGAACATGATCAGAGCGCATACACCGAAGATCACACCGGTAATAATCAACCCAAACATGTCACTCCCCCAATCTGCCTCAATATCGCCAACGTCCTCGTATCCTTCTTTCCATCAAAGAACTTGTCAAGCACCTTCAGAAAAATGTTCCGATCCTCGTCACTCTCCGCCGCTTCCGCAAAGAGCGTCATCGATGACCTCAGCTTCATGTCATCCGGATACCCAAACACGATGGATGCATTGCTGCTGTGTATCGTCGTCAGTAACTTCGATATCTCACGGATATTCTTACCGAGTACAGGATGCTCCAGGTATGCCTTTGCCTCTGCCAGACTCTTTATCGAATACTCCTGTGAAGTCGAAGTCATCCCAAGTCCCGTTATCTGTGGAAAAATCCACCACATCCAGTGAGATCTTTTACTCTCCTCTGACAACTCTTTATACGCCCTGTCATAATCTGATTCCTGTCGGCGGACAAACCGCTCCAGATTGAACCTATCCTCACTCAATCATCTATCCTCCTATTTCATCTATAATACGCTGAAACCGATACTGATTATACTCCTTGTCCCAATCGACATCACCATCTCCGGCTGCCGCCCTGTCGAGAAACTCCATCTGAAGAGCTCTTTCACCCAGATCAAGCTCTCCATCGCGGTTCATGTCAAACATACTGTCAAATCCGTCCATAGTGCGCCTCCCTTAGTAGCAAACCATCTGCTAAACATAGAAAACCTTCTCATCCTCAAGGCGAATGCACGCCAGTTTTCCTCTGGAATCTCTTTTGCGAAACACACATCCACAATCGATATCGTAGAAGATGCAATTTTTCCGTTCGTCGTAATACCGGAATACCTTTCCGTCGTTGAATACAAACTGTCCCTCGACAAGAGTGGGAGTGTGACCGGCTACAACCATGCCATCCAGTATCCCACCTTCCGTGTATGCAAAATCCCGCTCCTCGAGAAAAAATCCCCGGCGTTCTTCATCATCTTCAATACCTTCTTTATATCCGGCATGAACGATGATGCAACGCCTGTCGTTTACAACCACCTCGCGATACAGCGGAAAACCGTTGAACATCGTCGCCCACCGGTCTAGATCGGTAAGTGTAACTTTGCCGGTACTCAGTATGTTAATCAGCGTATCATACATATCGAAATACCCAACGGACCACTGGTCGATATATTTCAGCTTGTTTTGTGTATCGAAATACAACTCTATCGTATCTTCATTCGAATCGGGATCTGTGATATATCTATCATCCATGGCATCTGCTTGCTTCATCAGATGAATGTCGTAGGCAAAGTTTGCATCATGGTTTCCAAGTACTGGACGGATATTATCCGGCAGATGCTCCAGCCACTTCATCATTTCTATATTCTGCTCACCCCGGTCGATATAGTCACCAACCATATAAAGCGTATCAGAATCAGAGAGATTGATGACGTTATGAATCATGTCTTGGAGGATTGTATAACATCCGTGAATGTCACCTATGACATATGTACTCATAGTTTTTTCTTGCTAACCTCTCATTCCTATTTTGCCAAATTGATATCCTGTATAATTTTTCTATCCTTTACTACTGTTCATCTAATTCTTTTTCATATCACTCAGAATCCCACAGTCCATGATAGACCATGTCATTATATCTGGCATTTGCCTCCTCTGCTTCCTTTTTCTGTCGCCAGGCGGCTATCTCTTCGATGATAGCGATCATCTCATCCACTATAAGTTCCGGAGTGTTCGGCTGAACCTCACGAAGATACACAGTCATCCTATACATAGCCTTGGGACTTCCGAGATTCTTAGCTATCTCTTCCCCGAACTCTACCGGATACCCCAGCGAAGTTATTGCATTAACAAGTGCATCTTTTGATTGTATCCACTCTCGTTTATCTGAAATCATTTTGCTCTCTCAATCCTCACTTTCATCTCCCATCTACATATCCAATCTCAGTATAGATCATCCCGTTCTTTCCAAACTCCGACCTCATCAACGATATCCCACGAACCTGAAGCGTCACCGGCTCATGAATATCAGGTACGATCAGATCCTTTACCTTCGAAGAAGCCTTTCTGACCAAAGTAACATGCGGTACAAACTTCTTCCTGTCATACGGGATATCTGCCTGAGCTAGCGCTCTACGAAGCCTACGAACATACATCGATAGATCATCAGAGTCTGCAAATGACATCATATACATATCACGGAACGGATAAATCCTATCCGTATTGACACAAAAAGTCTTGAAAGGTATCTCATCCATGACATCCAGAACATCATCCGGATCACTATAATCACCAATAAATGCCAGAGTCATATGAAGGTTTTCCTCGGGCATAAAACTTCCTTCGATCCCAGCATCTCTCAATCTCTCCTGTGCATCCTGCAGGGACTGTATCGTATCATCTTCAAAAAGAATTGCAATAAACAATCTCATATTCTAATCTCTTTCCCATTCTTCCTTACTATCTCCTCCACTACCTTCACATCCGTAAACTATCACCAGTACTTTGATACCATCTTATCTGCTTCAGTACGGGAAATCCCTAACGATGAGACTACCTGCTCAACAGCATCTATAGAAGACCCTCCAAAGCCTTTACACATATTAACAAGCATTTGTTCTGTTCTTCTGAATACTCATCCTTCAGTGTCCATAAAATAACGTGCTTAACCATTTAATTTTCCCTCCATAATTCAACCCTCCGTCATTTAAGGACTGCTCATCTCTTTTCTTTCTTGTTTATTCTCATAGAAGATACTATCGCATATATAACGATCCCTGTCATAACCGGAAACTCCAGAAACGTAATCCGATAGTCTTCCATCACCACAGATAAACCGACAATGATAAAAATAACACTCAACAGAAAAAACACAATCGCTGACTGGCGATAATATGGTTTTTTATTCATAGATTCCCGTTGTTGTTTGGATGCATATAGATATGCATTATTCATCAGTGGTCCTCTCTCAAAAAACTGAAGGAATCCAATGATAAGGTTCACACCTGCTATTGCAAACATGATAATAGCCACTACCATTTGTCACTCCCCAATCTGCTTCAGTATCTCCAGCGTCCTCGTATCCTTCTTCCCATCAAAGAACTTGTCAAGCACCTTCAGAAAAATGCTCCGATCCTCATCTGTCTCCGCCGCCTGCTCTCGAGTAAAATCTAGCTTCTCCCGGCAAACCTGATAAACATTCATCACTCATCATTTTGTTTTATTTCAGATTCTAAGAGTGCGGGATCACCCTGTTTTTCAGCCTCCAACGCCTGGTATTCTTGTTTCAGTTCTTTCAGCAGTTCTTCCTCTGTAGGAAGATACAGTTTGTATTTTGACGCAAACACCTGTGTCTCATCATCAGGAAGCGTATATCGTACCACAGCATCGCTCTTGTCAGCACATAGTACAATACCAATCGGAGGATTATCTCCCTCGTTCATAAGCTCACGCTCATAGTAATGCACATACATCTGCATTTGACCAAGATCCTGATGTGTCAAATCTCCTATCTTCAAATCAATCAGGACAAAGCATTTCAAAATATAGTTGTAAAAAACAAGATCAATTCTAAAATGTCGTCCATCAAATGTTATTCGTTTCTGCCTCGCCACAAATGAGAAACCTCTACCAAGCTCAAGAAGAAATTTCTGTAAATGAGTAATCAGTGCCTGCTCCAAATCACTCTCATAAAAATCATCATTGGGAGTAAGCCCGAGAAACTCCAACACATATGGATCACGTATGATGTCCTCCGGGCTTTTTGAAGGTTCTAATGTCTGAATTTCCTGTGACACCGCTTCCCTATCCTTACTTGATAACAATCGCTCGTAAAAAAATGAATTAATCTGTCTTTCCAACTGCCTGGTACTCCATTGCGACTTCACCGCTTCATCAAGATAAAACTGCCTTGCGGTATCGTTCTCAACTCTCATCAACAGCCGATAATGTGTCCAACTCAATTCGCTACGCAGCGCGTAGCCATTTGGAAAGGTCTGATAAAACTGCCTCATGTTCTTTAGATTTGCAACAGTAAAGCCCTTACCGAAGTCCTTTGTCATCTGTGCAGATAGTTCCTTTATCAGACCGGTTCCGTATTCAGCACGATCTTCACCACCTTGCTCTTCAATAATAGATTTACCAATCTGCCAGTAAGCCTCAACCATCGCGAAATTGGCTGTCTGATATACTTTATTTCTTGCAGAATCGAGTATTTCCTTGATTCCTTCATAGAATTCTCTATCCATATCCTGACTCCTTATCAACCAATAGTTGGCAATCATTTCAGTGTACAGCGCCTTAGCTCCAGTAGCTGTCCATCCTTAACTTCTACATAGGCTTGATTTGAAAAACTACCATTGGTCACAATACTTCGTTTTCCATCTGCCATCATCTTCAGAATGGCAAAAAAGCCGGATTCTTCGCCTTCATCAGCATATATCCTGTACTCTCCAGGTGGAAGTTCCCTTCCTACATAGTATTCACCAGTCGTATTTACATCTCTAAACGCCTGATACACAGACGCTGCACACCTCGGACTTCGTCCTCGGTCGCGGGCGCGCTCGGATGCCTACAAGCAAGCTTGTAGCATCCTCACTTTGCCTTCGCGCATGTTTCCATTCATATGCAGTTTTCTTGCTGATTCTCCATGATTTGCCATCTCACAACCTCCTGTTCATCGATGATAACACAAACTATACCTTGTCACGCCGTTATCGGCCGTTACTGTATTGTACAACTCGCACCCAAGATGCTGATACATCTCCGCATAATCCTTCATATCCGTGTCAAACAGAAGCGGAATCCCCTTCTTATCAGACACTTTCTTTGCAAAACGAACCAGTTCTGAGGCAATTCCTTCTCCCTGATGTGCTTTGTCAACACAAACCATCAATACATCCAAATGTCTTTTCTTTGCATATCTATCGTTGGATTTTCCGATTTGTTTAGCAAAATGCAACATACGGCGAACCTTGGATGGCCTTATCCTAAAAACCATCCCAAACAACATCCGTATCTGTGGCCATACTTTCTTTTTTCCGGAATCTTCAAGACCAATAAAACCAGTCATTTCCTCATTCGCAAACAGACACCGGGCTCGATAGACGTAATCAACATAAAGTGACATATAGGTCATAACAGAGCCCCGACGCTCTGAAACAGAACCCCAGTCGTGAAACAACTCGTTCGTTACAAAGGCTTCACCGACTGTTTTTCGGATAAAATCCAATTGCTTCTCGTTAATGCTTTCAACTCGCTTTATCATGTCACTCTCCAATCTGCCTCAGTATCGCCAGCGTCCTCGTATCCTTCTTCCCATCGATGTATCTTTAATAAGCACCGATCTGATATCCATATTTACGCCTCCTGCGTACGCACTACTGCAACCGCATCTGATACTGATTATACTCCTTCTCCATCAAAAACTCCTCACATTATTCTGATGATTATAATTCTCCATCACCGGCCGTGTTCACATCCCGGAACGCCTGATATACAGACACCGCACACCTCCTACTCGAATTAGAATAACTTCTCATTTGCATGAGCATAGCATACTCTCCTTGGATGAAATGAAATCACCTTCTCCCAATCCTTCCGGAGCTTTTCATTATCCTCATATGCCTCAAGATACTCGTAGGGCTCGAGATCCCCGACCAAGCATATTCCCTCATCAAGAATGACAGAAATACTGTCCTCACTGTGACTTGGCGTAGCGATTATCTCTCCTTCTATACCCAAACCTTCAAAAAATGATCTGCTCTCTTCAAATCTAAGGATTAAAGCCGCTTTCTCATCAATCGGTTTGTAATCTATCCTCGATTCATTCTCAAAAATCCTATCAGAGAAATGAACTGATCTTGTCTGCGACTCCAGCAATACCAGTTTTACCCCCTGATCCATCAGCTCACTGACCAAACCGATATGATCCGGATGATAATGTGTAGCCAGTACATATGTAATATCGGAAACCTTAACCCCTTTTGCCTTGATCGTTTTGTAAAACGCAGGCATCGTACCAGCATAGTCCGTATCCACCAATACACTTCCCTTACCACCTTTGATTAGAAATGTATTGGTATTCCCATATCTTAACGGTATAACCATAGCTACCCTTTCACATAATACTTCTTTACAAGCCTATGGTGACACACAACCATAACGATGATCGGTACAATCAGTCCGACACAGTATGGCACCACCACGAGAATGTTGCCGCTTCCGATAAAGAAGCCAATCATCCATGAAATAACAATACAGCACCCATAAACAATCCACATGATCGCATGTTTCTTGTTCCATGCTTCCACGTCCGATATTTCATCCCGCGTCGGAGGTTTTATCCCCGTATAAAAACCGACCGGCTCAGAACTACGAAACTGCGATATACCTATCCCGAACATGATCAGAGCGCATACACCGAAGATCACACCGGTAATAATCAACCCAAACATGTCACTCCCCCAATCTGCCTCAATATCGCCAACGTCCTCGTATCCTTCTTTCCATCAAAGAACTTGTCAAGCACCTTCAGAAAAATGTTCCGATCCTCCCAGTTCATCTATAATACGCTGATACCTCATCAAATGATCTATTTCCCTCGATATAATCCCGATATGCCAACTCCGGATCTTTTCCCCGGAATACTGTACACAACCCGCACATATCACAATCTGATATACACGGATAACGCTTCTTTATGTATTCCCTTCTCTCATCAACAGTGGATTCTAGAATCTCCGGCGGATTCCCCATAGTGTGTTTCCTCTCGTGTCAATACTCACCCATGCAGATATCTTGCATTGTATTCCATATTGATCTCTGCAATCTCTTTCTTTCCATCGATGTATTCCTGATACATATCCCAGGGCGAACCACCACCAAGCCAACATGACGAGCAGTTCTCACAACCACCACCGCAGTCCAAAGACTTTCTGATGATATCCTCACGCTCTTCCTTCGTTGTATCTTTAATAAGCGCCGATCTGATATCCATATTTACGCCTCCTGCGTACGCACTACTGCAACCGCATCTGATACTGATTATACTCCTTCTCCATCAAAAACTCCTCACATTATTCTGATGATTATAAAAATAGCAAGCAGCCCACCAGAACTGCCTGCTATCCATCAAACACTAAATCATACCGGCTGAAGCCCCATCTTCTCCTCGATCTTTCTTGTATACATCTCATACATTTCCTCAGAAACTCCTATCAAATCCATACACTCCTCTAAGCTTTTCCCGGTTTTCTTATGAATACTTATTACATGCTCAATTGTTGCACGATCAATTACCCCCTGTGAAAGATTACACATATCCATCGCCTCCTCATCCAAATCACTCGTCATGCGAATATCAAACTCATCATTTAAAACCTTTTTCTTCTCACCCGGTTCAATCCTATCCGAAAGAAGCACATCAAGCATCTTGATCACGCCTGAATAATTCTCATCATCCGGTCCACCCAAGCAAACCATCATCACGGTCATCAGATCATAGTTCGCCTTGCTCTCACCGCCGGACCCAACATGCACCTTCTCGTCAAACGAATACTCGCATATCGAGTTTCTCCTTTTCGCAGGCGGATCAGGGCATATCCAAATGCTGTACACCTTCTCGATCTTTTCGTAATGCTGCCCGTCAAACACCGTCCCTCGCTGAGCCGAGATCATACGGCTCCCATAATAAATCCCGCGCTTGACGATAGGATATCCGGGATTGAAAGAGTTCTGCGCTTCAACATTGATAATAAGCCGAATCAAACCACCCTCCACCGGAGATATCGCATAAAAGCGAATATCATAGTAGACGGTTCCCTCCGACTCAGAAGCATCCTCCGTATTCATCCCCTCGATAAACTCTACATCCTGATGAACCGGAATCACGGAAATCTCGGGTGTACCCTCGATGTACTTTTCCTCGATATCCCCGACATCACAGTCAAAAAACTCCGACACGCAGGCTTTCAGAATCCTGGCTAAAATCTGCCGGTTTGCCAAAAGGCGTTTACAAGCTGCATCGTACCTCGCACGTACATCGTAGGAATCGATACGTGAAGATAACTCATTAAAATTATACATATTTCCCTCCTTACCGGAGGGTCTTTGTTGCTATATAAAATGATAACACCAATGGAATACTAAGTCAATAGCCATTTAGACATCGAATCCTACCATTTAGACACAAAAATAGGGCGTATCACGCCCTATAAAAATACCCCGACACACTCTCCATCAGTAACTCCTCACATTATTCTGATGATTATAATTCTCCATCACCGGCGCCAGCTCCATCATCCTCTCCACATACGGCTTCAGCACCTTCTCCGAATACTCCCCGCTCGCCCGATACCCCTCAAGCTTCGCACAGATATCCTCATAATCCTTCTTCGCCGCATCCTTATAATTATTCGACTTATTCATCGCGAGCGACTCAAACAAAGCATCCAGCTCGCTTATCCTCTTCTTCCCAAACATAGCTCCTCCATATCATCCGCACGGTTTATGATTTTGAAAAATGTGCCGACACGCAGCCTCATGATAATCCAATTAGTCGGATACCCGCAAGCATCACAGAATCCGTCTTTAAGAATATTCCCACACCTTGGACAAATCTCCATCTCACTGATCCTCCTCTAATAACAATCCAACGCCCATTTTCCATCGTCCTGATACACGCAGACAAACATCTTCATGTTCTTCTCGAAGATCCAAATATTATCCTCATATTTAATCAGTTTAAAACAATAGCAAGGATAGTCTATTCCGGACGAATCAATCATGATCGATGGGAAATACTCCCTCAATAATACTTCAACCTCTGCCAAATTATTATAATAATGGTTATAGGCCTTACACGCCATCAAAGATGATCCACACGAATTATACCCTCCACCCGGAAAAGTGAGAACAGTACCGTCCGACAATTTCGTAGGCATCAAAATGCCTTTTTTTCTTGCTTTATACCTTTCCATTGGAAGGATATCATTCTCCATTACCGCATCAGAAACCTTAGAGAATTCTATCAGTTCAGGCCAATTATCGCGAACGATTTCCAGCCATTTATCATTCACCCACACCTGTTCTGTCGGAGATTCATGTTCCACACACTTTATAAAATAAACGCATTCATCGGTAACCCACGCCATAAGCAACCAATCGGAACGATCCATAAATCTAGGATCATTCTTTAAAACTGTATCCGATAGATGAAAATGATATATTCCCCAATCATCTAACAAGCCATCATTTTTATTCAAATCTAGAATTCTTCTGGACAAATAATGATTAATGTTATCGCCATTTCTGATTCTTCTTTTCAATCTTTCAAGAGTACTTTCATAGTCTTTCGGACAACTAAACTCCCTTGCCACCTTAATCTTGCGCGGCTTTGGAAGAATTATTCTTCTTTGGAATCTGAAGAAATCGAAACTTGCAGTATTAGAATCTTTTCTCATAATACCATTATCTGAAAGGTATTTCTCGTTTTGTTTTTCCCAATCCGATAATAGATCCATGTAAACTCTACTCGCAAATCCTTTATATCCGAGATTGCTCTTCCATGTACAGGGAAGCATATAATTCGTCATCACGCGACCTCCAGAGTCTTTCCTTCTTCAAGCTTGTTTCCAAGAATTCCCATCCACCCATGAAGTCTCCATATCCACCTTTATCCCAAAACCCTCAGCAATCCGGGCCACATGCAAGATACTCATCAAACTCCTCCCTATCCATCAGAATCTCTCTTCCACTCATTCCCTCCTCAGGCCCGATAACACCTGCATCTGAAAGCTGATCCATCAGACGAGCAGCCCTATTGAATCCAATCCGAAACGCCCTTTGTATAGCACCAATAGAAGCCTTTTGCTTTTCTATTATAAAGTATCCGACTTCAGCAAAATACTCATCTCTGTCGTTACCAATCGAATAATCCGAAGGAAACTCAGACATCCACGAAGAATCGTACGAAATAATATCATCTATGGATAGAACGCTTTGCCCAGTGAACTCAGAAAACTTGTTAGTTAACTCTTTTTCTTTCTCAATAAGCTGATCATAGTCTAAATAATAACTATCCAGTCGAAGCGTCCTATTTGGAGAAACAACGATCATCTCACCGGGAACCCTAAGTGTCTCCGCACCAGCATCCCCTATAACCATCCTTGATACATTCTTTGAAGTTGTTCTAAATGAAACTCTATATGGAATATTTGCCATGACGTCCGTTGAGAAAACTCTCGAAGAAGGTGTAGATGTAACAAAAATACAGTGAATCCGCGCGATTCGAGTCAATCGAAGAAGCGCCATTACTTCTTCATCAATTCTCGAATTGTTATATGCGATTTCACCATAGTCATCCAAAACAACAAATATGTCATACCATTTAGACTCATCTATCTCTTTTGAGATTCTCCTTTGAGCCTCTGCCGTCAACCAGGCAACACAACCCGAAGCATTCCTAGGTTCCATAATAAACTGGGTCATAAGGTATGGACTTTTTACTAAGTATGAATACTCCATCCCTCTTGAATCAATTATAATAGCTTTGATTTTCTCTGGGTTGGAGTACAGCTCTGCAACCTGCGTAATCATAGACTGAACAAACGCCGTCTTTCCACTCCCCGTAGTCCCGGATACCAAAACGTTTGATATTTTCAACGGATCTACCGAAAAAGAGTCCTCATCTTTGTATCCAATAATAATCGTATTGTCAATCATTGTACTTGAAGAACTAGGTGACCTCATACTTCATTCCTTCCGTTGGCTTCTATAACACCCTTTACATAGTTACATTTCAAATGATCTAAGAGCAAACATGTAAGTTACGAATCGAAACCAAGCTATCGCAACATCCCCTCTATCTAGTCTCTCCGCTGGATCACCTCCAACAACTCCGCCGCCTGCTCTCGAGTAAAATCTAGCTTCTCCCGGCAAACCTGATAAACATTCATCACTCATCATTTTATTTCAGCTTCATCAAGATAAAACTGCCTTGCGGTATCGTTCTCAACTCTCATCAACAGCCGATAATGTGTCCAACTCAATTCGCTACGCAGCGCGTAGCCATTTGGAAAGGTCTGATAAAACTGCCTCATGTTCTTTAGATTTGCAACAGTACAGCCCTTACCGAAGTCCTTTGTCATCTGTGCAGATAGTTCCTTTATCAGACCAGTTCCGTATTCAGCACGATCTTCACCACCTTGCTCTTCAATAATAGATTTACCAATCTGCCAGTAAGCCTCAACCACGAATCAAACCTCATAATCCATACACACCCTCGATGCAGTGTATGGTCTTACTTTAGTATCAGCCACCTCCACATGCGAAGGATTTACTGCATACGCCTTTAGCGAGTCAGCATCATCAAATGTAGAATCCAGCATCAAGTCGCAATTCGAACTTTCCAAAGGAGCTATATTCACTTTAATCTCTTTCAATCCCAGTATCACCCCTGCAAGTCCTTCCAGGCCTGCTTTGATCCCGTCCTTGATTTCCTTCTTCTGTTCTTCTGAATACTCATCCTTCAGTGTCCATAAAATAACGTGCTTAACCATTCTATTTTCCCTCCATCATCCAATCTCCGTATATATCATTCCATTCTTCCTTACTATCTCCTCCACTACCTTCACATCCGCCGGTAGCCAATCAACGTCCCATATCTCCTCCAACGTCAACCAACGCGCCGCTTCATGCTCCAATAAAGCCAGCTCTCCTGACACGATCTCACACCAGAAACAATCCATCGAAAGGTGGAAATCCTCATAATCATGCTCCACAGTTACAAGCAAGTCTCCAACCTTTATCTCTACATCCAACTCTTCTCGGATCTCGCGGGACAATGCCTCCTCAGACGCCTCTCCCGGCTCAACCTTTCCACCCGGGAACTCCCAGCCATCCTTATATTCACCGTAACCTCTCTGCGTAGCAAAAATCTTGTTATCTGACTTGATCACCGCTGCCACTACATGCACTGTTTTCATCCGGCTTCCCCTTCACGTGCTCAATTCCACTCATTCACTAATCTGCTTAATAAACCTGCACTTCGGAAATGAACTGCATCCATAAAACTGATTTCCAGTATTATTTCCTCTCTTCGCAGTTCGCAATACAAGGGTATTTCCACATCGAGGACATAACATATCTGACTTGTCATCTGTTATCACTTCCTGCATATCAACAGGTTCTGAAATGATTACATCTGTCGTTGTCCTTTTATACTTTTTCTCTATGTTTTTCACGTGAGCTAACTTTACTGCTTCATCAACGTCTGTTAGATCACTCAATGACTCATACAGATCATCCACCTGTTCAAGGGAAAGAGCATCCGGAACATCGTCCCATATCATCCTAATAGTGCGACCAAGTCGATCTCTTTTGATCACCCAAACATCATCAGACTCAACACTTATCTTTTTAAGTTCACAACGTTCAGAAAAAACGATAATCGAAAACAACGGGACACTATCTCCAACAAAACTCCTCATCCATTTAATATGAGTTCTGTTCTGGGCAATAGGGTTGTAAAATGAGTTTTTCCGTCCGTTCGGTAATGACATCGTCCAGTTTCTATTCTTTTCGTCGCCAAAAATCCACCCGGAATAATTCTTGCTCTCAATAACAAATATCCCTTTCTGAGTGATATATACTACATCAACTTCCGACGTCTCTCCGTTTTCTTTCGGTAAGTATATGTTACGAAGAATCTTTCCTTCACGTCCTCGACGTCCAACTCGCTTTAACTCTTTTTCAGTAAGCCTCTCGCCACGTCTACCAACCCACTCATCATCAATTATACTATCTACGATTAAGTCAAGTAATCCCTTTCCCATATTCTCGAATTATCTCCTGTGCCACTGTTATATGATGACCCACCAGATGATCTAACTCATGCTGTATAGCCTGTGCGGTTATACAAAAAAAACAAAACCTCTTTCATTTTCGGTCTTTCCATCACAACCTCTCCTCCACAATCCGCCTCAGTATAGCTAGTGTCCTCGTATCCTTCTTCCCATCAAAGAACTTATCAAGCACCTTCAGAAAAATGCTCCGATCCTCGTCATTCTCCGCCGCCTCTGCAAAGAGCTTCATCAATGACCTAAGCTTCAGATTATCCGAATCCTTTCTTCATTTCTATTCTTTTTTACGCCCTTACTGAACACCATCAAACTTTCACTACTTTACACTCTATCCTAAGAAAACACTTTCATTATGCCATTTCAAGAATTCCAATGAAGGTCTATCGTTAACATTCTCAGGAAGAATCAACAATCGCTCTCCATGATGCTTATAATAATCCTTTCCATTTCCATAATCTTCATTCAATCTCTTGCTCACATCTATTCTCATATGTTCGTCAATAGTTATATATCCTTTGTCGAACAAAGTATGATAATCTGATTTCAGAAAGATTCCATTACTGGTCAGGTGAGGACCATTCTCCGAATATGGTTTGATATGTGCCGCCTCCAATACAGGCAATGTTTTTTCTCCTGTAATCGCACAACGCCGCTGATACGCTTCAGCTACTGATACCCTAAACGCCCCCTGCCCTAATCGATGCTTAACTAACGATTCCGCATATCTGTTGATATGGTCGTGGTTTTCAGGCATGGTCTCTATTTCTACTACAAGACGGTCTGTAACACTCTTGTATAATTCCCTTCCAATTGGAGTCTCAATATCATATGTTTTCCCTTGAACTATATTCTTTTTCCAGTCAGACGGACATGGAATCCAGTCCTCTTCATCAAAGAAAAATGGCTCAGTTAGAATAATGCACCCAATCATTGGATTATTACTAAGCATATTGTTTTTAGCTCTATATTTCTCAACACGTCTGTTCAACTCATCATAATCCTTAGTTCCATTTTTATCCCCAAATGCGTCCCAAGCAAGAAAAGTTGGCAAAAAAGAAAAACGCACAAAAAAACCTCCACCAACAATGTAATCATATGGAGAATGCAGTTTAAACAGGAATATATCATTCGGTTGCAATGCTCTGAAATAAGAGTTTCCACCCGGCCTCCAAAAGTTTACTTCATCGCAATCACTATCCCTCAACTGATTATACCAGTCAGAATCTGTAACGCCAACAAATATCTTCATTTATCCCCTCGCTGATTTTAATCATAACAAACGCGTATAAACAATAAGCAGTCATCAGAAAACACGTTACACTATATAGATGCTTCCTAGAATCACACTCAGACTCATTATTTCATCCAAAAAATACATATTCATATTGTACTCTAAAAATGCTATTTTGTAAAGATAAATAACAATTACAAACCATTAAAACCGGGCTTTCCCCCGGTTTTAATATATTATCTCAAGATTTTTTGTTGACATAACACGATTACTGGTGTATAATTAAGAACAAAGCATCCGAAAGGAGTCACTTCATGGCATTATCATACAAAAAACTCTTCAAATTATTGATTGACCGAGATTTGAAAAAACAAGATCTATGCAACATGGCAAATATAAGCACCTCCGCTGTTACAAAACTAAGCAAGGGGCAAAATGTAAATACTGATACACTAGATAAAATATGTGATGCACTCAATTGTGATTTAAGCGATATTGTCGAGCACATATCTCACAGTCAAACTATGGAGGTTTCCAATGAATAATAGTTTAAAAACAAGAATGAAAGAAGAACACTATAATCTTCTGAGTATAGATTTGTTTTCAGGGCCAGGAGGTCTTTGTACAGGATTCAAATGGGCAGGAATACTCCCTCTAATCGCTGTTGAATGGACGGACACAACTGTAGAAACCTACTCCGTAACACATAATGCTGAGGTATTTGAACTCGAAAAGTATTACCATAATAATAAAACAAATAAAAAATACTTAGATGGTTTTTTAGTTGAAAGCACTCAAACTCTACTTATTCATGGAGATATTAATCTTGTTAGTAGCTCTATGATAAAAATGCTTTTATTGAAGAGGTATGGCATTGATTCGGATTCAGAAACCATTGATGTCGTATCAGGCGGTGCTCCATGTGAAAGCTTTAGCATGGCAGGAACAAGGACTGAAGGCGACGACAGAGATGACCTTTTCAGTAATATTCTGCGAATCTCAAGAACACTTAATACTAAAATGATATTATTTGAGAATGTTAAAGGGCTATTTTCAAAGCCTAGAAACAACATTAAGGGAGCAATTTTCACTGACATATGTAACGAATTTGAGAACAAAAAAGTGACTCCTACTTATAGACTTGTTTCAAGGAAACAAGAGGATATCCTACTGAAAGCCTGCGATTACGGCGTCCCCCAACTTCGTGAGAGATTATTCTTAGTTGCTATTCGGAGTGATTTAGACTCAGTAGAATATTCCTACCCGGAGAAAGAGTATGGTCCAAACAGAGATCATCCATTTGTAACTGTTGGAGACGCCATTCTTGATCTTGATCAGGTAGAAATGGGTAAAGAGAGTACCAATTATACTCCACTAAAAGAGTATAAAAATGAAAACCAAAAAAAGTTTTTAAGCATCGTTAGAGGCGACTACAACGACAATGATATGCATACATCAGCCCCAAAGCATTTGATTGAAAATAAACTATACTCAAAAACCTCAATTTCAAGTCATCGTGGTCCCGGGCATATAGAAAGAAAACAAAAACTCCTAGCGTTAATACCTGAACGCGAGTCAATGAAAAGTACTTACAAAAAGTTGGAGGAGGAAGGTAAGCTAGAAAAATACAGGAATCTGTTTCCAAAGACTATATATGGCAGCAGAAACCGTCGTTTACTGGATGATGCTCCCAGTTTCACTGTCACATCGCATTGCCTAGATGAAATACTTCATCCATTCCTTAATAGAGCAATAACACCACGTGAAGCAGCTAGGCTTCAGAGTTTCCCTGATTGGTATCAATTTGCCGGTCCCTATGTTGTGTTTCACAGTTCAAAAGTCCAAGATAAATACGAACAAATTGGCGATGCTATTCCTCCATTACTTGCTTTTGCAATTGCAAAACAAATACGAAAAGCATTAAAAGATCATAAGTAAACCAATGGCGAAAGCGTTTAATCGCTCTCGCCATTTTCTCCAATAATCTTTGTCTTTAATTGTATATACTCACCACGATGTTTGGATGGATATGTCCAACTAAATGGTGTACCAAAAAAGCCCTCCGCTCCGAATTCTACAAGATGTTTACAGTAATCCTCAATTCTTGAAATTGATGCTTCACCAGTATTATTGTCATATGTGAGAATATAATCTGCCACTTGTTTTTGAGGATCGCCATCTCCGCCATGTCCTCCAAGCGCCCACATAGATAATTTATCAACATACGGCGATAATTCTTTTGTTAATTCGATAGAATTGGTTTCTCCAAATCTCTTTTTGCTCCCACATTCTTGAAAGTATCTTAGCAACATACGAAGGTGGTCATTTTTTTTATCCAAAACATCTGCAAATGCATCTGCGTTATATTGATGTATACTTACACTCTTTTCACTACTTCTTTTACAACTAATTGTATAGTAATCCTCTATACCATCAGTACTTGTTACTTCCACTAAAACATCCGTCTTCGGATATCCACCAGACGGTAATCTTCCAATCTTTGTTTTATCAGATGTTGCATTTATCTCCTTAGTATATGCTTTGTTTAATTTAAAACACTCTACAACTCGTTCGAAAAGACTATAATGAACCCCTTCCTCCAATTTATCATTATCTTTCCATTTTCTTAGATTCTGAGCGTAACTCAATACTCGTGCTACTCGCTCTTCAAAATTATTACCCTGTATATCCTTAATTTGCCCTGTTGATTTATCGCTGATAGCGTATTCCTCAATCAGATTACTCAACATATCCTGAGAAATAATCGAATCTATTTTTGAATACTCTTCATTACTCTGGTATTTTTCGTTTTGTCTGGAAAACTTTCTTTTTTCTTCATCCTTTAGTCCGTCACTATACACTAAGTATACCCTTGTAATAAATGAATCAATTTCCTTTAAATTCATCGCATCCCACTGTTGCCCCTTTATTCTGTCTGTTCTCATGGATGTTGTAGTAAACAACGCCCATTTACTATTATCCTCAAACACAATAACAAACGGTGCATAAAACTGTTCAAAATTTGAATATCCTTCTTTTCCGATCCGAAATGGACTAATTACTCTTATATACCCCATCTCTACATATGCATTTAAGATATCTTCAAGACTCTTTTGTGCACTTCTTCCATGATTTGATTTATCTGAATTTGAAAACTCTGCCATTTTCATCTGCCCTCCATCAATCCAGCGTATCAGAGACCTTTTGCTCAAAAATTGCTTCCTCAATGGTTTTCAAGCAGGAATCCATATCATGAATTATATCGTATCCCCAAAAACGAATAACCGTCCATCCTGATGTTTGCAGATCATGTTCATTTTCTCTATCACGTTCCATATTTCTCTCTATCTTACTGATCCAATAATCTGCATTATTGCTCATTTCAAGCTTCTTCTTTTTTGATTCCCAATCTTTTCCATGAAAAAAATCGCTATCACAGAACACAGCAATTTTATACTTTGTCAATACTATATCAGGACAGCCAGGTAACCCTTTATAATTCTTCCGATATCGATATCCCTTTGACCATAATGCTTTTCTCAACAACACTTCTATTTTAGTATCTTTAGAGCGGATACTCTTCATATTCTTTCTTCTTTGATCCGACGTCAAAACATCCATGGCCATTCTCTCCGATCTTTCCCGAATACAGAAATACAAAGT
Source organism: Lachnospiraceae bacterium P6B14 (assembly GCA_000687695.1). Lineage (GTDB taxonomy): Bacteria > Bacillota > Clostridia > Lachnospirales > Lachnospiraceae > Eubacterium_F. The sequence continues at coordinate 7,606 of JHWZ01000005.1, read as the reverse complement.
TGCATCCATTAACTCGTTACGACAGCTTCGTATGATCCCCTCTAGTATATCAAATTACCTTCTTTTTTGAAAACAATTCCATAAGCTTATCCAGCTTTTCCCGATCGTAATCATCTACTGAATCAATTTCTTTAAGAATCACTTCCTCATATACTTTATCGTTTTTAAAGAAATTGGAACAGCTTGTAACTTTCAAACTATCCTTTTTTCCAGTATACTGGTTAAACAAGAACCGTACTATAAAACCAAATAAATCATTTGCGCTCTTTTCCAAATCATCGCCATCATAATCTGTAACCAATAGTCCCTTTAGATTATTAATCCGAAGCTTCGAATCGGTATAATCTGAAACAATATTCAACTGTTTCTTCCAAAGATATATACAAGTCGCAAGACAAGTAAGTTTACCATTCTTTGCAATTGCAATTTTGTCTATATCCTTCTCATTATCTATGTAGTCTTTCAAAAAAGCATCATACATATTCCCTAATCTTACAAGATCATACAATGTGTCATAATCATATGTAGACTTGAAAATACTATTATAAACCTTTTCAGAAGAAAACAGCTTTGCCTTATCAGATCTTGCCGAACCGGGATGTTGATATAAGCAAGCATAAATGAGTTGTCCAAGTTGCTCATTAGTGATTCTCTGCCAGTTTTCAACCTTTTTATGATTCTTTGGCTTAACACCTCTCTTGATCTCAACTGCAAGAGAGTATTTTCCATTATTAGCACACTTTGATTGAAGTAGCTTTTGTTCTTTTGTATTTGACTTTAAATCTCTCTGTTTAATCGGTTTTTGAGAATTGGATGCTTCTGAAATTTTTCCAATAAAATCACCATCTTCATCTACAGATCTTTCCGCACGCACAATCTTGCACGAAAGTGGAAAATCGTTTTTCTCATCGATTATTTTAGATTTTCCAATTTTTGTTGTAGTTTGTGCACCGTTTATTATTGAAAAACCATACAGTTTTACTTTATTACCGTCAACATCAAAATCTTCACATCCAATTGTTATACCGTTATTATAATACCAAAAGTTTTTTCTATCAGTTTTGATCGTGTTATCTATAGCATCATCAACAGACTTTTGACTGATATGTTCTCTAAGATTATAACTGAACAACCCTTTTTTTGAATACTTATCAAATAATCTTTTTACAGACGACGCGAGCACATTAACTATTATCCCGTTATCTCCGTATGATAAAGCATCGTTCTTATTATCCGTATTCTTCCATATTTTTATACTATCTTCCTGAACCAGATCTGAATCCTGCTCTATAATCGCCTTCATCTCATCTAAATCTGACTCATCATACATTCTAATTCTATAGTTATCATACGGGGCTTTTTTTGCGAATTCAGCGATTGCTTTTCTTGTTTCGTCGGTTATCTGTGTATTAGTAAACAAAACCAATTCAATATTTTTATTCTCATCAAGCTCGTCATAAGTATTAATATATATGCTTTTCAATTTTTCAGAATATTTAGAATAATCACCATTTTCAAATGTACCTACAGTCTCATCCATCTTTCTGAATATATTTTTTATATCTTCTAAAGAGAGCGAGGCGGACGATTTTCCTTGGATAAGACTCATAATACTCCCATCTGAATATATATAATCAATCCCTCCGTCATTTTTTCCATCAACAAATCCATATTTTATATCTACTTCGCCAATATTTGTCTTATAATACTTTAAATCTACCGCATTCAAGGTGAACTGATATTGATCAGTGAGTTTTCCCTCTGGTGTATCTATGTTTTTACACATCTCTTTAATCTTGTTACTTATTTCCATCTTAATATCCTCCTCAAATAAAGATACTCAAATTATAACACATTCAACTCAAGAGATCAAATATAAAATGCGGATGTATGATAGCTCTTGAAACATTGCCAACCCTCGCTGTCAGGCTCCGTTGAAGACATGTCTGACAGACACTTGCCGAACAAGGTCAGACGAGAGGTGCCTGTCGATATGCCCGTTCCCGAGGAACATGTTTGAGCGTCAGTTCCGAAGAGCCGATAGGAGTCACGCGAGATGACGCGTGACGAGTGTCGGGTCGCACGAAACAAGCGAGTTTGACGAGGGCGGGCATGAGGTATCGACAGGTGCGTCGAGTCGACCGACGTTCGTGCGTCTGTCAGGCATGTCTGTCAACTGAGCCTGACACGTGAGTCGTATCCTCATTCAAAGCGTTTTGTTTTTGTTGTTTTTCACCAACCTTTATGTTACAATCAGCATATAACCCTTTTTCGGAAAGGAGACCGTGCTTATGAGTAAACTTATGAACAGATCAATCGCAATCATCCTAGCCTTCTGCCTGACTTCCGGAAGCATAATACTCGCTCCCGAGATTGCAGGCCCGATCGCCCCATCCACAGCGAAAGCTGCAGTGACCAAATACATGCGATTCGTCAAGCCTGCCAAACTGAAGGTCCACAAGAAAGCCTCCGCTTCCAGTAAAGTCGTCATAACTTTAAAGAAGGATAAGGATGTCATTCAATATGGTTCTGCAAACAGTGGGGGATGGATAAAGATCTGCTATGCTTCCGGCAAATACGGCTACGTCAGAAAGAACACGCTCAGAAAGAATATAAGCAAGGCCGGTCTCAAAGCAGCCATGGAAAAGAATAAGAATAAAGTTATCGATGTCGCTAGAAAGCACGGTTGGAAGCTTGACAGCGCCGGTGATATAGATATATCAAAATATGAGAACATCGGAACGATGGCCAGTCTGTGGATCACGCTGTCAAACTCTAAGTTTGTATACAAAGTATATATTTCACTAACGGATACCTGCACTTATCCTGAATACAGTTCGCATATTTACGTATCCGGCTATGAGAGAAAACGATTTTCCGGCCACGACTTCAATACGCTGGTATCCTATCTCGTGACACACGCTACGCCACGTAATTGATGCGCGTCAGCCAAACGCCACGCCGCATCGACCGTTCTCCTTGACCCTGTAGAGCGCATCATCTGATATAGTTCCCATTTTGCCTGGCAAGGAAACCAGTCGTATCTCTCGATACGCCTTAACTCTACTACGCAAAACTCATCATGTCAAGAGAAATCTTCTCCCTGTACTTGAAACATTGCCAACCCACGCAGTCAGGCTCCGTTGAAGACATGTCTGACAGACACTTGCCGAACAAGGTCAGACGAGAGGTTCCTGTCGATATGCCCGTTCCCGAGGAACGTGTTTGAGCGTCAGCTGCGAAGAGGTGGCAGGAGGCACGCCATATAAGGCGTGGCGACTGCCGCGTCGCACGCAGCAAGCGAAGGAACTCTTGCGAAGCAAAGTTCGGTCATCGCTTGCGATGACCTGTGACTGAGGGCGGGCATGAGGTATCGACAGGTGCATCGAGTCGACCGGCGTTCGTGCGTCTGGCAGGCATGGCTGTCAACGGAGCCGACACCTGTGTCGGAACATTTTTAAAAATCAACCATATATATTTTGATACCGATCCTGACAAACCATCCTTCGGTAACTTTTTTTGAAACCTTAGCCGTCAGACACTTCCCCGCATCCATCAGCCTCGAAAACACCACATTGTCCCTCTCCGGGACATATCCGAGCTTCCTCATCTTCGAATCAAATATGACTATAGCCCTCTTGTCATACTTGTTATCCTCACGCTGCAGGATCACCTGGTCGCCTTCTTTCACCTCATCAAGAACCGAGCCATCCTCCAGATGCGTAGTCCCCGCGATATGGGAATCAAACAGGAATATCTCCTTGGTCAGGGGCTTCAGCACATCACCGAGTTCTCCTCCGTGAGTAATGATGGAAAGGGCTCCGTCGCCCGTATTTATGATCTCATTTGCCATATCAGATTCACCCCCGATCTCTTCACAAGTTCATCAAGAGTATTTGACAGTTCCTTTACATATGCCCTGTATTCCTCGAGTTCATCGGACAGCTCCTGCTTCTGTTTCTCAGTGGCTTTTTCATCCTCGAGGAGTTCGCCAAAGATGTACGGTTTCGTGTGGAGGATACGGTCGATCTCGCGCTCGAGTCTCTCGATCCTCTCCTCCAATTCCGAGAATGTGAGCTTCGGCTTTTGGTCCTCTTCATCATCCATGAGGCGCATCACCATCACCTCGAGGTCCTGCATAGCGTCGAGGTCATTGGCCGCGTAGGCGATCAGGATCTCCTCCCACAGTTTCTGTGCATCTTTGTCGGTGTCGAAACCGGGGTAGATGTCCGGGTGGATCTTTTTTGCGAGTCGCCTGTAGATCCTTTTTACCTCTTCGACGACGTAGGCCGGAGATGCTTTCGACTCGTTTGCCATGGTGACGTCCATGATCATGGCCATCAATTGCTCGTTGTATGCTGACATCTCGTGCTTTATCTCTTTTTCGATCTGAGCCATATTGACTTTTTCGCCACGGTTGACCGACTGAGTGATCTTCGCGATGGTCTTTTTGAGTTTGATGCACTCGATCTTTGCTTTGAACGAGTCGGTGATGAGCCTTCCGAACTCCTTTTTGTAACCGATCTCTATCGATGATGCGTCTTTTCTGAGCTGATCGCGCTGTACGATGAGTTCCTCGTACCGATCGTATGTGAGATCCTTTTTTGATACCAAATCTGTCATAGGGTCCTCCTTTCCGGGCCGGCTTACGCTAAAGCCAGCCCATAGAGTTCATAATATATCGATGTTAGTTTATGTTCACCTACGGAGCATTTTTCAAAGAACGCTTCCATAGATCTGTACCACTTTCCATCCAGCGCGATCCCGCCGTCATCACCGATCTCGATTTCATGATCCGTCCCGTCATAAGCGAAGGTAAGGCTACATGGATCACCTTCCAGTCGGAAGATGTCATATATATTTTTGATGTGGTCAAAATCGGGTGTGAGCTCGTGCATTTTTTTTACGATCCTTTTCATGGTACTTATCGATCCCCAATAGTTATCTCTTACCAGCCGTTCTGCAAGAAAATGTCTGGCCTTCTTTAGGAGATAGATGGCCTCTGTGGTGTTTCCCTCATCTGCCCGGATACCGGCCATGCGGTAGGCGAGTTCGGGGTAGGGATAGCTGAGATCCGGTGGCTCTTCGCCCATATCCTCGAGGGCTTGTTTTATGGCGTCGCGATACCTTTCCGTGTCCTGATCCACACACTTTCCGAAACGGTACATATCGGCAAGCTTGTATCGGCAGTAGTAGACGTTCGCGCCGTCTCCTTTGAGGCCTTCCTTGAAGTAGTGATATGCTTTTTCGTAATCGATTTCGCCATGCTGGCCATAATACCACATGTATCCGAGCTCGCAGGCGGCATCGGTATCGCCTATATCGTATGCCATCTCCAGGTATTTGCGCTCGAGGTCAAAGAGGTGCCTCTCGCCGTAAAACCAGGCGAGTTTTTTGATGTTTTCGATCTCGTTTTCCTGTATTTCATCGATCATGAAGTCCAATGCTTCTACGTAGGCGAACTCATCGTCTTCAGTCGGGTTCTCTATGAATGGGAATCTGCTGATGATCCGGTCCGCATGCAGATAGTATTCCTGCTCATCCGTGAAGTCATCCCAATCTTTAATGTCGGGCATCTCATAGTCCACCAGAACACTTTTGAAAATCCGGATAGCTTCTTCTTTTGGTACGTAGTCTCTGGAATATCTTTTTCTCTTTCTTTTGACACCCGGGTCTACTCCTATCTCGACCCAATAACTGTTTTCGTCGTCGATCATCACCACAGCTTCAACATAACGAACATTATCTTCTCTTTTTGGAACATACATTACTTCGAACCTGTTGTTGTGAAGAAAATCATGTTCTTCGAATCTGCTTACGACGAGGCGTTCGAACTCGGCTTGTGAAAGGGGCTTGGTTTCTATTCTTTCGGTGTAATCTGCCATATGATCCCTCCTTTTGCGATCTCTGATACGGTCATTTCCTCCTCGTTGAATGAAAAACTCGATGCAAAATCGCCATTGATTTTTCCATCACATATCATTTTTTTCTTCAATATCGTTCCTTTTTGTGGTATAATTACCTCAAAACTGCTGAGAATGGCATTTTTTCTCGCATCACAAAACGGAGACTTGCAAGTTTGTCTGAAAAAGTGATTGCAACCCTCCTACGATTGTCTATAGGCGATTACTATCTGCTTTTTCATGTAGATGTTTTGCTTACTTCATCAGCTTTGGTGTGAGAACGATGTCATCGGCTGGCACCGGTGACATGTCCATCAACTCCAGCAGTTTTTTTATGTCTTTATCCTGAGCCAAATCAAATGGACTCTGGTTGGACAACCCGGCCCTCTTTACACTGTTGATGTTGTTTGACAGATTTGTTATCTGTGCCTGCGTATACTGGGTCAGGATGGTCCCCTTTGGAATCACATATCTTATAAACTCGTGATTCTTCTCCACATGTGGTTTCTGCCAGGATGCCTGCGGATCGCAGTAAAACAGCTTTGTTCTCGGCGATCCACTCTTGGTGAATTCCAGTTTAAGGACTTCCTTGAACTCTCCACCATTATCGGTTAAAATCAATGGAAACAACCGTCTGAAACGCCTTATTCCCAATGCTTTTGTCAACCAGTCAAATACCTGTATGACTGATTCGCATGTTCCATCTTCCATCAGGAACATCAGCATGAGATTTGTGTCGGTGAAGATCATCGTAAGCAGAACTTTTCCATATTCGCGTTTCCCCTTGACTGTATCCATCTCCACAATCCTGGTGTCCGGGTTCACCTCGATATAACGCTGATAATCATCGTATGTACGGCCTTTTCTATACGAGAACTTATTGCACGGTATGGTATCCTGCTTTTTTCTCCGCCTGCGATACTTGACTTTTCTGCGCAGATCAAGGTTCCCTATCGTAAGATCTCCCCGCTCTACATAGTTATATACACTTCTTTCACATACGCCAAGTTCATCTCTGTGAACTATACATATATGAGACAACGGCTGTCCCTGCTTGATCAGCGGCGATATGATCCCATCCAGTTTCCTCAGTTCTTCAGCATTCAAGCGACTTCCTCTGCGCGCTTCGGATCTTGTCGCCTTCGCCTTTGCTTCAGCCTTATCTGCCATATAGTATCGCTTATCAAGGCTGCACCCGGCACGTCGTTTTTCCTTACAGTTATTGCAGACAAACGGTGGCTTTAGCAGCGTCTCACAATGATGATCTCTGTGTCTTTCACACAGCTCTGTGCAGTTGTACTCTCTGCATGTCCAGCATCTGGTATTGCAGAACTCATCTCCACAGAGATTTTTCTTTTGGCACTTTGGCGCATAGACACAATCAATGCCTCGGGGTCTCGCTCCGGAAACAAATAAGCTGTTCTGCTTGACTTCCCGGATGATGGTAGACGGCTGCCTGCCCAACTCTCTGGCAATCCTGCTGAAAGAAAGCTTGGCATAGATTCCTGCTTCGATTCTAATCCTTTCCTTGAAACTAAGTCTGTTTCTGTTACTCATATGAACTCCTATCCGCAGATAGCAATCCTATGAATAATACACCATGAATCCGATCAAAGCAAATTACCTGTTCTGCAAGAGTCATTGCAACGATTTTTCTGATTTATGGTCATTTTCTTTGCAATGACTTTTTCATTTAAGGGTCA
>JHWZ01000004.1 GCA_000687695.1 Lachnospiraceae bacterium P6B14 | reverse complement strand
GAGCCGAGAGAAGCTTTGCATGTTGATGGTGCCATTTGCGGTTTATGTGGTGAAACGTGTGGTCCAAGAGAAGGGGCAACAAAGTTCACTAATAAGGTAAAAGTGATTGAAACACCGACGCCTACACCGACAGAGACACCGGAGGTAACGCCTACACCGACACCGGAGGTAACACCTACACCGACACCGGAGGTAACACCTACACCGACGCCTGAGGTGACACCTACACCGACACCGGAGGTAACACCTACACCGACGCCTGAGGTAACACCTACACCGACACCGGAGGTAACGCCGACACCGACACCGGAGGTAACGCCGACACCGACGCCGGAGATAACACAGCCGCCGACAAATACACCGCCGACGACTTATACTAATCCGCCGTCAAACACACCGCCGGTAGTATACTACACATTCACACCGGCACCGACAGAGACACCGACTACGGTTGTTGAGGAAGAGGTACCGTTGTCAGACTTCACTCCGGAGGAAGCTCCGAAAAAGGAGGTAACAACTATCGTTGAGAATGTACCTCTGGCAGCTACAGTTCCTGAGACAGGCGATACGATGAATCCGATGATTCCGATCGCAGGAATGGGACTTTCACTGCTGGCTATCGTAGGAGTGGTAGTTATCAGAAAAAAGAAGCTTACAAAATAAGCTCATAAGTAATTAATCAGAGCTCCACGGCATCGCCGTGGAGTTCTTTTTGTGGGTTTGGCGACTGACGGAAACTATGCCGTAAACCATGCGAAAGTACTTGATTTTTCTTACGAGATAGGCTATAATCATATAGTTAATGATTAAATTGGGTTACTATGGTTTTTAAGGAGGAAGGTTCGATGCTTCGATTGGGTATTGATATCGGTTCAACCACTGTCAAGATCGCTATTCTTGACGAGGATAACCGTATTATTTTCTCTGCCTATGAGAGACATTTTGCAAATATACAGGAGACACTTCGCGACATAGTTGAGAAGGCGTATACCGAGATGGGTGACAAGGATATCGATCCGATGATCACCGGTTCAGGTGGTCTGTCTATCGCCGATCATCTGGATATCCCCTTCGTACAGGAGGTGTTCTCTGTAGCTACCGCGCTGAAGGACTATGCGCCGAAGACGGATGTGGCCATCGAGCTCGGTGGCGAGGACGCAAAGATCATATACTTCTCTGACGGTATAGAGCAGCGTATGAACGGAATCTGTGCCGGAGGTACGGGTTCATTCATCGACCAGATGGCGAGTCTGTTAAAGACCGATGCAGCAGGCCTTAACGAGTACGCAAAAAGCTACCAGGCCATCTATCCGATCGCTGCCAGATGCGGCGTGTTTGCAAAGACTGATATTCAGCCTCTGATCAACGAGGGAGCAGCGAAGGAGGATCTCGCTGCATCCATATTCCAGGCGGTCGTAAATCAGACCATATCGGGCCTGGCATGCGGAAAACCGATCCGTGGTCACGTGGCATTTTTAGGTGGACCGCTTCACTTCCTCACGGAGTTGAAGGAGAGTTTCATTCGTACACTGAAGCTGACCGATGAGTACATCATCGCACCGGAGAACTCGCACCTGTTTGCAGCGAGTGGTGCGGCGATGAACGCGGCAGGAGAGAAACCGACCACTCTTAAAAAGCTGTTCGACCTCCTCTCATCCGAGATCCATCTGCAGTTCGAGGTGGAGCGTATGGAGCCGCTTTTCAAGGACCAGGCGGAGTACGATGAATTTTTGAAAAAGCACAGTGAGCACGATGTTATCAAGGGTGACCTCGCAAACTATGAGGGGGATGTTTTCCTCGGTATCGACGCGGGCTCGACTACGACGAAGGTTGCATTGGTCGGTAGCGACGGTGAGCTGTTGTACTCATTCTATGATAACAATAACGGAAGTCCGCTAAAGACTACCATCCGTGCCATCAGAGAGATAAAGGAAAAGCTTCCCGACAGCGCGCAGATCGTCAGATCCTGCTCGACCGGATACGGAGAAGCTCTGATCAAGTCCGCACTCATGCTCGACGAGGGTGAGGTCGAGACGGTATCGCACTACTATGCGGCTCATTTCTTTGAGCCTGACGTAGACTGTATCCTCGACATCGGCGGACAGGATATGAAATGTATAAAGATCAAAAATAACTCCGTGGACAGCGTGCAGCTGAATGAGGCATGCTCGTCCGGATGCGGATCATTTATAGAGACATTCGCGAGATCACTCGGTCATGATGTAAAGGATTTCGCAAAGATGGCACTGTTTGCTGAGAACCCAATAGACCTCGGTTCCAGATGTACCGTGTTCATGAATTCAAAGGTAAAGCAGGCTCAGAAGGAGGGTGCTACAGTAGAGGACATCTCTGCAGGACTCGCTATCTCCGTTATCAAAAATGCCCTGCTCAAGGTTATCAAGCTCACCGATCCGAAGGATCTGGGCACCAACGTGGTCGTGCAGGGTGGAACCTTCTACAACGACGCGGTGCTCAGAAGCTTTGAGAGAGTATCGGGTTGTAAAGCGGTACGTCCTGATATCGCAGGTATCATGGGAGCTTTCGGTGCGGCGCTGATCGCAAGAGAGCACTATGAAGAGGGCGAGGAGACGACCATGCTGTCTCTCGATGACATCATCGGGTTGAGATTCGATTCGACGATGTCCAGATGCAAAGGCTGTACGAACCATTGTCTTTTGACCATCAACCGTTTCTCGGGCGGCAGACAGTTTATTTCAGGAAACCGCTGTGAGAGAGGTCTCGGAAAAGAGAGAACAAACAAAGATATTCCGAACTTATATGAGTATAAAAACAAAAGACTTTTTGCACACTACAAACCGCTCTCAGCAGATCGGGCCGTGAGGGGTCGTGTTGGTATCCCGAGAGTTCTTAACATGTATGAGAACTATCCGTTCTGGTTTACATTTTTCACGGAGCTCGGATACCAGGTAATAGTATCACCGCCATCGTCGAGAGATATATATTCACTGGGTATCGAGAGTATCCCGAGTGAGAGTGAGTGCTACCCGGCGAAGCTGGCGCACGGTCATATCATGTGGCTTCTCGCGCAGGGACTTGATTACATATTCTATCCCTGCGTACCATACGAGAGAAACGAGTTTGAGGGATCGGGAAACCATTATAACTGTCCGATCGTAACCTCTTACGGAGAGAATATAAAGAACAATGTTGAGGAGCTCGCGGATCCGCAGATAAAATATCAGAATCCGTTCTTAAGTTTCGAGAGTGAGAAGGCTATAACAAACGAGCTTGTAAGATACCTCGGTGAGGAAAACGGTATCGCTGCCAACGAGATACGTGCGGCCGCTCACAAGGCATATGAGGAGCTGCAGGCAACCCGTGAGGATATAAAGAGAAAGGGCGAGGAGGTGCTCGCTTGGATGGAGGAGCATGATGCTATGGGTATCGTGCTTTCGGGCCGTCCGTATCATATCGATCCTGAGATCCATCACGGCATCCCGGAGCTTATCACATCCTACGGTATAGCTGTTTTGTCAGAGGACAGTATCTCACATCTTGCTGAGATAAACAGACCTACGATAGCAGTCGATCAGTGGATGTATCACTCACGTCTGTATGCGGCAGCGACCTACGTGCGTACGCGTGATGACCTCGAGATGATACAATTGAACTCATTCGGTTGCGGACTGGATGCGGTAACAACTGATCAGGTAAATGATATACTTACAGGCTCGGATAAGATTTGTACGGTACTGAAGATCGACGAGGTAAATAACTTAGGTGCCGCCCGTATCCGAATCAGATCGCTGATATCAGCCGTCAAGGACAGAAAGAGAAAGAACTTTAAACGTGAGATCAGGGATGCGGCTTATCACAGAGTAGTATTTACCAAGGAGATGAAAAAGGAGTACACGATACTCGCTCCGCAGATGTCTCCGATACATTTTGATCTCGTAGTGCCTGCACTGAAGGCCTGCGGATATAATATAGTTCAGCTGCCGACGGGAGTCGGAGAGCTCGACTACGGACTGAAGTATGTAAATAATGATGCCTGCTATCCGTCACTTCTCGTGGTGGGACAGTTTATGAAGGCACTTCTTTCCGGAGAGTATGATCTCGACCGTACGGCACTTATTATCACCCAGACAGGTGGTGGATGCAGGGCGACGAACTATATCGGTTTCATAAGACGTGCTCTACGTAAGGCCGGAATGAGTCAGATACCTGTTATCAGTCTCAGTGCCGGAGTGGAGTCAAACCCGGGCTTTAACATCGGATATGGGCTTCTGAAACGTGCGATACACGCGCTGATCTACGGTGATCTGTTTATGCGTGTAGTATACCGTACGAGACCGTATGAAAAGGTAAAGGGTTCCGTCGAGGAGCTTCATCAGAAATGGCTCCCGATATGTATAGAAGAGTGTATCAAGCCGAACCATAGGAAGTTCAAGAAAAACATAGCGGGTATCATCCATGATTTCGATAACATAGAGCTCGATGAGTCTCAGAAGAGACCCCGAGTCGGCGTGGTGGGTGAGATATTGGTCAAGTACCTGCCCGCAGCGAATAACTATGTGGTCGATCTGCTCGAAAAAGAAGGTGCTGAGGCAGTCGTACCTGATATGCTTGATTTCTTCATGTACGGTGCGGTGGACAGTGTGTTCCAGGCGGATCATCTCGGCCACTCAACTACGGGCAAGATGCTCGGAGAGCTCGCGAACTGGGCGCTCGAAAAATACAGAGCACCTGTTGTAAAATGCCTGAAAGAAAGCAAGCGCTTTGACGCTCCGCCGGATATCTATCAGCTGATAGAGTATGCGAAGCCGTTTGTATCGCCGGGTAACCAGACCGGTGAGGGATGGTTCCTCACGGGAGAGATGATAGAGCTTTTGCACTCGGGGGTTCCGAATATAGTATGTACCCAGCCGTTCGGTTGTCTGCCGAACCACGTGGTTGGAAAGGGCGTAATAAAGCAGTTGCGTAAATCGTTCCCGGGAGCGAATATAGTCGCGGTAGACTACGATCCTGGCGCGAGTGAGGTCAACCAGCTGAACCGTATCAAGCTGATGTTGGCCACTGCAAATGATCAGATGGATCAGGATAATGATGTAGAGAAAAACGCCTGATCAAAATATAAAAAATAAACAACAGGAGGTGACGGTCAAGTGATTACAATTTATAAGTCAAATGAAGACAGCGAAATGATAGAAGTAAAAGAGCCGGATGAAGGATGCTGGATTCAGGTCTGTCACCCTACGGGAGAGGAGCTCGAGTATCTCGCCGAGATCACGGAAATCGATCCGGATGATCTGAAGGCACCTCTGGATATCGAGGAGAGATCACGTTTGGAGCTCGAAAATGACTATAGAATGGTCCTCGTCGACATCCCGTTCCATGATGAGGAGGATCACTACGAGACGATGCCTCTGGGCATCTACCTTACGAAAAAGCTGATCGTAACCATCTGTCTCGTGGACACTCCGATACTCAGAGCTTTCGCGAATAAAAGAGTAAAGGAATTTTTCACGTTTAAAAGAACGAGATTCCTTTTCCAGATACTGTACAGAAACGCATCTTCATATCTGCGTTACCTGCGTATCATCGACAGAAAGAGCGATCAGATCGAGGAGAAGCTGCAGCGCTCACAGAAAAACAGTGAGCTTTTGGAACTGATGGAGTTGGAAAAATCCCTCGTGTACTTTACGACATCCCTTCGTACAAACGAGGTCGTGCTCGAGAAGCTGTTGCGCACTGACAAGGTCAAAAAATACCCCGACGATGAGGACCTCCTCGAGGACGTCATCATAGAGAACAAGCAGGCGATCGAGATGGCGAATATATACTCGGGAATCCTGAATGGTGTCATGGGTACTTTTGCATCAGTCATCTCAAACAATCAGAACGTAGTTATGAAGATCCTGGCTACGATGACGATCGTGCTGTCGATACCGACCATCATATCGGGTTTCTACGGGATGAACTTCGACGTGATCCCGTTTGCACATGAGCCGTTGGGATTTGTAATAACGGTTTTGGTTTCATTTTTGATATCAGGAGGAGTGGCATTTATCCTCTATAAAAAGAAGATGTTATAAGTGGTATTTTTACAGGATTAAAACAGGAGAGAGTCAGATGAACTTTATCGACAAGCTTGAAAAAAAGTTCCCGCGTTTCGGAATCACGAACCTGATGAAGTACGTGATCTGTATAAATATAGTGGGAACGGTAATACAGCTGATAGATATGAGCGGCATGCTTCCGATCAGTATTTACAATGATTATCTGTCATTGGATTTTTACAAAATACTGCACGGACAGGTATGGAGGCTCGTCTCATTTTTGTTCCATCCGACTATGGATACGAGCGGCCTGTACGGATCGAGAGTATTTATCGATCTTTTGTGGTTCGCCATCTGGGCATTTGTTTACTACCAGATCGGAATGGTTTTGGAGAGAGAATGGGGTAAGTTCAGATTCACACTGTTTTATCTGGGCGGAATAATATTTGTAATAATAACTTCACTTGTTTTTTATCTTGTATACGGAGGCATGGCAGCTGCGGATCTCGGTATGGATGCATCCGAGTATCTCGGTTATATGATAGGAACGGGAGCATCGTTAAGCTATCTGAACGAAACGCTGTTTTTGGCGTTTGCGCTGATGTTCCCGGACACGAGATTTTTCCTGTATTTTTTGATACCGGTGAAGGCAAAATGGCTCGCGTTTGTTTATCTCGGCCTGATGGCATTTAATATAGTAAGATGTATCATGTACTCGCAGTATTATGCACTGGTACTGATACTCGGAGCACTGTTAAACTTCGCGCTGTTCTTTATATTTGCGAGAGGCTCGAGTTCACTGAAGGGAGCTTACACGCAGAAAAAGAGGCGGAAGGATTTCGAGAAAAAAGCAGCCGGCGCATGGTCGCAGCAAAGACGTCCGCATGAGACGTCGGCGCCTACCGGAGGAGCCAGACATAAATGTGCTATCTGCGGAAGAACCGAGCTTGATGATCCGAGATTGGAGTTCAGGTATTGTTCGAAATGTAACGGTAATTATGAGTACTGTTCGGATCATCTGTTCTCGCACACGCACGTGAGCGGATAAGGCGTGAGCCTGTACGATGTATGTGTATGGCGCGTGCGTGCACGCAGCCGTACACATACAAGTACAGGAGAACCCAACGGACAACGAGAATCCCGAAGGGATTCGAGTCTGGAAGTTGGGGCTCACGCAGAATTACAGGAGGAGAAAAAATGGAGTTGGATTTGATGCCTGCTACCAAAAACATAGTTACATGTTTGGAGATAGGCGGACTGGGCCTGATACTGATGATCTTTTCATACCTGTGGAGGATCCGCTATGAGGTTGAGGGCTACAGACGTTACAAGGTAGACGAAACTAAGGGATTTAAAAAGTATATTTGGATACTCGGATTGCTCGCTGTGGCTCTCGTATTTAAGCTGATTTTGGCTGCTTATTACAAGGGCTTTGAAGTCGACATGAATTGTTTTTATTCGTGGTCTGACACTATATTCGACGGTGGTATAGGAAACTTCTACACGTCGGGTGGATTTGCCGATTATCCGCCGGGATATATGTTGATCCTGTACGTGGTAGAGGCGATCAGCAGACTGTTTTCCATAGAGACCGCAACAGTGGCTTCACGTGTTATGATAAAGCTCGTGCCGATACTGTGTGATCTGGGTGCGGGATTCGTCATATGGAAGATCGCTAAAAAGAAGTTTTCCGAGGGTTCATCCTGCCTTATCGCGGGACTGTATGTGATCGCTCCGGCCATCCTGATGAACTCATCAGTGTGGGGCCAGACGGACAGCGTGTTTACACTCTGCCTCGTACTGGTTTGCTATCTGTGCATGAAGGAAAAGAGGATCCCTGCTTACTTCGTATTTATGCTCGGATTCTTTATCAAACCACAGATGCTCATGTTCACACCGGTGCTTATCTGGACCATCGTTGAGCAGGTATTTTTGAAAGACTTTTCCTGGAAAAAATTCGCGACAGATCTGATAGGCGGACTGGCGTCTATCGGGGCATTTTTAGTGGCTTTGTTACCGTTCGGAATCGGGGAGGTTCTCGGGCAGTACATTTCCACTATGGGAGAGTATGAGTACGCTACGGTAAACGCTTATAACTTCTGGGCACTCATGGGTAAAAACTGGGTAGATCAGAACGAGGTCTTCATGTTTTTACCGATGCGGGTTTGGGGCACCGTGATCATCCTTCTTTCGGTGATACTGAGTGCTTATGTATTTTTCAAGCTCAGAAAAAGAGAAGATAAGTCGCGTTATTTTTTGAGTGGCGCGGTTGTCATCGGAACGATGTTTCTTTTCTCGGTGCGTATGCATGAGAGATATCTTTTCCCGATCATGGTGCTGTTACTCGTTGCGTTTGTTATCAGACCGGCGAGAGAGCTGTATGCGACCTTCGTCGGATTTGCGTTCGCGCAGTTTCTCAATGTGGCGCACGTATATAAGGTTTATGCAGTGGAGGGATCCTCGAGTGGATTTATCGGAGTTATCTGCATCATCACACTCTGTGTATACGGATATATGTGGTTCGCCATATTCAGAGAAGGAGACACGCTGCCGTTCGTCGAGTCCATCAAGTCGACCGGGCGGAAGACCATACAGACCTTTATCAGTGTAAAGGATGAGGACGCGCCGAAGGAGCGTGAGCCGAGGAGACATTTCCACATCAGAAAGACTCGCGAGATGCCGAAGTTCACAAAGATGGATTGGATCGTTCTGTTTTCGATCATCCTTTTCTACGGAACCATCGCGATCGTCAATCTCGGAGATATGCATGTGCCGGAGACTGAGTATACCTTTACTCAGGATCAGGAGGTGGTGTTCGATCTGGGTGAGATAAAAAGAGTCAACATGATCTACATGTACAACGGCCATTATGAGGGCAGACGTTTTAATGTTGACATATCTCAGGACGGAGAGAATTATGAGAGCTTCGGAGAGATGAAGTCCGATACCGTTTTCCATTGGAACAGACTTACCAAGGAGGGTGAGAATCCGGAGAACTATAACCTTTTAAATGAGTACAGATATATAAAAATAAAGGCGTTGGATTACGACGCTTATATCAGAGAGATTGCCATAGTCGGTGAGGGCAATCAGGTGATAACGCCTGTGAACGCGGGACAGTATCCGGAGCTTTTTGATGAGCAGGATACGCTGGAGGAGCCTGTGACGTGGAGGAGTGGTACCTACTTCGACGAGATCTATCATGCGAGAACCGCGCAGGAGATGATCGACGGAGAGTACTGCTACGAGAATACGCATCCGCCTCTGGGAAAATGGTTTATGAGCCTCGGTATCAGGGTATTCGGAATGAATCCTTTTGGATGGCGTATTGTGGGAACGCTGTTCGGAATAGGAATGCTTCCTTTCCTTTTCCTGTTCGCGAGAAGACTGTTCGGTGCGAAGACGTGGGCGGCAGGTGTCGCGACGACTCTGTTTGCATTCGACTTTATGCATTTCACTCAGACGAGGATCGCGACCATCGACGTGTACGGAACATTTTTCATCATAGCGATGTTCTTCTTCATGTACTGGTATTCGCAGATGAGTTTCTACGACACGCCTTTGTGGAAGACGTTTATACCGCTACTCGGTGCGGCCGTGTCCATGGGTCTCGGCTGTGCGTCGAAATGGACGGCTGTTTATGCCGCTGCGGGTATGGCGATATTCTTTTTCTCGGTTGTATATATGAGGACGAGAGAGTACAGATTTGCAAAAAAAGACCCGACCGGCGTTTCGGACGGGATAGAGCATCAGCATATAATCGATGTATGGAAGAAAAATCTTCTGATCACGTTCGGTGTGTGTGTGCTTTTATTCATCGTACTGGCTGGACTGATCTACCTGCTGAGTTACATACCGTTCTCGAACGGTGATGATTCGATGGGTCTTTGGGACAGGATGATAAAGAACCAGGTGGATATGTACAACTATCATGCAAACCTGGTGGCGGATCATCCGTATGCATCGGTTTGGTACGAATGGCCGCTTATGATAAGGCCTGTGTTCTACTACAGCGGAACTACATTGTCAGGACTGAAGGAGGCTATATCCGCGTTCGGTAATCCGCTCGTATGGTGGGCAGGTGTGCCGGCATTTATCTATCTTGTATACAGGATATTCAGATACAATGACGGCAAGGCGATGTTTTTATCCTTTGCATACATAGTTCAGCTCGCGCCGTGGCTGTTTGTTACCAGATGTACGTTTATGTATCACTATTTCCCGAGTGTGCCTTTCATCGTTTTGATGATCGTTTATGTTATGTACATCCTTGACAAAAAAGAGGATAAGCATTGGCGCAGGTGGATATTTGTTTATACGGGACTGGCAGTGTTACTGTTCTTCTACTTCTATCCGGTCATCTCGGGTGTGTCTGTTGATGGAAATATGATCAAGGACGGAATGAAGTGGATGCCTGACTGGGCACTGTACATATGATGACAGTCACAGAAAAATAACGTGGAGGATGTTTCTCTGATGAACAGAAATGAGTTTTTGGTATGTCGTGAATACGCATCGATAGACCTTGCTTTCACCATGTACAATCTTTATGAGATGCTGTATGGTGAGGAGGACGAGGATATCAAGGCTCTGTATGGAGCGCCGGAAAAGGGCTACTATGATTGGTTTGTCAGAGAGCTGAGGAATGTGCTTTCGGCGGATTATAGCTGCGATGCTACAGCTTCCCAAAAGATCGTAAGCGAAGCGGAGGCAGAGCTCAGAGAACTCAGACGCGAGAACAAGGAGAGGATGGAGTTTATCACGACTTTGTCCGACAGACTTGTTGTGTATGAGCATGTTCTGAACAGATGTGAGCTTCGTTATGCGCCGCAGGAAAAGCTGGATGCTTTTTTACGATCAAATCCGGATGATGAGATCATGATCCAGATCAATCTGTTTGTCGGAGGACCTGACAAGGATCCGAAGACGGCGATGCACAGGATACAGTCTTTGGTCGGAGAGATACCGACGCAGCTGACGAAGCAGAAGCTTTTTGAGATGATCGATCGCGCGATGACTCTGTATGAGGGATCTGATGAGACGGCGCTTGATGAGTTTTTGTATATGCTTCGTATGGCGGGGATGGTGTTCCCGACCGGAAGCTATATAGGTGAGTACCCGGCTCTGGAGAAACCGTTAAACGATTTCGAACAGACGGATATAAAAGAAATGGATGAGGAGAGATACAACACTCTCCGCGATGAGATATTCGAGCTGGCGGGCAAGCTTACATTTATTATCGATTATTATAATGATCTGCAGAGATGTACGAACGATCTGCTCGCTTTGTGCCTGGCGAAAAAATGGCTGCCAGGCTCAGATAAGATGTTTACGGAAGCCGAGAGAGCCGCGATAGAGGCGTGCCTTAACGGGAATCCCGATGACGGTGCTTTCATACCTTTGGAGGGACATATCGAGGGCGTATCCGAAAAGCTGAATGCCCAGATGGCGAAGGTGGTCGCACCGGATATGAATGCCGAGGAAGAGGAAGAGTATCTGGATGTGGCGACGATAGCGAGACTTCTTTCAAACAGCATCTATGCTGAGATCGATCCGCTGTTCGTCGAGAGCAGGACAGTTACGAAGGAACTGATCCGTGAGAAGGAGGATGTTTTCTTCGAGGAACTGAAGGATGTTTTTGCGTCTGTGCAGAGGCCTGTGAAAAAGGCGATATTTGCAAAGATCATAGAGAATCTGCCGCCGATGTTCAGAACGGCAGAGGAGTTTACGGAGTATGTGAGACTGAATCTGTTCGGCTGCAGGGATATGTCGGAGAGATGTGCTTCGATCGCTATAGTGAAGCAAATATGTATGGAGGAAGCATGATATACTGGTATCGCGATCTGATGATCAGCAAAAAGCTGAAAAAAAAGCGTGAGCGCCACATACGTCGTGTGGAGCAGTATTATCGTGCGACGCCGAAAAGTAAGATTTTCAGTGATAAAAAGAGAAGCTGGGAGCATTTCGTCGGCAAAAAGATCCCGTGGAAAGAGTATTTCATCGTGATCAGGGCGACGAATCCCAACAACCTTTTTGAGGTGATGAGTACCAGGCAGCTGCTGTTAAGACACTATGAGAGAACGGATCTGTATGTGATCGGGCTGTATTCCTCAAACGATGAGGCACTGGAGGCCGTGCAGGAAATGCTCATAGACGGCTACTCCGGAAATACGGAATACTCTCCCAGAGATGAGTTTTCAACAGATGATGCATATGAGTGTTTTTCCGCGGAGGATGTTGAATGATAGTACTGACGATACTGAAATGGATAGGGATAGTGCTCGGATGGACCCTTTTGGGCATCCTGGCGCTGGCTTTGCTTATCCTTCTTTTGGTATTGTTCGTACCGTTCAGGTACTCGGCGAGTATCAGCACCGGTGAGATCGAGGGATCCAAGGTGGCATACGGATTCGGAGTCACATGGATACTTCATGCCATCAGTGTTAAGAAAAAGGTGAATTCTGATATTACAGTGGTGAGGATCCTCGGTATCCCCGTGAAAAAGATAGGCGGGGCTACAGAATCATCGGAAGATGATGACATATTCGAATATGAGGATGAGGATATTTTTTCGGAGCCTGAGGCTACGGATGTGAAGGAAGCAGAGACGGTAGTGCAGCCGGAGGATCCGGAAAAAGAGGTGGAAGCCCGAGCTGCCATGGGTGCGGAGAACCCCGAAACTGCGAAGGAATGGACGGTAGATGGCGAAAAGCCGTTGGATGGCTGGTCTTCCATGGAAGAGCCTGCAGGAGAGCCTGCCGGGGAGACTGCGAGAGGGGAGAAGGACGAGAAAAAAGGGCCGATAGAACGCCTGATATCCGCGATCGGAGATAAGATCCGCGGAATAAAAAAGAAGATTCGCGACAGTTTTAGAAAAATTGGCTTTATTTTTTATAAATTATCTAGTATAATAGATATCGTGAGAGACCGGGCGCCTCGAAAAACCATAAAAAGGCTTGTAAAAGAGGTGGTCCGTATGATAAAATATGTAGGACCGAAAAAGATCAAAGGAACCGTGGAGTTCGGCACGGGTGATCCGTCAAGCACGGGACTGATACTCGGAGGAGTGAGTCTGTGCAAGCTTGCATATCAGAAGGATGTTTCGATCACACCGAACTTCGAAGAAAAATGCCTCGTCGGAAATGCGACGGTTAAGGGTAGAGTGAGAGTCGTGTACTTTTTGCGAATGGCACTCAGAATCTGGTTTGATAAGGATGTCCATCATCTGTGGCGCAGATATCGCCGTATGAAGAAGGATTTCAGAAAAAAAGAAAGAGCATTACAAAGCTAAACGTTTATAGGAGGACTGACCAATGGCAGAGAACAAGTTTGGAGAAACAATGGAGTCGCTTTTTAAGGGCATGGATGCGTTTATCTCATCCAAGACCGTTATCGGTGACGCAGTGAAGTTTGACGACGGAACGATCGTGCTTCCGCTCGTTGATGTGAGCTTCGGTGTCGCTGCAGGTGCCTTTGCGAATGACAGTGATAAAAAGAACAACGGAGGTGGTGGTCTCGGAGGAAAGATCCAGCCGAGCGCGATCCTCATCATCAAAGACGGCAGCTCAAAGCTTGTCAATGTCAAGAACCAGAGCGGCATGACCAAGATCCTTGATATGGTTCCGGATTTCGTTGATAAGTTCTCCGGTGGAAACGAAGACGACAAGAAGGACAAGAAAAAAGATAAGAAAAAGAACAAAAAGAGCGGAGATCCGTTCGAGGAGCTCTCTGACGGAGATGTAGTGGTACACGACGCGTAAGTCAGGAAGATAACGATTTTATGGGATCCTCCGTGTTTTGGCCATGGGGGATCCTTGTATTTTTCAAAAAAATTGGCTTTTTTTTAAAAAAATGCTTGCATTTTATGTGATTGTTTGGTAGAATTGTACCGTTCTATGTAAAGAAAGCTGTAAGGAGGTGCAGTCATGGCTAAGTGTGCGATCTGTGGAAAGAGCGTTCATTTCGGAAACGCAGTCAGCCACTCACACAGACGTAGCAACAAGATTTGGAAGTCAAATCTTAAGTCTGTTCGTGTGAAGACAAACGGTGGTTCAAAGAAAATGTATGTATGTACATCGTGCCTCCGTGCGGGCAAGGTTGAAAGAGCATAATCCGCATAGTATATTCATAAGTGGCAACATTGTTGCCACTTATTTTTTTGTATCTGCTTGATTTTTCGAGCGGAGTGTAGTAGAATGATTATATCTGTGAGACTTAACCTCAGACGAGGTATGAAATGGAGGATCGATATATGAAGGGACAGATGGTTACTAAACTTGGTTCGATCGTTATTGACGAGGATGTGCTTGGTAAGTACGCCGGTTCGGCAGCTGTCGGATGCTTCGGCGTGGTAGGTATGGCCTCGGTAAACATGAAGGATGGCATTGTCAAGCTTTTGAAGCGTGACAGTCTGCGTCATGGCGTGAATATCTCGATGGATGAGGCAGGAAAGCTCCGCATCGAGCTTCACATCATCGTAGCCTTTGGCGTGAGCATCCTGGCTGTTGCAGAAAACCTTGTTGATACAGTACGCTACAATCTTGAAGAGTTCACCGGCATGGAGGTCGGCAAGATCATAGTTTGTGTAGAAGGCGTGCGTGTGGTTGACTGACAACGACCAAAGGAGGAAAGATAATGCTGATCCAGACTATAGATGCGTCCACTATTCGCCGATGTTTTCTTGCGGGTGCGAACGCACTGGATGCCCATAAGGATATAGTCAATGAATTAAATGTTTTTCCGGTACCTGACGGTGACACCGGAACAAATATGACTATGACAATCATGTCTGCTGCAAGGGAGGTAGCAGCGTTACCCGAGGATGCGGACATGAAAACCCTGTGTAAGGCTATCTCAGGTGGCTCGCTTAAGGGCGCCAGAGGAAACTCGGGTGTCATCCTTTCACAGCTTCTGAGAGGTTTTACAAAGGGAATACAGGATTTCGATGAGGTAGATGTACCTACTCTTTCCGCTGCGTTTGAGCGCGGAGTGGGACAGGCATATAAGGCTGTCATGAAGCCAAAAGAGGGAACGATCCTCACCGTAGCCAGAGGCGGCGCGGAGAAGGCTTTTGAGATGGCTGAGACTACAGACAATCTCGTAGAGATGGTGAATGCAGTCCTTATACATATGGAGGATGTGCTCGAGCAGACACCTGAAATGCTTCCGGTACTGAAGGATGCAGGAGTGGTTGACTCCGGTGGTCAGGGGCTTTTGTTCTTCCTTCAGGGTTGTAACGATGTGCTTCTGGGACGTGAGGTTGATACTGATATCAGCGACAAATCCGTAACCAACAAGCAGGCCGGAGCCGGCGAGATGACGGGAGACCTTCCGTCAAGGAGAATGGGTGCGGATGCGGATTTCGTTGCAGCTGCGGATATCAAGTTCGGTTATTGTACCGAGTTTATCATTATGCTTGAAAAAGAGTTCACCGAAGATATGGAGGACGACTTCAAGGCATTTTTGAGCTCGATCGGTGATTCGATCGTATGCGTATCGGATGACGAGGTCGTGAAGGTTCATGTTCATACGAACGACCCCGGACTCGCTATACAGCGTGCGCTCACATACGGCCAGCTGACACGTATGAAGATTGACAACATGCGCCAGGAGCATCATGAGCGCGTGATCCACAATGCTGAACAGGTGGCTGCAGAGATGGCCAAAGCAGATGCCAAAAAGGCATCAGAAAAAGAAAAAGCTGCCGAGCCGGAGAGATTCCCGCACAAGGAGAACGCGTTTATCAGTGTTTCCGCCGGTGACGGTATCAGTGAGATATTCCGTGATCTGGGAGTGGATATCATCATCGAGGGTGGACAGACGATGAATCCGAGTACGGAGGATATCCTCACCGCCATAAACAGACTTGATGCGGATCATATCTTCATCCTTCCGAACAACGGAAATATCCTGCTCGCCGCAAATCAGGCAAAGGATATGTCAAAGGATCAGGATGTCGTTGTGATCCAGTCGAAAAATATACCGCAGGGCATCGCGGCTATGCTCGGATTCATAGACGGAGTATCTGTTGAGGATAACGAGGAATCCATGAACGAGGCTCTCGGAGAGATACAGGAAGGTGAAGTTACCTACGCTGTCCGCGATACGGTCGTTGACGGCAAGGAGATAAAGACCGGTGACATCATGGGTATCAGCGGAAAGAAGATCGTAAGTGTCGGTTCTGATGTTGTTGATACAACGGTCGATCTGATCAATTCGATGCTGACTGAGGACTCTGAATTGGTAACGATCTACTACGGCGAGGAAGCCAAGGAGGAGGACGCCGAGGCTATAGCTTCGAAGATCGGTGCAGAACGCGATGATGTCGACTTCGAGATACAGTCGGGCGGTCAGCCGATCTACTATTACTTCATTTCAGTTGAATAATAATTAGAGAAAAAGCGGCTCGAGTGTATATCAATGATGTACATTCGAGCTTTTGTATTACCTGACAGATCAAAAACTAACTTTTAGTTAGTATTCTTTTTGTATCGAAGTGTTATCATAAATACTATATTGGGCTAGCTATAGCGAGCAGCCGTGTACATGGATAAGGAGGGAAAACATGAACGGAAGAAGGAGAAGAGTATTATCATCAGTATGTGCTTTGTTTATGGCACTTTTGCTGATGGGACAGTCGGTTCTCGGAGACTGCGCCACCGCGTTGGCGGCCGGTGAGCTGAAGAAAGCAGGCTGGGATTACGGTGGAGACGACAATTGGGCTCCGACTGAAAAGACGATCACCAACATAAAGCTTGACAAGGATACATACATCGCCGGAACGGATGATCGTGTGGTCGTAACCTTTAATGTTCGGTCACTTCCGGGATCGGGTAGTATGTATATAGATGACAGTCTTGTGTTTGATCTGAGCTTAAAGGATGATAGTTATGTTTTAGCATCCGAAAAGGTTCCATTCGAAGCCTTACAGCCGGGGAGCAATCGTGTTGAGATCCCGATTTCATTTCCGGGGGATGAAGAGATGTTTCTGACCGTTCATTCTGAAGAATATCCGGTATACTATGATAACTGGATCATAGGCTTCAATACCAAGTCTCAGGAAACTGTTGACAGGGAGATTCAGGAACAAAGAGATGCCGAGGAGGCTGAAAGGGAGCGCGCAAAATACGTAGACCAGTGGAATATCAGAGAGCAGGTTTCCGGATTGACGCTGGATAAAACCACCTTCACAACACGCGCTGAGCAGACTCTTAATATCAAGTTCAATGTGGCTCATCTGCCCAACCCTGAATCGCTATACTATTCGAGTACTGATTCGATTTTGTTTTATATTGGTGGCGCAAAATATAGCGTTGCATCGGTCAGCGGCCTCGACGATGATGACGATGATTACGACTATGATGACGAAGATGAGTCAGCATTACTTGACGGAAGTGTCAAGATACCGCTCAGTCAGCTGAAACTCGGTGAGAATACGTTGTCCATGAAAGTCCGCTTTCAGGAAAAGGGATTCTATTTCCTGGTTATCAGTCAGCAGAGCGAATGGGAGGGTGGCAACGGCTGCTCGCTGGAAAGTCAAAAGCTCACGGTAAAGGCTATGAAGGACGAAACCGGAAAAGTAATTGACTACGAGACTAAAGTCAGAACGCAGTATTCCGTGTATACTCCATCGCAGGCTAAAAAGATGAAGATATTCTACTCCATCAGTGATAAAACCTGTGATTATATATTGACAATCTACAGGTGTAGCAATAAAGCCGGTGGCTATTCGTTGTCAGGAGGAGCAGTCGCCGAGTTTTCAACCGAAACCGATGACCTTCCGATCGAGGAAGGCAAGGAGCTGTGCCTGGAATTGGACAAAACCAAGATAAACCTTGACCTTGGAGTGTACATGATTGATATTACCAATACGACGACAGGTGGCGAAGCGTCCGGTGCACTCTTCTATGTGGCACCGGAACAGTATACGGTCCAGCGGGATGCTACCCAGATGAATGATGACGGGAAGACCCCTCTCGTCTGCGATGCAAAGATTCGCAATTTCGACTTGGATAAGGACGAGAAATACAGTTTCGAGTTTGCCTGCCCGCTTAATTATAGAAAATACCTGGATGAGCTGGATAGTAACTACGACATAAACGGAAACCCGGAAGATGAGCTGAGAGAGGATAATAATCCATACCTAAAGGATGATTACAAGGTAGCTATGACGGTGAAGTATACGCCGGCGGGCTCCAAGGAAACCCGTAAATTGTATACCAAGACGATCACCGGTCTATACAAGCCTCATACCATCACCCTGAGTTCCAAAGAGATTAAAAAGAAAATCTATGAGACTAACAGAAATGATATCTCATATGCCGGCGTGGTGACGGTTCAGTTCACAAACAATGGGACGGACTATATTCAGGACATGCAGAACAACGCAATCATGGAGTTTGACGAGAGTTTCAAGTTCAGCGTGAACAAGACGGCTAAGCTGACGAAGCTTTCCACATCTTCCTCTAAGGTCGAGCTTTCCTACAATGAGCGTGCTTATTTCAAGGTCAATGAAAAACTGGGCGGCAAGATCGTTGCGGATATCTACAAGGGAAGCAAGAAAATCAAGTCCGTCAGTGATTTCTGCGGACTGAACTCCGACGGGACCGCAAGTGGTGAGGTCGGCTGGAATCTGACTGACAGCAATAATAATTATGTAGAAACCGGAGAGTATACTGCAAAGGTTCATACGGTGAATCAGTACACGGTCTATGATGAATCAGGCGATGCCGATGACAAGACTGTTAAGTCGGAAGAAAAAACAATCACCATAAAGGTCGTAAAACCAACCAGAAAGCTGGCGATTTCGACCAGTGTATCAGGACTTTCCGGCGGTAATGTCATATATATTGAAAAACCGACTGCTTATGCAGTAGTCAAGTCAAATCTGGGTGTAAGCGTGACGATAAAGGCTAAGGATTCCAAAGGAGCAGAGCTCCAGACCAAATCCGCAATCCTGAAAAAGGGACAGTGGGCTGTCAGCATCAATTTGAGCGGCTGTAGGCTGAAGGCAGGAAAGTACAAGATTTCTGTCACCGCTGAGACGCTGGATGGTCAGAAGAAGAGTTCTTCCGCATCCTTCCACGTCAGGAAACTCCCGAAGGCTTCGATAAAAAATGCGTCACTGAGCCTCAGTAACGGCGTGGGAAATGTATCCTGTTCCATCTCCGAGTGTGCGGATGTGACGATCCTCGTCAAGTCCGGTAAGTCAACAAAGCAGACCGTTCTCAATCAAACATATTCGGCAGGTTGTGTCAAAGCGAGTTTTTCCTACGGAGGATACAAACCCGGCAACTACAGTGTTGTGATCAAGACGAAGAATAGTGGCGGAAGTCGAAGCGTCACGAAGACCTTCACCATAAAGAAGAAACCGGTCGTAGTCAAGAAGCCGACGGCAAGTGGTCTTTCGGTAAGATTCGGAGCTGCAAAGGACGGAGATACCGTGACAGGTTCATTCTACTACACAGGTAAAAACGCACAGGTAGTCATTGATGTTATGTATGTCAATACAGAGGAGATCGTATATACCTATCGGGGAAAGACAACCCTCGATAGCGGAAGGTTTACCTGGACATGGGACGGATATAAGAATAACGGATTCCGTTGCTGGGCAGGTGATTACATATTCCGTGTCTATCTGGTAAACAGTGCCGGCTGGACAGGCTATCTGAGACAGACATTCACTTATGGTCAGGGTTGATAGAGGGAGGAAGGATATGAAAAATGTTAAGCATGTAAACAGACAAAGAGCACGCCTGATCGCCATGACGATGGCAGTGGTACTGGCCGTTCCTTCGGTGATAACACCGGTGAACGGTGCGGTGACGTCTGTCGCTGCTATAAAAGCAGAAGCGAAGGCGGCATCCGGCGCGTCGGCATCGGTTGAAAATGCTGAGGAGCTGAAAAACCTCGTTCGTGCAAACCTCATCAAGAACTATGATCCGGAGAGGGATGGCGAGATGGATATCGTGCATTCGGAGAGAAGTCGTTATGCATCGGATCAGTTGACGTACGAAGCACAGACGCTCCAGGCAAATGCGGATGACAGACCGGCGAAGTATCAGCTCTATGATATCAACAGGGATGAAAACACGGAGATGTTTATACGGTGGAAGGAAGGCGCGAAATACATCATTCAGATTCACCGGTATGATGATTATTCCTCACTGACAAAGCGTGTGGCTGCCTTTTCCGATGTCACGGATATTCGTACGAATGCGAAAAAGAAACAGATTGTGATCGTGACAACTACGGGAAAGAAAAAAACGATAACGGCATATAAGCTGAATGACAGCGGTAAGCTGAAGACGGTTTCGACCTATACGAAATCCGGAAAGACCTATAAAAAGGGATCCAAAAAGATCACAAAGAAGGCCTTTAATTCCTATAATAAAACCGTGAACAAGCTTGCAAAGTTTGTATTTACAAAGATCCCCGATATCGACTATTCCTACGCGGGAGTAGACGAGGTGTTCTACGGCAAGGGAATCTACTATCGGTGGGTTTCCGATGAAGTCGGGCAGGAGACGCTGATCATGTCAAAGGGATCGAAAGATACGCCCGAAAAGGATCGGTTTATCGCCTACAGTTATGCCTATGATCAAACCGGGTGGCATGAGTACTCAGCCGAAGGAGGCATCGAGCGGTTTGTATTCGGTCCAAATCAGGTAGATAAAAAGACGGGAAAGACCTACCGTGAAGAGGACTGGGAGGCTATGAAAAACGAATACTTCGGTGGCGCGTATGCTCCCGACTTCCTGACTGAGACAACATGTGATGACGGCACAAAGGTTCTCGGCATCGAGGAAGACGGTGCGCTCTATAGTGTGGAGGCTACCGACGTAGAGGCCTACAACGGAAGCACCAAATACAAGGCAAGGGAATACCGCCAGGAGTACGGCGACAGCCAGCTTCGTATGGTGTTCTTTACCGAGGGTCCATACAAGGGAAGAATCGTAAAAGTGGGTATTTTTTATCCGCATATAACCGGCGACACACCTCATGAACTGTGGAAGTTTACGTATGGGACCGAGGCCGGCAATCCTGCCGAGACTGATCCTGAGATCGAAGATCAGGTCACCTTCGGCGGTGTCACCGAGGGAGTAAAACCTCGTACGCTGAATATTTACGGGGGCTCCGGTGAGCTGGCAGAGACCGTTAAGGTCGGTGAGAACGTTCGGTACATTCTGTACGGAAATGGTTCGGGTCAGTTCTACACATATACTTCGTATGGTACCAAGCAGCTTCTTCCTGTCGAGATGGAGCTGGTGGACGGCAGAGAAAACGAAGCCTGGGTCGATTATGAGAACACACTCAACCCGGCTAACGGTCAGACATCATTCGGTGATCCTGCTTTTAAAGAGCATGTATTCTGGGAACCTTTAGAAAAATAAGAACTGAAACAAAACCCGAATTTCAGGGGCCTGATTTCGTATAACGAAGTCGGGTCTCTTTTTTTGACCGCTATTTTGTGCTATTTCACGCAGTGGGGCATGGATGTAGTTGTTGATTTATCGGTGAATTATGATATAATAGATATGCTGTTATAAGAAAAGCATTGATATATGATACTTTACATTAAGGAGGATGACCGGATGGAAGAACCGATCTATCTCGAATACCTTCGCGACGAGAGCGAGGAGAAAGAAGATCAGAAGGAGAAAAGGATTCCGAGCTTTGCGATGATCCCGTATTACAGTCTGAGGGATGGAAACATCGAAGGCGTGATGAGCTGCAAAGCACTTATCGACAGCGTCGAGGGAGACAAGCTCTCAAACGATGAACTGATGAATAAGAAATTTCTTTTTGTGTCATCGACGACGATGGCAGCTTTTTTTGCCATGCAGGGAGGAATGCAGACAGAGGCTGCGACAGCTCTGAAGAATCTTTATATAAGCCGTATGGATGACTGCAAGACCATAGAGTCCGTCGATGAGCTCCATACGATCATGTTCCTTGATTTCACCAGAAAGGTGCAGGAGAGCAAGGAGTTTATAGAGGAGAGTGAGAAGGCTGAAGAGAAGGGACGCGCCAAGATAAGCCGTTCGATCGCACAGGCCATGGAGTACATCAGAGAGAATCTCCACACCAAGCTCATGCTCAAGGATATAGGAAAGGCTGTGAGCCTCTCACCGAATTATCTTGCGACGAGATTCCACGAGGAGACCGGCACTACCGTGCAGGATTATGTGAGAGATCAGAGAGTGGCAGTGGCATCGACCATGCTCAAGGAGTCGAACTACACCCTGACTCAGATCGCTACAGGTCTCGGTTTCGGATCGAACTCACACTTCATCAAGGTCTTTCGTGAGCAGATGAAAATAACACCGAAGCAGTACAGGCTCAGATATTACAGATAATGCAAAAATATCATTGACAAGATATCCGATATCATGTAGAATGTTGAAAGTGTTTTCGGATATCTTGTGATATCTTACGAATAAATGTAATTAATCTAGGAGGATAATATGGGTAATTTACCGGTTGTTCCGTTTCTGATCATCTTTCCGTTGGTGATCGCTTTTTTAATGTTTGTGGTCAGAAAGAGCAATGTACGTGCCGTGATCGCATACATCGGATCGATCTTTATCATGATCGGAGTGGGATATCTCACATGGATGTGGATCGATGGCGGTTCGAAGCCGATCACACTTTATGTGGAGACAGAGATAGCTGACTACGCGATACTTGCAGCAGAGATACTGCTGATGTTTGTCGTGGTATTTTTGAGCTTTAAATATAAGAAGTATTGGGTATCACTTCTTTCGATCATCCCGACAGCCGGCATGGTTTGGCTCGAGTTCTCGGGTGTAAAGCTTACTGAGATTGCTCATATTCGTATTGACCGTCTCTCCGTACTTATGTGCATCATAGTCGGAGTGATCGGTGGACTCATTGTAATATACGCCGTCGGATATATGCACGGCTATCACAAGCATCATAAGGACGTAGAGGACAGGAGATACTACTTCTTTATGCTGCTGTTTTTATTTCTCTCGGCGATGTTCGGATTCGTTCTTTCCGAGAGTCTGCTTTGGATCGATTTCTTCTGGGAGCTTACGAGCGTGTGCTCTTTCCTTCTTATCGGATACACGAGAGAAAAGGAAGCCATCACGAACTCGTTCCGCGCTCTGTGGATGAACCTTCTCGGAGGATGTGCCCTCGCGGTTGGTATCATCTATTTTGCACTCAACATGCATACGGTTTCACTTTCGGGCCTGGTTCGTATGTGCGAGAACTCGCACGGATCCGTCGCGACGATAGCGGTTGCGCTGATAGCCTTTGCGGCTCTGACCAAGGCGGCACAGCTGCCGTTCTCTACCTGGCTTATCGGAGCCATGGTCGCACCGACGCCGTCGTCAGCACTTTTGCACTCGGCGACGATGGTCAAGGCCGGAATATATGTGCTTCTCAGACTGTCACCGGCGATGACCGGAACCACGACAGGAAACCTGATAGCCCTCATCGGAGGTTTCACCTTCCTTGCGACATCGCTGATGGCTATCGCACAGAGTGACGGTAAAAAAATACTCGCATTCTCGACTATATCAAACCTCGGTCTGATGGTGGCCTGTGCCGGAGTCGGTACACCTGAAACCATGTGGGCCGGAGTATTTTTGATGATATTCCACGCGATCAGTAAATCGCTTCTTTTCCAGGATGTCGGTGCCACAGAGAACTCGCTCCACTCGAGGGATGTTGAGGATATGCACGGACTTCTGTATATCATGCCGAAGCTGGCGGCGTTCATGTTTATCGGTATTGCCGGTATGTTCCTCGCGCCGTTCGGTATGCTGATCTCAAAATGGTCGGCGCTCAGAGCGTCTGTCGACGAGCGAAATATCATGCTCGTTCTGTTTATCTGTTTCGGTTCAGCGACGACTTCACTGTACTGGACCAAATGGATGGGTAAGCTCGTGAGCCATACCCACCTTACCGAGGAAAAGATCAAGGATGTTACAAAGAAAAATGAGATGGTATCGTTAACGATACACGCGGTACTGATGCTGCTTTTGTGCGCATTGTTCCCGCTGCTTTCAAGCGTGTTTGTAAATCCACTCGTCAGTGAGAACTTCGGCGTGTCTATGAACGTGCTCCCGATGGAGGTTCTGATCGTACTTGTGATCATCATCCTTTTGGTGTTCGCGGTGCCGGTATTTGCTTATCTGTACTCGAGAAAGATCATGACATACAACAGAAAAGATTCTTACATGAATGGTGTCAACTATGGTGATAACCGTTCCTTCGTTGATTCCTTCGGCGAGAGGAAGACACTTTGGTTATCAAACCATTATTATAAAGACCTGGTCGGCAAGCGAAAGCTGATGAAGCCGTCTCAGATATTCACGATGGCAGTGCTTATCGTGATGATGGTCTATATCATAGGAGGTGCGTTGTCATGAGTATAACAGTTACAAAGATTATCCTTATGGTGGCATACGTACTTTTGGCTCCGCTTATCGGAGGCCTCCTTGAGGGTATAGACAGAAAAATAAGTGCTCGTATGCAGAGACGTGTGGGACCGTCGCTTTTGCAGCCGTTCTACGATGTGATCAAGCTGTTTTCAAAGCAGGTCATCATCGTCAGCCGCTCGCAGATGTTCTTCCTGATATCATACTTTGTGATGATAGTAGTGACGGGAGTGATGTTCTTTGCGGGAACGGATATCCTGATGTGCTTCTTCGTAATGAGTACCGGAGCGACATTCCTTTACTTCGCGGCGATGGTTACATCTACACCGTACTCAACGATGGGCGCGAACAGAGAGCTGGTACAGATGCTCGCGTATGAGCCGGCAGTGCTGCTTACATGTGTTGGATTCTACCTCGCAGAGGGAACATTTAACGTAAGTGAGATCGCTACATCAAACTGGTCAGCGATAACATTTTTGCCGGGATTCTTTATAGCGTTTGTATTTATACTGACGATAAAAATGAGAAAGTCACCTTTCGACCTTTCGACCTCGCATCATATGCATCAGGAGCTCGTCAAGGGTCTGACCACGGAGATGGGTGCGAGAAACCTCGCGATGTTCCAGGTGACAGAGTGGTACGAGAATGTATTTTTGATGGGTGTCGTTGGACTCTACATCATCAATTCGACCTGGTGGAGTATCCCGATCGCAATAGGAGTTGTGCTCGTCACATACTTCATTGAGATCCTGATCGACAACACATCAGCGCGAGTTAAGTGGGACATGATGATAAAGCTCAGCTGGGGTGTTACGGCACTTTCGGCAGGAGTAAACCTGATTATTTTAATGATCATGCGTTGAGAGCCTCACGCGAATATAGGAGGTAGAAATGGCAAATATAAAAAGATCCCCGTGGCTGCTCCATTATGATGGCAGTAGTTGTAACGGATGTGATATCGAGGTGCTGGCTGCACTGACTCCCGTATATGATGCTGAGCGTTTCGGCGTGATGAATACGGGTGACCCGATGCAGGCTGATATCTTCATGATCACAGGCGGAATAAATGAGCAGAATGCGCCTGTTGTAAAGCAGCTCTATGACCAGATGCCGAGACCTAAGGTAGTGGTTGCAGTAGGAGTTTGTGCGTGCACCGGTGGTATTTTTAAGGATTGCTACAACATCCTCGGAGGAGCTGACTCGGTTATCCCGGTAGACATCTATGTGCCGGGCTGTGCAGCACGTCCGCAGGCTATCATCGACGGCGTGGTACAGGCTGTCGAGCTTTTCCAGAAAAGATTGGATGAGCATAAGTACAATAAAAAACACGGTATCAAGCCGGAGGAGAGTGAGGTGAAGGCAGATGTCTGAGGTTATACATCCTGATGAGATAATCGAGCAGATCGAGGTAGGCGAGCTCCTTCCGAAGGTAATGAAACTGAAAAAGGACGGATACCGTCTTTCGCAGGCATGCGCTGCTTTCATCGATGAGAAGTTCGAGCTGAGCTATTCCTTCGCTGAAGATAAGAGTTATCAGTATACGACACTGAGACTTGTGATCGATACCGATGTGGAGGTTCCGTCTATCACGGAGATCGTGCCTCCTGCCGTGTTCTATGAGAACGAGATGAAGGAGCTTTTCGGAGTGAAGATAAAAATGATCTCACTCGATTACAAGGATAAGCTCTACAGAATAAAAGTCGAGCAGCCGCTGGGCCCTGAGAAGGATGCAGCGAAGGCTGAGACAAAGGGAGAGGAGGATCAGAATAATGGCTAAAAAGAGTGTTATTCCTTTCGGTCCTCAGCATCCGGTTCTGCCGGAGCCTATACATCTCGACTTAGTAGTTGAGGATGAAAAAATAGTTGAGGCTATACCTTCTATAGGATTCATCCACAGAGGACTCGAGAGCCTCGTAACAAAGCGCGATTTCAATCAGCTCACCTATGTGGCTGAGCGTACCTGCGGTATCTGCTCGTTCCAGCATGGTATGGGATACTGCGAGACCGTAGAGCACATCTTTGGAGTTGAGATTCCTGACAGAGCAAAGTACCTGCGTACGATATGGGCAGAGCTCGGACGTATGCATTCACACCTGTTGTGGTTGGGACTGCTCGCAGACGGTTTCGGTTTTGAGAACCTGTTTTATCAGGCATGGAGAGTAAGAGAGAAGGTTCTCGATCTCCAGGAGATGACCAGTGGCGGAAGACTTATCTTCTCGGTTAACTGCGTCGGTGGTGTGATCAAGGATATCACGGATGACCAGATGAAGATCATCCTTTCGACTCTGGATGAGGTTGAGGAGGAGTTAGAGGTCCTCAGCAAGACATTTTTGGAGGACTACTCAGTACAGTCACGTCTCGTTGGAGTCGGTGTTCTGACCAAGGAGCAGGCGCATGAACTCGGCTGCTGCGGTCCGTTCGGAAGAGCGAGCGGTATCTACTCGGATATGAGAAAGCTTGGTTATGCTGCTTATCCGGATCTGGATTTCGAGCCGATCGTGAGCCATGAGGGCGACTGCTATGCGAGATGCAAGTGCAGAGTGCTTGAGATTTTTCAGTCTATCGATCTGCTTCGTCAGGCGATCGCAAAGATCCCGGCATCTGATGAGCTGGCAGTGCCTGTAAAGGGCAATCCTGACGGTGAGTACTTCATGAGAGTCGAGCAGCCCAGAGGTGAGGCGGTTTACTATGTGAAGGCTTGCGGAAAGCCGTTCGTAGAGAGGATGCGAATCCGCACCCCAACCTTTGCGAACCTTCCGGGTCTGTGTGAGATGTTGAAAAATACAGAGCTCGCGGATGTGGGGCTTTTGATCCTTACGATCGATCCGTGTGTATCGTGTACAGAGAGATAAAGGAGAGAGAAAATGGGTGTAATGAAGTTTGCACCGGCGACATTGAAAAACCTTTTCAAAAAGCCGGTTACAACAAGCTATCCTTTTGAGCCGTATGAGTATCCCGAGAGGGCACGCGGTCATATCGAAATAACGATTGACGAGTGTATCGGATGCGGTCTCTGTACGAGATGCTGTCCGTGTGGGACGTTGACGGTAGACAAGATCAAGGGTACGTGGTCGATTGACAGGTTTGATTGTATCGCCTGCGGTTATTGTGTTGAGAAGTGTCCGAAGAAATGTCTTCATATGATCAGCGGATACCAGACGCCGGGACCGGAGAAGGGACGTGTGACATATACAAAGTCACCTGAGGTTCTGGAGGCTGAGGCTAAGAAGAGAGCTGAGCTCGCTGAGAAGGCAGCAGCTGCGAAGAAGGCTAAGGAAGAAGCAGAGAGAGCAGCGGCAGCGAAGGCAGCAGAGGGTGGCGAGGATGAGTCTTGAGGACAGTCGCAGGAGAAAGAATAAGATGCGTGAGATAACCATTTATGGTTTAGTGCAGGGAGTCGGATTTCGTCCGTTCGTCGCGGAGGCGGCGCAGGATTTATCCATTTCAGGCACAGTTATGAATGCCGGCGGAATTGTGAAGGTACGTACGGCATCCAGTAATGATGAGGCGTTGGATGAGTTCATCCAGCGCCTTTCGTCGTGTCAAATACCGGGTGCCCGGGTAGATCGAATAGAGATAAAAAGGGTGGAGGATACGCAGGATTTATCCACATCAGGCACAGTTATGAATGCCGGCGGAATTGTGGCGGACGCCGGTCGTGTCGGAGAAGCCGGAGCGACCGGGGACGCCGGAAGGGTCGGGGATGCCGGCGGAATGGAGATCATCCCGAGCGAAAGCCTGGATGACGAGATCAGATTTTTGCCACCGGATATAGCGACCTGTGACAGATGCGAGGCTGAGCTGACCGATCCGATGAACAGGAGATACAGATATCCGTTTATCAGCTGTACCGCCTGCGGCCCGAGATTCTCGATCATGAAGGATCTCCCGTATGACAGAGAGAGAACCTCGATGGCGGATTTTGAACTTTGCTCAAAGTGCGCAAAGGAGTATAAAAGACCCGGCGATATCAGACGGCACGCCCAGACCATCGCATGCGAAGAGTGCGGGCCGAAGGTGAGACTTACTACAAGAGCAGATGAAGAACAGAATACAGAAGCAGTGCAGTTATCGGATGCTGCTTTAGTTTCAGCTGTTGATATCCTGAAAAACGGCGGTATCGTTGCGGTAAAGGATATCGGTGGTTTTCATTTTTGCTTCGATCCGTATTCGGAGGAGGCAGGAGAGAAACTCAGACAGTATAAGAACAGGGATAACAAACCGTTTGCGGTTATGTTTAAAAACATAGATGCCATACGTGAGATGGCGCATGTTTCCGATACCGAATTAAGAATACTTACATCACCCGAAAGACCGATAGTTCTTTTGAATAAAAAAGCAGGGATGGACTTTGCGGTGGCTGTCTGCGGAGGGTATCCGAGAGTAGGAGCGATGCTTCCGTGTAACCCGCTCCAGATATTGCTTTTAAATGAACTCGGTACGCTGGTTATGACCAGCGGAAACCGCGGTGGAGAGCCGATAGCAACAACAGATGAGCCGATGATCGAGGCAATGCGTGAGGGATGGATTGACGCAGTTCTCACTCATGACAGAGATATTGTAAACGGTCAGGATGACTCGGTATATCAGGTAACTGAGGCGGCAGGTGCAAAGTACGTTCAGATATTGAGACGCGCAAGAGGGTCAGTTCCCATGCCGATCGAGATGCCTGTAGAGCTTCCGTGCGATATGTTTGCTGCCGGTGCTGATCTGAAAAACGTATTCGCACTCGGACGCAAAAATATGGCATATCTGTCTGCGCACTTCGGAGATCTCGATGATGTCAGATGTACGGAAAAAAGAGAGGAAAGCATCAAGCTACTCGAGAGTCTTACGGGTATAAATCCGACGGAAGCTGTATGTGATAAGCATCCCGGATATGTTTCTGTAAAAAAGACTGAGGAGGCGTATAGTCAACCGGCAAAAATCCAGCATCATGTCGCTCACATCGCATCGGTGATCGCTGAGCACGCGATAAAGGGTGATGTCACCGGAGTAGCATTTGACGGGACCGGCTATGGTGACGACGGAACCATCTGGGGCTCCGAGATTTTCAGAATCAATAAAAAAGGGTACGAAAGACGGGGACATTTTTCTGCGATCATGATGACCGGAGGAGATGCTGCGGCCAAGGATGCGAACGTCGCTCTTTATGCGTATCTGATCGAGGCTGAAAAAAGAGGTCTTTTGACGGATGGCGAGGTTGACGCAACGGTCGGTGATCTGAATGCATATGACATCACGAAAAAAGCGATCGAAGCCGGTATCAACACGGTGATGAGCTCATCGATGGGAAGACTCTTTGACGCGGTCAGCTCTCTCCTCGGAATCTGTTACGAAAATACGCATGAGGGCGAGTGTGCCATGAAGCTGCAGGCTGCAGCCGAAAGGTATTATGAGAGATCAAAAGAAAACGTCTCATCGATATGGGCGCCGATGAAGGTTGAGGGCGGAGTGTATGTTGCGGACAGCGTGTACATGATGGCTCAGTTGGCGAAGGCGATGCTGTACGGAGAGGATGCGGATGAGCTCGCTTTCATGTTCCATATGGCAATCGCAGAGGCGACCTCAGGGATAATCGGTGTTATATCCGACCACGCTCAAACTGTGGCACTGAGTGGGGGATGCATGTGCAACAGCCTGCTTTTGCGCCTTTTGATTCCGATGTTAAAGAGCAGAGGACATGATATTTATCTGAATGAGAAAGTGCCATGTACGGATGGAGGAATCGCACTCGGACAACTGTTGGGAAAAATGACACTAATCCACGATAAATAACAGATTATACTTGAATGAATATGTGTATTATGATATAATAAACTGTAATGTTTTTCGCCAGAACGAAGGGAACAGGCAACATGAGTATCAAAAAATCTTCTTTTACGGGAAAGATACTGCTTATAGCTATCGCCATCCTCACGGTAACGATAGTTGTTTTTGCGTATATTTCAACCATGCGTTCCCAGAAATCCGTTAGAGAACTGATGCGTAACCGTATGATCAATATTACCAATTCGGCCGCAGCCATGATAAACGGCGATGACCTGAATGCGATCAAGGGAAATGTCTCAGATGCGAAAACCGATGAGTATAAGAGGATCAACTCTGTTCTTGAAGTCTTTTATCATTCCATTGAGTTAAAATATGTATATGCAGTGAAAAAGCTGCCTGACGGATACGGTGTTGTTGTCGATCCTGACATGCAGGCAGAGGATGAGTATGGCGAGATCATCGAAACCACGCCTGCGCTCGAGGCTGCCATGGGCGGAACCTCGTCAGCTGAAGAGGAGTCAACCCAGGACAGATGGGGAAGCTTCTACAGCTCTTATTCACCGGTATATGATTCGAACAAGAATATCGCGGGAGTTATCGCGGTAGACTTTGATGCGGACTGGTTTGACTCCAGAAAGGGAACTCTCGACGGATTCCTCCTTGTATTATGTTTAGTCATAGTTCTCGGAAGCGTGATGATAGTATGGATCATCACTCGCCGTGCCAGGAGAGAGCTTAATGAGAGGAGACGTGAGGGAGAGAGACTGCTTGAAACCAAGCGCGCTATCGAGCAGGCAGATGCTACTAAGCGTGATTTCCTTACACATATTACTCAGGAGGTGCGTACTCCCGTGCACACTGTCCTCGAGAAAAATGACAGGATTCTGGAGGAGACTCACGTTGACAGGACCAGACTTTGTGCAAACAATATCCGCACTGCAGGTCACTCCCTGCTTGCGATGATCAACGATATTTTAGAC
Organism: Lachnospiraceae bacterium P6B14; assembly: GCA_000687695.1. Taxonomy (GTDB): domain Bacteria; phylum Bacillota; class Clostridia; order Lachnospirales; family Lachnospiraceae; genus Eubacterium_F. The sequence continues at coordinate 190,054 of JHWZ01000004.1, read as the reverse complement.
TACTCAAATATTGAGGATGGAAAGGTGCAGCTCGAACAGAAGGAGTACGATGTTGTAGAGCTGATCGACAAGCTTGTAAGGACAATCACACCATCAGCCAGGGAGAACAGGCTTGAGTTTAATCTGACTGTTGATGAGGTGCTTCCGAGATATCTTTACGGTGATGCGCCGAAGCTGTCTCAGGTAATAATGAACCTTCTTTCAAACGCCGTGAAGTTCACACCGGAGGGAAGCGTAAGCTTGTCATTTTTCATGGTGTCACTCGATGGAGATGAGGTTGCCATCAAGGTAAGCGTAGAGGATACGGGAGTGGGTATACACCCTGAGGATGTGAGCAGATTGTTTAACGCATTTGAGCGTTTTGACAGAGATAAAAATAACACGACAGGAACCGGCCTCGGTATGGCTATAGTTCAGAGACTGTTACGTATGATGGATACAGAGCTTACGGTGGAGAGTCTGTATGGACAGGGTTCATTGTTTACATTTATCATAAAGCAGGGAGTGGTTCGCGATACTCCGGTAGGAGATTTTGATCAGGCATCGAGCCGGCTTAAAACCACACCCGCAGCAGATGATTCCGAAACGGAGAGCAGCCTATGATCAAGCGATTGAAGGAAAACGACATAGGGAAAATCGCTATAACAGCTTTGATTTACATGGCTGTTGTTGTTGGGTTGTCTATTTTTTCGGTTAACAGATCCCACAGTATCATGGAGGAGCTGCTGAAAAAGGAGATGATAGATGTAGCGCGTTCAGCGGCTACGGCTGTTGACGGAGATTATCTTATCAGTATCCATGAGGGCGATGAGGATACAAAAGAGTATAAAGAAGTATATGACACGTTGAGTGTATTTTTGAAAGAAACCCAGGCAAAGTATATTTACGTTGTGCGCAGACATGTGACTGGAAGGTACGGATTTGTGCTTGATACAGATCCGGATGATCCGGGTGCATACGGAGAGCCTGTCGAAGGTACGGATGCCATGGAGGAGGCCGTGCTCGGAAATCCTGCCGTGGATGACAACGCATATGAAGATCGTTGGGGTGTTTTTTACTCGGCTTACTGTCCCGTTTATGATACCACGGGAAAGCTTGCCGGACTGGTATGTGCCGACTTCCCTGCAACCTGGTATGAGGGAGAGGTCGCGACGCAGATGCGCCTGATCATCATTATAGTTGCGTCTGCAATTATTCTAAGTGTGTTGATCATCGTGCTCGTGCTGTGGAACGCGTCGCGCGAGGCAAAGATCAAGGCGAAAGAGAAGGAAGAACTCGAGTTCGCAAAATCGCTTGCAGAGGAAGCGAATAATAAACGAAATGAGTTCCTCGACATGATGTCGCATGAGATCCGTACGCCTATATCCATGGTCATGGGTATGGATGAGATGATTCTTCGTGAGTCTGTCGAGAAAAATGTCCGCGACTACGCTGTGGAAATCAGACATGCAGGAAACGTTCTGCTTTCGTTGGTTGACGAGGTTCTCGATATGTCGCAGATCGACAACGGTGACATCGACCTGCATCCCGTACGCTATGATCCTATGTTACTTATCTCTGATATTTCGGAGATTGTCAGAACACGTCTGCATAACTCGAGCGTGCAATTTTTCACTGAGATAGATGACAAGATTCCGAGCATCGTATTCGGAGATTCGACGAGGATCAAGCAGTGTCTTTTGAACCTGCTTGCGAACTCCGTGCGTTATACGAAGCAGGGTGAGATACATTTTTCGATAACCAGAGAGCGAATCCGTGACAACAGCGTTTGGCTGAAGTTCTGTGTATCTGATACCGGAGAGGGTGTCCCGAAGGAAGCTATCAAAAGGATGGTTGAGTACTTTGAGACAGGCGGAAATGGTAGCGAGGATATTGCCGGCATCACTGAACTCGGGCTTTCGTTGGTTTCGAGATTTTTGAATCAGATGGATACCAAGCTTGAGTTTGAAAGCGAGCTGGGCAAGGGTTCAAGCTTCTATTTTACAATTAAACAGAGCATCATCGATGAGAAACCGATCGGTGATTTTAAGAGGGCGAGAGAGGCTATGTCCTCTACCGAAGATCAGGAAGAAAAGAAAAAATATATAGCACCCGATGCCAGGATTCTTCTTGTGGATGATGAGAAGATGAATCTGGCGGTGGTGAAGACTCTTCTTCAGTCGACACAGGTTCAGATCGATACGACCATGAGCGGAGCCGAGGCTCTGGAGCTGATGGCAGAGAATACATATGATGTGCTTATATTCGATCATCTTATGAGAGAGATTGACGGCGTGGAGCTTCTCCGATTGGTAAGAGAGAACCGCGACAATCCGAACTGTGTAGTGCCTTGTATCGTGCTCACTGCGAACGCGATGGAGGGTGCGCGTGAGGAATACCTGAAGGTCGGATTTGATGCTTATCTTTCAAAGCCGGTCAACAAGGACAGGATCGAGAGTATGTTGCTCAGATACCTGCCTCGTGCAAAGGTTAAGTTTGAGACGTTTTAACAGGAGATAAAAAATGTGTGTAGCATTACCGGGAACGGTTATAGAAGCCGGAAGCAAAAAATCAATCGTTGATTTCGGCGGCAACAGAGTGGAGGCCAGATCAGGCCTGGTGGATGTCAAGCCCGGAGACCGTGTTTTGGTCCATGCAGGCTGTATCCTTCAGAAGGTGTCTGAGGAGGAGGCTCTGGAGTTGGAAAGGCTGTTTTTGGAGGTTACGGAGGCAGCAGAATGAATACTAATATCACAATGATACACGGAAGCGGCGGAGCGGCCACCGGTGAACTTATTCACGAGGTGTTTGCGTCCGCCTTTAATAATACCGTACTTGATGCGATGGAGGATGCCGCTGTTCTTGATCCTGCGAGCGGTTCTGAGGGAGCAGGAGCAAGGTTTGCGGTGACTACCGACAGCTTTGTTGTGACACCCGTGGAGTTTCGCGGTGGTGATATCGGAAGACTTGCCGTATGCGGAACTGTGAATGATCTTTTGATGAGAGGTGCCGTGCCGAAGTATATCACCTCGGCATGGATACTTGAAACGGGCGTGAATATCGATCTTCTGAAACGGGTTGTAAAATCCATGGCGGAGACTGCCGGTGAGGCCGGAGTGCAGGTGATCTGCGGTGATACGAAGGTCATCGAGGGTCAGGGCGGTATCTATGTAAATACGACCGGCGTCGGTTTTGTGCCAAAGGACGTTGATATCAGAGCCGGCGGAGCAAAGCCCGGTGATGTGATTTTGGTATCCGGTACTATGGGAGATCACCATGCGGCGATACTGTCAGAGAGGATGTCGATAGAGACGGATATACGAAGCGATGTAGCGCCTTTGTGCGAGATGTGCGAGGGACTGAGGAGGCTACGAGTACACACGATGCGTGATGTGACTCGCGGCGGACTCGGAACCGTGCTAAAGGAGCTCGCACTCGCATCCGGGACAGTGTTTGAGGTAGAAGACGGACTGATACCCGTGAGCGAAAAGGTACGTGAGTTCTGTGGGCTTTTGGGACTCGACCCGATGTATATGGGCAATGAAGGAAAGATGGTGGCGATCGTTCATCCTGACGATGAGGCGAAGGCTTTGGAGATCATGAGAAACTCAAGGTATGGGCAGGACGCTGCGAGGATCGGTATAGTCGCTGCGCCGGATGAGAAGAAGCCTGCGGGATCACTTTATGCCAGGACATCAATAGGCGGGATAAGAGAGTTGGATGTATTGCAGGGTGAAGGGCTGCCAAGGATATGCTAGCGTAGCACGTCGGACAGATTCATATGGAGAATAATATGGAAAGTATCAAGGAATACCTGGTCGGTTACGATGGCCCGCCGGTGAACATCATGGAGATATGCGGGAGTCATACCGAAGCGGTGGCGAGATTTGGGATCCCGTCACTCATATCGGATAAGATCAAGCTGATATCGGGGCCGGGGTGTCCCGTATGCGTGACGACATCGGCGTATATTGACAGGTTGTTATCTCTTGCGAGAGAGGGTAAAGTGATTGCTACTTTCGGTGATCTTATCAGGGTGCCGGGCAGTCATGATTCGCTGTCTGATGCGAAGGGTGAAGGCGCGGATATACGCATGGTTTATTCGCCACTCGATGTGGTAGACCTGGCTGAGGGTGAACCGGATAAGGAGTTTGTATTTGCCGCTGTCGGATTTGAGACAACGACACCCGTATACGCTCTTCTGATGGAGGAGATCATCGAGCGGAATATAAAGAATATAAATCTACTCACGGCTTTGAAAACGATGCCCGAGGTAGTAGAAGAGATGCTTTCAAAGGGCGCGCCGATAGATGGGTTTTTGGCACCGGGACACGTGTCAGTGGTCACGGGATATGAGGTGTTCGAACCTATAGCAAAAAAATATGATATTCCATTTGCGGTATCAGGCTTTGAAGGAGAGGAGATACTGCTCGCATTATATGAGGTGGTTTCAAACAGAGGAAAAGGTGTAATAAAAAACTGTTATCCGAAGGTTGTTTCCGCTGTGGGTAATACAGTAGCAAAAGAAAAGATAAATAATTATTTTGAAAAATGTGATGCAGCCTGGAGAGGACTCGGGATAGTACCCGGTTCCGGAATGAGACTAAGAGAAAAGTATGCCGGTTACGATGCCGGAAGCTCCGGGCTCGATTCGGATGAAAAGATGAATCCTGCATGCTCATGTGCAAGCGTTCTTACGGGTCGTATGAGGCCATATGATTGTCCGTTGTATGGTCGCATCTGCAATCCACAGAACCCCCAGGGTGCGTGTATGGTTTCCACTGAGGGGAGCTGTTATTCTTACTATGTAAATAAGAGGAAGGACTGATTATTATTCGTTTGGAGATCGATATGGACATCACAATTGAAAGAAGAGGAGGAAAACGATAATGAGTACTAAACAAAGAAAGCTTTTGGTCATGACTATTTTGTTTGCATTGGTACTGAGCATGACCGGCGTAACCGGTTGTAAAGATATGATCGCAGTGGCCGTCACAAAAACCGATGCAGTCGGTGACAGTGTAACCGGACCGGGAGCGGAGGCGACAGTAGAACCTACTGCAGCTCCGACAGCCACACCCAAGCCGACCAAAACACCTAAGCCGACCAAAACACCCAAGCCTACACCGAACGTTACAAAGGTAGTACTCAGCTGCGCCGGTGACTGCACGATCGGAACTGATCCCGCATTTAACTGGTCGACCAGTCTGAACGCGATGGTCAACAAGGTAAAGGACAAAAGTTATTTCTTTAAAAATGTTCAGAAGTACTTTGCAAAGGATGATATGACGCTCGTAAATTTCGAGGGAACACTCACATCCAGAACTACACGTGCAGACAAAAAGTTTACATTCAAAGGTCCCGCTTCATACATCAATATTATAAAAAAAGGAAATATTGAAGCGGTAGCATTTGCTAATAATCACTGCAGGGATTTCGGACAGGGGAGTTATGAAGACACCATCAAGGTGTTTAAAAACAAGGGAGTTAAATACTCATCTTACGCGAAGGTCTGCGCATATAATGTGAAAAAGAATCACACAAAGATCAAGATCGGGATGATCTCGGTGAACGGACTCGAGGGATATCAGTCATCGGCAAATCACATAAAGAACGGAATCAAAAAACTCAAAAAGAAAAAATGCAATATGATCATAGTGAGTATGCATGCCGGTATAGAGAGACAGTACACACCTGACGGGAATCAAAAAAGCATCGCTCATTATGCCATAGATCAGGGAGCAGATCTCGTACTCGGTCATCATCCGCACGTTCTCCATGGGGTGGAAAAGTACAAGGGTGTGTATATCGTTTACAGTCTGGGTAACTTCTGTTTCGGAGGAAACTCAAATCCGGCAGACAAGGATACGATGATCGCGAGACCGCAGTTTACCTTCAAAAACGGAGTGCTTCAGAAAAAGAAAACAACACTCAGACTTATCCCGTGTTGCCTGTCATCTACGACTGCATACAACAACTATCAGCCTACTCCGAAGAAGGGTGCGGAGAAAAAAAGAGTTCTTAAAAAGATAAATAACATGTGTGAGGCGCTCGGAACTACTCTCAAAAACAGTTCCGGAAAGCTGACGACAACTTGTATGAAAAAGTGAGTTATTATTCATATGTTATTGCTCCAAAATGAGGTCGAAATAGTGATTTTGTATCATGAATGACGTTTTTTGATAAAAAAAAGTGCGAATCACTTACTATTTCACTGAATTTGAACAGAAGTGGCGAAAACACGTTCTTTGCAGCCTGTTTTTGCCACTTATTTTTGTGAAGAAATGACCGTTTTTTTGAAGAAAAATAACAAAAATTTAATTTTTTTTCAAAAAAGGCTTGCAATTACGTGTGAATAGTATTATATTAATGTATGCAACGTATAGATTTTTTGTTCGATTCATAAAAGGAGAAATGAGCATGGATATCAAAACAACCACATCCAAGGCGCCTGTAGCAAAGACTACAGAGGCAGCTAAGACTGCAACTACTGCAGCTACAACATCTACAGCAGCAGCTAAACCTGCAGCTAAGCCTGCAGCTAAGCCGGCAGCAAAGAAGCCTGCAGCAAAGAAACCTGCAGCAAAGAAGCCTGCAGCAAAGAAGCCTGCAGCTAAAAAGACAGCAGCAGCTAAGAAGCCTGTAGCTAAGAAGGCACCTGCAAAGAAGACCACTACTAAGAGAGGTCGTAAGCCTGGTTCAAAGAACAAGGTAGTAGAGAGCGTACAGGAGACAATCGTACAGGTTGATGGCGTAGATATCGCTGTAGCTGAGACACTTGTAACTCGCGTTAAGGAGGCATACAAGAACTCAGGTCATCGTATCGGAAACATCAAATCTCTTCGCATCTACATCAACGTTAACGATCGCAAGGCTTACTATGTGATCAATGACAAGCAGGATGAGCAGAACGTTATCGATCTGTAATTCGAAGCGAATATCCGAGGGGCCGGTGCTTATGCGCCGGCCCTTTTTTCGTTGACTTTTTCCTAGCACTATGGTAGAATATAAACACTTTGAAACACGGAGGATAGATATGGCCAGACAGAAACCAAATCTTCAGACATTATATCTGTCGGAAAGAATCAGTGAGACCTTTCGTCATATCCGCACGCATGCCCTGACCACAGTGGTGGCCCCCATGGGCTATGGCAAGACCACCGCTCTGAACAGATATCTGGATGAACAGCGGGAGGAGCATGGGGCAGAGGTCTTCCGTTTAAGTATCTACTCTGATAGTATCCGTTTATTCTGGCATCAGTTTCAAAATGCATTTTCAAAAACAGAAATATATGACGCGTTAAAGGCTATGGAGCTTCCTGAGAGTAAGACCGGGCTTTTCTTCTTTATGGAAATAGTGGAGGAGTACCTTTCAGAACATACTCAGGAGCATTTCATGTTTATTGACGACTTTCATTTGCTTGCTTCCGAGAAGGCGGTAAGGTTTTTGGTAGAGGTTTCGAAAAATCTTCCGTCGAACTTTCATCTGATCGTGGCAGGGAGAAACAAGTTTATTGGAAGACGAGCTGAGGTTGAGCTGGGATCGCGTTACTATATGATCAGTCAGGACGACCTGCGTTTAAACTACACCGAGATGGTCGCTTACTGTAAAGGCTGTGGTGTTGTTTTAACCGAGGAACTGAAGGATCAGCTCTTCGAGATATCGGAGGGATGGTTCTCCGGTCTGTATTTGTGCCTGCGCGGCTACCTCGAGTTGGGTTACATCCCAACACAGACAGGAAGTATCTACGACATGATGGACGAGGTGCTGCTCGAGCCTATCACAGAGAAGAAGCGTATGTTCTTGCTATCACTGTGTAAGGCGGACGAGTTCACTGAGGAGATGGCCGAATATCTCTCCGGAAAAAATGACGCAAAAAAAATGCTCGCTGATGCGATCAGTGAAAATGCGTTTATCACGTTGCTTCCGGATCTTACACACTACCGTTTTCATCACATCCTCAAGGAGTGCACAAGCAGACGATTTGAAGCACTCCCGCCGGAAGAAAAGAAAAAGATCCTCACCCGCTATGCGAAGTGGTACGAGGATCATATGCTGTATGTAAAAGCGATGGAAGCTTATCGCGGATGTGAGGATTGGGAAGGACTGTTCCATGTGATCGGCAAGGATCAGGGAATGGAGCTTACATACTTCACACAGGACATCGTGAAGGAGTGGATAGATGACTGTCCCGAGGATAAACTGGGCAGTGATCCTTTGGCGCTGCTCGTACTGATGAAGCAGTTTTTCAGTTGGAGGCTCATGCCTGAGATGCAAAGGCTTCGCCAGGTTTTTTTGCAGGCGGTAGAGAACAATAAAACTCTATCCGAGGAGGAGAAAAACAACCTTCTCGGCGAGTGCGAGATGGTGATGAGCTTCACTGCGTATAACAGTATAGAAAAGATGAGTGAGTATCACCAGTCAGCCAGAAAAAAAATGAGCCGACCGGCTATAACGATGGGAAGGCGAGGGACGTGGACATTCGGAAGCCCCGCTATTCTTGCCATGTACCACAGAGAGCTCGGACGTCTGGATGATGAGCTCGCGGCTATGCATCGCTCGATGCCGTATTACTACGCTCTGACTCAGAACCATGGAATGGGTGCTGAGTACATAATGGAAGCAGAAGCTCTGATCATGCGTGGCGATCTGAAAAAAGCGAGAGTAGCGATAGAAGAAGCCAGGTTAAAAGCAGAAAGCATCACCGATAAGGAAAAGGAAATGAGATCTATCCTTTTGTGCTGTCTGTTTGTTGATATGCTTTTATCACTTTTGGGTGAGAAAAATGAAAACGACAGTGACGGTGAAGACAAGTCTGACTGGTACGCAGTTGAGTACGAGGCACTCAGGAGATTCCGTTCACCGATGCTTGTTACTACGCTTGATCTGATCGCGGCATGGTACTATTCAATGGTAGGAGTGCCGGAGAGAATACCCGAGTGGATCCGTGAAGGAGGAGTCGAGCAGGCCAACCTCCTTTTCCCTGCAAAGCCTGTTGCCGAAATCATACAGAACCAGGTATATTTGGCAAAGGGAGATTACGCTGCGGTGATCGCGGGTAAGGACAGAGTAGCAGGCCTGTGTCAGGTTTATCCCTACACACTCTGTAATTTGATCCTGGAGTTGCAGCTGGCAGAGAGCTACTACAGTCTTGAACAAACTGATGAGGCAAAGGAGCACATAGCGGTCGCTGTGGCATTGGCTTTGCCGGATGATCTGATCATGCCATTCGCATTTTATCCGGGGGCTTATAGTTTGTTGCCTGAGGAAATGAAGGAAAGAGTGAAACCGTGGCATGAGCGCTTCGACAAGGTTGTTAACAAAAATCGCGCCAAGCTCACCACACCTCAGGCACTGAAGGACCTGACCGCAAAGGAGCAGCAGGTTGCCATTCTCATGGCTCAGGGAAAGAAAAACAAAGAGATCGCCGAGGGATTATTTTTGGGCGAGGGAACCCTGAAACAGTACATCAATCGTATTTACGGTAAGTTAGAGCTCACCGGAACTTCGGCCGAGAAGAGGGAAAAGCTAACGGAATTACTGAAAAACTAACTTTTAGTTACTAGATAAAGAAGCAGAGTCGCCGTACAATTTAGTATGGTGGCTCTTTTATATTTCAGAAGTGAGTCGTACAGGGAGGTGGCATATTGGGTAAAGGATGTATCAGCAAGGTAATACCCGGTGATAATCATATTCTTCGCGTGGAGTTCAACACGGGAAGTGTTCTTTTGCTGGATATGTCTCACAGACTTGACGGACTCAGATTCCGTCCGCTAAAGGATCCTGAAGTGTGGAACGGTGCCGTGACAAACGGCATTTACGTTCGTTGGAAGGATGCCGAGCTGTCGTACGATGAGCTGTTGCGGATGGCTTATGAGGAGCCGCAAACCTAAAAAAACCAAGAAAGGGGATTACAATATGTTTTGTCCTAAATGCGGGAAAGAAATCGCACCGGGCGTTCAGTTCTGTATGAACTGCGGCGCGGAGATACCGGGCGTGGGCCAGGAGCAGACACCTGTGCAGAACCAGGAACCGATGTATACTCAGGCACCACAGCAGAACCAGACATCTTTCCAGAACCAGGCACCACAGCAGACCCAGACATCTTTCCAGAATCAGGCACCGCAGAGGAACCAGCCGCCGAAGAAGAAAAAGTCTTCGACAGTACCGATCTTGTGCGGAGTGATCGCTGTACTTTTGGTTGCGGTTGTCATAGTCCTGGTATTGGTACTGACAAAGAAGGATGAGCCCAAGCAGGCACCACAGCAGACCCAGACTGAGGAGAAGAAAGACGATAAGGCAAAGAATAGTGATGCCGAAGAGGAGTGGACGATGCCTCCGGGTGGCGGAAACTCAGAGGGTGAGTTCGTGGATGAGGATGATTTCGATCCGGATGAAATGCCAAACGATCACGACAACGAGACCTATGTTTTCGTAGTTATGGAGAAGCTCGATGATGCAACAGTCGCTAATCTTTCAAAGGAAGACAAAAGGTATTATGTAAACACTCTTTATGCTTACTATGGATATCGATTTAAAAATAATCAGATGCAGGAGTTCTTTGACTCTCAGGAGTGGTACGAGCCGGATATGAGTGTTGAGCCGGGAGATCAGGATACTATCTCCAAAAAGTTTGACCAGATCGCGAAATACAACTTGAAAAAGTTGACCTGATCATTTTTTAAAACTGACAAGGAGTCAAATTATGCGCCGGTTTAGAGTATGTATATTTGGTCTTATGATGCTTTCTCTCTGCGTATTGGGGTTTGTTAAGCCGTCAAGCGCGGAGTCAAGGGGTGGCTATGAGATCAACTCATATGACTGTCACTATAAAGTTTCCGAGGACAACATTTTTCATGTCGAGGAAACCATAGATGTGACATTCAATGAACCCAGACACGGTATCTACCGCTATATCCCCCGGAGAAACGAGATTGAGCGCCTGGATGGAACGAAGGACATGATAAAGGCAGAGATAGATGTTAAGTCATGTTCTGATCCTTATGTGCTCGAGGGCGATGTGAGTGATAACGAGACAATTAGGATTGGTGATGCCGATAAGGAGATCACCGGTCAGCATACCTACACCATATCGTATGACATGAAGTGGGGGAATGACCGAGTAGAGGGTGCTGATGAGTTCTATGTGAATCTCGTTGGTGACGGCTGGGATGTGCCGGTGAGAAATCTGAGCTTTACCATCGAGATGCCAAAGGAGTTTAGTGATACCGGAGACAATATCGGATTCTATTATGGTGCGACCAAAGAATCAAAGATCGATGGGATACTCTATTCCTTTGACGGAAAGACTATAAGGGGTGAGCTTAAAGATAATGATATAAATCCCGGCGAATTCTTCACGGTAAGGATTCAGCTTGAGGATGGATATTTTTTGCAAAGGGAAAGTGAGTTCCCGACTTCGGGACTTATAGCAGTTATCTTGTCTATCGTCTTTTTGCTTGTATCGTTCCTGATATGGAGCAAGTTTGGACGAGACAAGCCTATCGTTGAGGTTGTGGAGTTCTATCCGCCGGACGGTCTGAACTGCGCCGAGATCGCTTATGTTTATAAGGGGGAGTGTGGTGTTAAAGATGTAATCCCCTTGATCATCGAGCTGGCAGAGGAAGGCTGTATCGAGATAGTTCAAAACGACAAAAATGGAAAGGGTTTCATGTTCCGTATATTGAAATCCTATGAGGGAGAAGATGAAGCTAAGCGGACTATGTTGGAGGAGCTTAGCAAATACGGTGAGACTGTCACCGAAGAGGAGATAAAAAATAAATTCTATACCACGATAGGCAAGATAACAACTCAAATCAGGCAAACCATGAATAAAAAGGTTTTCTTCAGGAACTCACACTGGTTGCGTTTGATCACTATCCCTTTTGCCATCGTTCCCGTATACTTAGGTATGTTTGGAGTGATATCAGGCTACTGGGATGATGGTATTGCCTTTTTGGCGCAGAGTCTGCTGTTTTTCCTTCTGATGCCCATGGTGTTGTTCGTGTTTAACGAGAGGCATAAAGTGGTTTCGAAGGCAATTTCAGGTACGATAGGAATTGTTGTGATCGCTCTTTACATTATTATCATAGCGCCTGCGATTACCTACACGGGATGGTTTTGCTGGATCGTATTCGGCGTGACAACGCTGGGAGAGATCCTGCAGTTCATGTTTTTCCGTATCATGGAGAGAAGAACGGACTATGGAACCGAGATTACCGGCAAGGTCAGAGGATTCAGAAACTATCTTATGACAGCGGAAAAAGCCCAGCTTGAGGCACGTGTGGAGTCGGATCCTGAGTATTATTACAGGATACTGCCATTTACATATGTTCTGGGGATCACCGATGCCTGGGTAAAGAGGTTTGAGGGTATCGTGATGGAACCGCCGAGCTGGTACCGGGATGATGTGAATATAGCTTTTGATCTTTATGTGTTCAATCATTTTATGAACGATACGATATCGTCGGCACAGAGCGCTATGACATCTTCGCCGGGAGGCTCTGACAGCGGAGGAGGATTCTCCGGCGGAGGCGGAGGCGGCGGAGGCGGCGGTAGCTGGTGATGCCATTGTTTTTCAAAAATAGTAACCTTTAGTTAGTATAAATAAATACAAAGCCACTATATAATGTGTTATGTAGTGGCTTTTTGTTGTAATTGAGAGGGAGGAAGAAGTTATGAGAATAAACAAAAGGACCAGGAATCGAATCATAGTGGCTGCAAGCGTGCTCGCGCTGACGGTGTTCGGTTTCGCTAATGGGTCTACGGTGAGCCTTGCTGAGGAGGCGGATGGATATACTACTGACCCGGTTGAGGCTGTTGAGCCAACACCGGCGTCTGAGCCGACGGAGTCAGTGGAGCCGACTGATCCTACAACACCGACAATAACTTCACCGGAAGAGCCAACGGATACATCGACGAATACATCGACGGATGATCCGGGTCGATTTGCGGGAACGGCTAATATCAGTTTCGATCTTGAAAATCCGGAAACTATCAAGTTTGTACCTGATGGTGAAAATGGGTTTAATGGAACGCTTTCCGTAGAAGGCGAACAGTGTTTTGCTATAGGTGGCGAAGATGGTGAAGTTCGTGAGAATGTCACCGGTCAGTTGTCTATTTATAAAAAAGGTGTTGATGGTTGGGTATTTGTATATGGTAGCGATGTTATAGGTGATCTTAATTCTATGCCGGATAGTCTTACTATAATAGTCGGTTTCGGAGATTGGCTCTATAGAGGAGTCTTGTGTAGCCGTCCGGTGCCAACCACTACGCCTCCGACACAGGAGCCGGTATATCCGGTATCACCGGTAATAAACTATTCGACACCGACGCCTGATCCGACTGTAGCTCCGACTCAGACGCCGGAGATAACACCGACACCGACCGCTACACCGATCGCTACGGCTGAGGTTCAGGATGAGAAAGTACCTTTGACGGAGATCGTTCCGACTGATGACGAGACCGAAGAGCCTGATACGGTTGAAGTAGAGGAGAAGGTTCCGTTGTCAGATGACGTAACAGACGAGACACCGGAGACGGGAGATCCGATGGATCCGGCCATCCCGGTTGCAGGCATGGGAATGTCGATGTTTGCTTTATTTACGATAGTTATGTATCGCAGGAAAAGAAGTGAACTGAAAAAGTAAAGAATTGTAAACACAGCATAAAGTATAAATCAAAGGAGAGAAAGATATGAAAAAGAGTTTGAAAAAACTGTTATCAGTATGCATGATACTGGTACTCGCGTTCGCAATGACAGCATGTGGTGATGATGACAAACAGGTAGCTAAGGATGTAGGAGATGCACCTGCAGCGGAAGCACCTGCAGCAGATGTTACCAAGAATGAAGAGCCTGCGCAGGATGACTCGGCAGAAGCTGAGAAGGAGGATGCGGCAGCTGCATCCGAGAGCCTCAAGCTGGTAGGAGGAGAGTCTATTCTTGAAGGTACAGAGACCGTTGAGGAGGAGACAAATGATGATGGAAGCTATTTCATCCATAGCGAGGGAGAAGGTGGTATGCTCGCTGTATACCAGCAGGGTGGACTCAGCCTTCCCGGAGATGATGTATCAGAAGAGGAGTACGCACTGAATCTGGCTACCGGACTTCCTAAAAGAGGCGCAAATGATGATGCAAGAGTAAAGCCGGCAAATGAGTACAGTGAGAATATCAGCTATCCTGTTTATGTGGCTTCGTTCACTTCGGGTGGTAATGAAGATACTGCTCAGTGGTGGGTATTTGTAACATTCACAGACAGTAAAGCATATCTGTATGGTATATGCACACCTATTGATGCCGAGGATGACGCAGGAAAGCTCTCAGATGAGGTCTTCCCGAATCTGCGACTCGAATGAGTAAAACTGCGGAGCCGATGCGAAAGCATCGGCTCTTTTTTTGTTCACAAAACTTTCACAAAAAAATGTTAGCACTCGACTTGACAGAGTGCTAACAAAGTGATATAATGACCTCGAAATCAAGGAAAAGGGTGCATGACCCTGAGGATTTCAGGCGTCATAACCCATCACCGTGAGCATGACGATGCCACGTGTACAGAGAAAGAAGGAATGACTTATGTTGATGCCAAGTATTTTCGGAACAAGTTTTGTGGATGATGTATTTGATGACTTCTTTGGAGCTCCGATCCCTCACGCGCATACTACTGCGACGAATTCAATGAAGGCTGATATCACCGAGAATGATAAGTCATATCTTATCGAGATGGATCTGCCGGGTTACTCAAAGAAGGATGTTCAGGCTGAATTGAAGGACGGCTATATGACGATCACCGCTGAAAAGAGTAACCAGAACGAGGAGAAGAATACGGAAGGTAAGGTTATCCGCAGGGAGCGTTTCCAGGGCGTATGCAGAAGAAGCTTCTATGTTGGAGAGGCTGTCACTGAAAAGGATATCAAGGCGAAGTTCAAGGATGGAGTCCTGTGCCTCGAGGTGCCGAAGATGGAGAAGAAGCCTGAGGTGGAGACGAAGAAGTATATTGCCATCGAAGGTTAAACAAAATCGAGCAGTTCGAGTGCATGGATTTTAATTCGAGCAATTCGAGTGCATATACGTACAGGCACGCTTGCGCTTTTTTATCATACGTCACGTTGTGCGCGTGTAAAATACACACGCTGCGCAACGACGTATGATATACATCCTGTACGTTGATATGCATCTCGAATTGCTCGTTTAGTATTCCGAATGTGATCAGTGATATGCATCTCGAATTGCTCTTTTAGAATTTCAGATGCAACAGATCTACAACTATTCCTAATAGTACTCCTATGATATAGAGATAGCCGACTATGGCGAGGTTCTGTTTCAGGTGCTTTCTGTTCAGGCGGAAGAGGACCAAAAGTCCAACGCCGGCACTGACCAGAAGGCCTGTGATCATCGGGCCTGCTCCGATGACGCCATCTAAGTAGAGCTCGGTGATAACGACTGATGCCGCGCAGTTCGGGATGAGTCCCACCAATCCGGCGATCAGTTCTCCGACGACAGGGATGCCGGTAAATATTCCGGAGATTGCATCCTCGCCGACTCCCTCAACTATTCCTCCGATTATCAGACTGAATATAAATATAAACAGAGTTATCTGCAGAGTGTGGAAGATGGCGGATTTGAATATGCCTTCCTCACATTTGCAATGCTCGTTCTCGCAGACATCATGAACCGAATGAGGGTTCGTGATATTTTTATATCTGAGAGGTCGTTTCATCATGCCATGGTAGACGAGATCCAATAGGAATCCGAATACGATACCCATCACAGCCTTTGTCGCAAGGATCTTTATCATGGTAGGCACCGGAACCTGCTCAGAGATAAATATCGGAAGCATCTCATCTGAGGTTGATAAAAATACCGCGATAAGCGTTCCGGCTGTGATCATGCCACCTGAAAAAAGGCTGGATGCTGCGGCTGAGAATCCGCATTGCGGAGCCGCGCCGACGAGACCACCGATCAGAGGGCCGAGGCGACCTGCCTTCAGGACGGCAGACTGAGATTTTGTCTCCATCCTGTGCTCGAACCACTCCATTATTAGATAGGTTACAAACAGGAATGGTATCAGCTTCAGCGTATCCAATCCCGCGTCTAAAAGTATATCACAGATTGTGTCCCACATTGTTTTCTCCTCTCTCTTTTTAACATATGAACATATGCTCAATATTTTCTACACATGTAGTACGATCATGGATGAGATTATAACTCAGGCGGATACACTTGTCAAGGAAAAACTTGCTAAAAAGTTGCAAATCTGATAAAATTAGCATGTTGACGCGTGTAAATTGCAATCAATGGAGGAGTTTTGATATGTTTTGTACTAATTGTGGAGCGAAGATTGCCGATGGGTCGGCTTTCTGCAGTATGTGTGGGAGCAGGCAGCCGGTAGTACCAAGTCCGATGGAGGAGCAGCTGCACCAGCCACAGGTGGAGCCTGCGCAGGAGAGCCCGTACGGACAGGAGTCTACCGTGGAGTCTGTGCAGGAGAGTCCGTATGGACAGGAGAGCGCATATACGCAGCCAAACTATGGACAGGAGTATATGTCGTATGCTCAGACGCAGGAGCTGCAGAAGAAAAAGAAATCGCCACTTGCTTTTATTCTTATCGGATTTATTTCGCTGCTTGTGATAGGCGGCCTGGTGATGGCGTACTTTGCATTTATTAAAAAACCAAAGGATGAGATAGTCGGTAATTATAAGGTTGTTGCCGTAAATATTATGGGGTATAATATTGATCCTAAGCTTGGTGATCCGGATGGGAGTCTGGGTGATACCGTTGAGATCGATATTATGTATGACGGAGATGGTTTGATCTTTTATTCCGGTAATTCCCAGGATATCAACTGGAAATTGGATGGGATCAATCTTACGATCACGGGCAAAAACGGAA
The DNA here is from genome assembly GCA_000687695.1 of Lachnospiraceae bacterium P6B14. Lineage (GTDB taxonomy): Bacteria > Bacillota > Clostridia > Lachnospirales > Lachnospiraceae > Eubacterium_F. The sequence continues at coordinate 173,185 of JHWZ01000004.1, read as the reverse complement.
AGCCGCTCGATGATTTCATTGGCGGATCCATTGGCGAAAGACTGGAGTACAGGGATGGCCGGATCTGGTGTATAGTAGATGACAACGGAGGTAAAGTCGGCACCATGGGTGCATTGATACTTGCCAGGGACGGAGATGACCTCTCTGATCTGGATATAAAGTCAGGATTTGACGTATTGCAGAAGATATTTGGCAGTTGACATAAGGCGTGGTTTATTATATAATTTTGTTTCAGTATGGAGTATCATGCATAAATATAAGAAAAGACTTATCGGAGACGGGTTGCCGGAAAACAGCGGCACCCCCGAAAAATGGAGGAATAACCGATGAAATACCATATTGCTGTGATTCCGGGCGACGGGATCGGACCTGAGATCGTCAGAGAGGCGAAAAAGGTTCTGGACAAGATAGGAACAGTCTACGGACATGAGTTTGAGTATGAGGAGCTCTATATGGGCGGATGCTCGATCGACAAGTTCGGAGATCCTTTGACAGATGAGACCTTGGAGCGCGCAAAGGCTGCTGACGCCGTACTGCTTGGTGCGGTAGGCGGAAGGGTCGGAGTGGACAGCTGGTATGAGCTTCCGCCGGAAAAGCGTCCTGAGGCTGGACTTTTGAAGATACGTAAGGGCTTGGGCCTTTTCTGTAATCTTCGTCCTGCGATCCTTTTTGAGGAGCTCGCAGGTGCGTGTCCTCTGAAGGATGACAGATCAAAAGGTGGTTTTGACTATGTGATCGTAAGAGAGCTCACCGGGGGCCTTTACTTCGGTGACAGATATACAAAAGAGGTAAATGGTGAGATGACTGCAGCTGATACCTGCATCTACGCTGAATCAGAGATCAGACGTATCGCAAAGAAGGCCTTCGAGATTGCCATGAAGCGTGACAAGAAGGTTTGCAGCGTCGACAAGGCAAACGTGCTCGATACCTCCCGCCTGTGGCGTAAGGTGGTAGCAGATGTCGCAAAGGACTATCCTGAGGTGGAACTCAGTGACATGCTCGTTGACGCGTGTGCTATGGAGCTTGTCAGTGATCCGAAGCAGTTCGATGTAGTTGTTACCGAGAACATGTTCGGTGATATCCTCTCGGATGAGGCATCGATGACAACCGGTTCACTCGGTATGCTTCCGTCAGCTTCACTCGCCGAGGGAACGTTCGGTCTCTACGAGCCGAGCCACGGATCAGCTCCTGACATCGCAGGCCAGGATAAAGCAAATCCGATCGCGACCATCCTTTCAGTCGCAATGATGCTTCGTTACAGCTTTGATTTACAAGCTGAGGCAGATGCCATTGAGAATGCGGTTAAGGCAGTTCTCAAGGATGGTTACAGAACAGGTGATATTTACAGCGATGGTATGAAGAAGGTTGGCTGCATCGAAATGGGCGATATCATCACATCAAATATATAGTGATTTCGGAAGGAGGATATCATGAATAGTGATTCAGTAAAACAGGGTATGGCCACAGCACCTCAGCGTTCACTTTTCAACGCGCTGGGAATGACCAAAGAGGAACTTGATCGTCCGCTCGTCGGCATCGTCAGCTCCTACAACGAGATCGTACCGGGCCATATGAACCTTGACAAGATAACAGAAGCCGTAAAGCAGGGAGTAGCAATGGCAGGCGGAACACCGATCGTGTTCCCGGCTATCGCGGTCTGCGATGGAATCGCCATGGGACACGTCGGCATGAAATACTCACTGGTAACCCGTGACCTCATCGCCGACTCCACCGAGTGTATGGCGAGAGCACATGCTTTCGACGCACTCGTTATGATCCCTAACTGTGATAAAAATGTTCCGGGACTTCTTATGGCAGCAGCCAGAGTAAATGTCCCGACAGTATTCGTCAGCGGCGGTCCGATGCTCGCCGGTCACGTACAGGGCAAGCGCACATCACTCTCAAGTATGTTTGAGGCGGTAGGTGCTCACGCAGCAGGAAAGATGACAGAGGAGCAGGTTGACGATTTCGTACAGCATGCCTGCCCGACATGCGGATCCTGCTCGGGTATGTACACCGCAAACTCCATGAACTGCCTGACTGAGGCTATCGGAATGGGACTCAGAGGAAACGGAACCATCCCTGCAGTATACTCAGACAGGATCAAGCTTGCAAAGCACGCAGGTATGGCGGTTATGGATCTGTATAAGAAAAATATCCGTCCGCGTGATATCATGACCGAGAAAGCGTTTATGAACGCGATGACAGTAGATATGGCGCTCGGATGCTCGACAAATACAATGCTTCATCTCCCGGCTATCGCACATGAGGCAGGAGTAAAGCTTGATCTCGATATCGCAAATGATATCTCAGCAAAGACACCTAACCTTTGCCACCTTGCTCCGGCAGGACACACCTACATGGAGCAGCTCAACGAGGCAGGCGGTGTGTACGCTGTAATGAATGAGCTTGATAAGAAGGGTCTTTTGAACACTGACTGTATGACAGCAACAGGAAAGACCGTTAAGGAAAATATAGCAAATGCGATCAACCTCGATCCTGAGGTTATCCGCCCGATTGATAATCCTTACTCTGAGACAGGCGGTATCGCAGTGCTTAAAGGAAATATCGCACCGGATGGTGGCGTGGTTAAGCGTTCCGCAGTTGTGCCTGAGATGATGGTGCATGAGGGACCGGCAAGAGTGTTTGATTGCGAGGAGGATGCTATCGACGCTATCAAGGGCGGAAAGATAGTTGAGGGTGACGTGGTAGTCATCCGTTACGAGGGACCGAAGGGTGGTCCGGGAATGAGAGAGATGCTGAACCCGACATCCGCTATTGCAGGAATGGGACTCGGCTCCAGCGTGGCACTGATCACGGACGGACGTTTCTCCGGCGCAAGCCGTGGAGCTTCCATCGGACATATCTCACCTGAGGCAGCTGTGGGCGGACCGATCGCTCTAATCGAGGAAGGCGATATCATAGCAGTTGATATTCCGGCAAATACTCTGAATGTAAAGGTATCAGATGAAGAGCTGGAGAAGAGAAGAGCAGCATGGACGCCTCGTGAGCCTCGAGTGAAGGACGGATACCTCGCCCGTTACGCAAACATGGTAACAAGCGGCAGCGAGGGTGCTATACTCAAGTGATCAAACAGAAATACAGAAAAATGTGAAGACACGGGTTTTGTGTCGTGGCATTTTTGTAAGGAGTAATAATAATGCAGTTAAACGGATCTCAGATCGTCATCGAGTGCCTGTTAGAGCAGGGCGTGGATACGGTGTTCGGTTATCCCGGTGGCGCGATCCTGAATATATACGATGAGCTGTATCGTTACAAGCAGCAGATAAGACATGTGCTCACATCCCACGAACAGGGAGCGGCGCATGCGGCTGACGGATATGCGAGAGCGACGGGAAAGGTAGGCGTCTGTATGGCGACAAGCGGACCCGGAGCGATGAATCTGGTAACGGGAATCGGAACCGCCTATATGGATTCGGTACCGATGGTGGCGATCACCGCAAACGTGACGCTGTCGCTTCTCGGGAAGGACAGCTTCCAGGAGGTCGATATAGCGGGTATCACGATGCCGATCACCAAGCACAGCTTTATTGTAAAGGATGTAACACAGCTTGCGGACTGTATCCGCAGAGCATTTACGATAGCGAAGACCGGAAGGCCGGGGCCTGTGCTCGTAGATATCACGAAGGATGTAACAGCGGCGCTCGCCGAGTTCTCACCGATGAAGCCCGAGCAGGTTGAAAGAAAGTCTGTGGGTATCACGGATGAGGCGATAGACAAAGCGATCGATATGATCCACAAGTCCAAAAAGCCGATGATATTTGTCGGCGGTGGAGCTGTAATATCGGAGGCTGATGAAGAGCTTCGCGAGTTTGTTAAAAAAGTCGACGCACCTGTCACGGATACACTTATGGGCAAGGGTGCATTTGACGGAGATGACCCTAGGTACACGGGAATGCTCGGAATGCACGGAACCAAAACGTCAAACCTGTGTGTAACGGAATGTGATCTTTTGATCGCGCTCGGAACCAGGTTCTCAGACAGGGTGCTCGGAGACGCGTCTAAGTTTGCACCGATGGCTGACAAGCTTCAGATAGATGTCGATGAGGTTGAGATAGATAAAAATCTCCTCGTCGACCATGCAGTGATAGGAGACCTGAAGGTCGCACTGCAGAAGCTGAATGATAAGCTCGAGGATCAGTATCATAAAGAATGGATGGATAAGGTGTTCGCGCGCAAGGAAGCGCTTCCGATGACCTATCCTGACGAGGGACTCTCGGGACCGTATGTGGTTGAGAGATTCTCGGAGATACTTGGATCGGATGCGATCATCGCGACAGACGTCGGACAGCATCAGATGTGGGCAGCGCAGTTCTACAAATACCGCAAACCACGTCATCTGCTGACATCAGGCGGTATGGGTACCATGGGTTACGGACTCGGAGCCGCGATAGGGGCGAAGGTCGGATGTCCTGATAACATAGTGGTCAACTTCGCGGGAGACGGATGTTTCAGGATGAACATGAACGAGATCGCGACAGCGACACGTTATGATATTCCGATCATCGAGGTTGTGTTTAACAATCATGCACTTGGGATGGTCAGACAGTGGCAGACACTGTTCTACAACAAGCATTATTCCCAGACAGTGCTTGAGGATAAAGTCGACTACTGCAAGGTAGCCGAGGCGATGGGGGCGAGAGCCATCCGCGTCACAAAAAGAGAAGAGCTTGACGATGCCATAAGGCTTGCAGCTGATGGCACGGCACCGACACTGATCGAGGTTCTGATAGATCAGGATGAAAAGGTGTGGCCGATGGTCGCACCGGGAAAGCCGATCGACAGCTCTTTCGATGAAAAAGATCTGAATAAAGAAAAAGAAAACTCATAAGGAAAGGTAGGAGAGAAAAAATGGGTAGAGTGTACAACTTTTCAGCAGGTCCGGCCGTACTGCCGGAGGAGGTTCTGAAGGAAGCAGCAGCGGAGATGCTTGATTATCAGGGATCAGGTATGTCTGTTATGGAGATGAGTCATCGTTCAAAGGTATACGATGATATCATCAAGACCGCTGAGGCTGATCTTCGTGAGCTGATGGGAATTCCGGAGAATTACGAGGTGCTCTTTTTACAGGGAGGTGCCTGGACACAGTTCTCAGCTATTCCGATGAATCTGATGAAAAACGGAGTTGCAGACTATATCGTAACAGGACAGTGGGCAAAGAAGGCATGGCAGGAGGCTCAGAAATACGGTAAAGCCGTAAAGGTTGCTTCCTCAGAGGATGAGACATTCTCATACATTCCGGACTGCTCTGATCTGCCGATCGATGACGATGCAGACTATGTATATATCTGTGAGAATAATACGATTTATGGAACAAAGTTCTGGAATCTGCCAAATACCAAAGGAAAAGATCTCGTAGCTGATGTTTCTTCATGCTTCCTTTCGGAGCCTGTAGATGTAAACAAGTACGCCGTGATCTACGGTGGTGTTCAGAAGAACATCGGACCTGCAGGTGTGACGATCGTTATTATCAGAAAGGATCTTATCCGCGATGACCTCGCTGAGTATGTACCGACAATGCTGAAGTACAAAACTCAGGCAGACGCAGGATCACTTTTCAATACTCCGCCGTGCTATGGTATCTACATCTGCGGTAAGGTATTCAAGTGGTTGAAGGCTAACGGTGGACTTGCTGCAATGAAGACCAGAAACGAGGAGAAGGCAAAGATCCTTTATGACTTCCTCGACCAGTCTGATATGTTCAAGGGTACTGTTCGTAAGGAAGACAGATCACTTATGAATGTTCCTTTCATCACCGGTAACGATGAGCTTGATGCTAAGTTTGTTGCAGAGTCCAAGGCAGCAGGATTAGAGAACCTCAAGGGACATCGTTCAGTTGGCGGTATGCGCGCAAGTATCTACAACGCTATGCCGAAGGCGGGTGTCGAGAAGCTCGTAGAGTTTATGACAGAGTTTGAGAAAGCCAACAAGTAAAATAGGGGCGGCTGAACCGCATGCCCCTGTATATCATAAAACATTATAGAAAGTAGGTTATATGAAATGAGTGTTAAAGTTAAATGCTTAAATCCGATCGCAGAGTGCGGTTTGGAGATGTTGCCTGATGATTATGAGATCACCGAAAACCTCGATGAGGCCACAGCGGTTTTGGTCAGATCCGCAGTTATGCATGATATGGATCTGCCGGACAGCCTTTTGGCAGTGGCCCGTGCAGGTGCCGGTGTAAACAATATCCCGCTTGAGAAGTGCGCTGAGCAGGGTATCGTAGTATTCAATACTCCGGGTGCAAATGCAAATGGAGTTAAGGAACTGACGATCGCAGCGCTTCTTCTGTCAGCACGTGATATCGCAGGCGGTATCAGATGGTGCAAGGATAACAAGGATGATCCGGATATCGCGAAGTCTGCCGAAAAGGCAAAGAAGTCGTTTGCCGGTACTGAGATCAAGGGTAAAAAGCTGGGTATCATCGGCCTCGGTGCCATCGGTGTTATCGTGGCAAATGCCGCTAACCGTCTTGGTATGGATGTATACGGATGTGATCCTTACATCTCCATAGAGAACGCCGTAAACATGACCAGAGACGTGACTATGGTTAAGTCAAACGAAGAGCTCTATGAGATCTGTGATTATATCACTATCCATGTGCCTCTCCTTGACGCTACCAAGGGCATGCTCAATAAGGAAGCATTTGACAAGATGAAGGACGGAGTTGTTATTCTGAATCTCTCACGAGACACTCTGGTAAATGAGGATGATATGAAGGCTGCACTTGAGAGCGGCAAGGTAGGTCACTACTTCGTTGACTTCCCGAACCCGACTACAGTAAACCTTCCGAATACTACAGTCACTCCGCATCTCGGAGCATCTACTCAGGAGTCTGAGGATAACTGTGCAAAGATGGCTGCTCGTGAGATCAGAGACTTTATCGACAACGGAAATATCAGAAACTCAGTGAACTATCCGAATACAGATGCAGGTATCTGCCAGACAGAGGGACGTATCACTATCCTTCATAAGAATCTTCCGAAAATGCTGACTCAGTTCACAAATGTGTTCGCTAAGGATGATGTAAACATCGAGAACATGTGGAATAAATCAAAGGGCAATTTTGCTTACTCGGTACTCGATGTATGTTCTCCGATTTCGGAGCAGGTAGTAAAAGATCTCGAAGCTATACCTGAGGTTATTCGTGTAAGAACAATAAAGTAATGAAAAGGCAAGTGTAATAACCATTATGAACAGAGATGAGATAAAGAAGTATCTTGCTACAGAATCAGCCCAGGGGATCCTCCCGGGGCTGGACAGAATAAAAGAGTTGTGTCGGAGGTTGGATGATCCGCAGGAGAGCCTGCAGATCATCCATATCGCCGGAACAAACGGAAAGGGATCGACGGGTGCGTATCTTTCGTCGATCCTTTCGTGCGTCTATAATAAGGTAGGATGGTTCGTCTCACCTGCTGTTATCAATGAAAAAGAAGAGATACTCATCATAAAAAAAGACAGTTATAATTCGTTTGATTTCAGTCGAAAAACAACTGAATTGTATCAGAGTTTTTATCTGTCTGATGAAGTGTATGAGGAGTCGATGACGGAGGCTATCGATGCTTCAGAAGCAATGGTTAATGAAGGGTTTGAGAAGCCTTCGGCATATGAAATAAAAACCGCCGGAGCATTTTTAGCTTTCAAAAAAGAAGGCGTGGATGTTGCACTCGTTGAGGTGGGAATGGGAGGCAGAGGAGACGCTACTAATATTGTAAGTAAGTCTCTGCTTTCCGTGATCACTCCGATCAGTATGGATCATATGCAGTATCTCGGAGGCTCCATATCCATGATCGCCGGGGAGAAGGCCGGGATCATAAAGCAGGGCGGAAAGGCTGTTACTTATCAGCCCGGTGTCAAGCTGGAGTCCGGTGGAGGCACGCGTGCCGACAAGAGGAAACAGCGTATACGTGACAGGATCATAGCAACTTTACGTGAAGAGGTAACGGTCAAGGAAGCAGGACTTTTTATGGTCGATGCTAACGCGCTTTCGGTAGAAAGTATGGACCTTAACGAGACTGTTTTTAATTACAAAAAAGAGACTTATAAAACCCGTATGTTAGGTGTGTATCAGCCAGGAAATGCTGCGCTTGCCATAGAGGCGGCAATGAGACTTGATATACAACCTGATACTATTAAAAAGGGTATTGAGAGTGCGGTCTGGCCGGCGAGATTTGATGTTATATGTAAGGATCCGCTGACAATATATGACGGTGCTCACAACCCGGACGGAGCCATGGCTCTGAATAAGAGTCTGAAGGAGCTTTTGCCCGGTAAAAAGATATACGGTATCATGGGTGTGTTCAAGGATAAAGCCGTGGAGGAGATCATCCGAATAGTGCTTCCGTATCTGACTGATGTGACTACGGTAAAGGCGCCCGGAGAGCGCGGTGTGGAAGCAGAAGAGCTGAAGGAAGCATTCAGAAAGATCAACCCATGGGTCACTGTCGAGGCTATGGGGGATGATGTGGCTGCCTGTGTTAAGAGTGTACAGGAGAGAGCAAAAAAAGACGGCGCGTGTGTGTTGATATTCGGAAGCCTGTCTATGGCTGAGGCAGTTTATAAAAGTATTGAATAATGATCAAATAAATCGGTGTGATACATCGGAGAAAGAGAAGATAAACAAATGGAAATGCAGATGGAGTTCGTGCGACAGATGCCGTCGCCACAGGAGATCAAAGAGAAGTTCCCGCTGTCGGAAAAGATAGCACAGATCAAAGAAAAAAGAGACGAGGAGATCAAGAGTATTTTTGAGAGTAAGGATGACAGATTCCTGCTCATCATCGGTCCGTGCTCCGCGGATAATGAGGAAGCTGTCCTCGATTATATGAACCGCCTCGCAAAGGTGAATGCCGGTGTCTCGGACAAGCTTTATATCATCCCGAGAGTGTATACAAATAAGCCGAGAACCGTGGGACTCGGATACAAGGGAATGCTTCATCAGCCGGATCCTGAGGCGGATGAGGATCTGCTTGCAGGACTGATCGCTATCAGACAGATGCATACAAGAGTTGTCGAGGAGACAGGATTTACCTGCGCGGAGGAGATGCTTTATCCCGAGAACCACAGATATCTTTCTGATCTTTTGGCTTATGTTGCCATCGGTGCGAGATCTGTAGAGGATCAGGGACATCGACTCGTAGCATCGGGTCTCGGTATCCCTGCCGGAATGAAAAATCCGACCGGAGGCGATATCTCCGTAATGATGAACTCAATAGTTGCGGCTCAGAATCCGCAGCGTTTTGTATACCGCGGATGGGAGGTTCAGACCACGGGTAATCCGCTCGTACACTCCATCCTCAGAGGATATGTTGACAAGTTCGGACGCAATATTCCTAACTATCACTTTGAGGATCTGATCCATCTGTATGACAGCTATATGGAGAGAGAGATTGAGAATCCGGCTGTCATCATCGATACGAATCACTCAAACTCGGACAAAGATCCGATGCAGCAGATCCGTATTGCGAAGGATGTTATCTACTCACGCAACCATTCGGATGAGATCAAAAAGATCGTAAAAGGCTTGATGATAGAGAGTTATATTGAAGACGGAGCGCAAAAGATCGGCGAGGGTGTGTATGGAAAGTCGATCACTGATCCATGCCTTGGATGGGACAAGACTGAAAAGCTTATTCATGAGTTGTATGATCTGCTGTAGTTTTTGTGTGATGTTGTTTGCACCGGCAGATAAAGAAGGGCGAGATTATGAAGAACAATAAAAAAAGAGCTATCGCGCTCAAACTTGTTATGGCTATGACCCTGTCATGCTTTGCTGGCTTCGGACCACAGGTATCGATTGCTAAAAATGATAAAAATGCCGTAAAAAAAGTCGCTGAAACTCAGCTTGCGGATATAGCTCCGGGTGTAACATGTCCACCGGACGAATCCAACTGCGCGCCGGATCCTAATTACGATCCGAATGTGACCTCATACGATGCATATGATAAGCGTGACTGTGAGACTATCTACACGTATGAGAAAATGAAGATAGACGTAGCGGATGCCAAGGTCACTGATGACTGTGATGCTGAAGGCATCAGAATAAAAGCTACTGCCGACGCTATCGAAAAGGGTGAGATAAGCTTTGATCAGGAGTTCGATTTCTCAGCTGCAAAGCCGGGCTTTGTTATTGTAAACGGACTGTCCGAGAGAAAGAAGCCGGCAAAGGTGAGTGTATATCTGGATAATGATTCATCACCTGTCGGAAGCATCTCCATCCCGAAGCAGAGGGGAAAGGATAAGTGGGATTTTTCGAAGAATTACAGTGCGGATATTTCTTCGAAAAATATAACAGGAAAACACAAGGTAAAACTGAAGATCAGTTATTCGGGACTTTCAGCCGACGAGAAAAAGAAAAAGACGGAGGTGCTCATACGTTCCGTGCTTTTTACGGCTTTTGATATTCCTACAGTCAGTGTAAATATCGATGAGTCAGAGGGCACCATCGCCGAGATGAATAACGACGAGAGACATCTGACCGAGTGCTACGGAAACGTGACTATCCAGTCTCCGTCTGGCTATGTTTCAGAGTATGGTGCAGGCGATACATCGGGAACATATGAGATGGAGTATATCAGAGGAAGAGGAAACTCTACCTGGGGTCCGAGAAAAAAACCGTATAAAATAAAGCTTGATAAAAAGGCCGATCTGTTTGGTATGGGCGCAAATAAGCATTGGGTAATGTTGGCCAATTATTTCGACTATACCATGCTCAGAAACAAATATACTTACTGGCTCGGTGATCAGCTCGGAATGGAGTTCACGCCCCAGTGTATTTTTGTAAACTTCGTGATGAACGGAGAGTATCTCGGAAGCTATTATCTGTGTGAGCATGTGAGAGTCGGAAAGTCGAGAGTTGATATTGACGATCTCGAGGAGGAGCCTGAGGCAACGAGCGGAAGCGCGGTGACAGGCGGATATCTGCTGTCCATGGACAGCAATATGGGCAATCAGGGATTCTTCACAACGAGCAAAGGCCAGACAATGCTCATCGAGAGTCCGGACTTCACAGAGGTTGATTTCAATCAGGCGCAGTATGACTATATAAGTGGATATGTTCAGTCATATGAAGACGCATTATTCGGCTCGGGATTTAAAGATAAGAGCGGTAAATCTTACACCGATTATATGGATGTAAAGTCCGCGATAGATTATTATCTGATTCAGGAGTTTTCTCTGAACGGTGATGGATTTATGTCGAACTCCTCATATCTCTATAAAAAACGCGACGATAAGCTCTATTGGGGACCGCTTTGGGATTTTGACTATGTGGCATGGGGCGCTACGGAGTTTAATAATAACCAAATAGAAGGCTTCATGCATAGCGGACAGGTTTGGTATCATCGCATGCTGCAGGACAAGACCTTTAAAAACAAGCTTATCGCCCGTTGGAAGGAGCTCAAGACCATACTGCTTGATTCGGTTAAAGATGGCGGAGCTATTGATAAAATGTCAAAGCAGCAGTATCTGTCCCAAAAGGCAAACTACGCTGTCACTACTACCGTGGGAATAGAGGAGATGTCTGTCGGAAGCTCGTGCGATACCGGTGAAGAGGGAATCTCATATGATAGTGAGGTTGCAAGACTGAAGAGATGGATTTCCGAACGTGTTGCCTGGGTTGATGCAAACATCAACAAATCCATGGATACGGCTTCCCATACCGTAACCTTCAAGGTTGGAAAGAAGGTTTATAAAAAGGTAAAGGTGATGCAGGATTATATGACTGATGAGGATTATCCGAGGGCGCCAAAGAAAAAGGGTTATTCCTTTAGAGGTTGGTATGTGAAGATAGAGGGCGGTCAGGAAACAGATCTTTCAAGTGTCGTCATCCTGAAAAATACGACCGCATACGCTCGCTTTTCAAAGGTGGATAAGGTAAAGGGAGGATCGAAGATATTCTTCCTGAAAAAAGAAATGTACATACCGTCTGAGGGTGGATGCGACGGAAATAGCATATTGTTCGGAAGCTATCCTGAGAATGTGACTGCTGATATGATCAAGTGGTCATCAAGTAACAAAAAAGTAAGAGTAACTGATGGCATGCTTGCGTATGAGAACGGACTGAAAGCTATAGCTACCATCACCGCAAAATACAAAAAATGCAAGATCAAATGTAAGGTGCATATTGTACCGTGGGAAAAGCTGGATTCGGTGCATTATGCAACGCTTTCAAAGAAAAAGATAACCATGAAAAAGGGTACCTATAAGGTGCTTAAGATAAACTATTATCCGAAGAATAGTTATACTTACGGATTTATGGATTCATTTATGATATCTCAGAATGAAAAGGTTGTCGAAGTTGACAGTAACGGAGTGCTTCATGCTCTGAAAAAGGGAAAGAGTATGATAGTAGTCAATGCTTCAGGTAAGTATATGTTCTGTCAGGTAACTGTAAAATAGTAACAGAATAATTATGTAAAAAGCTCATCGTGGAGGACTGCATGGACAAGCAAAAGATAGAAGAGGGAGTAAGACTCATTCTCGAGGGTATAGGTGAGGACGGAAACAGAGAAGGTCTCACAGATACTCCGTTTAGAGTCAGCAATATGTGCGAGGAGATATTCGGCGGTTACACTAAGGATGCTGCTGAACCGCTCAGTCGTACATTTACATCTGAGACAGGGGATGTTGTTATAGAAAAAAACATCCGTTTTTATTCGGTATGTGAGCATCATCTTTTGCCCTTCTTCGGAACTGTTTCAATTGGATATGTTCCCGACGGAAAGGTAGTGGGACTCAGTAAGCTTGCCCGTACCGTAGAAGTCTTTGCCAGACGTGCACAGATACAGGAAAAGATGACAACGCAGATTGCCGAGGCTATACAGGAAAACTTAAAGCCAAAGGGTGTTATAGTAGTCGCAAAGGCAGAGCACATGTGCATGTCCATGCGCGGTGTACAAAAGCCCGGAACAGAAACGATGACATACAAGACAACAGGTTGTTTTACGGAGGATGAGGAGCTGAGAAAGCTGTTCTTCTCGATGTTGCGGACCGGATTATCCAATGGAATTTCATAATCCGGTAAGGTAGGGGGTAAAAAATGGATCAGATCATAATAAAGGATTTGGAGGTTTACGGTCACCATGGTGTTCTCAAAGAGGAGAATGTCCTTGGTCAGAAGTTCCTGGTGTCGATGAGCCTTTCACTGCCCTTGCGAAAAGCAGGATACAGTGATGATATAGCTGATTCCATAGACTATGCGAAGGTGTCACACCTTGTCAAGGAGGAGATGGAAAAGACCACCTTTCAGCTGATCGAGGCGCTCGCCGAGCATCTGTGTGACGCGATCCTTAAAGCGTTCCCGCAGGTCGGATCCATTACCATGGAACTCAAAAAGCCGTGGGCACCGATACTTCTTCCGTTGGAAACAGTGAGTGTAAAGCTGGAGCGATCCCGCCATGATGTATACCTTTCGGTGGGAGCGAATCTCGGTGATAAAAAGAAAAATATCGAGGACGCGATAGAGCTTTTAAACAGTGATGAAAAGATCTCTGTTGTAAGAGTATCAGAGCTTATTGAAACGAAACCGTATGGTGTTACGGATCAGCCTGATTTTCTGAATGGGTGTATTTTTATAAGGACGTTATATGATGCTTATGAGTTACTGAATAAGCTTCATGAGATAGAGAATAAACTCGGTCGCGAGAGAAAAAAACATTGGGGACCGAGAACGATAGATCTGGATATACTTTATTATGATGATGATATTATCGAGAGTGAGGAACTCACGGTGCCGCATATCGAGATTGAAAAAAGGGAGTTTGTTTTGAAACCGTTATGTGAGATAGCACCGTGGAAAAAGCATCCGGTGACAGGAAGAACTACTAAAGAGATGTTGGAGGATATGGATCAATGATAACGCAGGCAACAATATCTATCATAGGTGTGCTTTTGGTACTGGTGATGGCGTGGGGCTACTATACAGTACCGGCACGAAAACCGAAGGGAAGGGCTCTGTATGCTCTTTTGGTATTCTTTGCCATCGTGCATCTGGTAGGCGACGGATTTTTACGCGCGCTCGCGGATGATCCGATGAAGCTTTCCCTGAACTCGTTAAATACAGCGGGAGTTTTCTGCTATATGACATACCTCGGCGGAATGATCGTGGTACTGCAGATTGCTTTTGATATCGTGTGGGTGCAGACCAGAGAGAAGGTAAAGGGCGGTGTGGCTTTCATACTGCAGCTGCCGTCCGTAGGTCTGATCGTAGCCGGTGTGATGGTCAAGGGGACATTTTTGCAGACACTTTTCAAATACATGCCGCTTTTATACGCGCTGATTTTGTTCTTCTGTCTGGTTTGGTATTTTGATAAGCTTGATAAGGGAGTACGTGTGGGCATCATCTCATCCATGGTGGGATGCATCCTTGTTTTCGTGGTGAACTCCGTATTCGAGATAGCAAGCGTACCGATGCTTGTTTTGGTGCTTTTGGTAGTTATCGCTTTTTCATGGGCAGGCAGAGGAGAGCTCATCATAGCAAATGTTACTGAGGAGGAGCTCGAGAGACTGCAGGAAAAAGGTTATGTCGGGATCGAGACTGACGAGGTATATGAGACAGCGGATGGCGAGAAGGCAACGACCATTATCTATACTGACAGGCCTGGAGTTGAGGCTGAGCCGTCTGAGCTTGAGAAGATGATGAGGGAGAGCTCGTCAAAGAAGGAAAAACTGTCGATCGGTGATGAGGTAGCTGAGCTTACTGATGATGCTGTAGAGACTGCCGGATATGGTGCCGATGTGGCTGCGGGAGAGAGTGGGCCTGTGGACAGGGCAGATATGTTCCGACCGAATGTCAGTGCCGCGTTTAGCACAGAGCAGGGTCCGTTAACGCCTGAGCCGATGCGCAAAGAGGCTTTGCATACCGGATATACCCAGCCGCTTCCGCAGATGCAGCAGCAGGGTATGGCTGCTACGGGAATGCAGGCAGTAGAGCCTTCGCCGATAGATCAGATCATCGCAGCTACCGTGCTTACGGCTGAGAATGACAGCAAGCAGGAGAGCGCGATCCAGATCATTCAGAATTCAGAGGAGTCCGTGGCTGAGACAATCCACTATCGTCCGCTCATCCTTGAAAAGGATCTGAATGAGTATTATCACAAGATGAAGCAGGCCGTGACTGGCAAAGACTATGACACATGTCTTGAGATCATGTCGGAGATGAGTGAATACAGAATCTCGGGAATCCATGTAACCAGATACGAGCGTATCAGGCATGCTGTGGTCGATGAGCAGTGGAGTGAGGTTGAAAAGGAACTTGCAGACTTCTGATAATAAAGTGGAGGATTAATATGCCGGAATTAAATGAGTACAGAAAGAAAATAGATGAGATCGATGAGAAGCTTGTTAAGCTTATCGAGGATCGCATGTCAGTGTCAAAGGATATAGCTGTTTTTAAGGCTGATGCGGGCATCGAGGTGCATGATCCGGGGCGCGAGATGGAGAAGCTTGCGTCGGTAGAATCCCTGACACAGAAGGAGTATAATAAAAAAGCCATACGTGATATTTTTAAGCAGATTCTGAATGAATCCCGTGAATATCAGTACGGCTTTATGGATGATCTGAAAAAATGATCAGGAGTATTGTCTTATAAAATCTTCAAATGCAGGCTCAGGCATCGGCTTTCCGAAGTAGAATCCCTGGATCACATCGCATCCGGCATCCTTCAAAAAGTCGACCTGTTCTCTGGTTTCCACGCCTTCACACAGTACGGCCATGTTAAGCTCTTTGGCCATTTTAATCACATTATTAAGGACTATCTTGTCATTTTTATTTAAGTCTTTACCGCGATGCATGAACACTCCGTCGATCTTCAGGACATCGATCGGGATCGAAGAGATCATGTTAAGTGATGAGTAGCCGCTTCCGAAATCGTCCATTGAGATCTTGATGCCCATCTGGTTGCATCGGGAGATGAAGTGGAGGGCGGTCTCTACATTGTCGATGTAGATGCTCTCAGTCAGCTCGAACTCGATGTATTCGGTCGGCATATCATACTTGTCGATCAGATGCTCGATGTAGAACATGATGTCTTCGTTCTCAAGGTGTCTGCGTGAGACATTCATCGAGATCGGTACGACCGGCAGCCCCTCATCAAGGCGTTTGCGAATGAACTGGAAGACCTCATCATATACATAATAATCAAGTCGGATTATATTTCCGTTATTCTCAAATTCGGATATGAACTGGTCCGGATAAACAAAGGTTCCGTTTTCGCGCTTCCAACGGATCAGAGCCTCTGCGCCCGTGATCTTTTCGCTCTCACAGGAGATCTTCGGCTGATAGTAGACCATAAGGTTTTTGTTCTTTATAGCGTTCGGAAGCTCGTCGTTCAGCTCGTCTGCGCGACGCATCTCCTCGATCATTTCCTCGGTAAAAATAACACAGTGCATGCCGTTGAAAACCTTTGCTTTTTTACGGGCGGAGTTGGCATAGCTTATTGCTGAGGCTGCGTCCATTTTAACATCACGGATAACATATACTCCGGAGTTTACTCTGACCTGGACGTCGCTTACTATATTCTGAAGTATGCCTGCGTTCTTTTTATTCATGCTCTCGAGTTTTGCACGGATTTGCTCGTCCTTTGAGTTTTCGGTGATGGTGGCAAATATGAAGTTATCCGAATAAAATCTGCAGGCGTCGATCAGATTATCAGCCGCGGAAATAAGCTGACCCGAAGCGCGCAAAAGCTCATCACCTTTTCTGTAACCGAAGTTTTCGTTAACCAGTTTGAAGTGGTTTATATCGGAGCAGATGATGACGATCTGATGGTTTTCGTCAACATATTTCGGGATGGCGCGATCGATGTTCTCAAGGAAGGTTTCATAACGGTGCAGGCCTGAAAGGTAGTCAAGAACCTCTCCGGAATCCTTGTTAGATTCGGCACGCCTTTTGCTCTCATAGATTGCGATCTGCTCGAAGAGAAGCTCCTTGAGAGCTTTTAATACGTCCATATCCTTTTCGCTCGGATAGCGGTTCTCGCTGGGGAAAGTAAGCTCCAACAGACCCTGGAACTCGTCACCGGAAGCCTGACGCATGAAAAGGGAGAGTGTGCCCTGATTTACCTCGCCGTTTACGGGGTTAGGCTCGCTCTCGCTGTCAAAAATACGACAGGTGCTGTCACTCTGTTTCATATAACGTACGAACTCAGGCGAAAAGATGATCACCTGATTCAGACGACGCGGAATATCCTTGGTCATCAGTCGCTCGTGAGTGATCTGAGTTGAATTGACGGAACGATCCGCCGGCTGATGGATTCGGATGGCTGATAATCCCAGCTCGTCAACCATGAATACCATTAGCTTATGTATTATCTCTGACGGCAGCGTGTGCTCCTGAGTAATCTTTTTAGCGGCCTCAACCGTTATCCAGCTACACGCCAATGAACCTGTAGTTCTCATTTTGTTCTCCCCCTGATATCTCCCACGATATAAGCTTTGATCTGTCCTTTGAGGACAGTATTAATATTCTAACATAAATCATCATGGATTACAACACAAAAATATATGCTGTAAGCATATTTTTCTTGTATTGTGAGACGGTGTGTGATAGAATAGCTTAAGTTGGAGTAACGTATGAATTGGACATAAATCAAATCATCGGAGAAAAATATATGTGGAATGAAACACTTTTGAATGAGATCGATATAACAGGCCCTGCACCCGAGTCAGAGCCTGCCAGACAGTTTTATTATATGAAAAAATGCAGAGAGTGGGCGGATGCCGAGAAGGAGAGGTGCGGCAGACCTCTTACATATCTCGCTGAGACTTTGGGATGCCAGATGAATGCCAAGGATTCGGAAAAGATGACGGCCATCCTCGAGTACATAGGCTATGTGCCCGGAGGTGAGCATGAGAAGAAGGACGGAAAGAGCATCGATGCTGATTTCGTTCTGTATAATACGTGTACCGTCAGGGAGAATGCGAACCAGAAGATATACGGTCACTTGGGATTTTTGAAAAATCAAAAGGAAAAGCATCCTTCGATGAAGATAGCTCTGTGTGGCTGTATGATGCAGGAGGAGGATGAGATCGAAAAGATCAAAAAAAGCTATCCGTTTGTCAATCTTGTATTCGGAACCTTCAATATATATAAGCTGGCTGAATTATTATATGAAGAGATACGTTCAAATAAACGTGTGATCGATGTGTGGGATAAGGCTAAGGATATCGTGGAGGATTTGCCCGGGAAAAGGGTCTATTCTTTTAAAACGGGTGTAAATATAATGTACGGCTGCAACAATTTCTGCTCGTACTGTATAGTGCCATATGTGAGGGGACGTGAGAGGAGCCGCAGACCCGAGGACATAATCGCTGAGATCCGCGATCTGGTATCTGACGGAGTGACTGAGGTGATGCTTTTGGGGCAGAACGTGAATTCGTACGGAAAGACGTTCGGAGCTGAGGCTGTGCCGAACCCCGATGCGGATTCGGCTGCGTTTGCAGATTTGCTTCGGAAGGTAAATGAGATAGAGGGACTTCGCCGTATACGATTTATGACATCTCATCCGAAGGATCTGTCCGATGAGCTGATAGATGCGATGGCGACCTGTGATAAAGTATGTGATCATCTGCATCTCCCGCTTCAGTCGGGTAGTAGTGACATCCTCAGAAAAATGAATCGCAAGTATGATAAAGAATCATATCTTTCGCTCGTGGATAAAATCAGAGCGAGGGTACCGGACATAGCTCTGACGACGGATATCATCGTCGGATTCCCGGGAGAGACGGAGGAGGATTTCGCTGAAACACTCGACGTGGTCGATCGTGTGGGCTACGACAGTGCGTACACATTTATATACTCAAAGCGAACGGGAACACCGGCTGCAAGGTATCCGGATGAGGTTCCCGATGATGTGGTAAAGGATCGTTTTGACAGATTGCTGTCTTTGATACATGATAAGTCTGAGTCGATATTTGCTTCACGTGTAGGGAAAACGTATGAGGCTCTGATAGAGGAGATCAATGATCATGATCCGTCCATGGTTACCGCCAGACTATCGAATAATGCCCTTGTGCACCTGCCCGGAGACAGCTCGCTCATCGGTAAATATGTGGATGTGGTACTAAAAGAGAGCAGAGGTTTCTATTATATAGGAGAAAAAGTGTAAAAATACTTGACAAATCGATACTTTTCGGATTATAATGTAATATATCTAGTAGATTCAAAACAAAATTCATGAGCATCTTGTGTCTTTTGAGTGAAAAGCACTCATCGATACGTCCTGTTCATACTATGACAGTGAAGGAGATCAAAGAATGAAGTGTCCGGTTTGTGGAGCCTTGGATACCAAGGTTATCGATTCACGTCCGGCGGATGACAACAGCTCTATCCGCAGACGTAGAGAGTGTTTGGCATGTGGGAAGCGTTTCACTACCTATGAGAAGCTTGAGGCTATGCCTCTTCTCATCGTCAAGAAGAATGAAGAGAGAGAGCCATATGATCGTGTAAAAGTGGAGAAGGGTGTTTTCCGTTCATGTATCAAAAGACCTATCTCGGTTGATCAGATCAATGCTTTGGTTGATTCTGTTGAGAGCACTATCTTTAATCTCGGAAAGAAAGAAGTGCCCAGCTCTATGATCGGAGAGATCCTCATGGACAAGCTTCAGGAGCTTGATCCTGTCGCGTATGTTCGTTTCGCATCCGTATATCGTGAGTTTAAGGATGTGAATACTTTCATGGATGAGATCAAGAAAATCCTTGACAAGCAGAAGTTAACTGCGATATGATGATATAGCAACAAAGACCCTCCGGTAAGGAGGGAAATATGTATACTTATGTTCAGGCGGCAGATGTATCCGGATTCACGGCCAGATCCATACGGATCGAGGTCGATGTCAGGGATGGTCTGCCGGTCTTCGAAATGGTCGGGTATCTGGCTTCTGCGGTGAAGGAGGCCAGAGAACGCGTTCGCATCGCCGTAGGAAATCTCGGCTTCAAGTTTCCGGCCAAAAGGATCACCATCAATTTATCCCCGGCAAATCTGAAAAAAGAAGGCAACAGCTTCGATCTGGCGATCGCGGTTTCTCTTTTGATTGTCTTCGGTTATCTTCCCGAGGAAGCAGCACGTGACACCATGTTCATAGGTGAGCTGGGTCTCGACGGAGAGATCCACAGTGTCAACGGCGTACTCGCGATGATACTCAAAGGTCGTGAGGAAGGGGTAAAAAGGTTTATCGTTCCATACGATAACGCATTTGAGGGAAGTGTCTTAAGTGACGTCGAGGTGATAGGTGTATCACATCTTCGGGATGCCATAGCTCATTTGGATGGCAGCAGGCCCATCTCTCCCATGAGGGAGTCTTTTGAATCCTTTAGAAAAAGATTAAGAAGTTCGGATGATTTTTCTGATATCATCGGACAGGAGCAGGGCAAGTTTGCAGCTGAGATAGCAGTAAGCGGTATGCACAATCTCCTCATGGTAGGTCCTCCCGGATCAGGAAAGACGATGCTCGCAAAAAGGATCCCGACTATCATGCCGGCGCTCACTATGGAGGAGAGTCTGGAGATCACGAGGATTTACTCCATCTGCGGACTTCTCACAAAGGAGCAACCTATTATTATCGACAGGCCGTTTCGTGCGCCTCATCACACTTGTACCCAGACCGCGCTCACAGGCGGTGGCAGAACACCCACCCCCGGAGAGATCACGCTTGCAGCGAAAGGAATTCTTTTTCTCGATGAACTTCCTGAGTATTCAAAATCAACGATAGAGGTTTTGCGCCAGCCTATGGAGGAGGGTTATATCACCGTCTCCAGACTAAACGGTTCGCAGAGATATCCGTGTGACTGTATTTTTATGGCGGCTATGAATCCATGCCGATGCGGATATTTTCCGGACAGGGAGAAGTGCAGGTGTACCGTGGGAGAGATACACAGATATCTGGACAAGATCAGTGAGCCGTTACTTGATCGTATGGATATGAGCGTTGAGCTCGCGATGCCAAAGTTCGGTCTGTACGGTTCGCATGGAGAGACCTCGGAACAGATAAGAGAACGCGTCGAGCGTACGATAGCCATACAGCAGAAGAGATATCGTACGGAAGCTTTTTCATATAACAGTGAGCTGTCCGGTCACGATATGGAGAAGTATTGTCCTCTGGGTTCAGAGGAGGAGGAGTATCTGAAGGAGTTTTTCGAGGAAGAGGAGTGCAGCATGAGGCGGCTCACCCGTATCATACGTGTTGCCCGTACCATAGCTGATCGTGAACAGTCGGCTGATATTACGACTGACCATCTGGCTCAGGCGATCACACTCCGTTCTATTAATAAAAAATATTGGGGAGGTGAGCGCTAATGGATATTGAAAAAATAGCTGACTTTTGGATAGCACAGATAGTCGGCATAGGTCCCGTGGGAAAGCAGATACTTCAGGAGATATTCGGTGATATTGTTTCTCTTTTTCTTTCTTCTGCAGATGAGGTTGAAACCCGAATAAGGAATTATAAGTTTGGCTTTATTATGAAGTCTGATGATAAGCAGATTAGTATTCGTGATTATATGGGTTATAATATAGAAGAAAAACCTAAAAGTAGAAAGTATAATATCCCACATTCCGTCATGGAGAAACTGGCGCAACCATCGAGCAGGATGGAGATTTCCGATGAGTATGACAGGGTCACTAAAAAAGAGGTTAGATTTATCACAAAAAAAGACCCTGACTATCCGAAAAGACTCATGAACCTGATCGATGCACCCGAGCAGCTCTTCGTATTAGGCAGGCTGCCTGACCCTACGCAGAAGGCTATCGGTATAGTCGGAGCGAGGGAGTGTACGCCGTATGGAAGAGACATGGCGAGACTGTTTGGCTACCGTCTTGCGAAAGCAGGCATGGCCGTCATCAGCGGTATGGCAAAGGGGGTCGATGGCTGGAGTCACAGAGGTGCTCTCGAGGCAGGCGGTGATACATTCGCCATACTTGGGTGCGGGGTAGAGGTTGTTTATCCACATTGCAATGAAAAGATTTACTATAACCTAAAGGAGAAAGGCGGCCTTATCAGCGAGTATCCGTCAAATTATGGAGCCCGTTCTGAAAACTTCCCTCTTCGCAACCGCATCATCAGCGGTCTGTCGGATGGAATCCTCCTTATCGAGGCACGTCAGCGTTCCGGTTCGCTGATTACAGTTGATGCAGCACTCGATCAGGGCAAGGATGTCTTTGTTATACCGGGGCGTATAGGCGACGAGTTATCAGTTGGTTGTAATCGGCTCATACGTCAGGGTGCCATTCCTGTCATCTCACCTGATGATATACTTGAGTACTATAATATCAGACCTCATAATGAGTCAGACAATTTGCCGGGACTTACTGATGAGGAGGCATCCATACTAGCCATGGTCGGGACGAATCCTGTTTCGCTGGCGACGTTGGCCGCCAAAGCGCAGGGGACGTATGCGAATACGTTAAGGATCGTAACCAGACTAAGGAAGAATCGGTATATTAGAGAAAGTTCGCATGATCATTTTATACGAGTCTAGCTGTTGCAACTATTGTCGAGGTGGTTCGAGTGCATATCTGTCCGGGCACGCTGAAAACTCGAAGAGTTTTTTACGCTTCTTTTCTTGAACGTAGCGGTGCATGGTGGCAAAATACGCCACCTACGCACCGACGTTCAAGACACATCCCGGACAGTTATATGCTTCTCGAACCACCTCTCCCTAGACTATTGAATGCGAATACAAAATGTTTTCATGGATTGACCATGGGCCGTAAAGGCGATTTGATAAATATATCACCATCCGGGATGTGTCGCGAGCGTCGTTGCGCAGCGCGGGTATTGTCCGCGCGCACAACGTGACGCTCGGGAAAAAAGCGAAAGCGTGCCCGGATGGATATATAATCAAATCGCCTGACAGCTGTAGAATGCGCCGAAAAAAATTTTTTGTCGCTCAAGTCTAGAAAAATTCGAACCTTGTCAGACATCGTGACGAGTCGTATGAAAATTTCCTCTTGCATCAAAAAAAATTTTGTTGTATGGTATTAATCGAAACTCTAAAACGAAGCGAGGGAACCAACATGTCAAAGAATCTGATCATCGTGGAGTCGCCTGCCAAATCAAAGACGATTCAGCGTTTTTTGGGCAAAAACTACGAAGTAATGGCGTCAAATGGCCATGTAAGAGATTTGCCGAAAAGTCAGATGGGTTTTGATCCGGAGCATGACTTCGAACCCAAATACATCACTATCCGAGGAAAGGGAGAGCTCCTGGCAGCACTCAGGAAGGAAGTCAAGAAAGCTGACAAGATATTCCTGGCAACGGACCCTGACCGCGAGGGTGAAGCTATATCATGGCACCTGACCGCGGCACTTGATCTGGATCCGAAGAAAACCAGCAGGATCACCTTCAACGAGATCACAAAGAACGCCGTAAAGCAGTCTTTGAAGGAATCTCGTGATATCGATATGGGACTCGTTGATGCCCAGCAGGCCAGACGTGTGTTGGATCGTATGGTGGGATATTCGATCTCGCCGCTTCTGTGGGCAAAGGTTAAGAGAGGTCTTTCAGCGGGACGAGTTCAGTCTGTGGCGCTGAGGATCATCGCTGATAGGGAAAAAGAGATAGATGAGTTTATACCGAAGGAGTTCTGGAGTCTCGACGCAGACTTCTCAGTACCCGGTGTGAAAAAGCCACTGACCGCCAAGTACTACGGTAAAGACGGCAAGGATGAGCTTGCGTCAAAGGCAGAGGTTGACAAAGTACTCAAAGAACTGAAAAACGCTACCTACCAGGTAGAGGAGATAAAGAACGGAGAGAGGATGAAAAAGCCGCCTCTGCCGTTTACGACATCAACTCTTCAGCAGGAATGCGCTAAAGTGCTGAACTATCCGACCAGAAAAACGATGCAGGTCGCTCAGCAGTTATACGAGGGTGTAAATGTCAAAGGCCATGGAACCATCGGTCTTATCACATATCTGCGTACTGACTCGACACGTATATCAGACGAAGCTGATAAGGCGTGCAAGGAATATGTCAGACAAATTCATGGTGACGAGTATGTCATCGAGAAGGAGCATACAACCAAGCAGGGCAAAAATGTCCAGGATGCACATGAGGCTATCCGTCCGACATATGTTGATCTGACTCCGGCTGAAGTCAAGGATTCACTTACGAGAGATCAGTACAGACTCTATCAGCTCATCTGGAAGAGATTTGTCGCAAGCCGTATGAGTTCGGCGAAGTATGAGACCGTCTCCGTGAAGATAGTAGGAAAGGGTCATGTGTTCACATCGGCCGGATCCAAGCTTGTTTTCCCGGGATTTCTGTCGGTGTACCAGAGTGATGAGGACAAGGTTGAAAACAATCCTGCATTGTCAAAGCTTAAGGAAGACGCAAAGCTGACATTAAAGGAGCTTCGTGATGAACAACACTTTACTCAGCCGCCGGCACACTATACCGAGGCGTCACTGGTAAAGGCTTTGGAGGAGTTGGGAATCGGTCGTCCGAGTACATATGCTCCTACGATCACAACTCTTATCTCGAGACGATATGTCACCAAGGAGAAAAAGAATATATTTTTGACCGAGCTCGGTGAGGTTGTAAACAAGATCATGGTTGACGAGTTCCCGAGTATCGTGGATGTGAACTTTACCGCTACCATGGAGGCTTTGCTCGACGGCATCGCCGAAGGAAACGTGGAGTGGAAGACGGTCATCAGAAATTTCTATCCCGATCTGAAAGAAAGCGTAGACAGAGCAGAAGATGCGCTTGAAAAGGTTGAGATTCATGACGAAGTGACCGATATAGTATGTGAGAACTGCGGTCGTAATATGGTTATCAAGTATGGACCGCATGGAAAGTTCCTCGCATGCCCCGGTTTTCCGGAGTGTCGAAACACCAAACCATACTACGAAAAGATCGGAGTCAAGTGTCCGAAGTGCGGTGGTGAGATCGTCATCAAGAGAACACGTAAGGGACGTCCGTACTACGGCTGTGAGAACAACCCTGAGTGTGAGGTTATGACGTGGCAGCGACCATCTGGCAAAACATGTCCAAAATGCCAAAACTTATTGGTCTACAAAGGTAGTAAATTATCCTGTTCCGATGAAAAATGCGGATACCTCGAGGAGGTAAAGGATGAGGCTCGCGAGTCTTAATTCGTGAGATTATGTCTTGTCATTTTTGGAAATTTGTGGTAGAATATCAAAGACACAGAAGGGGTATACGCTGAATGAGTATTGAGCTTTTAGATAGAACCCGAAAAGTGAATCATCTGCTTACTGAGACCGGTGGTCAGAAGGTAGCTTTTTCCGACATCTGTGAGATGGTCGGAGGGTTTTTGAATAGCAGTGTATATGTTATCAGCCGCAGGGGGAAACTCCTCGGTATGTATAGAAATCCTGAGGTTAGAAGTATAGACGGCTTCAAGGATGTAGATCTTGGCGCATGCGCTGATGAGCGGCTTAACGACCGCTTTTTAAGCGTGCTTTCAACCAAGGAAAATGTAAATCTTGAGACCCTGGGACTCGACGAGTACGAGGCAGAAGGACTTACGGCGCTCATAGCTCCGACTCTTGTGAATGGCGAGAGACTCGGAACATTTTTCGTGTATCGCGAGGACAAGACCTTCCGCATCGATGACATCATCCTGTGTGAGTACTGCAACATGATGATAGGTCTCGTGATGACCACT
The DNA here is from genome assembly GCA_000687695.1 of Lachnospiraceae bacterium P6B14. Taxonomy (GTDB): domain Bacteria; phylum Bacillota; class Clostridia; order Lachnospirales; family Lachnospiraceae; genus Eubacterium_F. The sequence goes on along the minus strand of JHWZ01000004.1, from coordinate 147,538 downwards.
TCACTTCTCGCTGAGACCGGTGAGGAGATGAACAAGAGAGAAGCTATATCGTCAGCGATAAAGACCCTGTCAGATTTGGAGCAGAGGTCTGTTGCTGCTGTTATTCATTCGCTTGACGGTATGAGTGGAAGGGTTATCACATCACAGCTGGCCAGTGAGTATCATGTGACCAGATCCGTGATGGTAAACGCTCTTCGCAAGCTTGAGAGTGCCAGACTTATCCGTACACAGTCAGCGGGAGTCAAGGGTACTCGTATTGAGGTGCTGAATGATATCGCTTACGATGAGTTTGAGCGTATCTATAAAGAGAAATGGAATTCGTAACGCAAAGGGATTTGTGAGAGATCATGAAGGCCTTTGCGTTTTTGTGAGAAATGAGAAAGGAGGGACGGTATGATTCTTTCAGGAGCTTATAACTATGTGAATGTCCTGGACAAGGCAGCGGATGCCAGTTGGAAAAGGAACGACGTGCTCGCAAACAACATTGCAAATGCGGATACGCCGGGATATAAGCGCAAGGATGTGCAGTTCGAGACTTATCTCATAGGGGCGATCGGGGGTACGGATGATCTGAACAAGACTGTTTCAGAGCTTGATCTGTCCGATCTGAATGCGACTACCTATACGGAGCAGGCCGGACTCAGCTACCGTATGGACAGCAACAACGTGGACATCACCACGGAAAATGTCGAGCTTGCAAAAAACCAGATCCGTTACAATACTCTGATGACATCGATCAATCACGAGTTTCAGGATCTGAAGGCTGCTATCAGCGGCGGTGGTAAGTAATAAAAACAGCAAGTAGTTTGTTTTTGACATGACACTAAAAGAGTAGTTTTTTAAACGAAAGGAAGATGCCTATGTCAGTATTTGGAGCTTTTGACGTCAGCGCTACCGGACTTACGGCGCAGCAGCTGCGTATGGATACGATATCCGAAAACCTTGCAAACATCAACACAACAAGAGATGGCAAGGGTAATGTTTATAAAAGAAAAATGGTTGTCTTTGAGGAAAAGGCATATCCGACATTCAAGGAGACATTAGGTCTCGCCGGTCAGTATATCGGTAAGGGTGTTAAGGTCACAAGGATCGTTGAGGATCCGAGTGAAGGCTCCCTCGTGTATGATCCGTCACATCCGGATGCGAACGAGGACGGTTATGTAATGTATCCGAATGTCAACACCGTAACAGAGATGACCAACATGATCGACGCGACGCGTGCCTATGAAGCAAACGTGACTATGCTCAATGCGTCAAAGAGCATGGCGACGAGAGCGCTTCAGATCGGCCAGTAAAACAGTAAAGGATGAGGGAATATGAATATAACTAATATTTCTGCTATAAAGGGGCTTGAAGAGGTAAGCCGTTACTCCACGGCAAATCCGCTTTCGCCTCAGACCAATGTTGAGAAGTCACAGGGATTCCAGGCGTTGCTTGACGATGCCATGGGACTTATCACAGAGACAAACGACTACTCCAACAAGGCTGAGGAGGAGAAGATCAAGTTCGCCACGGGTGAGTCGGATAATCTTCACGATCTGATGATCGCACAGCAGAAGGCTACGGTATCACTGCAGTATACGGCAGCGGTAAAAAATACCGTGGTCGAAGCATATAAGACTATAATGAACATGCAGTTTTAAGGTTAGGTGTTCCGGCGTAGGGACACAGGACGCAGACGATACGAGCTCGCTCGTATTCGTATGCGTACAGTGGCCCGTGCGACGAAGTCGTCACCGCTCGTACATGAGGCATCTGTTGCGTAGCAACAGTAGAGTCTCGTGTGCACAGATGTGCCGAGCTTGCTCGAGCACAGATGTGGGCACGAAGACGTAGATGCCGAATGCAGGAGTGGTGACGCCGGAACAAATGCAGGCATGGGAATTCTGAAACAAATGGTAGTTGGAGGTTGCGCCTAAATGATGGATCGACTTATTGCGATCCGGGACAAGATTCTCGCGTTCTGGAATCGCTATACGACCAAACAAAAGACGATAATCATCTGTGTGACGCTCGCGATATTTTTTGCGATCGTCCTTTTGGCGTATTTACTCACAAGGCCGGTATATGTAGATCTCGTTACACTGAACTCGGAAGCGGCATCGAGCTTCCGTGAGCAGCTGGATGCGGCAGGTGTTGACTATGAGGCGGAGGCTATCTCCACCGACAGAGTTCGATTCAAGGTTGAGCAGAACGAGTACTCAGACGCGGTAGTCGTAATGGGTGCAAACCAGGTGACAGACGAAACGGGAATGTCATGGAAAGATGCCCTCCAAGAGGATATGACCACTACTTCCCAGGTACGTACCACCAAGATAAATCTGGCATTGCAGGCATCGATCCGTACCGGACTTCTCACCTTCGACGGGGTGGAGGATGCTACCGTATTTCTCGATAAACCCGAGGATGATACCACCATTTTCTCTGAGGGACTGGAGGCATCCGTCAGTGCCAGCCTGAAACTCAAACAGGGCTATGAGATGGATGAAAACGTAGCGATGGGTATCGCTTATTACATCGCTAATGCAGTCGGAAACAAAACGACGGATAACATCGTCATAACCGATACAAAGGGTAACCTGCTCTACGGAAGCAAAGAGGACAATACGCTCGGTGGCGCTGTCACGGGAAATGCGGATTATCGACAGAAACTGCAGAATCAGTTCGCGAAAAATGTCGAGGAGATGCTCCGTAAAGCCGGATGGGATGATGTCGAGGTGAGCCGAAATGCGATCAAGTTCGATATGAACAAGGTCGATGAGTTGGTGAAGACATATACCGCGAACGAAGGAATGGAGCAGGGACTTTATTCACATTCCTACGAGTACAAGTCAACCGGACAGTCGGGTTCGGGTGGAATCCCGGGAACCGACTCGAATGGTGATCTGACTGATTATCCTTTGGTGGGATCGGGTCAGACAAATACGGAAACAACCCTTAACAAGTACGATTACCTGCCGAATGAGACCGTGAAAAATATCGCGTACGAGGTAGGCGCTGTCGTACCGGACGAGTCATCTATGGGACTCATCCTTACCCACTACAATGTGATCCACGAGGAAAGCCTGCAGGAGCAGGGACTTCTCGATGAAATAAGCTTTGAGAACTATGTTGAGCAGAACTCTCAGCCTACACAGATCGAGCTCGAGAACAGGGATGAGCTGGTCGAGCTGATCGCAGCTGCAACGGGAATCGCCACAGGAAACATCCAGGTGATCGCGTATGACAAGCCGGTATATGAGGCGGCTGAGACCGGATCATTTTTCGACAATATCACGAACTATCTCATGGTGCTTCTCACGGTACTTATTGCGGCACTGCTTATATTCGTGATCATCAGAGGTACGTCACCTGTTGAGGTTACGGAGACAGAGCCGGAGCTTTCGGTGGAGGATCTTTTGGAAACAACGAGAGACGATACAACTGCTCTCGAGGAGATCGAGCTCGAGGACAAGTCAGAGACACGTATCATGATAGAAAAATTCGTGGACGAAAATCCCGAAGCAGTTGCGCTTTTGCTGCGTAACTGGATAAATGAAGACTGGGGAGGTGTGTGATCATGGCAGCACAGTCATCGTCGGCAGTGACCGATCTTGATGGTGTACAAAAAGCGGCGATCCTTCTGATCACCATCGGCCCTGAGAAGGCTTCGACGGTGTTCAAACACCTGAAGGAGGATGAGATCGAGCAGCTCACGCTCGAGATCGCGAATACAAGAAGTGTATCACCCGCGCAAAAAGAAGCGGTACTTGAGGAGTTCTATGAGGTCTGCCTCGCTCAGCAGTACATCGCAGAGGGTGGTATCGGATATGCGAAGGATCTTTTGCAGAAGGCACTTGGCGACGACAAGGCTGCGCAGGTGCTCGGAAAGCTGACTGCATCGTTGCAGGTTCGTCCGTTCGAGTTTATCAGAAAGACAGAGGCATCACAGATCCTCAACTTTATTCAGGACGAGCATCCGCAGACTATCGCCCTGATCCTTTCGTATCTGTCGAGCCAGCAGGCGGCGGCGATCATCTCGGCGCTGACTCCGGACAAGCAGACAGACGTAGCAAAGCGTATCGCCATGATGGACCGTACAAGCCCGGATGTCATCAAGGAGGTCGAGAATATATTGGAGCAGAAGTTGTCATCTTTGGTCAGCCAGGATTACACCATCGTCGGTGGTGTCGATTCCGTTGTCGAAGTCCTCAATACAGTCGACCGTGGTACAGAGAAACACATCATGGAGAACTTGGAGATCGAGGAGCCGGAGCTTGCCGACGAGATCAGAAAGAAGATGTTCGTGTTCGAGGATATTCTTATGCTCGACGACAGATCCATCCAGCGTGTGCTCCGAGAAGTCGAGAACTCAGAACTTGCCGTTGCGCTTAAAAATGCCAACGAGGAAGTTCAGAATGTCATCTTCAACAATATGTCTTCACGTCTTGCAGACATGATCCGTGAGGATATGGAATACATGGGTCCTGTACGTTTGAAGGATGTTGAGGAGGCACAGCAGAAGATCGTTAACGTTATCAGAAAACTTGAAGATAGCGCTGAGATTGTTATTTCCCGTGGTGGAGGTGACGAGATAATTGTCTAATATTGTTAAATACCCGTTTGTAAATTTGCAGGGAAAGGATGCCCGGAAGGTCTCTTATGAGAAGCCGGGCGCCTTTACGCCTATGGAGCATAAACAGAAGGTCGTTGTTCGTGACGCTGCCGAGGTTGAGGCAGAGCTTGCCAAAGGCCTTTCCATCGAGGAGATTTTTCAGGTTAATAAATCTGTCGTTAAGATTGGCGGTGATGAAGAGGAACCGGAGTTCGAGGAAGAGGATGACGGATTCGAGGAAGGTATACCCGCAGTAGACATCACCGCCGATCTTAAAGAAAAAATGGAAGCAGCTCAGGCTGAGGCTGATGAGATAATCGAGTCAGCAAGAGAGCAGGCAGATCAGATAGTGATCGACGCCAGAAGTCAGGCTGATGATGTGAGAGCTCAAGCTCATGAGGAAGGCTTTGAGGCCGGCAGGGAAGAAGGGATACAGGCCGGGAACGAAGAGGTGTCAAGGATCCGAGAGGAGATCGAGAGCCGGAGAACGCAGCTCGAGCAGGAGTATGAGAACCTGGTAGCTGAGCTGGAACCGAAGTTTGTTCGAGTGATGTGTGACCTTATGGAGAAGCTCACGGGAGTTGTCATTGAGGAACAGCAGGATCTGATCATGCATCTGATAAAAGCAGGCATGGAGGATGTAAGAAAGACCGCTGAGCGTATCATCGTCAGGATATCACCTGAGGATGCTCCGACAGTAGAGCAGCGAAAAAAAGAACTGCTTGAATTGGTACCCGAGAGCGTGACGATAGATATCATGCCTCAGGATGGGATGGAGAAAAATGACTGCATCATAGAGACGGATAATCAGATGCTCGATGCAGGGATACATACGCAACTTGAAGATATGCTTATGGCGATAAGAATGCTTACATAGCATCCCTGCGCAATCGGATGGAGTATTTATGAAAGTACCGTTTTCCATGAATAAATATCAAGCGCTTGTTGAAAAAAGCTATGTGAGAGCGCTGGGAAAAGTAGCAAAGGTCGTGGGGCTGACGGTTGAGAGCATTGGACCGGAGGCGAAGCTTAATGACCTTTGTTTGATTTATTCTGCTGCAAGACCTGATCCTGTTAAGGCTGAGGTTGTAGGATTCCGTGATGACAGAGTGCTTTTAATGCCCTATGATGACGTAGAGGGCGTGGGACTCGGGAGCTTTGTCGAGAACACGGGTGCACCTCTGATGGTGAAGGTTACTGATGATCTTTTGGGACAGTCTTTGGACGGAGTCGGCAATCCGATGAGCTTTGAAGGACTTCCCGATGAGTCACCGAAGTATTCGGTTGAAGCTGATCCGCCGGATCCTCTGGCGCGTGAGATCATCACTGATGCACTTCCTTTGGGAGTGAAGGCTGTTGACGGCCTGATCACAGTCGGAAAAGGTCAGCGTATAGGTATTTTTGCAGGTTCCGGTGTCGGAAAGTCTACGCTGATGGGTATGTTTGCCCGAAACACTAAAGCGGATATAAACGTTATCGCTCTGATCGGAGAGCGTGGACGTGAGGTTAGGGAGTTTATCGAGAGGGATCTTGGCCCGGAGGGTATGAAGCGATCGGTTGTCGTGATCGCGACCTCTGACCGTCCTGCTCTTATTCGTAATAAGGCGGCGAAGACCGCCACGGCTATTGCCGAGTATTTCCGTGATCAGGGAAAGGATGTCCTTCTGATGATGGACAACCTGACACGTTTTTCCATGGCGCAGCGTGAGATCGGTCTGGCATCGGGAGAGCCTCCCGTATCACGAGGCTATCCGCCAAGTGTTTACTCTGAGATGCCAAAGCTTTTGGAACGCGCCGGAAACTCTGACAAGGGTTCCATCACCGGTCTTTATGCCGTTCTTGTAGACGGTGATGATTTCAACGAGCCTATCGCCGATACCGCCAGAGGTATCCTCGACGGTCATATCGTTTTATCACGTAATATGGCTCAGAAGAATCACTACCCCGCGATCGATGTACTCGCGAGCATCTCGCGTGTTATGTCTGCAGTTGCGACAAAAGAACACAAGGCAGTCGCAGGTCAGATGAAAGAAGTTCTTGCGACCTATCGCGACGCGGAGGATCTGATAAATATCGGTGCATATCGCGCCGGTTCCAATAAAAGCATCGACTACGCTATCTCTAAGATCGATGCATGTAACTCGTTCCTTAAGCAGGGGACGGATGAGAAGTTCGACTTTGACGATATCGTTGCTCAGATGAAAGCGATTTTTGATGACGGTGATTCGGAGGAGATAGATGGCTAGATTCATATTCCCTCTTCAGAACATCCTCAACATGAAGGAAAAGCTCGAAGAGCAGGCAAAAAACGAATACTCACAGGCCAATGCGAGACTTCATGAAGCAGAGGACGAAGAAGAAAGACTGCGTCAGAGAGAATCAGATGCGGAAGAGGATCTGAAGAGCATCCTCGCCGAGTCTCTCGACGTGATGGAGATAAAGAAAAAAGAGGACGCTGTGGAGATACTCAAGGTCTACGTAAAAGAGCAGCACCTCGTAGTCATCAAGTGCGCGAGAGATGTTGAAATCGCAAGAGAGAAGCTTAATGAGGCGATGAAAGAGCGCAAAACCTTTGAGAAATTAAGAGAGCATGCATTCGAAGATTTTGTCAAGGAACAAAATCAGATCGAGCAGAAAGAAATTGATGAGTTAGTTAGTTATCGACACGGACGAGTATAAGGAGAATAGACATGGCTAAGAAAGATAAAAACAACGAAGCGGAAAACGAAGAGGATCTCGAAGCCACTGCCGATGCCGGAGAAGGTACAGGTTCGAAGATAGTGACCATGATCATCGTTTTGGTGATCGTGGCTATTTGGCTTGCGATATTCGGCCTTTTGGTCAAGCTTGATGTCGGAGGCTTTGGTAGCGGTGTGCTCTATCCGGTACTGAAAGACGTGCCGGTCCTGAACAAGATCCTTCCCGAGCCTGATAAGTCGACTACGGATTCGACCTACTACGATAACCTTGCCGATGCAAATGCAAGGATAAAAGAGCTCGAGGCTCAGCTCGCGTCGACGACAAGCTCGGATACCGTAAACTCCGATGAGATCGAGAAGCTGAAGAAAGAAAACCAGAGACTGAAGAAGTTCGAGGAGGCTCAGGAAGCTTTCGCAAAACGTCAGCTCGACTTCGATAAAAATGTTGTTTACAATAAGAATAGTCCGGGGATTGAAGAATACAAAAAGTATTACGAGGAGATAAATCCGGACAACGCCGAAAAGATATACAAAGAGGTTGCGAAGGATTATCAGTATGACCAGGCTATCCAGGATCAGGCGAATACGTTTACTAAGATGCAACCGGCTAATGCAGCAAAAGCATTGACGGAATTAGCTGCGGATCTTTCTCTTGTAGCGAAGATATTTGATGCAATGCCTGAAAACAAACGTGGTCCTATAATGGATCAGATGGATGCAAGCGTAATTGCTCAGATTTCAACCAAGATGATAAACTCAAAGAAAAGGTGAGTTGAAGAGGCCAACGTATGACGTATGTATGTTGGTCTCACGCTGTTTTATAATAATAGTTAAGTTTCTTTCAACAAATGCCGATATATATGTCAGCTAAGTGTAGCACGTGTATGCACTTAGCAAAAAATCGCATAGAAAGGAGGCTTGTCTATGAAGACACAGGGAATCACCCTGATGACTTCCCAGACAACGGAAGTCAAGGTTAAGAAAAAGACGAATGCCAGTGATTCCACCTTCGAAAACTTCATCGCGAATAACGCAGCGGGAGTGAGCCGGCAGAACACCGGACAGAATGCAAACATCGCGGATACGAAGCAGAGCATGGAATCCCGATCGTCGAAAGTAACACCTTCTAAAAAATCTGAGGACGGATCCTCATCAAACATTTCCCAGAGCAAGGATGCTAAAGGACAAGTAAATAACACACAGCCTGACAAATCTGTTCAGACCGACAAGACCGACAAGACCGATGTCACGAAAGAGACAACAGATGTTGTAAAGAGCGAGGGATCATTTTTAGAAGATGACGGCTCGGTAGACATCGAAAAGGTCAACGAAGAAGTGATGGCTATCCTTCAGGATATCTTAGGACTTCTTCCACAGGATCTCGAAGACATCTTCAACGGACTCGGGATGCAGCCGGCAGAGATCTTCACGGGACTTAAGACCGGAGAGATCGAAAGCTTCTCGATCGTGACTGTTCAGACCTTCGTGATGGAGGTTCACGGAATCGAAGATCCGAGCGCATTCCTTACAAACGACCTTCTCACAACCGAGATGAACGACATTTTTGACAGACTGAAAAATCTCCTCTCGGAGCTGATGCGAATGGATATCACAAACATCGATCAGATCGATGAGGAAGTATTCAGTACCTTCGCAGGAAATCTTCTGAAGGCAGTCGCAGAAACACAGGCAGCACCGGTTGAGCAGGTGGCAACAAACAACGAGGTTGAAACAGACGTACAGCCAATCAAGGAAGACGGAACTCCTGATATGAGCGTGATCATCGAGAATCAGACTTCAGATCAGGCAGGAAGCGGTACCGGACAGAATGCGAATCAGGGCACAGGACTTGGTTCAGACAGTGTGAGAGACGCGGCAGCAGATCTCGAGGCGATGAGCAAGAATGCACAGACTACCAACGCACAGGCATTTGCAGAGTCTTTGACGCAGGCCCTCGAACCTGAGGCAACTCAGGTTCAGGATGTACAGAGACAGATGACAGAAATGGTAGAGCAGGTTGTTCGTCAGGTGAGAGTGAGAATGATGCCTGAGTCGACCAACATGGAGATACAGCTTCATCCGGCTTCACTCGGAAGAGTTAACGTGCAGATCAACGCGACCGGACAGGATACGACAGCAAGACTGATCGTTGAAAACCAGGCAGCGAAGGAAGCACTCGAGGCAGGGATGATCAGACTGCAGGAGGCCTTCGAAGAGAGAGGCATCAAGGTACAGGCAGTCGAGGTTACGATCGGAAGCTTCGATATGAGCCTTGAGCAGAGCAATGCAGGAGAGGCTGATGCAGACGGCGACGGAAACGGTCGCGGCAGTCAGGGAGGCTCATCCGATGGTAACGTGGAAGCAGCTGAGGTTACCGAGGGTAATCAGACAGCAGCTTCAAGAAGAGATATTAACAGTACAGTAGATTATACTGCTTGACATTTTTAAAAATAACAAGGAGGCGCATATGGGTATAACAAGTTCAGACCTTTCAACGGCGCTCGATGAACTGACATATAAGAATCTTGATTCAGAGAATGTAAGCAAGGTTAGAGGAAGCTCGGACCTCGGCAAGGACGAGTTTATGAAGCTCCTCACCACACAGATGCAGTATCAGGATCCTCTGAATCCTCAGTCAGATCAGGACTTCATCGCACAGCTGGCTCAGTTCTCATCACTTGAGCAGATGCAGAACTTAAACTCGACTTTCAACAACACATCAGCTTACTCACTGATTGACAAGTATGTTGAGATCGAGCACAGCGAGGCAAACGGTGAGCACAAGTCAGCAGAGGGAATCGTAGACAGCGTCAAGATAAATAAAAATGGCGCGCAGGTCATCATCGACGGACAGAGCTTCGACATCGAGGACGTTTACAAGGTTTCAAGTCCGACGGATGAGCAGTGGGCAGCAAAGCTCAACGCGCAGGCGCAGGCAAAGGCAGCTGAGGATGCGACAGCACGGAATCAGGCTAATGCAAATACCACAGCTGGAGATACATCGACAACCTGATAGCTCAGGAGGAACATGGAGGTGCCTATGAATATCGAGCAAATACGCGATCAATATCTTGGCACTGCTCTTAAGAATACAGGCAGTAGCCGGGAAGGCGTACAGGATAAAGCCGGTAGAACGTTCGGCGACATCTTCTCAGATGTGAAGGCCGCAGACAATGTGAGATTTTCGAAGCATGCAAGTAAAAGGCTCGACTCCAGAGAGATCTCGATGTCGGACGAACAGTGGACAAGGCTTAATGAGGCTACAGGCAAGGCGAGAGACAAAGGACTTAAAGAATCACTCGTAATGGTTGATAACCTCGCATTCATCGTGAATGTAAAAAGTAACACAGTAGTAACAGCATTAAATGATACAGAGAGATCGGTGTTCACGAACATAGACGGCGCGATCATCGGATAACATATGGAGGGACCAAATTATGATGAGATCACTTTTCTCCGGTATTTCCGGACTTAAGGTACACCAGACAAAGATGGACGTTATCGGTAATAATATTTCAAACGTAAATACCGTAGGTTTCCGTGCATCAAGCGTAAACTTCACGGATGTGTTCTATCAGACAACACAGGGTGCATCAGGACCGAACGCCGAGACACAGGCTCCCGGTACCAACGCTACTCAGATCGGTCTGGGTGCAAACGTTGCGGCTATCGCAGTTGACCTTTCAGGTACAGGTGCTACACAGAGAACTGACCGTGGTATGGACGTTATGATCAACGGTGACGCATTCCTCATCGCAAAGCAGAACGGTCAGACTTACTTCACCAAGTCAGGAGCGCTTGACGTAGATGCGAACGGAACTCTTTACTGTACAACAAACGGTGCTGCAATCCTCGGTTGGAGAGCAGTAGATATCGGAGATGGTACGAGAGAGATCCGTAAGGATACAGCTACAACACTTCAGTTGATGGGTGGTGAGAACTCATACTCAGCACCGAATGCTACAACAGATATCACTCTGAAGGGTAATATCGACAGTAATGATGTTCAGGTAAACTTCGTATCTGCTAATCAGCAGACAGGTTATCCGCTTTCAGTAAGCTTTTATGATAAGCTCGGAGAACTGAATACAGCAAAGTTTGTTGTTCACAAAGCGACTGCCACAGCTGAATCACAGTTTGTAATGAAGTTGACGGATATTCTTGGATCCGATGGAAAATCAATATTGAAGGTTCAGGATGCTGCGACAGGAAACTGGTCTAAACCGGCATCGGGTGCGTTAAATGAGATAACAGGACTTAATCTGAATGGTGTTGATCTCAAGGGTTATACTGTCACATCGACCGGAGAGATTAATTTCGGAACCACAGTTGCATGGCCACAGATCAAGTTCTCGGGAGCTACAGGTGAGTTTGAGTGGGTTGGTGATGCGACCAACTCTCCGAAAACCACCACGAAAGAGGCTCAGAAGTTCCTTCAGCTGGGTATTACCAAAGGCCCAACAACAACAGCTACTCCGCCGGTTGCAGCTGAAAGCCCATATTTGCCGGGAGGAATTAATGCAAACGGTGGTTTGGTGGAGAACGGAGTTAAGATCGATTTTTCAAACCTTACCATGTACGCTCAGGATGGCGTAAGTTCCGTAAAGCCTACCCGTGGTACCAATGACGGAAAGGGAACAGGTAACGCAGCAGGTTCACTTACCGGATTTACCGTACAGAACGACGGAAAGATCTTCGGTGTATATACGAACGGTGACAAGAACCTTCTCGGACAGATCGCGGTTGCGACATTCGCTAACCCGTCAGGTCTTGAGGCAGCGGGTAACTCACTGTTTTCAGCAACCAAGAACTCAGGAGACTTTGACGGTATCGGAATCGATATCTCAGAGGTTGGTAAGTTCAGTATCGGAGCACTCGAGATGTCCGATGTAGACCTCGCAAACGAGTTCACCGCGATGATCACCACACAGCGTGGTTTCCAGGCAAACTCACGAGTTATCACAACATCAGACTCGATGCTTGAGGAGCTCGTAAACCTGAAACGATAAGTTGATCATAGATAGTTAAAGAGGGTGTGCGCCTGCAAAGGTGCACGCTCTCGTTTTCGTTTTACAAGGAGGGCGGAAGCTGACGCCTTCGCCCTTGAAAAGAAGAAAAGTCGGAACAAAGCGCCATGAAATGGCGCATACTTACCCACTCCACTCAAAACATGTGACAAAACATAAAAATATGAAGATTTTTGCTTGAAAAGTATTGATTTCTGTGGTAGAATAGGATAGTTATCAGACTTATGCCATCAGGGGAGGTGTGCCATGATTGACGTAACCCGCATGAATGGGACTATCGTGAGCATAAACGACGACCTCATTGAGAGTGTCGAGGAGACTCCTGATACTGTGATCTCACTCACAACCGGCAAAAAAGTCGTGGTAAAAGAAAGCAGACAACAGATCAAAGAACTCGTGAAGAATGCGAGGAGAGAGATCTATATTCCATAAAAAGGCAGGTGCAGTGTAGTGGATATAGCTACAGTCGGTGGTCTTGGTGGATGTGCGGCCGCCGTTATATACGGTATCGTATCCGGTGATCAGGGATTCGCGGCGCTCGGAAACTTCTGGGATATGCCATCATTCCTTATCGTGGTCGTCGGAGCGCTGATGTGTATGTTGATCCAGTCCGACGGAATCGGAGGATGGGTCGGCTCACTGAAAACGTTCCTGATAGCCATCAAGTCACCACATTACGATATTACAGAGATAATCAATAAAGTCATCGAACTCGCCAACGTTGCCCGTAAAGAGGGACTTTTGCAGCTCGAGGAGGCAGCAGGCGATATTGATAATGAGTTCATGAAAAAGGGCATCATGCTGATCGTCGACGGTACGGATCAGGAGCTGGTCAGCTCGATCCTGGAAACCGAGATCGGAGCCATAAACGGACGACATTCCGCTAAGGCTGCTTTCTGGGAGGCGTTCGCCGGCATGGGACCTGCTTGGGGAATGATCGGTACCCTGATCGGACTGATCAACATGCTGAAGCTCCTCGACGATCCGAGTTCCATCGGACCGAACATGGCGGTCGCCCTTATCACGACACTGTATGGTTCACTGATCGCTAACTGGCTGTGTATCCCTATCTCAGTCAAGCTCAGAGCGATCAACTCATCAGAGATTCAGATGATGAGCGTAATAAGTGAAGGAATCCTCTCGATCCAGGCAGGTGAGAACCCGCGTGTCATCGAAGAGAAGTTAAAATCCTTCCTGTCACCTGAGAACCGTTCCGGTATGGGTGAAGAGGAAGGCGGGTCAGGTGGTGAGGCTTAATGGCGAAGATCGAAGAAGATGAACCCGCCGACACCGGTGGTTGGATAAACACCTTCGCCGATCTGATGAACCTGTTGCTTTGCTTCTTCGTGCTTTTGTTCTCGATGTCAACAGTCGACGCGCAGAAGTATGAGGCAGTCGTTAAGTCAATGAGTGAAAGTATCAACATCTTTGACGGCGGCGGAGAGTCGATCGGGCAGGGACCTTTCATCGACAGTGGTACCGACCAGGTTGTGGCGATATCACAGTATTTTAATGAGTTTGAAAGCTCGGGCGAGGACGCGGACGCGACCGAAGACCAGAGTCAGTATAACCCCGGCGAGAGTGCTTCACAAAAGGGTGAGCACAACGACCAGGGTGGTATGAAGAGTGACGACGGACAAAACAAGTCCGACGACACCGCAAACAAGGATAATACACAAAACCAGGATCAGAACCAGGGTCAGACAGATCAAAACAAGCCCGGTACGACTGCTGAGCCCGGACAACAAAACCAGAATCAGAATCAAAACCAGGATGATCAGCAGGGTGGAAAACAACAGGATGACCAGACGGGTAACGAAGGTCAGAACACCGACCAGAACCCGCACAGCCAGAATGATGACAACAAGCCCGGCGACAACATAGACAAGGCAACTGTAGCTGCTGTCGAAGCACAGCAGGCTGAGGAACAGAAGAAGGCAAACACAGAGGTCTATGAGGAGATCATGAAGGCTGCCGAGGATAAAAATGTCGAGGACGACATTACCGTGCAGATGGACAAAAATAACCAATACGTCCAGATTACCATGAGCGGCGGACTTCTGTTTGATTCAGGAAAGGCAACGATCAAAAGATCAGTAAAGCCGATCCTTTCAAAGGTTGGAAATATCCTGAGAGTTTACAAGGGGAACAGAATACAGATTCTCGGACACACAGACAATGTTCCGATGCATTCAGCAGAGTTCCCGGATAACATGTGGCTTTCGATGGCCAGAGCAACATCGGTATTTGATTACATGGTCAATGTGAAAAAGCTTGAGCCACATAACTTAGAGACGACAGGAAGAGGAGAATATGATCCTGTCGCACCGAATGCGACCGAAAAGGGACGCGCGAAGAACAGAAGAGTTGAGTTCCGCATCTATACCAATAAGTGAGGAGACAGACGATGAAGAAGAACATACTTACAGTGGTCATCATGGCAGCGACGGTTATAAACCTCGTGCTGACGATCGTTTTGGTATTCTCCGTGATGCCTGCGATGAACAAGACCTCAAACCTTATCGACAAGGTCGCATCAGTGATCGATCTGGAGATCGAGGATAAAAATAAGGATGAGGAGTACACGATGGCCGACCTTGAGCCGTTGTCCATGACCTACGATGCTAAGCAGACATGGAACCTCGCTATGGCTGAAGGAAGTGATGAGAAGCATTACATCCAGTTAGAGGGAATCACCATCTCACTGAATACAAAGGCTGAGGATTTCGAAAACATAAAGACGCAGCTTTCTACCAACGATGTATATGCCAAGGATCTTGTGAAGAAGACCATAACATCTTACTCAATCGATGATTTCGATCAGGTAAAGGCCTGCAAGGAATGTGCTAAAAAGCTTTCGGAGATGTATGATACGAAGGCAATCGTCGAGGTTATCCTCGTAGGAACACTCCTTAACTGATAAACAGCATTATGATGTGGTTCATAATTATCGCATCACATGATGTGGGAGTGTCGGAGTATTTTTAAAAAAAGCCTTTATATATCAGAAAAAATGTGATATGATATAGGTTGACTGATATTTCAGAGACTAAACTAGGTAGTTGTGAGGTGAGGCGTTATGAGTGATGTGCTGTCGCAGAGCGAGATAGATAACCTATTATCTGCTCTTAACAGCGGAGAATTTGACCCGAATGCCGCCGAGGTAGAAGACGAAAGGCCTGTCAAAGACTACAACTTTGCGAGACCGAGTAAGTTTTCAAAGGAGCACTTAAGGACGCTGGTCTTCATATATGAGCACTACGCGAGACTGCTGTCCACGACGCTTCCTGTATATCTACGTAAAAATGTCCAGGTCGAGGTAATGCACTCCGAGGCCGCGACATATCAGGAGTTTTCGAACTCGCTGTCAAACCCGGTACTGTTGGGAGTTGTGAACTTCGCACCGCTCGATGGCAACATCATCATGGAGATGGCGACGGGGCTCGGGTATGCTATCGTTGACCGAATGCTGGGAGGCGATGGGCAACCACTCGAAAAGACGCGAGAGTTTACCGAGATAGAGCTTACGATCATAGAGAGGATCATGGTCGTTTGTGTAAATCTGTTGGTTGAGCCGTGGCAGACGGTGGCTCAGCTGGAACCGATACTTGATCGTATCGAGACGAACTCACAGTTCGCGCAGTTCGTAACGCCGAATGAGATGACATCGATCATCACGATGAACATCAGGATCGGTAATGCGGAAGGACTTATGAACGTCTGTATCCCATACGATGTTATCGAGCCGGTCATCGATAAGTTGAATACGAAAAACTGGTATTCATCGAACGAGACTACGGAGATCGGTACGTACAAGGAGGTCATCGAGGAGTCGTTGCAAAAGGCTTCGATACCTGTGCGGGCGATCATGGGACGATCGGCGATATCCGTCAACGATTTTATGCATTTGTTGCCGGGTGACATCATCAAAATCGACACCCACCTCGAGGATGAGCTCGATGTATATGTGGGTAATATAAAGAAATTCTCTGCTATTCCGGGTGCTTATAACGACTCGTACGCAGTGAAGATAAAATCAATCTACAGAGAGGAGTAGCGCGATGGACGGAATGCTTTCGCAAGAAGAGATAAACGCCCTTCTTGGCAGCATGGAAGATGATTCAGGCAGCGATGACGCGGAAGCCGCTGCAGCTGCTCCTGACGGAGGGGGAGCAACTTCGGCCTCAGGCGATGCACTTTCAGCTGATGAGGCAGATGCACTTGGCGAAATCGCCAACATAAGCATGGGCACGGCGGCGACGACGCTGTCGATCCTGGTTAATAATCGAGTGGATATCACGACACCACAGGTCACGACGATATCCATAGACGATCTTTCGAGAGAACAACCAACACCTTGTGTGTTTATTCACATATCATATGTCAAAGGTCTGGAAGGTAAAAATATCCTGATCCTGAAAGAGGATGACGTCAAGGTCATCACCGATCTGATGATGGGCGGAGACGGGACGAACACAGATCAGGAGCTTTCGGAGTTGCACCTAAGTGCGATCTGTGAGGCGATGAACCAGATGATGGGATCGGCGGCTACGTCGATGTCTTCCATGATCAATGACACGGTGGATATCTCACCACCGACGGCAACCCGAGTTGATCTTGCCGAGAACATCAAGGGTGAGCTGGAAGGGTTGGTTGAAAGCTCATTCGTACAGGTGTCATTTAGGATGGAGATCGGTGATCTGGTTGATTCACAGATCATGCAGTTGTATCCTACAGACTTTGCCAAGAGGGTTTACAAGCAGTTTGCCGGTATAACCGACGACGAGCCTGCAGCACCCGAACCGGCACCAACGGTAGCACCTGAGCCTGCACCGGCTCCTGCAGCAGCTGCACCGGAACCGGCACCGCAACCTGTACCGCAAGCTGCACCCCAAGCGGCACCGCCGCCAATGCAGCCCCAGATGGCACCGCCACCGATGTACGCGATGCCACCGCAGGATTACAACATAGCACCGGCTCAGTTCCAGAGTTTCATGGCTCCACCGGATCTGTCAGGTATAGCGCCTGAGAACATCGATCTGATCATGGATGTTCCGTTGGAAGTCACGGTAGAGCTCGGACGAACCAGCAAATCCATCAAAGAGATCCTGGATTTCTCACCGGGAACGATCATAGAGCTGGATAAGCTGGCGGGTGAACCGATCGATGTGTTGGTAAATGGGAAGTTTGTTGCTAAAGGCGAGGTTGTCGTTATCGAGGAGAGCTTCGGTATACGAGTGACCGAGATTATCAAAGAATCTTGATTAAAGGAGATAAAAAATGGCTAAGAGTGTATTGATTTGCGATGATGCGGCGTTCATGAGGGTCATGATCAAAGACATCCTGACCAAAAACGGTTATGAAGTAGCCGGAGAAGCAGAGAATGGCGCAAAGGCGGTCGAGAAGTACAACGAGACCAATCCGGATCTGGTTATGATGGATATCACCATGCCGGAGATGGATGGAATCCAGGCCCTGAAAAAGATCAAAGAGGGAGATGCTAACGCTTGTGTTATCATGTGCTCAGCAATGGGTCAGCAGGCGATGGTTATCGAGTCGATCCAGTCAGGTGCTAAAGACTTCATCGTTAAGCCGTTCCAGGCAGACCGTGTTCTGGAGGCAGTCAAGAAAGCGATTGGTTAATCTATGCTGTCCAATGTAATACAGCTTGTTGTCATCATTGTAATTTTTATTCTTGTTTTGGTGGCGACTTACTTTACGACAAGATGGATTGGAAAGAGTGGAGCAATCCAGGCTCATTCACCGAACATTCATGTGAAGGAGACGTTCAAGATTGCGCCGAACAAATATATCCAAATCATCGAACTCGGCGATCAGTACTATGCGATCGGAGTGGCAAAGGACAATATTACATTCTTGACAGCATTATCCAAGGACCAGCTAGATCTGACGCCGGTTGAAAAGGAGCATGGTGCGGTATCTTTCAAGGATATGATGAACAGATTCCGCAAAAACTAATACTTATGTAGTTAAGAGGTTGGTACGTATGTTCAGACGGAAAGGTGTTAAAGCAGTAGTTCGCTTGTGCCTTCTGATCATAGTACTTATGATGCCAACCTTTTTTTGTCGTACAACGGCATATGCAGCACCGGCCGTAAAGAGTGATGCCGATCAGGATCATATCGAGGGCAACGGTACTGTAGGAGAAGTTCAGGATCCGGATTCCCCGGAGGATTTTCAGTTTTCAATATCGTCAAATGCAGGAGCAACGGGGTTATCCGCGCCGTTGAGAATTCTTCTTGTATTGACAGTTTTATCAGTAGCACCGTTTATTCTGTTGATGATGACATCGTTCACCAGAATAATTGTGGTGCTTCATTTTGTTCGTACTGCTCTGGGAACGCAAACCTCGCCACCTAACCAGGTGCTATTGGGGTTGGCGCTCTTTTTGACGTTATTCATAATGTCGCCCGTTATGGTGCAGATAAATGATGACGCGATCAAGCCGTTTGATGCCGGTGAGATCACCCAGGAAGAAGCTCTCGAACGAGGTATGGCGCCTCTCAGGGAGTTCATGTTCAAGCAGACGAACAGAAAAGATATCAAGCTGTTTTTGGAGATACAGGAAAAAGAGGATGAGGTCTCCGTTGAGAATATAGATGAGATTCCTTCGACGGTTCTGATCCCCGCCTTTATGATAAGCGAACTAAGAGCGGCATTTATTATGGGATTCCTATTATACCTGCCGTTTATAGTAATAGATATGGTCGTCTCGTCGACGCTGATGTCGATGGGTATGATGATGCTACCGCCAACCACGATATCGATGCCGTTCAAGTTGCTGTTATTCGTATTGGCTGACGGATGGGACCTGTTGATCGGTCAGGTGGTGAAGACGTTTTATTAGCGTTGTTATAGCACTGCCGGAAAGATTCATGCTTTTCTCGCGCGCAGCAAAACGAGTGACGAGAGATATTAGATTGGAGTTAATATATGTTTACTGATGCTGATATACTGGATATAGCACGCGACATGATATTTACCGTGTTACGATGTGCGATGCCGTTACTTTTGGTATCGTTGATCGTCGGTCTGATCATATCGATATTTCAGACGATAACATCGATCCAGGAGCAGACACTTACGTTTGTTCCGAAACTGTTGGCGATATTTTTGGCGCTGTTATTATTGGGCGGATGGATCATGGGAAGCTGCGTGGATTTTTTGGAACAAATGTGTAATTCATTCTCGAGTTTTGTTTAGTGGAGGATTAAATTGGAGTTCACAGTTGAGAGCTTCGAGTATTATATGCTCGTTGTTGTAAGGATAGCCGGCTTCGTGGGAGTGGCGCCTCTGTTTAATATCAGGTCGCTCTCGCCACAGATGAAGGTCGGGATCAGTATCATGCTCTCGGCTATAGTCATACCGATGACGCCTGTTGTTGAGTTACAGTATCAGGGTATAATCGGGTTTACTGCGTTAATTGTTAAGGAGCTGGTTGTCGGGCTTACACTGGGGTTCATGTGTGCATGCTGTACTTATATACTGAACTTCGCAGGACAGCTTATGGATATCGATATGGGTCTTTCGATGGCATCAACTTTTGACCCGATCAACAACCAGCAGGTAACTGTTACAGGTCTTATTTATAACACGTTATTTATGCTTACTCTGGTAGCGACAAATATGCACTATTATATAATACGTGCGATACTCGATACCTTTAAATATTTTAATGTGGGACAGGAAGTTTTCCCGCGCGATATGGTGCAGATAGGAATTGATTTTATTGTCAATTTTTTCATCATTGGTTTCAGGATAACATTGCCGATGTTTTGCGCGATGTTTTTGATAAATATAATCCTCGGAATACTTGCACGTATCGCTCCGCAGATGAATATGTTCGTCGTGGGAATGCAGATAAAGCTGATAGTTGGATTTTTTGTTCTTTTGCTTTTGGTGCAGACCCTGCCGACAGTTTCGGATTTCGTGTTTACGGAAATGAAGGATGTGATCACCGATGTGGTACATGGTTTCACACCGTAGAGGTAAAAAGTGGAAGATTTATTATTAAAGTATAACCTCCAGTTCTTCGCCAAAGATGAGGGCGGAGAAAAAACGGAGGAGCCTACAGCCAAAAAGCTGAGTGATGCACGTAACGAAGGACAGGCGCCGAGGTCTCAGGATCTGAATACGGCTTCGATGCTTCTGGTGTTGATACTCGGAATAAAAATATTCGGTGGATTTATATATGACAGGATATACGAGACGTATTATTATGTCATGACAAATATGGCTGATTATGCTACAAATGAGTTCAATTTAAGCAGATCGGAAAACCTGTTTCAACTGGGACTAAGAGAAGTATTATTTACGATACTTCCGATATCGCTTATCGGTGTTTTGGTCGCATTTGTAGTCGGTGTAAAACAGGTTAAATGGAAGATAACTACAAAGCCGTTAAAGCCAAAACCGAGTAAGCTTAATCCGATAAAAGGAATGAAAAGAATCTTCTCAAAGGACAAGCTTGTTGAGCTTTTAAAAGCGTTAGTAAAACTCGGTGTGTTGTTCTGGGTGGTCTTCTCATACATACAGGATGAGTGGGGGATGATCACCAATATTTATCAGCTTGAAACAGTAGCTGCAGTAAGACTGATAATAGATACTGTTCTCGACATAGCATTTCGAATAGCAATAGTATTTTTGCTGATAGCGTTTGCTGACTGGATGTATCAGAAACGCAAGTTCAGAAAAGATATGAAGATGACCAAGCAGGAAGTAAAAGACGAGTACAAAAACTCCGAAGGAAATCCTGAGATCAAGGGCGCCATCAGACGAAAGATGCAGGAAGCATCCCGCCGTCGTATGATGCAACAGCTGCCCGAGGCAGACGTGGTCATCACCAACCCGACGCATTTGGCGGTAGCACTCAAATACGATAAGGAGTCAGCAGAGGCACCGATCGTAATCGCAAAGGGAGCAGATTTCCTTGCAGAAAAAATCAAAGAAATCGCCCGCGCAAACAGAGTCCAAATCGTCGAGAACAAACCACTCGCCCGAATGCTCTACCATAACGTAGATATAGGAGCGGAAATCCCTCCGGAACTCTACCAGATGGTAGCAGAGATACTAGCTTATGTATACAGCTTAGATCAAGCAGGATGATAATCCGATCGCGTCCGGCACCGGTTGTGCCACATGACACTAACACAGATTGAGATAGGAGGTAAGCCAATATGCAGAAGTCCGACATAGCGTTGGGCGCATTTGTGCTCGTCCCTATTCTATTCCTTATCATACCGGTCCCGCTCTTTCTGCTCGACCTGATGTTCGCGCTGAACATCGCCATCGCAATGGTGATCCTTTTCAACGCGCTGTTTTCCAAGGAAGCGCTGGATATGTCCTCGTTTCCGACATTGCTTTTGCTTACAACACTGTTTCGACTGGCACTTAATGTCAGCTCGACACGTAATATCCTTCTCAACGGTGAGGCAGGAAACGTCGTTTCCACATTCGGTAATTTCGTCGGAGGAGGTAACCTGATCGTCGGGGCGATCGTATTCTTCGTCCTTTTGATCATGCAGTTGATGGTTATCAACAAGGGTTCCGAGCGTGTATCGGAGGTAACAGCGAGATTCACCCTCGATGCCATGCCCGGTAAACAGATGGCCATCGATGCGGACCTAAACACCGGAGCCATCACGGATGATGAGGCTAAGGAACGAAGAGAAAAGATCCAACAGGAATCCGCGTTCTTCGGAGCCATGGACGGTGCGACTAAGTATGTAAAGGGAGACGCTACGGCAGGTCTGATCATCACGATGATCAACTTCGCCGGAGGTATCGCTCTGGGAGTGCTGATGAACGGAATGGATTTTTCCGGCGCTATCCAGAGATATTCTATATTGACAATAGGTGACGGACTTACATCACAGATACCGTCACTTATGATATCGCTTGCGACAGGTATTCTGGTCACGAAGGGATCAAAGGATGCCGATGTCGGAAACGTTTTGCAGAAGCAGCTGTTCTCTATACCGAAGGTTCTCCTTATAGTAGGTATAGCGCTTATCGGTCTTGGTATTTTTACACCGTTGAATCTTGTCATATTCGTCGGATATGGTGTGATATTTGTAATAGTATCAAGAATGATAGCCGGAACACTCGAGGAGGCCGAGATAGAGGAGGCCGTCGCGGAGGAAGAAGAATCCGCCGAAGAGATACGACGGCCGGAGAACGTCAATTCGCTTTTGCAGGTGGATGCTATCGAGCTGGAGTTCGGTTACGGTATCATCCCGTTGGCTGATGTTAACCAGGGTGGAGACCTTTTGGACCGCGTGGTTATGATCAGGCGACAGATCGCTCTCGAGCTTGGATGCGTGGTGCCTATGATCCGACTGCGTGATAACATCCAGTTGAATCCGAACCAGTATCTGATAAAGATAAAGGGTGTGCCTGTCAGTGAGGGTGAGATACTTTTTGATCACTATATGGCAATGAATCCGGGTTATGTTGAGGAGGAGATTTCGGGTATTCCGACTTTCGAGCCCTCATACCACCTACCTGCCATCTGGATCACGGAGAGCCAGAGGGAGCGCGCGGAGTCACTTGGCTATACCGTTGTGGATCCGCCTTCCATCATCGCGACTCACCTTACCGAGGTTATCCGCTCGCATCTTGCAGAGCTTTTGACACGTCAGGATGTACAGAACCTCATCGACAATGTTCAGGAGGCAAACACGACTCTGGTATCGGAGCTTGTTCCGAAGCTGCTGAACGTCGGAGAGATACAAAAGGTCCTCCAAAACCTGCTCGCGGAGGGTATTTCGATCAGAGATCTCGTTACCATATTCGAGACTTTGGCCGACTATGCGACGACCACTCACGATACGGATGTGCTTACCGAGTATGTGCGCCAAAACTTAAAGCGTGCCATCTCGAACCAGTACTTCTTCAGTAATGAGCCTACCAGCGTGGTCACTCTCGATCCGAAGGTGGAACAGGAGATCATGGGTTCGGTAAAACAGACAGAGCAGGGCTCGTACCTTGCGCTGGATCCTGAATACACACAGCGTCTGATGGAGTCTATCAGAACTGAGATAAACAAGCTCGAAGAGCTCGGACGCGCGGCGATACTTATCACCTCGCCGATAGTCCGTATGTATGTAAAAAAACTGACGGAGGAACAGTTCAAAAACCTCCATGTATTATCATATAATGAGATTGACTCTGAGGTTGAGTTACAATCAGTTGGGATGGTGAGCGTTGAATGATAATTAAAAAATACCTTGCCAAAACTGAAAAGGATGCCATAGAAAAGGCAAAGGAAGAATTGGGCAGCAATGCTATCGTGATGAATGTAAAAAAGGTTCATCCGAGAGGCATTATGCGTATTTTCCTGCGCGCAAAAGTTGAGGTAACGGCCGCTCTTGATGAGAACACAAGCTACACCGAGGAAAAGCCGCAGCCGAAAACAACGCCGGTCGGTGACAAGCGTACAAAGTTTGATGTTTCGATACCTCCGCTCGAGGGGTTGCCGCCTTTGGAGGCGCCCGGAAAGGGCGTACCGAAGCCGTCATCGTCAACTTCGGGAAAGGCTGATAATGAAGGGACAAACGAAGAGAGACTGTCGCAGCTTTTAAACCTTTTGGAAAAACAGATGACAGATAAAAATGTTTCGACTGCTACGAATGGTACACAAGCGAGATCATCTGCCGGAGCATCAAGAGATGACAGTCGTGACGGAAGAGAATCGGTCCGCAGAGAACCTGTAAGACGTGAGGAACCTGCGCGCCGCGAAGAGCTGATCAGAAGGGATTCCTCTGACAGACGTGCTGCACAAGCAAGGGATGACAGGGAAGAAAAAGAAGAGATCAGAAAGAGACTGAATGAAGCAAGCAAAGAGAGCAGAGCTTCAGACAGAAAGGATACAGACGAGTCTGATCGTGAGGAAGCAGATAATCCCGAAAAGAAGGATAAGGGAGCAATCTATCGCGACCTGATTTACAAAAAGCTTATTCAGAATGAGGTTGATGAGTCGATAGCCGATGCGATACTCGACGAGGCGAAGAGAGCGTTGCCGAAGGACGCGGCTGTAGACCAGATACTCGGAAGTGTATATCAGAGGATCATCCTTATGATAGGTCAGCCGTACACGATCAACTACAAACCGAACGAGCCGACCAAGTTTGTATTCTTCCTGGGATCGACCGGAGTCGGAAAAACGACCACCATCGCGAAGCTCGCGTCGAGACTGAAGCTCGAGCAGAATTGTAAGCTTGCTTTGGTCACGGCTGATACATATAGAGTTGCTGCGGTTGAGCAGTTACGAGTATATGCCGATATACTATCCGTACCGCTCCACGTTATCTATCATCCGGAGGAGCTCGAGGGGATGTTAGATGACCTGCAAAAATACGACGTAGTTCTCGTAGATACGGCAGGATGCTCACATAAAAATACCGAGCAGATAGAAGAAATACAGACGTTACTTGAGCAGGTACCGATCTCAAAAAGACTTGTATATTTATGTCTCTCAGCAGGTACCAAGTATCGTGATCTGAAAGAGATCGCGAGTGTATATCAGGACATAACGGATTACAGTATTATATTTACAAAACTCGATGAGACATTGTCGTCAGGAGTTGTTCTGAATATGAAGGTTAGTACCAAGTGCCCGCTTTCATATGTAACAAACGGACAAAACGTCCCGGATGACATCTCACGAATAGACGCACAGGCCATAGCAAAACAGTTGATGTCGTAGAGTTTGCATGAATTATGCAACTTGCTGAATAATTCATGTGGAAAGGGGGTAAGCTGATGGACGATCAGGCAGAACGCTTACGTAATATAATAAAACGCCAGCAATATCAGCCGGACATACCGCAAAAGATGTCCCGCGTCATCACGGTTACCTCCGGTAAAGGTGGCGTCGGCAAGACCAGCGTATCGGTCAACCTTGCCATATCCTTACAGCGTATGGGAAAAAGAGTAGTTATACTCGACGCCGATTTTGGTCTCGCAAACATCGAGATCATGCTCGGTATCAGACCGCAGTTTAACCTTGCTGATCTGATGTTCAGAGGCAAGGGAATGCGTGATATCATAACCTATGGTCCGGAAAATATCGGATTCATTTCAGGCGGATCCGGTATCAACGAGATGGCCAATCTCAGCAAGGCGCAGATCGTAGATATGATCCAAAAGATGTCAGAGCTCGATCAGCTTGCTGATGTCGTGATAGTAGATACTGGAGCCGGTATAGGAAACTCCGTACTTGAGTTCGTGGCAGCGAGCGAGGAGGTACTGCTCGTGGCAACACCGGAGCCTACATCCATAACGGATGCATATGCACTGTTAAAATCACTAAACAGAAACTCTACTTATCAGAAAACAAAGACGGTAGTAAAGCTTATCGCCAACCAGGTACGAGGAAGTGATGACGCCGATGAGCTGCATGAAAAACTGGGAATAGTAGTAAGCAAATTTTTGAATATTGACATAGATTATCTTGGTCCCATACCGCACGATGATAATATGTCAAAGGCAATACTGAAACAGGTGCCGATAGTTCTCTCGGCACCGGATTCAAAGGCGGCCAGATCTATAACTGCCATCGCTGCCAGACTCGGCGATGCAGAGCTCCCTGTAGAGGAGCAGGGTATGGGTATCATGAGACTGTTCACAAACGTTATAAGAATGAAGTTCGGTCGCAAATAAACTGCTTGTTATTTTTAATGGAGATTTGTATGGAAAAGGTATTTGATATCGGCAATAAAATAGAAATAACGCCGGCAAGGTCTGCCTTTTCCGATGCTAAAAATAACAAAAAATATTCCAGTCAGATATTGGATTTTGATGATCTGAGGACTGCAAAAATAGCTGCGCCCGTACAGGATGGAAGACTTGTTCCGATGAGGAACGGGGAAGATATTGATATTTGCTTTTTTACAAAGGCGGGGCTCTATCAGTGCAGAGGAAGAGTGAAAAACAGATACAATGAGGGCAAGATTGCTGTTCTTGATGTATTGTTTGTAACGGATCCGCAGAAGTTCCAAAGAAGAAAGTTTTACAGACTGGAGTGTACCTTTGAGATCAGATACAGAAGATTTTCAAAGGAGGAGATACGTCTCAGAGATGAGATAGAAAGAGCAAAACGCAATGGTGAAAAAGAACTGTTGGAGGGGTATAGAAAAGAGTTAGAGGAAGTCCCTGAGTTATGGCAGCCCGCTACCATTACCAATCTGAGTGGCGGCGGTGTCAAGTTCCATCTGAGGGAAACTCTGGATAGGGGAGAGCCGATAGAGGTCGCCGTTCCGTTGTCGTTGCAAAAAGGTGTACTGCCCATGAAGGTTATGGCTCATGTGATCGACTGTGAAAAGAGTGATGACTCCAGAGCTTCGGCCAGTGATGCAAGATGTGAGTTTGATGGTATCACGAATGGAGAACGCGAGATCATAGTTAAGTACGTCTTTGAGGAACAGAGAAGAAGAATGTCTGGAGGCGAAAGATGAAAAAAGTACTGGTAATAGATGACTCTGCACTCATGAGAAGGGTTATCTCTGATATAATAAACCAGGACGAGCACCTGACTGTCGGTGGTACGGCAAATAATGGTATCACAGCTCTTGAACATTTGAATAGCGGAGAGAGGTACGACATACTTCTTATCGATATCAAGATGCCGAAGATGGATGGTGTTACTCTCCTTCGTGAGATGAACGCCGCGCATATCCGTATCCCATCGATCATTGTCAGCTCCATCGCCAGCGAAACCGGTGCGGAGACTATCGAAGCATTGGAACTCGGAGCTCTTGATTTTATCAAGAAACCTATCAGTTCCATCGGTGAGCACTTCAACGAGTTTCGCGAGGATCTTCTGCAGAAGGTATATATCGCAGCAGGTATAGATGTAACCAGGTCTTCCATCCATCCAAAGGAGGAGCCGGCCAAGGTACCTGTATCTACCGCGGCAACACCTTTCCCGCGCAGAAGTCACATGGTGAAAAAGGGATCGAAGCTTGTGGTTATCGCATCTTCGACAGGCGGACCGAAGGCACT
Source organism: Lachnospiraceae bacterium P6B14 (assembly GCA_000687695.1). GTDB lineage: Bacteria > Bacillota > Clostridia > Lachnospirales > Lachnospiraceae > Eubacterium_F. The sequence continues at coordinate 120,194 of JHWZ01000004.1, read as the reverse complement.
TCAGTCTGTCGTGCCATTTTTTCCGGCTGATTTTCCGTATCCGATAGTTGTCGTTCAGCATATGCCTGCCGGATTTACAAAATCATTGGCGCAGAGGTTGGATGAGATGAGTCCGATACGAGTGAAAGAGGCTGAGGACGGAGAGGAGCTAAAGGCAGGAAACGTTTATATAGCTATGGGAGGAAAGCAGTGCGAGCTCGTGTGCAAGCCGGGCGGAACGTATGCTTTTTCCGAAAACGACAAACCTCCACGAGGAGGGCTGAGACCATGTGCTGATATTTTTTTCGAGTCATTGGTCAACGCTTCATTCGAGGAGATCATCTGCGGTGTCCTGACAGGTATGGGAGCCGACGGATGTAATGGTATTTCCCTTATACGCAACACCTTCAATGTAAAATGTGTTGCCCAGAACGCAGACACCTGTGTTGTATACGGGATGCCGAGATCAGTAGTTGAGGCTGGTGTCGCTGACAAAGTCGTACCGCTTGATGGTGTGACTGCGATGCTTATCAAAGAAGCAGGAGTATAATAAGCAGGGTTGCCTGCAGAAAAGAGGTAGATATGGATACGAGTCAATACTTGGATTTGTTCATCGATGAGACCAAGGAGCATCTTCAGAGTCTGAACGAGCATGTGCTCGCACTCGAAAAGGATCCGGACGATGCGGATACGGTCAACGAGATCTTCCGTGCGGCTCATACCCTCAAGGGTATGGCGGGCACTATGGGATTCGCCCGTATGCAGCGCCTGACCCACGATCTGGAGAATGTATTCTCCGAGATCCGAAACGGAAGCATGAAAGCCAGTTCAAAGCTGGTCGACATCCTTTTCCGTGGATTGGATGCTTTGGAGGGTTACCTTACTGTTATCTCTTCGGAGGGCAATGAAGGAACAGAGGATAACGAGGACATTATCAATGATCTGAACGCATTCCTGAACGGGGGAGACGGTGGCGATGATGCTCCCGCAGCAGCTCCGGCGGCAGCGCCTGCCGAGGATGCAGCACCGGCGGCTGAGGAAGCACCGGCGGCAGCACCTGCAGCAGCACCGGCTGAGGGCGGTGATCCTGAGAAGGAGCGTTTCCGCGAAATCCGTGTAAACGAGTCCGAAGTAAATGCCATGAACAATGCAAAACAGGAAGGAAAGCAGGTTTATGGTATCACGGTATTTCTTCAGGATACATGCGTGCTCAAGTCTGCACGTGCATTCCTCGTATTTAAGTCTGTAGATGAGAAGGGTGAGCTCGTAAAGAGTGTTCCTACTACTGAGCAGATCGAGGATGAAGAGTTCGAGTTTGACTTCAGTTGGATCCTTGTGACCGGTGAGTCCAAGGAGGATATAAAAAATATGATAATGAACGTGTCTGAGGTAGGAGAGGTTTATATCGATGATTTCCCGATCCCGGCATCAGCTACAGAGAACGAGGACGGAGAGCCTATCGATATCGGAACAGCAGCACCTGCGGCCGGTGCACCGGCTGCTGCAGCACCCCAGGCGGGAGATGCAGCTCCTGCTGCCGCAGCGAAGCCTGCATCTGCAGCTGCTCCTTCGGAAGAAAAGAAAAAAGCTTCCGGCGGTGGCGGTGCAAAGGCAAAGGTTGGAAGCCGTTCGGTTCGTGTGGATATCGACAAGCTGGATGAGTTGATGAACCTCGTATCCGAGCTTATCATCGCAAAGAACGGACTTGTTGCCGCATCAAGCAACGGTGAAGCTGTTGCCAATGATAATCAGGCGTTCAATGACCAGATAGAATACCTCGAGCGTATCACTACGAACCTGCATGAGTCAGTCATGAAGGTCCGCATGGTGCCGATCGAGAGTGTAGTAAACAGATTCCCGCGTATGATCCGCGATCTTTCCCGCAAGCTGGGTAAGAAGATGGAGTTGTATATGACTGGTGAGGAGACCGAGCTCGATCGTACAGTTATCGACGAGATCGGAGATCCTTTGATGCACTTGTTGCGTAACTCTGCTGACCATGGTCTGGAGAGCAACGAGGAGCGTGTTAAACTTGGTAAGGACGAGGTTGGTTCTATCTTCCTCGATGCTTATCAGGATGGAAATAACGTAGTCATCGAAGTTAGAGATGATGGTGGCGGTATTAATATTGATAAGGTTCGTGCCAAGGCTCTGGAGAAAGGTACTATCACAGAGAAGCAGGCAGAGACCATGACAGACAAGGATTTCATCGACCTTCTGTTCCAGCCGAGCTTCTCGACAGCAGAAAAGATCACGGATGTATCCGGTCGTGGTGTGGGTCTCGATGTCGTACGTACCAAGATCGAGGCTCTTGGCGGAAGCATCAGCGCAAAGAGCGTACAGGGAGAGGGCTCAACATTCTCCATTCAGCTGCCGCTGACACTTGCTATCATCCAGGCTTTGATGGTAGAGGTAATGAACGAGAAATACGCGATTCCGCTTTCAAATATCCAGGGTATCGAGGATATTCCGAGAAACGAGATTCGCTTTGTACAGAACAAAGAGGTTATCAACCTGCGTGGAAGTGTTATTCCGATCATCCGCTCACACGAGATTCTCGAGCTCGAGGAGCTGGAAGAGCAGCCTGAGAACTATGTTGTGGTTATCATGCAGAAGGGCGATCAGCGTGTCGGTATGATAGTAGATAACCTGATCGGTCAGCAGGAGACAGTCATCAAGTCTCTCGGCAGACATATCACAAATGAGAAGCTGTTTAGTGGTGCAACGATCCTTGGCGATGGCGAGGTAGCACTCATCTTTGATACGAATACGTTGATTTAAGGAGAGCGCTCCGTCGCAGGAGCTCCGGAATGGAGGAAATTATGGAAGATAAGGTAGATCAGATCCTGGATATCCAGGAGGAGATAGTACAGTACATCGTCGTAAAGCTCGGCGGTGAGCAGTACGGTATCGATATTGCATTTGTCGACAATATCGTGCGAATGCAGCAGATCACGAGAGTTGCAAAATCTCAGGAGTATTATGTAGGTGTTATCAACCTTCGTGGTGAGGTTGTGCCGATCATGAGTCTCAGAAGGAGATTTGATCTTGAGGATATCGACTATACTCATATGACACGTATCATCATCGTCCGCATGGAGGACCAGTCTCGAGTAGGATTTATCGTAGATGAAGTTAGAGAGGTTGTTGACATCGAGGTAGATACCATCGAGGTACCGAACTTCAAGCTTGACGATAAGAAGGCTGCATATCTTGCAGGTATCGGAAAGAAGGGTGAGAGCCTTATCTCACTTCTTGACATCCAGGCTGTCGTAGAGGAAAAGAAGAAAGCGTGAGTTTTTTATGAGTGATCTTGTCCGGGTCGGTATGGCAGACTACAAGCTCTGCCAACCGCCCCAGAAGATATCAACCCTTGGGCTGGGTTCCTGCCTGGGGGTTGTGTTGTACGATGAGAGTTCCAAAATCTGTGGCATGGCTCACGTGATGTTGCCCGACAGTTCGCATATTCCATCTCAACAGCATAACAGATTCAAGTTTATGGATACGTGCTTAAAGGATATGTATGACGAGCTGACCGAAAATATGGGCATCTCACCACGAAGGCTTAAGGCAAAGATTGCCGGCGGGGCAAAAATGTTTGCTAAACGATCGCAAAACAGCATGTTGAATGTTGGCGATCAGAATATTGCCATGGCCAAAAAAATGCTGGCCGAATGGAGAATCCCGATAACCGGAGAGGATACGGGAGCGTCGAATGGTCGCACAATCACCTTTGACCCTGAGAGCTGCAAGCTTCATATCAAGACGGTCGGAGTAGGAGAGTCGTACATATGAAATATCGGTTTATCCCTGCATTTATTATGCTGCTGGCCGGCTTGATAACATGTATTTTGGGACTAGTACAAAAATGGCCGGTTGAAACCAATCTTATTGCATTGGCTATCGTACTGGTCGTATTTTATGTAGTAGGACAGATAGCAGGCCAGGTGATCGGAAGGGTTCAGTCAGAGCGTAAAGCTATGGAGGAACTCGAGAAGAAACGTAGAGAGGCAGAAGAAGCAAGACTTAAAGCTGAAGAAGAAGAGCGTGAGAGACTGGAGCGTGAGGAAAAGATCGCCCAGGAGTCTGAAAGAAGACGAAAGATCGCTGAAGAACGGTATGCGAAGACTCATGGAGGGGGAGGAGCATCCGACGAGTATGATGACAGCTTTGATGAGGATGCCTTTGATGAATACGGAAACTATATAGGTGACTAAACGTGAAAGGAATCGCGAGGTAGTAGTTTATTATGAAGGAAGCGGAAAGACAAAAGGTCTGGGATCGTTATATACGGACAAGAGAACCTGAACTCCGTGATCAGTTGATACTTGAGTATGTTCATGTGGTCAATCTGGTTGCAGGACGTATGGGGATGTACCTTGGTTATACCGTTGAGTACGATGATCTCGTAGGTTACGGGATTTTTGGACTGATTGACGCTATTGATAAATTTGACATGGCAAAGAACGTAAAGTTCGAGACCTACGCCAGCCTTCGTATCCGCGGTTCCATACTTGATCATATCAGAAAAATGGACTGGGTACCGCGTACCCTTCGTCAGAAACAAAAAAGAATTGACGGTGCCATAGCGAAACTCGAAGAAGAGTTGGGCAGACCGGCAACCGATATTGAAATTGCAGATGAGCTTGGTATCACGGTTGATGAGTATGAAGGATGGAAATCAGAGGCCGAGCTTTCGAATATGATATCGCTCGATGATTATCTCGAGCAGGGAAATGAAGGAAGGATCGACACGCTCGGTTCCAAGTTTGTGGGTCCTGAGCAGGCAGTAGAGCAGGAAGAGTTAAAGCAGATGCTCGTAGAAGCGCTGCAGACATTGACGGAAAAAGAACAGAAGGTTATTACTTTCTATTACTATGAAGAACTGACATTAAAAGAAATCAGTGAGATCCTGGAGGTATCAGAGTCAAGAGTATCTCAGTTGCACACGAAGGCACTTAAAAAGATCAAGGACAGAATAGGAGATTCGGTAGATCTTTTGAACCTGTTCTGATCGAAGGTGGGGAGCATATGGGTAAAAACGCTTATTTTCAGGTAATCGAAGAAAATGAAAAAATGTTTCTTAAGGTCTATGAGGCCGAGGATGACGGAGAGATGTTTCAGGTAGACGATGTAATTCGCTATCTTGATACCATCTCTTTTCCTGAATATGATGCTACAAAAATCTCATCCTATCTTGATAGAGGTGTTTTTGGTGAGCCTTTCCCGCTTTGGCCGGAGCCGATTATTCCTGTCGGCGGCAAATGCTTAGTTACTGTTGCTCCTGATGGCATGAAGGCTGTTGCGAGGTTCTATCCTCCGAGTACCGGTGGTGAGGAGATGACCGAGAATGAGATCATCGGAGACCTCAGGATCGCGGGAGTTAAGTTTGGAGTAAGAAGAAAAGCCATCGATCATTTTTTGCAGAATCATGAATACTGCAGAGACTATCTCGTGGCAGTGGCAACCAAGCCCAGACAGGGACATGATGCAAAGGTTACTTATCACTTTGATATAAACCAGACAGTCAGACCGAAAATGAATGAGGACGGAAGTGTTGACTTCCATCAGCTCGGAAATATTAAGCCTGTTGAGGCGGGACAAAAACTCGCGACGCTTACACCGGTTGACTTCGGTAATCCGGGCATGAGTGTTACCGGAAAACCGTTAAAGCCGAAGACAGTCAGAAACAAGGTACTCAGATTCGGAAGAAACATCAGAATATCCGATGACAGGTGCAAGATTTATTCTGAGGTTTCCGGACATGTAACCTTGGTCGAGGATATGGTAATGGTATCTGATATCTATCAGGTGCCTGCAAATGTGGATGCATCAACCGGTGATATAGAGTATAACGGTACTGTTCAGGTAACAGGTAACGTAAATACCGGTTACAAGATAAAAGCAGACGGAGACATCGTTGTTAATGGCGTAGTCGAGTGTGCCGAGTTATATGCGGGTGGAAATATCGTTCTGAAAAGAGGAATGCAGGGCGGTGAAAAAGGAATACTCGAGGCAGAAGGAAATATTACCGCGAAGTTCATCGAGAGCGCGAATGTAAAATGCAACGGTATGCTAAAGGCAGACGCCGTTCTGAACTCCAAGGTTCAATGTCGTGAGGATATAGAGGTTCGCGGAAAGAAGGGTCTCATAAACGGAGGCTCGGTAAAAACCTACGGAAACATCTCTGCGACCACGATCGGTTCCGAGATGGGCAGCACCACTGAAATCGAGGTTATCTCCGACAAGGAGTTGATCATACGTGTAAATGAGCTTCATGATCGTAATAAAGAAATAGAAGCAGAGCTCAAAAAAATAGAAGATGTAACAACGGGTATAAAAAATGCTCTTTCGCACGGAATGGAGATCACTGATGAGCAGAAGGATTTCGTAAAAAGAGCAACTAAAAATAAACCCGCACTTCAAAAGGAACTGAAAGAAAACCGCTACGAAAGAGACAATTTGGTAGAGCGTATAGATAATAATAAACGCTCGTGCGTAAAGGTATATGATGCGGTATATGCCGGAACGGAGCTCAGTGTTAAGGATGCAAAAAGAGTTATACATGATCATATTTCACACTGCAGATTTGTCCGTGACGGAGCAGATGTTAAGATGACAGATCTGTAAAATATACCCAGGGAGGGGGATACGCCATGCCGTGGAACACCGTTGATATGATGACGATGGCACCGAGATCCGTAGAGGCCGGTGACTATCAGGGACGAGAGATATCCCAGCATCAGCATGCGAACGACCAGATGGCAGCTCAGGTTCAGGCAAATGTGGATCAGAGGGCACATCAGACTACGGAAACACAGCGCTCAGAGACAGAAGAATACGACATGGATGACGGTGCAAGCAGAGGCTCGTACAGCGGTGGAAACCGCAAAAAGAAAGAAAAGAAAAAAGATGAAGCGCCGATGGCGCCGAAGTCGGACAGCATGTTCGACATCATGATCTGATTTGCTTTATTGGTTTTAGGAGGAAGACAGAAGAATGTTAGCAGTAGAGATCGTCCTGATAGTAGTCGGGACAATATGTATCTGCGCCAGTTTTTTTGTAGCAAAAAAGAAGGGGACAAAGGCAGAGGATGAGTTGGAGCAGGTTCACGGAGCTGATCTGTGGACTGAGAAGGATGAGGAAGTCATCATAAAGCACATCGACGATATCCTCGAGAAGCGCGGTGTGGAGCTGGTCGAGACAACAGAAGATCAGATGAACCGCATATGCAACGAAAAGATAATGGCAATCGATGAGTTCTCAAAACCACTCATGGAGAAGATCCATACAAACCATGAAGAAGTGGTTTTCATGTATAACATGCTCGGTGAAAAGCAGAAAGAGCTGAAGACCATGATGCAGGATGACACCAACCGCAGGAAAGTTCCTCCGGTTGAACCTGTGAAGGTCACTCCTGAGCAGGAGAAGCTCGCTGATCCTGTGAGTATCAGCGCGCCGGCATCTAAGCCTGCACCTGCCGCACCGAAGCCTGCTGCACCGAAGCCGGCGCCCATTACGGCTTCCGTTTCCGTTCCGGAACCGAAGCCTGTATCCGCACCGATACCGACTGCACCACAGGGTGCTGCCACAGGAGCAGACAGAGTCAGAGAGAGATCCCATACTATTCATGCACCGCATGAGAAAAAGGATAGTACTCCTGAGATATCAACCGGAACCCCGATACGTCCTGATGAGGTATTAGGAACATCACAGGGGAATGAGGTTGGTCCACGCAGGACTGTTTTTACTGCGCAACAGTATGTAAAACCGAAAAATAATCCGATACCGGAGATCCCGCAGCAAAAGACTGCAAATCTGACCATCTCACAGGTGACTCCGGAGGCAGGTATGACACCGTCTTATGCGTCATCGGAACCGTTTGTAATGAATACCGAAGGCCAGAATATGACCGGTATTGAAAGACTGAAGCCTGCACCTGTTCCGCCGCAGGCAACTCAGATGAAGGCGGCAAAGGCATCTGCCGAGCAGCTGAAAAGACCTACCAGAGAGTTTGTTATGTCTCATATGGAAGAAACAGCCGGCAACGGCAGAGGTGAGGCTGTAGAGGACAGGATAAGAATGCTCTACAAGCAGGGCAAATCAGTAGTTGATATTTCAAAGGAATTGAACATCGGACAGGGCGAGGTAAAGCTTATGATCGCCATGTATAAGAAAAGGAGCTAATCGTTTATGAGACGATTCTTACAGGGGCTGGGACTGGGACTTTTGGTCGCAGCCATCGTCATGGGTATAGGTACAAGGAAAGGCTCGTCGACTGCCAATGAAAGTGTGGTCGAGCAGGCCAGAGAGCTCGGTATGGTTTTCCCGAAGGATGTAAAGAGCGATGATACAGATGCCTTCGAGGAGAGTCTGCCGCCGGAGCCTACCGTAGCGACTGAGGCTGCCTCAGGAGCAGGAGTTAAGGGAGCCGGAGTTGGAGGCAACTCCGATTCCAATGTGGAAGACAGTACGGAGGCAACACAGGAGCCGACAGAGAGTCCGAAACCGACCCAAAAGCCGAAAAAGAAAAAGGTCGAAAAACCGGAGGAGAGTCTGCCACCGGCTGAGGGACCGAACTCGACACCGAGAACTCACAAGATACTTGAGCCCGGAACGGTTGTAAACTTCACCGTCAGAGACGGTCTGGTATCAAGCTCCATAGCCCGTGAGATGTACGAGCAGGGTATCATAGATGACATGTGGGAGTTCGATCATTACATCACGAGAAATAACCTCGGAAGAAGCATTATAAACGGAACCTACGAGCTTAAGGCAGGCGATTCGTACGCGAATATAGCGCGGATCATAACACATGGATAAAGTGCTTGGTTTTTTTCTTGAAAAAATGCTTGCATTTATCATGCAATCGTGTTAAAATGGCGATTGTTACGTAAACACATCGGCGGATTCCCGATGAGGGTCCGGATTTCCGGTTCATCAGGAGTGTGAAGTCGGTGGAAGATGGGAGAGATCCCTAAAAACCAAAGGAGGGCCTAAAAATGGGCGTTATTTCAATGAAACAGCTGCTGGAGGCCGGCGTACACTTCGGTCACCAGACCAGACGTTGGAACCCTAAAATGTCGGAGTACATCTACACCGAGCGTAACGGGATCCACATCATCGACCTTCAGAAGTCAGTAGGTAAGGTTGATGAGGCTTACAACGTGATCAAGGACGTTGTGGCAAATGGCGGAAAGGTTCTTTTCGTCGGAACAAAGAAGCAGGCACAGGACACCGTGGCACAGGAAGCAGAGCGTTGCGGTATGTACTATGTCAATGAGAGATGGCTCGGCGGTATGCTGACCAACTTCAAGACAATCAAGACTCGTATCCGTCGTCTGAAGGATATCGAGAGAATGAGCGAGGACGGTACATTTGACGTACTTCCGAAGAAAGAGGTTATCAAGCTTCGCAAAGAGTGGGATAAGCTTGAGAGAAACCTTGGTGGTATCAAGGAGATGAAAGATCTCCCTGAGGTAATTTTTGTAGTAGATCCGAAGAAAGAGCATATCTGTATCGAGGAGGCTCACATTCTTCATATTCCTCTTGTAGGTATCGTTGATACAAACTGTGATCCGGAGGAGCTTGATCATGTTATTCCGGGTAACGATGATGCTATTCGCGCTGTAAAGCTTATCGTTTCTACAATGGCTGATGCCGTTATCGAGGCAAATCAGGGCGAGACAATGAGCGATGCAGGCAATGAGACAGTTTCCGAGGAGACAATTGAAGAAGTAGAGGAGGATTAAAAATGGCTATCACAGCAGCAATGGTTAAAGAATTGCGTGAGATGACCGGTGCCGGAATGAGTGATTGTAAAAAGGCACTGACAAATACAGACGGCGATATGGACAAGGCTGTTGACTGGTTGAAGGAGAACGGACTTGCAAAGGCTGAGAAGAAGGCAGGCCGTATCGCAGCAGAGGGAATCGTTTGCGTAGACGTAAGCGATGACGCAAAGACCGCTTCGATCGTTGAGGTTAACTCCGAGACAGATTTCGTAGCGAAAAATGAGAAGTTTCAGAATTATGTTGCTACAGTTGCTAAGCAGGCAAGAGATACATCTGCAGCAGATATCACAGCATTCATGGCTGAGCCGTGGATCGAGGATAGCTCCGTAACCGTAGAGGAGAACTTAAAGAGCATGATCGCAACGATCGGAGAGAACATGAACATCCGTCGTTTCGAGAAGGTTACCGAGCCGGAAGGCGTTATCGTACCTTACATCCATGCAGGTGGAAAGATCGGAGTTTTGGTTAAGGCTAAGACTTCACTTGGTGCTGATCAGGTTACAGAGTGCCTGAAGAACGTAGCAATGCAGGTTGCAGCTATGAGCCCGCAGTTCCTTACACCGAACGATATCTCAGATGAGTACAAGGCTAAGGAACTTGAGACATTGAAGGCTCAGGCTAAAAATGATCCGAAGAACGCTTCAAAGCCGGATGACATCATCGAGAAGATGGTTACAGGTCGTCTGAACAAAGAGCTCAAAGAGGTTTGCCTCAGCGAGCAGGTATATGTAAAGGCTGAGAACAAGGAGAGCGTTGGCCAGTATGTGGCTGCAGTATCCAAGGAGTTTGGATCTGACATCACGCTTACAGGCTTCGTTCGTTTTGAGACAGGTGAGGGCCTCGAGAAAAAAGAAGAGGATTTCGCCGCAGAGGTTGCAGCTCAGCTCGGATAAACATCATGAATACACTAAAAACGGGGGACGAGCGAACTTGTCCTCCGTTGTTTCATTTTTTAAAAAGTTCTTTGCAATTTCAGTTATTTATGATATAATGAGAAAGTCGGATCGCGTTAAGGAGGAAACAAGTGACAGGCGATACTTTGGGAAAGGTCAGCGAGGACTACAGGAAAAAGCGTGTACGTCGCATAAAAAGGTTCATCATATTTTTAATCCTGCTGCTTTTGCTGGCGCCTACCTGCTTCTGCGTGTGGATGTATTTCAAGATCGACGCACTCGAGGAGCGTATAGATTCCCTGGTGATGTCTGAGACTGTTCAGACCGCGCCACCTGCGAGTGGATCTGCGGTGGCTGCAGATGACGCAGCGAGTGGTTCTGCCGTTTCCGGAGACGCAGTGGAAGAGGAGAAACCCGGCAAGGGAAAGATGGTTTACCTGACCTTTGATGACGGACCGGGACCGAATACCGAAAAGATTCTCGATATACTGAAAAAGAATGATGTAAAAGCGACATTTTTCGTTACGGGAAAGACGGACGATTTTTCAAAACAGATGTATAAGCGTATAGTCGATGAGGGTCATACGCTCGGGATGCATTCTTACTCGCACGTCTATGACGAGATATATGCTTCCGAAAAAGCGTTTAGCGAGGATCTCGACAAGCTGTACGAGTTTTTGCACGAGGTGACCGGAGAGTACTCGAAGTATTACAGATTCCCCGGAGGAAGCAGCGTGCAGGACACCAGTGTTCCGATAAAGAAGCTGATCAAAATACTCGATGAGAAGGAAATCACCTATCTCGATTGGAACGTATTGAGCCCCGATATCAGAGACGCGAATGTTTCAAAGAAAGCACTTGTTCGGGAGCTCAGAGATGAAGTGAAGAAATACGACACATCAGTGGTCGTTTTCTATGATACTCAGACGCAGCCTATGACGATAAAGGCGTTGCCTTCTGTCATAAAAGCGCTGAAAAAGGATGAGTACGAAATTCTGCCGGTCGATGAGAACACAGCACCGATACGGCATAACCAATAAGAATGGGAGGAAACCTATGAGCTTTTTTAAGGACTTAAAAGAGGACATCGCTCAGTCAGTTGATGAGCTGACAGAAACCTTTGCCGAAGAAGATAAGGCTAGTGATGTAACTGATGTGACAGTTGAGGATTTTCCTGAAGATGTTCAGATGCCTGATGTAGACGGTATCGAAGAGCCTGCTATGATGTTTACAAAGCCGGCAGAGGAGCTTGACATCCCGTCACTTAACACCGAACCGGTGATGACAGCGGATGAGGAAGAGGATTCTCTGGAGAAGGCTTTGGCATACGCGGCGGAGGTCACCGGGGCAAATGACATCCCGCAGGTTACAGAGGAGATAGATGAGCCGGTTATTCCGGAGATGGTTAGCGAGCCGGTTGTTCCGGAGAGTATTCCGGAGCCTGCACCGATACCTGCACCGATTCCGGAGCCTGTAGCAGCAGCACCTGAGCCGGAGATCGAGATGCCTGTAGTAAGTGAACCTGAGCCGGAGCCTGAGATGCCGGTTATGGAGACACCGGAACCTGAACCGGTTATGGAGGAGACAATGAGCACACCTGTTATGGAGGAAGTTAGTATGACTATGAACGCTGAGAGTATGGAAGATATAGATGTATCAACAGATGAAGTTACCGTTATTACCAAAGGTACCACGATCAACGGTGGTATCAAGAGTGATACTTCCCTTGTTGTAAAGGGTACTATCGAGGGAGATGTAGACTGTGCCGGCAAGCTGACCATCACCGGTCGTGTTGCAGGTAACACAAACGCATCCGAGATTTATGTTAACACACCGCGTCTTGAGGGTGATCTTAATTCCAAGGGCATCGTTAAGATCGATGTTGGTACCGTGGTTATCGGTGGTATCAGTTCAACAAGTGTTGTTGTAGCAGGTGCCGTAAAGGGAAATATTGAGGTTAACGGTCCGGTTATTATCGATTCGACAGCAGTTGTTAAGGGTGACATCAAGGCGAAGTCAATCCAGATCAACTCAGGTGCCGTTATCGACGGACATTGCTCACTTCAGTTCGCAGATGTGGACCTCGATACATTCTTTGAATGAAAAGCGTGAGCATGTACATGGGATGTGTTCAGCGGATGCTCGCATCCGAATGAACACATACATGTACATGTGAACCTAACAGACAACGAGGATTTCGAAGAAATCCGAGTCCGTCTGGTAGGCTCACGCGTTAAGTTGCAGGAGGTATATATGCCTAAGTATAAGAGGGTACTGCTTAAGCTCAGTGGTGAGGCACTGGCCGGAGAGAAGGGCACGGGTCTCGATGAGACTACTGCCAGACCGGTCGCCGAGCAGATCAAGAAGCTTGTTGATGACGGCGTGGAGGTTGCTATCGTTATCGGTGGTGGCAATTTTTGGCGCGGAAGATCTTCCGACGCGATCGACAGGACAAAGGCTGATCAGATCGGAATGCTTGCCACTGTTATGAACTGCATCTACATGTCGGAGATTTGCAGATCTACCGGACTCAAGACTGCAGTGTTGACACCGTTCGAGTGTGGCTCGTTTACCAAGCTGTTTTCCAAGGACAGGGTTAACAAGTACCTTCGTAAAAATATGGTCGTATTCCTCGCAGGAGGAACAGGTCATCCGTTCTTCTCAACGGATACCGCGACTGCGCTTCGTGCTATCGAGATTGATGCGGAAATTATTCTGGCAGCGAAGTCGATTGACGGAGTATATGATGATGATCCGCATAAAAATCCAAATGCAAAGAGATACGATGTCATGCAGATGAAGGAGATCGTTGACAAGCAGCTGGGAGTTGTCGATTTGGCAGCTGCGGTTCTGTGTATGGAGAATCACATGCCGATGTATGTGTTCAGTCTTAATGAGGAAAACTCGATATTAAAGACTGTTGCCGGAGAGACGACAGGAACTATAATAAAAGCAGATTAGTGCATTGGACGGGTGATTTTTGATCTGATGCACCGGATAAAACAAGGGTGAGAGATAATCCGTAAAAGATACCGGATATCGTTCCGGATGAAAGGAAGGACATCATGAGTTTTGATATCAGTGCTTATGAGAGCAAGATGGAGAAATCCGTCGCAAATATGCGCGAGGACTATATCACTATCAGAGCCGGCCGTGCAAATCCGCACGTGCTTGATAAGGTAGAGGTTGATTACTACGGTACGCCGACATCGATTCAGGGTGTTGCAAATATCTCAGTGCCTGAAGCTAGAGTTATCCAGATCGCACCGTGGGACGCTTCACTAATGAAGGATATAGAGAAGGCGATCATCGCTGCTGATATCGGACTGACTCCTGCAAATGACGGAAAGGTCATCAGACTTGTTTTCCCTGAGCTTACCGAGGACAGACGTAAGGAGCTTGCCAAGGAGGTAAAGAAAAAGGGAGAGGATACCAAGGTTGCCATCAGAAACATCCGTCGTGACGCGAATGACGCTGTGAAAAAGGCTACCAAGGCAAACGAGCTTTCAGAGGATGAGGGCAAGGATGCAGAGGCTGATATCCAGAAGCTCACGGATCGTTTCATAAAAGAAGTTGATGATGCGATCGATGCAAAGACATCAGAGGTTATGACAGTTTGATCATTTACAGTTATCAAAAAGATACTCTTACGGGAGTATCTTTTTTTGTGAAAAGATAAGCCAAGAACACTTGCGGACATATCGATAATATGGTACAATACAACTTGTGAAACATTAACTGAAAGAGTGGAGTGTTTTATATGAGTGACAGTCAGGAAAAAAAGGTTCCAAAGCATATTGCCATCATACTGGATGGTAACGGCAGATGGGCGAAAAAAAGACATCTTCCGAGAAAAGCAGGACATGCAGAGGGCGCGAGAAATGTCGAGCGTATATGCCGTGCCGCAAAGGATCTCGGAGTAGAGTATATAACTATGTATGCGTTTTCCACTGAGAACTGGAAACGTCCTCAGGAGGAAGTGGATGCACTTATGGATCTGCTGGAATCAGAGCTTCGTTCTTCGATAAAAAGGTCCATGAAGAACAATCTCCGCATGAGGGTTATCGGTGACAAAACAGTGCTTTCAGAGTCGTTTCAGCAGGCCATACAGGAGCTCGAGGAGACTACTGCAGGCAATACCGGACTTGATGTGTCGATTGCTCTTAACTACGGTAGCAGGGACGAGATCGTTCGTATGGTAAAGGCTGTGTCAAAGGATGTGGCGGAAGGAAAACTTTCTTCTGATGATATCACAGAGGACCTCGTTTCACAGAGACTTGATACGCATATGGTACCTGACCCGGAGTTACTTATTAGGACGGGAGGAGAGCAGAGGCTGTCAAACTATCTTTTGTGGCAGCTTGCTTATGCGGAGTTTTATTTTACTGATGTAACATGGCCTGACTTTGATAAAAAGGAATTACAGAAGGCGATAGATTACTTTAACCATGTAGACCGCCGTTTCGGTGGCCTGACAGAGGGATAACCCCCTCGCTATAGCCAGCCTAGCCTTCCCCTTGAGGGGAAGGTGTCCGCGAAGCGGACGGATGAGGTGATAACAGGTTTCCGCGAAGCGGATGGGTGAGATGCATTTCAGATGAGGTGACTTATGTTTATAACCAGATTGATCAGTGGAATAGTGATGCTTGCAGGGCTTGTTGCGCTGTTTGTATTTGGAGACCCTTACGCGACTATTGCATTTGGCCTTTTGTCACTTATCGCTGATTACGAGTTGATGCGAGTTTTTAAACATGAAAAAGATGAGCTCGGAATAGTTACGATGATCTCGGTCGTTGTCTACTATGTACTTGTATTCTTCGGTGAGGAGGGCTATACCGTGCAGCTCATCGCAACTACCATGGTTATCCTTCTTATCGTCTATGTTATCAGATACCCGAAGATAAGAATAGAAGCAGTAAGTCAGTGTTTCTTTGCAGTCGTGTATGCAGGTATACTGATGTCGCATATCGTGTTTACGAGAAATCTTCCACAGGGAGCATGGCTGGTATGGCTTATCGTGATGGGATCATGGGGAGCTGATACATGCGCGTACTGTGCGGGCAAGCTTTTCGGTAAGCATCATTTTTCAGAGCTTAGTCCGAAAAAAACAATAGAGGGTTGTGTAGGCGGAGTGCTCGGTGCAGGATTGATCGCGTTCGGCTACTCATTTTTCGTGCCCGATATGATATGGTTCCCGATCTCACCGACGATCGTATTTCCTGTGGTAGTTATGATCAGTGCAGTAGTGTCGATCTTTGGAGATCTGGCTGCATCAGCAATAAAAAGAAACTATGATATAAAGGACTACGGGCATCTGATCCCGGGTCATGGCGGAGTTTTGGATCGTTTTGACAGCGTGATATTTGTGGCTCCGTTTGTTTACTATTTGTTACTGTTGTCGACTTTGCTTGATTGGTGATGATCGGTTGATTGGAGGGGGAAACCGATGAGAAATCCTATTTCGGCATTCAAAACAAAAGCCGGTAATAAGGCTGTGGTAAACACATTGGTCGCGCGTGGGAAAAAGGTGATGCGCGAGCTTGATACCAACAGCAGAAACGCGGAGAAGATCTCGGATGATCTTCTTCTTCGTATACTCGAGGAAAACAAGGATACCGAGTATGGGAAAAAATATGATTTTGAGAACATCCACAGTTATGAGGAGTACAGAGAAAAAGTTCCTTTCTCTGCTTATGATGACTATGAGCCTTATATAAAAAGGATGATCGAGAATGATGAGAAAAACCTGATCTCCGTATACGAGCCAAAGCACTATGCGCTTAGCTCAGGAAGTGTCGGAGTGCCCAAGCACATCCCGGTATCTCAGGCTGAACTTGATAAATACTCCAAATACGGAGCGGCGATGGCTTTTGGAGTAGCGGATGAGTTTTACAGAACTACGATGGGGAAGGGACTTCCGCCGGGCAGGGGATTAAATGCCCTTGAGTTAAGGCCCATGCAAACCAAGAACGGTATTCCGAAGGGACCCATATCATCAACCATATTAAGCTCTCACAAGGATGCGATCCCGTATCTGGTTACCTCTCCGTGGAGTGTTATCTGCACGGATAACGGTGACATTATCGATATGAAATATCTTAAGACCAGGATCGCCCTGGAACAGAAAGATGTTGCATTTATGGAGTCGGCTTTTATGCCCGGTATGGTCGATCTGATTGACTATATGAAGGAGCATTATGAGATGATCTGCTCAGATATTTATCATGGGCGGATTAATAAAGAGATCAAAATGCCAGCCGGACTTCGCAAAGAGCTTGAGGCCAGGATGATCCCCGACAGGACCAGAGCAGCGCGCCTGATGAGGGAGTTTAAAAAAGGCTTCGACACGCCGATCATCCCCAGGATCTGGCCGAAACTCGCGTGGATCGGAGGGATAGGAACCGGAGGATTTTTCACTTATGCAAATAAGATGAGAAAGTATACCGGGAAAAATATCCCGTTCAACAACCTTACCTATGCTGCGTCTGAGTCGCTCGTTGCTACTGCCCGTCATATGGGCGATACTTCGTATGTCCTGATCCCGGATGGAGGGTTTTATGAGTTTATCCCTGCAAAGAATGAGTATGAGCCGGGGAAGGAAGAAACACTTACGATAAAGGATCTTGAGATAGGTGAGGACTACGAGATCGTGCTTACCAATCTGTCGGGATTCTATCGGTACCGTATAAATGACGTTGTGCGCGTGATGGGCTTTTATAATGAGTGCCCGATGATCACATTTATTTACAGAAAAAACCAACTTCTGTCTATCGCGGGAGAGAAGACAAACGAGGAGGCTGTGCGCTGGTCTGTGGAGCAGTTTATGAAGGACACGGGGCTTACCGTGACTGACTATAGTGTCTATGCAGATACGGATGATGAGCCGGGACACTATGTAATCCTCATGGAGCCTGATCATATCGTAAAGAAAAAGGATATTGAGTATTACAGGGAGGCCATTGAAAAAAGGCTGATGCAGGCGAATCCTTCGTATGGGATGAAGATAAACACGGGAGTACTCGGAAAAACGGAGCTTATCTTCGTGCAGCAGGAGACATATATGCTTTATCGCGATCTGATGATCATGAAGGGAGTTTCTCCGGATCAGCTGAAACCTGTACGGGTTATAGATACGCCAATAAAGGAAAAATTTTTCTTTGGGCTGGTCGAGGACTCATATGAAGATGATGAATAAACTGAAAGGATAATCCTATGAAAAGTATAACAATCCTCGGCTCGACCGGGTCGATAGGTACACAAACGCTGGACGTGATCCGTCATTATCCGGAGGATTTTTCTGTATATGCACTCGTAGCCGGGACAAATACAGAGCTTATGGCAGAGCAGATTGGCGAGTTTTCTCCGAAGCTGGTCGTGATGAAGGACGAGGAGCATGCGGATAAGCTCGGGATGCTGATCGAAAAGCTTGGGATAGCTGATAAGCCCGAGATCATTTACGGGATGGACGGATATCTGAGTGCGGTGACGGCTACCGAGATTGATATAGTCGTGGCTGCCATGGTCGGGATGATAGGACTGAGGCCCGTGCTTGCGGCTATTGATGGTGGAAAGGACATAGCTCTCGCAAACAAGGAAACACTTGTGTGTGCCGGACACCTTATCATGAAAAAGGCAAGGGAGCGTAAGGTTAGGATACTTCCCGTTGATTCAGAACATTCAGCAATATTCCAGTGCCTACAGGGTCTGAAAAATGGCCCCTTTGAGGATGGTGTGCCCGTATCACGTGATGACAATCAGGTAGAGACTATTTTTCTGACGGCGTCGGGTGGCCCGTTCAGGAAGTCAACCCTCGAGGATCTAAAGAGTGTGACCGTCGAGCAGGCTCTGGCTCACCCGAACTGGTCGATGGGAGCGAAGATAACTACTGATTCGGCGACGATGATAAACAAGGGATTGGAGATCATAGAGGCAAAGTGGCTTTTTGATGTGCCGGTTGAAAAGGTGCATGTGCTCGTTCAGCCCAAGAGTATAATCCATTCCATGGTTGGATTTTCAGACGGAGCGGTGCTCGCGCAGCTGGGAAGCCCTGACATGAGAGTGCCGATACAGTATGCTCTTATGTATCCCGAGAGGAGATACCTGGATGATGAGAGGCTTGACTTCGAGGCCTTGGCTACCATCGAGTTTGAGAAGCCGAATACGGATGTACTTCGAGGAATACCTCTTGCGACAGAGAGTGCGCGCATCGGAGGCACGATGACCACGGTCATGAACGCAGCAAACGAGTATGCGGTCGCCCGGTTTCTTGACAAGAAGATTCCGTTTTTGGAGATATATGAGATGATAGAGTATGCGATGGAAAAGCATACCGTGATACCGGAGCCTACTCTCGAGCAGATACTCGAGGCGGAGGCGTGGGTGTATCGTACATTGGAGGGGCGAAAAATATGAAGAAAAAAAACAGAAGATTATGTTCTCTATTTGTCATTCTGTCATTGATGTTTGAGATGGTGTTTCAGCCTGGGGTGGCGTCACGATCCGGAGCAGTTTCTTCGTCACAGGAAAAGCATCATTTCGTTTCCGGACATAAACCAGGAATAAGTGAACTTGTATTTCCGAAGCTAAATGGCAGGAATCAAAGGAAAAAGAGAAGCCAGGCTCCTATTCCGACTTCGTATAATACGGATATTATTACGAGTTGGACGGTTCGAAACCAGAGGAATACCGGTTTATGTTGGGCTTTTGCCGGTTGTGCGGTCGGTGAGGCAAACTATCGAAAAAACATGCCGGGTTCTGAAATTGACTTTTCCGAGGTTCATATGGCTTATGCTATGAGTGGCAACAGCGGCAATGCATTGCAGGGAGAAACCGGCCGTAATCCGAATGATGGAGGAAATCGTTTATTGGCGGCATCGTATTTGATGCGCTATACGGATCTGAGTGGTTATGTAGCGGAAGAAGAGGATCCGTTTAGCGGTGAGGAGTTACAGGACCGCGATTTGAACATAACCCGCTCAAAAAACAAGGCATATTCATGTGATGATTTTGTCTTTTTGACAGATGTCAGTCGTTTGGATGAATCAAGCACTCCTTCGCATTTTAACCCTGAGGTGAGATCCGTCATCAAGGAAGCCATCATGAATTACGGAGCGGTCGGAGCGTCTATGTATTATGGTGATGATACGGATTCTGTTTCTTTTTACAACAGTGAAACTCATGCGTATTGTTATGATGCGGCTATTTTATACTCCGGTATCTATCCTGAAGTTTCGCTGGATCCGCCTTATATAAATGTTCTTGCTGCTAATCATGATGTTGTAATTGTAGGGTGGGATGATAATTTTGACAAAGACTGTTTCCCTGAGGGGGCAGTGGCGGGGAAACCCAGTTCAAACGGTGCCTGGCTGGTCAGAAACAGTTGGGGTACAGGCTGGGGTGATCATGGGTATTTTTGGGTCTCTTATGAGGATACCAACTTTCCGACAGAGGTATATGCAATAGGAGGAGTAGAGCCGTATAATTCCCGAAGTGTTGAGCAGGTCTATGAAGATGACTATTTTTTCGGAGGTGACAGTTTATTCGGAGACGACACAGATAGTACTGATTCTGAAATATTTTTTGTTAAGAAGTTTAATCCGATAAAGTCTCATGAAAAGCTTACGGCTATTGAAGTTTTTGTTGCGAGTGCAAACACAATGGTAAGTGTGGATTGTTTAGATGATGCGAGTGTATCTTCTAGCGTAATAAACGGAGAAGAGATTTACAGTTTATCCGGAGATAACCAGACATTTTCGTCCGAAACGATGACGAGTAGTCTTGCAACAAAGAGCTTTACCTATCCGGGGTGGTACAAGATAAGACTGGATAATCCGGTTGAGCTCTCCGGTGACGATTTTATGGTAGTGGTTAAGATGGAAACAGGCAGTGGAGAACGAGCTAGCATAGGAATAGCTGCTTCTATCAATACATCGGAGGAGGAAGAATGTTTTGCATCTGTCGGTGATAGTGGAACCGATTTTGAGGAACTGGATTACAATTTATGTATAAAAGCGATAACGGACACAACGGATGCAGTCGAGAAAAACCCGACGCCTTCGTCTGTGCCGGCACCGGTAGTGGATTCGGATTCGTATTCGCCTCCATCTGCGACTGCAACTGCAAGTCCGGCGCCGACCCAAACTCCATCGGCGACATCCACACCGACATCCACGCCGACATCTACGCCCGACACAAGCCCGAAGCCGTCCGTGGGTCCGACGCCTCTACCGGGGAGTCCGGTCGTCGAAACATCCACTGACAAGGCCGGGAACGAGGTTACGACTACGACATCGGTTAATGAGAAAGGTGTCGTTACCATGGAGAAAGAGATACGTGCCGGGGATGGTTCCATCACAAAACTTGTATACAGAGTAAGTGATGATAAGGGGCACTCCGCGGTACTTGCCTCAGTGATAACTACGTCGAAAGACCGTACAGTGACGATTCCCCAAAAGGTTGCAATTCTCGGAGAAAAATACACGGTTACTGCTCTGAAAAAGGGAATGCTGAAAAAGCAAAAAACCAAACCGAAGATTGTTAAAATGAATGCTACCGGGATTAAAAAGATAGAGAAGGGGGCATTTAATGGAATCTCAAAGAAGGGGACGATTTATGTACGTGGTACCCCAAAGCAGTTTAAGAGTATAAAAAAGAAAATCCAAAAGTCAGGTTTGCCAAAAGGTGTAAAAGTCAAACGCAGGTAGGAGATCAAAAAAGACGCGGATGGTAAGGATGATTACAGTGCGTTTTTCGATATCCCGGCACTAAGCAAATACATAAATAAGTTTTATGCGAAATGATGATTCTGTAAAGAAAAAAAGCCTTGCGAAAGCAGGGCTTTTTTGATATAATGTGGTTACGTGGGCGCAGATGCACAAGGTTTTGCGTTTTTGCGTCTTTCTGAAGGGTGAGAAGAAAAGGAGAAATAGAGTAAAATGAGTATTGGATCAATAGTTGTTGCGGTGCTGGTGTTCTCCGTGATCATAATTTTTCACGAGTTCGGACATTTTATCGTAGCAAAGGCAAATCATGTAGGAGTGATCGAGTTTTCTCTCGGTATGGGGCCGAGGATCATATCACTTGCGAATGACGGCACGAAGCGAAAGGTATTGTTTTTCAAGAGCAATGCGTTTTTCGAGGAGCATCCTGAGTTCGATGATCGTACGGTTTACTCATGGAAGATACTTCCATTCGGTGGATCATGTATGATGCTCGGTGAGGAGGAGGATGTCGATGATGAGCATTCCTTCTCACAGAAGTCGGTTTTGGCACGTATGGCGATCATTTTCGCCGGACCATTTTTTAACTTTATTCTGGCTTTCGTCCTGTCGGTAATACTGATCGCAAGTATCGGTCATGATCCCGCTATCGTGACGAAGCTGGATCAGGGCGGTGCCGCAGCTGAGGCCGGGATCAAAGAGGGCGACATTATCAAAAAGATGGGCGACGAGAATATCGTTGTTAACAGAGAGCTGAGTTACTATTCGCTTTTTAATAAGCTCGACGGATCCAAGGTTAGGATCGAGGTTGAGCGCGATGGTAAGGAGATGGCATTTGATGTTGCGCCGAAGCTGACAAAGGATGCACAGGGCAATGAAAAGTATATTTTCGGATACTATCATTCAGCACCGAGAGAGAAGGGCGGAGTTCTATCCACCCTGGGATACTCTCTTTATGAGGTGAAGTTTTGGATCGATACCACGATAAAGAGTCTGGGGCTGATGGTCACAGGACAGGTGAGCATGGATCAGGTTTCCGGACCTGTGGGTATCGTTAAGCAGGTCGGGGACGTCATAGAGGAGAGCAAGCCTGAGGGCACGAAGACAGTCGTGATGAATCTGATGCTATTTGCGATACTGATCACGGCGAACCTCGGTGTTATGAACCTGCTTCCTATACCTGCGCTTGATGGTGGACGTTTGCTGTTTCTTATCATCGAGTTGATAAGGAGAAAGCCGTTGCCGAGAAAGGTGGAGACGTATTTCAACGTGGGCGGCTTTATGGTGTTGATGGCTCTGATGGTGTTCATCATGGGGAACGATATACTCAAGTTATTCTAAATGTGACGGGAATGACCGTATAATACCGGGCAATCCCTGTATAATAGAGGGTTAATATGATGAGAAAATCAAGATCGGTTAATATAGGTGGCGTTACCATAGGCGGCGACGCACCTATCGCCATCCAGTCTATGACTAACACTAAAACTGAGGATGTCAGCGCCACCGTTGATCAGATACTCGAGTTAGAGAAAGCCGGATGCGATATTATCAGGAGCGCCGTGCCGACGATGGAAGCGGCGAAAGCGTTTCGCGATATCAAGGCCGGGATTCATATTCCTATCGTTGCGGATATACATTTTGATTACAAGCTTGCGATAGCTGCCGTGGAGAACGGGGCTGACAAGATCAGGATCAATCCCGGTAATATCGGGAGTAAAGAGAGAGTACAGGCTGTCGTTGACTGCTGTAAGGAGCACCATGTTCCGATAAGGGTAGGAGTTAACAGCGGATCGCTCGAAAAAGATTTGATAGAAAAGTATGGTGGAGTAACTGCCGAGGGATTGGTTGAGAGTGCTCTTGATAAGGCGGAACTCATCGAGTCGATGGGACATCATGACCTGGTGATAAGTATAAAGTCATCAGATGTTATGATGGCTGTACGAGCACACGAGCTTATCGCAGATAAAACGGATATTCCCTTGCATGTAGGTATCACAGAGGCAGGAACCGTTTTATCCGGAAGTGTCAAGTCAGCACTGGGACTCGGTCTGATATTAAACCAGGGAATAGGAGATACCATCAGGGTATCACTCACGGGTGAGCCTGTAAAAGAAGTTCGTGTGGCAAAGCAGATTCTACGCTCACTCGGACTCAGAAAGGGTGGTATCGAGGTCGTAAGCTGTCCTACCTGCGGAAGGACTCAAATTGATCTGATCGGACTTGCCGAAAAGGTAGAACAGATGGTACAGGCTTACGATGACAAGAACATAAAAGTCGCCGTTATGGGGTGTGTTGTAAACGGCCCCGGCGAAGCGAAGGAAGCTGACATCGGCATCGCCGGCGGCGTCGGCGAGGGCTTGCTTATTAAAAAAGGTGAAGTTATAAAAAAGCTTCCCGAAGATCAACTTTTAGACGCTCTTGAAGCGGAAATCAGAAAGATGTAAAGAAACAAGAAAACAGCTCCGACAGCGTTCGGCGCGTCGCATTAAGACATATGTTTCAAAGAAAGATATCCAAGCGTCGACGGCGATAGTTTTCTTCCGAGGAGGCCTTCAGAGGCCGAGCGAGGAAGAAAAGCTATCATTGCGTTCGACGCGACACATGAGTTATGAGGAGCGATGTAAATGGAAGCCTCTAAGACGAGCTTTTTTGATGCTTTCACCGGACTTGATCTCGAGTCCGGTCTTTATCATACCTTCTCCGACGTCTCCGTCTCACGAGTTGCAGCCAGCAACCGTCTTCATATGGTACGCATAGAACTCGAAAGCGAAAAGATCATTTCCAGAAGAGACATCGAAAAAACAGAAAAAGCTTTATATGATCAGATCTTTAAAAAGACAGATTACAGTCCGAAGATGTTGGTAAGTTTCAGAACAGATGACGATGCCACCGCTTCAGATGTTTTTGATATGTATTGGAATACATGGAAGGAAGAAATCAGAGAGTATCATACCATTGATTATCATACCTTCTGTTCAGGTAAAATGAGCTTTACCGATGAGAATACTTTGCTCATAACCTGTGAGGATGTACCTGTAGCTAAAAATCGTTCAAAGGCTATGGCTCAGTATATAGAGCAGAAGATGAGAGAACGATTTGATAAGTCTGTTAATGTTGAGTTTAATTACGTAGAGCCGAAGGAAAAGAAGAAAGCCTCCGCTGACTATGAGGTCTTTGTTATCGATCCGAGAGAGGTACAGAAAAACAGGGACTATATGGAGGATGTTAATGTTGTTCCGATCTCATCGGATGAGTCTGCCGGTATATCAGATACAGTTAATAATAATGAAGCAGACAAAGATTTGATTAAGAAAAATAACGAAGAAAAATCCGACATCGGTGAAAAGAAATCAGATAATAAAAAGGATAAAAAGAAGAAGAGAAAAGGAGCCCCCGAACCGGGACTTGTTTACGGTAAAACAGTCGAGGGTGAGATCACCGATATCAATGATCTTTTTGATGGTGTAGGCGAAGTAGTCATCAACGGAATGGTCAGGTTCGTAGAGAAGAGAGAAACACGTAAGGAAGGTCTGTCCATCCTTATGTTTGATGTCACTGATTTTACAAATACTATTCGTTGTAAAATGTTTGTTGACCAGGAGGATTATGATGAATATTCTCTTGGCGAGTTTATCAGTGTCGGTCATTTTTTGAGGATAAAAGGAAAGGTTGTTTTTGACGACAGATTTGATAAAGAGATCCGCATCATGAACATCGATGGTATCAAGGAGATAGATGATTTCAGATCTCCGAGAGTCGATACCGCTGAGTTAAAAAGAGTTGAGCTTCACGCGCACACTCAGATGAGTGATACTGATGCGATGACCGAGACATCTGCGCTTGTAAAGACCGCTCACAAGTGGGGACATCCGGCCGTGGCCATCACCGATCACGGTGTGGTTCAGTCCTTCCCGGATGCGGAGAGCGCGTGCAAGGCTACTGATGATCCTGATTTCAAAGTGATCTATGGAAGCGAGATATATCTTGTTGATGATACCGAGGAAACTGTCGTAAATGAAAAAGGTCAGTCACTCGATGACAGTTATGTTGTTTTCGATCTGGAGACGACAGGCTTTTCTCCGACGCGATGCAGGATCATCGAGTTCGGTGCGGTGAAGGTAGTAGAGGGTAAGATAGTTGATCGTTTTTCTACCTTTGTTGATCCTCATATGCCTATTCCGCCGCGTATCCAAAATCTCACAAAAATAACAGATGCAATGGTTAACGGAGCGCCTGATATAAAAGAGGTGCTGCCTGATTTCATGCGCTTTTGTGACGGGTCGATACTCGTTGCGCATAACGCTCAGTTTGACCACAGCTTTATAAAGGCAAAGGCTCTCGAGATGGGTTGTGAGACGAACTACACTGTTGTTGACACGGTGGGTATCGCGAGAGTTCTTTTCCCGGATATGGCCAAGGCAACTCTCGATGCTGTCGCAAAAAGGATGAAGATCTCACTTGAGAATCACCACCGCGCGGTAGAGGATGCAGAGGCCACCGCGGAGATTTTTGTAAAAATGATCCCGCTCCTCAAAAAGAAAAATATCAATGACTTAAAAGATCTGTATGAGCTCACGCACCATGCGCCTGAGATCACTAAAAGAAAACCGATGTATCACGCAATAGTACTCGCGGCGAATGAGGTCGGAAGGGTGAATCTCTACAGGCTTATCTCGGATTCACATCTGAAGTATTTCCAGAGACGTCCGCGTGTGCCGAAGAGTGAACTGGCGAGACTCCGCGAAGGATTGATCGTGGGTTCCGCGTGTGAGGCGGGAGAACTCTATCAGGCCATACTTGATGACAGGGATGAGGACAGGATTGAAAAGATCGCTGAGTTCTATGACTATCTCGAGATCCAGCCTGTCGATAACAATGCATTTATGATCGAGTCGGATAAAAGAGAATCCTATGAAAGGATCACATCCTACGACGATCTGAGAGAGATTAACAGGAAGATTGTTGCGCTCGGAGACAAGCTCGGAAAGCCTATATGTGCGACGACTGATTCGCATTTTTTGAATCCGGAGGATGAGATATATCGTGAGATACTTCTCGCCGGAAAAAAGATAACAGATGAGCAGCAGCCGCCGCTTTATTTCCGTACGACAGATGAGATGCTCGAGGAGTTCTCATATCTCGGTCGTGAAAAAGCGATGGAGGTTGTGGTTACCAATACAGTTGATATTGCAAACAGGATTGAGAAGTTCTCGCCTGTGTTCCCTGACAAGTGTGCTCCGGTCATCCCGGATTCCGACAAGCAGCTCAGGGATATCTGCTACAGAAAGGCTCACCAGATGTACGGTGAGGACCTGCCTGAGGTGGTTAAGGAAAGGCTCGAGAGAGAGCTTAATTCGATCATATCAAACGGTTTCGCCGTGATGTATATCATCGCGCAGAAGCTCGTGTGGAAATCAAATGAGGATGGATATCTCGTAGGAAGCCGAGGCTCGGTCGGATCTTCATTTGTTGCAACGATGGCAGGAATCACGGAGGTTAACCCTCTCCCTGCTCACTATTATTGTGAAAAATGCCACTACTCGGATTTTGATTCCGAGGAAGTTAAAAAATATTCCGGAAGCTCAGGATACGATATGCCTCCGAAAAATTGTCCGGTATGCGGAGAGCCTTTGACCAGGGACGGACATGACATCCCGTTCGAGACATTTTTAGGATTCTATGGAGACAAAGAGCCCGATATCGACCTGAACTTCTCGGGTGAATATCAGTCGAAGGCGCATGCCTATACGGAGGTTATTTTCGGTGAGGGCCAGACGTATCGTGCGGGAACCGTTGGTACGATAGCAGAGAAAACCGCATTCGGATATGTGAAAAACTTCTTCAAGGATAAGCAGATCCACATCAGAGATGAAGAGGTGGAGCGACTGAAGGACGGTGTCGAGGGAGTGAAAAACTCTACCGGTCAGCATCCGGGTGGTATCGTCGTGCTTCCTCTCGGATGGGATATAAATGTGTTCACGCCGGTTCAGCATCCAGCAAACAAGGATATACCGATCATCACAACACACTACGATTATCACAAGATCGATTCGAACCTTTTGAAGCTAGATATACTCGGGCACGATGATCCGACCATGATCAGAATGCTTGAGGATATAACAGGAGTGGATGCGATAAAGATTCCTCTCGATGACGAAAAGGTGCTTTCGCTCTTTGCGGGAACGGAGGCTCTCGGAGTGGAGCCGGCTGACCTGATGGGAGTGGATCTGGGATGTCTGGGTGTACCCGAGATGGGAACCGAGTTTGTTATGCAGATGCTTCGTGATACGAAGCCGAAAAACTTTTCGGATCTTGTGCGCATATCAGGTCTTTCACATGGAACCGATGTGTGGTTAAATAATGCTCAGTATTATATCAAAAACGGAGACTGTACGCTGTCTACGGCTATCTGTACCCGTGATGATATCATGACGTATCTGATCTATGCCGGTGTTGAAAAGGGTCTTTCGTTCAAGATCATGGAGAAGGTCAGAAAAGGACTTGTTGCCAAAGGTAAGGTAAAAGAGTGGGATGAGTGGAAGGAAACCATGCTTTCCTGCGGAGTACCCGAGTGGTATGTTGAGTCCTGCGGAAAGATCAAATACATGTTCCCGAAGGCTCACGCCGTGGCTTACGTCATGATGGCGTTCCGTATCGCGTGGTTCAAGGTTTATTATCCGCTGGCGTACTACGCGGCATTTTTCTCGATCAGAGCTAAGGCGTTTGACTATGAGCTCATGTGCCAGGGGCGCAGTGCACTCGAGGCGACCATGAAGGATTATGATAAGAGATCCAAGTCGAATGATTTTAAGGATAAGCTTTCTCCGAAGGAGGAGGCGGCCCAGGGCGATATGAAGATAGTGCAGGAGATGTACGCGAGAGGTTATGACTTCGCACCGATCGATCTGGAAAAGGTCGATGCAAAGCGATTTACGATAACGGAGGATAACCGCCTGATGCCGTCGCTGATAGCGATAAACGGAGTGGCGGATGCCGCCGCCGAGTCCATCGCCGATGCAGTCAAGGACGGACCGTTCTCCTCGTGCAAAAACTTTAAGGACAGAACACACGCTACCCAGACAACAGTTGACAAGCTGAGAGAGCTGGGAATACTGGGAGATATCCCGCTGGATGATCAGATGTCACTACTCGATATGTTTTAGGTTAAGCATAAAAATCATCGGAACATATCGAGCTTGAGTGGCCACGAGGCATTGGCTCCGATCGGATTTTTTGAAAAAATAAAAAAAGTGCTTGCATTTTTTTTGAGGATAGTGTATACTGTCCCTCAGTGGTCCGTTGGTCAAGAGGCTAAGACGCCGCCCTCTCACGGCGGAAACAGGGGTTCGATTCCCCTACGGACTATTCTGAATGCCGATTTCTGTGATATTTACACGGAAATCGGTTTTTTTAAAACTTGAAAAAGCAACAATGATTTGATAAAATATAAGAAGTTTCAGATAGTCGAGGGGATAGAGATGTGTGCCATGGGAGTTCTCATGCGCTGCATTTCATGGGGGGGCTCGACGTAGGAGGTAGTAATGGATGAGCAGGAATTAGAGGCACTTGATTCTGCAGAGCAGACAGATTTCAAGCCTTCAAATGTGATGTTTGTCGCATTGGTTCTTTTTTACATAGCATCAGCGGTACTCATGTTTATCATGTCGAGATCAGGAGGTACCGTGTACATGTTCGGAGGTGAGGTATCTATCACCTCTTTTACGGGTGTTCTTTCATCTCTTGCAAATGTATGTCTCATTCTCTTGACGGTGTATTATAAAAAGCCCGGCTTCGTGGCGTCACTCGTTCTGGTTCTGATGCAGTTCCCTGTGATGGCAATGGGGCTTTTTGTACAGCATGTGATAGCGATCATTCCCGGATTCTTTACGACACTTGTAACGCTCCTCGCCATTATTTTTATTTTCCAGAGAAATAAAAGTATACAGAAGCATCAGGAGATAGAGCTTGAGATACTGAAGAGAACAAATAAAACCACAAAAAGACTCTTCAGACAGACTGCGACAGCTCTCGTTAATGCGATAGACGCCAAGGATGCCTACTCGCATGGACACTCTATACGTGTTGCGGAGTACTCGATGAGAATTGCGCAGAGACACGGTCTTCCCGAGGACGAGTGTATAAAGGTATACTACGCGGGACTGCTTCATGATGTAGGAAAGATCGGTATTCCGAACAGTATCATCAACAAAAAGGGTAAGCTGACTGACGAGGAGTATGAAGTAATAAAGGGTCATTCGGAGATGGGACACCAGATTTTGTCAAGTATCAGCGAGTATCCGTTTATATGTACAGGTGCTCATTTTCATCATGAGCGCTACGACGGGAAGGGGTATCCGGGTGAGTTCTCGGGTGAAGGGATACCGGAGATCGCAAGGATAATCGCGGTGGCTGACTCATATGATGCTATGTCATCGAACCGTAGCTACAGAAGCGCGCTCCCGCAGAATGTGGTCAGAAATGAGATCGAAAAAGGAAGGGGAACCCAGTTTGATCCGAAGTTTGCGGATATCATGCTCGAACTGATTGATGAGGATGTGGATTATGACATGCGTGAAAAAGAAACCGTGATCACGAATGAAGTAGCCGATTAAATCGTACTTTTTGAGTATTTTTTCTTGACAAATAACGTAAAATATGGTATTATCACATATGTTTTATGGTAACTGTTGGATGAGTGGTCTGAAAAAGGCCACTCATTCTTGTTGTGAAGGATATTCGGAGGAGACTATGGACTATGTGCATAGGACCGAAGAACTCGTGGTGCCGATACTCGAAAAAAAGGGCTTTGAGCTCTATGATATCGAGCTTTTAAAGGAGGGCGGCACGCAGATTCTTCGGGTGTATATCGACAAGGAAGGCGGTATAACATCTGATGATACGGCGGATGTCTGCAGGGAGCTGAGCGACCTGGTAGACAAGGAGAAAGATTTCATCAGAGAGGCTTACACGCTGGAGGTCAGCTCACCGGGACTGACGCGCGCACTCACAAAGCCGGAGCATTTTTTAAAAAGCATAGGAAAAGATGTTGATTTCAAGCTTTTTTCACCGATAACCTATGAGGAAAACGGCAAAAAGCTGTCCGCGAAGGAGTTTGTGGGAGTACTGAAAAAATACGATGAGGCAACCGATACGATAACTATCGGATTTGATGATAAAGATTCAGAGTTTAAAAGAAAGGATATATCGTCCATTCATCTGTGGATCGATTTTTAAGGAGGATATCATGGCAAAGAAAAAGGAAGAGGTAGTAGATTCACGCAGCGAATTCATCCAGGCTATCGAGGCGCTTGCTAAGGAAAAGGAGATCGATAAGGAGATCCTTTTTGAGGCGATCGAGAGCTCACTCGTGATGGCGTGCAAAAGAGAGTTTGGAAAGGGAGACGGGGATTCGAAAAAAGCCTCTATCGAAAATGTCCGCGTGGATATGAATCGTTCAACGGGAGAGTTTCATGTATTCATGGACAAGACCGTTGTGAAGGAGGTTATGGATGATTCTCAGGAGATCTCAGTCGCTGAGGCAGAGCTGAAGTTCCCTGGAAGCAAGGAAGGAGATACCGTTTCCATCGAGGTTACTCCGAAGAACTTCGGACGTATCGCTACCCAGCAGGCAAAGCAGGTCGTAGTACAGAAGATCCGTGAGGAGGAAAAGAGAATCCTTCAGAATCAGTACGAGACCACTGCTCATAATATAATCACAGGAACCGTTCAGCGTTATAACAACGGTACATATACGATCAACATCGGAAAGATCGATGCTCTGCTTACTCCTCAGGAGCAGGTTGAGGGCGAGGATTTCCGCATCGGCGAGAGGATCAGGGTTTATGTAAAGGGCGTCAGAGAGACCCCGAAGGGTGTTATCCGTGTTATCATCTCAAGAAGTGATGAGGGATTTGTAAAGCATCTTTTCAAAAATGAGGTCGCTGAGATCCAGGACGGAACAGTCGAGATCAAGAGTGTTTCGAGAGAGCCGGGCGTGAGATCAAAGATCGCCGTAACAAGCTATGACCCGGATGTGGATGCGGTAGGCGCATGCGTCGGAGTGAACGGCGAGAGAGTAAATGCCGTAGTTGATGAGCTCCGCGGAGAGAAGATCGATATCGTGGAGTGGAGCGAGGATCCTACGATCTTTATCGAGAACGCACTCAGCCCGTCAAAGGTTGTTCGTGTAGAGATCGAGGAGAACGAGAAGGAGAGAAAGGCAGAGGTTGTTGTGCCTGATTATCAGCTCTCACTCGCTATCGGTAAGGAAGGATTAAATGCCAAGCTTGCAGCAAGACTCACCAAGTTCAAGATTGATATAAAGAGTGAGTCTCAGGCATATTGATATGAACAGAGTTCCAATGCGGACATGCGTAGCATGCAGATCAAAAAAAGAACAAAAGGATCTGATCCGTGTATATGCTGACATGAGTACCAAGTCGGGTCGCGGAGCATATCTGTGTTGTGACGAAGCATGCTTAAAAAAAGCCAAAAAGACCGGAGCTTTTAATCGGGCATTACGATGTGAGGTT
Source organism: Lachnospiraceae bacterium P6B14 (assembly GCA_000687695.1). Taxonomy (GTDB): domain Bacteria; phylum Bacillota; class Clostridia; order Lachnospirales; family Lachnospiraceae; genus Eubacterium_F. The sequence continues at coordinate 88,275 of JHWZ01000004.1, read as the reverse complement.
CCGGAGGATGTTTACAGGTATTTGGAGGAAGAGATTGCCGAAAGAAAGTAGTACCACAAAGGCTTTGGGGACGCTCGGACTAGCGATGAAGGCAGGGAAGCTGGTAAGCGGTGAGTTTATGACAGAGCGTTCGATAAAGGACGGGGATGCGAGGTTGGTGATAATAGCCGATGACGCATCGCCCGGGACAAAAAAGAACTTTACCGATTCATGTAAATATTATCACGTGCCGATCATTTTTATAAGTGATAAGGAAACACTTGGTAAAGCAGTCGGAAAGCAGATGAGAGCAAGCCTCGCCGTAACGGATGAGGGGTTTGCCAAATCCATAAAGAAACACATTGATTTGGAGGTGTCGTAGTATGGCGAAAATGAGGATTTACGAAATTGCCAGGAGTATGCAGCAACAAAACAAAAATATAAAGAGCGCGGATCTCGTGGCATTTTTGAATGCGAACGGATATGAGGTAAAAAGCGCGCAGTCAAGTATCGAGGGAAACGCCATCCCGTTCCTTTTGATGTCCTTTGAAAAGGGAGTTATTCCGTTCGAAGGAAATAGTGTTAAGGCGGATGATAAACCGAAGGATGCCGAGACTCCGAAAAAGGAAGAGAAGCCGGCAGCAGCTCCAAAGAAAAAGACCACAACCAAAAAGGCTGAGCCGGAGCCGAAACAGCCGAAGGCAGAACCGGTAGCTGAGCCTCCGAAAAAGCCTGCAGCCACACCGGCACAGGGAGCAGGAGCAGCTACACAGACACAGTCAGGCGCCAGACACCAGACCAGAGCATATCACTCTGACGGTGGTGCAGATCTGCGTGCCGGCGGCGGTGACCGCAGATCCAAAGGTGGTGACAGAGGAGCAGGCAGAGACGGCGGCAGAGGAGCTCGCCGTGATGGTGGCAGAGACAGGGATAACAAGTTTTCATCAGGCCCCGCACCTTCGTTTGACGGTGGCGGAAAGCCGGATTCACGCAGAGGCGGCCGAGGCAAAAAGGGTAAAAACGATTACGGTAAAAGCGGTGGCGGTTATCACAGAGCCAGCGAGGAGGAAATCCGTAAGGCAAGATCCAAAAAGGATCCGAACAGAGCGGGAGCATTTATCAGACCGAAGCAGGTTGAGCAGAAGCCTGAGGATGATATCAAGAGTATAAAAATCCCTGAGATCCTTACGATCAGAGAACTTGCAGACCGTATGAAGATGCCTGCTTCAGGGCTTGTAAAGAAGCTCTTTATGCAGGGTAAGATGGTTACACAGAACCAGGATATTTCCTATGAAGAGGCAGAGGAGATCGCACTGGAGTATGATATCCTCGTAGAGTTGGAGGAGAAGGTGGATGTAGTCGCCGAGCTTCTCAAGGAGGAGGATGAGGACGAATCCAAGATGAAGAAGCGTCCGCCTGTAGTCTGTGTTATGGGTCACGTCGATCATGGTAAGACATCACTTCTTGATGCTATCCGTCAGACCGATGTATCCGAGCACGAGGCCGGTGGTATCACGCAGCATATCGGTGCGTACGTGGTAAGGATCAACGGTCAGAAGATCACATTCCTCGATACTCCGGGACATGAGGCGTTCACATCCATGCGTATGCGTGGTGCACAGTCAACGGATATCGCCGTACTTGTGGTAGCAGCTGATGACGGTGTTATGCCACAGACCATCGAGGCTATAAACCATGCGAAGGCAGCTGGTGTAGAGATCATCGTTGCCGTAAATAAGATTGATAAAGAAGGCGCAAACGTAGAGCGCGTAAAGAAAGAGCTTTCAGAGTATGAGCTTGTTCCTGAGGAGTGGGGCGGCCAGACAGTATTCTGTCCGGTATCTGCTCATACAGGTGAGGGTATTGAGAATCTTCTCGAGATGATCGTCCTCACTGCGGATGTGCTTGAGCTGAAGGCGAATCCGAAGCGTGATGCGCGTGGTGTCGTTATCGAGGCAGAGCTTGACAAGGGACGTGGTCCTGTAGCTACAGTCCTCGTACAGAAGGGTACACTGAATATCGGTGATCATATCGCGGTAGGTCCTGCTTATGGTAAGGTTCGTGCGATGATCGATCACAAGGGTGAGAGAGTGAAATCCGCGAAGCCGTCAACACCGGTTGAGATCCTCGGTCTTAACGGGGTTCCTGATGCAGGTGAGATATTCGTTGTCAAAGAAAATGACAAGGACGCAAAGCAGATCGCTCAGGCATACATCGCTCAGGGCAAGGACAAGCTCATCGAGGATACAAAAGCGAAGAAGCTTTCTCTCGACGGACTGTTCGATCAGATCCAGGCAGGAAATATCAAAGAGCTCGGACTTATCATCAAGGCAGACGTACAGGGTTCCGTGGAGGCTGTCAAGCAGAGTCTCGTCAAGCTTTCAAACGAGGAAGTCGCAGTACGTGTTATCCATGGTGGTGTCGGTACCATCACGGAGTCCGATGTATCTTTGGCGAGTGCGTCAAATGCGATCATCATCGGATTCAACGTTCGTATGGACAACCAGGCGAAGGAAACAGCCGACAGAGAGAACGTCGATGTACGTACATACTCAGTCATCTACGATGCGATCGAGGATGTAGAGGGCGCTATGAAGGGAATGCTCGAGCCTATCTACGAGGAGAAGGTAATCGCTCACGCAGAGGTAAGACAGCTGTTCAAGGCTTCCGGTATCGGAACGATCGCCGGTTCATATGTGCTTGACGGTACTATCGAGAGAGGCTGCTCTGTACGTATCAGTCGTGAGGGTGAGCAGATATTTGAAGGACCTTTGGCATCACTGAAGAGATTTAAGGATGATGTCAAGGAGGTTAATGCCGGATATGAGTGTGGTCTCGTATTCGAGGGCTTCAATGATATCGCGGAGCTGGATCAGGTAGAGTGCTATAAGATGGTTGAGGTACCAAGGTAATGCGTAAGAATAGTGTGAAAAACAGCAGGATAAACGGTGAGGTTCAAAAAGAAATGAGCATTATCCTGCGCGAGGAGCTGAAGGATCCCAGGATCCATCCGATGACTACTGTCACGGATGTAAGTGTTACTACGGATCTGAAGTATGCAAAGATATATGTAAGTGTGTTGGGTGATGAGCATGACAAAGAGATGACCATGCTCGGGCTCAAAAAAAGTGCGCCTTATGCAAGACATCTTTTGGCGACCAGACTGAATCTCCGCAACACTCCCGAGCTTGAATATGAGCTTGATGAGTCGATGGAGTATGGTGCATACATGTCCAAAAGGATAGAGGAGGTTATGCATGGCAGATGAGAAGCAGAACTATCTTATTGGTGCGATAGAGCGAGCAGAGACTATCGCAATCAGTGGTCACGTGCGTCCTGACGGCGACGCGATCGGTTCTGCCATGGGTCTTTATTATTATATTTCCGATAACTATCCTAAAAAGAAGGCCTGTGTATTTTTGGAAGAAGTACCTGACAGCTTTTTACATATCCGTGATGTTGATGCGATGGTAAAAAGATGTGAGCACTATGATCTTTTTATCGCGCTTGACAGTGGAGATGTTGAGAGACTCGGTGAAGCAGCAAAGATCATGCAGGAGAGATCGGACTATATAATCAATGTTGATCATCATATAACGAATACCAGATTCGGAAATCAAAACATAGTTGATACCAAAGCGAGCTCGACCTGTCAGATCCTTTTTACCCTGATGGATGAGGATAAGATAGGCAGGCTTACCGCGATGGCTCTCTATACGGGAATCATTCACGATACAGGAGTGTTTAAGCACAGCAACACTTCGTATCAGACCATGCGTATCGCAGGAAAGCTGATGAGAAAGGGTATCGCCTTCGGTGAGATCATCGACAGCAGCTTTTACAACAAGTCATACAAACAGCTCAGGATCATGGGTCATTGCATGAATACGAGCAAGCTCTATATGAAGGGACTAGTGATCGTATCCGTAATGACGTTGGAAGATATGGAGGCGTTTGAGGCGAGGCCGTCGGATCTCGACGGAACCATCGATCAGCTTCGTACCACGGATGGTGTTGAGGTCGCCATACTGATCAGTGAGAGAAAAAAAGGCGAGTTCAAGGTCAGCATGAGATCAAACCAGGTTGTCGATGTGGCTGCTATCGGACAGTACTATGGCGGTGGCGGACATATCAAAGCCAGCGGATGTACCATCAACGGAACTGCCGAAGAGGTCATTGATGTATTGGTTCGTGACATCAAAAAGCAGCTCGGTGACGATATCGATGACGATGATGATGATTGATACAAAGGAACGATAGCATGGATGGCATCATCAATATAAATAAAGAAAAGGGTTACACCTCACACGACGTAGTCGCGGTGATGAGAAAGCTTTTACATATTAAAAAAATAGGACATACCGGGACGCTCGATCCTGATGCGACAGGGGTACTTCCCGTATGTGTAGGTAAGGCTACAAAGGTCTGTGATGTGATCACGGATCGTGATAAAACCTATGAAGCAAAGGTGGTACTCGGTATCACCACGGATACACTGGATACCTCGGGTGAGATATTAAAAAGAAAGCCCGTAAGCATAAACAAGGACGATCTGATGAGCGTCCTTTCGCATTTTGAGGGAGATATAGAACAGATACCTCCCATGTATTCAGCGATAAAGGTCGACGGGAAAAAGCTATATGAGTACGCGAGACAGGGCGTGGAGATAGAGAGAAAAGCTCGTCAGATCACTATTCATAGTATTGAGCTTATCAGTGATGATCTGTTCAGTTGGGATCCGGCAGATGGAGATGAAAAACTACCTTCATTTATGATCAGAGTCAGGTGCTCAAAGGGGACTTACATCAGGACACTCTGTGATGATATCGGTAGAGAGCTCGGCTGCGGAGCGGCGATGAGTGAGCTTAGGAGAACTGCTGTCGGGAGATTTTTGATAGAAGATGCTTTAAGCTTATCGGATATTGAAAAAAAACTTGAGAGTTTCGATGCGGAAAAAGAAGATACTCCCGAGTTTATGCTTCCTGTAGATAAAGTGTTTGAGATGTATCCTGATGTGGCGGTAAAAAGTGAACATATGAAGTTACTTTTAAACGGTAATCCGTTAGAAAAAAATATGGTTACATTTCACTCTGAAGCTGAAAACAATAACGCGAATACTTTTCGTGTTTACGGTGATGACGGGGAGTTCTACGCTCTTTATAAAAGCAAAGGAAAAAGACTTTTTGTTGAGAAGTTTTTTCATTGATCAATAGTTATTATTTGGTTAAAAATTGCGAGTTAAGGAAAACAGTATGGAAATATGGGAGGAGCTGCCGGAGAGGCTTCACAGATGTGCGCTTTGCATCGGGAAGTTCGACGGGTTCCATAAAGGACACAGATTACTGATAGATGAAGCCGAGGCTACCGGTTATCCCGTGGCAGTGCTGACTTTTGTTTTCGGCGGCGGTGAGACCATCGACGGTCGCGAGCAAAAAAGGAGAGTGGCAGAGAGCCTGGGAGTCACATATTATATCGAGGTGAAGGCCGGGCCGAAGATCTTTTCCATGACTCCTGAAGTCTTTATAAAGGATGTTGTATCGGAAAGGCTTCATGCAAAGCATATCATAGTCGGAGAGGATTTCAGATTCGGCAGGGACAGAGCCGGTGATATCACAACACTCTCCGAGTTTCAGAATAAGTACGGATACGAGCTTCACGCCGTACCGAAATTAAAGGATAAAGGCAAAGACATCAGCAGCTCCAGGATCAGAGAGGATATCCTCGCAGGTCATATGGAGGATGTCACGAGACTGTTATCCAGACCATACACCATGGTTGGAGAGGTAACCTACGGTAACCGGATCGGAACCGATATGGGAGTGCCGACGGCGAATATCCCCACCGAGAAGGAGAGGGTTTTACCTCCGTACGGGGTGTATGTGGTCAGCATAAAGACGGATGCTGACGATATAGTATATAAAGGTATCGGGAATCTCGGAGTGAAGCCGACCATAGGTCGTGACAACCCGCCCGGACTCGAGGTACATATATTTGATTATGAGGGCGACCTCTACGGACGCAGGATAGAGGTAGGACTTGAGAGTTTCCTGCGTAAGGAAAAAAAGTTTGAGGACATCAAAAAGCTCCACGCACAGATCGAGGAGGACATACGCAGAGCGAAAAGCCGGTGATCCGTTGAAAAATGCTCGGCAGAATGGAGGTTGTATGGCATCATTAAGCAAAACTATCGTATTTGATATGGATGGAGTGATCCTGGATTCGGAGAAGCTGGTTTTGAATATCTGGATACTTTTAGGTGAAAAATATCAGCTTTCCGGAATCGGGGAGGTAATGATAGAGTGTCTGGGGACAAACAGAGAGGAAACCAGGCAAATAGTAGAAAGACATTACGGTGCGGATTTTCCTTATGAGGAGTTCCGCAAGGAAGCAAAGGAAATGTTTATCGAACGCACCAAAAAGGACGGAGTTCCGCTGAAACCCGGCGCCAGAGAGCTGCTTCAATTTCTGAAGATAAACGGCTGGAAGATCGGACTCGCAAGCTCCACATCAGGAGCTACGGTTAAGGATGAGCTTCAAGCCGTAGGATTATATGATTTCTTTGAAGTCGTAGTATCGGGAGAGATGGTTAAGGAGTCAAAACCGCATCCGGAGATCTACTTCAAAGCATGCGAGATGCTCGAGGTGAATCCGAAAGAGGCGATCGCTATCGAGGATTCGAAAAACGGAGTAAGATCCGCTGCGATGGCCGGCATGAAGGTTATACTGGTACCTGATCTCGTGGATCCTGATGAGGATACTCAGAGACTGGCATGGAAAATGTTTCCGGATCTTTTCGACGTGAGGAAGTTTTTCTCGTAAAAAACTTGCGCGATAGAACTTGCTATGATAGAATAGGCGATGGTTGTTTATTCCATACAATAATATCAGGAGGAGAACTAGGATGAAACAGGTTATGAAAAAGACTTCGGCAGTTTTACTTGCCGTAGTGATGATGATGGCACTCGTTGCATGTGGCGGCGGTGACACAAAGGAAACAGTACAGAAGACAGTTGATGATCTGCAGGCAAAGCTTACAGAGGCTATGAGCGGATATCAGAATGTATTCCAGAATCAGGGTGGTCTTTCTGATCCGACTCAGGCTGCTGAGGTTATTGACAAGGCCGGACAGATGATCGAAGACGCTATCTCAGCATGTGACGCTGTAGAGGCTCCGGGTGAGGATTCACAGAAATATCGTGACGCGGTCAAGGGTATCCTGGAGGTTCTGAAGAGCATGATGGATGAACTTAAGGGTGTAGACTTTACCGACTCCAGCGCAGCTATGGGTGTTGCTTCAAAGTATCTGTCGGATATGATGTCAAAGTCTACTGACGCACAGAATCTGATCAATGATCTTGTAAAGAAATACGGTATCACAGCACCGACAAATACGACTACTGCACAGTAATTGATTTGATATTAAAAATGCTCCCGGGTGAGGGAGCATTTTTAATATGATAGTTTTTCTGTCAGACCTCGAAAAGCATATCGCCGTATGCCGGAACCGGCCACAGCTTTTTATCTACCATGTTTTCAAGTGTATCGATCGGAAGCCTAAGTGCCTCCATAGCCGGGAGGACGGTGCCGACGAAAAACTCGGCCTGTTCTTTGCCCTCGGCGAGAGTGATCGCTTTTTCATCTGCTTCGCGTAGAGCGATGACTGCATCCTTGGCTTCTGAAAGGAGGCTGCTGCATCTGATGAGGAGCTCTTTCTGGACACTGACGTTTGCCTCCGGGCATGCCTCGGATACTTTGTTTATGGAGTCGGCAAGAGAGGTGACATATCGGATCACGGCAGGTATGTACTGCTTTGTTGCCATTTTTACCATCGTTCTTGCTTCAATATTTAAAGCCTTTGCATATGCTTCATAATTGATCTCGGCGCGGGACTCAAGCTCGGTGCGAGAGTAGACGCCTTGATTCTCATACATCTTTACGCATTTTTCATCGAGGAAATATGCGGTCGCATCCACCATGTTTGAGATGTTCGGGAGACCTCTTTTCTCAGCCTCTGCTACCCACTCATCGGAGTATCCGTCACCGTTGAAGATTACTTTCTGGTGTTTTTTCAGCAGATCGTGGATTATTTCATCAACAGCTGCTGCAGGATCCTCCGCGCTCTCAAGCTTTTCTGCGATTTCCGAGAGAACCTCGGCTACGGTTGAGTTAAGCACGGTGTTTGGCCCTGCGATGGACATCGAGGAGCCTACCATACGGAACTCAAATTTATTTCCGGTAAACGCGAACGGTGATGTACGGTTACGATCCGTAGCATCTTTTTTAATGTTGGGAAGTGTTTGTACACCGATATCCATAGCCTCGGCTTTGTTAGCGTGGCTGGCAGTACCCTTACGAAGTATCTGCTCCACGATATCCTCGAGCTGCTCGCCGAGAAATACGGAAATGATAGCCGGCGGAGCCTCGTCACCGCCCAGACGGTGATCGTTACCCGGGCATGCGGCTGAGAGTCTCAGTAGCGGTGCGTACTCGTCCACTGCAGCGATAACCGCGGAGAGGAAGAGTAAGAATGTGGTATTGTCATATGGATGCTTGCCCGGAGAAAGAAGGTTTTTACCTGTGTCCGTAACAAGAGACCAGTTATCATGCTTTCCTGAACCGTTCACTCCGGCAAAAGGTTTTTCAGCAAGCAGACACTCCATGTGATGACGTCTTGCTACTTTTTTCATGATCTCCATCACAAGCTGGTTGTGATCGGTGGCAATATTTGCCGTGGAGTAGATCGGAGCCATCTCATGCTGACCCGGAGCAACCTCGTTGTGCTGGGTCTTTGAAAGGATCCCGAGACTCCAGAGCTCCTCGTTGAGTTCCTTCATAAATGATGCCTGACGCTCACGGATACTTCCGAAGTAGTGATCATCGAGCTCCTGGCCTTTTGGCGGCATGGAGCCGAAGAGTGTTCTTCCGCAGAATATCAGATCATCTCGTTTTAAATACTCATCGCGATCTATAAGGAAGTACTCCTGCTCGGCACCGACTGAGACATTTACTTTTTTAACATCGGTCTCACCCAGGAGGTGGAGCACTCTCGTTGCCTGTTTATCTATCGCTTCCATGGAACGAAGAAGCGGAGTCTTTTTATCCAGAGCCTCACCTGTGTATGAACAGAAGGCTGTCGGGATGCAGAGCACTGTACCGATGGCGTCCTCACGCAAAAATGCCGGCGAGGTGCAGTCCCATGCGGTATAGCCTCTGGCCTCGAATGTGGCACGAAGCCCGCCCGAGGGGAAGCTGGATGCATCAGGCTCACCCTTTATGAGCTCTTTTCCGGAGAACTCGAGTACGGCGTGAGAGTCTGAATCGGCTCCGAGAAACGAGTCGTGCTTCTCGGCAGTCACACCTGTCATAGGCTGGAACCAGTGAGTATAATGTGTCGCGCCGTTTTTCAGAGCCCACTCCTTCATGGCGTGTGCTACGACATTAGCGACATCGGCCGGCAGCTCACTGCCTTCTTCGATGGTGCTGCGGAGAGCCTCGTAGGTCTTTTTCGGCAGATACTCCTGCATGGTCTCGTCATTGAAGACCCTTGTGCCGAATATATCACTTATAATGTTGTGATCCATTGAGTTTTCCATGATTACCTCTCATTCCGAAGCGTACCGGACGCTCCAGTTTTATGATTTTTGAAAAAACACATACCAATATTGTAACAGAAAACACAGATTTTTCAACATAAAAAAAGTTTTTTTGAAAAAAGTAAAAAAGTAGTTGCTATTTTTAGACAAAAAGGTTATGATTATAATCGGATAAAAATTTGATTTTTTACAAAAATATACACATGTGAGAGGGAGGTTGACCCAATGAGCGACACAACAAAACTGTCGGCCAGAGCACGCATAGATGCGTTGGTTGATGCAAACAGCTTTGTTGAGATCGGTGCAAATGTGACAAGCAGAGCTACTGATTTCAACATGGGGGCGAATCAGATCCCTGCAGACGGCGTGATCACCGGATACGGTGTGATCGGCGAGGATCTCGTATTTGTCTACAGCCAGGATGCACAGGCGATGAACGGTGCCATCGGAGAGATGCACGCACGAAAGATCGCTTCGCTGTATCAGATGGCGATCAAGGCCGGAGCTCCGATCATAGGTTTGATCGACTGCGCCGGAATCCGCATCGAGGAGAGTCTGGATGCGATCGCCGGATTTGGCGATATTTATATGAAGAAAGTAGAGGCGAGCGGAGTGATCCCGCAGCTGACAGCTATTCTCGGAAGCTGTGGAGGTGGCGTAGCTATCTCGGCAGGACTTTCAGATATCACTGTCATGGATGCTGCGAACGGGTCTCTTTTTGTAAACTCACCGAACGCTGTCAGCGGAAACTTCAAAGAGAAGTGCGATACCTCAGCGGCTCAGTTCCAGGCTGAGGCAGGAAATGTTGATATCGTCTGTGAAAATGAAAATGAGGTTCTCGCAAAGCTTCGTGATCTCGTGGGACTGCTTCCTGCGAACTCTGAGGTTCCGGCATTCGCAGAGCCTGCAGATGATAAAAATCGCACGATTTCAGGTCTCGGATTCGGACGCGAGGCTATCGAGGCTGTCGCTGACGCAAATACATTTATAGAGCTCAAAAAGGATTTCGGTACTGATATGGTTGTCGGACTTATTGCTATCGATGGTGAGACAGTCGGCGCTATAGCAAATACCGAAGAGGGTGTGCTTTCCGCAAACGGATGTCACAAGGCTGAGCAGTTTGTTTATTTCTGTGATTCATTTGGACTTCCGATCATCACATTTACAAACGTGAAGTCATACGCATCCTGCATGTGCGAGGAGAAGAGGATAGCAAGAAAGGTCGCAGACCTTACATATGCTTTCGCAAGCTCAGATGTTCCGAAGATCAATGTGATCGTGGGAGAGGCTTACGGAAGCTCGTACCTGTCGATGAACTCAAAGCATATCGGCGCTGATCTGGTGCTTGCGCTCGACTCAGCCAAGGTTGGATCTATGGATGCCAAGCTTGCTGCCGAGGCAGTTGGTGTTGACGAGGCTACGTTTACGGCTCAGCAGGAGGGTGCTTCTGCCGCAGCGAAACGTGGTTATGTCGACAACATCATCGCTGAGAGCGACACAAGAAAGCATCTGATCTACGCGCTTCAGATGTTCGGAATGAGGTGATCGGATGGAAGAGATTACAATACCGGTTGCCCTGATGCATACGGGTGTTGCGATGGGAACAGTGTTCCTTGTACTGATACTGATCTCATTCGTTATCTACCTGCTTCGTTTCGTGCCTAAGCTTTTTGAGAAAAAAGACAAGACACCTGCTACTGCAAAAAAGGGTAGCGACGAGAGTCAGGTTACTACCATAGCACCGGCCAGAGGTGTGGCACCTGCCAAGAAATCAACTGATGAGGAGATCGTTGCAGTCATCGCCGCGGCTATCGCAGCAGCAATGACCGAGGAGAAAGGAGTTCCGGTTTCACCGGATGGACTCATCATCAGATCAATTAAAAGGAGATAATAAAAATGAAAAATTATACTATCACAGTTAATGGAAATATCTACAATGTTTCAGTAGAGGAGAAGGCTGGTGGCGCACCGGCTGCGGCAGCTCCGGCTCCTGCAGCACCAGCACCTGCGGCAGCTCCGGCACCTGCTCCTGCAGCAGCTCCGGCATCATCCGGTGCGGCAGGCGGAGTATCAGTAAAGGCTCCTATGCCGGGTAAGATCCTTTCGATCAAGGCTACAGAGGGTCAGGCTGTAAAGAAGGGCGATGTTATCCTTCTTCTCGAGGCTATGAAGATGGAGAACGAGGTAGTAGCTCCTCAGGACGGTACCATCGCAACTATCAACGTGGCTTCAGGCGCAGCCGTTGAGGCAGGAGATACACTTGCAACTCTTAACTGATGAAGGCTTGTCGGTTTTATTAACAAATGATTGTAACTAGAATTGGAGGAAAGATATAAGATGGAACTTTTGGAAAATCTTATTCACCAGACAGCCTTCTTTAACGGGACGTTGGATTGGCGAAACTACGTCATGATCCTGGTCGCATTTCTGTTTCTTTTCCTTGCGATCAAAAAGGGTTATGAGCCGTTGCTTTTGGTACCGATCGCGTTCGGAATGCTTCTTGTGAATATCTATCCGGATATAATGAAGGACGCCGCAGGTGGTGAAGCGGGCGGACTCCTCAGCTATTTCTTCAAGCTGGATGAGTGGAGTATTTTGCCGTCGCTTATTTTCCTCGGTGTCGGTGCGATGACGGATTTCGCACCTTTGATCGCCAATCCGAAGAGCTTCCTACTCGGAGCGGCGGCACAGTTTGGTATTTTTTCAGCGTATCTGATGGCTATCGTGATGGGATTCAACGGCAAGGGTGCCGCAGCCATCTCTATCATCGGTGGTGCTGACGGCCCGACCTCGATCTTCCTTGCAGGTAAGCTCGGACAGACTGATCTGATGGGACCGATCGCGGTGGCGGCGTACTCATACATGTCGCTCGTGCCGATCATACAGCCGCCGATCATGAAGCTTCTTACGACAAAGAAGGAAAGACGTATAAAGATGGATCAGCTTCGTCCGGTATCAAAGCTTGAGAGGATTTTGTTCCCGATAGTTGTTACCGTTGTTGTATGTTTGATCCTGCCTTCTACAGCACCGCTTGTCGGAATGCTGATGCTCGGAAACCTCTTCAGAGAGTCCGGCGTTGTTAAGCAGCTTACTGATACAGCTTCAAACGCACTTATGTATATCGTTGTTATCCTGCTCGGTACATCGGTAGGAGCAAAGACATCAGGAGCGAACTTCCTTCAGGTAGACACGCTGAAGATCGTTGTGCTCGGTTTGATCGCTTTTGCTGTAGGTACCGCTACGGGAGTGCTTTTCGGAAAGCTCATGTGCATCGTAACCCGCGGAAAGATCAATCCTTTGATCGGTTCTGCAGGCGTATCTGCCGTGCCTATGGCAGCCCGCGTTTCGCAGAAGGTTGGTGCTGAGGAAGATCCTACGAACTTCCTTTTGATGCACGCTATGGGTCCGAATGTGGCCGGCGTCATCGGAACCGCGGTCGCGGCCGGTGTGTTTATGGCTATATTTGGCATATAGTTTTGGTGTGTCGGAATATTTTTACAAAGGAGATAAATTATGGCTGAGATTCAGAAAAAACCGGTGAAAATCACCGAGACCATACTTCGTGATGCGCATCAGTCACTGATCGCAACACGTATGACGACGGAGCAGATGCTTCCGATCGCCGATAAACTTGACAAGGTCGGCTACCATGCTATCGAGTGCTGGGGCGGTGCGACCTTCGACGCGTGCCTGAGATTCCTCAAGGAGGATCCGTGGGAGCGCCTCAGAAAGCTTCGTGACAAGATCAAAAATACCAAGCTGCAGATGCTTTTCCGTGGACAGAACATCCTCGGATACAACCACTACGCAGATGACGTGGTTGAGTATTTCGTACAGAAGTCAGTAGCAAACGGTATTGATATTATCCGTATTTTTGACTGTTTGAATGATATCAGAAACCTTGAGACTGCCGTTAAGGCTGCAAACAAGGAAAATGCTCATGCTCAGATCGCGCTTTCTTATACACTGGGTGATGCATATACACTTGATTACTGGAAGGATATCGCAAAGCGTATCGAGGATATGGGTGCCAAGTCACTTTGTATCAAGGATATGGCAGGACTCCTTACACCTTATAAGGCATCAGAGCTTGTTACGGCTCTTAAGGAGGCTACGTCACTTCCGATCGATCTGCATACACATTACACCTCTGGTGTTGCTTCCATGACATATTTGAAGGCTGTTGAGGCTGGCTGCGATATCATCGATACTGCGATGAGTCCGTTCGCTCTTGGTACTTCACAGCCGGCTACGGAGGTAATGGCTGAGGCGTTTAAGGGAACTCCGTATGATCCGGGATTCGATCAGGAGCTTCTGTCAGAGATCGCTGATTATTTCCGCCCGATGAGAGAGGAGGCTCTGGAGAGTGGACTTCTTTCAACAAAGGTGCTTGGTGTAAATATCAATACACTTCGTTACCAGGTTCCCGGTGGTATGCTTTCAAACCTTGTTTCCCAGCTCAAAGAGATGGGAGCAGAGGATAAGTTCAGAGAGGTTTTGGAGGAGGTTCCCCGCGTGCGCAAGGACTTCGGAGATCCGCCGCTCGTTACACCGTCATCTCAGATCGTCGGAACACAGGCTGTGCTTAATGTGGTTACCGGTGAGAGATACAAGATGGTTACCAAGGAGAGTAAGAAGATCCTTTCAGGTGAGTTCGGACAGACTGTTAAGCCGTTCGATCCTGAGGTTCAGAAGAAGTGTATCGGTGATACGAAGCCGATTACCTGTCGTCCTGCTGATCTGATCGAGCCGCAGCTTGCGAAGCTCGAGGAGGAGATGAAGCAGTACAAGGAGCAGGATGAGGATGTCCTCAGCTATGCACTGTTCCCGCAGGTTGCTACTGAGTTCTTCAAGTATCGCGAGACACAGAGAACCAAGGTTGATCCGACGATCGCTGATACAGAGAATAAGGTTTATCCGGTGTGATGAAATAATCAGGAGCACACCGCAAAATATCGGAGGGGTAAATATGCCTGAATGCGAAATGTGCGCGTTTTTTTACGTGGATGATGATGGCGAAGAGACCTGTGAGGTAGAACTGGATGAGGATGAGTACGCGAGATACTTATCTGAGAAGCCTGAGAAATGTCCGTATTTTCAAAGAGGCGGAGATGAGGGAGACTATGCTATCGTAAGGCATCAGGCGTGATATGATAAGTCAAAAATGGAATGCTTCGGCATTCCATTTTTATGTGATAATTTTTATCAAGTCAATCCGTTACATCAAAACGGTATTCCGTATTTTTTATGTAATTAACATCAAGAAATCCCTCAAAACGCCCGAAAAATGGTAAAATTTCTTTATTTTTTTGCTAAAGATTTCGATTCGATCTGACGATATATGAGGTGAAAGATAAAACAATGGTGGATCGGCCAAATGGAATTGGCACTATCCGCAAATACAAAGATTTTATCACACCATATAGCAACTGCCAGCATGAGCTCAAGGAGGAGATCGTTATGACAGATGAATTCATAAGGGTATTCCCTAATAGGGACGTAGCACCTGTAAACAGGGTTGTAAAGGCCGGAAAGTACAGCGAAGATTCATCGGGAGGTGGCGGCGAGTCATTCGCGTCGATACTCGATCAGGAAGTTCTTAAGAAAAAAGAAAAAGCTTTGAAGGACAACAAGAAAGTACATGAGGAAAAGCTTAAGAAAATGGACGGAATGAATCAGTATGACGCCAAAGCAAACGCTTTCGTTTATCGTCTGAGCACCACGGCAGATTATAGAGCCTGAGTAACTATCAACCCGCAACAGCATGAGGAGGGAACCATGCTAAACAACTTAACAAATGGGACCGATGCATCCCGGAACGCATCAAACTAACGCCCTTTACCGCGGACAGATCACGGTAAGGGGCGATTTCAATTTTTATAAGAAACAATATAGCTCTTGACATATACCCGTTTCGCGTGTATAATTTAAATATGATAAGATCATTTGCGGATAAAGAGACAAAAAAGGTCTTCGATGGGTTCTTTTCAAAAAAACTGCCACAGGACATACAGAAAACAGCACTAAGGAAGCTGATCATGATGGATGCGGCGGTTTCTTTGAATGATTTGAGAGTTCCCCCATCAAACCATCTGGAGCCTTTGCAAGGAGATAGAGAGGGACAGTATAGCATTCGGATTAATGATCAATATAGGATATGCTTTTCTATGGATGGTTCTGGGATAGATGAAGTTGAGATAGTTGATTATCATTAGAAGGGAAGGTGAGAATATGGATCGAGTAATTCAGGTTCCAAGTGTGGGAGAAATACTATTGGAAGAGTTTATGACTCCAAATGACATTTCTGCATATAGGCTGGCTAAGGAAATATTTGTTCCCGTGTCTAGAGTACAGGATATATTGAAGGGGCGCAGAAAGATTACTGTGGATACATCGATTCGTTTAGGATTGTATTTTGGTGTGTCTGAAAAATACTTTTTGAATATCCAAAATGATATTGATTGTAGGAACCAGAAGGCTATTATGAAGGATGAGTTTGAAAAGATACAGGCCGTGAAATCAGCTTGATACCTATCGGAGGATACTTGATGATACGAGCAGAGCACCTGGTGAAGACCTTTACCAGGCAGGTTGACAAGAAGAAAAAAGAAGACTTCAACGCAGTTGACGATATGTCGTTAACTATAAGCGATGGTGAGCTGGTCGGGATACTCGGACCGAATGGTGCGGGGAAGACGACTCTTCTTCGTATGCTCGCGACTCTGATGACTCCGACATCCGGAGAGATAAGTGTGACCGTGGGCGATGAGCTGGAGTTACAAACCCCGGTTGAAATAAGAAAGCATCTTGGATATCTCTCAACGAACACCAAACTTTATGAGCGTTTCTCAGTTCGCGAGACCATGAAACTTTTCGGTCAGACCTATGGGATGGCTGATGAGGATATAGAAAAAAGAACGGATCAGTTGATAGATGTACTCGATATGTCTGAGTTCATCGATAACCGTGTGGCGAAATTGTCCACGGGTCAGATGCAGCGCGCGCAGATCGCGAGATGTCTGATCCATGACCCTGAGATTTATATATTTGATGAGCCGACACTCGGACTTGATGTCATCAGCAGTACAGCCATCATCGATTTTATGAAGGGTGAGAAGGATCGCGGAAAGACGATACTGTATTCCACTCACTATATGGAGGAGGCGCAGTACCTTTGCGACAGGGTCATCCTTCTGAATCACGGAAAGATCATCTGTGAGGACACTCCGGCTCATCTGATGGAGACCACGCACAGCGATACAATGCGCGACGCGTTTTTCTCAAGCCTGAAGCTGTGGAGTGAGAGGATGTCGCCTAATCTCAACATGATTTCAGAGTAAACATTGTTTCTTCAAAATATATGATAAAACCAGAATCAAAGTAAGGATCATAAGACAAGAATAACGGGGCAGGAAAGCATGGGAGAAGTCAGCAGCAGAAAAATGATAAGCATCCTTTTTAAAAAGGAAATGAAGGATATCTTCCGAGACAGGAAGAGTGTTCTTATGATGTTCTTCGTTCCGGTTGTTTTGTATCCGCTGATCTTTTTGGTCGCATTTTTTATCCTAAGTATGATGCAGACCGGAGTGAGTACTCAGGTGTATCATATCGTCCTCGATGGTGTGCCGGATTCCAGGATGGAGAGAAGCATCGACGAGATCCGGAAAAAGGAAAACGAGCAGAAAACCACCTACGAGGTCATGTATTTTAATAAGAGTGACTTCGAAGCTATAACTAAAGCATGGGATGATGCGAAAGCTGTATCTCCTGACAACAAAAATACAGACACTAAAAAAAGCACATTTGCATCTTCAATCGCGCGTGCGCTGAAGGAGGAATCCATCCAGGCGTATGTCGGTTATGAGAATAACAGCTATCATATCTATTACAATTCTTCGGTGACTAACTCGGCACAAGCGGCAAGACTTGTTGAGACGGCGCTCGGCGATGTGAAGCATGACCTTATAGTTGAGAATCTCGAGGAAAAAGGTCTCGACGCGGAAAAGATACTAAACCCGATAAAAGTGAATGAAAGCGATACTGCGACATCAGAGCAGTCGTTAGGATATTTCCTCGGTACGATCATACCATTCATGATGATCATATCGTTGCTTGTGGGCGTGTTCACTCCGGCGATCGATGCAACGAGCGGTGAGAAGGAGAGAGGGACGCTCGAGACTCTTCTTATGATGCCGGTATCGAACTCGCAGATCATAGTATCGAAGTTTCTTTCTGTCGCGCTTATCGGACTGATCACGACATTACTCAGTATAGCTTCGATGGCAGGCCTCGGGGCATACATACTTAACCTGGTCTCAAGCTCCGGTGTTATCGATGTTGGAGGGATCAATATCGGATCATTTTTGCCGGCAATACTGATCACCATTCCGGTATTGATCGTGTTGAGTCTGTTCCTCACGGCGATATCAATGTGTGTTACTTGTTTTGCAAAGACATACAAGGAAGCAAACACATACATGTCGCCGGTGATGATAGTAGTGATGCTGACGGGGTATATCGGCTTCATACCGAACCTGGATTTCGACAAGACGATGGCGATGATCCCGGTGGCGAACGTCTGCCTCCTTATTAAAAATCTGCTGCTGTTCAAGGTGAATATCGAGCTCGTCGTGATAGTCATATTATCAACTGCGGTTTATACAGGGCTTGTGATACTGCTGCTTGGGAAGGTGTATCACTCAGAGGCCATTCTTTTTGACGAAGGGAAAAATGGTCTGGCGCTCCTCGAAAGACGTTCGAATATGAAACCGGGCGGTGTACCGAGCTCGGGTGATGCATGGTTCGTCGTGCTGGTGGGATTTTTGTTGCTGGTATATGCAGGAGGACTGCTGCAGACTCACTACGGACTGAACGGAGTGGCGATGTCGCAGGTGGTGCTCGCGGTATTCCCGATATTAATGACCATGTATACGAAGAAAAACCCGCTGAAGACGTTCAATCTGAGATCGCCGAGACCTAAGGCCTGGATAGGCTCGTTGGTACTCGGACTCGGTGCCATACTAATGGGTATAGTCATCTCAAACATCATGACATCGCTTTTTCCGAATGAGGGAGAGGCTTTTAACTCAACTATAGAGATGATGTTTGACGGCCCGCCGGTCTGGGTGTGGGCGGTAGTCTGTGTGTTCCCTGCGATATGCGAGGAGCTTTTGTTCCGTGGCTACATACTGTCAGGATTAAGGAGCAGATATCCTGAGTGGGCGACGGTACTTGCAGTCGGCGCATGTTTTGGGATTTTCCATACGAGCATGATGAGATTCCCGGGGACGTGCTTATTGGGAATGGTATTTGCGTTCATCGTGTGCAGGACAGGAAGTATTATCCCGGGTATGATACTGCACTGCCTGAATAACTCAATAGCGATACTAAGTATGTATTTCCCGGAGTTTTTCAAAAAATATCTGCCGTATTTGGCGGATGGTACGCCGTCTGCCGGTGATACTATGATCACTGCGGGTGTCGGTCTAGTGATGCTCGTTGTGGGAGTGATACTATTGAAAAGGAGAAGCGCATCATGAAAAAAAGGATAACATCAATCATTCTGGTAATGTTACTATTGTTAAGTACGGTTTTTGTTCCCGGACGGGTATCGAAAGCTGAACTGGAGGAGATAATATCTGATGTACCTATCGGAGAAACGGTAACAGGTACATATCGTCCAAACATGAAATATAAGAGAAATGATAAGATTTATTATTCTTTCAAAACAACCGATGAAAATGCAGTTTATACTATTTCAGCTAAGGGAGGAAGACTGTATTTTAAAGTGATAGATCAGGATGCGCTTACGGTAGCAAATGGAAGTATTCACGGAGATGCATCAAAGTCCAAGAGTAAAAAACTATATCGGTACTCAACGGATAAAGAATACAAACTGAAAAAGAATACGACATATTATGTTTCGATTTTTGGGGATTACACTGTTGATGATTTTTATGAGAGTGTCTGGAACGAAGAGAGCGATTGTTATGATATTGTTTCCAGAGAACCATTCTCGGATTATGCATTCAATATTACAAAAACCGTAGTAAAACCCAAAAAGAATCCATATAAGATAAAAAAAAAGTCCGTGACAATAAAGCGGAATCCTAGTAATACCCATAATTCTGACGCGTATTATGGAGTGCCGTATATCAATTTGTCAAAGGGGCTGAAGACGGCGGTGGATTATAAAATAAAGTCAATGCCGAAGGGCGCAAAGAAAAAGTTTGCATGTTATAATGATGGATATATAGTTTTTGACTGGAATGCCCCTATAGGGACATATAAGTTCATGGTAAAGGCCAGGCCTTCTCTGTACTATAAAGAAGGAAAATGGTTGAAACTGACGGTGCGCGTGATAAGAGGTAGGTGAATATGATGTTACATATCAAGAGAAAAACATGGATCAGACTTCTGACATTTTTTTTGCTTTTGGCAAATCTGTTTTCCGTCAGTATTCCCGGAAGTGTTTCGGGAGCCAAAGCGAAAAAATATTATAAAACATTTAATGTAACACTTGAGACGCAGAGTGACATTTTCAGAAAAGAACCTTCACTATATCCGTGCCTCAGTTATGCGGTATATAGTCTTCCAAAGAAGGAGCTTCCAAAGAATGATCGCTTGAACAGGGTAGAGGACCGTGATTCTGACTGGTCGGAAGGCTCGGATAAGCTTCGTTATGTACACTATATGATAGAAAAATCATATAGTAAGGCGCGCAATAAGAAGCTATATGAGATTTCAATTCATCAGCAGAAGATCACAACCAGAGCTGCGACAGAGCTGATCATCAAGACAGCAAAAAAGCATAAAAAGCTTCGTTTTATCATCAAACTGGATCATTATAATGAAAACGGGGATATCGTCCGATCTGACGGAGTTGTTGATAAAAAAATCAATCCTAACTATGATACGGGGCAGGATGATACCGTAAGAATACCTGATGAATCTCTGGATGATGATACTGTTCCGCCTGAAGATAATAAAATCAAGCTAAGTGCAGGACAGCAACGTGTGAAAAATGAGGCGGAAGAGTATGGCGCATCACTGGATGCAAGTCGCCTTTCTGAGTATGACATTTATGGATGGGATTATGCAAAGCCTGAGAATGCAGCCGAACAAAAGGCGTTCGATGAGATCATAAAAGAAATCCGTGAGCTTTGTAAAGATCCTGATGATACTCTGCAAAATCTCAAATGGGTAAATCCCCGCAATGCGGGAATACCTACGCGGTGCGGACAGTTGTATGATGACGAGATGCGAACGGCGTACGGTATGTATACACCGTCTTTCATGTCGGAACAACGAAAAAGAGAAATCATATGCCAACTGTACTTTCTCGAAAGGACTGCCTACACACCTGATTTTAATGTGAGTCAGAAATATGAGGATGAGGACGGAGTGTATCAAAGGATACTGAACAGCACTTATAATGGTGTGTGTGGAAGAGGAGCATGTCGTGCGCTTCGTATCCTGTATTGTGCTAATCTTGGATTTGTGCCACATTTTATCGTTGATTTTTCGGCCAATCACGGATGGCTTGTTATCGAGTCCCTGGACAGAGATGGGACGAAGTTTAATAGAGGCTTCTATGTAACTGCCAATACCTTTGACATGAAATATGACATCCCGTTGGAAAAGGATGAGGGGTGGTATTCATCATATGATACTCGTGTAAACCAGCCAAGTATTATACAAAGCGAGTATTATTATCTTCGTAAAGATGTCGTGATGGCATTTGAAGATAAGGGAGTTTCGTGGAGAAATCTGGTAGCACAGTACGAGATTACCAGATTCTATTATAACTGGGCCTGCCTGCTTGATATCATGGTGTACAATGATATGATCAAGGTTAATTAGAAGATTCCCCTTCGGGGTCAACAAGGATCATCCTATGTACGCCGTGTGAAGACCGGATATCGGATGGATTTCCGGGAATGTCGATAGCGCGTCTGAGTCTTTCGCTTTTGGAAAGTTCATTATTGGTCCCTGAGGGATCCTGAGTGGGAGTATTTTTAGATTCGTTATCAAGACTATTTGTGTTCATAAAAAACGACCTTCCTTTCATTGTTTACTGTATTGTATCACATGATAAGGGGAGTGTCAAAAAAAATACTTGACACCCCGGTCGATTTAAGTTATAATCAGCCCCTGTAAGGTAAAATACTTTACAGGGGTATGCTTTTGCCCGAAAATAGCGGATGAGAGGTATATATGAAATCCGATAAAAACGAAAGATCGCTCACGACACCTGAGGAGATGGCAGAGCTCGCATCTTTATACGATACATATGGTAATCTTTTAAAAGATGGACAGCGGGATATTTTTGAGGCGTATGTACTTGATAACCTGTCCTTAAGTGAGATCGCTGAGGAGCAGGGGATGACCAGACAGGGCGTGTACGACACGATCAATCGCACCAGAAAGAAGCTTCGTGAGTACGATGAGAAGCTCGGCCTGAGAGAGAGATCAAAAAAGATGGACGAGATCGCCAACAGGATCGCAGACATCCTGAAGCTGTCCGGTGGTGATGTGCTCTCGGCAGATGGCAGAAGCGAGATCAGTAGATCAATCGATGATCTGAAGGAACTGATATAGATGCAGACAGATGATGGCCGGATGCGGTCGGAGATGTGCCTGCATATGGAATAGCTAAAGACAGAACATTTTTGAAAGGAGACCCATATGGCTTTTGACAGCTTATCGGAAAAACTGCAAAACGTATTCAAGGGCCTCCGCAGCAAGGGCAGACTTACTGAGGATGATGTCAAGGTCGCCCTGAAGGAAGTGAAGATGGCCTTACTCGAGGCAGACGTAAACTTCAAGGTTGTAAAGGATTTCACCAAAGCAGTTCAGGCGAAGGCGACAGGTGAGGATGTGCTTAACTCCCTTACGCCCGGGCAGACTGTTATCAAATATGTAAATGAAGAGATGGTCGCGATGATGGGCTCGGAGACAACCGAGCTTGATCTGATCCCCGGCAACGCAACGAGCGTCCTTATGATGTGCGGACTGCAGGGTGCAGGTAAAACGACTACGGTTGCAAAGCTCGCAGGCAAGTTTAAAGCGCAGGGCAAACGACCGCTCCTCGTAGCTTGCGACGTCTACAGACCGGCCGCTGTTGAGCAGTTGCAGAGAAACGGAGAGAAGCAGGATGTGCCTGTATTCTCGATGGGTACCGACCACTCGCCGGTTGACATTGCGAAGGCTGCCATGGAGCACGCAAAGAAAAATGGCAACAACTTAGTTATACTCGATACCGCAGGTCGACTGCATATCGATGAAGATATGATGGGAGAGCTTCAGAAAATAAAAGAAGAAGTTCCTATCCACAAAACAGTCCTTGTTGTCGACGCGATGACAGGACAGGATGCTGTCAATGTGGCATCAACATTCGATGAGAAGCTCTCTATAGACGGTGTCATCCTTACAAAGCTTGATTCCGATACCAGGGGCGGTGCCGCGCTCTCCATCAGAGCGGTGACAGGCAAGCCGATCTACTTCGTCGGAATGGGAGAGAAGCTTTCAGACCTCGAGCAGTTCTATCCGGATCGCATGGCTTCACGTATCCTCGGTATGGGCGACGTGCTCACACTGATCGAGAAGGCGGAAGCCGAGATGGACGAAGAAGCTGCTGCCGAGATGGCGAAAAAGTTCAAAAAGGCCGAGTTTGACTTCAATGACTTTTTGACCCAGATGCAGCAGATGAAAAATATGGGCGGCCTGTCGAGCATATTAAAAATGCTCCCTGGTATGGGACTTCCGAAGGATATCGAGATCGATGACGATGCTCTGAAGGGAACCGAGGCGATCATCTACTCCATGACGAAAAAGGAGAGATCGCATCCCGACATCATAAACCCTTCACGTAAAAAGAGGATCGCTGCCGGAGCCGGAGTTGACATCTCTGAGGTGAACCGTCTGATGAAGCAGTTCGAGCAGAGCAAAAAGATGATGAAGCAGATGTCCGGAATGATGGGCGGCAAAGGAAAGAAACGCCGCGGTGGAGGATTCCCGGGGATGAAGCTGCCGTTTTAAAAAAAACGGCACCCATATATAAAACTGAAGTTTGATCGGAAGTGTGAAGACATTTTTCCGACTTACTAATATAACATTTTTCAAAAAGAAAGGTAGGAAACAAAAATGGTAAAGATTCGTTTGAAGAGACTTGGAAAGAAGAGAACTCCGTTCTATCGTATCGTAGTGGCTGACGAGAGAAGCCCACGTGATGGAAAGAATATCGCTGAGATCGGTACATATGATCCGAACATGGAGCCGGCTGAGGTAAAGATCGACGAGGAGGCTGCTAAGCAGTGGCTCGCAAACGGCGCTCGTCCGACTGACGTTGTAGCTCGTCTTTTCAAGCAGGCAGGCATCAACTAAGCTGATTCGTTTCATTTGTTAAGCAAACTGAAATCAGAGGGCAGAAGTCTGCCCTGTATACTGAACGGAGGAAATGAGAATGAAAGAATTAGTAGAAGTGATTGCCAAATCACTCGTTGATGATCCGGCTTCGGTTGTTGTCACAGAGGAGGAGGACGATCGTCAGATCACTCTCGGACTCACCGTGGCACCTGATGATATGGGCAAGGTTATCGGAAAGCAGGGACGCATCGCTAAGGCTATCCGTACCGTTGTACGTGCAGCAGGCGGTGTTAAGACGGATAAAAAAATCATGGTCGACATCAAGTAATACCGTCGCCATAACAGGAGTAGTATGTTTGAATTGGAAACGGCCGACATGCTTCGTATCGGCGTAGTTACAAAACCACATGGATTGCGTGGAGAGGTCAAGGTTTACCCCACGACATCCGACCCTGAGCGGTTCAAGGATTGTGACGAGGTCTATCTTGTCACAAAAAATGAACTGCTCACTTTGCATGTGGCAGGAGTTAAATACTTCAAAAAACAGGTAATCTTAAAGTTCAAGGAGTTCGACCGCATCGAGGATGTGGAGGGCTTTCATCAGTGTGATCTGATGGTGAACAGAGATGACGCCATCGAGCTCGGCGAAGGAGAGTACTTCCTGTATGACGTGCCGGGATGCACGGTCGTAAGCGATGACGGCGAGACCATCGGTGAGGTAAAAGACGTCCTCGAGACTGGCGCGAACGCCGTATTTGTCATCGAGACCACCGAGGGTAAGGAAGTTTTGTTCCCCGTCATCGACGAGTGTATACTCGATGTTGATATCGAAAACAAAAAAGTTGAAGCACATATTATGCCGGGGCTATTAGACTAATATTGTTTTGATCTGAAAAGACCAGCCCTGTGAAAGGAATCTTATATGCGCTATTACGTTATGACTCTGTTCCCGGAGATGATCGAGAGCGTCATGGGCGAGAGTATTCTCGGTCGCGCCCGTCAATCCGGAAAGATAGAACTCATCGTCAAAAATATCCGCGACTACACCCTCGACAAGCATACACGTGTCGATGATTATCCCTACGGCGGAGGTGCCGGGATGGTCATGGAGGCAGAACCGGTGTGGCGTTGCTATGAAGCCATCTGCTCAGAGGAGGGTAAAGTTCCGACTGTCATCCACCTGACACCGCAGGGGAAGGTCTTTGACCAGCCGATGGCGGTTGAGTTCGCGCAGAGCGAGTGCTTGGTATTTTTATGCGGGCATTATGAGGGGATCGATGAGAGAGTGCTCGAGGAGATAAACCCGATAGACGTTTCGATCGGTGATTATGTGCTTACGGGCGGTGAGCTGCCGGCGATGGTCCTGATGGACGCGATCGCCAGACATATCCCGGGAGTCCTGCACAACGAGGACTCGGCTGATACCGACAGCTTCGGAAACGGCCTGCTCGAGTATCCCCAGTACACAAGGCCTGAGGAGTTCCGCGGGAAAAAGGTCCCGGAGATATTGCTTTCGGGACATCACGCAAATGTCGAAAAATGGCGCTTTGAGCAGTCTTTGGAACGGACGAAGACGAGACGCCCTGACCTGTATGAGGCATGGCAAAACAAAAATTGAATATCCTGTATCAAAAAAAGTACAAAAAATAACACTTTTTCTTGATTTTTGATTGAAAAAAGAGTATAATATTTCTATGTGTGGGATAATATACTCTTTTTTGATGCAAGGAGATCAGTTTTATGAAACGAGCAGCCAGCTTGGAGCGTAACACAAAAGAGACAGAAATATCACTGGAATTGAATATTGACGGAAAGGGACAATACGATATCGATACCGGTATCGGGTTCTTTAACCATATGCTTGAGGGCTTCGCCAGACACGGATTTTTTGACCTTTTGGTAAGGGTGGATGGCGACACGGAGGTTGACGCCCATCATACGGTGGAGGATACGGGGATCGCACTCGGCGAGGCTTTTTTGAAAGCACTCGATGACAAAGAGGGGATCGCCAGATACGGATACTTCATCCTGCCGATGGACGATGCGCTCGTACTTGCGAGCCTGGACTTCTCGGGACGCCCTTATTTTTCATTTGAGGCAGACCTTGCGTCACCTACGCTTGGCACGATGGAGACCGAGACCGTGAGAGAGTTCTTCCAGGGATTCGTAAACGGCGCCCGTATAAATCTCCATATCAAACAGCTTTCGGGTGAGAATACGCATCATGTTGTCGAGGCGATGTTCAAGGCATTTGCAAAGGCGCTTGACATGGCGACGAAAAAGGATCCCAGGATCGAGGGCGTGCTCTCGACCAAGGGTGTATTATAAGAATTACGATAAAGGCTGACACAGGAGGACATGATGTCTTACAAGAAACTTGTACCGTTCATAAATGCTGAGAGTGAGTTTCCCGAGAAGGTTATAGCTCGTGCAGAGAAATATGGATTTGCAGGAGCGGACGAGCTTTTTATCTATAACTATTCAAAGATGGAGAGTGATCGCGAGGAGTTCATCGCGACGATGAAAAAGCTCGAGGCGGTTATTGATATACCGTTTGTAGTCGGTATGTATGTAAACAGATTTGAGGATGTAAAAAAAGCTTTTTATACAGGAGCAGCTAGAGTTGTTATCAAGCATGAGATCATGCCGGATAAGGCTGTGCTCGATGAGGCTGTGGGGCGTTTCGGCGCGGACAGGATCATCATCGAGATCGACGGGAACGAACCTTTCGAACAGATCCCATTCCCTGTGGATACATTGCTTTTGAAACATGTGGATACGGGAGGCAGCCTTCCGAAGAGGATCATGAGCTGCGGTAAGGATATCGTTATACGCGACTCGCTCCTCAGAAACGATCTGGTTGACCTCTATGAACTTCCGAAGGTTACAGCCGTTTCGACGAACTACTACGAAGACAAGAGTATTTACAAGGTTAAAAATAACCTGACAAAGGCAGGCATCGAGGTTAACACATTTGCTTCGTCGAAGCCGTTTTCAGAGTTCAAGACAGATGAAAAGGGACTGATCCCGTGCATCACTCAGGACTACCGTACAGGTGAAGTGCTGATGATGGCATACATGAACGAGGAGTCTTACAATCAGACACTCGAGACCGGAAAGATGACTTATTTCAGCAGAAGTCGTAACGAACTCTGGTGCAAGGGCGATACATCCGGTCACTATCAGTACGTGAAGGAGCTTCACCTGGACTGTGACGCCGATACGATCCTGGCAAAGGTACATCAGGTCGGCGCGGCGTGTCACACGGGAGAGTACAGCTGCTTTTTCACTGAGTTGGCAAAGAGAGACTACATCGATACGAATCCGCTTACGATCCTCAAGGAGGATTTCGATGTCATCGTGAATCGTAAGGAAAACCCGAAGGAGGGTTCGTATACAAACTATCTCTTTACAAAGGGTATAGACAAGATCTTGAAAAAATGCGGAGAAGAAGCTTCCGAGATCATCATTGCCGCAAAAAATCCGGAGAACGACGAACTCATTTATGAGATGGCGGATTTCTTGTATCACATGATGGTTCTGATGGCCGAAAAGGATCTCACCTGGGCGGACATCACTAGAGAGCTTGCAAACCGCAGAAGATAAAACCTAATGTTCCGGAATGGAGGAAAAGACTATGGGAGACGCTGAGATCTGGCAGGCAGCTGTATACTATCTGATTCGACTGGCTATGTTTGGTGCAGTAGCGGGTCTGGGTATTTTTATCGGTATCAAGCTCAGAAAGAACAAGAACAAAAAGGCGGAGGTAGAATAATATGCCGATGATCCGCAACAAAAAGAGACTCGGTGACTTGCTCGTCGATGCCGGTGTCATCAATGAGGAGCAGCTCAAGGAGGCTCTGAGAAAACAGCGCGAGATGGGATCGAGACTTGGTCAGGTTTTGATCGAGCTGCGCATGACCGATGAAGAAGAGGTTATGCAGGCTATGCATACCCAGCTGGGATTGCCGATCGCCCGCGTACGTGAGGCAAAGATCCCCAGAGAGGTTATCTCGACACTTCCCGAGAATATAGTTCGTAAATATAATGTCATGCCGATCATGTTCGATGAGATGAACTCGAACATCCTCTATGTTGCCATGGAGGATCCGATGAACATCATCGCGATCGACGATATATCCATCGCAACGAACCTTCAGATCGAGCCGATGGTTGCGACGCCGAGTGATATCAACTTCGGTATCGAGCGTTACTACGGTTCCGAGCGTGTGGCCGAGATGGCCGGTTCCTACGCCGAGGAACGACGCAAGCGTCAGGAAGAGATGCGCAAGGAGCAGGAAGAGGGCAACGAAGAAGTTGAGTCCTCGCCGATCGTTGTGCTCGTAAACAAGATGGTCGACCAGGCCGTAAACGAGCGCGCATCCGATATCCATATCGAGCCGATGGAGGAGATGGTCAGAGTCCGTTTCCGTATAGACGGTGTTATGCAGGAGATGATGCATTACGAGATCGACCTGCTGCCCGCGATCGTAGCCCGTATAAAGATCATTTCCGGACTGAACATATCCGAGAAACGTATCCCTCAGGACGGACGTATGACACATATCGTAAACAGAGTAGAGTACGATATCCGTGTGTCGACACTTCCTACCGTATACGGCGAGAAGGTCGTTATGCGACTCGCTGAGAAAAAGGCGTTGACACGAGATAAAAAAGACCTCGGATTCCCTGAGGACGAGATGAAGAAGTTCGAGGACCTCATAGCTCATCCGAACGGTATCATCCTTGTTACCGGACCTACCGGATCCGGTAAATCAACAACGCTTTATACAGTGCTTTCCGAGTTGAATCAGGGTACTGTTAATATCATCACCGTCGAGGACCCGGTAGAGGCGAACGTCGACGGTATCAACCAGGTACAGACGAATGATAAAGCCGGACTGACATTTGCGTCAGCTCTCAGATCCATCCTCAGACAGGATCCGGATATCATCATGATCGGCGAGATCCGAGACGGTGAGACTGCCGGCATCGCGGTTAAGGCCGCTATCACCGGACACCTCGTGGTAAGTACGCTGCATACGAACTCCGCAGCATCCACGATCACACGTCTCGAGGACATGGGCGTGGAGCCTTACCTGATCGCTGATTCTGTTGTCGGTATCATCGCTCAGCGACTTGTACGTCGTCTGTGTCCGAAATGTAAACAGGGTCATGAGTTAAATGAAGAGGATAAGCTGAGACTCCGTATTCGTGGAGAGTCGAAGCCTACCATATATGAAGCTTGTGGGTGTGCAGCCTGCAACGGAACAGGTTATCGTGGACGTATCGGTGTATACGAGATCATGCCTGTCACACCTGCGATCCGCCGCATAGTGTCTTCGGGCGGAAACGCGGATGAGATCCAGAAGGTAGCGCTCGAGGAAGGACTGACAACACTTCGTATGGGTGCGGCGAAGCTGGTTCTGAAGGGCATAACCACAATAAATGAAGTAGAGCGTATAGCTACGGAATAATGAGTAGGAGGGGTTACAGGTGGCGTATCAGATTGATGAATTATTGAAACAGGCGAGAGGAATAGGAGCGTCGGACCTACATGTCACGACGGGTATTCCGCCTAAGTGCAGATTAAACGGAGAACTGATCGAGATAGCGCACGATCCCGTGCTCCCGGCTGACAGTAAAGCTCTGGTAGAGCAGATGATCCCGGGACGACTCGTTGACAGGTTCAACGAGGAAGGAGAGGTCGATTTCTCATATGCTATCCGAGGAGTAGGTCGTTATCGTGTTAATATTTTTAAACAGCGTGGTACGATGGCGTTTGTTATCCGTCTGGTGAACACGGATATACCTACACCGGAGCAGTTGGGACTCCCGAAATCAGTGCTTGACCTCACTACAAAGAAGAGAGGACTCGTGCTCGTCACCGGACCTACCGGATCAGGTAAGTCAACGACACTGGCTTCACTTATCAATGAGATTAACCAGCATTCAAATAATCATATAATCACTCTGGAGGACCCGATCGAGTACCTGCATAAGCATGCTAAATCGGTAGTTAACCAGCGTGAGGTCGGGATCGATACCCAGTCATATGCGGGAGCGCTTCGAGCTGCCCTCCGAGAGGATCCGGATATCATCCTGGTAGGAGAGATGCGTGACCTCGATACTATCGCGACCGCCATCACAGCAGCCGAGACCGGACACCTCGTGTTCTCGACATTGCATACGATCGGTGCGGTACCGACTATCGACCGTATCATCGACGTATTCCCAACACATCAGCAGGCTCAGATCAGACTGCAGATAGCAACGCTTCTCGAGGCGGTTATATCACAGCAGCTGATCCCGACCCTGGATCACAAGGGACGAGTTGCAGCATTCGAGCTGATGTACTCAAACAGTGCGATCAGAAACCTTATCCGCGAGGGTAAGTCGCATCAGATTCCGTCGATCATCCAGACGAGTAAGGCAGAGGGAATGCTCATGATGGATGACGCACTCATCGATCTGTGCATGCGCAGACAGATAACTAAGGAAAATGCGCTGAGCTATGCTCAGGATAGAAACTATGTCCAGAGAAGACTGGTATAATGGTTTTGAAAGGAGGAGTAACCTGTGGCAAAGTATAAGTATACTATCACAGACAAGTTCGGCAAAGAGAAAAAGGGCGTTATGGACGCCGTTAACATCGATGCCGCAACTACCAAGCTCAAGGGTGACGGAAGTATCGTACTTTCGATCAAGGAGTCTACTTCAATATCGGATTCAAAGTTCAACGTAACTATCGGTAATCCGGTAAAGAAAAAAGATATCACGGTGTTCTGCCGTCAGTTCCACTCGATCCTCGTTGCCGGCGTAACAGTCATCGACGGACTCCAGATGGTACAGGAGCAGACACAGAACAAATACCTGCGTACGGCACTGTTTAACGTAATGGTAGCCGTTCAGAAGGGTGATACTCTGGCGGATGCCATGGCAGCAGAGGGAAAGGTTTTCCCCGAGCTTCTGATCCACATGGTAAAGGCCGGTGAGGCGACCGGTAACTTGGAGGTTGCGTTCGAGAGAGTATGTAAGCAGTTTGATAAGGATTTGAAGCTGACATCGATGGTTCGTTCCGCGATGATCTATCCTATCGTCGTGTTGGTAGTCGCTGTGGGCGTCGTTATCATACTTATGACCACGGTTATTCCGAACTTTGCAGAGTCATTTAAGGAAATGGATATGGAGCTTCCGTGGCTGACACAGGCCGTTATGGCAGTCAGTGATTTCATGACGGAAAACATTGTTTTGGTTCTGGGCGGATTGATACTCATAGTCGTATTGATACTATGGTTTAAAAAGACCGAGACCGGTAGGAAGTTCAATTCAAAGATGATACTTAAGCTTCCTTTGATCAAGGATTTCTCGATAAAGTCTAATTCTTCCAAGTTTGCTATGACGATGGCAACGCTGATCACATCAGGTGTACCTATCGTAGAGGCGCTCGATATCGTAGCGGATGTCATTCCGAACAGAGTCATCCGTCAGTCAGTGTATGACGCTAAGGATGAGGTTATGCAGGGTGTGCCGCTCTCTGAGCCTCTCGAGATGGGTGGTATATTCCCCCCGATGGTCTATCATATGACCAAGATCGGAGAGGAGACCGGTACTACTGAGCAGATGCTTGACAAGGTTGCTCAGTACTACGAGGATGAGACAGAGGAGACGACGAAGAACCTTACAACGGCTATGGAGCCGATGATCATCATCGTACTGGCCGTACTCGTCGGAAGTATCATCGGTGCGGTTATGGCTCCGATGCTCGGTATCTACGAGAACGCAGGAAATGCCTGATGAAGTATTGGCAATATGTAAAAACAGATCGAGAATAATTGTCAGATTGAATGGCCGTGGTTTTAGACCACGGCCATTTTTGCGTTAATCGTCTACGGATTACGAAAAAAGGCGAAGTCTTGATTGCGCGAGATTGCGCCATTTGTGGACGATTTGTGAAATAAATGTAAATAAAATGTAAATTTGCCCTTGCAATTTGTAACCGGCTGTGCTATACTTAAAAACAGTTAAGTGAGTCTTTTTCAAGACACGCGGAAGCCACTCAGGCAGGCTAGGATGCCTGAAAAAAATTAACCGATCCTAAAGGGACGGAGTACAAAGGAGAGAATACTATGAAAAAGAGAATTCAGAAGTATTTAGCAGGCGAGAGAGAGGGCTTCTCACTTGTCGAGCTGATCATCGTTATTGCGATCATGGCTATCTTGATCGGTGTTATCGCTCTTGCGGTTATCCCGAATATCCAGAGATCAAGAGAGTCGAAGGATCTTTCAACACTTGATGGAGTAATGAGTTCGTTAAATGTTGCATTTGCCAATACACACGATGCTACTGCATTAAAGACCTGGGCTGATGGTTCATCCAAGTCTTTAACTAATTTAATAAAAGCTGATGATAATTTTGCGAAAAACTTCAAGGAAAGCTTCGGAACAACAGAGCCATCACTGACATCCGGAGCAGCTGATAGTGCAAAAATAAACTTTATAATCAAGTCAGCAACAGGTGCTGCTAACATAACTGTTCAAGCTGGAGATGGAACAAAACAGTGTACATATACAGATGGCGATGATGGAAAGAAGGCGTTCCTTAAAGTGTCTAATGGATCTTCAAAAGCATCATCATGATTTTTGATTAAACTGGTTTTATTTTAAAAACAGGCTGGTCAAAACTGACCAGCCTGTTTATTCTTCTTGAACATGGATTATGATGTTGCTCCCGATGATCCAGTTGTGCTTGTAACTTTAAGATCCTTTGAACCATCATCTTTTTCTGTATATGACAGATTCCCTGCTCCATCTGCTTCTACGGTAATAGTAGCTACGCCACTTGCAACAACAACAGTTCCTTTAATGGCGTGGTCTTTACCGGCTGATGAACCAAGAACCTGTTTTCCTTCACCAATAGATTCTTTAAACTTCGGAAGAATATCATCACTACCTGTAAGATTACCGCTTGTATCATATGTAATGGTATACGTTCCATCAGACAGTCTCGCATTAGCAGCAGCTACATTCAATGCGCTCATTATATTATCAAGTGTTGTCAAATCCTTCGACTCTCTAGATCTCTGGATATTCGGGATAACCGCAAGAGCGATAACACCGATCAAGATAGCCATGATCGCGATAACGATGATCAGCTCGACAAGTGAGAAGCCCTCTCTCTCGCCTGCTAAATACTTCTGAATTCTCTTTTAACTCATGCTATAGGAGATTATTAATGAAAAAAAACGATATAAAAAACAAATTATATAGTACCAGAAGAACAATACCGAATAGCACTTTATCGGGGGTTGCATTAAAGATTTTAACTGCGTATTTAACTATACTCTTCGTATTCTCGTTGGGAGAAAGATTTTTCTTCACAAAGACAATATGGGATAATGTAATTGGTGAAGCATTAAGAATCCTTCCAGGAGAGCCAAAACTACATGATGTGATATATCTATTAGGTATACCGATGCTGGTTTACATATTACTCATGCATAAAGAGCGGATGCTGAAAAGGGATTCTATTGTATTCGGTCTTTTTACGCTAATTCTGATAGGAACCGCTATTCTAAATCCGGATGTGAATTGCAAACAGAATCTTCTTCAAACATTCCATGTTATCGAACCAATTCTGATTTGTTATTATTCATCATGTCTACTTGATGAAAATGGTTGGAATTTTCTACTTAAAAAAGCATTGTTTATATCAATATGTTTATGGGGTATCGGTTGCGCTGTATCTTTTATTTATTATCTTCTAGATTATCAAGGAAGTTACCACTTCGGAAATGTTCCTGCGACAAACCCGCAAGGAGTAATCGGTGGGCGATTATATGGAGCTTTTTCCGATTTGAACTACGCATCCGTCGTTTGTGTTATATTAATCATCGGTGGTCTTTTTCTGATAAAAAGACATTTATTGAATCGCATTGAAAAGACAATAACATATTGTTGTATTGTTCTATTTGTTATATACACTGCATTAGCCTATTCTCGTACTGCGATTGTTGCTATTTGGGCAATTCTTTTTATGTTATGTCTATACTCCTCGATTGAATTAAGAAAAAAGAGTTATTCAATTCTAAGGATTGTGCTTAAATTTGCGATCAAACTTATACTATCGACAATTCTACTGATTCTTGCTTATATAGTTATTAATCTTGTGTGTATGGGAATTGGTTTATTGATTGTACCTGACAGAAATAGCTTAGAGATACTAAGACCTGCAATGCTTGATGGAGATGTTTCCGGAGGACGCTTTCAGATATGGTATGAATACTTAAAAGCTTTAATTGATTATCCTTTGTTCGGCTTTTCAGCTGATGGTTCATTTGATTACGTATGTAGGTATTACCCGGATACTTTGGTGGCCAGCTGGGGATTCTTTCATCATCACAATACATATGTTCAAGTGTTATGTCAAGGCGGAATCGTTGGTTTTATTATAATATACTTAAACGTTGCAGCTCCGAATATAAAGTATTTAATCCATGTGTTTAGGAACTCTGCTAGGAGTATTCCGACACATGTAAATTTGTTTTTCTTGTGGAGCTTGATTTGCCTTACTGCCGGCATGTTCTATAGCATGGGCTTTACACAGATACGATTTGAAGGAGATATTCTATGGTTGGCACTTGGAGGGTTGAATTCATATATGGACACTCCATCATAAGTTTGTACTGTTCCTAAACAGTCCTTCTTCGTTCACGACAATCCATAAACACCTCCGATAGTTACCTTAAATGCTTGTTATATGCAAAAGATTGAGACCTAAAATGCTTGCAAATATAAACGGACACTTCGAAATAGGTGCCCGATTCTCGTTCATACGCCCTAACACTTCGTGTATACGACTGACGTGGTGTACAGATTTAGAGTCATCTTAACGCTTGCTATTCGAAAAACTATTCTTGTGCATGTTTACTTTTTGTGTTATACTGAATATAAAATTTGAGTATGCATGGAGGTGTTGGAAATGACGGCTAGAGAACTTGAATTCGCTGTATTCTGTATAGAAAACACTGCTTCAAGCTTGAATAAAGGTGGCGAGGAAATCTACGACCGCTTTATTTCCGGCGGTGATTTACTCCATAACTACATCATTCCATGTTATGATTCTTTGCATACCCAAGGCAAGGATTATATTGTTAACGATCTTATCGAAGTAATGAACAGTGATACGTTTCAAGGGGGAGTTAAATGATTGTATATCATGGATCCGGAACGATCGTTAACACACCGGATGTGCTTCATTCAAGAGAACGTGTTGATTTTGATAAAGGGTTTTATGTCACGGACATTCTTGATCAAGCACAAAAATGGTGTGAGAGACACAAGCGAATTGGACGTAAAGCGATCCTTAATGTTTATTCGTTTGACGATTCAGCATTCGATTTGTTTAATACGAGGAGCGAAGAGCTATGAAGGCAAATCCTATTCTCCTTCAGCGTAAGTATGCTCGAGTGATCGAATTGTTTTCCGAGAAGACAGGAGCGACGCTTGATGAGTCCTTAGATTTCTTTTATCATTCCGACGAATACAAGTTATTACGAGATGGCGTTTCTGACCTCCACTGTATGAGTGATGACTATATTGTCGAAGATCTGATCCTTGAATACAAAACTACTTACGTTTTGCGATAACAAACAACTCTTTTCCTCTATCATCATCAGAAGAAAGGGAAATATCAAAATGTCCGGCACGTACACGTCGTACTTCCTCAACAACGAATCCAATTTCTTCAAGCATTGATACAATTTCTTGTTCTCTATATCTTTTATCGCGTATTACATATTCAGCTGAGAGATCGCCGTCTTCAACAAACTGTTCTTTTCTATAAATCAATCCGGATTCAGAATCCAAAACCATATAACGTGGATCAAAAATATCTCCGGTTGTCTGCATGATTCTGCTGGCTTCAAGTTTAAATAGTAGCGACGGATCCTCGGTCACTACCCCTATATGGTCCGAAGCGATCAGGTTATCTACGAGTTCCATATTCATTACTGAAAGAAAAAGATATCCTCCGGAAGACAATCGATTATATGCTTCGACTAAGATTTCTTTATTGCTGGCATTGTCAGGATATGATCCTACAACATCATATAGAGCAAGGATAGAATCATATTTATCCATTAATACTGATAGATTTTCTTTTGAAACAACATTGACCGTGTCAAACCGTGGCGGATTAATCATACCTTTTGAAGATTCAATGGCTTTATTTATGTTTTCAGCCACAAAGTCAACGCCGTGAACATTATATCCACGTTTTGACAATTCGATAGAATGTCGTCCCCGTCCACATCCTATGTCGAGGAAATCTCCTTCGGATCTACGATAAACTTTGAGAATCTCATCAATTTCATTTGTTGTTCCATGCATCCAAGCCTGATCAGATGACATACGGCTGTAAGCTTCTATAAGATTGTTTTCTGAAAAATTAATAAATGGAAGGAATTTTTCAGAAATCAGTTTTTCATCTAAAGCCTGATCTCTAAAAACAAAAGCAAACCATTCATATCCGGGCTTTATATCACCTAGAGATAGTTTGCTTATTCTCTCGGGAGTTGCTACTGATGAGTAATCCACATAAAAATGAGAATTGATAAGGGATGTATTCTCATTTACCTCCAAATCCACTAAATTCGCAAAAGGAACATCGTCAAACACTTGTTTCAAGTCAGATACGTGTTCCTTAATCTCCCGGGCAGAAACTTTTCTGAATGTTGCATTTTCAAGAGCCTTGATTGTGCAAGGATTTGTTGTAGCTAATCCCCATGCAAAATCGTTAGAGAATCCCCATATTGATTGGAGAAGTCTGCTCGCAATCCCGTTTCCTCTATGGTCCGAGTCCACAACGAGCTGAACAACCCAAGTGATGGTATGATCATTTGAGTATTTCTTTCTGATATATATCGCAAATCCGATTAGAGTCTCGTCATCATCTTCTGCATACGAAATATAGAAGTTGTCCTTGATATAGTTTCTTTTATACATATCAACGGAATACCGGATTCTTTCACCCGGTTTAATTTCTGACTCTTTGCTATAGTAACCATAATTGTTACTGTATAGGTCAGAAATCTCTTCTATTCTTGTATCTGACAATGAAAACATCGGTTTTGTATAATATGTCATATTACAGTATCCTCCAACGCATATTACCATTAAAACGATTACAGTATAACATAACTTTATGCATTATACAAGGAGTGTTTGGGAAAAGAGAATTCAGAAGTATTTAGCAGGCGAGAGAGAGGGCTTCTCACTTGTCGAGCTGATCATCGTCATCGCGATCATGGCTATCCTGATCGGTGTTATCGCTCTTGCGGTTATCCCAAATATCCAGAGATCAAGAGAAAGTAAAGACCTTACTACGCTTGATAATATTCTTAGCTCAACAAATATTGCAATAGCTAATAATAAAATATCTGGTGCTGGTAGTTTTGTTTATGGCGGAGCTGCTACAGATGGAACTGGTGCGACAACTGGAGATGCGGCAAAGATTCAGACAGCTGTTCAGACTGAACTTGGCGCAACAATAAGCATGGGATCTAGCAAGGCAGCTGCTTCTGGAAATACAGTTGTTGTAGAATGGACTCAGGCATCAACCTCAGCTGCTGCACAGATTACTGTTTCAGTCAAGGATTCTTCTGGCGCAGTTGTTACTTGTGATTATACTGATGATGATGCAGGAGCTGACAAAGAATTCGAAGTGACAAACTAATAATTGTATATAATAATCATTGTATGATTATAATGCATTGTTTAATTCTAAAAACAACACCGGAGTGTTTTACTCCGGTGTTTTACTTTACTTTTGATTAACTTGTTTTGTTATAAATCAGGTTGTTGAGGTTGTTGATTTGCTTTCAACTTTAAACAATCTTTTTCCAGCATCATTTTTTGGCTCGCCAGTAGCTGCATCAGTGTACTCACACGGAACCGATCCATTACCCCATTCAACTGTAATCTTAGCAGCTGTAGTTGCTGTTGCAGCCGTCCATGAAACCTTAATTTGTTTTGTGACACCATCTGCGTTTGCTGCTGAAGATGTAAGTGTCATTGTTGTACCAAGTTCCTGCTCAACAGCAGCCTTTACCTTAGCAGCTCCTGTACCTGTAGCTGTTCCGCCTACAATAAAATTTCCTTCACCAGAAATCTGGTTGTTTGCAATTGCAATATTAGCTGAACTAAGGATATTATCCAATGTTGTCAGATCCTTCGACTCTCTAGATCTCTGGATATTCGGAATGACCGCCAGAGCGATGACACCGATCAAGATAGCCATGATCGCGATAACGATGATCAACTCTACGAGTGAGAAGCCCTCTCTCTCGCCTGCTAAATACTTCTGAATTCTCTTTTCTAAAACAGAAGAAGGTATTATTCGATAAATGTTAACAGATTGTAAACAAATGCTTGTATGTTTTGGAAACATATGATATAATCAGATACGGATATGAAGAATGTGTTTCGGGTTATTGCTCGATGTTGAAAGGGGATCTGTATGAAGAGGAGATTACAAAAGTGCTTGAACTTTGAGAGAGAAGGATTCTCTCTTGTAGAGATTATTATTACTATAGCTATTATGGCAATTCTTGTTGGCGTTATCGCTTTGGCGGTTATTCCCAATATTCAGCGTTCGCGTGAATCGACTGATCTTACCAAGTTGGATAATATCGCCTCAAGTGTGAATATCGCCATTGCGAATCATCAGATAGAAAATGATGGCCAGTTTACGGTAGGAACGACCACGTCGCTTTCGGGGGATTCGAAAACTGTTTATGATGCGGTGACCAGTGAGCTTGGTGATTTATCACAGATTGAGATGGGATCATCTGCGGCCCAGGGAGGAACAATAAAGGTTGAGTGGAAGATTGAAAACAAGGGTGCTGCACAGATTTCGGTGACAGTTGAAAAAGATTCGAAAGTGTTGGCTTGTAAGTATACTACCGGAGATCCGTCTGATTCAGATGGAAATCGATTGCTTAAAGCGGGGAATTGACCATAAGGATTATATAATTGCAAATAAAATCACCGAAAAAGCAAATACGCTTTTACATAAAAACACGGGAGTATATGAATAAACAGGTTTTTGTAGATGTAGGGTAAATGTGAATAGATAAGAGAATAATGCAGCGGCATGAGTCCTGAGTTTATTAATTTGATACGTAAAACGTATACCTGTCAGAGCCGGTGTCACTATCAGTGTATTCACATAAAGCAGCGTGTTCTTGCTAGAAAATCAGTCAATGGAAGATTTTGATATTTTTCGTTGAATACATCGTCCTATTTTGTCCGAATGGTAGGATTCGCTGTCTGAAAAACAATTGCTTTAAGCGCGGGAGGGAGTATATGGATACGATTGATATTTTAAAAAATGTTCCCAAAAGCTATAATGATTTTGTGGATTATACGATTAGATGCATGGAAAAGGACGTTGCGCTAAAGGATACAGTTATGGAGTTCATCAACGAAAACCCTACTGCAAATGCCGGTGAAGTCTTAATGGTTGTGTTTAGTCATCTTGGTCTTGGCAATCCGCTTGAGATTGTATCTGATGAGGAATATGAAGAAAAAATGGCAATGAATAAACCGGTTTTTGGAGCTGTAGGGTGAACTTTAATAGATATGAGAATAATGCAGCGGCATGAGACCGCTGCTTTTTTTGTGACTATTTATATTTTTGTTACATGCATTGTTGCATGCACTTAGCATAGGCTGGCTTCGAGCATGTGCATGTACTGAGCGGAGAGATCGTGGCTAACATGAGTATACAGATCCAATGTCATTTTAATGCTGGCATGACCGAGCCAGTGCTGAACAACCTTGGGAGGAATGCCGGCCTCAAGACTTCTTGTAGCGAAGGTGTGGCGGAAGGCGTGAGGGAGGATATGTTCGATATGGCTTGCGGGGTAGTTTGTTGTGTCGGAGACTTTTTCTGCGGTTTTATTATATGAGTCAACGATGGTATTTATGTTGGCCACGATGGTTGAACGCCACTGAGGTTGGCCGTGTCGTCCGCAGAATACGAGACCTTCGAAGCCCGGATATGGGCTCCAGGTTGGCCTTTTTCTGTATTCCAACTGCAGAGCTTGCTGACGACGGAGCGCCTCGACAACACAATCCTGCAAAGGAATGGAGCGAAGAGACGACTTGGTTTTGGGCGACTGGAGGAGAAAATGGGTACCGGGTGTGCCTTCATTTTTGACGCGGACCAGGGTGTGACGGACGGTTAGGAAGCTTACAGGATCCGGAATGCCGTAGGATCCGGGCATATCATCGGCTATATGTATGTCGGACCACTTGAGGGCCAGGAGTTCGCCGATCCGCAGACCTGTGCCGAGAAGCGTGGTGACTGCGGGCTCTACGTGGCGGAATCGAGGTCGTTTCATATGTTCGCAGAGGGCGAGTTGTTCGCCTATTGTCAGCACACGGTGATCTGATATATCTGATCCCGGGCGATCTGTGAGGGCACATGGATTTGAGGCTATGAGTTCGTTGGCGAGAGCCTTTTTAAACATGTTGTTTAGCATAGTATGGAGTGTCGAGAGGTACTTCGGAGAGTAGCCTTTGTTCAAAAAGTCATTGTAGATTTTTTGAATGTGTATCGGGTGAAACTCATCCAGTGTGTGCGTGCCTACAGAGTTTCTTATGTGTCTGTCGTAGAGAGCACGATAAGTATCCATGGTCGTCGGTTTGATGCGGCCTAGTTTGTATGTGTTCATCCAGATGTCGAACCAGCGATTGAGCGTGGGTGTGCAGGCTTGGTCTGATGCGGATGGCAGTGAGGTGATGGTGATGCTTGTTGTTCGGTTCATTTTTGGTCCTCCTTTGACTGTTCGTGTTGTTTGACAGAATAATAGCATAATGAAATACTGAAATCAGTTTTTTTCAAGTTTTTACAGATGGTATTGATTATTCTTAATCGTTGAAAAAACAGGGTTGACAATACCAGTATATAAGGTAAAATAGAAGGTGCAACAAAGAGATGGAGGAAAGAGTATATGACTGTTGAGCAGGAGCGTATGTATAGAGATTCTTTTGTAGAGAGACGTGGAAAAGAGCTTGATTGTCTCATGGTGGTTCGAAGAATGATGCAGAAAGGTTTTGATGTTGATGAAATAGTCGACTGTGTCAGTAGGGAAGCATCATTAGTCGAATCATATATGTCTGCACTTAACGAATGTGGTCCGACAGCTGAAATCAATGAAGTATATAATTATATCCATCGAAACGATGGATACGAAAAGATTTGATCAGAGTATTAGGAATAGAATGTTTGATTGACATTGTATTCCTGAAGGGCGGCGTTTGATAGCACGGTTTTTGAAAGAGTTCTCTTGACATCATATGATTTGTGTGGTATGTTGTATTCAACATAGTTCCAGAGAGTATACCCCCAAGATCCGGGATCGGTTGAAATCTGGGACTTTTTTGTAGGAGGGATACGCATGAATGAGAATAGAACTATAAGGAACAGAAAGCTAGCCGAGAAGGTTATCGCCGGGCTGAAGTCCAGACACATGGAAGGATTCTATGCTGAGTCAAAGGAGGAGGCTCTGAAGATCGCTTTGGATATAATACCGGAGGGATCAAAGGTGTCATGGGGTGGTACGATGTCTGCGGCGGAGATCGGATTAACCCAGGTGCTCAGCGAAGGAAACTACGAGTATATAGACCGAAACGGAGCAAAGACTCCTGAGGAAAAGCGACAGAGAGAGATAGAAGCGTATGGGTGCGACTACTTTATCGCGAGCTCGAATGCTATAACCGAGGATGGTATCCTTGTGAATCTCGATGGAAATGCTAACCGTGTTTCGTGTATCGCATATGGACCGGAGCACGTGGTGATGATCATCGGCATGAACAAGGTTGTATCCGATCTCGATTCCGCGATAGAGAGGACACGCCATGAGGCAGCACCGATAAACGCACAACGTTTCGATATCGAGACTCCATGCAAAAAGACGGGATCCTGTGCAGACTGCAAATCGCCGCAAAGCATCTGTTGCCAGCTTTTGATCACCAGACTGGAGATGCATCCGGACAGAATGAAGGTAATTTTGGTAAATGATGACCTAGGTTTTTGATTTTTTTTAAGAAAGATATTTTTCCTCGAGGGGGTACATTCTGTGCTTTTGGCAGAGTGTACCCCCTTGGTCTTGTGATTAGTCGAAAAAAATAACGATTTTTCGGGTTTAATTTTTCTATTAAAGGCTTATAGTTTTTTAACAAATTTGCCGATTTTTCTTGCATTTTCCGTATAAAAGTGATATTATAATATAGATTAAATGGGTGTAGTGCGCCCTTTTAAGTGTTTTTCGTATGGCGCAAACACCGCTAGGAGACCAAAAAATGGGCGATTTATGGTATGTTCTTTGCCCGGTCGTATTCATCTACGGAATAGTGATCGGGAGCTTTCTGAATGTGTGTATATATCGTATACCGAAAGAGGAGAGCATAGTCACCGTAAACTCGCACTGCATGAGCTGTAATCATAAGCTCAGATGGTATGACCTGTTTCCGTTGTTCAGTTGGATTTTCCTGAAAGGGAAGTGCAGATACTGTGGAGCAAAGATCTCGGTCCAGTACCCGATAGTTGAAGCGCTAAACGGTATCCTGTATGTAGCAGTGTTCCTTATCAACGGTTGGAGCGTCGAGAGTGCGCTGTGGTGTTTCGTCACCTCGTGCCTCATCGTGATCACGGTCATCGATTTCAGGACCATGATGATACCGGTAGGGAGCTACATCATTATCCTGCTGATCGGCATCGTGCATATGTGCCTTGATCTCGACAACTGGCTTGACTATCTGCTCGGAGCAGTATGTGCAGGAGCGTTTCTGCTTATCATAGCTATTTTGTTCCGGTTGATCACCGGCAAGGGTGGCATGGGACTCGGTGATATCGAGTTGATGGCGTGTGCAGGGATGTGCTTAGGACTGAGCAGAGTGTTTTTTGCCATCGTGATCGGATGTATCATGGGAGCGATCATCGAGGGTATCCGCATAGCGGTCACCAAGAAGAAAGGCAAGTTTGCCTTCGGTCCGTACTTATCGGTTGCTATATTTATCTGCCTGCTGTGGGGTGGAGCGATGTTCGACTGGTATATGGGGCTCATGGGAATGTAGAAATCATCATCGCTAAACGATGTTGAAATAGAACCACTATATTAAGCTTCGTGGAGGAGTGTTATGGCAAAGAAAGTGTTAGTGATCCGTGTAGGATCCAGGACAACGCACATTGTTCACATGGACAATGTCGATGACGAGCCATCGATCTACGGATGCATGCGTGTGACGACACCGGAGGGCTGTGTGTCCGACGGACAGATCATCGATGTGACTGATTTGGCACGTGTGATCGTAAAGACGATGAAAGAGAAACACATCAGTTGCAAGGACGCGATATTCGTAATTCCGTCCTCAAAGATCGCCAGCCGTGAGGCGACGATGCCTGCAGTTAGTAAACAGCGTATGGGGGCGCTGGTGCAGGCGAGAGTGGGAGACCTGTTCCCGGTAGATGTCGAGCAGTACGTATTCTCTCATGTTCTTCAGGGAAAGCCTTATAAAGGTGGAGAGGAGACTAAGCTTGCGACCGAGCAGGATTTCGACAAGCTGGTAGAAGCTGAAGAGGGCAAAGGGGACGATAAAAAGAAAAAGAAGAAAAAGAAAGGCGACTCGATCGAGAGTGCTGACGATAGCGAGCTCGTACAGGATGTGCTCGTATTCGCAGCACCGACCGAGCTGGTCAACTCATATTACGCACTGGCTGATGCGATCGGCGTAAAGATCTCTTCACTTGAGGCTGACGGAAACTCAGTATTCCAGATCATGAAGCGTCAGGTAGGATCCGGCACAAGCCTTTCGATTCAGATAAACCGCGATTCCACACTGGTTAATGTCGTCAACCAGGATAAGCTGCTTTTGCAGAGAGTGGTTCCGTACGGAGTCAATGTTTTCACAGATGCCATTCAGGAGGAGCCGGCATTCAGATGTGAGACATTTGATAAAGCATATAAGCTTATTTCATCCCAGCGTGTGCTGATGCCGCATCTGGGAGTTGAGAATACGAGCGATGATTTCTCACTGCAGAAACGTATAGAGGTTACGAACAATGGTGATTACCTCATCGGTAACATCATCCGCGTCGTAGAGTATTACAATGCTCAGCATCGTGGCGAGCCTATCCAGAACGTTTCTCTGATTGGTTGG
Organism: Lachnospiraceae bacterium P6B14; assembly: GCA_000687695.1. Lineage (GTDB taxonomy): Bacteria > Bacillota > Clostridia > Lachnospirales > Lachnospiraceae > Eubacterium_F. Next base: position 44,111 of record JHWZ01000004.1, on the reverse strand, counting down.
GGATGCTCGATCGTAGGTATCCACGAGCTTCTGTCTAACGAGCTCGGCCTGCCTACCACGACACCTACCGAGATCGCAGGAGTAAGATTTAACCGTAAAGTAGAAATCTCCATCTCGATGCTTCAGTACCTGAACTGTATGGGAGCTGTATTTGCTCCGGTTAACTTCATCTCCAAGGATGTAGCAGAGAAGGATGCGAAAAAAGGCACGATGGTCGGACCGATTCTTATCTTTGGCCTTCTGGTCTGCGTGGCAGCCGTTATCGCAGGATGGTCATACTTAAATCTGTTTACGGCAAGAGATGAGCGTGATGCTGCACAGATGAAGGTTAACTCCATGGCGAGCATTGAGCCGGAGTATAATGAGCTGCTGGCTATTGAGAAGAACTATGGTACATACAAGGGCGTAAAGGTTGCTACCGATCTGAATAACAATCATCTAAGACAGTTGCTTGACGATATTCAGGCTATATGTCCTGCATCATTTACAATTAACAGCATAGTTTCAGATGGCAAGACGGTGACTATCAATGCAGATTCATATGAGAAACTTTCATCTGTATCTGCGTTGATAATACAGCTGAATAATAACATCCCTATGATTAGAAATGTTTGGATTGAGACAATCCAGTCAAAGAAGCCTGGAAAGGCGAAGAATAAGGATTATGGTTACACGATGACGTTTGAGTTTATCGCAAATGAGCTTAAAGCTGCCCAGGAACTTTCGGATGTTCTTACTGACGTCATGGAAGCTCAGGATCAGTCGACAGAGGATGAAACGGTCACCGCCGTAGATAATACAGAAGGAGGTGATCAGTGATGAGTGAAACAGGAAAGAAAGCATTACTTATTATTGCAGGATTGCTTGTTTGTGTATTGACATTTTTCCTGGTGTATCAGCCAAACTCTGAGGAGATTGTTGATCTGGAATCCCAGTCAGCAAAACTCCATAGTGAGGTCAATAGACTCACCGCTCTTCAGGTTCAGGTTGATCAGATGAAACCTCTTGCAGAGGCTCATGAGTCTGAGATGGACATGTATTTTGCTGAATACCCCTCAAGAATGACCGAGCAAAAGGCGATATATAATGTGTACCGTATGATGGTTGATACGGGGATGGATGTCACCGCAGTTCAGCCGAATCGTGACATGACCTTTATGCAGTCCGGGACGCTCGTTTCTGAGGATGCAGCAGTAGCAAGTGATAACTCCGAGGGAGTTACGGGTGCTGCAGCATCTGCTGAGATCTCGCCTGAGACAAAAGTGCCGATCAATGAGATACTCGGCAAGTATACTACATTCCAGCTTCAGGTAGAGGGTAAGAGATGTGAGATTTATGATGCTCTAGATTGGATATCTGAGAACTCGGAGCACATGTCGGTAGGAAATGTAGCTCTTTCAAGAAGTGGAGAGAATAACAGACTTGTAGGTACGATTGATGTTAACTTCTATTCAATGAATGGTAACGGAATTGCATACGTTGATCCTGATGTATCTGATATTGAAATTGGATCTATAGAGGTATTTGGTACTAAACAGAAGGATGGTGGACGATCTAAGGGAGGTCCAACGTACAAGGATTAGAAATAATAGAGTAAAGGGAACCCACTGATTGGGTTCCTTGAACTCATGGAACAGATGGCATGTATTGTGAAGGGATGTGAACCGGATGAATTACAATAAGAACATGGAACGGGGATTTTCCCTGATTGAGGTTATCGTGGCTGTAGCTATATTAGCTGTGCTCTCTATGCCTATTCTTCTTTACTTCACCAATGCAGCTATTCACTCAGCACATGGAAAGCATGAGCAGGCGGCTGATGTTGCTGTGCAGTCCGTGGTTGAGGAGATAGATGCAGTTACGGATTTGAAGATACTTCAGAATAATCTTGTAGGGACGAACGGATGGGAATTGACTTCTGTTCCTGATCCTGCTACCTCATCAGTTCCTTCATCTGATCCATCGGCTGGTCCCATGGAAACATCTGAACCTTCGCCTACGCCTGTTGGAACTACGGGTCCTACGGCTTCATCAAATCCGAATGTTTTTGCGTTAAAAAAACCTATAACCATTGATTATGATGGTGGTGGAGAGAGAGAGTTTGTCGCCAGGGTAGTTGTTGACTACAGTGGCTATGTTGCATCTGCCGAGGCAAATAAGGCAAATAAGTTTAACAGTTATAATAACCCGCATCTGCCTGAAGTATATAACGATTCAAATATTATAATATCGGAGTCTGACGAGACTGAAGCGGGTGTATATGATCTGTTTCACAAGTTGAATGGTTCATATGCAGATCCAACTAAAAACTCAACCGTATCTGATCCGAATAATACAATGGACATGATAAGAAATAAAGCAGTTAGAAACTTTGAGATTTCGGTAATAAAGGAGACGGATTCTGATGATGTTTTTGTAAAGGGTGGATACAAATTAACCTATAATAGTAAAGAATCACATGTCGTGATCAAAGCAATGAAGCTTAATAAAAATGACCTTCGCAATATCTACTTCCTTTTTAAACCATTGGATCCTTCGGTCAGTTCTACTTCCAGTTCATCTCAGGCGGAGTTGTATTTTGACGATTCGATGTCAAAGGAAGATTTCAAGAATATGTCTATAAGTTTCATCAGACAGAACGAATACGCTTTGAAAACTCCTACTACTGTTCCGACAGCTACGCCGACTACTACACCAGATGGAGGCGGTTCAATAACCACACCTTTGCCTGTAGGCAATGAAACAATATATTTGGATGGGAAATATAATGATGAAGGCAATCTGGCAGTCGGTCAGATTGATCAGTATATTACTATAACTGCGGTAACAGCCGGGGGAAACAGTAATTGGAATGATTCAGAGGATGGAATAAAGTTCTATGGAAACAGTAATGTATACATGTCGGGAGTTGCAAGTTTTAACAAGTCGCGTAGCGATGATGAAATAACTGCTGATGTAGATGCAAAAGATAAGGGGAATCTTTGGATGGTAGATTCTCCAAAAGAGAATAGAATAGCGAAAATATATGTATATGTTTGGCCGAAAGATGAGTATACTGATGATAAGGTAGATGGTTTTTTGGCGAAAGCTGAGACTACCAAGTCAAATTGATAGAATTCTGATGAATCGTAGGAGAAAGGAAGTTGCCATATGAAAGGGATCATGAAAAGAATGAAGGGCATGCGTGAAGGTGCGACCTTGGTCACGGTTGTAATTGCAACCGCGTTTTTGGTCGCTATCGGCGTGGTTATTCTTGCTGCTTCTACGCGTTATCTTGTTTCTGTTTATATGGAAAGAAATACTAACGAGAATATGTATTCGGCTGAAGGCTATCTCGCGGAGCTCCGTACTGGACTTATGCAGTATGCCGGAGATGCCGCGCTTACTACATACAAAGAGATCATGGAAAAGTATGAAAAGAATAAAGGTAAAGCCGGTTCTGAGTTCGGTAAGCGTTTTGCAGCACGTATTGTAGCCAAGCTCGAGAATACCAATTCTTTTTCATTCACCGGATACGATGAAACTACCAAGAAATATGCAAATGTATACTATGACGGAGATAGTAGTAACCCTACAGATGGAACTATACCGGCTTCGAAAAGAAATATTGTACTTATTGATGAACTTCGCAAGTTGTTAAAGGATGGTGCGCCTTCATCAGAGGATCCTGCAGAAAGGGCTAAAGAAGAGAATAAGAACCCTATAGCGTCAAAGAAAATCTTTTCCGATAGGCTTGTAGCCGATGGTGGGAAAGCGATTGATTTTCCCGAAGGGGAAAGTGGGGATGTATACAGTGTTATTCATTTCTCACCTACAAAGGGATACTATGTTGTACTGAAAAATCTGGTTATAGATTATAAGGATGATGCTAACTATCGTACAGCTATCATGACTGATATTCAGATAAATGCGCCTGACTATAAGTTTGAGGGTGGTAAATCTCTTGATGAAGCAAGAGACTTCATTATCATTTCTGATGGCGAATTGGATGTTGAAGGTGGAAATAATAAGTTTAACGGTAATATATATACCGGAGCCGGAATGACGGACGATACTCAGACACATCATAATTCAGGTATAAATATCAACAAGAAAATGTATGTCGACTGTGCGAAAAACATTAATGTTGGTGATGATAACGCAGATGTTTTCAGATGCGAAAAACTAATCAGTCGTGGAAACCTAGAAGTGTATAAAGGCGCAAATGTTGATATTGCCGGACCTTCATTAAACACGACTACTGTTGACTATACAAATCCTGATGCAACAGTTCCGGGTGATTTTTACCTCAAGAATATCAAGCTGATTACCAAGACACCGAATGAAGGTGATTCGAACGCAGATGATATCAATAACAGGAATAAAAGCTCAAGTCAGCACACGGAGTTTAAGATTTATGGCAACTCATTTGTGGAGAATGATCTGGATATCAAAGATAGTAATTCCATAGTTGAACTTGGAGGAAAGTATTGTGGTTATAGCTACAATAGATATAATAATAACAGTGTAGTCGGAGCGTATGATTCTACGTACAGTTCTGCAATTCTTGTTAACGGCTATAATACGACGATAAATGCACACAATCTGATAAAGCTTGACCTGTCGGGACGTGCATATGTTGAGCGAGACAAGAATCCGGACTTTCCGCAGAATGATATCATCCTTGGTCAGTCAGTTGCTGTAAAGAGTGATCAGTTGGCATACCTTTTACCGGATAAGTATTTAAAAACAAAAGCGAATCCTGTTGCCAAAAGTGATGCAGATAATGATAATACCATAGATTTTAACAATCCTGCATCAATGATAGATCAGAATTATGCGACATTGAAGGATGATGGTACAGGTACATATGATTTCACAGGCCTTTTGAATGATTTTATGGGTGGAGACGGGGCCAATTATTTGGATGCATCCAACCCAATTACCGCAAACTATAAAAAGGCTGATTACGCATTTATATACCTGAACTTTGCAAGCGATGAAAAAGCAAATGAGTATTTCTCCAAGTTTTTTACTTCAGATAGCGGTAACGGTGCCATTACAAAAAAATCTCTCATGGAGAGATCGAGGCCTTACCTTTCGACAGTGAATGATGAGGGAGATGGTGGATTGAAGCTTGATCCCGCACTCTTTGTTATAGCCGGAAATATAATCAGAAATTATACTGCAGCAGGAACGCTCGATGAATCGAATTACTATGATGGTAGCTATGCTCCGAAAACCGATCTTCTCAATGAGGGAATAGGTATAGGTCGACGTTACATGAGCCTGGTAACAAAGCTCACAGCGGGAGATATGAGTGGTGTAAGCTCCATGAGGTTTGCCGATCTCCCGACAGTGGATCAAGCTCCATTTGTATCAAATAAACTTATTGATTTTGCACCATTTAATCCGAGCGATTCATCAATAATCCCGATTAGTGCAAGAAATGATGAAACAATCTCTGTTGGCGATGGGGTATCTTCTAGCTTGAATGTAGTTAATGGGAGTGGACAGATCACGAGTGCAGGAAACTACCTGTATATTGCAAATGGCAGTGTGGATATTGTTACTACCGGGGATGTGGAAGGTTTGATTATTGCAAATGGTGATGTAACATTGAATGCCAATGCTAATTTCAAGGGTTTAATAATAGCCAGTGGAAATGTAAAAACAGCGGATAGTGGTGGAGCGAGACTTGAATCCGACAGATCTCTCGTCAAGAAGCTGTTTGAATATATCCAGCTTGATGATGATCTGCGTAGGATTCTTCGCGGTAGTTCAGATCCTATTACAAATAGTGGTAGGAATCTTGAGAATTGCATCCGTTATCAGGATTGGACAAAGAACACTTATTGATGATGTATATGGAGGATGGACATGATTAACAAGAACAAAGAAAAACTGAACAAAAGCTTCAGAGAGGGTTTCTCGCTGATTGAGTTGATCATTGCCATCGCTATTTTGGCTATATTTGTTGGCATAGTATCTCTCAGTGTAGGACTTCTCAGAAGTGCTGATACGAAGGGGCTCGCGAGTCATATTAACGATAGCTTGACGGATCTAAAGGCTGTTACGCAGGCGCATACCGGTCCTTATTATCTTCACATATATAGGGATGAGGATGCATATTGGAAGTGCTTTGATTCAGATTCCACATTTGCAAAACCTGCTACAAATGAGTCTCAGAATAGACTTGGACCTGATTCGATGGCAGTTAAAGTTATTAGTTCCACCGGTTCGGATTCATTATTAGGTAATTCAGGAAGTGAAAGTGTTACGGTATCGATAAAGAAGAAGGACGGGTCGTACAACTCCGGTATCCCTGTTGCCTTTGAGGTTTATAAATCTAGTGATGGAAGTGGAACTCCGGATTACAAGGTGATATTGGCAGAAAAAACGGGACTTCACTATCTGGAACAACAATAATTACGATAGATGATAAGCATTTTAATGGCAGAATAATTCGTTTCTAATATCTGTAAGGAGGCATGGCATGAATGCTGAAAAAGTAATAAAGGATGGAAAAGCGTCGCGAGAGGGTTTTTCTCTTATTGAGTTGATCATCGCGATAGCTATAGTCGGCATTGTCATGTCAGGCGTATTACTGTTGATCACTTATGCGACAAACAGTATGCGTAGGACAAATAATCAGGTTACAATTCAGAATCAGGTAAAGGATGCTGTTACTCATATTACTACACATATCCAAGAGGCTTCAGAGGCTAGATTCTACAATGAAACTGACAGTACTCCGACACTTATAACTGCGAATGCAAAGAACTATGTGAATGGTGTTCCTTCTGTTATCGATTTTGGTATATACTGGAAGGGTTTATACCAGGAGACAACAACATCTGATCCGGAGAGTGTTATTTATTACACAGAATGTCATTATCCAAATAGTTGGGATTCTTCAAGAACAGCTTTTGATAATACAGAAGCATTCTTTAATGATAAAAAAGATGCGATAGATTATGATAAGGTTTTTGATACTACATATGGATCATTAACAAATGGAATTAAAGGATGGGCAAAGGATAATATTGCAAGTGAAGCTATATTTAATTCCGCAGACAAGCGTACGTTTATCCTTTGCAGAAATGTAGACGTTTTCCAGCCTGAAGAGATGTCAGTTGAAACTGTTACTTCTGCTCCATCGACAACTCCGACGGTCGTTGCAACAGAATCACCGAGTCCGAGCCCGAGTGGCACGACTAATCCTGCGGCATCTGCAACGCCTACACCAACACCAATTTGTATAAGTTCAAAGTCAATTACGTTTACCATCAAACTGAAGAATACTTCAGGAGATACGGAGTTTAAAACGACAAAGACGGTTTATCTGAGAAACCAGTAACATATTATCCATGCCCCGGAAAGGAAGCCGGGAGAAATAGGAGGAAATCGCTATGAAGAAAAGGGGATTTGCGAAGGGATTGGTAGGTGTTCTCGCACTGACTGTAGTCTTTTCAACCGTATTCATCCTTTTGATGAAATACGATGTTTTTGGTGCGATAAAGCCCGGATCTTTCCAGGACAACGAATACGTTGTCGAAAGCGTTGTCGAAAGTGATGGCATTAAAAACGGCATTAAAAACATAGAAGGTGATCATATTGAATCACTCAGTTTGGGAAGTAACGTAAAAGGAACTACTCCTAAAAGGAATTATACCGGATGGGATATAAAGGACATTCCATATAATGAGTATATAAAGAATGGTTATTCGACAAGTTTTTTAGAGGCAGCGACAAAGTATCTTACATCCACGCCGAATGAGACACAGCTTGCATTATGGAAAAATGACAGCAATGATAAGGTAAAATTCGAACTTAGAAAGTTGCTTAAGGATAAGTACAAGGAACTTCCGGAAATACCTAATCTCTCAGGAAAAAAAGGAACAAAAGACAACCCATTTGTTCTTCTTGAGGTGGTTGCCGATAAGGCATCTCAGGAGCTGACTTATTTTGCCGGTGATCAGGAAAGCGGACTTCCGTTTGATCCTGCAAAAATCTCTGCAAAAATCATGAGTAGTAATGATGCTAAAAATTTCCGTTTTACCGACAATTCTATTAAAGATAATGTCGGAAACTTTTTAACTAATACAAAGAACAGTTCGGGTGCAGGGCAGTGGCTTACATATACAGACTATAGTGTATTCCCGCTTGGTAGTAAAGACGGTGAGAAAACCGATAGTATGAAGTTGCTTGATTGTCTGGATATGAGTAAGACAAAAGCAATCAAGGAGAATCCGTATTATACTAGATACGAAAATGTCACATTCAATCATCTCTACGATATAGATATCACAGAAGATGATCTGCTTAGTGTGGAGCCAACCGATGAGGTCTTGGATGCGCTTGCTAAAAGGTTTAATGGAAATAGAGATGAGCTCTTTAAAGAGATTAACAAATCTGATTATAAAGTAAAGTCCACTGAAGTTGTTAAGTATAATATTACTCGTGAATACTGCGAGAAGATGCAGATTAAGAATACGGATATAGGAAAGTATTTTGGAAGCCTTGGAAATCATCTTGTTTGGAAGTATAATTGTGATGATTCCAATGCTCAGGCTGGAAATGCTTGGAAGATTAGTTTCAGAAAATACTTTGTAAAGCATTTTGAAGAGTTATACACTCTTGGAAAACAAAATGACTACTTGTATAATTTGTATATGAAGGGTGTTGTTGACGAGTATTTGCCACTTCTTAACAAAATATATTCCAAGAAGAATGACGGCAGAACTCTCGATGAGAGTGCGCTTGCAGATACGAAGGATTGGGGATTCTCTGATATGAAGGAGGACAAGGAATCCTCAATTCGTAAGTACACAGTTGGTAATGATCGAGATTCTGATCAGGGTGGGTATCTTCTTTGCGTAAAAGAAGGACAAGGAGATCTTGTACTTGACCATATCGAGGCGACGATTACATATACATTTACTGATGGAACAACAGAAGATGTCGACACTGAGTTCACATCTAGAGTTGAGAATCCGATAACTTGGGCGAAACATGGTGCGTCGAACTATAAGTATAATGGAAAAACAGTTGCGGATATTAACTGCAACAAAGGTAAGTATGTATTCCGTGAGCCGAATGCGACCGATAGTAATGATGTAAAGAGATGGATATATGTTCCGACTCTTACTGAACTGAGAGCCATGGAAAAAGAGAATAAGAATAACAATTATACTTATACTCGTGGTTTTATCTCCAAATCCGTACAGGGTGTAAATGGATTCTGGATGTCAGCTTATGATGACTTTAATCACAAGTATCATCATCAGTATAAAACAAACAATGATGAGGTTTCTAAAGCAATCGGCGAGAATAAGATAAAGGCTGCCAGAGATCGACGTGATATATCGGATGCTGAGTGGAATACTCTGACAAAGAGTGCTGGTCAGAATTATACATACAACAATAATGACGGAGTTGGAGGAGCAAATTCCAATGATGACCTTATCGAATGGCGTGGAGGAAAAGCTGCTTTTGATGAAAATTGGGGGTATTATGCTCAGAATTACATTGGTGTTTCGGATCTTATTGACAGATGTAACAGCAGTAATGCTGACAGAAGGAAATCTGTTACAGGTATTGTTATAAATCTTAATAATGATGATTTCCTGGTTCGTACAAAGTCTGATGCCGAGTCGTTCTACGGAACAATCGAGACGGGAAATATCAATATAGAGGATAAAGATGAGAGCGGGAGAAGAGTAAACAGGTTTAAGGTTTGGCAGAAATTTAATGAAAACAACAGTAATATTTATGCCGGATTAAGTGGGGATCCTGTTGATTTTGACGCATTGACTGCGGAGTTTAACGCAAATAGTGGCAGTAACTATGATGCTGCAAAGGCAAAGTTTGAGCAGGATGCAAGACCTGTAAATGATTCAAAATATGTTAATGATACATACGCATATGATAAAGGTTGGAGATGGACAGCGACAAATCCGAATGATATACACTCTGATGATATTGTACCGGAACCGGCAGGAGAAGAAAAGGATGGCAAGGTTACAAAGGGAGTTGTCTTCAAACAGAAGATGAAGACATATACTCTAACATATTATGGATTTAAGACTAATCCTATCCTTCAGAGAACTCTGTTTGAGTATGCCGGTGGACAGGATGAGTTTGATAATTTTCACTTTAAAGTAATCTGTGTGACTCCTAGCGAGTTAAACACTATTTACAAGGAGAAGAAAAAGGGAAGCCAGCTTGACCTGATTGAGCGTGCAGATATGTTCTATTTCCATTGCATGAATTCTCATACATGGAAAGAACCTGAAAAGTATGATAACGGGAAAAAGGATAATACGCAGCTTACATTCTATAATGAATATGTGAACAAGGGTACTAAGGTTAAGTATGATGATATTCTCTCATTCTATGAGAATGATCTGGAATGGGATATGGTATGTGAACTAATCGAACGTTCTGCAGACAAGAAGTACGGTATGACTTTGCCTATTATGTTTAATGAAGTTGTCAACTATATGACCGGTGAGCAGGAAACCAACAATGGCAACAGAGATAAAGATACTCACATGTATATATGTGGAACCGGTGGAATCGACGGCTATAACGATACCAAAGGAAAAGCGTCACCAGGTGTTGAGAATAATATTGCAAAGATGCTACAGATACTTATACAGTTTGATCTTCGAGCGGTTCCAAATAAAGAGGTTACTGTAGAAGGAAAGAAGTATACCATTGAAAGAACATTTATGGATGACATATACTGGGAAGACAATTCTCATAATAGCGTCAAGCTCAAAAAGATAAAAATAAATCCTAATCATAAGGTAGATACAAACACTGCGGAATATACAGGTTTTGTAGATAAGTATAATGTAAAGACCGGTGAATCAAATGCACAGCCTGTATATAAGAATAAAGACAGAAAGCTTTGTACAAAAGGAGATTGTGGAGATCAGTTTAAGGAGCATTCATTGTATTTGTGGAATAGATATACATTCTATCCGTGGACTGAATCAGGAAAGCCATCTGGATATTCTGGTTCGAATGGCTTTGATGCGGGTGAGCTTGTGGCGCTCGGATATTTGAAGAGTTATTTTAGAAAACCGGATGGATCATTGACTGATTCAGAGAGTGATACATTTAAAGATGTAAATGATAGTAAGTATTTTGAGCGTTGCGGTTCGAACGGACATGACAAGCAGAATGTATATGTCCTTCATCAGCCCGGCATGGCAATTAATAAGAATCAGGGATCAAACCTTTTGACAAACTCGGATGATGAGAATGTTATGAAGAACAAGATCGATGTGTTCTTTGATGTTGCATTTGCTATCATGGATTCATATCTTGCAGGAAAGATGACCGTTAGGCCTCTTTCCAGAGAGGATGTGTATACCAAGCTTTCTGATAGCCTAATATGGATGGATTACAAACGAAAGAGTTCAATTTATCTTGATGCATCAACAACAACTGGTGCCGCTGCCGCTGCGTCTAAGTATTCGACGAAAGAGCTAAAGAAAGCGTTAGATATACATTTCGTTGCAAGTAACGATAACAACGAAGATGGGTTCATTAAGCGTTGCTATTTGACGAACTCAAATACAAAAGAGATTAAACCAGTAGAGATACAGAAAAAAGAACAAGAGAAAACGCTTAATGACTATATTGCTGAGTCGCTTCGGCTTTATATGGCTCCACGTAAAAACGATGGTGATGTTGTTCAACCAATAGATTTGGGAGAGACTAAGCTTGAATCAGTTGAAGATGGTGTCAAGAGTGAGCATACATTCTATGGATACAAAGTTGAACCGGGTGATTTGGATTTCTATGTTCCGTTTACATTGGATGATTTCTATAACGGATATGACAGGATTGTTTTTGAGATCACAAACTGTAGTAAGAAAAAGGGGGAGCTTTTTGTAGGCGATAATCAGGACAAAGATCAGATTGTTGATCAGATTGTTGAGGTCGAGATCACTGAGCGTGAGCTCTTCGACCTCGAATAATTTGGACAGAATGATTTAATGCGGGAGGCTTCGGCCTCCCGTTTTAAAACTTGACAAGGCAAATGTCAAAGCGTAAAATATAATTGAAGCAAGAATCTGACCATTTTTTAAGAATAGTTTAGGAGAGTGTTGTGATTCGGATAGAAGATCTTAGAACGTATTATCCTGATTCTGAAAAGTGGAGTTCTGATTATAAGGAAAGAAAGGGGGATGCGTGATGAGATGTTTGTTATGTAAATCAGATAGTATGGAGAAGAGTACAAATACATATTTTGCCAAGCTTAATGGGTGTTATGTTATTATTGAGAATGTACCATGTATGGGATGCTCTCAGTGTGGAGAAGTTGTCTATTCTGCATCTGTGTTAGAAAGAATAGATGAGATACTTGATACCTTTCATAATCTTGCTGAGAAGGTGTTTATTATGGATTATGGGGAGGCGGCGTGATTCTAGTCAGACGTTAGAACTGCGGGAGGCTTCGGCCTCCCGTTTTTTAAAACGTAGCAGCTTTTACATGTGTAAAAAAATGTGTCGATGGAAGATTTTGATGTTTTTCGTAGAAAACATGGTCAGATTTTGTCTAAATGGTAGAATTCAGTGTCTGAAAAATTCTTGACAAGGTTCGATATGAGGGGGTAAAATATAGTTGTAGACAGTTCTTCCTAATAAACAAAGGAGGAATATGTCTATGAAAAAAAGTGGTCATGATGATTTGAAAATGTCATCAAAAGAAATCGCGAAAGTTTGTCATGATATCAATAATGTTTGGCATAGTCGATACCAGGGAAAGAAACGATGTGTTATTTATACAAGCTCTTATGAGGTTGATAGTTCGTCGTATGCATACATTTTTGATAACTTTGGATTTGCGCAATATGAGTTTATAGGAAAGGTGCCAATATAGTATGGAGAGAGATAATTTAGATATACGTGAGATGCTTAGTGGAGTCCCTGGCAGTTATGAGGATTTTGTCAGGTTTACTTCGCATTGGATGGAAGAAGATTCTGAGTTTAAGGATGAAATCATTGGTTTCATATATGAGAATCCTGAGGCTGATTCCAGTGATGTGTTAGAGTTAGTATGTGATTATCTTGGATTTGGCGAACCTCTTGAGATCGTGGATGATGAAGAGGAGTTCAGTGAGGATGTCCAGGCGGCTGCTCCTGCGTTTGCTACGGTTGGATAAGGGCTATTTCTTCATGCGGAGGATTTGATATGAATGTTTCAGCAGGCATTTAATATTGTGCTTGCTTTTTTTTGTGGATGTGATATAATTATGATGAAATATGAAGAAATATGATGAAATATGATGAATTATGAAAGAATTTGCGAATTATGAAAAAGTATGAAAGGAGATCGGATTTATGAAAAAAGACAATCCTTTTACATTGACATTTGGTATCGAGCCGAGCGAATACATCGCACGATATGAGAATACCGAAACGATAATTAGTACATTTATGGCGGATCATCCTGTAAGCCAGACATACATGATAGAAGGTGTCCGAGGAACAGGTAAAACAGTAATGATGACCCGGATAACAAAGGAAATCAAGGATGATACGAACTGGATTGTAGTTGATTTAAACTCCACAAAGGATCTGATTGAAGAGTTTGCAATCAGGCTTGCAGATGCCTGTAAAAAGAAAAAGGGGATTTTGCCTGCCGGGTTTAGTATTTCTATAGCCGGATTCGGAGTTGGGGTAAGTGGAACGCCGGCGTCTTCAAATTATATCAATCAGATTGAGGATATGCTTACATCCATACAGAAGAAAAAAAAGAGGGTACTTATCACAATAGATGAGGTTCAGCATGATGAAAATATGCGTGAATTTGCAAGTGAGTTTCAGATGCTTATTCGAAAAGACTATCCGTTGTTCTTGCTGATGACAGGTCTTTATGAGCAGATTAATGCAATTCAGAATGACTCTGCATTGACATTTTTATTAAGAACTCCCAAAATATGCTTGGAACCTCTTAGTATATTTCAGATTGCAAAGCTGTATGAATCAGTATTCAGTATAGATAGTGAAACTTCAAAGTCACTTGCTAATATTACAAAGGGCTATGCATTTGCATTTCAAGCATTAGGGATGCTGTATTATGAACATAGAGAAACAGAAAGCATGGAGAATATACTTACCATGCTTGATGGTATGTTGGATGATTACGTATATAGAAAAATTTGGAACTCACTATCGGGTGTAGAAAAAAGAATAATGAAAGCAATAGGAGATTCGGAGATTAAAGTTGCTGATGTTCTTGCATATGCAGAAATTGATTCTTCGTCATTTTCTCGTTATAGGGATAATCTAATCAAAAAGGGTATGATCCTATCTCCGAAACATGGATATGTTAGCATTGCGTTACCAAGGTTTTATAGTATAGTAAGCTTCTATGAGTAGTATACTATGTTTCTATATTTCCTTGACAAGCACCAATAGAGAGCGTAAAATACATTATTATGGATATTCTGGAAAAGATAGCTAAGGAAACCCGTGAAAAATACGGCGATATTATCGACAGGGAGCGACCGGAGACGAAGAGGAAGCGAATGTCGATGGAGGAAAGAGCGGCGCAGTTTGCGCCTTTTGCAGCGCTTACGGGTTATCATGAGTCTGTCGAAGAGACAGAGGATGCGCATACCTTGGCAAATGAGACCGGAGGAGTGACGGTCGTGGATGAAGCTGAGGTGTGGAGCTCGTGAATCATCGCAGTGGAGGTGACATAATATATGCCTATAAAGATTCAGGATTCGCTGCCTGCGCAGCAGATACTAGAGAATGAAAATATATTTGTGATGACGGAGCACAGGGCGATGCATCAGGATATTCGTCCGCTTCACGTGCTTATACTGAACCTGATGCCGACCAAGATCGAAACGGAGACACAGTTTCTCAGGAAGCTGTCAAACTCGCCTCTGCAGGTCGAGGTTGAGTTTATGCAGACAAAGAGTTATCAGCCTAGACACGTGGAGGAGAGTCACCTGAACACGTTCTATACGGTGTTTGATGATGTGAAGGATCGTCGTTTCGACGGACTGATCATCACGGGGGCGCCACTCGAGTTTACGCGCTTTGAGGATGTTGTATACTGGAAAGAACTCTGCGAGATCATGGAGTGGTCAAAGACGCACGTTCACTGCACGCTTCACAGCTGCTGGGGCGCGTGTGCGGGACTGTATTATCACTATGGGATTCCGAGGGTGATACTGGATGAAAAACTCTCCGGTGTGTACAAGCACCGCGTAATAAAGAAAAAGAGCCCGCTGTTCCGTGGCTTCGATGATATTTTTGAGATGCCGCACAGCAGGAGTTTTGAGGTGCCTGAGGGAGCAGTTGAGCTGGAGGACAGGCTTGAACTGATGGCGGTCTCTGATGAGGCCGGTATCGCCATCCTGAAAAATAAGGACAGCTCGCAGTTTTTCTTTACCGGGCATCCGGAGTATGACAGGATGACACTTGCCGGTGAGTTCGAGAGAGATACGCTGAAAGG
The DNA here is from genome assembly GCA_000687695.1 of Lachnospiraceae bacterium P6B14. Classification (GTDB taxonomy): domain Bacteria; phylum Bacillota; class Clostridia; order Lachnospirales; family Lachnospiraceae; genus Eubacterium_F. Next base: position 28,639 of record JHWZ01000004.1, on the reverse strand, counting down.
TATCGATCCGAAGGTGCCTGTTAACTATTTCCCTGACGATGATCCTCATCAGAAGCCCATCGTCAGATGGCGTTCTGCAGGTCAGCTCCTGTATACAAACTGGCTTAACTACTACGTATATCAGTCCACGCCTTATGATGTCGGAGCTATCGATGGTAGTGAGGAGCATGTGAAGGAAGCAGATTCGAACGAAAACGACGAGTCGGATTGATTTTTATATGCAGGAAACTGCAGAGACGAGTATTTGATGAATGCGAAGATGAAAAAGCATGCTGAGGGAAGAGGCGATATAAGTGAAGGACGATAAAATAATCGACGAGATAATAGAGTATTTCAAGCTTCTTGCAAAGATCCCGAGAAAGTCGGGGCATGAGAAGGATGTCAGTGATTACTTGAAAGGATGGGCCGAGGAGCGAAAGCTTACTGTAAAGCAGAACAAGGCAAATGATCTTATCATAGATGTGCCTGCAACTGTAGGGCTTGAGAAGCTGCCTCTAGTTGCTCTCCAGGGTCATATGGATATGGTATGTGTCGCTAAAGAGGGAAAGAAGTTTGATTTCCTTCATGATCCCATAAAGCCTGTCATCGATTTTAAAACCGGCACCATGAAAGCTGACGGAACTACGCTTGGTGCGGATGACGGTATCGGTATCGCGATCATCATGGGAATAATGGACGGAAAGATGGCTCATGGTCCTATACGTGGTATTTTTACTACTAATGAGGAAGTCGGCATGGATGGGGCACTCGCGCTCAAGAAAGAAGATCTGGACGGCGTAAAGTATCTGATCAATATCGACAGTGAGGAGAGTGACACGGTCGTCATCAGTTCGGCGGCGGATGCGATACTTTCGGTAACTGCTAAACCGAAGATGAAAAAGTCGCAGAACAAGCATGCGCTGAAGATAACGCTCGCGGGGCTTCACGGGGGACACTCTGGAACTGATATCGAGAAAAACTATTGCAACGCAAACATCGCCATGGCGGAGATCCTCAAGAATCTCAGAACCCGCGCGAAGTATGAGCTTGTTTATATGCGCGGTGGCAGCGCGGACAACGCGATCTGTCAGAAGGCTGAGGCTCTGATCCAGGTAAAAAAGAAGGATGTAGACAGAGTCAGACGCTATATTGAAAAGCAGAAAAAGTTTATCACAGAGAGTTATAAAGAAAAAGGCTCAAAAATCGAGCTTTACACGAGCCGCCAGACTGTGTCTAAAAAGGTTCTCAGCAAGGATATCACGAAGAATGTGATCAAATATATACGCAAGTGCGTCAATGGCGTACATACGATGTCCGAGGAGATGGATGGACTGGTTGAGAGTTCATCTAATCTCGGAATCATGAGTATCGATGAGAAGGGGATCGAGATACGCCATCAGTCCAGGAGCTCGGCACCGGAAAAGCTTACCGAGATAGTCGATAAACAGAAAAAACTCGCGAAACAGTGCAAGCTGTCACTGGAGAAGGAGAGAGGCTCGAAGGCTTGGCCGATAAACCCTGACAGCAAGCTTGTCAGAAAGATATGTAAGGTGTATCATGATCAAAACGATCAAAAAATGAAAGCACTTGCCATACATGCAGGTCTCGAGTGCGGTGTGTTCGCTGATCTGAAAAAGGATCTCGACATCGTGAGCATCGGTCCTGATGTTATCGGAGCACATTCGCCTTACGAGACGCTGATGATCGATTCGATTCCGAAGATATGGAATTTACTTGAGGGAGTTCTAAAAACATTAGATTGAAATGGGAAAATCACGGGATCATCGGTACCAAGCGTAAGCCTTCCTGCTCATCGAAACCGAAGATCAGGTTCATATTCTGTACGGCCTGGCCTGCGGCACCCTTTGTTATGTTATCCATGGCACCCATCATGATGACGCGTCCGGTACGCTCATCGTAGCAGACGTTCACATCAACAAAGTTGCTTCCCTCGACCCATTTGGTTTCAGGCGGTGTCACATCATCGAGAACACGGACGAAATACTCATCCTTATAGTCCTCGTAGTAGGCATTTTTGATCTCCTCGGCACTGTGGGTGCCGACTACGTTAGCATAGGCGGTGATGAGGATTCCGCGGTTCATCGGGATAAGGTGAGGAGTGAAGTTAAGCGTTACATTCTCGCCACTGATGTAGGAGAGCTGATCCTCGATCTCGGGTGTGTGGCGATGTGTAGCCACGCCATATGCTTTTATGTTTTCATTGACCTCACAGTAGAGGTTTGGTACCTTTGCACCACGACCGGCGCCGGAGGTTCCTGATTTGGCATCAATGATAACAGTTTTCATATCGATCCAGCCGCGCTTTGCTAACGGTGCGATGGAAAGCGTGGAGCAGGTAGGATAGCAGCCCGGATTCGCGATGAGTCGGGCATTTTTTATTTTATCACGGTTGATCTCGCACAGTCCGTACACAGCTTCCTCTACGAGCTTCGGACTTTTGTGCTCGATGCCGTACCATTTTTCGTACTTTGCGACATCCTTTATGCGGTAGTCTGCGGATAAGTCAACTACTTTGCATTTTTCGAGGATGGATTCGGTGAGGATCCCTGCGAGATAGCCCTGCGGAGTGGCAGTGAAGATAACATCGACCTCATCAGCCAACTTGTCAAGGTCGTCTCCCTTGCAGAGGTCCGGTACCAGCTTTGTGAAGTTGCCGAATACCGATGCGAACTTCTGATCCACGTATGATCTGGAGCCGTACCAGGTGATCTCTACTTCTTTATGGTTTAAAAGGAGGCGAACCAGCTCCTGACCTGCGTAGCCTGTCGCTCCTATGATTCCTGCTTTAATCATGATTCCTCCATTCTGATCGCAGACTTGCGGATTTTCGTTGTTTCTGCAGCGTCCGTGTCATTTTTATCGATATTATTCTGCTATTATACACAATTTGACCTGCAGATTCAAGTGAAAATCAGGTTTTTTGACATTTTTACTTGCATAAATCAAACTAAAAGGGTATACTATATGGCGTGTACATGCGTGCACACTTTATTATAAGAAATCGGAGGAAGCCATAATGAAGGAAAAAGTAATACTTGCATATTCGGGAGGTCTCGATACTACTGCGATCATCCCTTGGTTGAAGGAGAATTTTGACTATGAGGTCATCTGTGTCTGCATCGACTGTGGACAGGAGGAGGAGCTCGACGGACTCGAGGAACGCGCAAAGAGCTGTGGCGCTGCGAAGCTTTACATCGAGGACGTGGTTGATGAGCTTTGCGAGGACTTTATTATGCCGTGTGTGAAGGCACACGCTGTCTATGAGAATAAATATCTGCTTGGTACATCCATGGCGAGACCGCTTATCGCAAAGCGTCTCGTTGAGATCGCACGTAAAGAGGGCGCTACTGCCATCTGCCACGGTGCGACAGGTAAAGGAAATGACCAGATCCGTTTCGAACTCGGAATCAAGGCTCTGGCTCCGGATCTGAAGATCATCGCTGCATGGAGATCTGACAAGTGGACTATGGATTCACGTGAGTCAGAAATCGAGTACTGCCGTCAGCATGGCATCACATTGCCGTTCAGCGCTGACTCCAGCTATTCACGTGATCGTAACATCTGGCATATCTCACACGAGGGACTCGAGCTCGAGGATCCGGCGAATGCGCCGAACTTCGATCATCTGCTCGTACTCGGTGTGTCACCGGAAAAGGCACCTGAGGAGGGTGAGACCGTTACGATGACATTTGAGAAGGGTGTTCCGACATCCATTAACGGTAAAAAGATGAAGGTTGCTGATATCATCAGAGAGCTCAACAAGCTCGGTGGAAAGCATGGTATCGGAATCGTTGATATCGTTGAGAACCGCGTGGTTGGTATGAAGAGCCGTGGTGTGTATGAGACACCGGGTGGAACCATCCTTTACGAGGCACATCAGCAGCTCGAGGAGCTGATCCTCGACCGCGAGACTACTGATCTCAAGCTCAACATGGGTAACAAGCTCGCTCAGATCACATATGAGGGCAAGTGGTTCAGTCCGCTTCGCGAGGCTGTATGCGCATTCATCGACAAGACTCAGGAGTATGTGACCGGAGAGGTTAAGTTCAAGCTTTATAAGGGTAACATCATCAAGCAGGGAACTACTTCACCGTACAGCCTGTATGATGAGGATATCGCTTCGTTTACTACGGGTGATCTTTATGATCATCATGACGCGGAGGGATTCATCAATCTGTTTGGGCTGTCTACAAAAGTACGTGCGCTCAAATTGAACAACAAGAAATAATCCGGGACTGCTTTCTTTCGCACGTTCCATCTCAGGGAGCGCTCACGGACACTGCGTGTCCTGCGCTACCGTGAACTCCCTTCGATAGAAGTGCGAAACGCATGTCCCTACATTCTTAGAGGAAGTATGCTTATGGTAGAGCAGGGTTTAGAGGTTTTTGAAAACATCGAACCGATTGATGGTGGGGTGACCGCGGCAAAGGGGTTCCAAGCATCATCAGTTGCGGCCGGGATTAAGTATAAGGGCAGAGAGGATATGGCGCTTGTTTACAGCGAATACCCTTGTACTTTAGGTGCGACTTTTACGCAGAATGTGTTTGCGGCGGCACCGGTTCTGTATGACCGCGAGATTCTTAAAAATGGTAATCCGGTTCATGCTGTGGTACTGAATACCGGTATTGCGAATGCGGGGACGGGGCTTAGAGGTAAAGAGACCAACCTGTTTATGGCTGCTGAGATGGCCAGAGAGCTCGGTGTAAAACCTGACGAGGTGCTCACCTGCTCGACAGGCGTTATCGGCTATCAGCTAAGCGAGGAGCCTATATACGAGGGTGTGAAAAAGCTGAAGGAGAGGCTGAATGACAGCCGTGAGAATGCGTTTAAGGCAGCCATGGCGATCATGACCACGGATACCGTTCAGAAGGAAGCTGCCTGCACCTTCACTATCGACGGAAAGACTGTTACTGTCGGTGGCATGACTAAAGGGTCGGGCATGATCCACCCTGATATGGCTACGATGCTTTCTGTGACTACTACTGATGCTATGATCGATCAGTATGTTTTGCAGGAACTCGTAAAGGAGTCTGTCGACGACAGCTTTAACATGATCTCGGTCGACAGAGATACTTCTACAAATGATACTTATATCGTGATGGCTAACGGAAAATCCGGTGTAAAGATCGAAAGAGATACAAAGGAGTACGAGCTTTTCCGTGAGGCTCTGCGATATGTTTGTATAACGCTAGCTAAAAAAATGGCCTCAGACGGCGAGGGCGCAACACGCATGCTCGAGGTTATCGTGACCGGAGCAAAGACTCACGAGGATGCGAGAAAGCTCGCGAGATCGGTAACGGCATCTAACCTTGTAAAGGCAATGGTATACGGCGCGGATGCGAACAGCGGACGAATACTCGATGCTCTCGGTTATGCCGGAGTTGATTTCGACCCGGATGTCGTGGACGTGACATTTTTACATGAGGATGACATGATGCTGATCGTTCAGGACGGTGTCGTGATGAAAATCGACGAGGAGAAGGCTACAGAGTGGATGAAACAGCCTGTCGTGACATTTTTATGTGAGCTGAAGCAGGGACGCGAGGGCGCGACGGCGTGGGGCTGTGATCTTACGCATGATTACGTCAATATAAATGGCGATTACAGGAGCTAGTAGATGCGTCGGGATGCTCGAACATAGAAGTATAAGAATGGAGAAAGATGATGAGTAATGTGATTGATGAGATAACAGGAAAGGCCGAGACTCTGATCGAGGCGCTTCCGTATATTCGTGATTTCAGCGGAAAAAAGGTTGTTGTTAAGTACGGCGGATCGGCGATGGTGGATCCAAAGCTGCAAAGGAGTGTGATCCAGGACGTAGCACTTTTGAAACTCGTCGGGATGCATCCGATCATCGTACACGGTGGCGGCAAGGAAATCAACAAATGGCTCGGCTACATGGGCAAGGAGAGCGAGTTCGTCGACGGATTGCGAGTGACCGATAAAGAAACCATGGAAGTCGCTGAGATGGTCCTGAATAAAGTGAACAAGTTTCTCGTGCAGGAGATGGAGAAGCAGGGTGTGCGCGCAGCCGGTGTGAGTGGTAAGGATGGTGCGATGCTTCTTTGCAAGAAAAAGATGCCGAACGGCAAGGATATCGGATATGTGGGAGACGTGGTATCAGTGAATACCGAGATCATCGATACGCTGATCGATAATGACTTCGTCCCGATCATCGCGCCGGTAGGTTTGAATGAGCACTATCATGCGATAAATATAAATGCGGACGAGGCCGCATCAGCGGTGGCAAAGGCTATGCACGCTGAAAAGCTCGCCTACATGACTGATATAGAGGGCGTGTGCAAGGATCCTGATGATCCGTCAACGCTGATCTCAGTTCTTTCCCTCGATGAGGCAAAGCAGCTCATCAAGGACGGTACTATCGGAGGAGGCATGATTCCCAAGATCAAAAACTGCGTTGAAGCTGTCGAGCAGGGAGTCAACAGAGTGCATATCCTTGACGGACGACGAGAGCACTGTTTATTGCTCGAGTTCTTCACTCGCAAGGGTATCGGTACCGCTATCATAGATAATAAGGTCAACCTTTATCCTCATGAGAACGAATAATTATCATCAGGCATATCGACGCGCAACAAAAGCCTGATCGTGTCTAAGTAAACGAATGGAGGCTGTTATGATAGAAAAGATAAACGAATACGACTCGCACATGATAAACACCTACGTGCGTCATAAGATAATCTTCGATCACGGCGAAGGAGTATGCCTTTACGACACTGACGGCAAACGCTACCTCGACTTCGGTGGCGGTATCGCCGTATGTGCGCTCGGATACAGCTGTGATCCCTACAAGGAAGCACTGAAAGCCCAGATCGATAAGGGCATGCATTTTTCTAACTATTTTTATTCCGAGCCTCTCGGTGAAGCAGCTAAAAATGTCTGCGAGATCACCGGCATGGACAAGGTGTTCTTTTCGAACTCCGGTTCCGAGGCGAATGAGGGAGCGCTTAAGCTCGCAAGAAAATACGCTATTGTAAACGGTCACGAGCATCGTCATGACATCGTGTCATTTGAAAAGGCGTTCCACGGAAGAAGTATGGGAGCGCTTTCCGTAACCGGTACAAAAAAATACCGCGAACCGTATGAGCCGATGCTTTCAGGTGTCAGCTTTGCCACATATAACGACCTTGACTCGGTAAAGGCTCTTGTCACCGACAACACCTACGCTATCATAGTTGAGGCACTGCAGGGTGAGGGCGGTATCTATCCTGCTGAACCTGAGTTCATACAGGGCATCAGAAAAATCTGCGATGATAACGATATCATCATGATCTGCGATGAGGTTCAGTGTGGTATGGGACGTAGTGGAAAAATGTTTGCATTCGAGCATTACGGAATCCGTCCTGACATCATGACCATGGCGAAGGGAATCGGAGCCGGTATTACGGTTGGATGCTTCGCTGCACCGACTAAGGTAGCAGACTGTATGGTTCCCGGTGATCACGGAACAACATTCGGCGGGAATCCGTTGTCAATGGCTGCCGTAAACGCTACGATAGATCAGTTCAAAAAGCAGAATCTCGTAGAGCATGCGGCGCAGATGGGCGAGTACCTGGGCTCAAAGCTCGAGGAGCTGGTTAGCAAGCATGATGTATGTGCATCGACCAGGGGACTTGGCCTGATGAGGGGACTGGAGCTCAAAGAGCCGGTCGCTGACTATGTAAACAAGGCTCTCGATGCAGGTTTGGTACTGATGGCAGCAGGCACAAATGTCATCCGTTTTGTTCCGCCTCTTGTTATCGAAAAGAGCGATATTGACGAGATGTTCGATATATTGGATTTAAAAGTTTTGTAAAAATCTGTTGTAAAATCTTAAAACTGTTGTATAATATTATTGTACATATATGCATCTTCCTCCGGAAAGAAGGGAGGAAGAATGGAAAAAAAGAAAAAGATACAGCTTGTGATGGGTATCGCAGCTGTGTTTTTGTGCGGCATCGCATATCTGGTCATGGGACCCGGAAGAGATGGTGCAGGTGCATCAGCTGAAACAGAGTTTATCGCAGGAGCATCTTCGGTAACTACCGGCAGCGTAGAGGTTAGTGTAACAGGCGCTTCTGTATATGTATATATCTGCGGAGAGGTAAAGAAACCCGGGGTATATACCTTTGATCACGACCCGAGAGTAGTTGAGGTCGTGGATATCGCCGGAGGCTTTTCAAAAAAAGCAGATAAAACGTCTGTGAATCTGGCAGCACAGGTAAGTGACGGTTCTCAGGTGGTGATACCGGAGAAAGGAAAAGCTACGGAAGGCTCTGTTACCGGAACTGATACCGGGCAGGACACATCGGGGGTTGTGGATATCAATACCGCAGGAGCTGAGGAGCTTAAGCAGATCCCGGGTATAGGAGACGCGAAGGCTGCGGCTATAGTTTCGTATCGGAGCGAGCACGGGAGATTCGCCCGTATCGAAGATTTGATGCAGATTACAGGAATTAAAGAAGGTATTTTTAACAGGATAAAGGATTACATTCGGGTGTGAGTTCAGTACTTGGAGGATTAGATTAATGGCTAAGCGCGTTTTGGTTGTAGATGACGAGAAGCTGATCGTAAAGGGGATCAGGTTCTCTTTGGAGCAGGATGGTATGGAAGTAGAAGCCGCATATGACGGCGAGGAGGCAGTAGAGGCAGTTCGTCAGAACAGCTTTGATGTTATTCTTTTGGATGTTATGCTTCCGAAGATGTCGGGATTTGAGGTATGTCAGCAGATCCGTGAGTTTTCCGATGTGCCGATCATCATGCTTACAGCCAAAGGCGATGATATGGACAAAATACTCGGTCTCGAGTACGGTGCAGATGATTATATAACCAAACCATTTAATATACTTGAGGTGAAGGCTCGTATCAAGGCTATCATCAGAAGAAGCGGTAAAAAGGATTCCTCCGGCGATGTTGCTCCGAAGGAAGTTGTTACCGATTTTGACGGACTGAAAGTGGATATTGAAGGCAGGCAGGTGTTTATTAATAATACGGAGATCAATCTCACAGCGAAGGAGTTCGATCTGCTCGAGCTTTTGATGACGCATAGCGGAAAGGTTTACTCCAGAGAAAAGCTTCTCGATGAGATCTGGGGCAAAAGCTATCCGGGTGATGTGCGTACAGTGGACGTGCATATTCGTCGTCTGAGAGAAAAGATCGAAGCACTGCCAAGTGAGCCAAAATATATTCATACCAAGTGGGGTGTTGGTTATTATTTCAAAGGCTAAAAAACTATTAAGAAAGTTTAAGAGTCTACGTTTCCAAAGTCTGATGGTTCTTATTTTCATCGGTGTTTTGCCTTTGGTTCTGTTTTCGTTGATCATTTTAAATTCTTATCGTTCACGTGCCATAGAGCAGCAGACCACAAAGATTCAGACGCGTGGTGCTGTTATCTGTAATCTGGTCACGTCCTCTGCATTTTTCACAAATGATGTAACCCAGGAGGTTGATTCGGAATTAACGCAGGTGTCGGATATCTATGATGGAAGGGTCATGATCGTCGACAGTGGTCTTAAAGTGCTTCGTGATACCTATGGATTTGAAGAAGGAAAGACTTTGCTTATCCCTGAGGTCGCGCCTGTCATCAAGGGCAGGATATCAAATGTGACCCAGGTGCAGTCCAACAATATTCTTATTGTTCTTCCCGTGTATCAGGCGGATCAGTCGTCCGTCGGTGGTGCGGTCGTTATGAACTTCTCACTGGGAGAGGTCGTAAAGATGTACGAGAGTATCAGGACCATCCTGTTTACGATGCTTCTTTGCCTGGGTGTTATCGTTCTTATCGTGGCTGCTCTATACTCATCGAAGGTTGTTCGTCCTGTAGAAGAGATGACCGGTCAGGTCAGAAAAATATCCGAGGGTGATTTTTCACAGCAGATGCTCATACACGGATATGACGAGGTTGAGAGGCTTTCCGACGAGTTCAACCACATGCTTTCCGATCTCCAGAACTTAGAGGATGCGCGTCAGGAGTTCGTGTCAAACGTGTCGCACGAGTTGAAGACGCCTATCACATCCATGAAGGTTCTGTCGGAGTCGCTGCAGGGCCAGGAGGGGCTGCCTGTAGAACTTTATCAGGAGTTTATGGAGGATATCGGAACAGAGCTGGATCGTATGAACGAGATCATAAATGACCTGCTTTCTCTCGTAAAAATGGACCGAACCGCAGCAACTCAAGTTAATATAACAGAGGTAAATGTAAATGAGTATATTGAGACACTTTTGAAGCAGCTGCAACCGTTAGCTGACAAAAGAAATATCGATATTATTTATGAAAGTGTAAGACCTGTGGAGGCTCAGATCGACGAAGTCAAGCTGGGTATGGCATTCAGAAACCTTATTGAAAATGCAATAAAATACAACTACGATGATGGTTGGGTAAGGGTTAGTCTTAATGCTGATCATAAGTTCTTTTATCTGAAGGTTTCCGACTCGGGAGAGGGTATACCTGAGGAACTGCAGGATCATATTTTTGAGAGATTTTACAGAGTTGATAAGGCGAGAGCCAGAGAGACCGGAGGTTCAGGGCTGGGCCTCGCGATAACAAGAAGTGCTATACTTTTACATCATGGTTCGATTAAGGTTCATTCGGTTGAACAGCAGGGAACGACCTTTAATGTGAGAATACCGTTACAGTATCTGGAGTAATAGTGGCTTGGCGCCGGGAAGAGAAGGAAGCGAGTATGAGAAAATGTAAAAACTATATCATCATATGCCTCGTGCTGATCGCATCAGTGCTTCTTTTCGGGTGCGGCGAAGATACTGATCTCGGTGAAAACACCTATAAGGTATACTATCTGGATGGTGCCGGTGAGAGGCTTATCGCTGAGAAGTATACGGTTGGAATAGAGGAAAAGGATACTGTATCTATCGCCACAGAGCTTATACATGCGCTCGAGAAAAACGGAGAGGGGGACCGTTATACTAACCCAATAGAGCCGGACATCGAGTTTGATGAGCTGCAGATAGATGAGAATCAGATGTCTGTTTACTTTACCGGTGCTTATAATAACAAAACGGGTGTAACAGAGGTGCTTAGCAGAGCAGCTATTGTAAAGACACTTTTGCAGCTCAAGGATATTGATAAGATTGAGTTTTTCGTCGAGGATCAGCCGCTCATGGTCCGTGGTGAGAGTGTGGGACAGATGGATGAATCAAGCTTTGTTGAGGACCTCGGAAACAGAGGAGAGCCGCAAAGCCGCACCGTAAAGCTGTACTTTGCCGACAGCAAAGGTCAGAGCCTTATTCCGATAGAGACTGTCGTTACTTACCCGGCATCAGAAAAAATGGCCAAACTCCTTGTTGATTCGTTGATAGCCGGTCCCGAGGCAATAAAGGATAAGGATACTGATGGAATCCTTCGTTCAGTACCTGCCGGTACTGTTCTTAACAATGTAACTATTCGTGATAATATTTGTTATCTTGATTTTTCGCGTGAATTTGCAGAGCTTTTGCCAAATGTTACCAGCGATGTGACCGTATACTCCATCGTTGATACTTTGTGTGAGCTTCCGAGTATATCGAGAGTGCAGTTCACGATAAACAGTGGAGTTAGAGAAAGATATGGGGAAACTAAAGGTTTTAATAAAGCCCTTGAAAGGAATCTTGATATCATCCGGTCGTAGACCGTTATGTATTCTTTTATGTTCTGTTATTCTATGGATAATAAGCTTTTACGATCCGCCTGATATAACTGATACAGGTCCCGCAGATGGCGACAGGGTGAACCTTATCGGTGCTGTAGAGTCCATGGTTATAACACCCTCAAAGTATGAGATGACTGTGTCGGATGTTGTAACCAAAAAGGGTGAAAAGTATTGTAACAGACTTAAGCTTTATTCTTCGAATAATAATGATTCAAAACAGGAAGTTAAACCGCTTCCACCTCTCAAGATCGGAAATACGATCTCTTTTTCCGGGACTGTTAAGTCCTTTCGTAAGCCCGGTAATCCGGGACAATTCAATGAAGTATCATATTACCTGGCGCTGGGTATCGATGCGAGATGCTTTGTATCGGATGTCAGCGTGGTAAGTGATGATTATGATAGCATATCAAATGCTTTGTATGAAATACGAGGCTTATTTCGTGATGCTTTTTACAGTCTGTTACCGGAAAAGGAAGCGGGTATTATAACCGCAATGGTACTTGGCGAAAAGCAAGGGCTCGATGAGGATATAAAGGAGCTGTACAGAGAGAATGGAATAGCTCATATACTTGCCATATCAGGACTGCATATTTCGATGATAGGTGTAGGACTTTTTTGGCTGTTGAGAAAGACTATTTTTTCTCTTAAGGTTTCTGCCGTTATGACAGGTATGATATTGTTTTTATATGGACAGCTGACCGGGTTTCCATTGGCTACAAGACGAGCATTTGTAATGACTTTAATACTACTTGTGGCGAAGATAATAGGAGAGCGTTTTGATAGATTGAATGCACTTTCTGCCTCTGCAATAATAGAGTTAATAATTCATCCGGAATCCATATTTCAAAGCGGTTTTTTATTGTCATATGGAACAGTACTTGGAATAAGTATTTTTGTGTCCGAATTTGAGATGATAAGGATCGGTGATGAGAAATCGTTAAGACAGGCGGTTTTTAATATCATCTCGGGAAGCCTGGGAGTATCACTGGTAACGCTGCCGATAATAGTGCAGAGTTATCATGAGGTACCGGTTTACTCGGTCATTGTTAATACGTTACTTTTGCCGATGATGAGTTTGATGCTGGGAATGTCGCTTTTTGGAGGCGGCGTCTTTGTTATCGGTATGTTTGCCGCGAGATTTGTTTTCGGAATCGTTTATTACATTCTTCAGGCGTATCAGATTGTATGCGAAGTAGTTAGTTCGCTGCCGATGAGTTCGATCATAGTCAGTCATAGAAGTACGATTAGTATAGTTATATATTATCTGGTATTAGTTATAGTGTCGAAGAGAACAAAGGATGATTTTAAGTCCTTCTCTGTTAGAATGATTTCAGCTATCATATTGATTAATGTAATCATATTCTTACAGCCAGCCAGCCATCCCGGACTTACGATAACTAACATCGATGTCGGACAAGGCGACTGCGCATGCATACGATACGATGACAAGGTGGTACTCATCGACGGCGGTTCGAGTGATGTTAAGGAGGTTGCAAAATATCGTATAGTACCATGCCTGAAATTTATGGGAATCGATACAATTGATTACATGATCATTACGCATTCCGATGCGGATCATGTGAACGGGTTTGCTGAGATGCTCACAAAGCCTGATCACTTCGGCATCGATATCAAAAATGTCGTCATGCCACTGATCACCGGTGTTGATAAGGCGTATAAAGAGTTTGAAGAAAAAGCGTCAAAGGCCGGAATAGAAAGGCTTATCAAGATAAGTGCCGGTGACAGGATCGACATTACGGACATGGAACTAATGTGTCTGCATCCTTCGAAAGGCTACGCCTGGGAGGATGTAAATGACTACTCCACAGTTCTAAGGCTGCAATATGGAAGTTTTACGGGTCTTTTTACGGGCGATCTTGGTTTTCACGGTGAGGAGGCCATAGATGGGCTGCTTACGGATGTCGATTACCTGAAGGTTGGTCATCATGGTTCGAAAGGCTCGTCGTCCGGAACATTTTTACAAAGGGTCAGGCCTGAGATCGCAGTGGCCTCGGCCGGGTACAAGAACAGATACCATCATCCGGCTAAAGAGGCGGTGGAAAGGCTCGAAAACAGTGGCGCGAAGATCTACTGCACGATCGATTGCGGGGCGGTGACAACATGGACGGACGGAGAGTGTATCAGGGTCGAAAAACACCTTGCAAATTCGTGAAAAATTCGGTATAATTACCGTGTATGCATTTCTGAGAATACTGACCCGGGGGAAAACCATGGCTGATAATCAGAAAAATATCGGCCTCAGCAGAGCCGCAAAGATAAAAAAGATCCTGCTCTACGTGGGCGTAGGGTTGTTTTTTGTATTCATTTCCGTGGTTTATTATTCCATGCTTTATTCAAAGACTATGGCCGGTATTACAAAGACAGCCGAGTTGAATTCTACTCAGTCTGCCGAGCAGATCAATACTCAGCTTTCAAAACGTCTGAATTTGTTAAAGCTTACTTCTTATACCCTTGATAACATGATTAAGGCGGGTGATTCAAATGAGAAGATTCGCGATTACATAACCAATCAGTCTGTTTCTATTAAGAATTCGCTTATTTCTGACTCCACAGGTATATACGGATATATTAAGGGTGAGTACATGGATGGCTCCGGCTGGGTTCCCGAGGAGGGGTATGACGCTAAGGCCAGGCCATGGTATAAAGAGGGGCTCAGTGGAAAAGGAGAAATCGTTATCGTGGATCCGTATATGGATCTCGATACCGGAAATATGATGACTGCTCTTACACAGACTCTCTGTGACGGTGAGAGTGTAGTCGGCATGGATATGTCGATGGACTTTATCGAGAAGATAACCGAGGATCATGTAAGCCATCACCTGTCAAATGAAGAGTACATCATCAATTCAAAGGGTGTTATCGTGGCGCATTCCGATACTCAGTTTGTTGGAAAGTATGAGAACGAGACGCCTTACACACTTGAGGAAGAAATAGCTGATCACAAAAAAGAAACTGATGAAAGCAAGTTTGTCATTTCCTTTGACGGAAAAGACTACATGATACATCTCGAAGATCTGAACATGGATTGGACCTATGTTTCGGTCATCGATACCACGGATGATTTCAGATCGCTTCGTATACCTCTGTATATCACTATCCTCGTAGCCGTTATTACAGTCGGTTTGCTTATATTTTTTATGATCCGTTCCGACAGAAAGTCGAGAGAGGCACAGAGCCTTGTGGCTATGAGCGAGAAGGCATTGGCTGCGAGCGAGGCGAAATCGTCATTTTTGTCGAACATGTCTCATGAGATCAGAACTCCGATAAATGCCATCATCGGAATGAATGAGATGATCCTAAGAGAGTGCGAAGATAAATCAGTACTAAAGTATTCAGATGATATTAAGACTGCAAGTAATACACTTCTCGGTCTGATAAATGATATCCTGGATTTTTCAAAGATAGAAGCAGGAAAGATTGAGATCATACCTGTTGACTATGATCTAGCATCTGTTATTAATGACCTTGTAAATATGGTCGCTGCACGTGCCGCGAAAAAGGATCTTAAGCTGAATCTTGATTTCGATCCGAGCCTTCCGAAAAACCTTCACGGTGACGAGGTTCGCCTAAAGCAAGTGATCACAAATATCCTTACAAATGCCGTGAAATATACGGAAGAGGGTAGCATTACCTTCAAGATGGGATTTGCACAGAGAGTCTATGAAGAGGATTCCATAGATCTTTTTGTGGAGGTTTCGGACACGGGTATCGGTATCAAAAAAGAAGATCTGGAAAAGCTCTTTTCCAAGTTCGAGAGAATCGAGGAGGATCGTAACAGAAATATCGAGGGTACCGGCCTCGGCATGAATATTACCCAGCAGCTTCTCGAGATGATGGGATCCGGACTTGAGGTGGACAGTGTCTACGGAAGCGGATCCACGTTCAGATTTTCCGTACCTCAAAAGGTACAAAACTGGGAGGAACTCGGTGATTATAAAAAGGCTTATGAGGAGCAGCTGGAGAACAGAAAGAAATATAAGGAGAGCCTCAGGGCGCCGGATGCGCGTGTTCTTTTCGTAGATGACAATCCGATGAACCTTGTCGTGATCCAGAACCTGATCAAGAGAACAGAGATCATGATCGACACCGCAGAGAGCGGTGACGAGGCTCTGCATTTCATGAACTATTCTAAGTATGACATGATATTCCTTGATCATATGATGCCGGGTAAGGACGGTATTGAAACACTGCATGCTTTGAAGGCGCAGAAAAATAATCCGAATATCAATTCTCCTGTAGTGTGCCTGACTGCAAACGCAATCGAGGGAGCCAGAGAAAGATACCTTGAAGAAGGCTTCGATGACTATCTTTCAAAGCCTGTTGATCCTGATCTTTTAGAGCAGACTCTGATTAAGTATCTTCCTGCAAACCTGGTAACCATTATTGAGACCGATGAGCTCGCAGAAGATAATAATTCGGACAGAGTAACATTTGAGCATACTCCGATGCATGATTTCACATCATCGAAGAACAGATTGAACGATGATCTGACGAATAAATACAAGAGGATCACACTCGAGGATCTGAAAGGAAGAAGCATCGTCTATACAAATGATAACTGTATCGGATGTAATAAGTGTATAAATGTCTGCTCCGCGATCGGTGCGTCTGTATCCGTAAATGTAGACGGAAAGGAAAGAATAGAGGTTGACGGAACCAAGTGTGTAGGCTGCGGAAGCTGTATCGATGTCTGTGTGCATGGTGCGAGAGAGTTCGAGGATGATACGAAGAGATTTTTCGAGGACCTCAAAAACGGCGAGCAGATATCATTGCTTTTGGCGCCATCGTTTAAAGCAAATTATCCTGATGAATATGAGAGTGTACTTGGCGGCCTGAAAAAGATGGGCGTTAATCACATAATAAGCGTTTCGTTCGGTGCGGATATATGTACTTGGGGATATTTGAACTACATTGAAAAATACAACTTCGTTGGTGGCATCTCTCAACCTTGTCCCGCGGTTGTATCTTACATTGAAAAATATATTCCTGAGCTTTTGCCGAAGCTGTTCCCTGTACAGAGCCCGCTCATGTGTGCAGCGACTTATGCAAGAAAAGAGATGGGGATCACTGATAAGTTTGCCTTTATCAGCCCATGTATAGCTAAAAAGATGGAGATCGATGACGAGAATAACAAAGATCTCGTACAGTATAATGTGACATTTGAGCATCTGATGGGTTACATTATAGAAAATGATATCAATGGTGATCTCGAGCACAGCGAGATAGAGTATGGACTCGGATCATTCTATCCGACACCTGGCGGACTTGCCGAGAACGTAAGGTGGTTCCTCGGAGATCAGGTGTACATCCGTCAGGTAGAGGGCGAAAAAAAACTCTACGAATGGCTTCATAAGAATGCGCGTCGTATCAAAAACGAAGAGACACCGTTCCTGTTTTTCGATGTACTGAACTGCGATAACGGATGTATTTGCGGAACGGCTGTAAATCCTGAAAAGGCTGATACGGACGACGCGTTGTATACACTTCTCGATATAAAAGAGCAATCCAAAAAGGATTCGGAGGGTGATGCATGGAGCAGACCTGATACTCCCGAAGAGCGCCTGAAGAACTTCAACAAGCAGTTTGAAAACCTGAAGCTTGAGGATTATCTGAGAGAGTATACTGATAGGTCGGAAAACTGTAAGTATAAGATACCAAGTTTTGAAGATCTCGATGAGATTTACAACAGCATGAATAAAACAACTCCCGAGTCCCGTCAGATCAACTGTACCTGCTGTGGATATGAGAGCTGTGAGTTGATGGCAACTGCGATTTATAACGGCTTTAACCACAGAGATAACTGTATCTACTATGAAAAGACAATGGTACATGAGCTCGAGCTCGAGAATGCTTTTGTTGTCGAGGATGCCAGAAGCAAGACGGAGTTCCTCGCAAATATGTCGCATGAGCTACGCACTCCTATAAACGCTATGCTCGGTATGAATGAGATGATCATCAGAGAAAGCGGTGATGAGGATGTCATCGGTTACTCTAAAAATATTCAGGATGCCGGTGGAAAGCTCATCAAGTTGGTAGATAACATACTTGATTTCTTCCAGAAACAGGGAGTACAGATTGCTGATGAGAGTGATGGAGGCGCAGAAGATAACGGTCAGTTTGGCGCACTCAGAGATCAGGATATGATCAATATTGATGTAGGTCTCCAAAACAGCGGAGGAGAAGACGGACTCATGGATCTGATGAAAATTTTCTATGATTCGTATGAGAAAAACAGATCCGTTATAAGTGGTTTCTATGATGAGGGTGATTATGAGAATTATACCATCAAGGTACACGCTCTGAAGAGTTCAGCGAGACTGATAGGAGCTACCGACTTCGGCGAGGACGCACAGGCTTTGGAGAACGCCGGGAAGAGCGGCGATATCGACTATATCAATGAGCATCAATCCGGATTTATGGATGACTATAAAAAGCTCAGAGACATCGTTGCAAGGCTTTTTGAAACAGGCGATGAAGTCAGTGATGAAAACGCCTTGGAAACAGATCCGGAAATGCTTAAGGAACTATACACTGAGCTCAAGTCCGCAGCTGAAGCCATGGATTGTGACAGTATGGATTTCATGTTGGACGAGATGAGAGATTGTGTGGTTCCGGCTGATGAAAAGGAAAAGTTTGATAAGCTTATAAACGCTGCTTCAGACTATGATTATGAAACTGTATTGGAATTGCTATCATAATAACGGGGGGACAAAACTATGTCAATGGATGAAAAAAGAATCTGTATCATCAAGTATCAGGAGAGCGTCATCATCAGAGGTATCGAGAAAAAACTAAAGGAGATGAAGTACGACGTCTGCGCGTTTGAATCAGAGCAGTACGACGAGATCAGACGTGAGTACAAAGGCTCCGATCTGTTTATCGTATATCTTCCGGGAGATACGGCTGACAGTGACTCCGGATTTTTTAAAGCATTCGGTAAGCTGCTTTCTGATGTCAGCTCAGTTGATAAAAAGGTCATTGTGATCGGTGATGAGGATGATAGAACTATGATCTCGGAGTATGTTCCGGGTATGTGGGGGCATATATGGATCAGCCGTCCGCTCGATATAAAGGTTCTTTTGCGTGAGGTCAAAGAACAGCTTTCCGATGATGAAGATATGTTTACCGATAAACATATCCTGATAGTAGATGATGATCCCTCCTATGCAAAGATAGTCAGAGGTTGGCTGAAGGATGACTACAGAGTCGATATCGTAACAGCCGGTATGCAGGCCATAACATTTTTGTCCAGAAAAAGAGTTGATCTGATCCTCCTTGATTATGAGATGCCTGTTACTGACGGACCGCAGGTCCTCGAGATGCTCAGACAGGAGCCTTCGATGGCTGACATACCTGTTATTTTCCTGACGGGTGTTGATTCGAAGGAAGCAGTTTCGAGAGCTGCTCACCTGAGACCGGACGGATATATCCTTAAGTCTACATCAAAGGGTGATCTGATGATGTATTTAAAGAGTGTATTCAAAAAATACAGTGATAAGATGGAGTTGTAATGTATCAGTTGGACAAGCAGCTTGAGACGAAGAAGTTCTCAAGGTTTCACTTGCTATGCGGTGATGAAGTATATCTGATCAACCTCTATTCAAAGGCTTTAAAAAAGCAGCTTTCCGCTGAAGGTGACGAGATGAATTGTCTCGTTCTCTCAGGTGATGAGGCGGATATAGAGGCGATCGCTGATTTCGGGATGCTTAGCCCCTTTATGGCGGAGAGGCGTCTTGTTTTGGTTATGGATTCGGGCTGGTTTACAGCAGGAGGCTCCGCAAAGAGCGTACAGGACGGAGAGGACAGGCTCATACAGCTGATGAGTAACCTCCCTGATACGACCTATATGGTCTTTGCAGAGCGAAATGTAAATACAAAGGGTCCCAGGTATGGATTGTTTTCAGGCAAGGTGAAAACAAGCCTTCACAAGCCGCGTCCGCAGGACCTGTTGCTAACTGAGTTTCATAAAAAGCAGGGCTCCGATCTTACAAACTGGATTGCGATGTATGTAGCCCGTTCCGGCAAAAAGATCACAAAACAGGCTGTTATGATGCTTCCTGAAAGAGTAGGGTGCGATCTGTATATGCTTACCGGTGAACTTGACAAGCTTATCGGCTACATCGGAGACAGAGAAGGCATCACGGAGGCCGATATCGAGGCTATAACAGGCGGAGTTGTTAACACGAAGGTATATGAGATGGTTGACGCCGTATCCGAGAAAAATGAAAAGAAGGCCATGCAGCTTTACAGGAACCTGATCTATAACAAGGAAAGTATTGATGACATCATGAATAATCTCGGAAGACAATTCAATACCATATATAAGCTTAAGAGTTTTGAGGGTAGCGGAGAGTCGCTGGATAAGATTGCCGAGCGCGTAAACATGCCACCTGCAATCAGGTGGAAAGCTAAGTCTTTTATGGGCATTGCAAGGCGATTTGAGTATGAAAAGCTCCATGATCTGGTTGAATACTGGATGGATCTGTCCGAGCAGACAATGACGATAGGCCTTGACAAACAGGTTGCATGCGAACTCTTTTTAATACAGGCATTGACAAATTAGCCATTTTATGGTTAAATATAAGGGCTCATCGTTGATTCTGACTGAGCTTTTTGGAGACGTATCGAAGTGGTCATAACGAGCTCGACTCGAAATCGAGTTGCCTTCACGGGCACGTGGGTTCGAATCCCACCGTCTCCGTTTCTTGTTTTTCTTAATAATAAAGGAGTTGTTGGCAAGATGAGTAAGGGTTTGAAGATAGCGATTATCTTGGCGGCCATTTCGCTCGTTGCGGGGTTCGTCGCTATTTTTATTGTTGCCAACAATTTTTTTATGGGCAAATTCCCTGAGCAAAGAACCATCATAGGCGGCACCGAGGTATCTGATAAGAATGTATCAGATGCCCTCGTTTCGATGAATGCCGGAGACGGACTACAGATGGTCGTTACAAAGGACGGTAACGAGCTTGTTGTGCCTATCTCTGATGCCATCACAAGGATGTATGACAGGGAGCAGGTTGAGAGTGCGAAGAGCGACATCTCATTTTTCGATTATCTTTTCCACAATGAAGTAGATATGCCACTCAGCCCTACCAGCGTTTCTATCGATGAGAAAAAGCTTTTGGAGGATATTAAGACTACACTTCCAAAGACAAAGTATAAGACAACTGATGCTTATTTTGATAAGGATTGGAACCTGATCGATGAAGTTCAGGGAGATGATATTGACTATGACACCTTTATTAAAAAGGTTGTTGATGATATTAATAATGGATTGGAACTAAGTTACAATGCGGAGGATTACTATTTCCATCCGAATGTGAAGGCTTCTGATCCGAATATGAAAGAAACTAAGGACAGAGTTCAGGAATACAAGTCTCTTTCCATAACCTTCAAGTTCGGAAAGAAAAAAGAGGTTATCACCCCTGAAAAAATCTGTTCAAAGCTCAAGATGAAAAAGGACAAGCTGAAGCTTGATATGAGCTGGACAAAGGGTTATATAAGAAAGCTTGCAAAGAAATACAATACTTTCGGCCTTTCCAGGAAGTTTAAAACCACCATGGATGGTAAAAAAGAGGTCCCGAGCGGTACACTTGGCTGGTGGATGGATGAGCCTCATACTCTGGAAATGCTGAATAATGCGTTGAAGAAAAAGAAATCCAAGTCGATCACGCCAAAGTATTTTAACAAGGGTGCTGATTTCGGTAAGGATAATGATATCGGAAAGTCTTATGTAGAGGTTTCTATCTCAAGGCAGCATGTCTGGGTATATGTCAAGGGCAAGCTGAAGATGGAGACCGATTGTGTGACCGGTATTCCGAATAAAGAGCGTATGACTCACCCAGGTTGCCATTATGTTTACGCAAAGCAGCGTGACAGATGGCTGGGCACCATGGAGGTGCAGGGTTATCATACGCACGTTGATTACTTTATGCCGTTCAATGGAGGAGAGGGCTTGCATGATGCTCCGTGGAGAGGCGCCTTCGGTGGAACGATATACCGGGGCGGTGGCTCACATGGATGCGTCAATCTGCCACCATCAAAGGCGGCGGAGATGTACGACCTTGTGTGGGTCGGCATGCCGGTGATAGTCTATTAGCGGCGGACTGAGGCGCACGTGCCAGACTCGGATTCCTGCGGAATCCTCGTTGTACGTGCGCCTTCACCTGCAAATAAAATAGGACATCCGAATGCAAGCATTCGATGTCCTATTTTTCATGCAGTCTCAGTCCGCTATCACACATATGCCTCCAGCACTTCACCGATCGATTCATGAATAACCAGATCTGCAGCTGAGTCTCTGGACGTTGCGTCTCTGTTTATAAGTACGAGTTTCTTTCCATGATAATAATCAATAAGTCCCGCCGCAGGATACACAACAAGTGATGTGCCTCCGATGATCAGCATGTCGGCATTTCTGATATGCTCAACAGAGCGTGAGAGTATGCTTTGATCGAGCCCTTCTTCGTAGAGTACGACGTCGGGCTTTATTATTTTGTGACAGTCATCGCAGTAAGGAATGCCTTCTGCATCGACCTTTGCCATGACTTCTTCACCTGAGTAGGATTTCCCACAGCTCATGCAATAGTTCCTGAGTACCGATCCGTGCAGCTCAAGCACCTCCTCGGATCCGGCTTTCTGATGAAGTCCGTCTATATTCTGAGTGATAACAGCTTTAAGTTTTCCTCTTTTCTCCAGTGATGCCAATGCTTTATGGGCATTGTTTGGTAATGCATCGGGAGCGAGTACTTTGTTCCTGTAGAACCTGAAAAACTCCTCGGGTTCACTCATAAAAAATGAATGTGAGAGCATGGTCTCAGGAGGGTATTTGTACTGCTGATTGTAGAGTCCGTCCACGCTTCTGAAATCAGGTATACCGCTTTCGGTAGAGACTCCGGCTCCTCCAAAAAATACGATGTAATTGCTTTCTTCGATCCATTCGGTAAGCTGTTTATTCTCCATTTTTAAGACCCTCCCATATGATAGTTTTAAGCAGAAAAAATAATCTTCTGCTTGGCATCTTTACTTTAAAATTATATCACATATTTTGTTATTAGTCAAAAAAGAATAGATAGTTATTAAAACCACTTTACGTAGTTTGACAGACAGTCGGCGATGTGGTAAAGTGGCATTTGTGAATAAGGAAAGGGGAGTAATTCCATGAGCGTTGCTATAATAACTGACAGTAACAGCGGTATCACGCAATCTCAGGCAAAGGATCTGGGGATTACGGTGGTACCGATGCCTTTTTATATCAATGAAGAGGTATATTACGAAGATATCACGATGAGTCAGGAGGAGTTTTATACATATCTTGCGCAGGACGTGGATGTGAAGACTTCACAGCCTACGCCTGAGAGTCTTTTTGAGTATTGGGATGAGGCACTTGAGACACATGATGAGGTTGTTTATATCCCAATGTCCAGCGGGCTTTCAAGCTCATGTCATACGGCCACGATGCTGGCTGATGATGACAAGTATCAGGGAAAGGTTTTCGTTGTTGACAATCAGAGGATCAGTGTTACTCAGCGACAAAGTGCTATGGATGCGTTGGCTCTCGCCAAAAAGGGATTCGATGCGGCAAAGATAAAAGAGATCCTTCTTCGTGACAAGATGGAGTCGAGTATCTACATCATGCTTGACACACTGTATTATCTGAAGAAGGGCGGTCGTATCACTCCGGCAGCCGCCGCGATAGGAACTCTATTGAAGATCAGACCTGTCCTGCAGATACAGGGTGAGAAGTTGGATGCTTATACCAAGGCTAAAACAGTCAAATCAGGAAAGATTGCCATGATCAAGGCTGTTAAAAAGGATATGGAGGCCAGATTCGGCGATGCGGATGGGAAGAATTGTTATCTTGCCATCGCATACACTGCTTCACCCGAGGACGTAGAGCAGTTTAAAGCCGAGGTAAACGAAGAGTTTCCTGATCATGAACTGCAGATCGATCCTCTGTCACTCAGCGTTTCATGTCATATCGGACCGGGAGCGCTCGCACTTGCCGTATCGAAAAGGATTCCTGAACTGGATTGATCATTTGAATGATAGAAGAGTATACAAAAAGAGTCGGCCAAAAACCGACTCTTTGATTATATTCTCTAAATAATTACTTTCCTGATGAACTGAATGAATCATCCTTCTTGTCATCATCGTTGTCAAAATCATCGAACTCATCCTCGAAATCATCATAATCGAAATCTGCATCGAAATCAGCATATTTCGGATTCATATAACGGTATACTGCATAGCAGATAGCTGCAACAGCAGCAACAGCTCCGACGATCGCAAGAATAACGATAACCGGATGTCCCTTTTTAACTTCCTCCTGCTTACGGATTTTCTTAACAAGCTCATTAGCCTTTACTGCAGAAATAATGTCTTCATACTTCTCTCTCATAGTGTCCTCCATTCCGGAATCCGCAAGCCGGATCCGCATTCACGTTCTATACTGTAAACTATCTTAACACATTTGAAACAGGATTTCAAGCTATATTTTCTCAAGCTTTGCAAAAGATGAGAGGAGTTTTCTGGGGCCGAAATCCTCAAAATCAACAGTAACCTCGTAATTTCCGCCTTTATCGACCATTTCAGTGACTGTTCCCTCGCCGAATTTTATATGAGAAACCGTGTCACCGACAGCATAATCAGGAGTACCTGAGTCTGATGAAGTGCCTGAAGGCGAGCTTGAAAGTGAGCCTCCCATACCTTTGCTGATATATGGGTTGTTTGAGAAAATGTTGTTTTTGTTCTTTGGTGTGGACTTCCTTGCGGCGGAAGAGGAGTAGCCTGATCCGGAAGAAGAACCGGATGGTGTATACCAGCCGCCCTCATTGGCTGAAAACGTCTGTTTTTTCGGCATGGCACCTGAAACCTGCTTGATAAGGTATCTCGGTATCTCATGGATGAACCTGGAAGGTCTGTTGAACTCGGTTTTTCCGTTTCTCATGCGCTGATTGGCACCCGTGAGTGTGAGTTGCTTTTTCGCACGAGTGATACCTACATAGCAGAGACGACGTTCTTCCTCGAGTTCTTCCTCGTCATCCGTAAAGACGGCGCCTCCACCCGGGAAAACCCCGTCCTCCATACCAACCATGTATACGTAAGGAAATTCGAGTCCCTTTGCACCGTGCAGAGTCATCAGCTTTACCTGATCAGCATCCATATCTACCGTGTCTATATCAGCAACAAGAGCTATCTCCTCGAGAAGGCCGGAGAGAGTTGGCTCGTCAGATTCTTCTTCGTATTTGACTATCTTGTCGATCAGTGATTCGATGTTTTCGATACGCGCTTCAGCCTCGGGAGTATCCTCTGCCTCGAGTTCCTCCTGATAACCTGTTCTGTCGATGATCTCGCGGATCAGACTTTCCAAAGAAAGATCATCATCACGAAGAGAGTCAATAAGCTCTAAAAACTCGTTGATACCATTTAGACTTCTGCTTGTACCGGGGATCTCGCCGGCATGATATAGTGCACTATAGAACGAGATATTATTCTGTGTGGCAAAAAGCGATATCTTATCAATCGATGTAGCACCGACTCCGCGCTTTGGTACATTTATTATGCGCTTTACTGCGATATCGTCTGAGCCATTGTTAACAGTCTTCAGATAGCAGATAAGATCCTTTATCTCTTTTCTTGAGTAGAAGTTTACTGCACCGATGATACGGTACGGAATTCCTTCATATACGAGCTTCTCTTCGAATATACGTGACTGCGCGTTCGTACGGTATAAAACTGCAAAATCGGAGTATGAGGCGCCTTCATCGCGGACCTTTTTGCGAATATCTCCTGCGATGGTCTGCGCTTCCTCATAATCCGTATCAAGTCTGGCGTAGATAATGGGATTACCCTCACCGGCCTCTGTCCAAAGAGTCTTTTCTTTTCTCTGGTTGTTGTTTTTGATGACCTCGGATGCAGCTGCGAGGATATTTTTAGTTGAGCGGTAGTTCTGCTCAAGTCGGATGGTAGTAGTATTCGGAAATACCTTTTCAAAATTAAGGATATTGTGGATGTTTGCCCCGCGAAACTTGTAAATCGACTGGTCATCGTCACCGACAACACAGAGATTTTTGTATTTGGATGCAAGCAGCGCCAAAAGCTGAAACTGAGCAGTATTAGTATCCTGGTATTCATCAACCATGATGTAGCGGAAGCGTTCCTGATAATAATCAAGTACATCAGCTTCCTCTCGGAAAAGCTTCACGGTGAGCATGATAAGGTCATCGAAGTCAAGAGCATTGTTTGATTTCAGACGTTTTTGGTACTCGATATAGATTTCGATATAACGCTTCATGTTATAATCGGTTTCGTTCTCGCGAGCAAAGTCCTCAGGAAACTGCATCTCATCCTTGGCAGAAGAGATCACATTCAAAAATGTACGCTCCTTGAATTTCTTCGGATCAAGCTCAAAGCTTTTGAGAATCTCCTTCATCAGAGCCTTCTGATCATCAGCATCATAGATGGAGAAATCTCTGTCGTAGCCCAGCCTGTCAATATATCTGCGAAGTATCCTCACACAGGTCGAGTGAAACGTTGAAACCCATATCTTGTCGGCAGACTCACCTACCAGATTGTCAACACGTTCACGCATCTCCCCGGCAGCCTTATTCGTAAAGGTCAGCGCCAAAATCTGATAAGGATTTACCCCTCGCTCAGCGATGAGATAAGCGATCCTGTGCGTAATCACGCGGGTCTTTCCGGACCCCGCCCCCGCTAATAACAATAGCGGCCCTTCGTCATGAAGCACCGCATCTCGCTGCATATTGTTTAATCCATCAAGCAAATTGCTCATATATCAAAAACCTCCGATAATTATCTAAATCTTACTAAATATAAAAAACATACAAAATATTATACAATCATACGACCGCGCCGAACGCTATGTGAGCTTTTATTCCTCGATCGCACATATTAAGTGCTCCTCGGAATAAAACTCACGCCGTCGGCGCTGATTAGTTTGTTATATCTTTAAAGTGTTCCTTGGATGAAAACTCCTGCCGTCGGCACTGATTAGTTTGTAATGTGTTAACGCTTATTGGTGTGTAACATTATTAAGCGCGAGCGGCAGGAGTATTTTCACAGCGAGTCAGCGTAGCTGCGAGTCGTGAAAATAGCTCCGATCGCGTCTCGCGCGACACATCACTTTTCACATATCGGCGAGCGTGTCATCGATGAGCCTTTCGACCATTTGCTTTTTAAGATACGCATCAAAAGAGAGAAGACAAATAAACGCGAACCTTGACAAATAATCCTTCTCGTCATCATCCTTAACATCGCAGAACATCTCCTGCGACGTCTGGAATCTCCTCAGCACGTCCTTAGTAAGCTTATCCGTCATCTTTTTCTCCATGGTGAAAATCTGAGCGTAAATCTCATCAATCCCGATGGATTTGGACTTCTCATCGTAGAACATCTCCTTCAGAGGATGAAAGATCTTTTGGATATCATCGATGGAGAGGACATTTTTGAAATAATACAAAAGAATAAGCAGGCACATGTGATTGATATGTACCCAGAATCCTGGACACATATTTATGAACTAGGCTGAACACATGGATGCTTCCCTGTATTTTTGGGGAGGCATCCATTTGGTTTTTGCCTGAATTCGTTTGTTGTTGTAGTAATCGATGTATTCTTCAACAGCTTTTGAGAATCCTTCGAAAGAAGTGTATTCTTTCTCATATCCGTAGTACATCTCATTTTTTAATCTTCCAAAGAATGTCTCCATAATGCAGTTGTCATAGCAGTTTCCTTTTCGTGACATGGACTGTGTTATACCGTGTTTTTTGAGTTCTGTTCTATAGTAGGCGTGTTGATACTGCCAACCCTGATCCGAATGGAATATAAGACCGTTTAAATCAGGGAATCTTTCGAATGCTTTTTCAAGCATACGATGGATTTGCTCCAGATTTGGACTCATTGACAAGTCATAGGATATGATTTCATTAGTGTTCATATCAAGTATCGGCGAAATGTAGCATTTTCCCCAGCTAAAATTGAACTGAGATACATCCGTCGTCCATTTCTGCAATGGTGCAGTCGTGCTGAAATCCCTGTTGACAAGGTTATCAGCAACCTTGCCGACCTCCCCTTTGTAAGAATGATACTTTTCCTTGGGCCGCTTCCCCATTAAACCGGCTTCATGCATCAGGCGTTGAACTCGTTTATGGTTTACCTTATAACCACGGTTCAGCAATTCCTGATACACTCTTCGAACCCCATACCTGCATTTATTGTCTTCGAAAATTTCGCTAATCTTACGCATTAAGTCCTTGTTCCTTTCGGCAACCACATCATCCTTGCTTATTTCGAAGTAGTAGGTGGATTTGGACATCGGCACAGCCTTGAGCAAGTGCTTCAGTTTGAATCCTTTGGAACGGAGTTCCTTGATGATCGCTGCTTTTTCGCCTTGAGTCGCGCAGCTTCCTTTTCTTCTCTCAAGGCGATCTCTTTTTTTATCACTTCGATTTCAGCTTTCATATATTCATTTTCAGCCCTTAAACGGATTAGTTCTTCGTATTCGGATTCATCAGGTTTTGGTGGCTTTCTCGTTCCTACTTTTTTCATATCTGGATTCCTCGATTTACGTCCTTTCTGTTTTGGTATAAGACCATTATAACCGTAAATCTTGTATTTGTGAACCCATTGATAAAGTTGACCTGAAGCAATTCCTGCTGAAACAGCAACAGAGCGGCATGATTCGCCAGCTAACACCCGCGCAACTAAGGCATATCGTTCTTCTGGTGTCCATTCTTTGTATTGACACTTATTTCGTAAAGCTTCCGGACCACAAGATTCTTCAATTCTAACCCATTCTCGTATTTTATCATGAAAACTCCTGCTCCGAATCCCATCGGGAGTATCAGGATATTCACCACGATAATACATTTCCACACATTTTCTTTTGAATTCATAACTATAGCGCATAAAAATACCCTCCTTACTGGTTTGTCCAGTAAAGAGGGTACATATCA
>JHWZ01000003.1 GCA_000687695.1 Lachnospiraceae bacterium P6B14 | reverse complement strand
CTTGGATGCCAGCCTTGTATCCACGACTTCCCATTCCCGGGCCCTTCTTGTACTGTTTCGAAACGCATTGTTGATCGATGTCAGTGTGTCTCCGGCGTACTTTAGGGCTATTTCCATAAATTCATCACGGACGCCTTTCACAAACTCCGCAAACTCGAGAGGGAATTTCATAAAAGATTCTGTGATTTTTTCCAAATTGGGTATTCCATTTTTCTCAAAATACTGTATACTGTTAGACATAGGGTAGTTCTCCTTTCGGTTTTTTCTAGCAATCAAACCTTATCATAGGGGACTACCCTTTTTCAATACCCTTTTTTCTAAATCCTACTAAAATTTTACGCTAGCTATTTCGAAGACCGCAAATTCTACCATTTAGACAGAAAAATAGGGCGTATTACGTCGTTTTTGTGGATTGCGTTAATAACTTCGGAAGCTTTACATAACAAAAAGACCACCGCTTTCGCGATGGCCTTTTCTATCCTGCCATGATACGATACGTATCATTTCTTTGACTTAGATTTTGAAGACTTCTTTGATGAGGACTTCTTTGACTTCTTTGATTTAACCTTGTCAATGAAGTACTCCTCTGCCTCACCACGGCTCATCTCGAGCGGGATGGCAACCTCTCCGAAGAGGTTTTCCTGAGCCATATGCAGATATCTCTCATCTGATGTAGTAGCCTTTTTACCATTCTCCATGCGCACCTGATTGCGCTGATATGAGGTCTTGATAAGCTTTACCCACTGACGGCAGTCGCATGAACGAAGAGCCTGCTTGTAAACCTCTTCACGCTTTTTGTCGTTCTCTACGCTGAGAAGCTCGATGTCTTCCCACTCATCCATCAGCTGCTTTACTTCATTCTTTGAGATCACCGCTCTGGTGATAACCTTTGTACTGTCTGTCGGTACAAACAGCTTGCTCCCTGTCGAATAAACAGGAACAAGTGTGTAGTAGATACGATCCGAGCCACTTCCGCTCATCGGCTCAACTGCTTCAACCTTACACACTCCGTCGTTTCCATGAACGACATACTCTCCTACGCTAAACACCTTTGACACTTCCTTTCCAAAACTAACACATATCCCATAGTTACTCACTTTGATCCATGCCGATGGGGTCCTCTCATCGTGACACTTCTCGTTTCGAGTGCGTATTTCACGCCATCCTATCAATGTTTACATATTTAAGTATATCACGTTTTGGAAATAATGAAAGAGTTTTTTCGCAAATTTTACAATTTTGTTAAGTTTGATGTCAAAGTGCCGAAATTTATGGCTAATCGTTGTGCAACTTGCACAAATTACTCACCTATAATAAACTTGATCTCTGCTTCGCACGCCTTTTCGCCGTCAACAGTAGCAACCGCATGTCCCACTCCCATCGGGCCCTTGCACTTGATGATCTCCACCTCGAGTTTCAGCCTGTCGCCGGGGCGAACCTGTCTTCTGAACTTGGCTTTGTCGATCCCACCAAAGAAGGCAAGCTTACCTTTGTTATCCTCGAGTGAAAGAACCGACACAGCTCCCACCTGAGCGAGTGCCTCTACGATGAGGACTCCCGGCATTACGGGATATCCCGGAAAGTGTCCCTTAAAAAAGCCTTCCTCGCCCGTGACATTTTTATATCCTACCGCGCTCACACCGGGCTCCATGCTCTCGATCTCATCAACCAATAAAAACGGATCCCTATGCGGTATAATCTCTTTTATCTGTTCCTGGTTCATTATCATTTCAAAATCCCCCTGTCATTTATTATATCATCCAGCTTCATTATCTTTCAAAAGAAAATTACATACAAATTCCGGACCACCTTACTGATACTTTTTAAATACTAATGAAGCATTGTGGCCACCGAAACCGAGCGAATTACTGATCACAACATTAACATCCTGTGAGATTCCCTCGCCCTTGACCACATCCAGATCACACTCCGGATCCTGATTCTCAAGTCCGGCATTCACATGGATGAAACCATCCTGAATCGACTTCACACATGCGATTGCCTCAACACCGCCCGCTGCTCCGAGCATATGTCCTACCAAAGACTTGGTCGAGTTCACCTTTACGTTCTTCGCCGCATCTCCGAGAGCGAGCTTGATAGCTCTGGTCTCAAAGAGATCATTCATATGTGTCGATGTTCCGTGAGCATTGATATAGTCAACATCCTCAGGACTCACGCCTGCATCCTTCATGGCAAACTCCATTGCCTTTGCCGCACCGGAGCCATCCTCAGCCGGAGCAGTCACATGATATGCATCCGATGTGGCTCCGTATCCTGCGAGCTCAGCATATATCTTCGCTCCTCTGGCCTTAGCATGCTCGAGTTCCTCAAGGATAAGGATTCCGGCACCTTCAGCCATAACGAATCCGTCACGATCAACATCAAACGGTCTCGATGCATGAGCCGGATCCTCCGATGTTGATAATGCATTCAGCCCGAGGAAGCCGGCCAGACCGATATCACAGATAGTATTCTCACCACCACCTGCAACGATCACATCAGCCTCACCGTACTTGATGGAGCGAAGTCCCTCACCGATGTTGTGATTACCTGTAGCACAGGCAGTCACGACATTGATATTTTTACCCTTCAAGCCAAACTGAATAGCGATGTTTCCGGCTGCGATGTTTGAGATCAGACCCGGGATCATCAAAGGCTCTACTCTGTTCGGTCCTTTTTCCATAAGTCTTACGTAGTTACGTGTGATGTTCTGCAGGGAACCCACACCGGATCCGACACATACACCCACGCGGTACGGATCCTCTTTTTCCATATCGATACCGGCATCGGCCATAGCCTCAACCGCTGCCGCAACAGCGTATCTTGAGAAGTCCTCCATACGTCTTGCAGCTTTTTTATCTACACACTCAGGCATTTCAAAATCCTTGACCTCACCGGCCACCTTAGCCTTGTAATCGGTCACGTCAAGCTTCGTGATGGGTCCGATTCCGCAAACACCCTTTTTTGCGTTTTCCCAAAAAGTCTTTACATCATTTCCTATGGGTGTGATCGCACCCATTCCAGTGATTACTACTCTTCTTTCCATGATTACTCCTTTCTATATTCACGGCGTGAGTCTCAACTGCCACGGCGTGAGTCCCAACTGCCAGGCTCGAATTCCTTCGGAATTCTCGCTGTCCGTTGGGCTCACCTGCTCTTGTATGTGTGACACTGTATGCAAGCATACGTGTCACACATACTGCGATCAGACTCACGCCTTATCGCTCATATGGCTACGCCACCATCGACACAGATCACCTGTCCCGTAATATACTTTGCTTTATCCGATGCCAGATATACTGCCATGTTCGCGATATCATCAACCTCGCCAAAAGTCCCCAGAGGAATAGTCTTTACAGCCTCCTCCTTCACACTGTCAGGCAGTGCATCGGTCATATCCGTTACAATAAATCCCGGCGCGATCGCATTGCAGGTGATCCCGCGGCTGGCGAGCTCTCTCGCAACTGACTTCGTTAACCCTATCACACCGGCCTTTGATGCAGCGTAGTTCGCCTGACCGGCATTACCGATCACACCTGCCACGCTGGCCATATTGATGATACGACCTGACTTCTTTTTCATCATCGGACGCGCCACACATTTGCATCCGTTGAAAGCACCCTTCAGGTTCGTGCGGATCACATCATCAAAATCCGCTTCCTTCATACCCATAAGAAGTCCGTCGCGATTGATCCCGGCATTGTTTACCAGGATGTCCACCCCACCGTACTCCTTGACTATATCCTTGAAAAATGCCTCGGCACTCTCATAATCACCGACATCACACTTGATAGCCACGCCATCACCGCCATTACTCTTGATCTCAGCAACAACAGCCTCGGCTTTATCCTGTGACCCGTTATAATTCACGACCAAAAACGCTCCCTCAGCGCCCATAGCCTTCGCTATAGCAGCACCGATACCACGGCTCGCCCCGGTCACAACCGCTACCTTATCATCCAATAATCCCATATTACAGACACTCCCTTTCTAATTATTAATCCAACTGTCTTCTGAGATCCCCTTCGAAGCGTACAGCGCAGATTTATCTCCACACATTTTCAACCGCCCTCTGCAAAGTTTCCGCGAGATATACGGAGCAGATTTCTGCCATGCCCGAAGGACCTCAATGAAACGCCACTGCGTAGGCACCGTCTTTTGGTGCCATGCAGTGCTGCGTTTCATTATGGTGCAAACGGAGTCCGTAGGGCATGCAGAACATCTGCGGTATATCTCGTAACCTCTCAGAAACAGTTCTCTATATCTTCCATTGAAGAGATTTGAATCGTCGTCAGCTCCTTATCAAGTGCCTTCCCGATCTTTTTGTTAAACCCTGCGAGCGTCTTTCCGGGGCCGATCTCGTAGAACGTATCCACACCGTCAGCCACCATAGCCTCGACACACTGCTGCCATCTGACTGAGTTCGAAAGCTGTCTCACCAGAAGCGGCTTGATCTCAGCCTCATCCGTCACATATCCGCCCGTAACATTCGCCACATACGGAAACTTCATCGGATTGATAGTCACATCCTCGAGTACTCCCGCGAGCTTATCTCCTGCACCGGCAAGAAGCTCCGAATGGAACGGCCCACTCACGTTAAGGAGCACTGTTCTCTTCGCACCGGCTTCCTTAAGCGCGTCCGCAGCTTTTTTCACATTCTCAGTCTCACCCGAGATCACTATCTGTCCCGGACAGTTGTAATTCGCGATCTGCACCTGATCAAATGACGCGATCACCTTCTCGATATCATCGCCGTCCATACCGAGTATGGCAGCCATACCGCCCTCACCTGCAGGCACTTCCTCCTGCATAAAAATACCACGTTTGCGAACAACCTTAGCTGCATCGATCGCATCCATCGCTCCGTTTGCAACGAGCGCACAGTACTCACCGAGGCTGAGTCCCCCGGCAACATCGGCCTTTCCTCCTCTGGCCTCGATCTCCTTAAGGATAGCCACACTCGTTGTCAAAAGACAAACCTGAGTAAACTCGGTTATATTTATATCGTTGTTCTCTTCAAAGCAAAGAGCCTTCAAATCGAGACCCACTGCATCACTTGCGTTATCAAACATCTCCTTTGCGAGCGCGGATTTTTCATAAACATCCTTGCCCATCCCGACGACCTGGGCGCCCTGACCCGGAAAAACAAAAGCAGTCTTACCCATGATATCCTCCGATCACACTTATGTCCAAAAATAATATAAGACACCAAGCGAGAGCGGTACTCCTGCTTGGTGTCGAATGCACTATTTACAACCTATCAACCCTCGATTCCCTTGTCCTTAAGGAAGTTGATAACATCACCTACTGTAGCGATGTTCTCAAGATCGTCAGTCGGGATCTCAACGTCATACTCCTCCTCAAGAGCCATGATCAGCTCATAAAGGTCGAGTGAATCAGCACCGAGGTCATCTTTGAAGTTTGAAGCCTCTGTGATGCTGTCCGCATCAACGCTCAACTGGTCAGCGATAAGTTCCTGCATTTTTTCTAACATGGTTTTCTCTCCTTTTCTGTTTGAGCCCACAGGCTCTTATGTTGCGCATCGCCTCTCTCTCCCCGAGGCAACACTGATACTCATTTATAAATCAAGGACATTTTACCCTATATTTGGTATTACGTCAAGAGATTTTTTTCACATGTTGAATTTTTATAAAAAATACCAAAATTCCCTGCCTTCACGCCTCTCTGTTAGCACTCTTTATCTTCGAGTGCTAAAAAGTTCTTGACAAGCCACCGAGATGGGTTTATCATAGTATCTGTTCAAAAGAATACTACCGCCTGAGCTATTTAAGTCAGGCCGGACAGGGAGGAATCAAAATGACAAACGAACAGGGCAATCTTGCCATAAACTCGGAAAACATTTTTCCTATCATTAAAAAATGGCTCTACTCGGATCATGACATTTTTATCCGAGAGGTTATCTCAAACGCGTCTGACGCCATCACCAAGCTGAAAAAGCTCGAGATGATCGGCGAGGCGAAGCTTGACGACGAGTACAAGCCTCGTATCGACGTTCTGGTCAGTCCTGAGGACAAGACCATCACCTTTACCGATAACGGACTCGGAATGACCGTCGATGAAGTAAAGGAGTATATCAATCAGATCGCTTTTTCGGGTGCTGCTGACTTCCTTGAAAAATACAAGGACAAGGCAAACGATGAGCAGATCATCGGACATTTCGGACTCGGCTTCTATTCCGTATTCATGGTTGCCGACTCAGCTGAGATCCACACTCTTTCTTATAAGGAAGGTGCCGAGGCAGTTCACTGGGAGAGCGACGGCGGTCTCACCTTCGAGCTTTCCGGTAGTGATAAAAAGGAAGTCGGAACTACCATCATCCTTCATCTCAACGAGGACAGCTATGAGTTCGCCAACGAGTACCGCGTAAAAGAAGTCCTTGATAAGTACTGCTCATTCATGCCGTACGAGATATTTTTGAAAAAAGAAGGCGGCGAGCCTGAGACGCAGACCGTAAACGCCGATGAGGTGTTGGATACTGATGAGGTCCTCGAGGAGTTCGAGGAGGAGAATTACGAAAAGAAAAAGGTCAAGAAGGCCAAGATCGTAAAGCGCGAGGTTTCTATAAGCGACACCAATCCTCTCTGGGCTAAACATCCGAATGAATGCACGGATGAGGATTACAAGACCTTCTATCGCAAGGTATTTAACGATTACAAGGAGCCGCTTTTCTGGATCCATTTGAATATGGATTATCCTTTTAATTTGAAGGGTATTCTGTATTTCCCGAAGGTAAATATCGAGTATGAGAACCTCGAGGGTATGATCAAGCTTTACAACAATCAGGTGTTTATCGCCGACAATATAAAAGAAGTTATCCCTGAGTTCCTTCTCCTTTTAAAGGGTGTTATCGACTGTCCGGATCTGCCGCTGAACGTTTCGAGATCAGCGCTGCAGAACGACGGCTTTGTTAAAAAGATCTCAGATTACATCACGAAAAAAGTTGCCGACAAGCTCTCCGGCATGTGCAAGACAGACCGTGAGAACTATGAGAAATATTGGGATGATATCTCACCGTTTATCAAGTTCGGTTGCCTGAAGGATGAGAAGTTCAGAGAAAAGATCCGCGAGTATGTTCTTTTCAAAGACCTTGATGACAAATACTCTACACTTTCTGAGTATCTCGAGAATGTTGAGCCTGATAAGGCTGAGGAGGCCGCGGGCGATGAGGAGAAGCCGGCTGCGGATGTTGTCGATGCCGACGGTAATCCGGTTGACGGATCAGCTTCTGACGATGCTGAACCTGAAAAGCCGAAGAAAACCGTTTACTACGTGACTGATCTCGTTCAGCAGTCACAGTATGTAAATATGTTCCGCGAGCAGGGCATGAATGCGGTTGTCCTTCCGGATACGATCGACCAGCCGTTCATCTCATCACTTGAGACCAGAGATGAGGACGGAGTTCGCTTCCAGAGAATAGATGCGGATCTTACTGATTCGATGACCGAGGACATGGACGAGGACGAGCTGAAGAAAGAACAGGAAAAACTCACCAAGCTTTTCCGCGATACACTTAAGAATGATAAGCTTGAGGTCAAACTCGAGAAGCTCAAAAATGACGAGATCTCATCCATGATCACCCTCTCCGAGGAAACCCGCCGTATGCAGGATATGATGAAGATGTATTCGATGAACGGCATGGGACTTGATATGGGTATGGATACGATGGGACAGACTCTCGTACTGAACGCAAACAATGAGCTCGTGAAGTATGTGATGAACAACAGAAAGAGCAAAAAGATCCAGATGTTCGTCAGCCAGCTTTATGATCTGGCGCTGATTGCGCATCAGCCGCTGGCGCCGGAGAAGATGACGGAGTTTATCAAGAGAAGTAATGAGATTATGTTGGAGTTGACGAAGTAAATTGAGCTCGTAAAAAAACCCGGTTCGTACGGGTGATCATGCACGCTGGCAGCCGGCCATGGCAGTAGGAATTACTATGTACGCTGACGACCACGTGCATGCGGGATTCCCGCATACACTTCGTGTATGCTCTATCGCCACTACGTGGCTGAATCCCTTATGTACATGGTCGACAGCTTATACGCCTGCATAAACATAAAAAGACATCCTTGAGAGTAAACTCTCAGGATGTCTTTTTCCGTTCATGCAGCGTACATAGTAATTCCTACTGCTCAAGCTTCGAATGGGACTTGAACCCACGACCTACGCATTACGAGTGCGTCGCTCTACCGACTGAGCTATCGAAGCACTGTGTGATATATTATCACATGGACGAGATATTTGCAAGCCTTTTTTTAGAGTGCGGTGATCACTATTCCGTTTGACGAGAGCATCTGCTGGCACACGTCATCCCAATCCTCCGACGTCCTTTTATCCAGGGAAAATTCTTTTTGCATATATCCCGTTGTAAGTGTAAACCTTCCATCCGTGAACGCGATACGTA
Organism: Lachnospiraceae bacterium P6B14; assembly: GCA_000687695.1. Classification (GTDB taxonomy): domain Bacteria; phylum Bacillota; class Clostridia; order Lachnospirales; family Lachnospiraceae; genus Eubacterium_F. The sequence goes on along the minus strand of JHWZ01000003.1, from coordinate 227,004 downwards.
TCGATCCCATATCACGTCCTCTGTACTTAAACAGATCCAACTGCAGAGTTCCTGATGTAGACGAGGACTCGATCATACCGAGTACCGCAGGCTTTAATTCACCCCAGCTGACTCTGTCGGAGTGCTCCTCCTCTTCATCCTCCGTGACTCTCCTTCGGCCATCCGTCGAAAAGCTCACAAACGTAGTTACCTCGCAGTAACCCACCAGATATTCATCATACAGATTTTCTGCCAGGAGCAGGTTTAGAAACTCCTTTGTGCTTTCTATCTGAAGTGCTATCATTCTTTGTTTTCCCCTTTTTAGACGTGCGGGCAGAGCTGCCGGATTCCTTCGCGCATTCGAGAAGTACTATACTTCTTGCCTCCACATGATACGCTGTTCTGTTTTCGTTGAGTCCGGGAGTCTTGCGAACAGATGCTGCCGTATCCAGGATCACTTCCCATTTTCTCGCCTTTGTTATATCAGGCAGGTAAAAATCATGCGCCTCCCAGTGCATATTGAAAGCGATGTAGTAGCTCTTTCCGTCCTTCGTTCCGAGATACGGTCCGTAGTAAAGGATACCGAGCTCTCTACAATAATATGGATAGTTATTGTTCCACGGCTCTCTGGAGTGATTCGAGATATCAGGCGCTCCGAGCCCCTTGTGATCAAATCCGCTAAAGGCCGCCTCCCTGTGGAACATGGGAAGCTCTCTTCTTAACTTTAACAAAAATCTCACGCAGTCATATGTTTCTTTATTCTTTTCAAGCAACGTCCAGTCAAGCCAGGTGGTCGAATTATCCTGGCAATACGCATTGTTATTTCCCTTTTGGGTATTTCCGAACTCATCCCCCATGAGAAGCATAGGTACCGGCAATCCGAGGAGCAGCATGACCAGGAAGTTCTTTTCCTGCTTCGTACGCATACTGAGAACACCCTTCCTTCTGGTCGGACCCTCGTATCCGCAGTTCCAGCTGTAGTTATAATCCGTACCGTCCCTGTTTTTCTCACCGTTTGCTTCGTTATGCTTTATGTCATATGAAATGAGGTCGCGAAGTGTGAATCCGTCGTGAGCGGTGATATAGTTTACCTTGACCACACCCGTGCGCTCAGCCCTGAAGCCTCTGTAGAAGCTTTCCACCTGACCCTCATCGCTCTTTACAAAACGTCTGGCGATCTCCTTGAAACCGTCATTCATCTCAAAAAGCATTGGCTTTTGGGCGTCTGCCACGGAGCCCTCCCAGCTGTAGCCAAAAAATCTGACATGGCTTAGGATCGGATCATCTCTTACAATATTAGCATTGAAAAAATCAGACATCACTCTGAATCCGTCCACGTGATAATTCACAACATAGTGGCGCAGACAGTCAAGTACATAATCCGGTGACTTTTTCATGAAGAACATATCAAGGACAATATTCATCCCCTGCTTGTGGCTCTGCTTGATAAGCTCCTTGAACTCTCTTCCCGGATGAAGCGGATCGGAGCTGTAGCTGGCCTTCGGTGCGAAGTAATAAGCTTCTCCCGTATATCCCCAATAGTTTACTCTCTTCTGGTCAGTAACACTCTCTCTGATATCGAGCTCGTCAAAGTCATAGATAGGAAGCAAAAACAAGGTATTTACACCCAGCTTTTTCAAATATGGAAGCTTCTCTATCATTCCCGCAAATGTGCCGGGATACTTTACACCTGAACTTTTGTGCTTGGTAAACCCTCTCACGTGAGTCTCATATATCACCATATCCTCGGGTTCGATAAGCCTTCTCTTCTCTCCGTCCCAGTCGTATTCATGGTTTACGAATCGCGCACGGATCTTTCCTTTTTTTCCGAAGGACTCGCGTCCCGTGATTATCTCCGCTGATGTATTTACAAAATGCTCTCCGTCTGCAACAAAATCGTATGAATAATCATCGAGCTTCTCTACGAGCTTTTCACCATAAAGACGCGCCGAAAAAAAGTCATCCATGCTGACTTCCTTAAGCGAAGGGATAGTCACCTGCTGAACAAGACGGTTTTCCCTGTAAAGGTTCAAACGAAGAGATGAAGCCCCGGGTCTGAAGATGTTTACGCTAATGCAATCATCATCAAGCACCGTTACTCCCATATGCTTCAGATATGCCATCCCGGAAACCTTAGTTACGGGTTTGTCCGTCTTTTCCGATAAAATATCTCCCAAATCCGGCCCTCCATGGTGTTTTTTAGTGTCTGTTTATGATTATACACCATAAAAAGGGTAAGATACAAGATAAATTTATAATAATTTCATTTTAATTTGAAAAATATTCAATTTTTTTTTCAAAAAAGCTTGCATTTTTCCTTATTTTTCGGTAAAGTATCAGGGTGAAGATTTTTTTTAGTAATTCAATTGTAATTCATTTTTAAGGAGGAAACTATGATCCAGGCAAGCAACATTTCTCTTCGTTTTGGTAAAAAAGCACTGTTTGAAGAGGTCAATATAAAGTTTACTGAGGGCAATTGCTACGGTATTATCGGTGCAAACGGTGCCGGTAAATCTACGTTTTTGAGAATCCTCTCAGGAGATCTCGAGCCTACAACCGGCGAGATTTCCATGGGTGCCAGCGAGCGTATGTCCGTACTTGAGCAGGATCACTTTAAATATGACGATCAGGTCGTACTCGATACAGTTATCGCTGGAAACCAGCGTCTGTATGACATCATGAAGGAAAAGGATGCCATCTATGCAAAACCGGATTTCTCCGATGAAGATGGTATCAGAGCGAGCGAGCTCGAGGCTGACTTTGCTGCCATGAACGGATGGGAGGCAGAGGCTGACGCAGCTACTCTCCTCAACGGACTCGGAATCGAGACCGAGTATCATGACAAGCTGATGAGCGAGCTTCCTGACACGGATAAGGTCAAGGTGCTCCTTGCCCGTGCTCTTTTCGGAAACCCTGACATCCTTCTACTCGACGAGCCGACGAACCACCTTGATCTCGACTCCATCAGATGGCTGGAGGATTTCCTTATCGACTTCGAAAATACTATCATCGTGGTTTCCCACGACAGATATTTCCTTAACAAGGTCTGCACGCACACAGTCGACCTTGACTATGGCAAGATGCAGATCTATGCAGGTAACTATGATTTCTGGTACGAGTCTTCACAGCTCATGATCCGCCAGATGAAGGAAGCCAACAAAAAGAAGGAAGAAAAGATCAAGGAGTTGCAGGAGTTCATCCAGCGCTTCTCGGCAAACGCTTCCAAATCAAAGCAGGCTACCTCACGTAAGCGTGCCCTGGAGAAGATCGAGCTTGATACTCTGCGTCCATCGAGCCGCAAGTATCCTTATATCGACTTCAAGCCTGAGCGTGAGATCGGTAACGAGGTTCTGACTGTCGAGGGTCTGACAAAGACGATCGACGGCGAGAAGGTTCTTGACAATGTTTCATTTACGGTAGGCCACGATGACAAGATCGCGTTTGTAGGTTCCTACGGTATCGCAGCTACTACCCTGTTCCAGATCCTTTCGGGTGAGATGGAGCCGGATTCGGGCGATTATAAATGGGGTATCACTACCTCACAGTCATATTTCCCGAAGGACAATACAGCTTACTTCGATTCATCCGATACCATCGTTGACTGGCTGATGCCGTACTCTCCGGAGAAGGATGCTACCTATGTACGTGGCTTCCTCGGACGTATGCTCTTCAAAGGTGATGACGGTCTTAAGAAAGTAAACGTTCTTTCCGGTGGTGAGAAGGTACGTGTTATGCTTTCAAAAATGATGATGCTCGGTTCGAACATCCTTCTTATGGATGAGCCTACGAACCACCTTGATATGGAGTCGATCACCTCCCTGAACAACGGTCTGATCAAGTTCCCGGGCGTGGTTCTCTTCACTTCGCAGGATCATCAGTTCATCCAGACGATAGCGAATCGAATCATCGAGTTTACGCCGAATGGTATGATCGACAAGGTTACTACTTACGATGAGTACCTTGACAGCGATGAGATGGCCAGAAAAAGACAGGCGTTATCCTGAAACAATCCGGGAAAATCAGCAGGCTTTTCCTCGGGGTACGCTTTCGCCAGTTCCGGACGCAGCGGTGCATGACGCCACTGCGTGCCGCCTACGCACCGGCGTCCGCAAAGCCCCCTCGAAAAAGCCTGTCTGATGTTTCCCTTCATATCTTCTTGACATATCGTACTTTTTCATTTAGAATTATCATCAGTAAGCAATAAAAGGAGTGTGATGATCGTGGTCCCCGGTGACGCGATAAAGATAACTATTCTTGTTTTATTATTAGTACTTTCAGCGTTTTTCTCGTGTATGGAAACCGCTATTACAGCTGTTAACAAGATGAAGATACGTTCTCTTGTGGATGACGGCAATAAATCTGCGACCCGTGTGTGGTCTCTTTTAGATAACCAATCCAAGGTATTATCTGCTATTTTAATATGCAACAACATCGTCAATTTGTCTGCATCATCGCTTACTACTTCCCTTGCAATACGTGTATGTGAGAATATCGGACTCGGAGAAAGCACCGGTCTCGGCGTAGGTATCGCGACGGGAGTCCTGACATTTTTGATACTTATCTTCGGCGAGATCACACCAAAGCAGCTCGCTGCAAAAAAGGCAGAAAAGATAGCCCTTCGCTATGCACGTTTGATCAGGTTCTTTACGGTACTTCTTACCCCGATCATATTTATAGTGAATCAGATATCCAGACTGATACTGAAGATCTTCGGTGTCGACTGGTCCGGCAAAGCTGAGACCATAACTGAGGACGAGCTTCGTACCATCGTTGATGTCAGCCACGAGGAGGGCGTCATCGAGACCGAGGAACACCAGATGATCACAAACATAGTCGATTTCGGTGACTCACTGGTAAAGGATGTCATGATCCCGCGTATGGATATCGTGATGGTCGAGTCGCGTATTTCTTATGATGAGCTGCTTCACGAGTTTACCGATTCCAAGTATGCGCGTATGCCGATCTATGACGATTCGATCGACAACATCATCGGTATCATAAACCTGAAGGATTTCGTATTCGAAGCCAACCGTGAGAACTTCGATATACGCTCTCTCATCAGAGAAGCACATTTCACATATGAGTATAAAAATGTCTCCGAGCTTTTCCTCGAGATGCAGAAGGATTCCATCCCGATGACCATCGTGCTTGATGAGTACGGTGCTCTGGCAGGACTTATCACCATCGAGGACCTGCTGGAGGAAATAGTCGGCGAGCTTCGTGACGAGTATGACGAGGACGAGGAGGACGAGATCCAGCAGATTTCCGAAAACCTGTATCAGGTTCTCGGTTCCACTCCTCTCGACGATATCAATGATACTCTGGGACTCGGCATCGAGTCCGAGGACTACGACTCCATCGCCGGTCACGTTATCGGTCTTCTCGAGCATTTCCCCGAGGAGGGTGAAAAAGCTGAGGACGACCGTGCTATCTATGACGTAGTTCAGGTTGACGGAAACCGTATTGATAAACTCCGCATAGAGGTCAAGCCCGAGCCCGAGGAATCAGAAGCTGAGTCTGCGTCGGACACTGATTCGTCTCCTGTCTCCGAGAAATGATTCATACTCCCCTACGGCTTCGACCTCCATCGTTTGGTCGTGCTCATCGAGATCGCATATTCTTACTGTCAGGTCGATGTCATCATCGACCTGTTTTAACATCTGTTGCATGAATCCCGCCATGATCTGATTCGTTCCTTTTTCATCCTTCATATCTCCCACCGCAGTCAGTAACGCCTGAGAAAGAGCGCTTCTCAGTCTGCCTTCTTTCTTATCTTCTTTTGTCAGTATTCCCATGACCCCTGTAACCCCTATAGATACGGCCAGCACGACCGCGCATATTTCCTTTCCCGGTATTCTTCTTTTTTCATATACTCCCCCGGCGGTAAATAACTCTCCACCTGTCGGTACCATGTATCCCTTTACTTCTCCCTTTAAACAGCTCATCAGACATGAGGATAACTCCGGTAGCGCCAGCTCTGATAAAAATCCCCTGCACAGAACACATATATCATCACCGGCCTCATACCCCTTTCTCAATGTTTTTACCTCTGTTTTAATAAAGCCATGCATCAGTGTGCAGCTTTTTTTTAAGGCCTGTGAAGTCCCCATCATTCGTGTATATGTAACCATCGATGACACGAATAATAACAGATCATTTTTCATGCTTTTTATGAGTCTGCTTCGATATCTGTCAGATGATTTTATTCTTTTACTTTTTTTCAACCTTTCATATAATTGCTGTGACTTATTTCTCTCTGTGTTACGGACTTTTTCGTTTTTAATAATAATACCTTCATCATAATATGAGATCATCTCCTCATATGTTCTGAACAGGCACTCATCCATCCTGCCGACAGACTCGGTATGCTCGATCATATCATGCAGTATTACAAGTGCCGGTTCGCCCTCATCTATTACGGAAAGAGCACTCCTGAGAGGACTGGTCTCAGGTAGATCCTCTCCTGTTGTCAGCATACGTATACAGGTGTTTATATCGCCTGCGAGCCTGCCGTTTTCAGGCATGATCATACTTACCTCACGCAGTGTATCGCAGATACCTTTTCCGCAAAGATATCCTGCTGTCACTTGACGTATATAGAGCTTTATCTCCGAGTAAATGTTCATGCGAAACTCCTCTCATATAACAGCTCTTTTTTACTCTTATTGAAATGATCGATTTGATATACACCGGCCGCATCCACACCGATCCTGATCGGGAAAACTCGGTACATGGTCCGCTTGATCCCTACAATCTTTTTCTCATCCTCCCACGAAAACATTCCCGAGATCATCTCGTCCTCATCAGGTCTGTATACACACAGACCTCCTTTCGCATCATACGTATCCATCGCCTTAACTATACTCATGACCACCCTCCCGTCTGCATTATCGGAAAGTATCCATCCGGGCTGTATCCCTTTACATATCCTGATCACTTTATTATCCATATACTCCGGCTCTATACCGATCTCGGTCACATCCTTATCCGGATTAAGCGATGCTATATCGAGGCATTTTTCTCCCTCGATACATAGCATCCTGCTCTCCGGCGGGATATAGCGCGTCATAAATCTCATCAGGCTCACGGTATCGCCGATGCCGTATATCAAAAATGACAGCTTCTCATGAATAATATCCTTTAGAAGTCCGATGACCTCTTCATCGCAAAACCCGCTTTCAACCAGGCTCTTTGCATCCGGTCGCATCGGTCGTTCCTTTTTCCTGATCAAAAGAGTCGTCCCCGCACCGGCTACGCTCTCATGTATCATCTGTATAAAAACAGTCTTATTCTCATATTCAAACACCGGGTTTTCCATGTTAAAGCTCTTTCCCAACCTGTTACAAATAAGCAATGAAAACCTTTCGGTAAATCCGTCGGAGAGTCTTTCTTTTTCTATACTTTTTCCCTGTTCGGAATCTATGCTCAGACTCCTTCCATTCCAATACACCTGCTTCACATCATCCTTTGAAATATACGGAAACAAAGCTCCGTATTCCTGTCTGCTCAACAGATAATCCTCTTTAAAATCACTCATTTTACCTCCCTGCCGGGCTACTGTCGCCCTCTATTATATTTCCTCTGATCCTTCGTAAAAATAACTCGCCACTAACCCTTTCATCACCATCCGCCATCTCTTTTTTGATAGTAATAATATCCCTCTTTGAAAACCTCCACATGATGGGTATATGTGTCTCCACAGACCGCGCTGTATCATAAAGCTCGGTCTGCGGAAACAAAAGGTAGGTTGGGAGCGTTTGTGCCGGCCTGAATACAGTTGGTTCAGGTGTGGGTACCGGAGTCGGCGCCGACGTCGGAGTTCCCGTGGCAGGAGTCACTGTCGGCACCTGAGTCGGTACCTCTGTATGTGATAAAATGAAAGAAGGTGGTGCCGTAACCAACAGTATCTCCGCCATCGGATCTATGGTACTTACCGGAAGATATGACGGATGAGGACGTGGCGTACTTACGGTATGTGGTACGTATCCATGTCCACCTGACGTCACTCCGTACGAGCCTCCATCGGGTGTTGGCGAAGGTGTCGGAGCAGGCTTTTTTATCTCTTTCTTTTTTATTATCAATGTGCCGTTTTTCAAAACTACTTTCAGTCTTTTTCCCGTGAGTGATGACGGATAACTAAACTGCTTTTTCCATGCTTTACCGCTCAAACCGTCTGCCAGTCTGACACCCTCTTTTATGCTTTCCGGGACAATTCTTATCCGGGCTCCGTGGAAATTTCCTCCCACATGCAGACGCTGACCGCTTCTAAGCCAGCATTCGGAAATCTTTACCTGACCGTTTAGCGCGGTCCTGCCGCCTATCAAGCCCAGATCCGAGCCCTTGCTTCCGTGGTTTCCGGTCACACTTCCTCCCGAGAGCAACAGGCTCCCGGCATTCGCTATACCGCCTCCCACTCCACCGTAAACTCTTCCCCCTTTCGAGCACCCACTCACCGAGTTTGAGTTTATCGAACCGCCGTATATGGCGAGAGTTCCCTTGTTATAAATACCTCCGCCTCTTCCGTCAAATCCGTCCGCATTCGACTTTCCGACCACTTTATTATAATTTATGGAGCCTCCCTTTATCGAGCATGCTCCACCGCTGTCGATCCTGATCCCCGCACCGGGTGTTATGCTCACATTCCCGGACACACTCCCTCCGGTCATGACCAGACTTCCTCCCGACTTAACCCTCACGGCACCGCCTCCGTCTGATAGTCTTGAGCTGTTTTTATTGTTTTTAAGAACAGCCCCGCTTCCTATCGTGAGCTGCCCTGAGTCCACCTGTATCAGCCGCCCGTAAAGCTTTCCACTGAGAACTCCGGCATCACCGCGTCCGTTTATGGTAATGTTTTTGAGAGTAAGGGATCCTCCTGCCAAACGCAGGAGATTCCCTCCAAAAGCACTCTCATTTGCTATGGCCCTTTTTATCTCCCCGGGACCCGTGAGCACCTTGTTCCCGCAAACCTTCAAAGTACTCCTTATCGTGACCGTCTCCGCGAGCTCTATAACTCTGCTCCCGTCCTTTTGTAACTCCTCCTTTAATGAGTCACGATCATATACCGTAACATGGGCAGCTACAGCGTGCGGTCCCGGATTTAATATACAACACATAAAAATACCAAGTACTAAAGCACTTATGCGTAATCTGTTTCCCGTCTTTTTCATTTCCCTCATCATCCCTTCATCGTCGACTCCGGTGTAGAAGCGATGATACCACCATCGGATGGATTTGTAAATTGGACAACATTACCAACGGAACCCGGAAAATTTCTGTAAAAGTGCATAAAAAGGTCATTTTTTATGTCGTTCGGACAAAAAAATAGGACGCATCGCGCCCTATTTCCGACGTATTACGTCGGTAAAAATTTTTCAACTTTTTTTCAAAAAATATCAAGCACCATACTGAGCATAATAATCATCGATCCTGCTCTTGATATCATCGTCGATAACGATGCGTCCGCACACTTCCTTATTATAAAGCGTTTCAGTGACCTCGCTCATAGATACGATGGCTGCCGTCGGGAATCCGTAGGTTCTGCTGATCTCATCAAGTGCCGTACCCTCACCGGTCTTTCCCTGCTCCTCACGGTTTAATGATACTATGAGTCCAACCACCTTGACGTCTGCCTGCGCCTTCAATATAGGATATGTCTCCTCGATCGACTTTCCCGAGGTAGTTACGTCCTCGATGATCACAACCCTGTCTCCGTCCTTCAGATCACTTCCGAGAAGGATTCCCGTGTCTCCGTGATCCTTGACCTCTTTACGGTTTGAGCAGTATCTGATCTCCTTGCCGTACAGAGCGTCATAAGCGATCGTTGTGGCAACTCCCAAAGGAATACCCTTATATGCAGGTCCGAAAAGAACATCGAAGTCATCACCATAGTGCTCATGTATTGCCTGAGCGTAATACTCTCCGAGCCTCTTTAACTGGCTGCCCGTAACATACGCCCCCGCATTCATGAAAAACGGCGATTTTCTGCCACTCTTCAAAGTAAAATCCCCGAACTTCAGAACCTCTGACTCGACCATAAACTCGATAAACTCTTTTTTATATGCGTCCATATTAACCTCCTCCTTGCAATTTTTCTAAAATAATGGTACAATTGTTTTTGGTGTTTGTCAAGTATTTGAAAGGTTAGACATATATGGTGGGTTTCTTCAGAAAGGTATCGGACTACTTCAGGTCTTATATATTTGATTCCACGGTTAATGTTAAAAACAGATCATTTATCGTTTTTTCCGGTGCCGTTCTTGTTGCTCTTTTTGCCGCTATCCCATGCGGACTCATAATGAGAGAGCCTATCCTGGCTACGATCTCAACATTTGTGGGCGCGGTATTTTTTACCGTTTATGTTCTTATTTCAGTCAGGTACAATCGTCTCGAGCAGGCCAAAGTCTCGATCTCGATCATTTTGGTTTTTGTTTTCCTTCCGGCGATGTACTTTACAAACGGCGGGGCATACGGAGGAACTCCCGTGTGGCTCCTCCTCGGCACAATCTATATTGCAATGATCCTCGAGGGTCGCATGAAGATCGTTATGCTGATCCTGAATATGGTCAGCATGGCTGCATATTTCTCCGTTGGTTATTTCTATCCTGATCTGATAATAGCTTATGACAGGGCAGGCAACTATTTTGACACGATGGCCGCTCTCGTCATCGTCAGCTGGGTTATTTTCTGTCTGATATCCTTCCAGCTCAGCCTTTCAAAGCACGAAGAAGCGGACAAAAGTCTCAGACGTCTGTTCGAGCAGACTGCCACCGCTCTCGTAACCGCGATAGATGCGAAAGATAAGTATACTCATGGTCACTCAGCGCGAGTCGCCGAGTATTCAAGAAAAATAGCCGCACTCGCAGGCAAAAGCGAAAGAGAATGCGACGACATCTACTATGTCGCACTGCTCCACGATGTGGGAAAGATCGGTATTCCCGAGCATATTATCAATAAAGAAGGTAAGCTTACCGATGAAGAGTACGATATCATAAAGCAGCACCCGGTTTTGGGTGCCCAGATACTTAAGGGTATCAGCGAGATCCCGTTCATCAGTATCGGAGCTCACTATCACCATGAGCGCTATGACGGAAACGGATATCCGGATGGACTTAAAGGTAATGATATTCCTGAGTTCGCAAGGATAATCTCCGTTGCTGATGCTTACGACGCCATGACCTCGAAAAGAAGCTACCGTGACACGATTCCTCAGCAGCAGGTTCGAGAGGAGTTCGTCAAGTGCACTGGAACACAGTTCGATCCCAATTTCGCCAGAATGATGATACACCTCATCGATATCGATACCGAATATGAGATGAAGGAACGTGAGGAGATAAACGAGCTTTCAGGCAAAAACGAGCTTTCTATCGGAGATTACAGAAGTGTCGTATCCGACGGTATCCTTCTCACTCAGTACATGACTACTATCAGGATGAATGTAGGGAAAAATAAGCACACACCCACACGCACTCCGAATCCCTCAATCATTCTGTTTGATGCGCTTGACGGTCATTTCCACGACAGCGATAAGAACATAAAAGACATGCTCTATCTGGAGTATGGCTCCATATGGTTTGATGGCAGATACGAGTTGATCGGTGCCAGAAAAATGGTCACAAAGACGTACGAAACCGACTACGCTGATGCTCCGGCTCAGAATGAATACGTGATCAAAGCCGTCCGTGAAAAGGATCACCTGCTGATCCGTATGATCGGTAAAAAGAACACCTCCGAGATCATAGCCGCACTCCCTGACAGTATCAGATTTGCGTATATCGGTATCACCGGTGAGTACTGCCGCATTGATAACATCATGGTGACCAAGGATAAAGAGATAAACGAGGAGCCTATCCCGAGAATCGCGGAAGAGGTAAGCTATATAAATGTCCCCGACGGAGATGTCCCGAATATCCAGATCAACGGATATCGTACCTCTGCGACCGACGGAATCCCCGTCAAGGACGGACTGAAGATCATCTTCCATGCTCAGAGTCTTCCTACCGCAAGACTTGTATGGCACTGTCCGTTTATCAACATCTTTACTTCAGACGACGGAAAGGTGTTTGGAGAAAACTACAAGGATTACATGCTGATGCGACTTGACGGCGAGTGCTGGGAGGGTGATCCGGCATGCGATGTCACATTATCGATCATCAAAAATGACACGTTCGAAGGCTGGGATGCCTGGAAAGACTTCAACATGGCGGGCTTCGACTGCACTGTTACGGTTTCAGTAAACAAGAACCGGATTACAGTTCGCACCGAGAACTTCGGTATCATATTGAAACACACTGCTCTCATACTTGACGATCCCGAGCAGGTATACATCGCCCTCACGGGTGACCAGAGCGCCATCACGAATATCCGGATATCATAGACTTTTCCGATACCGAAGCGATTTTTCAAAAAAAGTCTTGACAAATCAATCGCTTATCTGTATAATAGCACTTGTGTTTCGACACAATGCGCGAGTGGCTCAGTTGGTAGAGCACGACCTTGCCAAGGTCGGGGCCGCGGGTTCGAGCCCCGTCTCGCGCTTAGAAAAAGGACCTGATGCGTTGCATCAGGTCCTTTTTCTAAACACAAGACTCTGTCTCTCACCCGCCCGGGCAAAAAACGCTTCGCGTTTTTTGATAGGAACTGAACGAAGTGAAGTTCCTTGTTCGACTGCCCCGGCTCTTCACCCGCCCGGGGAAAGAAACACCGTAGGTGTTTCTTTCGGGAACTCGAGCGTAGCGAAGAGTTCCCTTCGAGCCATCCCCGTCGAGCGCTACCCCTTCACCTCACTCACACATATCACCGGCTTCCCCGCCAAATACGCCTTCACATCCTCTCCCACGGGCACCTCAACGCATATGGTATGAATACCATCTCGAATACTGTGTGAGTTCCAAAAAGAAACGATATACACTCCCGGCTCATCCGGTATGGTCTTTCCATTCAAACATTTGATCTCCACTGATTCATGATACCTCGGCCTGTCTAGTCGATACGGATTCGTCCCCCACAAACCCTTTCGCATAAGAATCCCCGATTTTTCCGTCGTATATATCAGCTCACTGAGACTCTTCTGTTTCCCCAGCTTCAACAAAGCATTGTAAACCGCGATCACCTCGCAACCGGCGTATCCCACATCTGAAACACCGATTCTTAGTTCCTTTAGGCTTTTCTGGTCCGTTATCGGTCCGGAAACAAGTCCCTCTTCCAGTTCCGAATTAATCCGCCTATTATCCTCAGAAACGCTTAAAACCCTACTTCCCGCTCTCCTTCCGTAAAACAGCCTTATCCATAGTTCCGCTATCCTCTCAGCCATGGATGCCGCATTTATATCCATATTATATTTAACTCCTATGAGAAAACAAAGCGGCGGTATTTTTATCGAAATATAACAGCAAATAAACGTCGCTGCATACGCCAATATAACAGGAACAAAATACAATAAAACAGTATTACCCTTAATCACATCCGCGAACAAATACTGAAACAAAACAACAAACAAAAAATGATAAGTAAAGAACGGATATGATATCTTGGTTAGCGACTTACAAACTCTCCCGTTTCGCTCAAAACAAGCCTTTCCTACGCCAATCAGAGCCAACACCATAAACCATTCAGCAACATATTTCGCTATTGTATTTGCCACGGGATACTCGGCCCCGGAATACAAAAACAAATATACATTTATAACACACGATACAACTCCGATAGCAAGAAAAACATATCTGTATTTTTTTACTTTTTCAACATTATTATCATTCGTAAAGACATAGTATCCGATCAAAAGAAACCAGAAAAACTCACAGAAGCTTTTCCCGCCTATACTGAGGATCTCATGAAGTAACGGCATAGGTAATCCGAAAAGTATTATAAGCCATAAGGGAAGCGTTTTTTCTCTGTCCGTAAACAATTTCTTTTGGATAGCCACCACACCGAGTAAAACAAATGAAAGAATAAACAAATACAAAAGAAACCAGAACTGTCCGAGATTAAACGCTCCGTCAGCTCCGGTAAAATCAGTAACATTGGTAAAGAACTTTTGATAATGTGAGAAAAAAGAACCACTGTAGCCGTAGTTAATTCTGTCGGCCAGATGCGACATGATCGGAACAAAAACCAGAGTTCCAAATACAAGCGGAACAGCTATCCTTTTAATGCGTTCCAAAACAAACTGCCCGTAACTTCTCCTTTTGAGAGCAAACCTCATGCTCATACCCGCGAACAAAAATAACAGCTGCATAATAAAAGGAGAAAAAAACACGATAACAGTGCTGATCACACTATTCGGTTCAAAATAAACATAGTTTGGTTCCGACCATATATTCCACGCTTGAGCCGCGTGATATGGTATCAAAAGAAGAATGATACTCCACCTGAGATTATCTATGTAATGTTGTCTTGTCATCTATCCTCCCGGAATGCAATAAAACATCCCTTATTATTTATCCAACAACGCCTGATAAATATCCCTCTTTGAGACCCCACGATCCTTCGCCACGCATCGCATCGCCTCCTTTTTATCCATCCCCTGCGACAGATACACATCCATATGCTCATCGATAGACATCTCGCTCCAGGCTGCCTGCTCCTTTGCGGCCAGTTCCGCCTGATCGCATCCCTCAATCACCATGACAAACTCGCCCTTCGGCTCTTCATCTTTGAAAAATACCAAACAGTCCGCCACACTGTCAAACAACTTCATCCACTCGTGTTTTTTTGTAAGCTCCTTGCAGACAGCTATCTTTCGCCCATCCACACACTCCCTTAGCACCTCCAGCGTACGAACCAGCCTGTGCGGTGCCTCATAAAAAACAGTTGTCACGGTCGTATTTTTTAGCCTTTCCAAAACGGGCTTCTGTTCCTTTTTATCCTGTGGCAAAAAGCCTTCAAATGTAAATCTTCTCGCACTCATTCCCGATAGCGTGAGCGCCGTGGTAAAAGCAGTCGCGCCCGGAAGCGATGTAACACTGACTCCCGCCTTGTGACACGCCCTCACGAGATCCTCACCGGGATCCGATATCGCCGGTGTCCCCGCATCCGTAACGAGCGCGATATCCTCGCCACCTAGCATCCTCTCAACCAGCACGGGTGTCATCTCGTACCTGTTGTGCTCGTGATATGCTATCATTTGTTTTTTGATATCAAAATGATTTAAAAGCTTGATGGTCTGCCTGGTATCCTCTGCCGCGATAACATCAACAGACCTCAGAGTATCAAGAACTCTTTCAGAAATATCACCAAGATTACCTATAGGCGTAGCACATAAATATAGCATTATTATTCTCCTAAAAACAACTGCATTGTTTTATAAAAAACAGTCATAAAAATACGCCCGATCAAAATCATAACAATCCGGAAAAAGGATCCGACTGCGGCTTCACTCTTAGATTCCACATGGTCTGAGCAGCCGCCGCATACGTTTCAAAATCCTCTACTTTTCCCTCTCTCTGGATCTGAGCGCCGCACTTACAGATCACGATGGCGCGGGCTAAAGTACATGGGAAATTAAGCGGAGTTCCGCTCATCTTCGGCTGACCTCCGCAAAAAGGACATGTCTTCAATGACCACTCTTTTGCTATTGTGTCTTCGATAATACTCATTTAATTCTCCACGTTATAACAACCATACCAAACCATAAAAACAACTGTGATCACAACTGCTCAAGAGCTGTCGCCACGGCCTCTCTTTCACTGTAATGATGCTTCACTCCCTGTATCTCCTGATACTCTTCATGGCCTTTACCGAGAAGGACTATCATGTCACCGCTCTTTGCATTTTTAACTGCAGCAGCTACCGCCTCCATGCGGTCCTCTATAACACAATACTCGATATCCGCCTTAGAAAGGCCCACCTTGATGTCCTCGACTATATCCTCAAACCTCTCGGTACGCGGATTGTCACTGGTCACATAGGCGTAGTCCGCGAGCTTCGCGACCGCCTCACCCATCTCATATCTTCTGAGCTTACTGCGGTTTCCTCCGCATCCGAATATGGCGATAAGCCTGCCCGGCTCATATCCGCGAAGGGTCTTAAGCACACTTTCCGTACTGACACCGTTGTGAGCGAAATCAATAAGCACAGAAAAATCTCTGCCTGTCGGCACTGCCTCAACGCGGCCCCTTACCTCGACCTGCTTTATCGCATCTATAACCTTTTTATCCTCCACACCGATCAGCGCTCCCAGAGTAACCGCTGACAGTGCATTATATACATTAAAAAGTCCCGGAAGTCCGACCTTCGCATTTCTGTTAATAAGTCCTCTCAGACCAAAGCTCATCGACAGCTCGCTGTCATTATTTACATGCTCGACATCTACCGCAACCAGATCTCTTTTTCCGGTATAACTCTTGCATGAGGACAGATACTGTTCATCCGTGATCTCCATAGTCTGAGACTGCACACCCTGCACTCCATAGGTCTTTACTATGCAGTGCGCGTTTTCTATTATTCCTGCCGTATGCGGATCATCCGCATTAAAAATACCTATATTACAACGATCAAATAAAGCAGCTTTACATCTTAAATAATCATTGAAATCATCGTGCTCATTTTCACCGATATGATCGGGAGTAATATTGGTAAAAATACCATAATCAAAATGCATCCCCGCCACACGATCCATCTTTACACCCTGCGAGCTGACTTCCATAACAAAATAATCACAACCGGCATTTGCAATATCATTGATATAACTCTGCAGGTCATACGACTCCGGAGTAGTGTGCTCTATCGGCGTTACCTCATCACCTATCGCAACACCAATGGTACCGATGATACCACACTTCTTTCCGGTCTGCTCGAGGATATTTTTGATCAGATAAGTAGTAGTAGACTTGCCCTTCGTTCCGGTGATACCGATGCTGATCATCTTCTTCATCGGGTGCTCAAAGTAATTCTGCGAGATAAGGCTCAGTCCCTCGCGACCGTTCTTCACCCTGATCACGGCCACATCCGAAGGGATCTTCACCCCGAACTCTGCTTCTATCTCATCTAACGACTTCTCCACCATGATCGCTGACGCACCCTGCTCGATAACACCGCCGATAAACTTGTGTCCGTCAACGATCGTCCCTGCGATCGCCGCAAATAAAAAGCCGTCCTTGACCTTTCTGGAGTCATAGGCGATGTCAGCGACCTCAGTCGCCAAGTCGCCTTGCAATAATTCATAATCAACGTCGATTAATAGTCTTTCTAAAGTCATAGTTATTCTCCTATCACGGTACTCAGTTTACTGAAAGCTCTCACAGGACAGTAGCATCAGACCGCAGTCGAGCGTCGTTGGCGAACGCAGTTCGGCTCAGAGCGAGACAAGGTACTGAGCTACTGTCCGACAGTATCCTACAGCAACTTGTAATGACGTATCGCCTTTTCGATACCGTCCTTCATCACAGCATCAGTAACATAGTCGACCCGGTCAAATATGTCCGGATTACCGTCTCCCATTGCCACCGATATCTCCGTATACTCCAACATCGGCAGATCATTCGTCGAATCACCGAACCCCATCGTGTATTTCCTGTCGACACCCAGATGCTTCAGAACAAACTCTATCCCGGTAGCCTTCGAAAACCCCTTCGGCACGATCTCATAGAACGTCGGATCTCTCTCGATAAAATCAAATCTGTCTTCGTATTTTTTCTTGAACCCGGCCATATCACCGGTCTCATCGTACCATAGCGCCATCTTGTCGAAGTCAAGTACCTCAGCATCCAAAAACTCTATCCGACCCGCCTCGAACTCCGGCGAGACCTTTTTGCCGAGATCACGTTTGGGTCTGGGCGTCTTGAAAAATCCAACGACAGTCGGCATCCACGGCTCTCTGTGAAAATACGAATGCGCGCTCCCCTCGAGCACACCGTCTATGTGGTATTTTACGAGATCATCCGCGATCTCCCTCTTCAGATCCTCGGATAAGGTATGATGCAAAAGCTCCTCATCATGGTAGATGATATGCGTACCGCATCCACCGACGACTCCATCAAAACCGATATCAAGGATCTCTTTCGGCCAGATATCGCGGCATCTTCCGGTGCATATGAAACACTGATGCCCGGCCTTACGAAGGCCTTTGATCGTTTCGATCGTACTTATCGGCACTACCTGTTCCTCGTTATCAAGTATCGTTCCGTCTATATCGAAAAATATCAAGTACTTTTCCACAAATAACTCCTTACGCGTCACCCTTTTTATACATATCAGGCATCTGCCTTCTCTCGCCTACATACATGTATGCAGGACGTATGATCTTACCCTTGTTTGCGAGTTCCTCAAGCCTGTGTGCCGACCATCCGGAGATACGGGCTATCGCAAATATAGGTGTAAAGAGTTCCTTAGGTATATCAAGCATCTTATACACAAATCCGGAATACATATCGACATTTGCGCATACCGGCTTTCTGCCCGGGTGTCCCTGCATGATCATGTCTTTAGAAAGTCTCTCAACACGATCATAAAGAGCGAACTCCTCCTCCATACCCTTTTCCTTGGCAAGCTTCTCAGCCATACCCTTTAACAGAACCTCTCTCGGATCGGACAGAGTATATACGGCATGTCCCATTCCGTAGATCAATCCCGTCTTATCAAATGCTTCCTTCTTCATGATCCTATGCAGATAATCCTCAACACCTGAATCCGTTTTCCAGTCGCAGTTTTCCTTAAGATCATCAAACATCTTCTGAACCCTTAAGTTCGCACCGCCGTGACGCGGTCCCTTAAGTGAAGCTATGGAAGCAGATATCGCAGAATAAGTGTCAGTTCCCGAACTCGTCACGACATGGTCCGTAAATGTGGAATTGTTACCACCACCGTGATCAGCATGTACCACCAAAGCCAGATCAAGAACCGATGCCTCCAACTCGGTAAACTTCCCGTCAGGTCTGATCATCCTGAGAATATTCTCTGCTGTCGAATGATCCTTCCTGGGTTGTCTTATGATCAGATCCGCATCCATCGCATAGTGCCTGAATGCGTGATAAGCGTAAACAGCGATCATAGGCATTTTGGCGATCAGCTGCAGCGACTGTCTGAGAACATTTGGCAGAGAAATATCATCCGGAGCTTCATCATATGAATACAAAGTGAGCACACTCTTTTGAAGCGCATTCATTATGTTCTCACTGGGTGCCTTCATGATGACGTCCCTGACAAATGACCCCGAAAGCTCTCTCAGAGAAGCTAATATATTCAAAAATCCCGCGAACTCCTGCTCCTCCGGGATCTCCCCGAAGAGCAAAAGATAGCTTGCTTTTTCAAAATTATAACGCTCGTTGGCGGCATTTTTCAGAAGCTCATACACATCATAACCACGATAGTGCAAAAGTCCCTCGCACGGCACTCTCTCTCCGTCCTTAACAACAGATCCGATTACCTCTGCGATCTCCGTGAGTCCCGTCAGCACTCCTCGACCCGACGAGTCACGAAGTCCCTGCTTGACGTCATATTTGTTATACAGCTCCCTGTCGATGAGCTCGTGACTGTCCTGGATCGCCACCAGTCTGTCAAACTGCTCATTCAGCTCATCACCAAGAGCCATCATAGCCTGATTGTCCATTTTATTCAATTTCCTCCCATGACACAAACTTCTATGATTATACTACATTTTAAAAAAAATAGCAAATAAGTATTGACAAAATGAAAAATCGGGTGTATTATGAACATATGAATAGTTGTTCATATGTTTGTTCGATATAACATTTTCAGAATCAAAAGGAGGAATCACCATGAAAAAGAAGTTCAAATTACAGGATCTCGATTGCGCAAACTGCGCAGCAAAAATGGAGGAAGCCATCAAAAAGATCGAAGGCATCAACGATGCATCGGTTAGCTTCATGACACAGAAAATGATGATCGATGCACCGGACGATCGTTTCGATGATATCGTCAGCGAGGCTATCAAGGTTATCGCTAAGGTTGAGCCTGACTGCGTCGTATTGGTATAGTGTATAAGCACACGACCGCTGATAGGTTTGACAAGTATACTTCACACTTGATAAAATAATTGAAACAGTTTTTTTCTAAATATTATCGGAGGCAGATCATGAATAAAAAACAAAAAAAATGGTTGGCTCGCATAATAATATCAGGAATAATCTTTGCTGTCCTATTTGTGCTTGAACACTTGGGTTGTCTTGAAAAACTCGAGTGGTATATCCTGCTTCCGATCTTTTTGGTACCTTATCTTATCATCGGGTATGACGTGTTACTAAGGGCCGCGAAAAATATCTCGCACGGGCGGGTTTTCGATGAAAACTTTCTCATGATGATAGCGACGTTCGGGGCATTTTTCGTACAGGAATATACTGAGGCTGTTGCTGTTATGCTCTTCTATCAGGTCGGCGAGCTGTTCCAGAACATCGCCGTAAATAAATCCCGCCAGTCGATCACCGCGATGATGGAGATCGTGCCGGAGTATGCCAACATAGAAGAAGACGGTAAGCTGACTCAGGTCGATCCCGATGATGTTGAGATTGGCACGATCATTACTATCCTTCCCGGAGAGAGGATCCCTCTTGATGGCGAGATCATAGAAGGCAGCTCTTTTATCGATACTGCCGCTCTCACCGGTGAGTCCGTTCCGCGCAAGGCCGATGTCGGTGACGCTGTCATAAGCGGTTGCGTGAACGGCTCGGGTACTCTTAAGGTGCGCACTACAACTGAGTTTGATGACTCTACTGTCTCAAGGATCCTTGAGCTGGTGGAGAACGCTTCTTCGAAGAAAGCGCGTACCGAAAACTTCATTACCAGATTTGCAAAATACTATACTCCCGTTGTGACGATAGGCGCTGTTCTTCTTGCTGTGATCCCGCCGCTCGTAACAGGTGGCGACTGGATGATGTGGCTCGAGAGAGCATGTATCTTTCTTGTTATCTCCTGTCCCTGCGCACTGGTTATCTCAGTGCCTCTCGGGTTCTTCGGAGGTATCGGCGCTGCGTCAAAGATCGGTGTACTGGTTAAGGGTTCTAACTTCCTTGAGCAGGCAGCAGAACTTAAAACAGTCGTTTTTGATAAGACGGGAACTCTTACCATGGGTAGCTTTTCCGTGACAAAGATCTACCCTGCCGGAGCCGAAGCTACCGTTCTCCCGACTTCCAAAGCATCCGATAACGAAGCCGATACGGAGGCATTGACCGCTACCTCACTCGATGAATCTGCTCTTTTGCTTCTTCGCATAGCTGCACATGTCGAGGGATATTCTACACATCCGATAGCATCATCCATCCGACAGGCATACGAAACATATTCGGATTCACAGATCGACTTAAATACAGTTGATGATGTGTCCGAGATTGCCGGCCGTGGCATCCGTGCGGGATTCGACTCAAAGACTATCCTCGCCGGAAACGAAAAACTCCTGAGCAAAGAAAACATAGACTTCACACCGTGTGAAGATATCGGTACTATCGTATATCTGGCAGATGCCGATCAGAAAAAATACCTCGGATGCCTCGTCATCTCCGACTCGGCTAAGCCGGGAGTTAATGATGATCTGTCGGCACTGAAGGCTTCAGGTGTTACTCAGACTGTGATGCTGACCGGCGATCACAGAAAGGTTGCTGAAGCTGTAGCAGCTGAGCTTGGTATCGACATGGTAAAGGCAGAGCTGCTTCCGCAGGACAAGGTATCTGCTGTAGAGTCCCTGCTTGATCCAAATGAAAAGTCTACTCTTGCTTTCGTCGGCGACGGTATAAACGACGCACCTGTACTCATGCGTGCCGATGTGGGTATCGCTATGGGAAGTATGGGAAGTGACGCAGCTATAGAGGCTGCAGATATCGTCATCATGGATGACAAGATTTCCAAAATAGCAAAGACGATCCGCATAGCCAGAAAGACTCTCAGGATCGTCCGTGAAAATATCGTATTTGCTTTAGCCGTTAAGTTCGCCATTCTGATACTCGGCGCACTCGGCATCGCAAACATGTGGCTCGCCGTTTTCGCCGATGTAGGCGTCGCAGTGATCGCTATCCTCAACTCTATGAGGATGCTAAAAAAACAGACGGTCGCATAGGCGGTCGGTTCTGATTTGTATGCTCGGAGCTCCGTTTGCACCATTCCCGAACGCAGCGGTGCATGCGTGTAAAACACACACGCTACGCACCGGCGTTCGCGACAGGCTCCTCGCATCACAAATCAAACCTGCCCTATCGCGACCTGTTTATTTTACGCATCCTATAATTTCCGTGATTGAGGATAGCTCGTTAGTTTCTGCATATCTTTGTAATCCGTCGATGATTTCTGATGTGATCGTCGGGTGGTAGAAGTTCGCCGTACCGACGGAAACCATGGTCGCACCAGCCATCATAAGTTCGAGGGCATCATCCGTCGACTGCACGCCGCCCATGCCGATGATCGGAAGCTTCACCGCCTGCGCGACCTGATAAACCATGCGAACCGCGATTGGGTGCACAGCAGGTCCCGACATACCGCCGGTCTGATTCGCCAGCGCAAAAGCCTTCTTCCTAACATCGATCTTCATTCCCGTAAGCGTATTGATAAGCGACACACCGTCCGCGCCACCGGCCTCTACGGCACGTGCCATCTCGGTGATATCCGTCACATTCGGCGAGAGCTTCATCACAACAGGCTGAGCCGCCACCGCCTTAATCTTCTTGGTGATCGACTCTGCCATCTCAGGCTTCTGGCCGAAAGCGATCCCGCCCTCTTTCACATTCGGACAGGAAATATTGATCTCGAGCATATCGACGTCGCCCCTGACGTCATCCTCAGCGAGCCTTCTCACAACATTCAGATACTCTTCCTCCGAGTGCCCGCATACATTCACGATCACTCTCGCATTATTCTTCTTTAAAAATGGCAAGTCACGGCTGATAAAAGTCTCCATCCCCGGATTCTGCAGCCCTATGGCATTCAGCATACCCGCAGGCGTCTCGACAACTCGCGGAGTCTGATTCCCCTCCCAAGGATGGTCTGCAACTCCCTTCGTCGTCACCGCTCCCAGCTTACTTATATCCACAAACTCACTATACTCCATCCCTGACCCAAAAGTCCCGGACGCAGTCGTTATTGGATTCTCAAACGTTATTCCCGCAAAATTAACTCGAAGCAAATCGCTCATGGTAAACTCCTTTATTATCAAAGTGATCAGCAGATATTGTCATACTCCGCAGTCGAGCGTCGTTGGCAAATGCGAAGCATTTGGCTCAGAGCGAGACAAGGACGTATGAAATATCTGCGGTTGTTATATATCTACTTCATTTGCCGGGAATACCGGCCCATCCTTACACACGCGCTTATTCTTCACCTGCGAATGCTCATCAACCTCGGTCGACTTGCAGACGCATCCGAGACATGCGCCGATGCCGCACGCCATCCGCTCCTCGAGCGACAGCCACACAGGGATTCCGAACTGCTCACCATGGTTCTTCACACCACGGAGCATCGGAGTCGGTCCGCAGGCATAGATAACATCACCCTGAACATCATTTTCATTCATGGCATCGATGACCGTTCCATGCGTACCACGCGAGCCATCATCAGTAGCCACGACCAAGTTGTCAGCCACCTTATATAAGTCGTCAGACAGAAAGTCATGCCTGTCTCTGTACCCGATCACGACAGTAACATTAGCCGACGTGTCCAATTTTTTTATCGCTTTTGCTACACAGAGCATAGGCGGAATACCGATTCCTCCACCGATAAGTATCACATTCTTCAGATTTCTATTTTCTTCAAGCGGAAATCCATTTCCGAGAGGTCCCATCACTCTGACCTTGCTTCCCGGTGTCATCAAAGACAGCTCAGCCGTCCCATACCCGACAACACGGTACACTAGTCTGAGCCTGCCGCCATCCCTGTCGATCTCACAGATACTGATCGGCCTCGGCATGAGATGCCCTCCATCATGACAATAAAGCGAGACAAACTGCCCCGCTCTCGCCTCGTTCACTATTTCCTTCGCTTCGATCCAAATAGAGTACACGTCAGGTGCGAGTCTCGCTACCTCCAGTACGCTACAATCTTTAACAGTTTTACTCATATACAAGTCTCTCCTCCGGTTGAACATTCGTCAAATCCTACCTTCTTATTATACACAAAAAGCCCCTGCCGGTGCAAGGACTTTTTGATATATACACTTATCACTTTCACATACAGCTCACTGCGGAATCCTTATTCTCTCTCCGCCTTCATCCTGTGCTTGCACGCGTACATTTCCTTGTCAGCGAGGCGTTCGGCATCGTGGAGCGAATACTCCTGGTCCGACGTGCAGATCGCATGGCCGTAGGCGAAGCAGAGCGGAATCTCACTTTGATCAGTCCCGTTAAACTCATCAAGCTTCTGCAAAAGATCCTTAACCACAGCCTGATACGTTTCCTCAGGATCATCACCGTAAAGAATAGCCAGAAACTCATCGCCTCCTACACGGTATGCCTCCCCACGATCTCCGACCGCAGCCAACAAAGAACTACCCGCCGCCTTGATAAAGCGGTCTCCCGCCTCATGACCATAGTTATCATTAACCTTCTTAAGGAAGTTCAGATCCAGCGATACGATGGCAAAGGTGAAGTCCTCACCATCCTCTCTCCCCTCATACAGTTTCTCGGAGATCGGCGCAACTGTCATCACTTATTCCACCACATCTCACCGTAAGCTGTCGTGTCTGTCGTATGTCCGCCGGTGATCTCACCGTAACTCTTTACATGACCTCTCTCGCGCTGAAGGAACATGTAAATACGGTTGTCGGTCGACTCGTAATCATCGTCAAACCATACCGCTCCGTCATTTAACTCCGCAGGTGTTTTCAGATCATCATAGAGCACGCGCTCCCACGGAAGCATATTATCAACACCACTGCTTGAATCACCGTTTAAGTATGGCACGCGGTCACACTCGGTAAATGCGATACGTGTTACCGGCTCCTTGAAATAGTCATTTGGCATGGACGAGTGGATCTTTCTGCCGTCCTTGCCCTGGTTTTTGTTGTACTTCTTGGCGTTGTAGATCGTCGTGTAATACATATAGATCTTCGGTCCGTTCGTCCCGGCATTCAGATCGACATCTCCAACCGGCTTGTAGTATATCTGGTTCAGCTCGGTCGTAAACCCTTCCGGCTGATAAGGCTTGTCCACCGTGCAGACGACATCATATATCGCCTCCTGGAGCTGGTTCTCTCTCTCAGTCTCTCTTGCACTCTCGGTAGTCTTCATGCGGATCTTTTCCTCATCAAGTGAGTAACCCTTGTAGCCTAAATATACATAATTTCCACCTGCATTTTTATTCAGGTTCATGTCGATGAACTCCGTGCATTCCTGCTCAAGGAGGGTTGCCAGCGCTTTCTTCTTAAACGGACTTGAACCGACATAGAGCTTGTTATAATAGGTATTTTTATCCTTCTCATACTGTGCATGGATAAATACGTTCTGCGATGTATTCCCATACGGCTTTGCTTCTTTTCCATCACCCTTGCCGTCCACGGAATCTGTCGTAAGTACCGTCGACTGGCCTGATACAAAAATGTCCTCAGAGGCTGTTATCTCAGTGATCGGCTTGCCCGGAGTCGCACCGTCATTGTAGGTATAGTAGAGGAAATACTTTGTACCATTTGTCTCAGTGATCGGTTTGTCATTGCTTGCGCAATAATAAGTGATCGAGTCAACCTTTATCTCCTGCGGAACCGCCTTATTTTTTGACTTATAAAGGACCATTCCGGTGATGGCTTCCTCTACCTTATCAGTACGCGAAACACTGATGTAGGCAGCCGGAAGACCTTCTTTAGCAGGCTTTTCGAGCGGCATCCCATCATCTTTTGCCCGATACCATGCATCATCCTGGTCTACGGAAACATTGACCGGGATCACCTCGTCGCTTGCCTGAGATGTTGCTATCAAAAGCGCCTGATGATCGACCATTTTATCAACCTCTTTGAGCTGAGCGCTATCCGAAATGCCCGAGTCATCTCTGGTAAATCCGCCGACAAAAACCCTGGAAATATATTTCTTTTTTATCGTATTATTCTTTTTATAAATATAACAGGATGGACCCGCAGAAACAATCTCATCGTCATCCGCCCAATCAGGATATGAGAGATTAAACGCCTCAGTGTTGTATGGTCTCTTGATATCCTGAATAGATGAAAACTCTCCGCTCGCTGCATTACCGTCAAGCGTTGTCTCACCGGAGAGATCTAATGATATCTCGCTGTTGAGTATTTTTGCATCATGCTTATTCTGCGTGATCACGATATCATCCAGTGTCATCGGCTCCTTACCCGGCATATAACCGCTCATAAATACTCCGGTCGGAAGCAACGGCATCTTTGAATAACCGTAATCATAATCTCCCTGAAGCTCTGTCGTATAGGTATCGGTCAGGAAATAATTCGTCTTACCGATAAGACCGTTTGAACTCATAATCGCATTCTCGGGAGCTAATCCTCTTGCTACAAACCAGGAGTCATCTCCAAAGTCTTTGTATTCCAAAGGTCTCTGAACGACTACGCTTGCCGCAACATAGCTCTGCTGTTCTGCCGGATCTCCCAAGTTCTTCTTCGAATACTTGGTCGTCTTTGAGATCGTATACGGAAGCTCGGGTTTGTAAAGCGTTCCCTGATAAGCCTGCACATCATAGATGGCACGGTAGGGATTGTAGCTCCAGATATATCCGATATGCAGGTATTTCTGGTTGCTGTCATCTATATATCCTCTGAAAAGATATGATTGCGCAAGGTTCACATCACTCATAAGCTTTGAGTTCGGTAACGTATTCATCTTGCTGATAAGCTCTGAGAAATCAGCCTCAGTTCTTCCATCAGAATCCGCACCAAAGGTGAAATAGATACCGGACAGATATTTTGTGCCGTTTGCGCTTGTAAATGTCTCCGTCGGTTCATAGTACAGATAGATATCCGTCTCATTCCATGTATGATCTTCTTCTGTTATATATGCTGTGTATGAATACGCCGGCAATTCTCTTCCATCGCCCCATTTATCCTGTGTTGAGGTTGTGGAAATCCTTGTAGTATTAAAGTTATATGGTATGCCTCCGAATGTCGTTACCGGAACCCATTCCTCTTTTGCCTGAGCAGCACTCCCAACAATATGGATGTTTCCGGCAGGGATCGGCGAACCACTCTTTTCATTCTTGCTGAAATACAGGCCATCAAGATCAGCCGGATAATCTGACTCCTCGTCCTTATTATCCGCAGGGTAGCCAAGTGTTCCGGCGCAGCCATAGTTCACGCTTCCAAAAGCCAGCGATGTGCTGTTATTGAATGGTGCAACCCTGATATCGCGGATCGCGTTATCCACACTGGATGTCACCTTATATCCGAGATAGGTGTATGTATTCTCATCCCCGCTAGTTGCATTCTCAGCTCTGATGCGTGCATCCGGAGCGAGATTACGATCCAGAACATAGAAACCTCTCTTTGTAAGCTTAGACTTTGCTTTATCTTCTGAATGCGCGGAGCTTAATACGATATCAGAGTAGTATTTTCCTTTCATGTTCGGATCCGGTGTAGTACTTGGGATCGGGGTGGCTGTAGGCTTAGGAGTTGCCTCAGCGCCGGAACCCGACACCGCGTTACCCGATACCGCGTCAACACTTCCTCCTGATGTTACTTCATAAGAAGTATCCTCATCCTCATCGCTCGGAGTATAGTATCTCTCATCCGGCGCAAGTCCGAGTGAATCCTCAGTTGTATAGCTGACATAGATTCCGTTGTATGAATCCTCCTCCATTCCGGTATTTACATTTCCGGCACTTACCTCGCCGAAGAAGCATAACGACTCTCTCCCCGACTGATCTGCCGGATCTCCGTAAGTCACCTTGAAAGGATCACCGCTCTCAGGTACTACCAAAGGACTTCCGATACGGGTATCGGTAGTCGCATATAAGCATGTCCAGCCCCTATGAGCGGAGTATCCGTTTAAGTCACCCTTAAAGGATCCATTTGTACTCTCTATTATTTTATATTTGACATTCGCCATCTTATCCGGTAGCTCAACAACATCGATCAGCCTATCCGGAATTGTTGTGTATTCTTTGTCGGTATATTTATCCCGTATATAATTGATCAGCGCAGCTATCGCTTTTCCTATATAGTAGCCGACCATTAAGGCCATTATCGCCAGATCGACTATAAATATCCAGGAAAAAATGGAGGCCAGCGCGCCTGCCACTGCCATGATCGAGCTTGCTAAACCGGCGAGCGCACAACCTACTGTTGCCATTCCCAGCTTGGCACAAAGTACACCGGCTGACAAAAAGAGCAGCGGAAGGCCGTAGGTACCGATCATAAACGATACGAGAAAAACACATCCGGAGACGATACCGTACCACTTAAATATCTCTTCAGCCGTCTCATAGTATTCATTCTTTTCACTTTCTACTTCCTCAACATACTTTCCAGCCGCATTCAGACGCATTGCTTCATTCGTATAGGCATAGACCTTGGAGAACATATCCTCCTGTGTCCCTTCCCATATAGAGAAAGAATCATCACCCCGAAGCTTCTCTATATTATCTCTGGCTTCATCTATTGTTTCCTGAACAGCTGAAGCAGACTCCATAGATTTATCAAGACATCCTATGATCGAAGAGAAACCGCTCACTCCGATCATCTGTCTCTCAGCATCGCTAAAGGAATCTACGATTGGATAAAGCTGTGTAAGATCCACCTCTTCGCTGGTCTGCTTGCCAAAGTTCACAACCCACTCACCGAGTGGCATATCACCATTCAGCATATATTCGTTAAGACTGTTGTAGGAGCTAACGATCACGATGTCACCGTCCTCCTGCTCCAGATGCTCCATATCCTCAACTGCCTCGGACATGTCACCATCATCATTCACAAGCTCATTCATTCTGCCCGGGTCGTAGTCCGCCTCAGACGTCTCATAAGTCGTTGCGAAGTCCTGGATACTCGCGAAAAGATCCTTGGCACTGTCCTGATAGTTCTGATCGAGTTCGCTCCTTTCCTCCTCAGTCATGGTATCATCCTCAACCTGCTCCCAAAGCGGATTCTCTACCACCCTCTCAGCCCAGTTCTTGGTGATCGTATTTCCATCTTCATCCTCATCATTCTTATAAGGCGTCATACCTGCTTCCAAAAAAGAGATCAAAGCACTTACCACGCCGCTACTTGCTGTCGAGATCAGCCTGCGGAAGAACTCTCTGTCCTGGTTTTCTCCCATACTCAGGATATAATCCCCGAGTCCGGTTTCACCTTCCTCCGGGATATACGCCAGATTCATGCCTTCACACGCTGCAACTGCCTTCGGGCTGCCGTTGTTGTAGTTGTTTACATACTCAATAGCAGCCGTGCACAGGGCATCTGCTGCTGCGTAATTCGACTGCTTGTATTTTTCCTCGAGCTTTTTATAATCCATGATCTCGTAGCCCTTGTCCATCGCCAAAAGCCCGAGTTTTGTAATGGCTTTTCTTCTGTCTTTGGTTGTTTTATATCCAATATAGACACCATTCTTATTGGTGCCTGCATTCAGGTTCTCAAGTACGGGAACATAACCTGCTTCCTCTATAGTTGACTTAGCACTCGCATCGTCGTCAGCCAGGAAATACTTGATATCCATGATATATGTTGTCGAATCAGCCTCCTCACCCATCGCAAAGCTGTCATGAAGTCTTCCGGCAGGAGAAAAAATGCCCATACTCAGGACCAGAATAAGGGCCACAAAGACCCTGATTATCCTGTAACACGGTTTCCCTAATTTCATTGTTTCGCCCTCC
This sequence comes from Lachnospiraceae bacterium P6B14, assembly GCA_000687695.1. Taxonomy (GTDB): domain Bacteria; phylum Bacillota; class Clostridia; order Lachnospirales; family Lachnospiraceae; genus Eubacterium_F. Next base: position 197,328 of record JHWZ01000003.1, on the reverse strand, counting down.
TTCTCTTGCCTGACACATACCATGCTGCGATGAACATCAGAAGCCCGATCGCAAACATAATGATGATTGCCTTTACATATCCGTTGGAGATCAATGATGCTGACATTGACAAGGCGATTTTCTTGTTGTACTCCCCTTTCAGTCCTACAGACCCGGTTACCGGATGGAAATACTTCAGATGAAACTTGCTGATGTCTTTACAGAACTTAGCATCAGCTCCATCCGATTCGGAACCGATTCCGATATAAGATCCGTCCATCAATCCACAATCGATGACATAGGCAGCAGTTCCGACGATACTTCCCAAACACAGGTCCGCGCCTGCCGCTCTGCCGCATGAGTTATCCTTGATAACGATCTTTCCTTTAAGAGCCAGGTCATATCTTTCATCAACGTAGACACCGCCGCCGTTTTCCTTGGCATAATTACCGGTGATCTCTACCTCTGAGAAAGCAACCGCATCGTCACAAACACTTACGGCACCGCCTTCTTTATCCGAATCGTTTTCGCGGAACTCACAACGATTGATCATCGTCGCAATTTTTCCATCTGCGTTATCGCCGATGTAAAGTGCGCCACCGGAATCAGTCGCGTGATTTGCTACAAACTTACAATCTCTGGCGGTAAAGTTGGTTCCCGACGATGACTTGGTATAGCGAACACATACAGCGCCGCCGTCATTGGTCGCTTTGTTCTCTGAGAACACTGTCTTATCGAGCATTACCCTGCATTTTTCAATCGCGATCGCACCACCATCGTCCTCACAATAGTTGTATTTGAATGTCGCGTTCCTGATATCCAGGGTTGCGCCTCTTGCAAAAATAGCCCCGCCGTAGCAGCTGTCTGCACTGTCAAGTGTGTGACAGCTGGAGATCGTCCCGCCTGTCATGATAAAGCTTGTTTTCTCACGCTCATCAACGTCTCCTATAATCTTAACCGCACCCCCGTCTTCATTGGTCACACAATTATAAATAGTTCCACCCTTCATGGTGACATTTCCACCCTCTTCGATCTGGATACCACCTGCGGTATCATTACCGCAACCGCCCGTGATCACGCCACCCTTGACGCCGTCATAGCCTGCGCTTTTCGGGTTGGAATCCTTTATCATGAGTGTAGCATTTTTTTCAACAAGAATAACCTCACCATCATCCTCCGGCTCATCGAGACCGCGATTGATGAAGTGACCGTTTAAGTCAAGGACGATGTCAGCTCCCGATGCTACTTCCAGCACACCCTTTGTATTCTCATCCTGTCCGAGTGTGATCACCGCCTTTGAGGAACCCAGACTCTTTACAGAAGCATATTTCCATGCAGATGTGAGATCTGCATAGTCCTTTTCTTCTTTAATGCTTCCGTTTGAATTGAGAATCTCTACGGTATGAGTCTTTTTATTCTTGACCTTTTCTATATTCTTTACGAGTTTCACCTCGGAATCTTCACTTGAATCGGAAACTCTATACTTGTCATCAGATGATTTATATACGAAATAATAATTCGGTTCTACTGAATTGTTTTCACCATATCCGTTTGTCAGAACCTCGACAAACTCAGACAAGGCAAATACGATACGGGAGTTCTTATCAAGCTTTCCCGTAACCTCCATCTTGTTGAAGCTGATGAAATAAATACCGTCATTATCATCGCCTGAAGCAACATTGTTTTTAATGGCGATCGCTCCACCTGCGAAAGTGATCTTTCCACCATTACTTGCGATACCGCCTCCGGTAGTCTCCGCGGTATTCTCCGTTATGGAAGTGTTTTTCATTGTGACAGATGCACCATCATCCAGATAGATACCGCCGCCACTCTTCGCAGCGTTTCCGGTTATCTTCACATCCTCCAAGGAAAGTGTGGCACCCTTGTCCGCATAGATACCTCCGCCGTTCTCTGTATTTTTACCACCGGTGATCTTTCCATCGTGCTTCTCGGAGGAATCTACGACAGTGAGCTTTGCCTTTTCCTCCATGAAGATAGCATATCCCTCCTTAGCTGCCTCCTCGAGATTTCTGTTGACAGTCTTTCCGTTCAGATCGATGGTGATCAAAACTCCTGCGGGGATGAGTATGGCACTTTCCTCCTCTGTTGCTTTTATATCATCGGTCAGCTGATATACGATATCCTTCGACGAGGTCTCATCGATCTTTTCCTGAAGTTCTGCCCACGATCCGACCTCGACAACCTCCGTCTTTGCGGAAGACGGCGTAATTTGATAAACCTCACCGAAAAGTGAAGCCACCATCGCAAATATAAGGATGGGAATCATTCTTCTAAATTTCTTTCTCATACGACGTCCTCCTAATGTTACTTTTATCAATCCTTAGTTGTTCTTTTTTTAGTTATTAATGCTGTTACTACACAGGCAGCTACCGCGATAACAAATATCGCTATACCTGCTATCAGAACTATCACACCGTTGGAGATCAGAGATCCGGTCATCGTACCGTCCTCGCTTTCCCACTGCGCGTAGAATGTGATCTTTTCACCTCGTTTATCCGTAAGGTTTATGACTGTTGCTTTGTTATCGTAAGCCGTTCCGGAACCGTTCGGCTCACTGTTCCATCCGACAAACCTGTATCCGTTTCTCCTAAAATAGTTCGTCGGAAATGTAAACTTCTTGTCATAGGTCACGGTTCTGTTTGTAACGTTTCCTGTGACATCATCACCGTTTTTATCAAATGCTACAGTATAAGTGATAGGTTTCAAAACGGCTGTTAATGTATCGTTTTCCACTCCGAAATAATACTTGTATTTGCCGGTCAGCTCATCGAACTCTATCGTTCCTGAGCTTCCGGATTTTTTGTATTTTGACAGATAGTAGCCCGGCTTGACGTCGAGCGGGTCGATATCGATACAGTCGGACTGATAGCCTTTCTGCGTCGTGACTAACTGATCATCCATCATGATCTTTAACTTCAGCGGGAATACAAACCTCACTGTCACTTTGTGTGTGTATTCCTTGTTCACATTGCTTCCCGTCTTGTAGTGTAAAGCGTAGGTACTTAAGTGGTTTCTCCCGAGATCACTGTTTATAAGGAACCAATCCTGTCCATCACGATCCGTATTACCTTTGGTAAACATAATCTTATCGTTTTCAGGGAAGCTTAAGTTTTCGACAGTCAAATCCTTATCCTCTTCTCTGATCTTCCACTGAACTCCGTACTGGTCAACCGCCTTCGTAATGAGCTGACGATCCCCGAAGGATGAGGAATCAATCTCACGTTTAAAGGTCGCTTCAAAGTTAGCAGGATACGGATAGTCACAGCCTGAGATCTGCACATAGGAGTATTCGTGGACGACGCCATAGTCATCTACAACGATATGTGTATTTCCACAGTTGACACCGTTAACCCTGACTTCGACATTTGCTTCCCAATCAGGGAATCCTCCGGGTGTTCCGAACTTAGTCTCCACAGTTACATGTGACGGAAAACAGTCTCCACAATCAATTCCGGTTTTTGACCAGTATCCGTCGCTGTGATCAACATATTTTTTTATATCTGAAGAGCTCCATACCAGCTTTTCTTTTTCTCTGCCGTTTTTCGGTTTCCCGTAGACATAAACATAGCAGTAATCCCAATGGTCCGCATCATCGGTAACATCGATAAAAACATTGCATTTATATCCGGAGTTCGTTGCCTTCAAAAGCTTTTTTGCTTTGACCTCTGCATAGTCCTCATCTATTTGGATCGTATAGTCCGGGTGGTCACAACTGAATACTTCCTCCGGTGACGCATTGTTATAATCGGAATAATCATCGGTCAGGTCTCCGGCTGCGTCGGTCACCAAACCGATAAAGCTTCCATTTTCCAGTTTCCCGCGTATCTTGATCTTTTTGAAACTGTAAAAATGGATATTTCTGTTAGCTCCGTTAAGATCCGTGTTTTCGTAGATGTAGATCCTTCCGCCCTTCAGCGTGATCCTCCCTCCGCTGTCTTTGTTAGACATATGGATGGCACCGCCGTAAAACGCGGATCCATGGATGATCTCACAATCTTCCAGCTCCAGATTTCCTTTAAAATATCCAAAACCACCCGCAGAAGCTATATCTGTAGCGTGATTCTCATCTGCTTTTACATTTTTAAGTGAAACGGTGATATTATCATTTGCACAGATACCACCACCGTATTGTTTTGCCTCATTTAGCTTGAACTCGCAATCGGTAAGAGTTAAGTTCCCACCCAGGCAGTAGATAGCTCCTCCTTTTTCGCCGTGATTGTTCATGAAATCACAATCATCTATCACAAGTGGGTTTGAGTTATTATGAAATAATCCGCCACCGCCGCCCTCACAATTATTCTCGTTTATTTTAGATCCGGACAGCTCGAACCTGCCCGTGTTGAGGATCGCACCACCGTCATTATAAGCATAATTTTGTTTGATCTGCGAATTGGTGATACTTACGCTTCCTCTGTTATAGATCGCGCCGCCGTTCCTTGATTTGTTGGAAAGGATATTGCAGCCATCGATATTTACGGAAGCACCCTCCTCTGCATAGATCGCACCGCCCGCACTTTGTTCATCGGGTTCCGATCTGCCTGCGAATATCCAGGTGAATAAACTGAAAATAAAGAATGAATCATCCTCAGGATCTTTCGATACCTCTCCCTCTTCGGTCACACCGTTCTGCTCGAGGGTGACTCCGGAAAGGGTTACCGAGCCCTGATTTACATAGATGGCGCCGCCTTTTTTTGAAAAATTATCACGGATCGTGATATCCGTTGCCAGTAGAGATCCGGCTTCGATCATGATACCACCACCGGCTTTTGCCGTACCTCCGCAGATCATTCCTGATCCTGACGCGCTGTCAATGATCTCAAGTGAGGAACCACCACTGATGTGGATAACCTCGCCACCTTCATTATATGTCGTTTTGTCACGTTCTCCGCTTCGGCTCAGACTATGACCGTTCAGATCCAGGAAGTACTTTCCTCCGTCGCTGAAGGTAAGTGCCTCCTCCATGCCGATATCGCCGTCAAGCTTAACATCGCCACGCTCCTCAAAAGCAGACTTTAGTGTCAGCTCATCGATGATGCCTTTCGGCAGAACTTCCAAATCCGGTGTAGCCTCAGGCTCTACCGTTTCTTCCGGCTCACTGTCATCTTCTGATTCACTGTCGACATCTGACTCGCTCTCTTCATCTGAGGAGGTTACATCATCTGCTTCGTTGTCAGACTCAGTCTCATCCATAGTCGGTCCCGCGTTCTCCTCTATCGGATCGCTGACCTCGTCCCCGGGCACCGAGGGAGCGTCAGTTGTCGACTCATCCTCGCCGGCCGCATAGGCAGTCGGTCCCGAAACAGAGATTGCGCCCACGAGACTCCAAGCGACAAATAGTATCAGCATAGTCCAGGCTATGACTCTTCTTCTATTCATTCTCTGCTTTGTTCTCATAAGCGCATTCTCCTTTAGTGACCATATTTAAACCGTTTCAATTATACTACCGCAACATATCACTCATACGTCGCAATTAAGATACATCTTTTATTCTACGGTCCCGTTTTCTTTTCTTCTGCCGAATACAAGAGTGATGATCCATGCTACAAGCGCTCCGGCTGCGAAGCCGATCACGAGATACATAATGACCGATCTGTCTGAAGTCAACGAGCCTGTCTCATCGAGCTCGGTCGACTTATTTCCGTTCGCATCACCGCTATCCTCCGCAGGTTTTCTTATCTCATAATCCTGCTTAAAGTATATGCGGACCACTTCCGGTTCCCTGTAGAGAAGCTTATTGTTTTGGAGATTGTATGCGTTCTTTTCTCCGAACATATGGATCGCGAGCTTGTAGTCATCCGGCGGTGTAGAGGAATCCGCTCCCGTCATGACCATCAGTGAATCTGCCAGTATCGGAGCAGCATTTTCATATTTCACCGTGTAGAGTGCGAGCCACTCTTTGCCGGCAGTACCGTTCAGATCACCGTAATCCCCGAGTTCTCCGATACGTTTATCATAATGCTCCTTGTAACTGCCCTTGTCCATGGTTCTTCTGTTACACTCGACCACCCGGTAATATGCCGTATCATTTCGCATAAATTCCTTCTCACCCTTGTCATTGACCGTCGTGATATCCGTCTCATCCACGATATATTTGGGGATAGGTGTGAAATCGATATGGTACTCATCATAGTATGATGAGATTGTTAAAAATATGGAGACTCCGATAAGAATAACCATTGCACCGGTAAGGACTCCTGATATTATTTTAAGTTTTTTTGCTTGCTGAGCTAAGTCATCGGCTAATCCACTCTCGCTTGAATCCATAAACAATGAACCTTCGTCACCTGCACTTCCCAATAGTGACTCTACTCTATGCTGCCACGCTGCCGCCTTGGAAACTGCAATAGGCACGGCAACCGCTGAGGCAACAGCCAAAAACATACAACCTGCGGCTAACTTAACCCTGATATCAACTCCTTCATTCATGTTCTGAACTGCATTTTGACGCAAGGTATCGTTTGTCAGTGCTACAGCTCCGGACTCAAACAACTCACGGTTTACCCCTTCATAAACGGATACAACCGGAACATCTTCGATATTATCCAAGCTTTTTTTCAGACTTGTAACGTTGTTAAAACCTGCATCCAACAGATCCGCCACCGTCAAAAACTGAAGCCCGGCGAGCTGTCCTGCTGAAAGAGATGAGATCATTGGATAAAGATCACGTATTTTCTTTCCCCTAAAGTTCTCCGCCGGCTGCGAAAAGAACTCACGCATGTTCATATCATCCGTTTCCCGCTCTTCAGCCTGCTCCGCCACACCGACAGCTAAGGAATCCTGTGCCTGCTCCAACAGTTCTTCATGAACCTCAATAATCTCGCGAGCAGTTTCTTTTTGCTGATCCTCATCCATATTCTCGAAACTGTCTACTTTTTCAATTTCTTCCATTTTTTCTGCGAGTTCTTCACTCTCTGACGTGAGCTCATCCTTTCTGTCCTCGTAGTTCTGGCAAATCTCAGCATAATCATCCCAGATCGTGAGGATTTCCTTTGCAGCGTCGTTGTACTTTTTATCAAGTATTTTATCGATATCATTCCTGGTTGCGTTCGGATTTGCCTCTTCGATATCTTCACGAAGCTTATCGAGACTTGCATTCTCAAATCTGTCTACCCAGGTATCATCTGAGGCATCTGCCGCTTTGACCAAAAGTTTTTCTATCATTGAGATATTTGTAAGATTTCCCTGCAAAAGCATCGTGATGATATCGGCATGTTCTTTCTTTTCCGAATCAGAAAGTGATTTATAAGCTTCATCTCCCATCTCATATTTGGTTTCATTTAAGAGCAGATCTCCGATCGGCGATCCGTCCGTATCATCATCGGTGTACCTGTTCAGAAGTTGGCGAACCATATCCGCCTTGATATGATTAGCGGATTTCTCAGGCTTATTATAGTTTTGACGGTACTCTCTGATGGTATCCACAAACTTATCCATGAAAGGCTTTATCTTTGTCTCCATATGCTGTTCGATAAGCTTTGAGTAGTCTTCAAAGCTGTATCCACCCTTCATATTCATGACAGCCATATCAGTGATAGCTTCATCAGGATCAGTTGTCGTCTTAAAACCAAGGTAAACGTAGACCTCTTCAGGCGAACCACTAAAGGCACTGTGAGACGCGGAACCTTCGTTCAGGTTTACAGGCTTTCCGTCCTTTTCAAGGATGAAATAGCCTTCGTCCGTGAGAGATTTCTGCGCTTCTTCCGCCGTGATACCCTCGGCGAGTTTCACCTCTTTGACGTAAAGCTTGGAGTCATCTGACTCCTCCGGCTTTTCCGGCTCGGCTGCATCCTCAGTATCTTTTTCCTCGTCGGCAGCATTCTCTGTTTCGTCTGCCTCTGTGTCCTTTGCTTCCTCTGCAGCTGCTCCGGATGCGGCATCCTCACCTGCTGCAAACGCGTTTTTCGGCACATTTGCAAAAGGTCCACATACTATCAACGCGGCGATCATAAAGCACGCTATAAGTCTTTTCATTATTTCTTTCATAACGGCTCCCTCCTATTCTTCGTCACTCGGAAGCTGCGTACGTTTTCTGCGTCCGAGGAAAAATGTGATCAACCATACTACTATCATTCCGGCTGCGAAACCTATCACAAGGTACAGAATAACCGATCTGTCTGAAGTCAGCGATCCGGTCTCCGTGAGTTTGTCATCATTCTTATCTGCTTTGTTTACCGAAACATCTTTCTTAAATGCTTCCTTGTCCTGTTTGAAAAATACACGGATTTCCTCAGCTTTTTCTTCACGAATCAGCTTAGGGTTGTTAAGATTGTATGCATTCTTCTCGCCAAACATGTGGATACCCGTCGTATACCCATCCGGCGGAGTAGATGAATCCGCTCCGGTCTTAACCATCAGTGAATCAGCAAGGATAGGCGTAGATTGTTCATACTTTACCGTGTATAAAGCCAGCCACTGTCTTCCGTCATCTCCGTTCAGATCACCCTTGTCTCCATTCTCTTCTACACGCTTTTTCAGGAATTCGTTATCTTCTTTTGACTGTGTTGATGTTACGCCTAACAGATCTTTTCTGTTACATTCTACAACCCGGTAATATGCCGTATCGTTTCTATAGAACTCTTTTTCACCTTTTTCATTGAACCTTGTGATATCGGCTTCATCTACTATATACTTGGGAATCGGCTCATAATCAAAAGCCTTTCCATCGTTTTTGATTCCATTTATTGTATTGATCAGTCCTACCACTATTAATACAACCGCCGCCACTGACAATACTACCAAAGCAGTTTTCCAGACTTTTACACCATTGAAAAAATTCTTCGCTCTTTCAGTGAGGCCTTCAGCAGTATAACCGGTAAAACTTTTACCCTTTGAGTTTAGGACAGTTATTATAGTTTTTTTACCTTGGGCTAAATCTTTTGCATAAGTCATCAGTTTATTTCCAACATAATTTAACCCCTCAATTTTAATATATAAGGGTTTTAAAAGAGCACCAAACGCTACACCGCAAGCCGCCCCTGCTGCAAGCATTGCAATTCCCATAATCCTCGTCTTTGTGACCGGATTTAAATCATTACCTTGGGTCAATGCCTCCTGTCGCAGAGCAGCACTTGTCATTGCCACTGCTCCCTTCTCAAATATTTCGCGATTGACACCCTCATAGACAGAAACAGTCTCGACATCCTTGATCATCTCCTGTTCCAGATTCTCAATACTGTTTAATCCGGCATCGATCAGCTCCTGCAAGCTCAGAAACTGGATTCCCGCGATCTGTCCCTCCGAGAGAGAGGCAACTACAGGATAGAGCTTCCTGATACCATCTCCCTGAAAGTTTGCAGCAGGTTGCGCAAAAAACTCACGGAGATTTCCGTCCTCGTTTTCTTTTTCATCCAGCTCGGCGCTGGCATTAACAGCCACGCTGTCATCTACCATATCCATCGCATCTACCTGAGCATCATTGAGTTCTACGATGGAATCCGCGAGTTCATCAACATTCATATTCTCAGCGTCTATGTCAGTTGCTTCTTCAAGCTTTTCTTTAGTATCCTCTATACTGTTTTCAATCTCATCTTTTTTATCCTCATAGTTTTCTGCAACATCCGCAAAATCATCCCAGAGTTCAAGTATTTGCTTCGCCGTATCGTTATATTTTTTATCCATCTTTTTATGGATATCATCCAAGTCCGCATCCAGATACTTCTTCTCGAACTCTTCCACCAGCTGATCATAGCTTGTGTTTTCAAATCTCTCGACCCATGTACTGTCCGAGCTGTCCGCAGCCTTCACAAGGAACTTCTCTATAAGCGAAATGCTGGTAAGATTCCCCTGCAAGAACATCGTAACTATATCCAGAGTGTCTTTCTTATCCACTTCCGGGAGTTCTTCATAGGCTTTGTCGCCCATCTCATATTTTGTCTCATTGAGAAGGAGATCTCCAATCGGCGCACCATCGGTATCATCATCCGTGAATTTATTTAATATCTGACGAACGATGTCTGCTCTTTTGTGATTAGGTGTGTTCTTTGGCTTATTGTAGTTCTCGCGATACTCATTGATCGTAGCGAGAAAGTTTTCCACAAAAGGCTTAACCTGGGTTTCCATTGCTTTATTAATCAATTCGTCATAATCACTGAAGCTGTATCCCCCGGTCATATTCATGACAGCGAGGTCCGTGATACCGTCGTTGGGATCTGTCGTTGTTTTGTATCCGAGGTAGATAACTCTCGGGCGCTCATCTGAGGCACCTTTGTTGAGATCAACCGGCTTACCGTCCTTCTGCATGATAAAGAAACCGGCATCCACAAGAGCCTTTGCCGCCTCTTCTTCTGTTTTTCCCATACCGAGCTTCACTTCACTGATATAAAGCTTGGAGTCATCGGACTCCTTTTGATCATCACTCTCTGAGCTCTTGTCGGCTTCATCTTTCTCACCGTCTTCACCGGTGTCTTCTGTTTCGTCCTCATCAGCCTCTGCCTGCTGGACAGCTGCTCCGGATGCGGTATCATCACCGGCTGCAAATGCATTTTTCGGAACATTTGCAAATGGTCCGCATACCATCATCGCTGTGATCAAAAAGCATGCGATGAGTTTTTTCAAAATTCCTGTTTTCATTGGAATCCCCTCCTTGCGAGTGTAGTTTTGAAATAAAGGCTTTCAACCCTGTAACCGAAAAGTATATCCTGCGCGTCACATCATGCTGACCATTTTTTTATTCCGTGAGTTAACACCGGAATAATGGCGATAGACACGAACACTTCGATCGACACTGCCACATACCAGTAAATCGAACCATACTTGAATGTATACTCTGCGAAAAATGCTACGCAGTTCAGAATGCAGATGGCGTTAAATGGACGGATCGTCCTGATGATACCACCCTCCACATCCGGGATTATCAAATGCTTTATGTGATAGTAAAGAGAATACAAAGGAACCGGCACAGCGATCAACAGCATAAACTTTTCCGCCGCGTTGAACTCGTCGTAGATCGTATACCAGATCAGGACGCCATAGATCAATAGCGGGATCAATGCAGCTATGATACGATATTTTCGGTTCGACTTGGAACCGTCATCACACAGATGGTCAAGCGCACCGATATTGGCGCAGATCAGGAATAAAAACTGTGCAAGCTGTACGAGCGATGAAACGGTAAAGGTATCCATATTCATCTTGCTATATACTAGTAACAGATCGAGCAGACCGTTGAAGAAACGGCAGCCCATCATACAAACCACCATCTGGAGAAACAGCGGGCTTTTTTTTCTGAAATACTTAAACGTTCCTATAAATGTAGCAATAAATGCCGCTACAGTATATAGAATCTCAAGTATGATCTGTGAGTTCATTTACGCCACCTCCTTCTGTGCTTTTGCACCGTTTCCTTTGAGGGTCATAGGTGCGAGCGCGATGTAGGTTACGAGCGGAAGCACGATACCGAGGTGTCTCAGATCTGTCTGAATAAGCGCGTTGTAGATGGCATGATAAGCCACTGCCACACTCAGTATGGCAACCGTTCCCGGCAGGAGCAGCTTTTTCTGTTTCATTACGATGCTAATCACAACTCCGATCATCATAGTTGATACCGAGTGCATCAGACCGGAACCGAAGCCCCTTACAAATGCCCAAAGGTAGTTGGCACTTTCAGGATTGCTCATGATGGCGCGAAGGAGTATAACTATATTCTCCAGCACCGCAAAGCCGACTCCTATGCCAAAGCCGCATGAGAGCAGCTTGTCTCTCCGGCTTGAGAACCTGAAGGCGTAGACCAAAAGCGGGATCGCTTTCAGTAACTCTTCTATAATAGGTGTTGCGTTCGTCGTGATGAACTGTGTGTTCGTCAGGCCGAATGCGCGGATCACCGCTCCGCTGACCTCTGATGAGAAAAGGCAGATGAACAAGCCCAGTGCCACACTTCCCGTCAGGAGCCTCGACTCCGCTTTCACTGTGATCGTCATCATCAGAAGCGGGATCATGATACATATAAAACAGGTGTATTCGATCGTGCTATCCATTTTTACTCCTTTCACCTTACGTGTTTTATGAAATGTATTGCAATAAATAAAAGCATTTTTTTGCATAATATAGGTAGAAATTTTTACATGAATACATAATATTCTATCACACCCCCCCTCGAAAAGTCAAGGAAAATCGGCGTTTTTTCAGTTTTTTTATACAAAAAATGACATATGTTGACAGACTTTTTTTGATTTGTTATAATCGTTCAATCAGAGACTATCTGATGATACTTTTTTAGAAACTTTTTTTGAAAATGCAACCTATACCTCCGGTAATGCGGATAACAGGGTAGAGAAATACAGGAGATACGATTATGAGTGATGAGGAGATCATCAGGCTATATTTCGATAGGGATCAGCAGGCGATCAAGGAAACCTCTGATATGTACGGGAGAAAGCTGTTTTCACTCTCCTTCAAGGTGGTTTATGATTCAGGGACCGCTGAGGAGTGTGTTAATGATACCTATCTTCGCGCTTGGGACAACATCCCACCGGATTCTCCTACGTCACATTTTTATCCGTATCTCGCACGGATAGCGCGCTGTTTTTCAATTGACCGCTACAGACGTTTGCACGCTCAGAAGCGCGGCGCAGATATCGTTTACCTGACTGATGAGATCGATTCCTGTCTGATGAGCAAGGGATCCGGAGACGGTATCGTTGACCGTCTCGCGTTTTCAGAGTCTATGAATCGGTTTTTGGCGGGATTAAAAAAAGACCAGCGCTGCGTGTTTATGCGCCGCTACTGGTACATGGAAGATATAAAGGATATTGCGAAGTTCTACGGGTATTCTGAGAGCAAGGTAAAAACGTTGCTGATGAGGACTCGCAATCGGCTTCGAGAGCATCTGCAGCTGGATGGATTCACCGTGTAGTGGCAATGCGCAGACCATGATAGGAGGTACCAAATGAAGGGAATTGATTTTCTGGATGTATTGAGCGATGTGGATATGAAATATATAGCAGAAGCTGATGAAAGACCAGCCAGACGCAGGGTGCAGTGGCAACATTATGCGGCACTCGCGGCCTGCTTTGCTCTGACAGTGTTCTCGGGCGCACTTTTGATATTCGGAAGCGGTTCCGATACTAATTCTACGGAGACGCCCGACGATCTCGCGAGCATGATAGGCTCCTCGACAGGCATTCTGTGGATAACCGCCGCTGTGGGCGTGCTCGGAATGATCGTCGCGGTAATCCTGATCGCAAAAGGACCGAAGGAACAGCCTGAACAGGAAAACTAACTGACCGGATTATTTAAAGAAGCTTTATGATCCGGTCAGAAAATCGAATTAATATCGTCAATCATATCAAGAACCGCCTGGCGTGATGCCAAGGCGAAGTTCTGCTCTCCAAACTCTTTATACTTGTCCTGCTGATAAGCGCAGATGATGCCTCTCGAAGAGTTCACTATCGCACCGAGACCGTCCTCGTTGAAGTAAGGACGAAGACTCTCTGCTGTACCACCCTGTGCGCCGTAACCCGGCACTAGGATGTAGCTGTGCGGCATCTTTTTACGAAGGGTGGCTCCCATCTCAGGATATGTCGCGCCTACCACTGCACCGACCTCCGAGTACTCACCGTCCATGCAGTCAGCCCCCCACTCGTTTACCTTGTCAGCCACATGCTCATATAACGGCTTTCCGTCGATAAGCCTATCCTGGAACTCACCTGATGACGGGTTAGATGTCTTAACCAGGACAAAAATACCCTTATCATGCTTCTTGCAGGCATCCACAAAAGGCATAACGCCGTCAGAACCGAGATACGGATTGACGGTCACGATATCCTCATAGAAGCCTCGAAGCTCGGTACGTCCGATCGTCACGGAACCGATATGACCGTTCGCATATGCCTCAGATGTGGAACCGATGTCGCCACGCTTGATATCACCGATAACAACAAGTCCCTTCTGCTTGCAGTATTTAACCGTCTTGTCAAACACCATCATACCAGGCAGACCGTACTGCTCATACATCGCGATCTGCGGTTTTACTGCAGGTACGAGGTCATATATCTGGTCGATGATCTCTTTGTTGAATTGCCAGATAGCCTCGCCTGCTGTTCCCAGTGTCTCCTCGAACTGCTCGAAAGCAGAATCCGCGACATGCTTCGGAACATACGAAAACATCGGGTCAAGTCCGACTACGACCGGAGCCTTTTTCTCCTTTATCTTTTCAATTAGAGTTGAAATCATCGTGCTGTCCTCCGTCCTACTCTATATCCATCGGGTCGATAAAAAGATCCAGATCGCCGAAATCATCCAGACCGAAGTCCTCAATGAAACCGCAGTTTCTGATATCTTCTACAACATTGTTATTTGTGATCACGTGAGAGATCTCATCCTTGGTCACCCAGCGGCAATCATGCAGATCCTCGGAAAGCACAGTCTCAGGAGAGTTCGTATCTACTAAAAATGCTATGCCCGCAGTGCAGACCTCACCGGCAGTAAAGCCCCATGTGTAGAGTGGTTTGACAACCTCCACATTCAGTCCCACTCTCTCGGAGCACACTCTGCACACAGCAGTCTCCGGTGTCTCACCGAACTCCATCACACCGTCGAGGAACTCCCACTGATAAGGATCGAAGATACGATCGTCATACCAGCGCTCCACTGCAAGATATGTGTCCTGATAACGGACAATACCCTTAACCAAGAATCTAAACTTTTCCATATTCACCGCCATTCCGAGGTATATGCCAACCGGGCAAAACCTCAATTATTTTTTATCAATAAATCCTTTCGCCTTAAGAAGCTCAGCCATAAGCACACCACCGCCTGCAGCACCGCGGACAGTGTTGTGTGAAAGTCCAACGAACTTCCAATCGAAGTAACTATCCTCTCTGAGGCGTCCGATGCTGATACCGTAACCATTCTCATAGTCAACATCCAGAGCCACCTGCGGACGATTGTCATCCTCCAGATACTGGATGAACTGCTTCGGTGCGCTGGGCAGTCCGAGCGACTGCGGCTCACCTGAGAAATTAACCATAGCCTCGATAAGCTCTTCCTTAGTTGCCTTTTTATTCAGATTAACGAACGCCGCCGCGGTATGACCGTTCAGTACCGGCACACGGATACACTGACTGGTGATGATCGGATTCTCTGCCGGAACGATGACTCCGTTCTCAACATGTCCCCATACTCTTAATGGCTCTTTCTCACTTTTTTCTTCCTCACCACCGATGAACGGAATGATGTTGTGCTCCATCTCCGGCCAATCTTTAAAAGTCTTTCCTGCACCCGAGATAGCCTGATAAGTAGTAACCACAGCTACGGTCGGCTCAAACTTCTTCCATGCTGTAAGTACCGGAGTATAACTCTGGATAGAGCAGTTCGGTTTAACACAGATGAATCCGCGAGTAGTACCGAGTCTCTTTTTCTGATGCTCGATGACTTCGAGATGCTCAGGATTGATCTCCGGGATGATCATCGGGACATCAGGAGTCCAACGATGTGCACTGTTGTTTGAGACAACCGGAGTCTCAGCCTTTGCATAGTCCTCTTCTATCTTTTTGATCTCATCCTTGGTCATATCAACAGCTGAGAAGCAGAAGTCAACTTCCTTAGCTACTTCCTCAACCTCGTTGACATTTTTAACGATGATATTCTTTACGGCCTCCGGCATCGGAGTATCCATCTTCCAACGTCCGCCTACGGCCTCCTCATAAGTCTTGCCCGCACTTCTCGGACTCGCAGCGATAGCCACAACCTCGAACCACGGATGATTCTCCAACAGCGATACAAATCGCTGACCTACCATACCGGTACCCCCAAGGATACCTACTCTTAACTTATCACTCATTTCTTTCAACCTTCTTTCTTCTCATAATTCTATCAAAGTATGAATTGTATTGTTTTTACTATTTATGTTCCACTACTTGATTAAAAACATCTGAAAACAGTGGCCCCACAGGGCAGTTTGATCTGTCTCAGTGAGGGACCTGTCGCGAACGCCGGTGCGCAGGCTTGGTCAGAAAACTCGAAGAGTTTTCTCAAGCCGTGCACCGCTGCGTTCGGGAATGGCGCAAGCGGAGTCCCGAACGGACAGAACAAAGCTGCCCGAATCGGGCCACGTCACATCATCTTGATTCAGTGGTGGAACAAACGAATACCGGTGAAACTCATAACGATATCATGCTTATCGCACGCCTCGATAACCTCGTCATCCCTGATCGATCCACCCGGCTGTGCGATATACTTAACGCCCGAGCGGAACGCTCTCTCCACATTGTCACTGAACGGGAAGAACGCATCAGATCCGCAAACCACATCCTTAGCGTACTCCTTTATCCATGCCTTCTTGGCCGCCTCCTCGAATACCGAAGGCTTCTCTGTGAAGACCTTCTCCCACTCACCGTCCGCAAGGACATCCATATAGTCAGCACCGATATAAAGATCGATCGCATTGTCACGATTAGCTCTCTTTATCTCCTCCTTGAACGGAAGATTCAGAACCTGCGGGCTCTGTCTGAGAAGCCAGTTATCAGCCTTCTGTCCGGCAAGACGTGTACAGTGGATACGTGACTGCTGTCCGGCTCCTACACCGATCGCCTGACCACCCTTTACGAAGCAAACTGAGTTTGACTGTGTGTACTTCAGTGTGATCATCGCAACAGCCATATCGATACGCGCACTGTCCGGAAGATCCTTATTCTTTGTAACGATATTATCAAAGAACTCTTTGTTGATATTTAACTCATTTCTTCCCTGCTCAAACGTGATACCGAAAACCTCTTTGTGCTCGATCTCAGGCGGAACGAAGTTCGGATCCATCTCGATGATGGCGTACGCGCCCTTTTTCTTTTCCTTGAGCATCTCGAGCGCCTCAGGCTCATAACCCGGAGCGATGATACCGTCAGAAAACTCTCTCTTTATGATCTGTGCGGCAGATACATCGCATACATCAGAAAGAGCAATGAAATCACCATATGATGACATACGGTCCGCACCACGTGCTCTCGCATAAGCAGCAGCAAGCGGAGAAAGCTCACCCAGATCATCAACCCAGTAGATCTTTGCTTCAACATCTGAGAGCGGAAGTCCTACTGCAGCACCTGCCGGTGAAACATGTTTGAATGATGTGGCAGCCGGAAGCCCTGTTGCTTTCTTAAGCTCTGTGACTAACTGCCATCCATTTAACGCATCAAGAAAGTTGATATATCCCGGTTTACCATTCAGTATTTTTACCGGTAATTCACCACCATCCTGAGCATATATTTTTGACGGTTTCTGATTCGGATTACAACCATATTTTAACTCTAATTCTTTCATTTTTTCCTCCATATCCGGCGCGAACCCCAACTGCCAGACTCGGGTTTCTACGAAACCCTCGTTGTCCGTTGGGCTCATCTGCCCTTGTATGTGTGCATCTGTGTGCAAGCACACACTGCACACATACCTCGGTCAGACTCACGCCTTATCGCTCATTTTTATTAACAATTTTAGTGTCATATTTACCTGTTTCAATATCGATATATCTCACAAAAAGTGACACCTTATTATCAGCATTAAGTGAGTTCCATATTTTGTCCGTAAACGCTGAAATATCGTCATCTATCGACACAAGAGTAGGATCACCTTCATAGCTTGGAAGCGGGTTACCGTCACCCATATAAGTATGGATAAAATAACCCTCTCCTGCTGTCGGATTCTGATAATGATATGTGAATCTGTCACAGCCTGACGGATCTCCATTATGACTCTTTAATATCGAGAGCGCATAATCAAAGCTGCCCTTATTTACTCTCATGATACCCGAAATACGAGGTGTGTAGTTAGGAGCATCCGGCTCGAACTCGCGAGTCATCAGAGCCTGCTGAAAGCTCTTTCCCTTCTCCATCTCGTCATAAATGGTATCAGTCTGATCACCATTAGTCACGATGGTATCGATACCACGTACTCTGACCGGTGCATAGATGATAAGAGACGGATCTTCTACCTTTGACTCATCAAAAGCCTGAGTCCTTATTCCTTCACCATCCTCGACAAAAACTCTGTTCCTGCTATTCTCACTTCTTCCCATGATAAAGTAAGCAGTAACAGCCTTCTTTCCATCAGGGCTCTTTCCGATAACGATGCCGCGTCCCGGATAATCGTTACCTTTCAGTTCTTCCTCTAATGATACTTTCTTCATTTTAATCCTCCATTCAGTGTGATTTTTCACACTAATCTCTCCTTCAATTATTCTCATTCAGTACAGCAGGGATGAGATATGTGTATTCCCTGCGAGGGTCATGTTGCAAGCGTCGTTGCGCAGCATGTGTATTTTACATGCGTGCAACGTGACGCTTGGAAATAAGCGCAAGCGGGCCCGAGCAGAATACACATACTCATCCCGGTTGTCCTCAAGCAGCTAAATCTGCCCGATAAGGCCACGTCTTATGATTCGAGTTCCAGCGGCTTCTCACGCTGCATACGTTCGCACATAGCGATAAAGTCATCAAGCGGAATATCGTTCTTCTGCTGATTCGTCCCTCGGATATTCAGAGAAACCGTACCCTCAGCTGCCTCCTTGTCACCGATTACAACGATATAAGGAGTCTTGGCCTTTTTATAATTCTTAATCTTGTTCATCATATTCTTATCTGAGTAGTCAGTCTCCACTCTGATACGACGATCCCTCAGAGCCTCCTCGACCTTCTTCGCATACTCATTATGCTCCGTTCTGATCGGCACGATAGAAACCTGTATCGGTGAGAGCCAGAACGGGAATGCACCCTTAAAGTTCTCGATAAGGATACCGATAAATCTCTCAAACGAACCAAATAAAGCACGATGGATCATAACAGGCTGCTTTTGTGTGCCATCCGGTGCCGCATACTTCAGCTCGAAGTTACCCGGCAGCTGGAAGTCAAGCTGGATGGTACCCATCTGCCACTCACGTCCGAGTGCATCCTTCATCTGCAGGTCGATCTTCGGTCCGTAGAACGCACCATCGCCCTCATTGATCTCATAACCGCCCTCTCCGTATGTCTTGTCAAGTATCTCCTTAAGAGATGCCTCAGCCTTGTCCCAAAGCTCGATATCTCCCATAAAGTCATCAGGACGTGTGGAAAGCTCGGCTCTGTATGTAAGTCCGAGTGTATTGTAGATCGTATCAGCGATCTTCATGATATCGGCGATCTCATCACCGATCTGATCCTCCATAAGGAAGGTATGATCATCATCCTGGTGGAAAAGCTGTACACGGAAAAGGCCGTTAAGCTCTCCCGACTTCTCCTTACGATGAATCGGAGAAGTCTCCGAAAATCTCAGCGGAAAATCCTTGTATGATCTGCCTTCGTTGCGATAAACATTGATCGCGTTGGGGCAGTTCATCGGCTTGATCGCATAAACCGTATTCTCATCGATCTCAGAAATAAACATGTTGTTCTGATAGTGAGCCCAGTGTCCGGATGTGATCCAAAGCTCACGTGAATTAAGCACCGGCGCGCTTATCTCCTGATATCCGTGACGCTCATGAATATCTCTCCAGAAATCAAGCAAAGCATTGTAAAGCTTCCAGCCCTTCGGCAGCCAGTACGGCATACCCGGCGCTGTCTCGTGGAACATAAAAAGTCCCAGCTGCGGTCCGAGTTTCTTGTGATCTCTTTCCTGAGCCTCGCGTACGAGCGCCAGATGCTCCTTTAACTGCTGCTTATCCGGAAAAGCATACAGGTAGATTCTCTGCATGCTGTCACGCTTCTCATCACCTCTCCAGTACGCTCCCGACGCACTCTTCACCTGAAAAGCGGTCGACAACAGCTCCTGAGAGTTCGCTACGTGCGGTCCGCGACACAGATCCACGTAGTCATCACCTGTATAGTAGATCGTGATGATCTCATCCTCGGGCAACTCCTCGATCAGCTCCATTTTGAACTTCTGATCCTTAAAAATAGCCCGGGCCTCATCCTTCGATACTTCCTTCCTGGTCCAATCCTCTTTTCTCTTCAGGATCTCACGCATCTTTTCCTCGATGACAGGATAATCCTCTTCCTTTACCGGTCTCGGCAGTGTGAAATCATAGTAGCAACCGTCGTCGATCTGCGGTCCGATCGAAAACTGTACCTCATCCTTACCGAAAATCTCGATAACTGCCTTTGCCAGGATGTGTGCCAACGAGTGACGATACAATCCCAAAAATTCTTCCTTCTCCATCTTTTTCCTACCTTTCTGAACACGTCTACCGGACGTATTCACGCGCTTTTTTATCATTTCGCCCTCTCGGACGTAAAGATTAACTTCTATGATATACTATTTTTGCTGTTTTGTAAAGACATCGCTTCTTTCTTTTTCTTTTTCACCTCATACATCGCCTGATCAGCCTCCTCGATAAGCGCATCTAAATCGAAGTTCTCATTCGGAATGATGCATTTGTATCCGGCACTGGCACTGACTGTGAACGGTAAGTCGAGCTCTTTATTCTTCTTCTCCAACTCGATATCGACCTGATGTATCTTTCTCTCGACCAATTCCAGATCGACTGAACACAGCGCCAAAAACTCGTCGCCGCCTATCCTCGTGATCACATCACCCTCATCGCCGACGATACGTAACACGTCAGCGACAGTCTTGATCGCGATGTCACCGACCTCATGTCCGAACTCATCATTGATGGGCTTCAGCCCGTCCAGATCGAAAAATACCGCGACTAAAGGCTGACGTTCCTGCACGCATATGTTGATCATCTCCGCTGCATACCTCTCCAGACCATATCTGTTATACAGTCCCGTCATAGGATCCGTGGTATACAGCTCGTCGAGCTGTTCGATCGCCAGATTCATCACATGCTTTCTGCGGATAGTCTCTATGGCATTTCCGACCATCAACAGCCACTGATTGACTCCGAGTATACGCTTGCCCGGAGTAGGATTGACCATTATACAGTATCCGAAGCAGTTATCCTGATAGTGGATTGGTTCGTAAATATACAAATCAGAGGAAGACCTGAACTTCTCCTCCTCGATCGGCATTATCCTTTCCCTTCCGTTGTAGTCGGCACACTTGAATAGCTTTCCTTTATTGGTTGCCAGGACTACCGATACATGCTCCGGGAAATCCTCCTTCATCCATCTGAGCTGCTTTCTGATCGTATCCTTGTCGGTGTGATCGCCGGGAAGAACTATCCCCTCGTCGATCAGACTGTGATCTATGCAAAAATAAAACCTCTCACACTCGAGCATATCCACGTAATCCTGAAGGCATTTGAAAAGCTCTGAAAACCAATCACAATCCGTCACTCTTGCGAGCATCCTGTTCATGAAACGAGACAGGTTTGCCTCCTCCTCGATCTGACGGAAATGCTGCTCTCTGAACTTGCGTCCGACATACAGATTTGTACTCTGACATCCGCAACTCTCACGAAACTCAAGTCTGGTTTTGCATTTTACTCCCGTCGATAACGAAGGATCCTCTATCTTACTGATGATATAGTCACAAGCCAAAGCGCCCAAATCTTTCTTTGGTCTCGAAACGGTAGTGAGGCTCGGCACGTAGTCATTTGATGTGTCAATATTATCAAAGCCCGTAACTATCACCTGGTCGGGAACCGATACACCGAGCTCGTCAAGCCTCCTGCACACTCCCATCGCCATAGCGTCATTCGCACATACGATAGCCTGGGGAAGTCCGTCAGGAAGCGCTTTGAAATAGTCCACGGAACGATATCCGCTCTCAAACTCATATGTTCCCGTAAAGACGTTTTCCTCGCTTACCTCGAGTCCCGCTTTCTCCATGGCATCAAAGTATGCGCTTTTTCGCATACTCGCTTCGGCATTTCCCTCAGGACCGGAAACATAGTATATTCGTCTGCATTTGTGATGTACGATGACATGATCCATCATCGAAATCATAGCATCATGATTTGAGATACCACCGAAGTCAAGACCATCGATGGGCACCTCCAAAGAAATTGCGGGAACGCCGCTTTTCACTATACGCTCCCCGAGACTTTTTACAACAACAGTCGGCACGATAGTTGAAGCAGCAACGATAACACCGTCAAACTGCGTAATATCGGGCAGATCGAAAATATGGAACTCGCCTTTATCATGTTTTCTCTTTACTCCGGACCCACCGAAGCAATCGAAAACAAACACCTCGTAACCGCGAGACTTTGCGTGATTACCTATACCTTTGAGTATACGGCTCCAAAAATGCGGATCCCACTCAGTGATAAAAACAGCTAACTTTTTTCCGGACATTCACTATCCTCCATAAAAACCAACATGCCATTTATCAAAGATACGTTTTAATCCAATTATCCACTTCCGACCAATATGTCTCGGGATCTCTCCAATACGCCTCAGCGTGTGCTGCTCCCTCTATAGTGACCGCCTTCTTATTCTCCGAGGCGCACGCCTCATATAAGGGTTTAAACATCCTGTACGGAACATACGTGTCCAGATCACCGTGTATCATCAAAAACGGCAAGCTCGTCTTTTTCACCTGTTCTATCGCGGAAAACTCGTGAAATCCGAACCCGTACCGACTCCTCGATATCACCTGACAGATATCAAGTATCGGCCTGTATGGTAATCCGAACTGTTCCTTTATGTGGTATGTGAACTCATCCCACGGACTCGTAAATCCGCAATCCTGTATAACGCACTTCACATTTTCCGGAAGGTCCTCTCCGCTTGTCGTCATCACGGTAGCACCGCCCATCGACACTCCGTATAAAAATATCCTCGCCTCCGGATCCATCTCAACTATCATTTTTATCCATCCGGCGATGTCACGTCTTTCATTCGTCCCCATGCCGATATAGTTGCCTTCGCTCCTGCCGTGGCCTCTGGCGTGTCCGCAAAAGACATTATATCCCATATCATAAAAATGCTTCGCCTGGTTTGAGATATCCTGCATACGTTGATTCTTGTAGCCATGACAGCAGATCGCATAGACGTGCGAGCCCTCATTTTTCAAAAATCTCCCGTACAGCTTCAGCCCGTCGAAGCTCACCTGCTCCCATATTTCACCTGTCTCGAGCCACAGTACGGCATCCTTCACGAAATCATTCAGCTCGCCGTGACGGCCTAGTACCGAGACATCATCCTTCACAATGGGTGATTTTCTTACCAGCGTAAAACTCACCATGTAAAACGCTATCAGAACGATGAGAGCGACAGCCACGACCGCCTCGATAGCGAGGGCTATCCACCACCCCATCACGATGAAGATCACCGCCAGGGCCAAAAATACGAAATGTATACACAGTCGTTGAAACAGTTTTTTGTCTTTTTCCATATACTACCTCGCATTCGAAAGCGCATGCCACCAGCGTACGCATCCCACGATACCATATATGTTTACAGCTTATCTACGTGATGAAAACTCTTTTTACCTGACGCGTAATCCCCCACGATCTGTCCGTGACCATAGAGCTTGTATTTGTAAGTCGTGAGTCCGTCAAGACCCACGGGACCTCTCGCGTGGATCTTTCCGGTACTGATACCCACCTCTGCTCCGAAACCATATCTGAAGCCATCCGAGAACCTCGTAGAGCAGTTGTGATATACTCCCGCGGAGTCCACCATCTGCATAAAGTGCTCAGCCCTGTCAGCATTTGTTGTGATGATCGAGTCCGTGTGATGTGAGCCGTGCAGGTTGATATGAGCGATAGCCTCATCCACGTCATCAACCAACTTGACTCCCACAGTGAGCGCCAGATACTCTGTATCGAAATCATCGTCTCCGATTGTCTCGACACCATCTGAGGCTCCGCCCCCGGCTCCTTCGATGATATCAGTGACCTCTTTTGTTCCCCTTATCTTTACGTTTTCCTTTGATAGAGCCTCAGAGAGCTTCGGCAAAAATGAACCCGCGATCCGCCTGTTTACAAGCAGAGTCTCAACCGCGTTGCAGGCTGCGGTATACTGGATCTTCGCATCGACTATGATCGGTATGGCGATCCGTTCGTCGAACTCATCATCTACGTAAATATGACAGATTCCGTCCGCATGTCCCATAACGGGGATCTTTGTATTGTCCATGATATGACGGACAAAAGCGTTTGATCCTCTCGGTATCAAAAGGTCAACGTACTTATCACATTTCAAAAGCTCATCTATCTCCGCATGGCTTTCCGCCTGCGCCAGACAGTTCTCGGGGAGACCTGTCTTAACCACGCTTTCATGGATCAGTTTAAACAGTATCCTGTTGGTATTTACGGTCTCCTTGCCACCCTTTAACAGCGCACAGTTTCCGCTTTTTATACACAAAGAGGCGATCTGAACCAAAGCGTCAGGTCTCGCCTCAAATATTACACCTATTACTCCGATCGGGCAGGTGATCCTCTTCAGTGACAATCCCTCATCGAGATCTCTGTCAAGAGTAACTCTACCCAGCGGATCAGAAAGCTCCTTAAGCATAGAGAGCCCGCTACATACATCCTCAAGCTTGTGCTCATCGAACTTAAGTCTTTTTACCACAGCCTCAGCGACACCGTTCTCTGCGGCCGCCGCCATATCCTTATCATTCTCGGCAAATATCTCTGATCTGTGCTCCTTCAGAGAATCTGCTATGGCAGAAAGTGCTGCGTTTCTTATATCTACAGATGACGCGGCCATGAGTGCCGAGTCATTTTTCATCTGCTTCGCCAGTATCTCTATCGACATCGCCCAAAAACCTCCTTCGTATCATACCAACTACCCTTCCCGATATGATACCATAAATGATCCCTAAAAGCAAGCCTGTGAGAACATCTGTAGGATAATGCACTCCCAAATACAGTCTGGAAAAACAAATACACAACGAAAGCACTATTATCATCGCACCGAGTACGTGCGCTTTGGTTCTGTCCATGATCCACGGCAGTACTATGAAAAAAGCCACCGCCGCGGCCATCCCCGCTGATGCATGTCCTGACGGAAATGATGTATCGGTGGGGATCTCCCCCAACGGATTAAGGCCCGGTATCATAGCATACGGCCTCTCCCTCTGTACCAAAGGCTTTATGATAAGGTTTGTAAAAAGTCCGGATAGAGCGAGCGCTCCGCCGACCCCTATACCAACCCATCTTGTCTTTTTGATGATGACCAAAAGGAGCGCCAGAATAATCCACACCAAGCCTCCGTGATCACCTATAAATGTAACCCCCTTCATGATCGGTGTCATAAAATCGTTTCTGACATTGTCCTGCAAAAATAACAAAAAGCTGTCTTCAAATGCCATAGTTCTACTCCGAATCTCCCATGTTTGTAATGTCTCTCTCGTTAAGCCAGTCCTGCGTGACTATGGTCACCGCATAATCTCTCATCCCGGCACTCACCTGGGTGATAGTCGCATCCGCGCTGTATAACCCCTCGCTGACAAATGATGTTTTGTCAGGCTTTTTGCCGGCTTCTATAACCTCAATACAGGATCTGACATTCGATCCGTACATCGGATAACACTCGCCTATGCAGGCGATCTTTTTATCTATCAGCATCTGCATGGCTTCGGTACTCACACCGTCAAATGATACCACGAGAATCTCTCCCGCGGCCATGTTCATGCCGACCTTTCTTCCGTTCTTTTGTATGGCTTTAACCGCACCCAGAGCCATATTGTCGTTTTCCGCATAGACAACATTTATCTCGGGATGCTCCTGGATCACACGATCCGTAACCTCATTACCCTTTGCCTCAGTGAAGTCACCGTCGGCCATCTCTACTATTTCCCAACCGTTTCTCTTTGCCGCGTCCTTGAGTCCGTTTGTCCTTCCGATCTGCGCGGATGTTCCTATGGTTCCCTGCAGATCAAATATATGAACGCTCTTCGGATCGATACTTTTCATCCTGAAGAACTGTCTCATCCAACCTGTTACTTTATCCCCTTCCAGCTTGAAATCGGATCCTACCCAGCACGTATACAAGGTGGAATCTTTGACGCTAATCCGTCTGTCTATAAGGATCACCGGGATCTCGGCATTTTTCGCTTCGGAAAGCGCGATATCCCAACCAACCTCAGTAGCCGGAGCAACTACGATATAGTCGACCCCCTGCTGTATAAATCGTCTGATAGCCATAGCCTGATTGGCCTGTTTTTGCTGCGCGTCCTCAAAGAATAACTGATATCCGTTTTCCTCGGAAAACGTCTCACGCATCGAAGCGGTGTTCGCGCGCCTCCAGTCAGACTCCGCGCCAAGCTGCGAAAAACCGACCTTTATCAGTTTCTTCTGAACGACAACATCTCCCGCCCCTTCCTTATCGGATGAAGCGGGAGTGCATCCACTGACCATAATACTTACGATCAGCATCAAACTAATGAAACACTTAAATTGCTTTATAACCTGTTTCATATGCATACCTGTTAAGTTATATTGTCATCCTTTCACGCTACGACCCTTGAAAGCCATAACCACTGACTGGATGATGAGGAACAGACACAGCATTGCTGCCGTGGTGATACCTGTCCACCATGCCTCGCCGAGTCCGGCAGAAGCAACGATGTTTTTGATGGTACCGAGCGAAAGAACACCGAAGAGTGTTCCGATGATGTTACCCACACCACCGGTAAGCATCGTACCACCGATGATCGAGCAGGCGATCGCGTCCATTTCCATTCCCATCGCATGCGAGGGCGATCCGGACCCGACGTGTACGAAATACACAAAGCCGCCGATACCTGCAAGTACTGAACAAATAATGTGAGATAAAAATCTCGTACGCTTTACATTGATACCGAGCATAAGAGCCGAGTTGGCATTTCCACCGACTGCGTAGAAGTTTCTTCCGAGCTTGCTCCAACGAAGCAGAGCGAACATCAGGATTACAAGCACGATCGCAACGATCACACCGACCTCTACATATGCATCGATATAAATACCTTTTCTGTTGGTCTTTCCCAAGAGAGGAACAACCACATGTGTATCCTTGAGACTCATAAGTCCCGGGTTTGATACGTTGAAAGGCTCTTTGTTAACTACTGTTGTCATACCTCTGGCAAAGAACATACCTGCCAAAGATACGATGAACGGCTGGATCTCCAGATAAGCAACGAGGTAACCCTGGATCAATCCGAATGCAAGACCGATAGCGATCGCGATAAGGAGTGAAACAATGATATTTCCGTTTGCTTTTTCGAGATATACCGCACAGCACATGGAAACGAGGGCAGCCACACCACCGATGGAGATATCGATTCCTCCGGTGATCATGACGATACTCATTCCGAGTGCTCCGATGATCAGCGCCGCGTTATCATTCAGGATATTGAAGAATGTCTGCGCTGATAAAAATCCACCGCCCTGGAAAATGATCGCACCTACATACATAAGCACGAATATCACTACCGTGATCAAAAGCAGCAGGTTAGACTCATTCATGCGTCCGATCTTTGTTAAGAAAGAAGGTTTCTTAGCTGTTTCCATCTTAAGCCACCTCCTTTGCCGCGGTCTGCTTTTTCTTGAATCTCTTGAAGAACTCACGTACAGCAGGCGCACTCATCACAACGAGGATGATGACCACGACAGCCTTGTAAGCCGGAAGAGCCGTAGCAGGAACCTGGAACGCATACAGCGTTGTCGTCAGGAACTGGATTACATACGCACCCAGTATGGAAGCACCCATGTTGAACTTTCCACCACCAAGGGCATTTCCGCCGAGCGCTACCGCCAGGATGGCATCCATCTCTATATCCTTTGCAAGCACTGAGTAGTTGATGGAAGCGATACGGCTTACTTTGATAAAGCCGGCAACTGCCACGCATATTCCCAGGATAACAAAGGTAATAAACTTGATATACTGAGGATTCAATCCGTTCAGTCTGGATGAACTTGAATTGATACCAACTGCCTGTACATACAGACCGATGTTCGTAAACTTCATAAATATGAACATCACCAGTACACACGCCATCGCGATGATGAACGGTGTCGGAAGCGGGATACCCGGAATATAGTTACCGAATATCTTGAAGGTAGGATCGTTAACCTGAGGAAGTGTTCCTCCGTTGATCCAGGATGCGATCGAACGTCCACCCGTAAAGAGTATCAGCGTCGCAACCATCGGCGGTATCTTGAAGATCGATACCAAAAGTCCGTTGAAAGCACCGAAAAGCATTGATACAAGTACTGCTACTAAAAATGCCACGATGATCGGTGTCTGCATAACATCATAATTCGGGTTGTCAGGAGAACCGCAAAGCATGCGGAGTGTAACTGAACCCGCGATTGCCATGGTAGCTCCGACGGAGATATCCTGTCCACCTGATGCTGCTGTAACGAGCGTCATACCGATAGCCAGTATGGCAACCTCTGATCCACTGTCAAGGATTGACATAAGGTTTCCTGTAAGGACGTTATTACCGTCACTGTTCGGTCCGAATGACAGCGCAAAGAATGACGGATCATGGATCAGATTTACGATGATAAGGATCACAAATGCAGCGATCGGGATAAAAATCTGATTGCTGGTAAGTTTCTTCCAAATACTCATGATTATTTATCACCTCCCGCTATAGCACTCATTATACCACTCTGTGTCAACTCATCTCCTGTCAGCTCTCCTACCTGCTTTCCGTCGCGCATTACGACAAGTCTTGAGCAGGTTCTGAGCATCTCGTCAGTCTCTGATGAGATGAATGTGATACTCATACCCTCTGAAGCAAGCTTGAGAACGAGCTTCTGGATATCTACCTTTGTCCCGACATCGATACCTCTCGTAGGCTCATCCAAAATAAGGTACTCCGGATGAGTGAGGAGCCAACGTCCAAGGATAACCTTCTGCTGGTTTCCACCGGACAGTGACTTGATAGGTGTGTCAGCCGAAGCTGTCTTGATGTCGAGAAGCTTTATATATTCCTCGGCAAAGGCCTGAGCCTGTGCATGTGAGAAAGGCTTGAAAAATCCCTTCATTACCTGTAAAGCCAGGATGATGTTATCCCTGACAGAAAGATCTCCGACGATACCATCGACCTTTCTATCCTCCGGAAGATAAGCGATTCCGTTCTTCATAGCCTGGATAGGCTTTTTGATCTTTAATTCTTTTCCGTTCTTCTTTACGGTACCGCCGAGAACTCTGTCCGCACCGAATATGGCACGTACGCTCTCAGAACGACCGGATCCGAGAAGACCGGTGAAGCCGTTGACCTCGCCCTTTTTGATATGGAAATCAAAAGGTTTGATTCCGGAGTTACTTGCAAGATCCTTCGCCTCATAAACGATCTGATCCGCATCGGCACCCGAGTAAGTCTCGGCATTGCCCTTGATGTCTGCCATATCATCCATCTCCTTACCAAGCATCTTGGCAACGAGCTGTACTCTCGGCAGATCCTCTATAACATATTCTCCGACAAGCTGTCCGTCACGAAGTACGGTAATCTTGTCGCAGACCTCATATACCTGCTCAAGGAAGTGTGTTACAAAGATGATTCCTACTCCCTTTGCTTTAAGGTTTCTCATAAGTCCGAAAAGCTTCTCAACCTCTGTCTCATCGAGAGAGGAAGTAGGCTCATCGAGAATAAGAACCTTACACTCCATATCCACGGCACGCGCGATAGCAACCATCTGCTGTACAGCCAGCGAACACGATCCAAGCTGCTGTGTGCTTTTTGCCGGGATGTCAAGCTCTGTAAGAATTTTGTCAGCGTCTTTGTTACGTTTCTTCCATTTAACTGTCTTTCCCTTGTCACGACCAATGTACATATTCTCCGCTACGGAGAGGTTCGGACAGAGTGTGATCTCCTGATACACGGTACTGATTCCGGAATTCTGAGCATCCTGTGGAGAATTGATCGATGCTGCGCCCTCGATCCCATCGAGAAAAATCTCGCCTTCGTCCTTTCCGTATACGCCGGTAAGAACCTTGATAAGGGTTGATTTTCCAGCACCATTCTCTCCCATCAGAGCATGTATCTCTCCCTTACAGAGAGTGAAATCTACGTTCTGCAGGGCCTTGACACCGGGGAAGCTTTTATAGATGCCTCGCATCTCTAAAACATGATTGTCCTTCACCTGGTATTGTCACCTCACTTTTTTTAAAAAGGCGCAACGCATAAACTGCGCTGCGCCCCCTTAAAGTTACTTATTTTCTTTATTGTCGCTCACGGCATGAGCAACTCGAACACTTCGTGTTCTCGTTGTCCGTTGGACTCACCTGTGCTCGTATATGTACATCTGCGTGCAAGCACGCGCTGTTCATATACTGCGCACAGGCTCATGCCTTATGCGATCAAATGCCGTAGTTGTCTACGTCTTCCTGAGTGATGCTCTCTGCATCGAAGCCCTTCTCATCCATAACGATTGTCTTCTCAGCGAGTGTCTCACCAGCCTCAAGCTTTTTGATTACATCGTCGATGTATGATGACTGGAACGGGTTACACTGACCATCATAGTTCCAGTTCTTCTTGAGAAGCTCCTCAAGAGCCCACTTGTTGCAGTCAAATCCCATAACGATTACGTCTTTGCCAACACCGTGTGAGATGTTTGCCTTATCAAGAGCTGCTACAGCTCCCTTAGCCATATCGTCGTTCTCTGCATAGATTACGTTGAACTTCTTGCCACCATCGATTACAGCCTGTACGATCTGCTGAGCCTTCTCTGCGTTCCACTCAGCTGTCTGCTGCTCAACGATGTTCCATCCATCAGCCTTCTTAGCATCGAGTGCTCCTGAACGTCCCTTCTGAGCTGCTGAACCCATAACACCCTGGATATGGATGATGTTGTACTCTGAAAGGTTCTGGCCTGCGAGCCAATCAACTGCTGTCTGACCCTCTTTATCCATGTCTGATACGATTGATGCCTCATAGAGAGACGGATCAGCATCGATAGTACGGTCGAAAAGGATTACCTTTGTGCCGGCATCCTGTGCCTGCTTAAGAACTGAATCCCATCCTGCTGTATCTGCAGCGGAAAGGAGAAGATAATCAACACCATCCTCGATGAACTTCTTAGCAGATGCCTGCTGCTCATCGTTCTTCAGGCTGTATGCAAACTGTGCATCGTAGCCATTCTCTGCTGAGAACTTAGCCTTGAGGTCTTTGTCGTTTGCTGTACGATATCCTGACTCGTTCGGATCGTTGTTGATGATACCAACTTTGATTGTCTTACCTGAGTCTGCGTTGTCAGCCGGTGCTGCATCGTCAGCTGCCTTATCGTCTGCTGCAGGAGCTGCATTGTCAGCTGCCGGTTTTGCCTCGTCACCACAAGCGGTGAGAGCGAATGCCATTACCATAACCATGAGTAATGCAATCAGTTTTCTTTTCATTTTTTGTTTCCTCCTTTTTTCTGTGAACCTTGCACCATGCAAGGTTAGTTTCGTTTTTGACGATATGGCTATGATACGCCCTTTTTAAAAAAAACGCCATAGATATTCTCCCATAAATGGTTTGAATTTTTCACAAAAGCACTACATATAGTTTGATTTTTTCCGAATGCGGTTAATTTTTTTAAGAAAGGTAAGATAAAGGAAGTCTGATACTGATAGTAGACCCCTCTCCCGAAACACTCTCGATCTGTACTCCGTACGCCTCTCCGAAATGCAGGCGAATACGCTCATTTACGTTATACAAGCCGTATATTCCCTTTTCCTCCGGAGCCTTTTCACTGATACCGTCTCTAACCTGAGCAAGTCTCTCCTCATCCATGCCTACTCCGTTATCGGTCACACTGATCACAAGAGAATCGTTTTCCTGACGGGCGGTCACTGCTATCCTTCCGCCGCCGCGTTTATTTTTGATACCGTGGTAAAGCGCGTTCTCTACCAGAGGCTGCAGGGTGAGTTTCGGAATCAGAATATCGTTAAACTTGCCGGGCACATCGATCTCATACTCGAGGATATCCTGATAACGTATACTCTGAATCTCAAGATAGCTGCGGATGTGATGTACATCCTCAGACACTGTCACTATATCCTTTCCATGGTTAAGAGATGTCCTGAAAAACTCGGACAAAGAACCAACCATCTTTACTACGGTCTCCTGGTCTCCTGACTCCGCAAGCCAGGTGATGGCATCAAGAGTGTTATAAAGAAAGTGGGGATTGATCTGTGACTGGAGCACCAGAAACTCTGTTTTTCTGAGCTGTATCTGCTCCTGCTGAACCTGTCTAAGCTGTCTGTTAAAAAACCACGAGAAAAGTATTACCAATATTACTACTACAACATAAGCTCCGATGGAAATACTTACGATACGGTTAAAGAACTTCGTCTGGTTCTGTCTCTCGGAATCCAGATCCTTTACTTCATAATATATATATTGGTAGAATGATTCCTGAAGAAGTGATGTACCTACCTGAATATCGTTTTCCCAGATCTGGATGTTTTCATCGTATGTTCCCGGTCGTCCTATATTTTTTTCTATACGGTCTACATAGTTCTCGAGATTTTTCAGATAGTTTTCTATGGTAGAAAGTCTCTCCACACTCTCACTGGTGTTGGTCAGCTCTCTGAGATCTTTGATCACCTGTCCCGCACCGGAGAGCATCTCTTCGATCCTTGATTCCTTCATGGCACGCTGACCGACTATGACCATATATGTTTCGTAATCGAAGTCGGATTTAAACTCCATATTAAAAGAACTCGCCTTTACAACGGAATTGATCATTCCGGAATACTGGCGGTTGAAAAGCCAAAGATTATAATAGGTAAAAACTGTCAGAAAGACAATCGGAACAAAAGGGATAATATATGAAAAACGGATACGTGAAACCAGCGTAAGACGCTCGTACGCTTCTAAGAGCTTTTTTCTCATAATCCTTTCCCTTCACGATACTGAGTAGGTGTGATTCCCTGTGTCTTTTTGAATATGGAAGAAAAATAATGAGGATCCTTGTATCCGACCTCATAACAAACATCGCTGGAACGCATGCCTGTCTCTCTGAGAAGCTTCTTTGCTTTGTTCATGCGGAAGTCGGTAAGATATTTAACAAATGACTGTCCGTACTCCTGATGGAATACGGTGCTGAGATGGTTCGCGGAAAAGTTCACGTGATCGGCAACCTGATTGAGCGACAGCTCCTCATCCTTGTAATGCTCCTCTACATAGCGAAGCACCTTGTCCACCACCTCCGAATGTCTGGTGTTGCGCACGAAACCTCTGAGTTCACACGCTCCCTTGACCAGCTCTTTTATTCCGGCCACGGTGAGATCGTAGCTCTCGAGCACACTGAGATCGATGGAAAGCCCATCCTGCTCATCCTTCGGAACACCTATCTCGTCGAGGAATCGAATCGTGGAATAGTAGATATCCATGGTCATATACTGACGGAAAATCTGAGACTGCATTCCGTCACCCATTTTTTCTATAAGCTCATCAATAAAGCTGTCCGCATCCTCGGGCGCACCGAAACGAAGGAAATCGATCACCTTTTCCTTGTCCACCTGGTTCATATCAACATTTGGAGTAGACTGCTCCTGGCGACGCTCTCTGAGTTTCTCGGCGATAACATTTACCCTCGCCAACAGATCCTCTCGGCTTATCGGCTTTAAAAGGTATTCGGACACACCTATACTGATGCATTCCTTCGCGTATTCGAACTCCTCATGTCCGGAGAGAACGATGATCTCAACCTGGGGCATATGCTCTTTTATAAGTCTCGACAGCTCGAGACCATCCATAAACGGCATACGAATATCAGTGATAACGATGTCCGGGTTCTTTTTCTGGATCTCATTCCATGCAAGCTCACCATCGGCCGCATCACCACAGAGAGTGAGTCCCTGTGACTCCCAGTCGATGTTCTTGCGAATCCCTTCTCGTATCACAAACTCATCTTCTACCAAAAACACCTTTATCTGCTCCATCAAGTCCCTCCACAACGAACTCTGCATGCAGTACCTGCGTGCTGTTTTTCAAAAATAATCACACCATTGTTAACACCCATTCCGTAACGTATACAGCCGCGCACGCGACAACCGCAACCGGCATGAGTCCGAAGCCGAAAACGCTCATAAGGACCGCTGCCAGAAGTCCGACCGCAGCCGACCAAAGTGATTCCGTCGCATACAGTATCGCGGGCAATGTCATGGCCGTAAGTACCGCGTAAGGAATATAAGTCAAAAATGATCTGATATATATATTTTCAATCTTTTTCTTTACAAGAACAAACGGGATCGCTCTTATGAGAAATGTCGATCCTGCCATCAGTGCAAGATAAATAAAAAACGTTTCGTGAGTCATGATTATATCACATCCTGTCGGTAATTTCAACTTTTTTTGGTTCGTCAGCAGTTTCCCTGATAGGCTTTATTATAGCCATGATCATCGCTGCCACCACTGCGCAGATGCTTATGGCAATACCTGACGGAACCTCTTTTATCACGGGTACATAAGTAAAAATACAACTGAGTCCCGCTGCCAGTATTACAACAAATATTACCGGTCTGCTTTTCTTCATCTCGGGAACTACTATTGCGACGAACATCGCGTAGATTGCTATACCGAGAGCGCTCATCACGGAAGCCGGAAGAACGTCTCCCAAAAGAGCACCTGCGAGCGTCCCCAGTGTCCATCCTATATAGGGCATCACCGACAGTCCCGCGAAGTATGATCTCCTGACTACGGGCTTTGATACCGCAACCGCAAATATCTCATCCGTGATCATGAACCCGAATATCCAACGCCATATCCCGCTGAACTTCTCCGTTACCTTTTGCGAAAGAGATATGGACATAAACGAGTATCTCACGTTGATAGTAAGCTGGGAGACAAGCATCTCTAAATATCTTCCCGGACTGATCATAACCTGTATGCCGGCGAGCTGTCCCGCACTGGTCACGCAGGTCATGGATATGAGCACTGCTTCCCACCAATACAGTCCGGCTATGATAGCCATTATTCCGAACGTAAATGACACGGACAGGTATCCCAGTCCTATGGGCACTCCATCCTTTACGCCCTGTCCGAATCCCAATTCCTTTTCCATAATAATACCGGTCTTTCAGTTTGATGTTATAGTTTTTTCTATTCTATTATTTTGGGTTTTCTTATCATAATCTCTATCGAGTAGATCACGGCGAGTACTCCCGCTATTATGTAAGCCGCCATCCACGGAAGGTTGAATCCGATGTGCGCGTTCAATATATAACTGGTGGTCACATACATGTAAAAAGCTCCCGGAATCACTGCCATGATATAAGGCATCTTGTGTTTTTTCATATAGCGCGCGATCACACCGAATGCAAATACCGCTATAACCTCGTTCGCCCATGCGAAATACTGCCACAGGATGTTAAATCCGGACGGGTTGATCTTTGCCCATATCAGCGCACCTGCCACGACAGCAAATATACAAAGGGCAAGCCTGAGCGCATTTTTCTTTTTTGTCTGGTCGAGTTTAAAAGCATCCCCTATCATCAATCGCAGTGACCTGAGTGCCGTATCTCCCGATGTTATCGGAAGAACAATAACTCCTATTATCGCTACGATACCGCCGGCACCTCCCAGCATGTCCTTTGCGACTATCCCTACAACCGTTGTCGCCTGCGTTCCCAGAGTCTCCGGATCCGTAAGCCCTGCCTGAATAACTCCCATACCGGCTGCCGCCCATATCATGGCGATGAAGCCTTCCAGGATCATCATATCATAAAACGTAAAACGACCCTCATGCTCATTTTTGATAGTACGCGAGACTAAAGTGGCCTGTGTCGAGTGGAATCCCGAACAGATACCGCATGCCACGGTAACGAAGAATATCGGGATAAAATTCGTCTTAAAAGGATAACCTGCCGCTGCCGCATCCCATATCTCAACAAGTGAATAACCCTTTACAAATATACCTATGAATACTCCGACGGCAGATAATAATAATATCGCTCCGAATATCGGATATACCTTTCCGATGATCTTGTCTATCGGGAAAAGTGTCGCGATAATATAGTACAAAAATATACTGCCGTAAACGACCCATACTATCGGGTTGGTTGATGATGAATCCTGGTTAAGTATCTGTGTTACAAAAAGGTCTCCGGGCGTGTAAATAAACACCGCTCCCAGCAAAAGTAACAAAAGACTGACAAATACCAGATAAAGGACATGAAGATGTTTGCCCAAAAACCTGCGGATCAGCTCCGGCATCTGTGCTCCTTTTGATCTGACCGAGATCATGCCTGACATATAATCATGAAATGCCCCTCCGATCACACATCCTATCGGGATGGTGATAAAAGCTATCGGTCCGAAAAGGATACCCTGCAAAGGTCCGAGTATGGGACCTGTACCGGCTATATTCAACAACTCAATAAGAGAGTTTTTCCATTTGCTCATGGGGACGAAATCTATCCCGTCCTGCTGTGCTATCGCCGGCGTCTCATCATCCGTAGGCTTAAATATCTTCTCCGCAATTCTGCCATAGATAATGCCACCGATTATCAGTACCACCAGGCCTACAATAAAAGTTATCATTATTCATTTCCTCCGTATGATTTTATTCCGGACCATTTTTGATCTTTATCTGACAGATTTAACGGAATATCGTCCACAAAATAACCCTCCGCCGAAGGACTGCCTTTATACTCACCCGTAAGGCGCGGCCATGTTATCCCGATATCAGGATCATTCCAAGCCATACCCCCCTCGTCATCGGGATGATAAAAATCATCACATTTATAACAAAACTCAGCAATGTCTGAAAGGACCAAAAAGCCATGAGCAAATCCTCTCGGGATCAGCATTTGTTTTTTGTTCTCCTCCGAGAGTTCAACACCTGCCCACTTTCCAAAGGTTTTAGAGCCCTTTCTAAGATCCACTGCAACATCAAAAACAGTCCCTTTTATCACGCGCACGAGCTTTGTCTGAGGAAACTGTTTTTGGAAATGCAGACCTCTTAATACCCCCTTTACGGAACTGCTCTGATTATCCTGAACGAATCTGATATCTATACCTTCTTCCTTCATGTCAGCTTCGTTGTATGCTTCCATAAAATAACCTCTGCTGTCACCATGTACCTTGGGTGTGATGACACAAAGGCCTTCTATTCCTCCGATATTTTTTTCAACCGTTATCTGACCCATTAAAGATTAGCCTCCTTCAGATACCTGCTCACCGCATCCTTCCAATCCGGCAGTGGTTCGAATCCTTTTTCCTTCAGTTTGCTTTTATCGAAGCGCGAATTAAACGGACGCTTCGCTTTGCTGAGACCGTACTCGGCAGTCGTTACCGGGATGACCTTTGTATCAAGTCCGTACTGATCGTATATCTCGACACAGAAATCATACCATGAGATATAACCGCCTTCGTTTGTAGCATGATAATATCCGTACTCTTCGGTTTCTATCATATCCACGATAAGCCTCGACAGATCCTTTGTATACGTGGGTGTTCCGATCTGGTCATTTACTACACGAACCGTATCGTGAGTCTTTCCGACATTTATCATCGTTTTTATAAAGTTATTTCCGTTTAATCCAAACACCCAGGCTATCCTGAGTATGAAGTATTTTTTTAGTGCTTTGGCTACTGCGAGTTCGCCGTCAAGCTTGCTCTGTCCATAGTTGTTTAATGGCGCGTAGTTTTTATCATCAGGCTGCCATGGACGTTCTCCCTGTCCGTCAAACACATAGTCTGTCGAAAGGTATAAAAGCTTTGCATCTACGGATGCGCATGCCTCAGCGATAAAACGGGTACCGTCTGCATTTATCTTTTTTACGATCTCTCGGTTTTCTTCATCCTCGGCAGCATCAACAGCAGTCCATCCCGCACAATGTATCACCGCGTCGGGACGCACCTTATTTATAACACTGTCTACCTGAGCTTTGTCAGTGATATCGAGCTGTACATAACCCTCGTCATCCGAAGGTCTGATATCACTTCCGACAACCTCGTGTCCGCGCATTTTTAATTCCTTTACGCAGTCATATCCGAGCTGTCCCATCACACCGGTCACAAATACTTTCATCATCTGTCACCATACATCTTTTCATAATAATTCTGATACTCGCCGCTAATTATCTCTTCCCACCAAGACTTGTTATCGAGATACCATTTGATCGTTTTTTTGATACCGTCGGCGAACTTTGTTTCAGGTAACCACCCGAGCTCATCATGAATCTTGGTCGGGTCTATGGCATAACGCATATCATGTCCCTTGCGATCTGTCACATAGGTGATGAGAGACTCCGGTTTTCCAAGCTCTTTACAAATGAGTTTTACGATATCTATATTCGCCATCTCATTGTGACCGCCGACATTGTAAACCTCTCCGACACTGCCTTTATGTATTATCAGATCGATCGCCTTGCAATGATCCTCAACATACAACCAGTCGCGAATATTTTTGCCCTCACCGTAAACCGGTAACGGTTTGTCATTCAGACAGTTTGCTATCATAAGCGGAATCAATTTTTCCGGAAAATGATACGGCCCGTAGTTATTTGAACAACGGCTTATCGTCACGGGAAGCCCGTATGTACGGTGGTACGCCATCACCAAAAGATCCGCACCCGCCTTTGACGAGCTGTACGGAGAACTGGTGTGAATGGGAGTTTCCTCCGTGAAAAACATGTCCGGTCTGTCGATCGGAAGGTCACCATACACCTCATCCGTTGACACCTGGTGATATCTGGTGATCCCGTATTTCCTGCAGGCATCCATGAGAACTGCCGTACCGATTATGTTGGTATTTAGGAAAATCTCAGGATCCTCTATGCTTCTGTCCACATGTGACTCGGCTGCGAAGTTGACAACGATGTCCGGCTTCTCCTCTTCGAAAAGCTTATACACTCCCTCACGGTCACATATGTCGAGCTTGACAAAACGGAAAGCGGGATTATCCATCACATCCTTCAATGTAGAAAGATTCCCCGCATATGTCAGCTTGTCAAGACAGATTATCCGATAGTCCGGATACTCATCAAGCATGTGAAATATAAAATTAGACCCGATAAATCCGGCTCCTCCGGTAACGATCACTGTCATTTTGCCGTCCATTCAAAAAACCTCCATTCGAATAAAAAACCAACCTTTATTATACTAAAAAAGGCCTGCAAATGCAAGCCTTTTCATAAGCTTGGCCGTTATACGTTCACCACTCTGGTTGCAACAGCCTCACGAAATCTGGAATCATGCTCAACTAAAAGCATAGAAAGCTCATACTCTTTGATTAGTTTTTCTATCTGCATACGAGAAAACACATCAATATAGTTTAGCGGTTCATCCCATATATACAGATGCGCAGGAGTAATGAGACTTGCTGCGATGAGCACCTTTTTCTTTTGACCCTCAGAATAATCTTCCATTTTCTTCTCAAACTGTTCCCGTCCAAAATCCAAATGTCTGAGTACCGTGAAAAATAAGCTCACATCCAGCCCACGCTTTTCACAAAAACTACGAGAAGAGCCGGACAGAAATGAAGTATCCTGGTTCACATAAGAAACAACTATTCCGGATGCGATTTCCAGTTTTCCTGAAACTATCAAATCAGTGTTCGGAGCATATCCAACCCTGTCCAGGATTGCCTTTATTATGCTGGATTTCCCACATCCGTTTTCCCCGGTAAGTACAATCTTTTCACCTCTTTTAACCTGAAATGTAAGCCCGGAAAAGAGTTCTTTCTCGGGATATCCAAGTGAAAGATCCTTTGCATCGACAAGGATTTCCTTGTGATGTATCAGTGGATGGATCTTTAAGTCTGAAACCCGTTCTATATCCTGAAGAAGTCCTTCTTTTTCCTCGATCTCACGATCGATCCTTTTTTCATATGCTTTCACCCTGGATTGCATCTTCTTTGTCTTGGCCCCGATAAATGACCGGGTGGATATACTTCTGTCGTTTTCTTTGACCGGATCAAATCCTATCTTCGTGCCTTCATTTTTATCAGCCCACCTGCTGCTTCTGTCTGCAGCTGCTTTTAGTTTGCCGATCTCTTTTTGGTGCTTTTCATTTTCTGCTTGATTAAAAGCATCCATTTTCTCTTTGTTTTCCCACCAGGAAGAAAAGTTTCCGGTCTGCACATCAACCGTCGCTCTGTTTAATACCAGCACATGATCGCATACACCATCAAGAAGATCTCTGTCATGAGATACAAGGATAAACCCTTTTTTCAAACTCAGATACTCTTTGACAATCCTGCGTGCCTCATCATCCAAGTGATTTGTCGGCTCATCGATCAATAAAAAATCATTCTCATCTGCAAACAAAACAGCAAGCATGACTCTCGTCCGTTCACCGTAACTCAACGTTCCGAACGGCCGATACAAGCATCCCGGATCCATCCCCATCTGGTTCAATTGGATAAGCACCTGCCATCCTTCAACATAAGGCTTCCATACCTCAATCAGATCAAAAGCTGTTTTTTCAATATCATTCTCTGAAACCTGATACGGGAAGTAATCAAACCGTGTATTTGCGCTTATGTTCCCACGGTACTCGTATCTTCCCAACAGAAGATTGAGAAGTGTTGTTTTACCTTTTCCGTTTCTTCCTATCAGTCCGAGTTTCCAGTTTGTATCAATATTAAAACTAACATTGTCAAGTACAGTATCTGCACTTCCATCGTATGAAAAAGTAAGTTCTGTTACATGTATCTGTGCCATATCAGCCCTCCTTTCTTTCGCTCGCAAACCAGCATGTGACGAATTGTACTATTCGCACAAAAAAATCTGCTTTCACCGAAAGCAGACCATACGCATGATACCAAACAAAAGGAGGAGCCAAAGTTCCGGCATACCCCATATATTATTATGGTGTCAAATGAATACGACAATCTGATTCAGCGAACGAAAACAGACCACTCAAGGTCATAACAATCCTCGTTTTACCAAATAAGATTATCAGTTCTTCATTTCTTCACCATCGCACTACCGTGCGCCTTTCTATTTCTATGTGCGGTATTGTAACATCAACTGCAGAATTTGTCAAGCACACTTACACTTGAGTTTCCGCAAATTTCTCAACTCAGAACAGATCATGCTCCTTCATACGCTGCCTTGATGATATCATCGATTCCTGCCTCCTCGATCGATACATCTTTTATCGATCCGGTTTGGGATAGGTCTGCAATGATTTCCGCCGCCGTAACTTCCGCTTTCATGAATCTGTACTTAGCTATGTTTCCTGTATGTTCGATCATTTCACATTTTTCATGCTCCGGTGCGGACTCGTCATAGTACTCGACAACCAGCGTTTTATACGGAGCAATCCTGTCAGCGATCTCCTTCAGATTCCCATCTTCCATCATAACACCATGATTGATTATGATCAGCCGTTCACAAAGTTCCTGTATGTCTCCCAGATCATGTGTTGTCAGAATGACTGTAGTATTTCTGACACTATTGATCTCCTTTATGAACTTGCGAAGGGAATACTTGGAGGAAACATCCAGACCAATCGTCGGCTCATCAAGAAAGAGAACCTTGGGCGAATGCAACATTGAGGCAACAAGGTCTCCCTTTACTCTCTGTCCCAGGGACATCTGTCGCACCGGCTTGCCCATGATTTCCTTGATACCGAGAATCTCATCCATAACATCGAGCGTTTGATCATAATCTTTTTGATCAATCTGATATATGTGCTTCAACAATTCAAAGCTTTCCTGCAGACGCAGATCCCAGTTCAACTGTGATCTCTGTCCGAAAACAACGCCGATATTTCTCACAACCTCTTTTCTGTATCTGGTAATATCTCTGCCATCGATCAGAACACTTCCCTTAGTCGGAGTAAGTATCCCGGACATCATTTTGATCGTGGTACTTTTTCCTGCACCATTTGGACCGATGAACCCGACGATCTCGCCGGGATCGATATGAAATGAGAGATCCTTTACCGCATGAACGGGTATATGTTCCCTCTTTACAAGCCCCTTCAACGCGCCCTTCAGTCCGCTGTCCTTTTTTTTCAGAATATAGTCTTTACTTAGGTTTTTAACATCTATCATAATTAGTTTCCTGCACTTTCATATTTTTTTAGTCCGCATTTAAAATAAGCTCCCGCCAGAAGCATCACCGCAACACCGATCAGCAGCGTGAGCAGAGGAACCGGCAATGCCTGTCCTATCCCAACCTCGATTCCGAGAAGCGAAGATACCGGATAGAAGGATACCCATCCGACCGGAATCAGGTATGTCAGTATGAACTGCAAACTCTCAGGATACATGGAAATCGGATACATAGTCGTCTTATCCATGATCTCCTGCGTATACTGTCCGTAATCCACTGCGCTTCGCGTATGGAACGAAGTGCTGCCAAGAAGAATGTATATCCCTCCACGTATCAGCGTTGCTCCGATCAGCATGATGATCACCGAGATTACGAATAAAAAAGTCACCTCGATCTCGCATTTGATACATCCGTAAATAAATACTATGATTCCCGGAATCAGATCCGTAATGCCAAAGACATTGATGTTCGTGAAGAAAAACTGATACAGAACACCAAGAGGTCTTGTCAGGTATCTGTCAAATTCTCCCTCGATCACAAACCACCCCATGAACCAGCCCTGAACAAAAAATATCATCGATAGGGCGTGAGAGATTACCGACAATCCGTATAAGAATGCAAGTTGGCCGTAATTCCATCCATTGATCTCACCAAAGGATTCGACAACGAACTTGATGATCGCAAAACCCATGATAAACTGCAAAGGATTTGAGATCAGCCAGCCCGCAATACTGGAGGGGTATTCGATGATCGTCATGAATGCCATTTTTATCACTTGCCATGTAACGTCAAGGTAATGGCACAGTGTGCGAAACAGTTTCTTCATAGTCAGCCTCCCTGTACCATAACTTTTTTAGTCGCCCTGTTCTGAACAAAATAAAAAATAACCAACAACACTACCAGCCACAGGGACTGTATTTTCATCTGTGCAATATGCTCGTCCCAGTCTCCTCTGCCAATATAGATGCTTAGCGGAAGCTGGTAAATATATACAAACGGAAGGGCGTTAAGTACATTTGCCACAGCCTCCGGAAAAAACCAGACCGGGATGATGCTTCCGGACAGGAGTCTGATCAGGTGCTTCTTGACCTGTAGCAATGCGGATATATTCATCGTCTTGAAGGCGATCATTCCGAACAAAGCGGCAAACAGCCAGTTGATCAGAAACGACTCCATGACTGAAATGATAAACAGCGGAAGCGCACGGATATCTGCCATAACCGGCACTTTGATCATGAGCGATCCGATCAGGAGTATGGGGATCATATTTTGAAAGATCAAAGCGATAATGCTCCCGATGTCTTCCGCAAAATACATCCCGAAAAGGTTGACCGGCTTAATCATATCTGTGGCCACCGTTCCCTTTTCAACGCTCTGCTCGATCCTTCGCTCCACATTTGTTATGAGAAGTACCGACAGTGCAGATGAAATGACGATGTATGTAAGCATACTTTGCGCATCGACATCACCGACCATACTCTGATCCTTATACAGTGCTTTCCAAAAATAGGCCGACGTTATCATGATGATCGTCTGCATAATGATGTTTCCATAGACATTGAACTCATACGTCATGCTCTTTATGATTTGGGTTTTGATGATATAGAAGTATTTCATTGCATTTACCTTTCAAACAAACCGTGCCATTTAATCATTATTATCTTTTCCGTCTCCCGGCTTTCTTTTCTGCTTTTATCCACTTGGATATTTCTTTTTTCTTCGCATAGTTTCTTTCATTTTCTGCGTTAAGATTCTTATAGAGCATATAACGTTTTTCGGAAAGCTCACCGCTTTCAATGGCAGCCAGGATAGCACATCCGGGTTCCGTCTCGTGCTTACAATTACTGAATCGGCACATACTTTCAAGCTCTGCAATATCGGAAAATGTTTCATTTACACCTTCCTCGTTATTGGCAATGCCTATTTCCCGCATACCTGGTGTATCAATAAGCGTAACGCCGTTTTCAAGCTCGATCAGGCGCCTGTAGGTGGTCGTATGCTTGCCGGTTGAGTCAGACCGTCGAACCTCACCCGTCTTCATAAGCTCTCTTCCGGACAGCGCATTAATCAATGTCGACTTTCCGGCTCCTGATGATCCCATGAAACAAATGGTCTTACCCGATACAAGATACGTATCTAACGCTTCCATTCCAGTTTCATATAGGGCGGATAATGCGTGCACGTAAGCTTTATCCGATATTCTCTGTACCTCAGAGACATACCGATCTACATCATCACAAAGATCCGACTTTGTAAGGATAACAACGGGTGTTACATCTCCCTGAAGCGCCACGCTTACGTAACGCGCGATC
Organism: Lachnospiraceae bacterium P6B14; assembly: GCA_000687695.1. Classification (GTDB taxonomy): domain Bacteria; phylum Bacillota; class Clostridia; order Lachnospirales; family Lachnospiraceae; genus Eubacterium_F. The sequence continues at coordinate 153,275 of JHWZ01000003.1, read as the reverse complement.
CTGTTATAGCTGTAGTCCTCATTTAACGAAGTGACGATAAACGCATAGTCTGCATTAGCAACCATATACTGCGTCACACCGGTCTTGGCCTGATCCGGGCGCGAAAGCAAACTTGTTCGTTCACACACGGAAAGGATTGTCGAATCGCCATACGGATTATAGGCAAATGTAACATAGTCTCCTACTAACGGAAGTTCGTCCGCATCGCCTTCAAAGAATGATCCTTTCAGCTTGGCCGGTATCTCCTCTTCAAAGAAGCGAATCTTGTAACTGTTTTTTTGTACCTCACAGATTCTGCCAAGTTTTTCAGACCCTTCATTTTTGTTTTCTTTTCGTAATATAATGTTGTGTTTGTTATTACTTGTATTATTCATTTTTATAATCTCCATTCTGTTATCTGTATAAATATAGCTATGAATAATACAGCATCAGACTCGGGGAATGCAGAGATTACTGCCGAAGAAAAAGGGGGATATAACCCGTTTTAAACATCAAAAAACCGTGACGAAAAAGCCACGGTTACATACATATCAATATCCTGATTCAATAATCAATCGACACCAACCGAGGTCTTCATGCTGTATTCAATTGTAAGGATTCTTTCAATCGCAATCATCATTTGTACCTCGCTTTCTTTCGTATTTTGCTTTGATATAGTAACATACTTTTCCGTTCATGTCAAGCCCGAGTTTCTACATTCTCTCGACATCTCTCATCCGAGCTTTCCAGACCAATCAGAAATTTGTATCCGACATGGTTTATGGGATACTGGCATCTCGTAGTTGCCTGCTTACAGACATCGCCGATCAGCTTTTGGAAACCGGCAAAAAGATCAACACCGTGGATCGGCTCTCAAATCATCTTATGTCCGGTGTTCCGGATGAACTGCTTACATCTTATCTGAGATACGCAGAATCTTTCGTTTCAGACGATCCTACCATCTTTGTTGATAAAAGCGATGTCATCAAACCAAACGGCAAGGGATTTGAGTCCCTCGGCTTGGTCCGTGACGGTTCAAGAAGCACCAAAGATAAGAACATATACGAAAAAGGGTATCATGTCACCGAAGCATGCGCTTTATCTCGCGACAATCATCCGATCAGAAATATCCATCCTCACTCAAGTTCTATAAGGAATCCGTCCTTTTGTATCCAAACAATCTTAATATTTAACATATTTGTTAAATTATCTATTGCCATCCACCTAGTGATTTCTCGTTTGATCAGGTTTTAGTACCGAAATAGTACCGGAGGGTGGATTCATCATTGTGTTGTGATAGCGGCTTGCGGGTTAGTCCACCAACTCAACTTCGGATAACAGATAGGTAACCACATCAATCGGGTAGTTATCCTCATCCCACAGTTCAACCTCGCAGGCCGGACCAGATGAATATAAACTCACAACGACACCTACCGTTCCAGCCGGAAAACCATCTTTATCCACCAATGTTTTTACTTTATCATTTTCATGTATCATTCTTCCGGATAATTCTCTCCCTTATGAGGCTTGCTTAAATAATCCGCACAAGCTAACCGCCACTGTTCGTCCGTAATACCATCAAACGCATCTGTAATATTACAACACTCCACAGTTTTAGCATAATCAACAGCATACTTTAAACTATTCTCAACAGTAATTGTTTGATGATTTATAAAACTACGGAAATCAGAAAAAACAGCAGAATCCGCAGAATCAATCCCCTTGAAAGTAAATGGACTCATCTGCCCTAAAAATGCATTCAATTCATCAGTTGGATTATCATCACAATATGCGTCTACTGCATAAAAAATCATTGTAAATAATTCAAATTCATTCATTTTTATACCTCCTCAGAGGATTATATTTGAGTCCTGTATTTTCATCCCATTCTTTTGGGATAACATTTCTCCCACCATCAGAAACTACTTGACTTTGATGTTCCACCCAATCCTGAGTTCCATCACTGTTCTGTCTCACATGCCAATTGTTTCCCCATTTATCCTTGCCAATATAGTAATCCATATCATTAGCAAGGTCAGATATCAGTTTTCTATTCTCTGGAGTATCCGGCAAATGTCCCTCATCTTCTCTGAAAATATGCTTGAGTTGCGAGTCGTCCTTAGGCATTTTAATGTGCCCTTTAAGTGCGTCGGGAATATTCTCCGGATTATCCCCATACGTTCCCTCATATAAATCACTCTGTCCTGCACCCATCACTTACTCCTCACTGAACTCGTCCAGTTCAGATACTCGACAAACCTCGTGTCTCCGTATTTTTCCTTAACATCTTCCGGCACCTTACCATATACCAAAACAATCTCCGGCTCAAGAGTTTCCATCATTGAATCCAGTCCTGCCTCGAAGAAATATCGGTTTACCCTGTCCTTGATCTGTCCGTAACTCCCGATCGAAATGATAGAATGCTTTTCCACTCCAAGAAAAGCAACCTTTTCCGGAAGAACCTTCGTCGTATATGTCCTCTCGTCGCCCCATCTCACACATGGAATCACATATACCCGATTCTTCTGAAAAAAATAACCAATCGCCCTGCTCCGATAGATGTTTGTTATCTGAAGCGAAAGTGGCATATCCCGATAAACTGAACAATCCGGGGATATAAAGCCTTGGTATTTCCTCAGAACCTTGATATAATCCTTTGGATTGACCAATATATCCTTAAACTCGGTATCGTTTTCATACTCGCAGACCGCAAATGCTTTTGGATTAGCCTTTTCCATCTTGCTAAACGGAACGAGTCCATCTGGAACAATCAGCGTCTCTGGCTTTTTTATGATGGGAATCTCAAGGAATCCTTCAAAGCTCGCACCCTTGACCAACTCCGGATTACATCCATCACTCAAAGAAGCGGCATTTCTGGCTGCACTATCAACCACGCTCCTGCTTTTTCTTCTCCTACGCGTTCTCCTGACTTTGTTTACTGCTTCCTTAAGCATTCCATCAGCCTCCTGAATTCAAAACCGGCATGCACAGACTACTTTCCCCTTGTCAATGCATCCTCAACAATCCGAATAAGATATTCCGGTTTGGACAAATCACCCAAATCATCAAACACAGCATTATAAGCAACTAATGCCGTGCGGACATACTGAGCATTATCCGCAAAAAGCTGTCTATCTGGTTTCAATCCCACCTCATCAGCATACTGGCAACAAAATGTAACTGTTGTTCGTGTATTACCTTCCCTAAACGGATGAACTTTCCACAATTTGGCTAATGAATCTGAGAATTCATGAGCAACCTCATTGGTATTCATATCCATCCACTCTTTTTTTCTCATCTGTGATAGAATCCATTCAGCGTCCTTGGCAATATCAAACATATCGGAGTATTCAACCGACAATCCGCCAAGCACTGGCTCCTCCTTATAAATGTTCTGCTTTCGTTGCTGTCCAGCCCACTCATATAGATCCTGAAATAAATACTGATGCATACACAGCAAGTGTCGATAATCATATTCCCCGGGCAAATGGGTTGCCGCTATCTCTCTCAATCGAAACGACAAGAAATCAGATTCTGCATCATTCAACAATTGTCTGTCACGGATATCAAGCAGATTCTTTAAAACATCACTATTCTCATACAGATAGATATCACGCATCTATTTAAGCCTCTTTTACCTTATACTTTTTATCGAGATATTGTTTGATGTCACTCATGGTCACTTCACCGTTTTTTTCTTTCTCAATATACTCCTTAAACTCTGAAGTAGGTTCAAGTCCATCGACCTTGATCATCCCAACAGCATAATCCCAAGCTTGTGCATTCGTCATATCATTTTCCCTCCTTGTTCATCTATTATACATCAAAAACCTCGCAATTTCAAGGCTTTCGAACTATTTTCTCGGAGTATATCTATATATCTCCTCAAGTTCAAAGCCAAGCATCACCTTGACACCCCGAGCCTCATAATTATTATCCCGAATGGTCGTTTCAAATACAATTGCAATCTCTGTTGTTATCTCTTTCGTTGTGCTTTCAGTACCCATGCCATCACTCCTATCTGCACTACCCATTTTCATCCCTTCTTTCTTCAAGCAACATAATGTACGCCATCATCCTAACCAAATATCCCGGAGGCGCACTAATTCCCTGTTCCCATTGTTGAAGAGTTCTTACGGGAATCCCGAATTTAGCAGAAAACTTGCTTTGTGATAATCCTGTTTTCTTTCGTAATTCTTTTATTCTATCAGAAATATCCATAGCTATACCTCCACGCTATCTATACTTTAATAAAGTATACATCATATTCTGTACGTTGTCAACGTATATTTCGTGCAAAGTTAAAAAACCTACAGTCCAACTTGCTGTAACAAATTGTGACAGCAAGTTTCTCACCTGTCCAAATAAGAAGGAGCTTACGAGCAAGCTCGCAGCTCCTTCTTCCTTGTCCAGTCTCAGTCCGCTTTCGCGCTCACTCCAACTCAATTGTCCCCGGGGGCTTCGATGTACAGTCATACAGCACTCTGTTTACTCCCTTGACCTCGTTTACTATCCTGTTTGTAACGATGTCAAGAATCTCCCACGGAAGGTGTACCGCGTCGGCGGTCATGAAGTCCGACGTATGCACGGCGCGGAGCGCGATGGCATAGTCGTAGGTTCTGAAATCACCCATAACTCCGACTGACTGCATATTTGTGATGGCTGCGAAATACTGATCAGGCAGCCATACCGGGAATCTTCCCTTTCTCTCTATCGGATGGAACTTGCCCGGCTTTCCTTTTATCTCGCCGTCAAGCTCTCCCTTTCTCCAACGCTCGATGCCGGCGTCAATCTCTCCGCGATATATCGCATCAGCTTCCTGTACTATACGTACCTTTTCCGGAGTTACCTCACCGATTATACGCACACCGAGTCCAGGTCCCGGGAACGGCTGACGACTCACAAGATACTCAGGGATCCCGAGCTCTCTTCCGACCTCTCTGACCTCATCCTTAAACAGTAATCTTAACGGCTCTACTATTTCCTTAAAATCAACATGATCAGGTAGTCCGCCTACGTTGTGATGGCTCTTAATAGTAGCCGATTTACCGAGTCCGGACTCGATAACATCAGGATAAATAGTACCCTGTACCAGGAAGTCAACAGCACCTATTTGTTTTGCTGTTTCCTCAAATACTCTGATGAATTCTTCACCTATTATTTTTCTCTTTTTTTCAGGATCGGTTTCACCTTTCAGTTTTGCATAAAAACGTTCTCCAGCATTTACTCTGACGAAGTTCAGATCGTACTCTCCTTTTGGTCCGAATACAGCCTCAACCTCATCTCCCTCATCCTTTCTGAGGAGTCCGTGATCTACAAAAACACAAGTCAACTGTTTACCGACTGCCTTTGATAACAGTACCGCTGCCACAGATGAATCAACACCGCCCGAAAGCGCGCACATAACACGACCTGAACCGATCTTCTTTTTCAACTCATCGATGGTATGCTTTGCAAAGGATGACATTTTCCAATCGCCCTTGCAACCACATACCTGATAAACAAAATTCTCTATTATTTTTTGTCCCTCTACGGAATGCGTTACCTCAGGATGGAACTGCACAGCATAGAGTTTTTTTGATGCATTTGACATACCCGCAACAGGACAAACCTTTGTCGTAGCAGTGATGATAAATCCTTCCGGCACCTCGGCGATGTAGTCAGTATGACTCATCCATGCGATGGTATCTGAGCTGACATTTTTAAAAATAGTAGATGCCTGAGAAAGGCTTACATTTGTACGACCATACTCACTTGTAGGAGCGGTATCGACCTTTCCTCCGAGAAGGTGTGCCATCAGCTGAGCACCATAACAGATACCGAGAATAGGTATCCCTAACTCGAAAAGCTCTGCTGATATCGACGGCGAATCATCCTTGTATGCGCTATTCGGTCCGCCTGTAAGAATGATTCCGTCCGGCTGCATCTCGCGGATCTGATCCATAGTTATCGTATTAGGATAGACCTCGCTGTACACGTGACACTCTCTGACGCGTCTCGCGATAAGCTGGTTATACTGCCCGCCGAAATCGATTACTATTACTCTTTCCTGACTCATATTTAATCTCCTATTCTTTCATAGCCCTGACATCGTTCATTGTAACCATATCGACACCGTATTTTTCAATGACTTTTTTGAAGTCTTTCTCGGTATCGATTGTCCATACGTTTACAGACTGACCTACATCGTGCAGATCATCCACAAACTTTTCATCTAAAAGATTATGTCTTGAATCAAGTCCTATCCCATGCGCCACAAGCCTTGTGACAAGCGCATCATTCACAGGGACATGCGAGTCTCTGGCCTTCGCTCCGTGCACATACTGTAGTCTCTCCTTAGGGAAGCTCAAGTCATACCTGAGCCTTAAAAGGGTCTTTGCTTCAGCGCTTATAAAAAATGTTCTCTCGTACATATCATATGCGTTTACGACAGAGATGATCTCATCCAAGAACTCTACTTCAAGGTCCTGCTTGATCTCTATAAAAGCATATTTATCTGAGTCAGCAATCACATGAAGATATCTCTGAAGTGTACAGATATGCTGAGTCGGTGACTCTTCTACCAGGTTTCCTCCGATCACGGGGATATCCTTTATATCCTCATACGAGCTCTCGGTGATATGTTTTTTTACTCCAAACATTTTCTTCATGGAGTCGTCATGTGAAACCACGTATACTCCGTCAATAGTCCTCCAAATATCACACTCTATGCCGAAACAGTCGCACTCCGTAGCCAAGCGAAATGCAACCTCCGTATTCTCAGGTGCCCAGGCACTGAGGCCTCTGTGCGCGATCCTTCTGATATCCATCTCATACCCTCCGATATGATTTGCAATAGCAACGATCTCATCACTAATGCATACTATCATTCAGTGTACCATTTTATGCAGATATTGTCAATCAAAACCGAGCTTGAGTTTCCTCGCTATGAAATTGATTCATGCGCATTTCTTGACATTTTCCCCAAAAAATGTTACCCTCTTCAAGTGGCATTGAAAAAAATCAAATATAACACAACGAGAATGCCGCTGAAAGGAGAAAGAAAATGATCAAAAAAAGAATGCTGGCGATCGTTCTTGTAGCGGTACTTGCGATGGCTACGGCCTGCGGAGAGGATAATTCGAATCTGTCCGACAGCCTTAAGGATACCATTAAAAATGCAGTTGAAGAAGGCATTAACGCTGCTAAGGATAACAATAGTTCCAATGATACGGAACCTACGGTTGCACCGGAAGAGCCCACCGAGCCAACTACCGAGCCGGCTACAGAGCCTGCGACCGAACCGGAAGAAACTGCCGAGCCGGAAGAGACTGTCGAAGAAGATACGGAAGAAGAGGCTGACGTTATCGAATTCGGTAAAAAAGGCAATCTCGGCGACCTTTCTATCAAGGTTAAAAAAGCCAAAGTTGCAAAGCAGTTCAAAAGCGGCCTGTTTATTTTCAAATCAAAGAAAAAAGGTAATGTCCTGCTTCGGGTGGACTTAAGTGTCGAGAATAAAGGCGATGAAAAGATCAAACTGTTTCCGTTCATCTATAATCCGTCAGAGGATATCATAACCAAGCTGGTAAATGATGACGGAGATGAGTTCGAGTCATTAAAAATGATCGGTTTCTCCGATGATATGCATGACAGGACCGTAAAGGCAGGGAAAACCGAAAAGGGCGCTCTTATTTTCGAGTTACCAAAGAAAGCAGCAAAAAAGCTTAAAGAACTCAAGATGAAGCTGTCCATGGGAGAAGAAGAATTAGATTATGAATTGAAATAAAAGATCTGATCCATCAAGGGGCTTCAGACGGACCGAGTTACATACCCGGACCGCTCTGAAGCCCTTTTTTATTCGTATCTGAGAGCCTCTATCGGATCCATCTTCGCCGCCTTGTTCGCAGGGTAGAATCCGAAAAATATTCCGATACCCATGGAAAACGCCACAGAGCCTACGATGGCAGCAACCGGCGCCGCTGCCGAATACCCCATGACCGATGCCGCGATAGCCCCGAGTCCGAATCCGAGTGTGATACCAAGCAATCCTCCTATCAGACACAGTATCATCGCTTCGATGATGAACTGAAGTCTTATGGACGAGTTCTTGGCACCAAGCGCCTTTCTCGTACCTATCTCACGGGTTCTCTCCGTGATGGATACGAGCATGATATTCATGACACCTATTCCACCTACCAAAAGTGATATACCTGCAATAAAGGCGATCGCTATAGCGACTGTACCTATCGTATCACTCATGGATTCCGTGAGCGAGCTCATCGTGGTGGTAGATATCTTGTAATCATCATTCGTAGCATAAAACTTGTTATTCATGTATTCCTTGATCTCTGTCGCAAAGGTCGTTACATCCGTGACCGCTTCAGTCGTGACCACTGTCACCTGCTGATAACCGTTATCGCTGTGAAGCTTATTCTTTGCAGTAGTGATCGGAATATATACTGCTGTCTCAACATCTTCATCTGACTCGGACGAGAACGACGTTGCATCTTCCTCATATTCATAAACACCGACTATATAGAACGAATAGTAAAGTCCGTTTATATCTACCAGGATCCTTTTTCCGAGAACAGACTCATATGTTGTTCCCTCTCCGTAGAGAGCCTCTATCATCTTGTCGGAGACCATGATCACGGCCTTTTCCCCGGATACATCTTCTTCCGTCAGATATCTTCCGCCGAGTAACGCCACATCATTTGCGTCATAGTAACCCTGGTTTATACCTTCTACGGATATATTTGCCGAGTTCTCACCAAGCGTTACCGTCGCGCTCCCTACAGACTCCGACATCGAAAACGAATCAATCTTTTCGTTGTATCTTTTTTTCAGTTCATCAAGCATATCATCCGTGATACGGTCCTCTTCATCCAATGAAACCTGTCTGTTTGACTTACCGAATCGCATGCCGTTTTCTCTGGTCTCCTGCTGCTCAGACTGCCTTCTCACTCCGACTGTTATGTTGTTTGCTCCGAGATCGGCAAACGTACTTGAGATCGATGATGTGAGCGAGGTACTCACTGTCATTATCGCTATAACCGACCCGATACCGATGATGATACCGAGCATCGTGAGCACAGACCTCATTTTGTTTCCAAGTATGCCTGAGAGCGCCAGTTTTATATTCTCCCAAATAAGCATAAATCATCCTCCATGCCTTATCTTACGCAACTATCGAACCATCACTGATATGAACTATACGCTCCGTCTCCTCCGCAAGCTCCTTTGAGTGTGTGATCAAAACGATCGTTTTTCCCCTTTCATGAAGCTTGTGAAAAATATCCATTATCTTGTGTCCGGTTTCCGAATCAAGTGCTCCCGTCGGCTCATCAGCAAGTATGATAGCCGGATCGTTCGCCACAGCTCTCGCTATGGCCACACGCTGCTTCTGACCTCCCGAAAGCTCATCAGGCTTGTGGCTCATACGGTCTTCCATCCCGACCAGTTTCAAAAGCTCCTTCGCCTTTTCCGATCTTTCCTTTTTGGACTTACCTGCATAGAGCATGGGAAGCTCGACATTTTTAAGAGCCGACGTTCTCGATATCAGATTATAGGTCTGAAAAACAAACCCTATTTCACGATTCCTGATATCAGAAAGCTGCTTATCCTTCGCCTTCGTCACATCCGTCCCACGGAGACAATACGATCCCTCGGTCGGTCTGTCGAGAGCACCGATGATATTCATAAGCGTCGATTTACCGGAGCCCGATTCACCGACCACGGAGACGAACTCACCTTCCCTTACGTTAAGGTCAATCCCATGCAAGACCTCAAGCTCATTTGGATGTCCGATGAAAAATCGCTTCACTATGCCGTTTAATTCGATAATAGGTTCACTGTTTTTTCCCATATTAATCCTTTCATGCCGCGATTTCTGCGGCTCGCGCATGCGTGTCTCCAACACGCATGTCGCATCAGGCACTCCTGTGCCATTCCGGCACAGAGTGCGTGTGAAAAATCGGCATATCAATGCGATTTTTCACACTATCCTCCAACCCATACACTTATACTAATCAGTTCGATCCTCCCGGAAATCCGCCACTCGGCGGTCCTCCGTTACTTCCACCGCCGGGGAATCCTCCACCCGGCATATCACCTCCACCCATCATGAAGCCAAATCCTCCATCCGAAGAATCATCGCTTTTTGAAGAATCCGTTGATACCTCGTCAGATGGAATGATCACTGACATACCCTCGCTCAGGGCTTCGCCGGAGACCTCCACATAGTAGTCACTTTCCATTCCTTTTGTAACCTCTACCTCACTTCTGTTTCCTGAGGAATCCTTTACATAAATAACATCTTTATTATCACTGCTTGTATGAATCGCATCATATGGGACAGCAAAAACATCCGATGCTTCTTTTGTTATAATACTGCACTTGGCAGTCATTCCCGAGCGGAGTTTTTCGTTTGCATTTTTAAGTGTAATAATAACCTCATATCCACTGCCTGACGAAGACGATGAAGAACCGCTCATTCCGCTGCTAATATCCGATCCTGACTGTGACTGAGAACCTGATAAAGTAGTGTCTCCCATAGTCAGTGCGACATAGGTTATTTCACCCTCAATTTCCTCATCACCTGTTGCATCTGTAAGTATTACTACACGCTGTCCTTTTTCAACTTTATTTATATCATATTCGCTAATAGTAGTTGTAACCTGAAGGCTTGAAAGATCACTTATTTGTACTGCATCTCCCCCGTTATAACTATCACCGTCGGAAACTCCGAGAGCAGTTACTGTACCGTCCATAGTCGCTGTCATGGATGCTGATTCAAGTGTCTTTTTTGCATCCTGAACAGATCGTTTTCCCTGGCGAAGTTGTTTTTTATTATTTGTCTGAGCCTGAGTTACCTGCTGCTGCGCCTGAGTAATGGATTTCTGATTCTGCTTATTTGTGCTTTCCAGATTCTCCTTTGCCTGTTCGAGTGCCGCCTCTGCCTCGGAAACAGACATGGTACCTGAAGACATATTTGTATTTATCGTAATTGATGTATCAGATAGCGTATCCGGTGTCGTCGCATTTATATTTGAATTTCCGGACTTTGCTGCCTTCTTTGCTTTTTTCAGAGCAGCCTTGGCTTCCTTGACCTTCTTTTCCAGCTTTTTCTTTTCGCTGTAGTAAGTAGATCTCGCCTCTGATAACTGCTGATATGCCTGCGAAAGCTCCGAAGACGTCTGAGAGACCGTATCACTATAGTCCTCCTTCGCCTCAGCGAGTGCCTCCTTTAACTCGGATTTGTCAAAAGAAACAAGCTTTTGTCCCTTTGTCACTGTATCCCCGACACTGACCAAAACATCCTTCACCGTCACATTTTGAACATCGGCCGAAACCGTGTCCGATGATGCGGCCTCAATCGTACCGGTCGCGCTGACGGATTCAGTCAGGTCCATTTTTTCAAGTGTCACCGTATTTATCTGCCTTTCGTTTTCGGCATGAGATACCTTTTTTCCAAGTAACCCCGGCAAAAAGATACACCCGCTGACAATAAATGCGACTAATAATACTCCCCCTATTATCAGGCCTTTCTTCTTTTTCTTCATAGAAACCTCCGTTTCATATATCCATGTTTACAGATACATCCTGAGCATAGTTTTACATTAAATAAAAAATGTGTGCAGTCTGTGAATAAAAAAGTAACAAAATGTGTTTTTGTCAGATCATAACACATAAAAAAAAGACCGACTATATCAGCCGGTCCTCGTCTATATTTATCAAAGAATCCTTTCTATCATGCCGATCGCTCGGGCATTTTTTTCCACATCATGAACTCTTACCATAGCACACCCTTTCATGGTAGCATAAACGGATATAGCCATGGTTCCTTCTTCTCTCTGATCCACGGGAAGGTCGAGCGCCGTTCCTATAACACTTTTTCTCGATGCCGCCATAAGAACAGGATACCCCATCTCCACAAGCTGATCCACGTGCCTTATAACGGTGAGGTTTTGCTCATAAGTTTTTCCAAAACCTACTCCGGGGTCGATCCATATCCGATTCTGTTTTATCCCACATTTTTTTGCTATATCCAACGACCTTGCGATCTCTGTTTTGACCAACTCCATATAAGCAGATTCATTTGGAGTGATCTCCAATTTGTCTAAGCTGTTATGACGTCCGACATCGATATCAGCTGGCTCCTCCCTGTTATGCATCAACACGACCTGAACCCCGGTCTTTCCTGCAAGCTCAGCCAGTCTCTCATCCTTAACAAATCCCCAGATTGAATTAAGCATATCCGCCCCGGCCTCTATCGCAGCTTTCGCGACCTCATATTTATAAGTATCTATCGATATGGTCACATCGCTTCTTTTACGTATCTCCCTGATCACCGGCACAACCCTGTTCATCTCCTCGATCATGGAAACAGCAGTATATCCCGGCCTCGTAGACTCGCCTCCGACGTCGATAACACTCGCACCTTCATCAACCATCCTAAGAGCGCATTTCACCGCCATGTCTACATCCGCATATCTCCCGCCATCCGAAAACGAGTCAGGCGTCACGTTCAATATTCCCATTATTCTCATTCTGATATCCTCCAAATTTACCATGGGCACAGGCAGGATGAGAGAAGTGTATCACTGTGGGCGATGTCTATCATACGTCGTTGCGCAGCGCATGTACTCTATGCGCGCACAACGTGACGTATGATAAAAAAGCGCAAGCGTGCGCCCACAGATACACACTCTCATCCTGCTTATATCTGTAATAGCCTTTTCATATCATCATATGTATTAATCATATTCATCTGCCGCCGAAGTTTAACGGATCCGGGATAACCGGCCGTGTACCACGCGAAATGCGTCCTCATCATCCGCATCGCTCTCTCCTCACCGATCCTCTCCACCTCATCAGCCGCATGCCTCAGTAACATCCCACACATTTCCTCATACGATGGCTTCTGAAAATCAGTCTTCCCGGAGATAAAAGCCTCCTTCACCTGTGCAAATATCCACGGATTTCCTTTAGCCGCACGGCCGATCATAACACCATCGCAACCGGTCTCCGAAACCATCAAAAGCGCATCCTCTGCGCTAAAAATATCCCCGTTCCCGATCACGGGCACACTCACTGACTCCTTAACTCTCCTTATAAAACCCCAGTCAGCCTTCCCGCTGTAATACTGATCCCTGGTCCTCGCATGCACGGCGATTGCGGCTACTCCTGCCTCCTCGGCAGCCTTCGCCATCTCGAGTCCCTGCTCCTCACCGTCATGAAAACCCTTTCTGATCTTCACGGTCACAGGCTTATCTATCGCATCCACAGTCGCCTTCAACACTTTATAAGCAAGTGGAATATCGTTAAGTAAAGCCGACCCCTCACCATTTTTGACAACCTTCGGCACCGGACATCCCATGTTGAAATCAAGAATATCAAAAGGCCTGTCCTCTATCCTCTTTGCCATCTCGGAAACGATCTTAGGATCAGAACCAAAAAGCTGCAGAGAAACCGGCCTCTCACTCTCTCCGATCTCCAGCAGCTCATCTGTATTTTTATTATTATAGTATATTCCCTTTGCACTAACCATCTCGGTACCGACCATCGACGCGCCCATCTCGCGGCAGATGGTACGATAGCAGATATCAGTCACTCCGGCCATAGGTGCAAGGATGGCTCCCGCCTCGAGCGTAACTCCACCGATACTGATCCCACCGACTTTGTTTCCTCCGTCAACCACAGAATCAGTACCCATCATATCCTTAACCATCCTCCAAAAGCATCATTTTGACTTTTCATATATAATCCTGAGTCCCTGCAAGGTCAGATTCCTGTCGTAAACATCGATCTTATCCGTAGAATCAGCGATCACTCGTCCGAGTCCGCCTGTCGCAACAACCTTGGCATCCAGCCCCGACTCCTCTTTGAAATGATCGATGATATACTCTGTCTGCCCGATACATCCGTACACAAGCCCCGCCTGCATACTCGGGATCGTCGACTTCGCAAGGATCGACTCGGGCTTTTCTATCTCAATCTCCGGAAGCTTCGCAGCCCCGCTCCAAAGCGCCTTCGCAGCCGTCCTCAGTCCCGGTGCCGTGACACCCGCGATAAACGAACCGTCCTCCGTTACAAGGTCATAAGTAGTCGCCGTACCGAAGTCTATCACGATAACCGGACCACCGTACAAGAAAAATGCCCCGGCGGCATCCACCACTCTGTCGGCACCAACCTCAACCGGATTCGGAAGTGCAATTCTAATGCCAGATTTAGTTCCATTTCCTATGAAGATAGCATCACAGTTTAAGTACTTATAAATACCACTACTAAGTGAATAATTCACCTTCGGAACAACAGATGAAATAATAACATCCTCGATATCGTCTGCGGTAACACTCTGATGAGAAAGCTGCTCCATTATCGACGCGCCAAACTCATCCGAGGTACGCGGAAGGTCCGTAGTTAAGCGAAATTCGTGCTTGATCTCTTTGCCATCCACAAGCCCGATTGTAATATTTGTATTACCGACATCTATAGCTAATAACATATTATCCTCCATAATGAGCTATATAAGCGCGAGTCCACCGCACAGGCTCGGATCCCTTCGGCATCCTCGCTGTCCGTTGGCTCTTCTGTGCATCCATGTGTCCATCTGCATGCAAGCATGCGATGCACACATGATCTGCACAGACTCGCGCTTATCGCGCAAAGAACGCTTTATAATACTCCTCTAAATCCTCTAACAATTCTTTATATTTTTCTTGGTATTGTTTTATCTTCAAAAATGCTCCGATCTCGTCATAATCGAGATCACCGTCAGCAGCAGTTGTAGAAAAATACAAATTACCTTCCTCATCGTAGGAAAGTGTCAGTATCCCACCAACATCCTCCGTATATAAAACCATCAACGCCTGAAGTTCATCCTTTACCTGCTTGGGCAAAGTGTCGTTAAACCTCGGATTCAAAAAGTATTTCTGTTCATATTTGCTGCTCGCACACAGCACCTGTTCATCAGTCATTTTTCTCTCCAAATAATCTGTAATTCCACATTTTATGCCCGGATCATCTTCTGATATCTTCTCTGTTATTCAGCATGTCATCATCAATAGCATCTGGACGGTAATCTACATCTCCTCTGTATTTCATAGGCACATAGTGCTTGTGGTGTCCGACAGCCTTGTAAGCCGGACGGATGATGCGGCCCGCGTTTACAAGCTCCTCGATACGATGTGCGCTCCATCCTGCAATACGTGCTATCGCAAATAAAGGAGTATATAATTCGTGCGGGATATCCAGCATACTGTAAACAAGTCCCGAATAAAAATCTATGTTTGCGGATACTCCCTTGTAGATATGTCTCTGCTCGGCGATAACCTTTGTCGCAAGCCTTTCAACATTGCTGTAAAGCTTGAACTCCTTCATCATATCCTTCTCTTCGGCGAGCTTTTCGACAAACCTTCTGAATGTCCTCGCACGCGGATCAGAAAGAGAGTAAACAGCATGTCCCATACCGTAAATTAGACCGGATTTATCAAACATTTGGTGGTTGACTATCGCAGTGAGATATGACTCTATCTCCTCCTCGTCTTCCCAGTCCTTGACCCATTTTTTCATATCCTCGAACATAAGGGAGACCTTCACATTTGCGCCACCATGACGGGGTCCCTTCAGACTTCCCAAAGCCGCGGATATGGCAGCATATGTATCAGTTCCGGATGATGTCACCACGTGATCCGTAAATGTTGAGTTGTTACCACCGCCATGCTCTGCATGCAAAACCAGCGCCAGATCAAGAATCTTTGCCTCGAGCGGAGTAAACTTCGAATCAGGTCGTAACATATGCAGAATATTTTCCGCAGTAGAATACTCCTCTTTCGGCGGATGCAGATAAAAGCTGTTTCCTTCGTGGAAATACTTTGAAGTCTGATATCCGTACACGGAAAACATCGGGAACAATGCAACCAACTCCAGACACTGCCTGAGCACGTTGCGAATCGATGTATCATCAGCTCTGTTATCATATGCATAGAGCGTCAGCACTGATCTCGAAAGTGTATTCATGAGGTCAGAGCTCGGTGCTTTCATAATAATATCCCTGACGAAGCTCATCGGAAGGCTCTTGCGATAATAAGCAAGCATCTCCTCCAGACCGTCAAGATCACTCTCTGTCGGAAGCTCACCAAACAGGAGAAGATAAACAACCTCCTCAAATCCGAAACGTTTTTCGGACAAAAAGCCTTCAACTATCTCCTCAATATTTATACCCTGATAATAAAGCTCACCATCACAGGGAACGAGCTCACGATCCTTGACGGTATACGCGACTATCTCCGAAATCTCGGTAAGTCCGGTAAGCACACCTCGTCCGTCCAGATCTCTGAGTCCTCTTTTAACCTCATATTTATCAAAAAGCGTTGAATCGATGGTAGCCGTCGCCTCACTGACTGACGCCATTTTGCGTAGCCAGTCCTGACGGAACTCATCGTCCATACGGGTTTCGATATCGTTCTCTATTACCTGCGCCATATACTCTCCCCTAATTAAAGTGTGAGGTCCATTACTGCTTTTATTGTATGCATGCGGTTCTCTGCCTCACGGAATACCGTCTCCGCATGTGCCTCGAATACTTCATCGGTAACCTCGAGCTCACTGAGCCCGAACTGCTCATAAACCTTTTTACCGATCTCTGTCTTCAGATCATGGAACGCCGGGAGACAGTGCATGAAAATAGCATTCGGCTTGGCATTTTTCATGGCCTCTGCATTTACCTGATATGGCGAGAGTACCTCGATACGCTCCTTCCATACCTCCTCAGGCTCACCCATGGATACCCAGACATCCGTGTAGAGAACATCCGCATCCTTTGTTCCTTCCTTTACATCCTCGGTAAGCGTGATGCTTCCGCCGCTTGCCTTGGCGAATTCCTCGCATACCTTGACCAGCTCAGCATCCGGGAAATACTCCTTCGACGTGCATGCGGTAAAGTGCATACCCATCTTTGAGCACGCGATCATAAGTGAATTGCCCATGTTATATCTGGCATCACCCATATATGTCAGTTTGATACCCTCGATATGGCCGAACTCCTCCTCTATTGTGAGAAGATCTGCCAGCATCTGGGTCGGATGATACTCATTCGTAAGACCGTTCCAAACCGGAACATCCGAGTACTTCGCAAGCTCCTCGACTATCTCCTGACCATATCCTCTGTACTCGATACCGTCAAACATCCTCGAAAGAACCCTTGCTGTATCCGCGATGCTCTCCTTCTTTCCAATCTGAGAACCGGAAGGATCAAGGTATGTCACACCTATTCCGAGATCGTGACCTGCAACCTCAAAAGAACACCTCGTTCTCGTACTTGTTTTTTCAAAAATAAGGGCGATGTTTTTACCCTCATGATGACGATGAACAAGACCTCTTTTTTTCATATCCTTGAGCATCCTTGCATGGTCTAACATATACCTGATCTCCTCAGGTGTAAAGTCTCTTAA
This sequence comes from Lachnospiraceae bacterium P6B14, assembly GCA_000687695.1. Lineage (GTDB taxonomy): Bacteria > Bacillota > Clostridia > Lachnospirales > Lachnospiraceae > Eubacterium_F. The sequence continues at coordinate 135,864 of JHWZ01000003.1, read as the reverse complement.
AGTCAAAAAATCGCGTCCTTTTAAATCCATGATCCAGCCTCCATTTCAGACTAATTATTATAGTATTTATTCATACTATTATTCAGTTAATATTGCGTTCTATTTCATATGATAACAATGCCGCCGACACCGCTGCATTTAATGACTCAAGTTCACCCTTCATCGGTATCTTTATCAGCTTGTCACATTTTTTTACAACCTCATCGCTGAGTCCATTTGCTTCATTTCCGATGAGTACTGCAACCTTCCCATCATACTTCGGTTCTCTGAAGTCGACCGCACCGTCAAGATATGCCCCGTAAACGGTAAAGCCTTTATCATGAAGCTTATCCATTTCTTCAGCAAACGTCCCCTCGCACGACAAGCAGGGAACCCTCAGAACAGATCCCATTGTAGATCTCGTAACCTTCGGCTGATACACATCCGCGCATCCCTTAGAGAGTAATACGGCATCTATCCCCGCACCCTCAGCCGTCCTTATGATAGTACCAATATTCCCGGGATCCCTGACATCCTCCAGGCAGATAACCTTGCAGTCATCTCTCCCAAAGATCTCATCTTTATCAAACTCCGGCATCCTTACAACAGCCATTATCCCCTGCGGAGTAACCGTGTCGGATAAGCTGTTAAATATCGCATCACCAAGCGTGTCCGTAACCGTGATCCCCTCGGGCACATCCGCACTCTCAGCAACATAAATCTCCGTCGCCAGTCCTCTTTTTACCGCCTCTAAAACCGGCTTAAACCCTTCCAGTATAAAGCAGCCTTCTTCTCTTCTTATCTTCGATTTCTCAAGTAACTTTTTTATTCTCTTAATTCTATTATTATCTTTACTGGTGATCATGTTTTTCCTTAATTACGTAAAAAACTATCAAATTGTTTCAGAGTCATTTATGCCTGTGTGACGACAGAAGTGTATTACTGTGATGGATGTCTATCATACGTCGTTGCGCAGACGAGGTCAGGAAACTCTCTGAGTTTCCTCGAGTCGTGCAACGTGACGTATGATAAAAAAGCGCAAGCGTGCCATCACAGATACACGCTGTCGTCACGCAGGCTACAGTCATAAGTATGCCGCAAGCGTGCCACCACGTATACACACTCTCATACCTTTCGTGCACAGTCACCACGGACCACCCCGAACTACAGCCTCACTCCCAGCTTTTTCAACTCCTGATAAAGCAGATGTATCGGCAACCCGACAACATTATAATAATCCCCCTCGATACCGGTGATATACTTCGAGAAAGCTCCCTGGATACCATAACCCCCGGCTTTATCATACGGCTCTTTCGAAGTGATATACTCCTCCAGCTCGATCTCATCCAGTTTTCCGACATGAACTATCGTCTTATCATGAAACGTCCTGCCTCGATCCTGCCTGCCATCCTGCAAAGTAAGAAGAGCCACACCCGTATAAACCTCATGCGAACGTCCCTCGAGCATGTGGATCATCTTGCGTGCCTCAACAACAGATGTAGGTTTACCAAGGATCTTTCCATCTACAACAACCAGTGTATCCGCGCCGATAACTATCGCCTTGTCAGCCGGTCCTACACGAAGCGTCGTACCGTCAACCAAAGGCTCTCTCATCCACAGGCTGCCATGCTGACACACGAGTCCCTCCGCAACAGCCATCGCTTTGCGGTTCGCTAAAACACTTGTGATCATGGCAGGATCCTTTGAGCTAACCTCTTCATCCGTCTCTGATATGATCACCTGAAAGGAGATTCCCAGCCTCTGCAGTAATTCCTTACGCCTGGGAGACTGGGATGCCAGTACAAATTGTATTGTTTGACTCATTACTTGAAATACTCCACGCCGCTTTCAAACAGCAGCTGATCCTGATCACCAAAAAGATTGATAGCTACGCCCTTTCCGATACGCTCAGAATGAACCATCTTTCCGAGCACTCTTCCGTCAGGACTTGTGATACCCTCGATGGCTCCATAGGAACCGTTTACGTTGAAGTCCTCATCCATGGTCGGTTTGCCCTCGGCATCGACGTACTGAGTTGCCACCTGACCATTTTTATAAAGCTTTTCAATCCACTCACTGTCAGCTACAAATCTTCCCTCACCATGAGATGCCGGTACGGTGTAAACACCACCGAGCGTTGCCTTCTGAAGCCATGGTGACTTGTTTGTAACGACCTTTGTGTATACCGATCTGGAGAAATGTCTTCCGATGCTGTTGGTAGTGAGCGTCGGAGAATCCTCCTTCTGTGTCGTGATCCTTCCGTACGGAACCAATCCGAGCTTGATCAGCGCCTGGAATCCGTTACAGATACCGAGCACCAGTCCGTCTCTCTCATCGAGAAGTCTGTGTATCGCCTCAGCGATCTCAGGGTTTCTGAATACGGAAGTGATGAACTTCGCCGAACCGTCAGGCTCATCTCCGGCTGAAAAACCTCCGGAGAACATAACTATCTGCGATCCGTCTATAGCCTTTTTGAATGCTTCTACCGAATCCCTGATGTCGGACTCACTCATGTTTTTGAATACGATCGTCTCGGTATCAGCCCCCGCTCTTCTGAACGATGCATGAGTATCATACTCACAGTTCGTTCCCGGGAACACGGGGATAAATACCTTCGGTCTGGCGATCTTGTGCTTGCAAACGTAAACGTTCTCACCTGCACCGGAAACATCATATACATCATCACGAAGTGCCGGTCCCTCAGGTGCGGAATGTGTCGGGAATACCTTTTCGAGCGGTTTCTGCCATGCCTCGAGTGCCTCCTCCAAAGACAGGCTCTCTTCACGGTAGGTGAACTCCGGTGTGTCGAGAACTCTACCCAGTCTGTCATATACGATTCCGGCCGCATCGAGCTTTGCAAGATCCGTCTCATCTATCTCAGCCACGATCTCTCCATAGTTCTTTGAAAAATAGAAAGCAGGCTCCTTATGCTTGCAGAACTTCACGCCGAGCTTGTTACCGAACGCCATCTTTGCAAGCGCCGCAGCAACTCCCTCACCGTCCAGAGCATATGCTGATTTTATGATGCCCTGACGCATAAGTGTTGTAATCTTATCATATTGTATCATAATCTTCTCAAAATTAGGAAGATCATACGAATCCTTTTCGATATTGAACTTGACCAGTCTGCTGCCCGCAGTCTTCAGCTCGTCGGTAACCACATCCGAAATCTGTGCCACATCAACTGCGAATGAACACAGCGTCGGAGGCACATCTATATCGTTGAAGGTTCCGCTCATGGAGTCCTTTCCACCGATGGAAGGTAACCCCAGCTTCATCTGCGCATCGTATGCTCCGAGAAGAGCAGCCATCGGCTCGCCCCAGCGCTTCGGGTCTTCAGTCATTCTCTTGAAGTATTCCTGGAACGTAAATCGGATCTTCTTCATATCACCACCGGCAGCAACTATCTTTGCCACTGATGTGAGCACTGCGTACTGAGCACCGTGATACGGACTCCAGCTCATAAGATACGGATCCATTCCGTAGCTCATCATGGTTACCGCATCACTCTCGCCATCCATAACAGGGATCTTCGCGATCATGGTCTGAATCGGTGTCATCTGATAGCGTCCACCATAGGGCATCGTAACCGTGCAAGCACCGATCGAGCTGTCGAACATCTCGACCAATCCACGCTTAGAACAACTATTCAAATCTGACAATCTGCGAAGCATAGCGGTTTTGAAGGATGTCACGTCATCTGAAGTTGTCAGATAATTATCATCCTTTGACGGGCTTGATACAACAACCTCCGTCTCCTGGTGAGCTCCGTTTGTATCCAGGAATGCACGTGAGATGTTTACGATCTCATTGCCTCTCCAGCTGAGAACAAGTCTCGGAGACTCTGTCACGGTCGCCACACATACTGCCTCCAGATTCTCCTCAGCGGCGAATCCGAGCATCTTGTCCACGTCCTTCGGATCAACAACGACAGCCATACGCTCCTGCGACTCTGATATCGCAAGCTCCGTACCGTCAAGTCCGGCGTATTTTTTGGGAACCTTATCAAGGTCTACCGTAAGTCCCGGTGCGAGCTCTCCGATAGCTACCGAGACACCGCCGGCACCAAAGTCGTTACATTTTTTGATAATATGAGCAACCTCGCCACGTCTGAAGAGTCTCTGGATCTTTCTCTCAGTAGGCGGATTACCCTTCTGCACCTCAGCTCCGCAGGTATCGATGGATGCCGTGGTGTGAGCCTTCGATGAACCTGTGGCTCCTCCACATCCGTCACGTCCCGTACGTCCGCCGAGCAGGATGATGATATCTCCCGGATCGGAGTTCTCTCTGATAACGTTCTTTCTCGGAGCGGCACCCATAACAGCACCGATCTCAAGTCTTTTGGCCGCGTAGTTCGGATGATAGATCTCGTCGACAAGACCGGTAGCCAGACCGATCTGGTTTCCGTATGAGCTGTAACCCGAAGCCGCGCCTGTAACGATCTTTCTCTGAGGAAGCTTGCCCTCCATCGTCTCGGCGAGAGACTTCGTCGGGTCAGCAGCACCCGTAACACGCATAGCCTGATATACATAACCACGTCCCGAAAGAGGATCGCGGATAGCACCACCGAGACATGTAGCGGCGCCACCGAACGGCTCTATCTCAGTCGGATGGTTGTGCGTTTCATTTTTGAAAAATACCAACCACTCCTCGGTCTCAGGTCCCTTTCCATAGTCAACCGTAACAGGCACTACTATGGAGCAGGCGTTGATCTCATCAGACTCCTCCATATCGTCGAGCTTGCCGGCAGCCTTCAGTTCCTTCATCGCGAGAAGTGCGATATCCATGAGAGATACATACTTGTCATCGCGACCTGCATACATCTCATCATGAGCCTTTTTATACCTGTTATATGTTTCCTCGATCGGAGCCTTGTAATCACCGTCCTCGAATTTGACGTCGGTAAGCTCCGTAAGGAAAGTAGTATGACGGCAGTGGTCTGACCAGTAGGTGTCGAGAACCCTGATCTCCGTAACTGACGGATCGCGGGGTGACTCATTCGAATCCCATCCGCCGCTGAAATAATTCTGAATATGTTTAAAATCAGCAAAGGTCATAGCGAGTCCGAGCGAATCATAAAGCTTCTTAAGCTCGGTCTCATCCATGCTTATAAAACCATCAAAAATCTTCACATCCTCAGGCTCGGGATAAACTGCCACGAGCGTGTCGGGAACTGTCTCGTCGGTCTGGCGCGAATCAACCGGATTGATACAATAGCTGTGGATCTTTTCAAGTTCCTCACTACTGAAATCACCCGAAAGCACATATGTCGTTGCGGAACGGATAACCGGCTCCTCAGTCTCCTTCAGCAGGCGTACGCACTGCTCCGCGGAGTCAGCTCTCTGATCAAACTGACCCGGCAGATACTCAACCGAAAAAACATGATCATTACTATCCGTCGGAAAACTGTCCTCATACAGGATATCAACGGGCGGCTCTGAGAAAACCGTAACGAGCGCCTTTTTAAAAATATCCTCACTGACGTTTTCCACATCATAGCGTACCAGCACGCGGACATCCTTAAGACCTCCGAGACTTAAGTACTCCTTGAGCTCCTTTTTAAGTTCCTTTGCATGCACGGCATACGCAGGTTTTTTTTCGACATAGATTCGCTTGACCGCCATCAAAAGTTCCTCCTTTTAGGCTGTGATTCCACCGATAGTTACACGACTCTTCCAGTATGACTGAACCTTGAACTTGTACTGCTTTTTCAGTGTCTCGTCATAGTAGGTCTGATACTGGTTGTTCTCCTCTGTGGAGATCTTGTTCTTTACCTCGTTGTCATATGCCTCGGGATCATTGTTATTGATCATCTTTACGAGGAAAAATGCCTTGTCACTCTCAAAGAATGATACCTGATCATTGTTCATCTTTTTGATGAGATCTCTGGTCGCCTCATCTGCGAAATCCTCATCCTTCTCAAGAAGATTTCTGGTAGTATATGTGATGCCTGTGTTATCATCCTTGCTGTCATTGTCAGCATCCGTGAGAAGCTTTGTAAAGTCCTCGGCAGTCTTTGCCTTGGTCTCGAGCTCCTGCATATCAGATTTTTCTTTCTGGATCGTAGCATCATCCTTCATCGGCTTTTCTTCAGCATCTGAAGTCTCATCTTCTTTTGAGATCGTGTAATACTGAAGAGTGTACTGACGATAATCCGTCTTGCTTACCTCGGCAGTAAGCTTCGCGTCATCGATATCAAATCCGTCGATGATCTTTTTCTTTTCCTTCTCAGCCAGTCTCTGCTTCTCGATGGATGCGCGAACATCACTCTCTGAGAGACCCTTGATGCTCTTCGGCATCTGAGAGATAGTTGCCATCGCTTCCTCGACAGCCTTGTTGATCTCTTCTTTTTCTGCGTCATCAAGAACGGTTCCGTCCTTCTCTGCCTGCATTACGAGAACCTCTCTCTGCTTGAGGTTCTGCATGATCTGCTTTTTGGCATTGGATGAAAGTGTTCCTTTGCCCTGTGTCTGATCCCAATCCATTCCATAAGCGTTATACATTGACTCCATCTGGTAGATGTCATATACCGAATCTGTATAGTTAACCGTATGTGTCGCAGTTTCACCGTTTGCCGCAGGTCCCTCTACCGTGAGGATCGCGCGCGGTCTGAGCTGTGTGTAGCACACTACAAAAATACCCCCGAGTACTACCAGTGCTCCCACGATGATGAGGATCAGGTATTTCCTGGACTTAGCCTCGGCCTTCGCTTCCTTCTTGTCGGGCTTTTGGATCCCCTGTTCTTTGATGATTTTCTTTGCTGTGTTCATTTTCTTTCTTTCCTCCGTAACAAATAATACGTATTTTGCGCCTTAAAACGGCACACTTTGATATTGTACCACAAAATCGCTTCGCGTGCAACATTCAAATAGGAAAGTTCTGTGATTTTTATATGAACACTTGACAAGTCCTGTTCAAAATGGTAATATATCTCTTGGTGCGCAGGAGTGGCGGAATTGGCAGACGCGCAGGCTTCAGGTGCCTGTGTTCGCAAGGACGTGTGGGTTCAAGTCCCATCTCCTGCATAAAAGATAGCACGACGTAGGTCGTGCTATCTTGTTATACAGGAGATGGTCCTGAACCCGCTGGGCCGCGGCAAATCAGATTGATCTGTCCGTGATGGCACGCTTTCGCTTTTTTCCCGAGCGTCACGTTGTGCGCGCAGAGAAAACTCTTCGAGTTTTCAATACCCGCGCTGCGCAACGACGCTCGCGACACATCCATCACGTGACAGATCATCTCTGCTTTGTTTGGCGGCCCAGCCAGCTACCCGTTTCTGTATAGAAAGGAGTACCATATGAGAATATCCGTCGGTATGCTTCTGTTTGCTCTTTTTGATTCAGGAGTTGCTTTCTTTCTTGTATACTACGTCACTAAGGCGAAGTTCGGCGGCGACCAAAAATCCATCGCCCGCATACTTGGTTCCGTGCTCGGAACCCTAACTTTCATCACTTACTTTGCAGTGATCGTCTGGTTCAATACATACCCGATCACAGCATCGGATACAGTCAAACAGTTGGTATACTGGCTGCCCATAGTCCTGTCGATACTGATGCTCGTACTGATACAGCTTTCCAAGCCTCAAAAGTCCATCCCCGATGAAACTGAGGAAGAAGGAAATGAGGGTGCCGAAGGTGAAAACGAGGAGGACACCGAGGCGAGCGAAACTCCTTCAGAACCTCCGGTATGATAACTACATAAGCAAAACAAAACCCCTGCGGGATAATCCCGCAGGGGTTTAATTAACTCTTTATCAGGTGGATCATCAGATCAGGCTCTCACCGGTACGCTTACCTTTTCTGTAGTCATCCTTCGAGATTTTCTCAAAGCTCTTTCCTGCAAGATAGATAAATCCGTGAACCTTTCCTGCAGATGTAAAGTAAATCCTGAGACGATAGGTGATCTTTCCGTCTTTATAAACAAACTCGGTATACTTTGATACCTTTAGTTTCTTTCCTGAATTGAACTGCTTCTCGTAGAGGAATGCGTCCTTCTTTCTATTGCATTTTTTCAGAGTCAACTCACCATACTCACGGGTAACATCACTGATGGTCTTTCCGATACGGATGCCTCTGTAGGTGCTTCCGTATTTAGCCGGCTTGCCCCACTCTCCATCATAGTACCATGCGTACTTTTTGCTGACCTTCTTATAAGCCGTTACGAAGTTCGACGGACGATACATCGAGAAATCCGCCTTTGAAAAGGCCGGAACAACATTAACGTTACATGTGTACTTCGAACCACCGGCATTTGCCGTGATCACTGCAGATCCCTTCGCAAGCAGATCAATAGTACATGTTACCGAAGTAAAATCAGCTGCAACAGTGTTTGTTGAAGGCTTAGCTACTGCTTCATTATCCGATGTAAACGATACTGCGTAAGCCTGAGCTGATCCTCCCGTAATATTTTTCAGTGTAAGAGTGATTTTCTTACCTGCCATAGTGTTTACATCTGTCTTATCAAGTGCAGTCGGTCCGGATACTACAACCGGTGAACCACTAACCGCATCTGCAACAACAGCCTTTGATGCATTTTCGTTCTTAACCTTTGCTATTCCCGTCGTCACGGGCGCACTTCCGAGTGCTACAGCCATAGCAAGAACCATTCCGCATACTCTGTAAGTACTCTTTTTCATCATCTTTCATCCTTTCTGAATGGCGAAAAATCGCCGTTTTTTCTTTACAGCTCACTATTATACTACATTTTTTCGGGTTTGTCTACACCCATCGTAAAAAATGTTAAATTTATTACGCCAACTCCACAGCGCCGGTATAAAGCTGATAATACCGCCCTTTCTGCTCCAGCAATTCATCATGTGTACCACGCTCGATGATCTCGCCGGCCTCCAACACACAGATGGCATCACAGTTTCTGACCGTGGAGAGTCTGTGCGCGATAACAAAGGTCGTCCTTCCCTTCATAAGCCTCTCCATACCGTGTTCGATATGCATCTCGGTACGAGTATCGACAGAGCTTGTTGCCTCATCCAAAACAAGTATCGGCGCATTCGAGATCGCCGCTCTCGCTATGTTCAAAAGCTGACGCTGGCCCTGGCTCAGATTCAGGCCATCGCCCTCGAGCACCGTATCATACCCATCCTCCAGCCTCATGATAAACGAGTGTGCACTGGCTGTCTTCGCCGCTTCCACGACCTCCTCATCGGTGGCGTCAGGGCGACCGTAACGTATGTTTTCACGCACCGTCCCGGAGAAAAGATGTGTATCCTGAAGCACCATCGCTATACTCGAGCGGAGGCTCTGTCTTTTGTAGGAATGGATCTCCTTCCCGTCGATGAGAATCTCACCCTCATCAGTATCATAAAACCTGTTGAGAAGGTTTGTAATTGTAGTCTTTCCGGCACCGGTCGAACCGACAAACGCGACCTTCTGACCGGGCTTAACAGTAAGGCAGATATCCTTAAGGACCTTGTGTCTCGGCTTGTATCCGAAGCTTACATGATTGAGTACAACCTCTCCCCGTACATCCTTAAGCTCTATAGCATCCTCGGGATCAGCCTCCTCCACATCACTGTCCATCACGGTAAACACCCTCTCCGCTCCGGCCAAGGCCGCAAAGATCGTATTCACCTGCATGGAAAGCTCGTTCACAGGTCTCGAAAACTGTCTTGAATAATTAACAAATATAGTAAGTCCGCCGATGGACAGTCCGCCGCCGACACAGAGAATACCTCCTATCATGGCGGTGAGCGAATAACAGATCTGCCCGATATTTCCCATGATCGGCATGATTATACTTCCGAAAAACTGAGCCTTTATCTGCTCATTTTTAAGCTTGTCATTTTTCTCCTTGAAATCAGCTACCGCTGCCTCCTCATGGTTAAACACCTTGACAACCTTCTGTCCGGTAACAGTCTCCTCGATATAGCCGTTCAGGTTTCCGAGAGCCTCCTGTTGATGACGGAAGTGGCTCGAGCTTTTTTTTGCGACATTTATCGCCGCAAAAAACATCACCGGCGTCATAAAGATAGTGACCAATGAGAGCCAGATATTCTCGGTCAGCATGATGATAAGGACTCCCACGATGTTTATTATTCCGGTTATCATCTGGACCACGGTCTGATTCAGCATCTCACCGATCGCATCCACATCATTTGTAAATCGGGACATGATATCCCCGACCGTATTGGTGTCAAAATACCTGACCGGCATACGCTGCAGATGATCAAACAGATCCTTTCTTATGCGGATGAGTGTCCTCTGAGACACACCGACCATTATCCTCATCTGGAAATACTGAGTCAGTATCGCCGCCCCGTATATAGCACCCATCACAAGTAACATCCGTGCCAGCTCTGTCACTGCATCCGCTATTTTTCCCGTCACATCACCCGTGGATGACGCTATGTCAGAAGCGCACTCCGCAAGTCTGTCCATGATTGGTTTCAGCATATATGAACCGAGTATGGACGCGACAGAGAAGATTATTACAAACAAAAATGCCACGAGTATGAGATATTTATCCCCTGCGAGATATGATATTATTCTTTTTATGGTGGCTGACGAGTTTTTCGGCTTTCCGCCTCGCATCTGCATTTCCCTTGATTTTCTTCCCGGGCCCGCTGCCACGCTTCCTCTTACCGCTGCCATCAGATCGCCACCTCCTTCTCGGAAAGCTGGGAGAAGCAGATCTCTTTGTAGGTCTGATTGCTCTTTAAAAGCTCCGCGTGGGTTCCCATACCCACGATGTTTCCTTCCTCCATTACTATTATCTTGTCCGCATCCATAACGGATGAAATACGCTGTGCTATGATAAGCTTGGTTGCCATAGGCAGATAATCTTTTAAGTTAGTCCTTATCTTCGCCTCGGTAGCTGTATCGACCGCACTGGTAGAATCATCGAGTATGAGAATCTTGGGATTTTTCAGAAGAGCTCTCGCGATACAGAGTCTCTGCTTCTGTCCGCCTGAGACGTTTACTCCTCCCTGTCCGAGATCCCTCTCATAGCCATCCTCGAAATCCTTTATAAACAGATCCGCCTGAGCTATCTCAGCCATCTTTTTAACTTCATCATCACTTGCATCCATATCACCCCATCTGAGGTTGTCGGCAATGCTTCCCGAAAACAGGACATTTTTCTGAAGCACCATCGATACACCCTCTCGGAGGTTATAGAGCGAGTAGTCCTTTACGTCGACACCATCGACTAATATCTGTCCCTCATCACAGTCATACAGACGAGGTATCAGCTGCACCATCGTACTTTTTCCCGAACCGGTGGAACCTATGATCCCGACAGTCTCACCCGGGTTGATGACAAAGGATATATCCTTTAATACGTAATCCTTGTGCTTTTTATAGTATTTAAAACCGACATTTTTAAACTCAATTTTTCCGCTTTCAACCTTAAGCTCAGGATGAGCAGCCGTCTCATCCGAAAGATCTATTTCTTCGTCCAAAACTTCACAGATTCTTTTCGAAGAAACTATAGCTCTGGATCCCTGTATTATAACAAATGAAAGCATCATAAGGGACATGAGAATCTGTACAACATAGGTCGTAAATGCTGTCAGATCTCCTATCGGCATGTCACCTGTTATTATCTGTTTTCCCCCGAACCATACCACTCCGAGAGTTGTTACATTCATCGCGAGTGTCATAATAGGAAGAGTAAAAATAACAACTCCAATAGCCTTTAATGTTTTGTTTTTCAATCCTTCATTCGCTTCGTCGAAGGTCTGTCTTTCATGGTCATCCCTGACAAAGGATTTTACGACTCTTTGGTTGGTTATGTTTTCCTGCACCCTCGTATTCAGATGATCTATACCATCCTGCATCCTGTTGAATCTCGGAAATGCAACCTTGATAACTATGCCGAGCGTTATCATGAGTAACGGTAATACCACCACCATGACCAGCGCCAGCTTTGCATTTAATATAAATGCCATGATAAGTCCGCCGATCAGCATACCGGGAGCTCGCAGGCACATTCTGAGCGCCATCGATATCATGTTTTGAACATTTGTAATATCATTTGTAAGTCTTGTTACAAGTGATCCCGTTGAAAACTTTTCAATATTTGCAAAAGAAAACTTCTGTATTTTTACAAAAATATCACTTCTTAAATCAGCTGCAAAATTAACCGATGCCTTGATAGCAAAATATGCTCCGAGTATTCCTCCGAGCATCATAAGAAGAGCCGATCCTATCATCGCGGCTCCTATTAAAATAATATAACCTGACCCCTTTGCTTCCACGCCTTCCATCTGTCCGCATCCGTAGTTTATGATCAGCGCCATGAACTTCGGCAGGATAACCTCGCCCACAACCTCAACTATCATAAACAACGGCCCCAGAATAAAGGCCGACAAATAAGGTTTTATATATTTCCCGTAATGCTTCATAACCTACTCCCCTACTCGAAGTGATATCTCTCCGGTACGAAGAACCTCCACCGATCCGTCCTCAAGCCTGACGATGAGCCCGCCCGAATCATCAATATCTTCGGCGATTCCCTCTCTCCAGTCATCTCCGGACGCACCCGGGATACTGCCCGGAGTTCCGAAACGAATTCTTTTTCCTATCACATTCGATCTGGTTTTATACTCCTTAATAAATGACCTGTCAGGCAGATCATCATAGTACTTTTGTAACTCATTAATAACGGTAGCAGCTATCTCATTTCTTGATACATTTTCATCTTCATTTTCATCGTAAATAAAACCCATTATATCCTTAATATCATCAGGAATATCTGCAGGTCTTCTTACGTTGATTCCTATACCTACTATGACAAGCTCTATCCCGCCACTCTCAAAATCAGATACCGCTTCAGTGAGTATTCCGCATATTTTTTTATCATCTGAATATACATCATTTACCCATTTAATTTTAGTTTCTTTTTTACATACCAGGCTCACTGCATGAGCAACCGCCACGGCCGCCTGAGTAGTCACTAAAACAACATCCGATGCTCTCTCCTCGTCCGGGCGAAATAAAATACTCATATATATGCCTGAGCCTTCGGGTGAATAAAAACCTCTTCCCCGTCTGCCCTTACCGCTCGTCTGATGCTCACTGAGTACGACTATTCCTCCGGATGCACCTTCATCATCAGGCGCGGACATGGCTATCCTTTTTAACTCATTATTAGTCGAGTCGACCTCCGGCAAAACTATAACCTTCGTATCCTTTTTTTCAAGATATAGTCCGATCCCCTCGGCAGACAACCTGTCACTTTTTCCTGACAGACGATAACCCAGCTTGTTTTTCGCATCGATCTCATAACCGTCACTCTGCAAAGCCTGCACCGCCTTCCATACGGCAGCCCTGGTCACATTAAGGCTTTTTGCTATCTGCTCACCGGAAAGATCCTTATCCCTGTTCGCTTCAAGAAGCTTTAAAAGCTCGCTTTTTACACTCATTTTATCCTACCTTACGAAAGCAGATGGAGTCCCTCGGCAGGCACCTTTGCCCGCACATAGATTCCATCCTCTCTGTATGTTTCCTCGATAAGCATTCCCTTCGTTCTGATGTACTGAAGCTTTCCTGCCTGATCAAACGGAAATACCTTTTCTATATCTATCATTGATGAATTGATCATCTCCTCGAGCTTGCTTAAAAGTCCTTCTATCCCCTCACCGGTCCTCGCGCTGATACAAACTCTCTCATCCGCCATCGGATCCTTTATATCCTTAACAAGCGGAGAAACATCGCATTTATTTATCGCCGTGATCACCGGCTTCCCCTCGATATCAAGTTCCTTCAGCGTCTCGTATACGACCTTCATCTGCTCCTCATGCCTGGGGTTCGCCCCGTCCACGACATGGAGCAATATATCCGCGTATCCAGCCTCCTCAAGCGTCGACCTGAACGCCTTTATAAGCGTATGCGGAAGCTTGTGGATAAAGCCGACCGTGTCTGTGAAAAGTAGCTTCTGACCGCTGTCCAAAGTAAGTGCTCTGGTAGTAGTATCCAAAGTCGCAAACAACTTATCCTCAGATAAAACACCCGCATTAGTAAGGCGATTAATAAGGGTGGATTTACCCGCGTTTGTATACCCTACAATCGCGATAGTCGGTACGTGTGCCTCCGTCCTACCGGCTCGCATGACATCACGGTTTTTAACCATATCCTTGAGTTTTGAGTTCAGGCTCGAAATCCTGTCGCGGATCTGCCTTCTGTCTACCTCAAGCTTTGTCTCACCGGGACCTCTGGTTCCGATTCCTCCACCGAGTCTCGAGAGCACCTTTCCCATTCCGATAAGATGCGAGGATCTGTAACGGAGCTGTGCGAGCTCTACCTGGAGTTTTCCCTCTCCGGTCCTCGCATGCTTCGCAAAAATATCAAGTATGAGGACAGTCCTGTCTATGACCTTCATCCCCAGCGTATCCGACAGATTCTTCATTTGCGCAGGCGAAAGCTCATCATCACAGATAAGGGTATCGGCCTCCGTAAACATGGCCATATCCCTGACCTCATCTATCTTTCCCTTGCCTATATATGTGGCAGGATGAAAGGCCTCCCTTGCCTGAACCAGTCTTCCAACCACCTCGGCATCAGCGGTATCCGCCAACTCTGCGAGCTCGTCAAGCGAAGCGTCAACATCATTTCCGTCTCCGATGTCGACCGCTAAAAGTATTGCCTTTTCCTTTTGCTCCTCTGTATCAAAAGGAGCACCGACTTCACTCACAGGTGTCCGCCTCCTCATCCGTCATTTCACTGACAGTTTTATCTATACGCAGAATATCTCCGGGATCAGCATCAGCGTTTATCCTGATATAAAAACTCTGACCGGGATGCGGACAGGACTCCATCGGATTCCTGTCATCATCGATCATAGCCTCAACCACTACCTTTTTGTCAGATCCGTCCGGCTTCATAAGCTCTATCTCATCACCGACAGAAAACTTGTTTTTCTGGATCAGATGACACATACCGTCTTTATCGGTACCGTCGATCTGCCCGAGATAAACAGCACCCTTATCATAGGTGTTCGCATCATAAATCTGGGATTCATGTGTGGTCGATCCGTAAAAAAATCCCGTTGTAAACTGTCTGTAGGTACATTTTTTAACTTCATTTTTGAAGTGATCCAAATGTTCCTCATAAGCCTTTTCATCCTCAAAATACATATCGATGGCCTGTCTGTACGCACGGATCACCGATGCCACGTAAAGCGCTGTTTTCATGCGTCCTTCGATCTTGAAACTGTCGATACCCGAATTAATCAGATCAGGTATGTGATCTATCATACACAGATCCTTTGAGTTGAAAATATAGGTACCGCGCTCGTTCTCCTCGATCGGCAGATACTCACCGGGTCTGGTCTCCTCGACTATATGATAACGCCATCTGCACGGATGTGTGCACGCTCCCAGGTTCGCGTCTCTCCCCGTAAAATAATGACTGAGAAGACATCTTCCGCTGTGTGATATGCACATGGCTCCATGAACAAATGTCTCTATCTCGAGTCCTTCCGGTTTATCCGCGCATATTCCTTCTATCTCCTTTAACGACAGCTCCCTCGCGGTCACAACTCGTTTCGCGCCCTGCTCATACCAAAACTTACAGGTCATCGAGTTTACGTTGTTCGCCTGAGTGCTGACATGTATGTCCACATCCGGGCACACCTCGCGGGCAATCATAAAAACACCCGGGTCTGATATTATCAGAGCATCCGGTTTCACCGATCCTATCCACTCAAAGTAATCGCGCACTCCCGGCAGATCCCGGTCATGCGCGGTTATATTTGCTGTAACATAAACCTTTTTTCCGAGGCTGTGGGCGTACTCTATCCCTTCCTTCATCTCCTCTTCGGAAAAGTTCTTTGCCTTCGCTCTCAGGCCATACTGCTCACCTCCGATATACACCGCATCCGCGCCAAAAGTAAACGCGGTACGAAGTACCTCCAAAGATGATGCAGGAGATAGTAATTCAGGTTTTTTCTTCATGAGACTCCTCTTTTATTACTTCTTTTGACAAATTGCAACTCCATCCTCCACAGGAAGAATAAGTGTATTTAATCCTTCATGCTCAGAGATATCCTTCATATATTCCCTGAGCCTGTCATGTATGGTGCGGTCACGCTGTGTGACTGCATATCTCGAATTAATAACTGCTCCGTTATGGAAAATATTATCAGTTATTATTACCCCACCCGTTTCCAAAAGATCAACTAAAACAGGCAGATATGCGGGGTACTGCCCCTTTGCCGCATCCAGAAAAATAACCCCATACTTATTACCATTATCACGGAGTTTTTCTATGGCATCACCGGCATCCTCTTTTATAAGAGTTATCTTATTATCTTTGTCATATTTTTTGAAATTATTTTCCGCCAGAGTATATCTCGACTCGATCTTTTCTATGGTCGTGATATGCGCATTCACACTTAAATATTCTCTCATAAAAAGAGCCGAATACCCGATCGCGGTCCCTATTTCCAAAACGTTTTCGGGAGCTACACTTCTAAGATAATATCTTATGATATCACCCGTCCCGCGACCGATAACAGGGACGTTATTTTCGCGGGCGTATGCTTCTATTTCAACCAGATGATCGGGTAATGGTTCTCTAAATAATTCCAAAAAAACATCGATACGCTCTTCCATCTCAGACCTCGGTGATGATCGGAAGTATCATCGGATTTCTCTTCATCTTTTTCCAAAGGAAATCAGTCAACGCATCCTTGATCTCTGTTTTCATCTTGCTCCAGTCGGTAACACCTCTGTCAAACAGTCTGTCGAGTGCGATGTTAACAACCTCTTTGCACTCATCCATCAGGTTCTCCGACTCACGGACATAGACAAATCCTCTTGATACTATGTCGGGTCCCGCAAGTACTATATTCGATCCGCGCTCCAGTGTCAATACGACTACAATTAGTCCGTTCTCCGACAGGTGCTGGCGATCTCTCAGGACGATATTTCCCACGTCACCGATACCGAGTCCGTCAACCATGATACCCGCAGACTGCACGCGTCCTACGACCTTCGCGACCTTTTCTCCGATCTCAAGTACATCACCGGATCTTAAGATGACCACGTTTTCCTTTTTCACACCCATCTTTTTGGCGACCTCGCCCTGTCCGATGAGGTGACGGTATTCTCCATGAACCGGGATGGAATACTTCGGTTTTACGAGGGAGTAGATAAGCTTGATCTCCTCCTCGCAGGCATGCCCCGATACGTGAGTATCCTGGATGATAACCTTTGCGCCCTTCATAGAGAGCTCGTTCATCACCTTTGATACCGATTTTTCATTTCCCGGTATCGGACGCGATGAAAAGATTACCACGTCTCCCGGCTTTATCGTGACCTTTTTATGGATACTTGCAGCTATCCTTGACAGCGCTGCCATCGACTCTCCCTGAGAACCTGTGGTTATCAGTACCAGCTGATCATCGGTATAGTTACCCATCTCCTCGAGTGAGATCATCATACCCTCGGGTACCTGTATATATCCGAGTTCAATAGCTGTATTTACGATATTGACCATGGATCGGCCTTCGATAACGACCTTCCTTTTCTGCCTTTTTGCGGAATTGATTATCTGCTGAACACGGTCCACATTCGACGCAAAGGTGGCCACTATGATGCGGCTTTTTTCATTTTCCTCAAAAATAGTGTCAAACGTCTTTCCGACTGTTTTTTCCGACTCGGTAAATCCGGGCTTAAGAACATTCGTCGAGTCACACATCAGAGCAAGCACACCCTTTTTGCCAAGCTCTCCGAATCTCGCCAGATCGATGGTATCTCCGTAAACCGGAGTATAATCAACCTTAAAATCTCCCGTGTGCACGATGACACCTGCCGGAGTATAGATGGCAAGCGCCGCCGAGTCAGCGATACTGTGATTCGTACAGATAAACTCGATACGAAAATCTCCGAGATTTATGTACTGTC
This sequence comes from Lachnospiraceae bacterium P6B14, assembly GCA_000687695.1. Taxonomy (GTDB): domain Bacteria; phylum Bacillota; class Clostridia; order Lachnospirales; family Lachnospiraceae; genus Eubacterium_F. The sequence continues at coordinate 118,022 of JHWZ01000003.1, read as the reverse complement.
CGTAGGTCACAACCTTTCTCTTTACATTTCCCAAAAGGTTATGCTCCTTTAACTTGTTTTCGATAATGGCCATGGTCAGCCTTGTCGCATAGATCGGTGCGTTTAACTGCTTCAACACATACGGAAGAGACCCGATATGATCCTCGTGTCCGTGTGTGATGACAAAACCTTTAACCTTATCTCTGTTATCGATAAGGTACGAAATGTCCGGTATCACGAGATCGACACCAAGCATATCATCTTCGGGGAACGCCAGTCCGCAGTCCACGATGATGATACTGCTCTCCGTCTCGAAGGCCGTTATATTCATCCCGATCTGTTCGAGGCCTCCGAGGGGAACGATGCGTATCGTCTCGTTCTCCATATTCTCTTTTTTCTTCAATTGTAATTCAAACCTCCTTAGTCTGTTTTTATATCCACGTCCTCCAAAAGCTCCTCAAAGAGCTTTGATAGAGCGTTTAATTCTGTCTCATCCTCGACCGTCTCATAGACAGCCTCATTGTTTTCCGTTACGATTTCACGTAAAATAAGAGCCTCGGCTTCCTCCTCATCCTCTGCAGAATCCGTCACCAGAAGATAGGTCTGTCCACCCAGCTCAGTCTGTTCAAGAATATAAAAATCGATCTCACTGCCTTCATCATCAGTCAGTGTAATAAGTCCTTTTGTCATATTATCCAATGTTGCTCTCCAAATATCCCTTCAGGATAAGCGACGCCGCCAGCTTATCCACGTAATCCTTCTGTCTGTCTTTTTTAATGTTTCCCTCGGTCAGAACCCTGCTTGCCTCCACGGTGGTCATCCTCTCATCGTAAAGCTCGACCGGAAGTCCGACCTTGGCTTCGAGCTCATGAGCGAACTCCTCACTTTTTACCGCGCGCTCACCCTTCTCACCGTTCATGTGGAGTGGCAGGCCCACAACTATCTTTTCAACCTCGTACTCACTGATAAGTTCTCTTATCCTCGCGTACGTAGTCCTTAATTTGTTTTCACCCTTTCTGGTGATCGTCTCTATCGGCTGAGCGGTCAGTCCCATGCTGTCGCTGATGGCAACACCCACTGTAGACTTTCCGTAATCCAGTCCCATCACGCGCATCAGTTCTTCCCTTCAAGGTTGAATCTGATATAGTCCTCAAGGAAAACCTCGATGATCTCGTCGCGCTCAGCACGCATGATCAGGCTCCTCGCACCCTTGTGGCTGGTGATATAGGTCGGATCGCCACTCATCAGGTATCCGACGATCTGATTTACGGGATTATATCCTTTTTCGGTCAACGCTGTATATACGGCCGCTATGATGTCCCTGACATCGTAATCTGCGTCATAATCAACGTTAAAAAACTGTGTATTGTTTATCTCGTTCATATCAAAACCTCATCATATAACTGTAAAGATAAAGATATTTTATACTATTTGGACGTTTTTATCAAGAGTATTTTTAAAAAATGGCAAGATCCGCGCTTTTCTCATACACCTCTCCGGGCTTAAATCCCTCTTTTTCCACTGTTTCCGCGCTCGCTCCGTACCTGACATACCGCTCATTGAATCCACACAGATACTCTTTGCCGTCCCTGGTCTCATATTCCTCAAAAAGCACCGAGCCTTTCACATGAGCCTGGCTGCGAATATATAAATCACGCCATTTTTCTGCTTCTTTGATCAGGATCTCGCTTCTTTTTTTCTTTATCTCGGGAGACACCTGATCAGGCATCTTTGCCGCAACAGTACCGTCTCTCATTGAATACTGAAAAATATGCAGATCCGCAAAACCGACTTTTTCGAGGAAATGCAGCGTCTGCTCAAACTCCTCATCGGTTTCACCCGGGAACCCGACTATCACGTCCGTCGTGATCGCAGGATGCTCGTAAAACTGCCTGATGAGCTCTACTCTCTCCAGATACTCATCAGATGTATAATGCCTGTTCATCCTCTTTAACGTCTGATCGCAACCGCTTTGTAATGACAGGTGAAAATGCGGACAGAGCTTTTTGCAGTCCTTTAGCCCTTCTAACCAGTCTTCGGTTATGATACGGGGCTCAAGTGATCCAAGCCTGATTCTCTGTAGTCCTTCGATCTCATTTACGCTTTTTATTAGATTTAAAAGGGGCAGTCCCTTTTCATTGACAAAGCCGTTTGCTCCTTTTTCGCTAACCCCGTAGGAAGAAAGGTGGATACCGGTGAGGACTACCTCCCTGCAGCCTGATTCTACTCTTTCTCTGACCTCACTCACGACCTCTGCCTCGGGGGTACTGTTTAACTCTCCCCTGCCTCTGACATAAGGGATCAGGCAGTAGGAACAGAACTGATTGCATCCGTCCTGAACCTTGATAAAAGCGCGAGTACGCTGCTTGTGAAGGTCAACCCCAACATCATTCGGACATATATCATGAGATGTGGCGAGCTTTTTGTCCGTGTCCGTCACATCAACCGTTTCCGATGTGTTACGTTTTTTCAGTTCCTCTATAACTCTGTCTACAAGCGCGGGTTTATCCTTGTTTCCGAGTGCCAGATCGACTGAGTTATCCGCCTCTATTTTTTCGGCACTGTCGACATAGCACCCCGTAGCTACTATCATTGCGTCCGGAGCATTTTTGCGGGCGCGATGTATCATCTGACGGCTCTTCCTGTCGGCGATATTGGTCACGGTGCAGGTGTTTATAACGTAAACATCGGCCTTACGGTCGAAATCAACGATCGTAAAGCCTCGTTCTCTGAATGCTTTTATCATCTGCTCTGTCTCATAAAAATTGGACTTGCAGCCTAAGGTCAGAAACGCAATCTGCATCTTTCACTCCATTTTTTTCGTTTTACCCCTTGACTTTTCGTTCGGTTTTTACTATCATTAAACAGTATTAATGAAAGCAAACCCACAAGGAGGGATTATACATGAAGACAGTTAATGTATCACTGAATTCTATCGACAAAGTAAAGGATTTCGTCAACGAGGTTGCAAAGTACAATGCCGAGTTTGACCTGGTTTCCGGTCGTTATGTCATCGATGCTAAATCGATCATGGGTATCTTCAGCCTGGATCTTTCTAAGCCGATCGAGCTTAATATCCACAGCGAAGACGGAAATCTCGATGAGATAGTTGAAAAGCTGAAGCCATTCATCGTGGATTGATTTTCAATACTTCGACAGTATCTAATGCCTCTGCCAAAAGCGGGGGCATTATTTTTGTAAGCGCTTTTTCACTCTCTTCTATCTGATCTATTTTCGGCTTGGTCACGGGATGCTTTGCGACAAAGATCGTGCAGCAGTCCTCATACGGCTGGATCGAGGTTTCATAAGCGCCTATCCTCTGTGACTCCTCGACTATCTCCTGTTTGTCCATGGCGATGAGCGGCCTGAACACGGGCATACCGCACACGGCATCCGTTGCAGCCAGGCTCTGTAAAGTCTGACTCGCCACCTGCGCTATACTCTCACCTGTAACCAACGCCAGACAGTCCCTTTTTCTTGCTATGGTCTCAGCGATCTGCATCATATATCTGCGCATGATGATGGTAAGCTCGTCATGCGGACAGTTTTCATATATTGCCATCTGAATATCGGTGAAGTTCACCACGTGAAGCGTGATAGGTCCGGTGTACTCGCTGATTATACGGGCGAGATCAACTACCTTCTGTTTTGCACGCTCCGATGTATACGGCGGTGCATGGAAATATGTCGCGTCGATGTTTACACCGCGCTTTGCTATGCGATAGCCTGCGACCGGTGAATCGATACCTCCTGAGAGAAGGAGCATCGCTTTTCCTGCGGTGCCCACAGGCATACCGCCGACTCCGGGGTATCCCGAGATATAGACGTACGCCGCACGTCTGATCTCGATAAAGACTTTATACTCCGGATTATGCAGATCGACCTTAGCCGTATCGATGTGATTGATGATATAGTCACCTGCTTCTATCGCTATCTCAGGACTCTCCATCGGATAGGATTTGTCACTTCTTTTTGCAAATGCCTTGAAGGTAAACGGTGTATCACCCAGTCTCGCTTTGATATGCTCTACCAAAGCTTCACAGATATGACCAAAGTCTCTGTCGACGATCTCCGAAACCGGACATACCTGAGACACGCCGAACACGTGAGTAAGCGCGGTGATGGCCTCCTCCTCGTCATGATCCGAAAGAGCCTCTACGAGGATCCTTCCCTGCTCTTTTTGCACGCGAAACTTACCGTCTACACGATCCAAACGCTCTATGACGCGATGAACCAGAGCGTCCTCGAATTTATATCTGTTCTTGCCCTTGATGCCGATCTCGGCGTATTTTACTAAGTATGTTGATGCCATAATAAACTCCTTTGTTAGCCTCTTTGTTACCCGCCGCTCCCGGACAGCTTTGGTTTCCACTCGGGCACGCTTTCGCTTTTTTCGTAAGCGTAGCGGTGCATGGCAGCAAAATACGCTGCCTACGCACCGACGCTTACGACACATCCCTCGTTGGAAAACCAAACTGTCCTCGCGCGGCTGTATACTATCTTGGTTATCTGTCGCGCGAGGGTAGTTTAAACATGTCCAGTGAGGGATGTGTCTCGTCACCTCTTGGTAAACCGCCGAAGCGTCGGCAGCAAGGTCTGCAAACTGGCAATGGTGTAGTCTATCTCCTCGCGGGTGGTAAATCGCGAGAGACTGAAGCGTATGGTCGAATCAAGCAACGATTTGTCGACACCGATAGCACTTAACGTGTCACTTAAACCGGGATGGTTCGAGGAACAGGCAGATCCTGATGAAACATAAACACCCTTATCTTCAAGCGCATGTAACAGCACCTCCGACTTGATCCCTTCGATACCGGCACTGATGATATACGGGCTGAACTCCGTTTTCGACTTACCCTCCGGTCTGGCGTTTATGACCACACCTTCGATCTTTTTCAGATCACGAATGAAATCTTCACTAAGCTCGGAAACGTTTTTATATTTATACTGATAATCATCATAGGCAAGCTGCGCAGCCATACCGAGTCCTGCTATACCGGGAACGTTTTCGGTTCCCGAACGACGATTCTTTTGCTGATGTCCGCCATGAATATACGGGTGAAGTTTCGTGTTTGCCTCAGCGATATAAAGAAATCCCGTACCCTTCGGACCATGAAGCTTGTGACCGCTCACGCTCATCAAGTCGACTCCGAGTTTTTTCGGATGCAGTTCCAGCTTTCCATATGCCTGTATGGCATCCGTATGAAAAATGATCTCGGGGTTATATGATTTTACAATCTTTACCAGAGTCTGCAGATCCTGCACTACTCCGATCTCATTGTTTACCATCATGACTGAAACCAAGATGGTATCATTCCTGAGAGCATCCTTCAGTGTTTCCGGTGATACTTTTCCGTCACTCTCAACCGGTAAAAATGTCACTTCGAAGCCCATCTGCTCGAGATAGATAAGAGGCTCCGCTACGGAAGCGTGCTCAAATGCCGTGGTTATGATATGCTTGCCTCTTCTTTTGTTGGCAAGTGCTGAACCGATGAGCGCCTGATTGTTGCTCTCCGTACCGCCTGAAGTAAACACAATGGTCGACGGATCCACCTTCAGTGTGCGTGATATATCATCCAAAGCCCCGCGGATATACTGCTCAGCGGCAAAGCCCTTTGTATGGAGCGATGACGGATTTCCATAATCCTCCGTCATCACCTTTTTAACCAGTTCAGCTACCTCGAGCAGCACTCTGGTCGTTGCCGCGTTGTCTAAATATGCTTCCATTTGTTTCTCAAACCCCAAAAACTATTCTTTTCTGTTTTTCTGATTTATAACCTTATCTGCTTCATACACTCACGCCCGCCGCCTCTATGGTCAACATCAGGTGTGCAAGCACTGCGATGGCAGCTGTCTCCGTGCGAAGTATCCTGTGGCCGAGTGAGATCTCCTCGCCACCGTTTTCCTTTACGAGTTCAACCTCGCTTCTTTCAAATCCGCCCTCGGATCCGATGAATACTGCTATACTCTTTTCCGATGAACCCGCTCCGTCATGCTTATCAGGACCCTCTGGTTTTCCACATATACTCTCGCGCAATCTGTCTGTCAGTGAGTAGTCATCACACAGCTCATAAGGTATCAGTACATGTTCGCAGGCTGACGCCCTTTTTAACGCGTCCTTAAAATCCATCACAGGCAGAACCTCCGGGACTATCCCCCTGCCGCTCTGCTTGGCTGCTTCCTCGGATATCTTTTGCCAGCGGGCCTGCTTTTTTGCAGCCTTGGCATCATCGAGCTTTACGACGCATCTGACGGTACGCACAGGGATCACCTCGTACACGCCGAGTTCAACCGCCTTTTGGATCACAAGTTCTAACTTGTCCCCCTTTGGGAGCGCCTGATAGAGGCTGATCCTTACGGGAAGCTCCGAGGCATCTGCTTCCTGATCGATTACGGACAATGTGATCTCGTCATCCGCTATCTTCGATATCTCGCAGTGATAGTCGGTGCCACGGCCACAGGTCGCGGTGATATGATCCCCCTCCTTCATCCGAAGGACATCCCGCATATGCTTGACATCATCACCGTAAATGGTGATCTGTCCGTCTCCGACCTGCTCGGGCGGTACAAAAACTCGTCTCATAATACTCTCCGAACGCTACATGAGGGCGCGTAAGAAACGCGCCCTCACATCTAGGTTTCAAAAACTTTCCTCCCGGTTTACGGTTCCGCAGAGATGTAGGCTAGAACAGCTCGTTAAAATTGCTGCCTGCCGAATTGAGCTGACGAGCGATCTCTTTTGCATCCAACTCGTCATCCTTCCAGCTCTGAATAGTTTTCTCGGCATCTGTCGAGATAGCATCCGATACAGACTTCTTTACTGTATCCTTATCCTGCTTGTCATAAACACTATGCAAAGCTCTTTTGTAAGTTCCGCTCTGGATCATCTTCAGATCAGTGAGTCCCGTCATCCAACTGTTCGAAGAGTTCTTCAATGCACTGTTCGACGAACTGAACAAAGCAGAGGTCGGATTAAACGTATTCAGTGAGCTGATATCCATTCCATGTCCCATAGCTATCACTCCTTTGATATTGTACTTAGGTCATCCATGACCTGCCTATAGTTCCACCCTAACTATACCACACACTCTCGTATTATGCAAGCAAAAATCTCATTTTTCACACTATTTTCACAGATATTCCATCACGCCGTTTTTGACCTCAAATACTTCCACATCCGACATGGCGTACTTCCCATCCGTCCCCGTCATCTCGAATAGGATCGCGTATTTGCCGTCACCAAGCTCCTCCTCCGCAAAGGTCGTATCCTCCGTCACCTTAAATGTGTCCATCTCGAACTCCTGAACATCATCCTTATTCATCATAAAAAGTATCGGTGTCACCTTATCTCCGGCCTTAAGCTTTGTAACAGACTTCGGCGCGACTCCGTGTTCCAGCTCATCATGCGCTCCCAGTATCGCGAACTCATGTGACGCGTTGTCACATGCAACCGCTAAAAATGTCTCCTCACCGTTTAACTTGATCGGAACCTGATACAGTGTATAATCATCGTTGCAAACTACCAGCTCCATGAAGACCAGATTGCCGTCGATGGCTCCCCACATGCCTCTGAAATTGTCCTTAAAAATACCCTTTTCCCAGTCGGCATCAATATCATCCGGAGTTCCCGCTGCCCCGAGGCTCACGAATGTCTCACCGTCATCGAGCGCCATGAGAAGTTCGTAGCTTACATCAGCCAACTGCTCGGCATTTTTCTTGCCGATCTTTAATACGGCAGTGCTGCCGTCGACTATTTTTAATGCCTTGTCCTCGAGTGAGCTGATGTCGAAATGCTCCTCTATTTCGAAGTCCTCGCCGCCCAGAAGAGCGGACACGTACTCGTAACCTTTTTGGCTCAGATCGTCAGTTACCTTGTAGGTATAAAAATGGTTAAACGCCTCTGTTCCGGATGCTTTTATGTAATCCTTCAGCTTATCTTTGTCGTTGGAGTAGCTGATGTAGCATGAAAGCCCGTTCGCATGCGACTTGAACTTTCCTTTTACCTGATAGACCACAGCATCCTTAATCGCATCCAAAACCTCCTGCGAACTGTTCGGAAGTATTTCCTTCGCATGCTTCACGAGATCCCCCATGTCAGCCATGTCCGAGTATCCGCTGTTCTTTGTATTGCCGCCGTAGTTTTCCGTTTTCTTCGCTGCACGCGAAAACTTACCCGCAAAAGATTCGTCGCTTACCACGTTGACCAGCGCCTCATCACCAAGCTTATTATAGGCCGCCAGTAGCGTATCGGTCTTTGAAAGATCAGTCACTGACAATGTAGCCTCGTCATCATAATCTCTCTCCTCACAAGCCTTATAATATGTATCACAGATAACCTTCCCGAGCTCGGGAAGTGAGATCGTAGTATCATCCGCCAAAGCCTGTATCCAACCGTCATAACTCCATCCGATTTCAGGCTCGGTCTCCTCACTTGCGACCAGGTATTTCGCTACATCCTTAAAAATATTCGCGACGTCGACAGTCGCCATCAGACAGGTATCAAACGCCACCATGTCATATGGCGGATTCTCCGCGCTGACCTCACAGGTCTCCTCAAATGCCTTTCTCATCTCCGGTAAAGACAGCATATCCAGATCAAAGTTTTCATCCTGGGCAACACCCATTGTGGACCCGCCACCGTGATCCCAAAACAGGACTATCTTGTGATCGGCAGGATAGTTCTCGTTGCAGAAGGAAAGGAAGTCGCTGAGTGTGGAGCTCTTTCCCATATTTGCCTGCTTTATCTCTTCTATCTGCGTCAGTTCCTCTCCAGAATACTCATAACGACCGATCTTTTTACCGCTTATAACCTCGTTTTGCCATGTGGAGGCCCCTCCGGTCTGGATAACGAACTTTACATTTTCCGGAAGCTTCACGCTCATCATTTCATTCATGTCGTCCGTCGCGCATCCGTACTCCGACTCCAGATCCGACCCGCAGAGGTACCAGTATACAGCCCAGCTTCCGTCGCTTTTTTCTTCCTGTTCCTCTGCTTCCGATACTTTTTCGTCCGCAGGAGCATCCGGATTAAACTCGATGATACCATCTGAACCGCACGCCGAAAGTGTCATCACCGACACCATCATAACGGATATAAAACAAGCTAGTCTTTTTTTCATCTTTTCCCCTCATTTTTTAGATGCCGAAATAAGCATCTATACCATCTGCTATTCCCTTTGCCATAGTATACTGAAAATCGACATCCTGCATTTTTTCATCCTCGGACGCGTTGCTCATAAAGCCCATCTCCAAAAGTGTTACCGGTATCTCACTCCAGTTTGTACCTGTCAGATCATCTCTCTCCGAAAGGCCTCGATTTTTAAACCCGGTCAATGCACAATACGCGTCGAGAACACACTGAGACAGCTTCTTTGATTTTTTACTGAGCTCCGGATTGTACGGATTGTCCGCGGAATGATGAAGCGCGCTCGCACCCCTGGCGCTGCCGTCATCTACTCCGTCAGCGTGAAGTCGGATGCAGATATCTGCTCCGCTGTCGTTTGCCGCCTGCGCTCTTTCTACATTTGAGATGTTGACATCATTTTTCTTTCGGATCATGTAAACCTTGTAGCCCCGGCGTACCAACTCACTCTCAAGTTTTTTCGCCACATCGAGATTCAGCTTGTACTCGGGAACCCCCGTGGAACATCCCGTCGCCCCGTCAGAAACCTTTGCTTTTTTCGTGGATGAGCCCGGACCAACCGGCTCTGTGTCGCTGTTTCCGTGACTCTGATGACCGGCATCGATTGCCACCATAAAACCGTTACCTTCATCCTCAGGGGTCGATGTTGGCTCTTCTTCTGCATCATCAGCAGGATTGAAGGCGGCCTGATCCTCAGGTGTCGGCTCCGGCGTTGGCGCTTCCGTCGCCTCCACTATCGTTTGCTCAGGCGTCGAACCCTTTCGCGATATTGCAAAGAGGAATATCGCCTCTCCCAAAATGAGCACGCACACGATGAGCAGTACGATAATCAGCGTCTTTTTTTCTATATATCCTTCACGGTTCTTTCTAAAAAATCTCACAGCACTCTTTGCTCCTTCTTACCCAAAAAAAGCCCTGCTTTCGCAAGGCTTTTTATCATATTTCCTTCAGTATTGCCGCGAGCAGTTCATCGTACTCCTCATACGCCGGCAGCTCCGGATGTTCCTTCTGTATCGCCTCTGTCGAGCGGAATAAAAATCCTGCCTTGCTTGCTTCGATCATCCCGAGATCGTTGAAGCTGTCACCGCTCGCGATCGTATCGAACCCGATTGACTGCAGAGCCTTTACCGTTGCATATTTAGACTTCTCGACTCTCATTTTGTATCCTGTGATGGTTCCGTCATCCGCTACCTCAAGAGTGTTACAGAAGATCGTCGGATATCCGAGCTTCGCCATCAGAGGACCGGCGAACTGTGTAAAGGTGTCTGATAAGATGATCACCTGACACTCGGCTCTCAGCTTATCGAGAAACTCTTTTGCTCCCGGGAGCGGATCGATCTTTGCTATCGTATCCTGAATCTCTTTTAATCCGAGATTGTTTTTATGTAAAATATCAATACGATACTTCATCAGCTTATCGTAGTCAGGCTCGTCCCTAGTCGTCCTCTTTAACTCCGGAAGCCCCGTAGCCTCGGCGAAAGCGATCCAGATCTCAGGTACCAAAACACCTTCCAAGTCTAAACATGTGATAGTCATTTTTTCCTCCATTCGAGTTATATTACTCTATTTACTATTTTCCTTTACAAATGATAAAAATTCATCTTCGGGAATAGGTTTCGAGAAATAGAATCCCTGAATATATTCCACTTCCATCGCTTTTAATTCATCAAGTTCTTCCTTGGTCTCAACTCCCTCGGCAACTATTCTCAAGTTCATATCATGGACCATTTTTACTATGGAACTCATGACATGTTTAGCTTTGTTATTTGATGAAAAATATGCCTGTACCATCTGCCTGTCAAACTTAACGATAGCCACCGGCATATCGATGATGTAATCAAGGTTTGAATTACCTTTTCCAAAATCATCCAAAGAGAAATTAAGCCCGAATCTGATCAGGTCATTCATGTTATCAATAACATTCTGTCTGATATCTATTGATGATGATTCGGTGATCTCAAGGTTGATATATGAAGGGTCAATATCATAGCCTTTAATAATACCTCTGTACATCGCAGAAAGCTCTCTCTGCTCACACTGTTTTACGGAAAGGTTTACCTCTATATAATTGATACCGATTTTTCTCGGATCATTTTTCTTGATAAATCCACATACTTTTTCAAATACTATCTGGCCGAGTTCAAGGATATGTCCCGTAGCCTCGGCAACAGGGATAAACACTCCCGGAGGAAGGATATTTCCATCCTTTTTTCTGATACGGACAAGTGCCTCTGCAGACACGAACCTGTTCTCTTCTATTGACCATATCGGCTGATAGAAAACAACAACTCTGTCCTCTTTCATTGCGGAGACAATTTCTTTTTTTGTTTTCTCAAATTCATCAGCTTCGTTGATCTTGTTTTCATCCAGAGATATCACTGTTCCGGCAGTATCCGGACTGGTATTAAATGCATAATTGGAATACTCAAAAATGGCGCTTGCGGAACCGAGAACATCACTGTCTTCCATGATCAAAAATGTCGGTGTTAAAAGATGTGTTTTTTCGCCTCTGGGACCATATTTCCAATCAGACATAAAATCGGATTTTATCCTGCTCACTATCGAGGGGATATCCTGTTTTCCATACTTGAACGCGAGTACGACACCCGATCTGGTATTTCGGAATACCAACTCATGAGCGATCTCTTTGAAATACCTGATAAGCGACTCTCTTAACTCCTGATCCGACTCGATAAGACCTGCCTGTGAAGAAAGAGAAATACTTATCAGAGAAAACCTTTTGCCTCTTTTGAACTCCTGGCTCATATAGTCGTGAAGCATGGGCAGATTGAATACACCTGTCACACGGTCTATACCTGCGATCGGATTCTCGAGCACGGAAAAAAGGATCGTCATTCCGAGCGCTGTCGCAAATCCTACCAGCAGAACTCTGTTATTGAAAAACTGTATCCCGGCTGCCACTACCCAGCTGAGCATCCACAGAAGCACTGCCGAATGACGCTGAGCGTTCATCCTTTTTCTGTATCTGATCAACAAAAGCAGCGTTGTAAAAAGCACTGCCAGGCATGCACCGTAAGTCATTAGTACCGCAGGTCCCTCGGTAAAGGCGTGCGAGGGGTCTGTGACATTGAAATAAATGGGAATAAACGCTATGATGACAGAGACTGCCGCATCGATCCCGAGCAAAATATAAGCAAACTTTCTGTACGTCTTATAGGCGAAACAATCATACATCGAGTATATCAATGCCGACGTCGCCTCATATGTCAGGCAGATAATATACGCCTTACATGCAAGTGCAGTCACCCATTCGGGAATATCATTGATATAATAAAGTGCAACCATCGAGGTGATATCAAAGCAGATGGCTACGATCGACACGGTGAGGACCGTAACAAAGAGCTTCGATGTATAGAGGACGAGACGCCCTTTCCCTGACAGGATATTCATGACCAAAATGATGATCATAAGAACCAGACCACAACACTGTATCTCTATATTCATGGGCCGTCCCTCCTTTCGCTTCAATGGTCGGAATATTATTTTACACCTTTTTTCGGATTAAGTCAATTCTCAAGCTTTGCAAGTTTTGCGCTCTGGTCCGCAGCGATCAGACTGTCTATAACCTCGTCAAGGTCACCGTTTATAACGGAGTCCAGCTGATGGAGCGTGAGCTTTATCCTGTGATCGGTAACTCTTCCCTGAGGGAAATTGTACGTCCTTATCTTCTCCGATCGGTCTCCGGTTCCTATCTGGGATCTGCGTTTTTCCGCCTCCTCAGAGTGTGCCTTCTCCTGCTCCAGCTCATACAGACGGGCTCTCAGTACCTTCAGCGCTTTGTCTTTATTTTTCAACTGGGATTTTTCATCCTGACATGATACGACAATTCCTGACGGGATATGTGTAAGTCTGACCGCCGAATCCGTCGTATTGACGCACTGTCCTCCGTTTCCTGACGCACGGAACACGTCAAATTTGCAGTCGTTCATATCGATCTCCACCTCGACATCCTCGACCTCAGGCATGATCGCCACAGTAGCAGTCGAAGTGTGGATCCTCCCGCCGGATTCGGTCACGGGTATCCTCTGCACACGATGCACGCCACTCTCGTATTTAAGCTTGGAATAGGCGCCGTTGCCGTTTATCATAAACACGATTTCCTTGAACCCGCCGATACCGTTTTCATTGGAGTTCATCGTATCCACTTTCCAGTGTTCACGCTCAGCGTACTTCGCGTACATACGGAAAAGATCGGCAGCAAAGAGTGCCGCCTCATCACCGCCCGCACCCGCTCTGATCTCGACGATGACGTTTTTATCGTCATTGGGATCCTTTGGCAGAAGCAGTATCTTCATCTCTTTTTCGATAACCTCGAGACGTTCCTTCAGCTCGGAGAGTTCCTCCTTCGCCATCTCCCTGAGTTCCTCGTCGGATTCCTCCTCGAGCATCATTTTCGAATCCTCGATGCCCCGGGTGGTTTCCTTATACTCACGATACTTCATCACGATTGGCTCTAGCTCAGCCTGCTCCTGCATCCTCATTCGATAGACCTCGGCATCGTTCATCACCTCAGGCGATGACAGCTCAGCCAGCACCTCTTCATATCGTAAGGAAATATCCTCTACATGTTCAAACATTTTTATCATCCTCCATGACTTAAATCTTTTTTCATGGTCTTTTTCAAGCCTTCATCCGCTCGATTCACAGATCATATCAATCGAGCGCTTACTACTCTGTCACACCCCGCATAATCCTTCTTCACTTCTATATCAACCAACCCGGCCTCTCTCATAAGCCCGGCCACAGCCTCGCCCTGATCATATCCTATCTCGAAGATCAGACTACCACCCTTCCGCAAAAATGTACCGACTCTCGCAACGATACTTCTGTAGAACAAAAGTCCGTCCTCACCACCGTCCAAAGCCATCACCGGCTCGTAGTCCCTGACCTCTTCCATAAGCTCAGGCATCACATCATGTCTGATATACGGTGGGTTACTTATTATCAGATCGAATTTTGGCGCCTCTGTTTCGTCTGCATCCAACCGTCCTATATTCTCTTTACCGGTCAGCGCTCCCCACATATCTCCCTGCAGGAATCTCACATTCACATCGTTCAGTCCTGCATTCTTCTTCGCTACACCGATCGCCTCAGCTGACTTATCCGTAGCGGTCACACTCTTCGCTTTTCCCAGCTTCGCAAGACTTATGGCGATACACCCCGAACCGGTGCACAGATCAAGCACATCCGCACCCTTTTCGGAGTACTCCTTTTTCATGATATCCAGCGCGGTCTCCACCACGCATTCCGTGTCCTGTCGGGGGATCAGTACCGAAGGATCTACGTAAATCGGCAGTCCCATAAACTCGGTGATATGCGTTATATACTCCAGAGGAACCCTCTTTTTTCTATGCTCTACAAGCGTAGATAATGTGCTCGTTATTTTTTCGGATGTTTCATCTGAACCATGCAACAGCAGCCATGAACGATCCGGCATACTCTCTGATATTCTCAGAACAAAGTCGACCTCATCTGCTCTATCATCACTATCCTCATGACTCAGAGCCACCGACCACGCCATCAGATACCACGCGTTCAGATCAGGCTCAGGTACCCCTGCCAGCCTTAGGTCCTCAGTCGTCTCACTCAGTAGTTCATTAAAAGTCTTCAACTTCGATATCCTCTGTACCGGCCTCGCCCTTGAGAACTTCCTCGGCCACCTTTACCCACGGCATGTCGGAATGCTTCATTACCGATTCGCCATCTGCTGCATCCTCTGATGCCGCATCAACTGTATCCTCTGTAGTACCAGTGGCAGCTTCTGTAGCAACAGCAGCACCTTCTGCAGTACCAGCAGCAGCATCCTCTGTCTCGTCCGCCTCAGAAGCAGCCTCTTCCGGCTCCTCCTCGCTCTCTATCTCACTCGGAAGCGGCTCCTTGCCCTGGAACTCTCTCCAGTCAAATACCGAGTTTACGGACGCGATAGCCACCGCGATCATATCATCGTTAGGCTCAGCCGTAGTCAGCCTCTGCAGCCACATTCCCGGACGGGAGATGATGTATACCGCCGTTCCCTCATGACTGCCAAGAAAACGGATAAGCTCGTATGACAAACCTGCTATCACTGGTATCAGAAGTATTCTTAACAGCATACGAAGCCATACCGCTCCGACTATGATAAACATGAAAAACAGGATTGAAACCACCATGACGAAAAGAAGGAAGCTCGTACCGCAACGTCTGTGCTCGGTAGACTGCTTTCTCACGTTCTCGACGGTCAGGTCCTCTCCATTCTCAACACAGTTGATCGATTTGTGCTCGGCACCGTGATACATAAAAAGTCTTTTGATATCATCAACCAGTGTGATAAGCTTTACATATGCTATAAAGATCACAACTCTGAGAACACCCTCCAAAAAACCTCTGAGCATCTCTGAAGGGATCACCTTTTTCAGGGCTTCCATAGCAAAAAAAGGTGCCAGCACAAAAATACCTATGGCAAGCACTATGGCAAGGATCATGATGAGCACGGTAAGGACATTTTCCTTTTTCTCCGCTTTTTTCTTTTCTTCCTCAGTCATGTCCTTTTTGCCGTCATCCTCATAAAAGGACGCGGAGTAGTTAAGTACTCCCATTCCCATAGTAAAGGACTCGATGAAAGTCACTACACCACGTATGATAGGAAGATCAAAAGCCTTGTATCTGTCCCTGAGGCTCGTGCTCTTTTTCTTTTGGACTTCGATCTCTCCGTTAGGCTTTCTGACTGCAACGGCGTAATTATCCTTGTTCTTCATCATTACGCCCTCTATCACGGCCTGTCCGCCGATTCCCGAGTATTTAGCCATGTGCATACTCCTCTCTTCAAATAAAACCACAGAATAAGACAAAGAGACCAAGATAAACTTGGTCTCCTGAGTATTCGTAATATTATGCTATTTTAAGCCGTATCTGCGGTTGAACTTCTCGATCGCGCCACGTGCCTGGGCAGCCTTCTGCTGTCCTGTATAGAACGGATGGCACTTTGAGCAAACCTCGACATGGATATCCTCCTTGGTCGAGCCTGTCACAAATTCATTTCCGCAGTTACATACTACCTTTGCCTGGTAGTACTCCGGATGAATTCCTTCTCTCATGATACACCTCCTGACATGTTGCTTTACGTAAAAACAAGTCTTAAAAGACGAATTTTCAGTGTTTTCATACAAACGCTTGCTTATTCTATCATATATAAAAACAAAATGCAAGCACTTTTTTTAAAAAAAACCCTAATTTTGATTATTCAGTAGCATCACGTACGGCCACATAGGCGGTCGGTTGTGATTTATCTGCTCGGGACTCCACTTGCGTCATGGAAAAACGTAGCGGTGCATGGCGCCAAAATACGGCGCCTACGCACCGACGTTTTCCCGAGGTCCCTCGCACGATAAATCAAACCTGCCCTATTGTGGCCTGATAGCAAGCTGCTGCCGATATGAGAATCATACTAAGGGCAACATTAGCCGAGCTTATCTGATAAACAGTGCCTTTTGATGGATGACCCGAGGACTTGTTTGAGCGTAGTTTCGAAGCACATAGTGCGCACGAAACAAGCGAGTTCCGCAGGGGCATCCAAGATTATCAAAAGGTGCTGTGAATCGATAAGCTCGTGCCCGTTGCCCGTGGATGATATCTCATAAGGCAGCATATGCTACTGAATAATCAAACCCTGATCTTTTTGACCATCTCGATAAATTCCCGATTGTCCTTCGTACGTCTGAATATATCCATCACCTGCTCCATGGCCTGATCCGGCCTCATCCCGCCGAGCATCCTTCTGATCTTCACGACGCACTCCTGCTCCTCCTCATCCAAAAGCAGGTCCTCACGTCTGGTACTCGACTTCGTGATATCGATCGCCGGGAATATCCTCTTCTCTGACAACGACCTATCCAGCATAAGCTCCATGTTACCGGTACCCTTGAACTCCTCGAAAACGACATCATCCATACGGCTACCGGTATCAACCAACGCTGTTGCAAGGATAGTCAGACTTCCACCCTCACGCATGTTTCTCGCAGCACCGAAAAATCTCTTCGGCATATGCAATGCTGCAGGATCCAGACCACCCGAAAGAGTACGTCCGCTGGGAGTGACTGTAAGGTTATAAGCTCTTGCAAGTCTCGTGATCGAATCAAGCAGGATCATAACATCCTCTCCGCACTCTACGAGACGCTTGGCACGCTCAATGACCATCTCGGAAACACGTTTGTGATTCTCAGGAAGCTCATCAAAGGTCGAGTAGATGACCTCAACCTGGTTGCCCTCGATAGACTCCTTGATGTCAGTAACCTCCTCCGGTCGCTCATCGATAAGAAGGATTATCATCTTCATATCGGGATGATTTTTCGTGACGGACTTTGCGACCTGCTTGATAAGCGTCGTCTTTCCCGTCTTCGGCTGAGACACGATCATACCACGCTGTCCCTTACCTATCGGAGATATCAGATCCAGCATCCTCATGGAGACAGCTGCTCCAGGTGTCTCAAGTCTGATCCTCTCATCCGGAAAGATCGGCGTCAGGTTTTCAAACTTCTTTCTGTCATACAGATAGCTCGTCGGCAGACCGTTAACCTTCTTCATATAAAGAAGTGCGGAAAACTTTTCATTCTGAGTTCTGCGACGGAGATTACCGGTTATGATATCTCCCGTACGCAGACCGAATCTGCGGATAAACTGAGGCGATACATATACATCATCCTCACCCGGAAGATAGTTGTCACAACGGATAAAACCGTATCCCTCTGTCATGATCTCCAGTATTCCGTTTTTGGTGATGCCACTGTCGAGATCCTTAAGCTCCGTTGGAGCTACCTCCTCGATCTGCCTCTCCTTCTGAACACTGATCACACCGTCAGACCCGTCATGATAACGACTTCTGGTATTCCCGTTATGATAGTTCTGCCTGCGGTCAGCCTGCTGGTCACGCTGCTCAGGCTTCTCATGACGCTTCTCAGACTGAGCGGGCTTTCTCTCAGGCTTCTTAGTCTCCTGCTTGTCATTTTTAGCGCTATCAGTTGCAGGAGCAGCCTGGCCTCCGCCAAGCCTCTTTATCAGATCGGCCTTTCGCATGGAAGAGTATTTTTCGATACCCTTTTCCTTGGCCATCTCTCTGAGTTCCTGTAGTGTTTTGCTTTCTAAATCCATTCTTACCTCCGTTCGGGAGCCAGGCTCCACTTATCCCTTTAAATCAGCTTTTTAACTGCCTCACTTACAACATCCGATACCCGCGGGTCAAACGCCTCCGGTATGATATGGTCCGCATCCAGCTCGTCATCCGAGATGAGCGATGCGATTGCTTCCGCAGTAGCGAGCTTCATTTCCTCCGTTATCTGCTCGGCTCTTCCCTCCAAAGCTCCTCTGAAAAGGCCCGGGAACGCGAGCACATTGTTTACCTGGTTCGGGAAATCGCTTCTTCCTGTACCTATAACCTTCGCTCCCGCCTTCTTAGCAAGATCCGGCATGATCTCGGGAACAGGATTAGCCATAGCAAAAATGATCGCATCCCTGTTCATCGAGCACACCATCTCCTCGGTAACAACACCCGGTGCACTTACTCCGATAAAAATATCCGAACCTACCATGGCATCGGCAAGATTTCCCTTTTTATTCTCAAGGTTAGTAACCTCAAGCATCTCTCTTTTTACATCGTTTAATCTGTCAGAATCCCTGTGTACGATACCCGCACTGTCGCAAAGGATGATATGCTTAAAACCGTAGCGAAGAAGGAGCTTGCTGATAGCGATACCCGCTGCCCCCGAACCGTTCACAACGATACGGCAATCTTCCTTTTTCTTATTCACGATCTTTAAAGCATTTATGATACCCGACAAAACAACGATCGCGGTTCCATGCTGATCATCGTGAAATACCGGGATATGCAGTCTCTTTTTCAGCTCCTGCTCGATTGTAAAGCATCTCGGTGCCGAGATGTCCTCAAGATTTATTCCTCCGAATCCGGGCGCGATACGAACCACGGTCTCTATGATCTCATCCGTATCCTGTGTGTCAAGACAGATCGGAAAAGCATT
This sequence comes from Lachnospiraceae bacterium P6B14, assembly GCA_000687695.1. Classification (GTDB taxonomy): domain Bacteria; phylum Bacillota; class Clostridia; order Lachnospirales; family Lachnospiraceae; genus Eubacterium_F. Next base: position 98,873 of record JHWZ01000003.1, on the reverse strand, counting down.
CACTCCACCGAACTCCTTGAAAAGAACTGCCTTACCCTCCATAACAGGCATCGCGGCCTCCGGTCCGATGTTTCCGAGACCAAGGACAGCACTACCGTCGGAAACGACAGCTACCGTGTTCTGCTTGATCGTATATTTATAAGCAGCCTCCTTATCCTTGGCAATAACCTTGCAAGGCTCGGCAACTCCCGGTGTGTACGCGAGTGCGAGATCCTCTGAAGTATTCACCTCGCATTTCGGAGTAGTGTTTATTTTTCCTTTCCACTGCTCGTGTAACATTAGTGCTTTTTCATTCGTATCCATGGTAATCCTCCATTCAAAGTATTTTTATTTTTTACTTGTATTTTTTAAAAAAATGGTTACAATGTAATAGTAGCAAAAACGAACACCACAAGGGGGTAAAAATGATGGGAGAGCCTGTAAATATCTACAAACAGACCATTCTTCATATACTCCATCGTGCGTCAACCTCTCTGACGCAGGGTGTCGTTTTGGATGTCATCACAACTCTCGGTTACACTGATTACATCCACGCCCAGTCGGCTTTGGGCGAGCTCATCGAGTCCGGTTTAGTCACAGAGAAAAATACCTACCACCGCAGTTACGTCACACTGACTGAAACAGGTGAGCAGACAAGATTGGCTTTTGAAAATGATCTGTCACAGGATATCCGTAAAGAAGTCGATGAATATCTTAAGAAAAATCATGTGGAAACTCTTGACGAAACCTCATTGGTCAGTGATTATAAATTGACGAAAGACGGTATGTATACCGCGACCTGCTCCATTCGTGACGGAGCACATATTCTTTATGAGATCAATCTGGAGGTATCCTCCGAGGAGGACGCCATCCGTGTCTGTAATTCATGGGAAAAACACAGCGAGGAGCTGTATTCACAGGCTCTGAAAACTCTACTTATCTAAGAAACGCATAGAACCGTCATCTCCACCCATACCCTTGAGAGCATTGTAGGTTCCTTTTTTGCGCTCTCCGAGCTTATCAATCTCTTCCTGACAATTGAAGCAGTACTCACCGGTTCTGATCGGCATACCGCAACGCTTGCAGTAAACGCTTACAGGCGAAGACTTTGCCACCTCGAGTCTGCCCTCTTTAAAAAGTCCGCTGATAACGTTTCTCGGAAGCCCTGTCCCCTCCGCTATCTCGAAAATATTACTCGGACCTCTTTTTTCCAAAAATCGGCGAACCGTACCATAATCATCCAGTTCTTCATGACCGCAATCATCACAAATATAAGTCCCCGCGCCCTTGTATCTCATCACGCCGGAACACTCAGAACAAACAACTGTGGAGTGCTTAATCGGAATCCCTTCTTCTGCCATATTATAAGTCCTTTCAGCCTACACCTAACGATCCAAGCTCCTTGTATTTTTGATAAGCTCCATACGTCATCGTCACCGCTTCATTTCCGGTGCCTACCGTGATACGGACCTTGTCCCAATCCTCATCTGTTGCCATCACACCCTGATCGAAGCCCTCTGCCTGATTCGTCGTATCGGTATTCGTTCCCGATGATGACGAACTCTTCGCATCGGACGCGCCGGTATGCTTGACTTCCTTCCCCTCATATGCGGAATAGTCATAAGACACCTTTATATCCTTGTCCGGTACCTTTACACCTTCCTTCATGTACTGATTTATCTTTTTAACATAATTCTGAGTCTCTTTATACGGAGGCACTCCCCCATACTTTTTGACCGCGCCGCTTCCCGCGTTATACGCCGCAGCTGCCAGTGTATAATCCCCGTCAAACTTCTTTAAGTGAGCGGCAAGAAGTCTCGTTGATGCCATGATGTTCTGCTCCGCATCATACGGATCGGAAACATTCATGTCCTTTACCTCATCCGGCATCAGCTGCATGATCCCCATCGCGCCCGCACTCGAAACACACTTGGGATTGAAATCACTTTCAGCCTTCGCTACAGCTACCAGAAAATCATACGAAACGCCGTACTTCTCCGACGCTCTTTTAAAAATATTCTCGAGTTTGGTAGTACCCGTAGCAGAGCTCTCCTGCGTAGCCTTTACCGACTCCGCTTTCTGAACTGATTTTGCGGAAGTATCAGAAGAAGACTTCTGAGCCTGTTTGGCAGAAGTCGCTTGTTTCAAAACAGTTTTAAATGGGGTTATGGTCGTATCTTCATCAGTCTGAACCAAACCTGAATACGCTACCGCAGAACCACTGGCGGGAGCACTCATGACATCAGTCACGACCATCGTCGACATAGACATAGGAACCACCTATCCTTTCCTATGGTTTGACTCTATTTTAAACTCAAAATGTGAAATAATCAAGTCAATTTTGAAAAATCTACCGCTGTCTGTTTAGGTTTCCTCGAGATATTCCTCATTCGTTGCGATGACAGCCTTCATCGCAGTCGGTCCGGGAGCACCTATGATATTTCGGCGTTCTACACATGTCTTCATAGAGATGGCATCAAAGATATCCTCCTCGAACACAGGTGAGATTTTCTTGTATTCAGCTAGAGGCAACTCATCCAATGATATGCCTCTGTCAATACACATGAGCACGAGCTGTCCGATGATACCATGCGCGTCACGGAACGGAACTCCGTGGTTCACCAGATAGTCTGCAGCATCCGTCGCATTCGTAAAGCCTCTCTTCGCGCTCTCTGCCATCGCCTCGGGATTTATCTTCATAGTATCGATCATCCCGGTGCACAGAGCGAGGCATCCCTTTACGGTATCTATCGCATCGAAGCAAAGCTCCTTATCCTCCTGCATATCTTTGTTATATGCTAAAGGAAGCCCTTTCATCGTCGTAAGAATAGATGTGAGCGCACCGTACACGCGTCCCGTCTTTCCGCGGATAAGCTCGGCGATATCGGGATTCTTTTTCTGAGGCATGATAGATGAACCTGTTGAGTATGTGTCATCCATCTCGACAAACCTGTACTCATCTGAGTTCCACATGATGATCTCCTCGCACAGACGGCTCAGATGCATCATGATGGTGGACAAAGCACTCATCAGCTCGATCAGATAATCCCTGTCGGAAACCGAATCCATGCTGTTGAACGTAGGACCGTCAAACTGAAGGAGTGACGCGGTATCAGTACGATCCAAAGGATAAGTGGTACCTGCGAGAGCTCCCGCACCCAAAGGACAATAATTCATCCTGTCGTATATATCTCTCAGTCTGCTGCGGTCACGTCTGAACATCTCAAAGTATGCTCCCATATGGTGAGCAAATGTGACGGGCTGTGCCTTTTGCATGTGGGTAAAGCCCGGCATATATGTATCTATGTTTTCCTTCATAAGCCTGTGAACAACAGCCATAAGCTCCTTTACGAGATCATTTATTGCGATGATCTCATCACGCGTATAAAGGCGCATATCAAGGGCCACCTGATCGTTTCGGCTGCGACCCGTATGAAGCTTTTTGCCGGGATCACCGATACGCTCAATGAGGGTTCCCTCCACAAAGCTGTGGATATCCTCGGCACTCTCATCGATCACGAGCGCTCCGCTATCGATATCATCAAGGATTCCCTTCAGTCCGGCAACTATCGCATCCTTCTCATCACATGTGAGGATCCCCTGCTTTTCAAGCATGGTAACATGCGCTATGCTCCCGAGTATATCCTGTTTATAAAATCTTCTATCAAAGCTGATGGACGCATTAAAGCTGTTTACCAGCTCATCAGTCTCCTTGGTAAATCGTCCGCCCCACAGTTTCATGTCCTAACCGCCTTTCACACGTGTATTCCACGTACATGTTATATTTTTTGAGACAGCTCCTCAAGGAGTGCCGTACACCCCTCCTCTATCTCTTTGAAAGCCTTTTCAAAATCCCTGGTATACCACGGATCCGAAATCTCTCTCGGATTATCCGTATAGTCAAGTAACAACTTCAGCTTTTCGCCCGGATCATCAGGCCAAAGCCTCTTCATGTAAAACATGTTTTCGGAATCCATACCGATGATCAGATCAAAATCATCATAGTCATCTTTTTTCATCTGGCGTGCTCTGTGTCCGCTGCAGGTGATGCCGTGAGAGATCAGAACTCTCTCCATCGGCGGGTAAACCCCGTTTCCGAGTTCCTCGGTAGATGTTGCCTTGGACTCCACATAAAAATCATCCGAACGGTCCTCTTTTTTGAGCATATCCTTAAAAACATACTCAGCACAACTGGACCTGCACACGTTGCCGTGGCAGATAAATAGAATTCTAAGCATATTCAGTTCCTTCCTGTAATCCTTTTTTGTAATCCATTAAATCCTAATCGTAATCCATATAATCCTTATGCTATTATACACAAAAAGCCTTGACTAAGCAAGGCTTTTTTGCTATGTGAAGCTTTTTATAAATAATTCAAAAGTTCATCGATAACAGGCTTCAAATGCTCATCGACAAGCCCGAAATCCTTCTGGCGGAAGTTCCATGCCGCTCTTCCGATGCCATGCTTTCTAAAGGCCGCATTTATGATCTTGTACCAAGCCAGGCTCTCCCCTGCATCGGCGAGATTGATAACTCCGTACTCACCGCAGTAAAGCGGAACATCTCTCTCCTCAGCGACACCTACAGCCTCGGAAAACAGCTTTTCAAAATACTCCGGTCCGAACTTCTCATTCGGGTCAAAGCCTGCGAATCCGACTGTCACCTGTGAGAGCTGCTTTTTTGAATCCTCATTCATATCTCCGTAAGTGGAGTCGAGAGAAAGTCTGAAGGAAGTATCCATGCCCGGTGCCCAGTACGCACCCTGGTGTGTAAAGATCAACGGCTCATAGCAATGGAATGTATAGATGATATGATCATCTACAGGCGGACGCAGCGCGGGCAGAGACTCGATACTGTTGTTATAGTATCCGCCGACGAGGATGTATACGTTCGGAGCGATCTTTCTGATCCTTTTTATACAGGTATCCGCGATCTCATTCCATTTGTCCATATACTCCTTTTTCGTAACCTCGTTGAGAAGCTCGAATGCGAGCATATCGGAATACTTTCCGTATTTGGTGGCAAACATCTCCCACAGCTTATAAAAACGTTCCTGATAATCAGGATTATCGAAAAATCCGTCCTCGCCCTCTCCGTCATCAAAGGAGAATCCGAACGTCTTGTGCAGATCGAGTATCATATTAAGATTGTTTTCCTGACACCATGTGATCGCATTATCTATGTATTTATAACCGTCGGGCAGAGTGTTTCCTTCCTTGTCCTCAACCAGATCGTAATCCACGGGAACACGGACATGATCAAGACCCCAACCTGCTATCGTCTTGAAATCATCCTGAACCACGAAGTTCTCATACGTATCCTTGGTATGGTCGCACTGAGATAACCATCCGCCTACATTCACACCTTTTTCATAACCTTCCCAACGTTTCATAAACACCCTCCATTTCAATTACCTGTTTACATTACCCTTCAATAATACTAACTCTATTAAGGAAAATGGTATATCTGTATAATGACCTAAATATCGGAATCATGACGGGTATCACATATTCTCGTCATAAGTGCCGTCCTGATGTGTCGTCCTGAAGTATTGCTTTTTATATTTTGCCGGAGTAAGACCCGTAAGCTTTCTGAATACCTCAGTAAAATAGCTCTGGTTCGGAAACGCCAAAATCGACGATATTTCCGCAGGCTTATAGTCCGAATATATCAGCATATTTTTTGCAGTCTCTATCTTTTTCTGTCTGATATAATCACTGATCGAGGTCCCGACCTCGGATTTAAAAAGCCTCGACAGATAACTCGGATTCAGATTCACATAGTCAGCGAGCTCATCCACCGTTATCCTCTCGTGCAGATTGTCAAAAATATAATCGATGCAAAGCGCTATCTGCTTGGAACAGATCGAGTTCCTTCTGAGCTTCCTCATACGCGTCGCGTAATCGAGTGCCATCACGGGATGCAGCTCCGTGATCTGCTGTGTTTTGTTACATCTGTCAGCCTTCTGGATATAAAAATCACTGAGTGAATACGCCTCGGAAAGATCCATACCTCCCTCAATGCAGTATCTGGCCACCTGAGCGGTCGTGATGACAAAGTGATACTTTAAGTTCTGTAGAGTATTATCCGACAGTTTTCCGAGTCCGGGCTTGTCCTCCAGCTTCTCCTCACAAAGCTCCTTAGTACGCTTTACGTCACCTGTTTTTATCGTATTATAAAACTCTATCTCAGGGTTGTAGGGCGCACGTAAGAAGTTTTCCTCGCGCTGGACAAAGTCCTTGTAGAACTGTTCTCTGCGATAATCCACCCGATCACCCCCGACTATACTCACGCATATTATAAAAAATATACTGTTGCATGATACCGGCATACTCGCCGAAAAGCTCAAACGGAGATACTCCGTCACACCTTTCTTCTATCGCTCTTTGTATCCATACATCGACGGGTACCATACCCACTCTGGAATATGCAAAAAGGCAAATACAATTCGCCACCTTTTTCCCGACACCATGAACCTTTATTAACTCATTAAAAAGCTCCTCATCGGGGAGCTCTTTGAGTCCTTCCAAATCTGTTTTTCCTGTTGCAACCCTGTATGCCGCATCCGCAACATACGGCGCTCTGTATCCGAGGCTGCACTCGCGCAGCTCCGTATCCGATACACCAAAAAGCGCCTCAGGCGAAGGAAAAGAATAAAGCTTCTCCCGGTCTGTATCTATACTATGACCGTATCTTTCACACAGCTTCTCCACCGATGCTGAGATCGCCGGGATATTTTTACGCTGGGAAATAATAAAGGTGATAAGCATCTCAAAAGGATCCTGTCTCAATATCCTTATACCCTTACCGTTATCCATGGATTCGTCAATAAATCCATGACGCCCTCTGAACTCTTTTCTGATAAGCGAATAGCTTCTGTCCAGATCAAAATAGTCATGCCAAACAGCTTTAAACTCTTCTTCGGAACAGGATATCTCATACTCATCATCATTTGTATTTCTGATGTACAAAACATCCTCACCGGTGATAAACCGATAAGTTCCGTCATCCATCGCCCGGATCCGAAACGCCTGGCCGGACACTCTTATCTTCTCGAGATCCAGATCATCTTTTATGACTATTTTTCTGTTTGCAGCCATGCATCCACCTGTGAACTCAACCACTCACACCATTCGTCGATACCCTCACCTGTTTTCGCGCAAATCGGGATCACCTTCGCGTCAGGATTTCTTTTTTTGATGTTTTCCTTTGCCGCATCCATGTCGAAATCAAAGTAAGGCATCACGTCTGTTTTGTTGATGAGAACCACGTCACAGATAGAGAACATGAGCGGGTATTTGAGTGGCTTATCATCACCCTCAGGCACTGAGAGTATCATTACATTTTTGCAGGCGCCCGTATCAAACTCCGCGGGACAAACCAGGTTTCCGACATTCTCTAAGATGGCGAGCTCGACCTTTTTTTCGGTCAACTCATCGACACCCTGCTTTGTCATGCTCGCATCCAGATGGCACATTCCGCCTGTGTGAAGCTGGATAGCATGTACTCCAAGGTTAGCGATCGTCTTCGCGTCCACATCGGAATCGATATCCGCTTCCATAACTCCGATACTGTATTTATCCTTGAGTTTGGTCACGGTACGACCTAACGTTGTGGTTTTGCCGGAGCCCGGAGATGACATCAGGTTCAGAAGAAATATCCCTCTGTCCTTAAGCTCACTTCTAAGTCGATCTGCCTCAGCGTCATTGTCCTCCAGAACATTGCTTTTTATATCAATAATCCTTACACTGTCGCTCATTCTCTCACCGCCTTCATTTCTTCCTTTTTCCTGTACATCTCGCCATCAGCACGCTTGAATACCGATTCATACGAACCGTGATCGAGTTTCTCGTCATAGAGCGCGTAGCCTATCGCTGCAGACGGAGCCTCCCACATCTCGGCTGTTCCGTCATAGGACAACGCCTTCAGTTCGGCATTGAACTTCTCGATCAGGCTGTCGACTGATGCATAATCATTGTTTTTAAGAATAATGGCGAACTCGTCACCGCCGATACGGAATACCGGTGAATGTGCAAACGTCACACAGATAACGCGGCAGAGCTTCTGAATCGCCATATCACCCTTTTCATGACCGTAAGTATCGTTGATCTTTTTCAGGAAATTCAGATCACACATGGCTACACCGAATATGGTTTCGCCTTCCTCTATCTCGCGTTCTATCTTAAACACTTCACGATCATATGCTGTCTTGTTTCTGATGCCTGTGAGAGAATCCCTGATCGCGAGTTCACTCATCTCATGCTCACGTTTTCTCGATACCTCCAGCTGACGGTTGGCTCGGATCATCTTTTGCATGTATTCAGCCACCTCGCGTACCATCAGTGCGAATTCCTTCCCGAGCGAATCTATCTCGTCACGTCCCGATAATGCCTTTTCAACCTCATCGGCTATTGACACATCTTTGGTATTTGAGTACCTCGACATGGCACTCTCCAGCTTTGTCATCTTTCGAATAAATCTCTGCCTTACTATCACGAGCATCACGATCAGCCCGACAACAAGTATGGCTGCGATGATCCCTGTCTGCTCGAGGGTGTTCATAAGGATGCCCTTATTCACCGTCTCGACCTCTATCTCGGTACCGATTATACCGAGCTTTTTGCCCTCGATGATAAGCGGAGTATAGCAGCTGTAGGTGTGTCCCCAGTCATTATCCCACTCTCTGAATCCATCCTGTCTTTTGCCTGTTTCCCATGTGTTCCATTCAAGCTCATTTTCCTCACGGGCATTGTAATAAGTGTCTCCAAGGTAAAGGAACTTTTCTGATTCCGTACTCCTTTCCTCATCCTGAGTACGTTCACCATCGATCATGTAGCATACATTGTATCTTGTATCCTGACCTTCCTTGAGACTGTCAAGTCTCGCACGATCATCGCCCATAACAAGATAATAAGTGTAAGGAAGATGAAAAATAGTACGTGCTTTTTCAAATGTCAGAAGCCAGTATTCATGAAAATAAGTAAAGTATTTTTCCTGTATATCTTTCGGTGTCTCCTCGATCTGAACATCGATCCCAAGGGCTTTTCCCGGGTATTTTTCTGAGAAAGCCTTGATGAAAACCTGCCTTGCTTCCTCGAAACTGTTGAAGTCAAAATCGATCTTCATATCTTTATAATTATTCATAAAATAATCCTGATATTTTATGAAATCAGTGCCGTCATTTTTCATAAGAGCAGCGAGATACTCTCCGATATTTCTGATGTTATTCTCGCACTCAACTTTGTAGCTTTTCATCTGTGACAAATACGTCGCAAAACCTGTTACGGAAAGGATAACCAATGCAAAAATAACAAACACCATGGAAAACTTGAACATCAACCCATGTGAACTCTTATTCTTCATGATTGCCCTCCTTCATCCGTGACCATAACTGCCGATCCGTATGCTTTTAACGGTTTTCCGTTTTCATCAAATTCTGTCGTATATTTGACGCGGAATGGAATCCTCCCGGCAGTGAGAGGAATGACTGCTTCCATCTCCTTCTCACCCTCTTCAAGCTTTTTCAACATGTCATAATACATATCCTTGTAATCCATCGGGAAAAGCCCGCTCTCAAATACAGGGTCCGGATAGTTCTCCACCACCGGCGGAAGTCCCAATTCTCTCATACATCTGAAACAAGGATGCATCTCTCTGTTCTCAAAGATATATTCCCACGCGAAAACATTGATCTGATCAAATGCGTTTTTGAAGAGCTTTTCATTGCCCATCGCTTTTATCATGATCTCTTTTTCGGTTGTGATGTTTTGGATCATGGCATAGATCAGATACTGATCTCCCGCGTTACCTATGACTCTGAGATCCGTACGTATCCATATCCTGGCATTCCCGCAGCTGTCCGAACACAGGATCCTGCACGTCTCACAGGTCTCCTCTTCACCGGACTCGATAGCTCTTTTTACCGTGGCGTCATAGATGGCTCTGTTATTATCATCTATCCCTTCCCATGGATCGGTCCCGATGATAGCTCTCTCATCAAGGTTCATACCGAGCTCTTTGATATATTTTTTATTAATTCTTAATATCTCCGGTTTCCCGTCTTTATACGTAAATATGGCCGCTGCTCCGACAAAATTGCTGAAGATCAGCGTCTCTAACGACTCAGGCTCCCAGAACTTCCCTGCATCTATAGTCCTTATCAGATTTAACGCAGGTGACAGCGGTTCGTGATTTGTCTGCTTCAGCTTTTTTAGGAATGTCTCCTTGAGAAGTGGCTCGGAATAATAATATCCCTGAATATAATAACAGCCCAGACTCTCCATGAAGTCAGCCTGCTCAGCAGTCTCTACTCCTTCGGCGATTATCTGGGTATTTAACCACCTTGTCATCTGAACTATGGAGCTCACTATGGTACCACCACGACCTCCAAATCCGCCTCTCAAAAATCGCATATCAAGCTTAATGATATCGACATCCAGATCCTTTAGGACATTCAGGGAAGAATACCCGCTGCCGAAATCATCCATCTCCACCAGATATCCGTATTTGTGAAGATCCTTTAACACCTGTAACACGAGCTCAAGTCCGCCCATCGCGGATGACTCCGTGATCTCGAATCGAAGATATCTGACCGGAATATCGTATTTTTTTCTGATCTTTTCAACCTGCTCCACATAATCATGCTGATACACATCATATCTCGAAACATTGCATGATATGGGAACTACCGGGATCTTTTCATCCAAACAGCTGCGGATAAACTTACATACATCCTCAAACAGACAAAGGTCCGCCTCGTAGATCATATCATAAGACTCAAGTATGGGGATGAAGTTTCCCGGCATCTGAAGTCCGTTCTCCGGATCATTCCAACGCATAAGAGCCTCAGCACCGACCATTCTGCCTGTAGAATGATTGATCTGTGGCTGCAGTACCGCATAGATCCGGCCCTCTCTCATGGCCTCATCTATGCCGTCTACGATCTCGTCTTCATTCAGCTGTCTGTTCATATCTACCACCATTCCGGAGCGCCGGCTCCTTTTTTTCATGCATCAGATCACACACCGACATAATCTCATTTCTCATGCTTCGCATAAAGTGCCCACACTCCTCCGCCGACGATAACGGCTCCGCCGAATATGTTACCTATCGTTACCGGAAGAAGATTGTTTATCAAAAATGAACCGACACTGCCTTCTGCTCCAAGGAACAGGCCTGTCGGAATAAAATACATATTCGCAACGCTATGCTCAAACCCGCAGAGTACGAAAAGCATGACCGGCGCAAATACCGCTATCGCTTTTCCTCCGAGACTCGTCGAGCCCATAGCCACCCATACTGCAAGGCATACCAGAATATTACAAAGGATGGCCTTGATCACCGCCTCTACAGGATCGATCGCCATCTTTGATGCAGCTGCGGACATCATGGCCTGCCCCAGTGCTCCGTCAAACATCTTGTCCATATTTGAATTGACTACTGCCAGTGCCAGCAAAAATCCACCGACAAAGTTTCCCAGATATACAAACAACCAGTTCTTCAGGATGCCAACACCCTTCACCGTTCTTTGTGTGCTGCCTGATTCCCTGAACCACGGTGCGACCAAAAGACAGTTGCCCGTAAAGAGCTCAACGCCTACCGTCACGACCAAAAACAGTCCGACCGGGAACACGCAGGCTCCTACAAGCTTTCCTGCCGTTCCTCCTACCGCCGTAGCAGCCACCTGAGATCCGAGTCCGCCAAGGGCGATAAAAAAGCCTGCGAATACTCCGGAAAGGATCAGCTTCCATATCGGAAGCGTGGTCTTCGCCTTCGCAGTCGTGGCGTATGATGAAAGAATTTCGGGTGATGATTTCATAAAGCACCTCCTGTATATAAAAAAAAGCAGGATACGAGAATCGAACTCGCCTCTCCAGCTTGGGAAGCTGGCATACTACCGATGTACTAATCCTGCAACAATCAATATTTTACGATAAAACGCCGATTTTGTCAAGGGCGCGAGGACAGATCCCGCTGCAATGGTTCGAGAAAATGCACGAACGTTCCCGAGCAATCCGATATCTCGTATGCGGGGTCAAGTTCAGAGTATTTGAAATGCTTCAGACCACCTGATTCCATACGGGTCCAAAAGCTTTTCAGGGCAGAAAACGGAAGATAATAAAAAGAGTCACGATCTTTGAAATAGATCACCAGAAAGGATATCCCATCCTGAGACTCAAAATCCTCCATGAAACGATACTGATGCTCGTGAATATTGGCCAGAGGAAAAGAATCCTTTTGGCACTCCTTTGCGTCAAAGCAAACCGGCACTCCCTGTACAACGCCGATATAGTCGACGGTACTTTTTTGATCGAAATAAGCGAGTGTTATATGACGCGTCTGTTTGTCTATCTTCATGGGCGTGATGGGCGTCGGAACCTTCTGTATCAGGGCCAGGTTCTTTTCGCGATATTTTTCTATGGTGAGGTTTATGAGTTCCTCAAGATATGAACCCCTAAGCCCCCTCGAGTTCCATGTACCCATCAGGCAACAACCGACTTTCTTATCATAGCTGATTTAGCTGTACTTGTGAGCTGCTCAAGGATCGCGAGCGCGAAGTCAAGCGCTGTCCCCAGACCTCTGCTCGTAATGATGTTCCCGTCTATAGTAACGTTATCGTATGTCACCTCGGCACCCGTGAGACTTTCCTCGAGCCCCGGATAACAACAGGCTTTTTTCCCGTTCAGGATGCCATACATACCGAACACGGTGGGAGCCGCACATATAGCAGCGATCCACTTCTTTACGCCGTTCATGGCCATCACTGCAAGCTTGACATCATTACTCTGTCCGAGATTGGTAGTCCCGGGCTGTCCTCCCGGAAGTATGATGATATCGTACTCCATTATGTTTTCATTTTTCAGAAGGGAATCAGTCTTTATCGTGACATCCTGCGAGCTTGTAACCTCTACACTGTCGTAAATTGATGCCATAGTCACCTCGACGCCCCCGCGTCTTAGGATATCAACTGTCATCAATGCCTCAACTGTCTCAAAGCCATCTGCAAAAACCATTAAAGCCTTTCCCATTTTCATTCCTCCAGTCTGAATAAATGTCAAGTATTAAAACGTATCTCCGGTGACAGCTGTCACCTCTTTCCCTGATATATCCGATGACAGACGGTCATCCTCAGGAAAAACCACCTTATACGCATCGAGATAATATCCCAAAGCTCCGTGTCCACCGTATTTTTTGTCTCCTGCGAGCGGATGTCCTATCGAAGCCAGGTGTGCTCTTATCTGATGAGTCTTTCCGGTGATCAGCTCGACCTCAAGCTTCGAGAGAGTTCGTCCGGAGCTCTCATCGAAAAACACATCGATGATCCTGTACGCCGTGCGGATCTCGCTCAGTCCTTCTCCGGGCTCATCATACAATGCGACACGATTTGTTTTTTCATCCTTCTTCAGATATGCATGGATCAAATACCATCCCTCATCCATTTCTTCCTCAGAAGCGCCATTTTTAATTATACCACGAGTGTCTTCTGCTTGCAAGTACAAAAGAGACGACTCAGAGTTTTTTCCGTTGTCTTTCGGGGATAGATCCTTGGAAGCGTCGTTTTCTACTATTGTATGATAAAACTTTCGGATCCGTCTGTTTTTGATAAGCTCGGACAGAACCTGCGTCCCGAGAAGTGACTTTCCGGCAAGCACTATCCCGGAGGTGTTTCTGTCAAGACGGTTACAGATACCGGGCGTAAAGGTTCCTGACGGATCCCAACTCCCGTTTTTATACAGATAAGAGAGCATCCTCTCGTTTATACTTATATCCTTGGGACCTGCCTTTTGAGACAGCTCACCGACAGCCTTTTTTATCACCAGGATATCTTTATCCTCATACAGGATATCCTCCGGCTTTAAAGGCGGGACCTCATCCCACGATACCGATAGATTCCCCCTGAACTTCTCTATCGTATCCTCACCAAGCCATAGCTTCACCACGTCTCCCTCTCTGAGGATCTCGCGACCATCCGCCCTTGCATCATTAAGCTTTATATTCTTTTTGCGGAGCATCTTGTAGATGAAGCCGCCTGACGCCTCCTTCAGATATTTCCGAAGGTATTTGTCAAACCGCTGCCCGGCATCATTTGATCCGATCTTTAGCTCGCGCATGATTTCCTCTCTTTATCTTACATAGCCAATGACTGCAGATAGGCGATGACCTCTCTCCTGTCTCTGAGAGGCGCATCCTTTTCATTTCTCTCCTTCATCTCAGACACCAGCTTGTCATCATCCCAGACAAATCTGATGTCAAATGCCGAAGACCACCTGGTTATACCTTCGGTCAGGTATTTCTTCACATACTCCTGATCCTGATTAGTCGACGATGGTAGTATAAAAATGGTCCCATACGTGATAATCAAAAAATCAAGCATCATTATCTTTTCCGTAGAGGTAAAGATGTAATCGGTAAAGATCACATTCCAGGGGATCTCTTTCTCATCGAAGGAACCGCGTTCTTCTTTTGTAGAATCAGCGTCCTCCTTATCCTGCTCATCATCTTCATCGGGCTCTTCGGGCTCATACTCATGAGTATCGAGCGTCCCACCGTAGATATACGGATCTGTCGCTTCTTCTATTTTCTTACAGCGTTCCGCAGCGACCGACTTTTTCTTTCCCACGGCGATAAGAGCCACTATCCGTTTTGCTCCCGGCAGCACCATGAGCACGGCCAGCACGGTAAGGATATTCGCTCTGGTAGTCCAGATAAGTATACCCGTAACGAATATGGCCACACCTATTAAAACCCATACGGTAAGCCATATAAGATTAGTCCTTCTGTAACGGCTGATGTAGCCCGGAGTATTTTTACTCACCATCTTCTATTGCTTCTCCTTTGTCTTCTGCCTCTGCTTCTACGGGGGCGTCAGCATCCCTGAATCCGCTCATCTCTATCCTCTTGAGCTCTGAATCCGAGATCTGTTCCTCCAAAGCCTCGATCTCAGCCTGTGATTTCATATGCTTTCTCGCAAACAGGTCATACATACATGGTACCACGAACAGGGTCAAGAGGGTACCGTAGACAAGTCCACCGATAACGACTATGGCCATCGGTCTGGACATATCCGATCCCATCTGCTTTCCTACGACCATCGGGACGAGGCCGAGGACGGTTGTTATGGCTGTCATGAGTATCGGGCGCAGACGTGTACGTCCGGCCTCCACGATAGCCTCTCTCTTCTCCATACCCTTTCCGATGGTACGAAGCTGGTTTGTATAGTCGACAAGTACGATACCGTTGTTTACGATGATACCTGACAGCATTACGAATCCGATCATCGAGATCACGCTGACCTCGCTTCCGGAGATCCACAGTCCGATAAAGCCTCCCGTAAACGCCAAAGGTATCGTGAACATGATGATAAACGGTGACAAGAGTCCCTGGAACTGAGCGACCATGATCAGGTACATCAGAAGCACAGCCAGTACCATCATCAGTCCTACCTGCTTGAGAGATTCCTGTGTTGTCTCATTTTCACCGTTAAGTTCTACGGTATAGCCTGCCGGCGGCTCATATGCGGATACCGCCTTTTCAACCTCAGCGGATACCTCCGATGTGATATAACCTTCATCCACCGCTCCTTTGACGGATACGGTTCTGGACTGGCCGTGATGCTTTATGGCAACAGGCGATGGTACGGTCTCGAATGAGGCTATTTTTGAAAGAGTTACCGACTTCTTTTTCTGTGTCTGAGCATCTGTGTAATCTATCTTCATACTGCGAAGGAGATCTCTGGTCAGATCCTCATCATTCTGGGATTTTATAAACACATTATAATCGTTTGTATCCGTGGATATCTTTGAAGACGAAGTGGCCTCAGCGACCTTTTTCTTGACCTCTGAGAACACCTGCGCAACGGTGAGCGAATACCTCATCGCCTTCGCCTTGTCAACCTGGACCCTGAACTCTTTTCCGGAGTTCTCAAGCTCGTTGGTGACATCTATGGTTCCCTTTACTGATTTTACCCTTTCCATAAGCTCTTCCGATATCTCGCGAAGAGTATCCAAGTTTCGTCCTTTTATATCAATACGGATACCCTCTCCGGTAAGAGATGACATATCCATAGCCTGCATGTTCACCTTGACCTCGGCATCGATATCCTTTGTTTTTTCCTCTATCATGTCTCGGATCTCATCGTTCGACATGGTACGCTCATCCTTGAGAAGTCCGTACATGGAGATGGAGTTACTACCTCCCGATCTGGAGTTCATCAGAGACATAAACGAGTTTCCACCTGCAAAGGCTCCTATCTTGTCAATATCCGGGACAGTCTGAAGTCTTTCGAGCACCTCATCGGAAATCTCTCTCAGCTCGGAGAAATCCTTTTCCTCATCCACGGACAGATTTATCGTCATCTGCGGGCTCTCCATATCAGGGATCATGGTAGTTCCGCTCTGAACTGCCAGATATGCAAAAAGTCCGAGAAGTCCGAAAGCAACCAACAATACAAGGAACTTGACTCTGAGCATCGGACGAAGTATCCTCGCGTATCCGTTCTGAAGAGCGCGGATCAGACGCGGCTCCTTTTCCTTTGCTCTCCTGAGCATTCCGGATGACATCGCCGGTACCAGGGTCATCGCTATGATGAGGGACGCCAAAAGCGTGTATGCCAGAGTCAGTCCCAGATCAGAGAAGAGCTGCCTTGTTATACCCTCCGTAAAAACGATCGGAGCAAACACGCAGACCGTAGTGAGCGTAGACGCGACTATCGCCCCGGCAACCTGCTTGGCTCCGAGTATGGCGGCACTCCTTATATTGAGGCCGGCATGCCTCATTCTGTAAATATTCTCTATAACTACGACAGAGTTATCGACAAGCATTCCTACACCGAGCGCCAGTCCCGAAAGTGAGATGATGTTCAGTGTTACTCCCGAAAAATACATCGCAACCACTGCGCCCACCAAACTCAATGGGATCGAGCAGGCAACGATAAAGGTAGGTCTGAGATCCCAAAGGAAGAGAAGCAGGATAACTATGGCGAGAACACCACCGAACAAAAGGTTCTGTCCCACCGCTCCAACGACGAGATCTATATAAATACCCTGATCCATCATTACGGTGATATCGAGATCGGAGTATTCTTTTTTAAGAGTTTCAAATCTCTCCAAAACCGCATCCGTGACATCTCCCGTGGAGTATCCGGACTGCTTCTGAAGGATAACAGCCACAGCGGGCTCACCGTTTACGACAGTGTATACATCATCGGCATTGTTTGTAACCGATACATCGCAAACATCTCCGAGCCTGATCGGATCGAGCTCATCCATATCGAAATCAAGTAGTACGAGATCCTTTATATCCGTATCGGATGTTATCTTGTTTCCGACCTTAACCAGGTAAGTTGCATCATCCTCGTTAACATTTCCTGCCGGCATCTCGAAGTTCTCAGCCCTGAGTATTCCTTCGAGCATCTCCTTTGTGAGGAGCTTGTTGAGATCCATGTTCTCTTTCGTGGTCTTTTTGGTCTTGTTAAACTCAGTCTTTGCCTTCTTAAGCTCGCTCGCACCGCTGTTAAGTCCTGCCTGAGCAACACTCATCTCTATACCTGCGAGTATCTGCTGTTTGTTCAGCTGCTCCATAGCCTTTGCGGTGGAAAGCTTCCCGGTAGAAAGCTGACTTTTCATGGCTGTAAGCTTTGAAAGTCCGGCCTTTATTTTTTTCTTTGCAGTCGAGATTTGCTTGAGTCCTTTGTTAAGGTCTTTCTCCTTTGTCTTTACCTCGGCGAGGCCTGCCTCAGCCTGTGTGAGACCTTCGTCGATCTCAGTGAGCTTGTCATCGATCTCACTCTCCTCGACGTCGTATTTTTTCATCTCTTCGAGGATTTTATCCCGCATTGTTTTAAGCGAGTTAAGCTGTGTCTCGATCTCCTGCTTCTCGTCGGCATCCGCAGTCTTTAACTTCGCCTCGAGTGCATCTATCTGAGTCTTTAAGTTTGCAAGTGTATCCTTTGCAGCGGAAAGAGCGGTTTTAGCATTTTTCAGATTGGTTATGGTAGACTCGAGCTCCTTCTTTGCCGCAGCTATGGCTGTCTTTCCCTTTTTTGCTTCCTTTTCCGACTTCAGAAGCTTTTTCTGCTGGGTCTTTATCTTTTGTATCTGTTCGTCAATCTTGTTAAGACCCTCAGTTATCTCAGAGCTGGCCTGATTGAGCTTCGCTCCGCCCTGTGCGATCTTGCCGGCAGCTTCGTCTTTTTTAGACTTGAGTGTAGACTTGCCGTCATCGATCTTTTTCTGGCCTTTGTCTATCTTTTTCTCGGCCTTTTCAAACTTCTTGTCGAGAGCGTTTATCACCCTCTGATTCACCTGGTCTATCTTGTCCTGTCTGAGAACGACCTCGATCTTTTCCTCGATCTGACCGACGGACTGCACGGATGCGACTCCGCCGACGCTTTCGATCTCAGGGATAATATCGTCGTTTGCTCTTTTTGAAACCTCAATAGCATCCTTGCCATTGAAGCGTATCGCCGCAACGAGTATCGGCATCATATCCGGATTGATCTTCATGATGGTCGGATTACCGATCGAATCATCCCAGTACGAGCGTATGGTGTCGAGACTCTCCCTCATATCGATGGACGTTCCGTTCATGTCCGTGCCGTCCTCGAACTCCATGATAACGATGGACATGTTCGGATTCGATATGGATGATATTTCTTTGACGTTACTGATACGCGCCATCGCCGACTCTACAGGCGATGTTACGGCCATCTCGACCTCCTCCGGACTCGCGCCCGGATACTGCGTCATTACTATCGCGTACGGCATTTCCATGCTTGGCAAAAAATCCATGCTCATGTTGGTGAACGACAGATATCCGAGCACCAGCACGATCACGACTCCGACCAGGACCGTATACGGTTTTCTTACACTGAATTTTGACATTGTTTTTTCTTTCCCCTTTGTAAAACAAAGGCAAGTCATCACCTCTCGGCGACAACTTGCCTATACAATCTGTTTTCTGCTCACTCGTTCAATGATGCCGCATAATCATTTACAACATAATCCATGATAGAAGCAGCACCCACGATCTCGCAACCATAGATAAATCCGTCGCCGTCTTCCTGCTTTCTGAGGATACGTACTACGCAGTTAAGCGCATCCTTCTCGCCGAATACCAGACGAGCATTGAAATAGTATCCCACCGGAAGAACACTCTCGGTACGGAATCCGATACCTGCATGTGACACATCGACGATCTCGATCGGAGCATCGACGTTCTCTATTTTTTCATTGTCCTGTTTAAATAGCGACGAAATCTCGAGTTTCAAACTCGCCGGCCAACGGCGCTCTCTTCTCATATCGATCATAATATCCTATAACCTCCTTGGTAAAAAAGAAAAGATAGACATATTTTACCATTTTTCGAGGTGAATTTCAAGCAAAAATTTTCTAAATCGGATAAAAAAATGGTTTAGCTCATCAAGGCAGGGCAAGCGTTGTTAGCTTCCGGTATTTCAGGCAGTCGCATTTACCGCTATCATGAAAAAACCCTTGACTTTATATATATTTATATAATAGCTTTTAATAGGTTACTTTAGAATTATACTTTTTTGAGGGAGGAAACATGGACAGAATACTTGAAAACACCCGAACATTTCTCATGATAGCCGGTGCAATAGGTATAGGCATAGGTGTTTACAAATATGAGTCAAAAATACACCTAAACAAGACTCTTTCAAGGTTTGATGATGACTGCAACAATGAAATTGACAGTCTATACCGTAACGCATACACAGAAGATGACTGATTGACTGCCGAACGCAGAATATCAAAAAATCTAACCGGCGGAATACGCCGAAAATAGGGCGCATCGCGCCCTATTTTTATGTCTGAACGGCACCATTTTTGCAAGTTTTATGCACTTTTCACAAATTTGCCTCTCTCGTTTATGCAGTGTGACCAATTTACAAAACCAAAGGTATGTGCTATCATCCTCGCAACACCTACACTCATAATCAATCTACTATCATTTCAGAATTTCTTGACAAAATATAACTTTAGAGTTATAATCTTTGATAGGAGGAATACATTGTTTGAAATCATTTTCTATGAAGACAAAAAAGGAACCTCTCCGGTTTATGATTACTTATCCAAGCTTAAATCTACAGACAACAAAGATAGCAGGATAAAGGCAAACAAAATTCAGGATTATATCCAAGCGCTCAGCAGGTATGGCACATGGATCGGCGAACCCTATATAAAACATCTTGATGGTGAAATATGGGAGTTAAGACCGCTACAGGATAGAATCCTCTTTGCCGCATGGGATGGTGACAGTTTTATTCTTTTGCATCATTTCAAAAAGAAAACACAGAAAACACCAACCCGAGAAATCAAAAAAGCAAAGAACGAGTATTCTGACTTCAAGCGGAGGTATGGAAATGAACATGAATAAACTAAAAAAATGGGAAAATGTCCGTAGCGAGCTGTTTTCTGCTGAGGAAATCGCAGAAAGTGATCTTAGAGTCGCTCTTATAGGGGAACTGGTAAAAGCCAGACGCGAGCAAGGGATAACCCAAAAACAACTCGAAAAAATGAGTGGAGTAAAGCAACCGGTAATCGCTCGCATGGAAAGTGGCGATACCAACGCTAAGATTGACACAATACTCAAAGTACTCGCATCATTGGGGAAAACACTTAAAGTAGTCCCGCTAGAAAACCAACATATATAGAATTCATCACGAGAACCTCTGGCTTCGGATCGCATTATCTGCCAGAAATGTTTTCAACTCAGATGGATCATCCGTTTCATAATAGCGAACCAGCAACTCAAGAAATGATTTCTGTTTATCGTCGGGGACGCGGAGAACTCCCACTCCACCGGCTATAAGTATCTTGTTAGCCACCAGCTGGGCGATACGCTTGTTTCCGTCGTAGAAAAGTTGCGCCCTGCACAGATAGCAGAACATCGAGAGAGCACTGTCAAGAGGATCGCCAATCTCTACAATCTCTTTAACGTTCTCAGATGCGTTTTCTTCATCCGGCTTTTCAGGACGCCAATCAGTCCCACCTATATAGACATCGTCACGTCGGAGAAACCCGGAGTTAACAATCTCATGACTCCCAAGAACGTTATGAAGTGTTTTGATATATTCAAGATTCACAGCTTTATTTACGTCATCAAGGACGTACTTCCATGCATGCTTAAGGTTGTTGATCTTTAGCACGTCGTCAACAGAGAGCCCTGCTACGGAACGTCCCTCGTAAATCTCATTCGTATCAGGGTACGTTACGCCGATTCCCTCAATTTTAGCTGATGCATAGATAAGATCAACGATATCTCTTTTTGCCAGAAACACCGCTTCTTCTTGAGTCATAGTTTCCTACACCTCCTTAACATACATCATTATACACCACGCCATTTCTTTCCGCAAGTAAAACAATTACCGTAAAAGCCAACGGTGCTTCCAAAACCATCAAGGTAACGGTAAAATGATTACTGAAGAATAGTTCATAAAAAGAGAGCAGTCAAATAGCTGCTCTCTTTTTTAGATTCTTCATTTCTTTCGCTTGCTAAACCGCCTTCTTTTTTGCAAAGTCAACCTGCTGGATCGTTCCCGCGCTTCCATCCTCGCGCAAAAATACGCCGGTGGAACGGATCACTCCGTCGGTCTCATTTGCAAGGTCTTTTAAAGAGAACTCCGTCGGAGCATGACCCAGAAATATGGCGCCGATTCCTCTGACACCGAGACCCACGAGCTGATCTTTGCCTGATTCGTCCTTTGACCAGATCTTCAGTCTGTCAAAGATCGGATCCGTCTCATCGATCCATCCGTTTCCGTCCGCATCGTATACTGACAGATCTTCGAATCCATCTCCTGACTTCGCGCCGAAAAGCTCATTTCCATCGTTGATAATCCCGTCTCCGTTCTTATCATATGCCAAGAATCCACACGCCTGACCGAGTACCGCGATGTTGTCGAGTTCTCCATCAGCATCCAGATCGAAGTCAAAGGTCCTTCCCGTAAGGTCGGCACTTCCCGTACCGAAGTTGATCACCAGAGGATCCACAAAACCTCCACCCATCGATAATCTCCTTGGTTCGGAACGCCTTTCGTAGCTTCTGCCTAACGCAAGCGAGACATCAAAGTCAATCTCTCTTCCGTCAGTTGTGGTTACCTTTCCCGATGCACCGAAATCAGTGATCTCCGACTCGTATTCGTACGAAGAGTCCTCATCTCGCATGACATCGTCAGTTGAAATCGTCGATTCCACTCTGTACTCCCGCATCACTCCGATGCCAATTCGGTAGTTCTCAAGAAACTTGTCAAAAGCATCCTTTCGTAACTTCAGCAAAAGAGAAAAGAGTTCCCTTACACTGAGTGGCCTGATGAGATTCTCATTTGCCTTTTCCGACGCACCATCCGATGCATTTGCCACTTTCCGTCCCGAAGAAGTGTAGTTTTGGTACAACTGCACGACTTCTGTTACCGATTCATTTTTCGTGATCGTCCGGCCCTCCTTAGCTGTAGGCGATGTCGTAGAATCCAAGACCTCGCCCCAGCCTCGGTTAGATGAACGTTCACGTGTCTGTCGCTGATAAGTTCTGCCCGAACCCATCGCGACTCCACTTGATTGAATCACCATTGCGACTCACCTCCATGTATGAAATTGTAGATCACGCTGCAAAAAAATGAGTACAAAAATAACACGGTCAGTATGTACACGCTCAGGAAAACATCCGTGTACATCCCCGTGTCAAATCTGCCCATCCTTCTGCAGAAACATGTTGTTACAGAGTATATATCGGCATATTTTTGCCATATATTTATACCGCTGTTTTTACAAAAAAAGTCAGCCGGGACGTCTCCGCCCAGGCTAACTTTTTTTTGACTCTTACGCGCCATCAGCGCATATTTATCTAATTACTTTTTTCTCCTTTAGCTCGTCTTATCTGCCCTGCTTGTTTGCCATAAGTACTGACATATCTTTGGCATTTAAGAGCACCTGGTACTGATCTGCATATCCGAGTCCGAGCTGATAGAAAAATACGTTAAAAGTATCTATCTTCTTTTCGCTCTTAAAAGTGTCATTCTCGAAGAAATCAACAAGCGTGATCCATTTATCTGTTATATCAACACCGAATTGCTTCTTTACTGCCTTCTTTGCCGCGTCAACAGCCTTGCTCTCCTTGCTGCCTTCCTTGACAGGTGTGGACTCAAGTGCCATACCGCGTCCCGGCTCATCACCTTTCTTTTTGAGCTGTTCGATATTTACGGCACGCTTCTTTGCATCGTGATCGATATACTGGAGTATCTGCTCATCGCTCATCTGATCCGGCATGTAAACGATATTATCTTCAGCTACATAGGCAAGCTCGTCAGCTTTTCTCTCTGAAGCCTTATCGTAGTGAGCCATCTCCTGCTTCGGGAAAACACCCTTGTCATAGTAGTCACGCTCGAGCTTTATGCTTCTTTCGATCTCATCATCAGTAAGCTCTCTGGAGAAGCCCTCGTCGATAGATACAAATGTATCCTTTTTAACCTCCTCTTTGTAGGCTTTCTTTTCGACCGCAGGCATCTGCTCAATACGATCTGCAAACGTAAAGATAGCTGCTGCGCTAGCACCTGCTCCGGTAAAAGCAACCGCCCCTATGATAAGAGCTGCCATAAGCGCTCCTGAATGACGGAACCTAAAGTCTGATGTACGCTTTCCTACCTTACAACCCTGATAGAGGTCATTTTTCATTTCCTCGGATATTTCAATACCGGATAAAAGATCCTTATTTATTTCATTTCTCATATACCAATCCTCCTTCATAGTCTGATCTTAACTGTTCCCTGGCCCGCTGCAGTCTTTTTTTAACGGCAGCAGATGAGATCTTCAGGATATCCGCAGTCTCATCGACTGAATACCCGACGATGTAGTGGAGGATCACTACCGACTTGAGTTTCAGGTTCATGTCCCAAATCATTGACAACAATTCCTTCTCATATTCATTCAAGCTTCCCGTGATGATCTCCGACTCATCAATCTTGTCCAGCGATACGGAAGCATGCTTCTTATGAAATCTCAAAAACTCTTTACATTTGTTCTGAGACACCCGTATGAGCCAGGCTTTTTTATGCTCTTCACTCACAAACTTATGGCTTTTTGTGTAGTAGATCATAAATGTATCCTGCAACACATCTTTGGTGTCATGCTCGTTTTTAAGGATTACGAAGCATATTTTATACAGCATATCACTGTACGTATGTATTACTGCTTCCAGATCGGCATTTCTGTCGTACATGCGCCTTCTCCTTTCATGATCTTTTGGACTCTCGCGATCGTTCCTTTCAGGATCCTTTTCACTTATAATATGCATGGCACCCTTAAAAAGTGACATATTTCATAAAAAAAAATCTCAAGCAGGTCGTTTAATTCATCGCAGATGCCGAAAAACCGTCCTTTTGCCATCAAAGTTTTTCTTCCAGCAGCTTCTTTACAAGCTCGGGATCAGCTTTCCCTTTAGTCTCTTTCATAACCTGACCGATAAGAAAACCTATAGCTTTAATTTTACCTGCATTATAATCACTTACTGATTTGGGATTATCCTCTATTACTTTGATAATGATTCCCTCAAGCTCTGAAGAATCACTGACCATACCCAGGCCATGCTCATCAACATATTTTTTTACAAAAGAATCCCCTGATGGTATGTCGTCGGATTTTTTATCTTTATTATTTTTATCAAAAATAACCCCGAAGATTTCCTTTGCAGTAGTGGAATTGATAGTATTATTATCAGTTAATGAGATCAGGTCGGCTAAATCTTTCGGATCGAGAGTTATATCGATCGGATCCATTCCTCTTTCATTTAATATTCGTAAGGTTTCACCGAGAAGCCAGTTCGCAGTTTTCTTCGGATCCGCTCCGAATCCCACTGTATTTTCAAAAATATCACAAAGCTTTTTCTCCGATGTAAGTATGCCTATATCATAATCAGAAAGTGCATAATCCTTCTTATACCTGATCGCCTTCTCATCGGGAAACTCGGGAAGCCCGGCTTTGATCATTTCTATCCATTCATCATCGATTCGTACGGGCGGCAGGTCCGGATCAGGAAAATACCTGTAGTCCTGCGCATCTTCTTTTGATCTCATCACAAAGGAAGTTCCCTTATCATCATCCCATCTGCGTGTCTCCTGGTCTACCTCTCCACCTTTTTCGATAAGCCCGATCTGCCTTTTTGATTCGGCTTCTATAGCACGGGTTATAGCTTTAAACGAATTAAGATTCTTCATCTCCGTCCTGGTACCAAAAGCACCCTTATCATCGCCTGCATATGTGCCCGGCACTGCCGATGAAGCTTTCCCATCGGGCCCCTGAGAGACTCCTTCCGGCTGATCGCATCCGCCTGACGCATCTGTTTTTCTTACGGATAGGTTAACATCTGCGCGTATCGAACCCTCATTCATCCTGCAGTCGGATACTCCCATATATAAAAGAATAGTTCGAAGCTTTGTAAGGAACTCCACAGCTTCCTCAGCACTTCGCATATCAGGCTCCGTCACTATCTCTATGAGTGGCACTCCTGCTCTGTTATTATCAACTAAAGTATCTCCTGTAGCATCGTCATGTATCAGCTTTCCCGCATCCTCTTCCATATGTATCTCGTGGATACGGATCTTTTTTCTGTTCCTGTTTGGAAAACCCGATGCAACACTACCCTCAGAGTATGTTTCAACTTCTGTTCCAACTTCTATTTCAACTTCTGTTTCGGCCCCACCTATTGACAGATATCCATTCACACCTATCGGAACATATAACTGTGATATCTGATAGTTCTGAGGATTATCAGGATAATAATAATTCTTCCTGTCAAACCTGGTATTATTATTTATGTTACAATTCAGTGCGAGTCCGATCATGATCGCACAATCCACAACTGCTTTATTTAATACTGGAAGAGCACCCGGCATACCCAGACACACAGGGCAGGTATTCGTATTTGCCGGCGCACCGAAAGCAGTCGAACAGCCACAAAAAATCTTCGTTTTCGTGGACAACTCGACATGCACCTCAAGCCCTATTATTGTTTCATAATCTGAAATCATACTGTCGATATATTCCTTTTCTTATCTTATCATATAGTTTTTCTGTTATTATTTCAGTTGTTTTCCTGTTATAATTTTCTTATTGATACTGCTTTATAATAAGATTTGTCTATCGTATGGCTCCGGCTGCACGTAGCAGCATTTTTTCCGAAAAATGATCCCCCACTATTTGAATCCCGGTAGACAATCCATCCTTGGTTCCACTCGGTACACTCACCGCCGGAATACCGACCAGATTTATCGGCACCGTGAAAAGATCTGACTTGTACATACTTATCGGATCAGATAGAGACTCGCCGAGTTTCGGCGCGATACCTGTTGTAGTTGGCATCAGTATAACATCATACTTTTCAAAAGCCTTTTTAAACTCATCATGAATAAGTCTTCTCACCTTGCATGCCTTCAGATAATACTGATCATAAAAGCCATGGGAAAGTGTAAACTCACCCAGCTCTATTCGCCTTCTGACCTCCTCGCCGAAGCCCTCACTTCGAGTTTTTGCATACATATCGCGCAGGTCATCATACTCGTTTGCTCTGAATCCGTACTTCACACCGTCAAACCTGGCCAGATTCGAGCTCGCCTCCGCACATGCGATGATATAGTAGGCAGGAACCGCGTAGTCAAGCAGTTTCAGATTGAACTCCTCTACGACAGCACCCTGCTCTTTTAGTTTTCGAACATATTCAGAAAATGCATCGGTCACTGCCTGATCGGAACCTGTTTCTTTAGAATACCCTGTAAAAAGGGTCATAGTTTCTCTCAGAACACCGACCTTCAATCCACTTAGTGAAATATCTTTTCGGATGCTGATGCTCGTCGAGTCTCTCTTATCCGGTCCCTTTATGATATCATAAAGGGCGATCAGGTCATCTTCATCCGTTGCGATCGGACCAATCTGATCCATCGATGACGCATACGCCACCAGTCCGTACCTGGACACAGTCCCATAGGTAGGCTTCAGACCCATCACGCCACAGTGAGCCGCGGGCTGTCTGATCGACCCTCCGGTATCACTTCCTAAGGCAATAGGCACGATACCCGCTGCCACAGCCGCAGCCGATCCGCCCGAAGACCCTCCCGCTACACGCGAAGGATCATGTGGATTCGTCACCGCTCCAAAAAAAGATGTCTCCGTCGTGGAGCCCATCCCAAACTCATCCATATTTGTTTTACCGATGATAACCAATCCGGCTTCATTAATTCTTTCTACAGCTGTCGCCGAATACGCCGGAACGTAGTTCTCAAGCATCCTCGACCCGCAGGTAGTCCTGATACCCTCGGTACAGATGTTATCCTTGACCGCGATCGGCACACCTGCCAGAGCACTCTCACCGAGCTCTCCGCTGTCAATCTGAGCCTGCACCTCTCTCGCCCTATCTATCACCTGTTCACGCTCACAGATCGTGATAAATGCATTACAAGAATCACCCTCAGCCCTCTCCAGAGCCTCAAGCGCCACTTCCTCAACCGATATCTCTCCATTTTTTATCTTCTTTGCTATCTCAATCCCTGTCATTTTTAACTCCATGCCATCTGCTTCATCCGAATTAACGGTAACTCCCGATTCATATACTCCTGGGCACCCGATAATACTCTCCGCAGGCCACGGGAGCGGATTTCATCAATTCCTCACGCCTTTCACCATTCGTCACAACATCATCCCTTAATTTATTAGCCCCATCAAAAACCGGCTGAACCATCGGCTCAACCCCATCGGTATCGACCTCGCTGATCTTATTAAAATACTCAATTATTCTATCCATAATAAGTCCTTTCTTCTCCACACAGGCCCGCTTAGCGTACTGATATGTATCCATTATAACGAAAAAGCCCTGCATCCGCAAGGCTTATTATTTTAATAATTGTTTCAAGCAACAGGCCACAATAGGGCAGGTTTGATTCGCTGCATAAGCAGGGCAAAGCCCTTCGAGGATGGCTTTGAATTGTCACCGCGATGGATGTGTCTCGAGCGTCGTTGCGCAGCACGGGTCTTTTCCGTGCGTGCAACGTGACGGTCGAGAAAAAAGCGAAAGCGTGCCATCGCGGACAATCAAAACATCCGAGATAGGGCTGTCCCTTCACAGATAAATCATAACCGACCGCCTATGCAGCCGTCATTTGATTTTAACCACGCCGCCGGTCTCCCCAAGGAACACGATTTTACCCCCTTCCGGCATCGGCACCACATCAGTGATCCCCACAACATGCGACGTATACACCACATCGCCGAACTTGTTATAAACATAAACCGCGCTCTTCTCCGGTCTCTCCTCGATCTGCACCTCACTGTTCGAAACTGCATCACCTATCCTATACCACTTCGCCTGCCCGGTCGAAAGGCTGATCTCCTTTTCGCTCCCGTCAAACACCGGCAACTCCGCAGCAAAAATACACTCACTGTTATTACTCAGATGAATCTGCATCTCGTTATCAACCGCCACGATCTCCGCATCTATCAGATCCCTGCTTCTGGAGGATGGTATCGTCTGGAACGCCACGAGATGCCTTTCATCTACGATCTTTAAGAGTCTTGTTCCCAGTCCGTGGACTACAAAAACATATCCCGGATAATCCTTCGGAAGGATGATATACCCATTCGCGGTATCATACAAACTGGAAGAATAAATATCTCCCGTCAGGCATAACTCCGCTCCATTCATCGCCTGCCATGAGGATAAAACCTCCTCACTTACCGGGTTTTCCTCCATCCTTTCACCCACATAGGATTTGTCTTCATAACTGCCTATCTCCGGAAAAGAATTAATCTTCATACCGTTAAGCAAAACCTTTCCGTCGGCTGCGTCAGTGAACGAAACTGACTGAGGATTCACCGCAAGCTTGATATCATCAATACCGCTATCCGAAACCTCGTAAGCAAGCTCCGTAAATCTTCCGTCACTTGTCAAAGCATAATCTGCGTAAGTGGTGTTATACGGACTGATCTCTTCTACATGCATATATCTGTGATCCGGGAAAGAAATCCTGTCAATCACCTCTCCCGTGGAGCTCGCAACAATATATGATCCCGCATAAGCATCGTACTTCTCGGGAATCTCAGTCACTATCTCCGGAACATTTTTACTTTTCTCGGTAACCGATATGCCTTTTTCCTCAAGGCAGACCTTCAGGATTTCCTGCGCCACAAGCCCGTTCAGAGCACTGCTTCCGCCATTTGCAAGAACCGATACACTTATCTTGTTATCCGGTGCCACAAGAAGATAAGAATGATTCAAGCCGTCATCTCCGCCCTTTCCGAGAACGTCGACTCCTGCCTCCTTAAACTCATCCACACTGACACTGTCCCATCCGAGACCGCATCCGTCCGTAAACTCATCCTTATCATCCCACCTCTTTGCCATGGCCTTCTTGTAGAAGTCGGAAAAAAGAGCGTTATTACCGTAGAAAAATCCCGAGCCGAACTTCGCCACATCAGATGCCGTAGAGAAAACACCTCCTGCTCCAATTGACGTAGACAAGCCATTTTCATAGAGTGTATGACCCGCCGTATACCCCGGCACAAGATCCTTGTTACCAAGTACGGTAAATCCGGTTTCAGTCGAGCTTCCACCGGTAGGAGTAACGAGATATTTCTTTATGAAATCCGCGAAGTTCAAACCGGATACTCTTTCAGCTATGATCCCCAGGAGGTCAAATCCGTCATTACAGTACGAAGCATACTTACCGGGATCAGCCTTAAGTCGCTGTGTCGAGAGATTCTTCAAAAACTCGTCCTGATGCAGGCTGTCATCATCATTATAAAGTAGCATTCCCTTTGTGCTCGTGCCCATGATCCCCGAAGTGTGATTCATCAACATGCGAACCGTGATATCCTTGTACCTCGGATCTGCCATCTTAAACTCCGGGATATAATCGGTGACAGGGCTATCAAGGCTTACCTTACCCTCTTCTGCAAGCTTCATCACCGCAGCAGTGGAGTAGATCTTGCTGACAGACGCCACGCAGTACATGTACTCCCTGTCCGCATCAGCTGCCTTCCAACCGTCTATGGCTGTTTCGCCAGCCGTACTTTCCGTTTTTTCCGTAACGGTTTCCGCCTCACTCGTTCCTGAAAAATACCACGCACCAAGCATACACACAGCCCCAAGTGCCACGGCAAATCCGGAATATTTTACACATTTTTTAATGCTCTTCCTTTTCATGGAATCCCTCCATTTTGTAATTATACAGACACTTTTTCTAATCAATATTACTCTGTCATAAGCTCAGTAACTGATATCTTTCTGACCTTGCCTGCCGATATATAAGTCACGATATAGCAGAATAAAACTATCAAAACATCCGTTATTATTATCACGGGAATGCTGGTTTCCGCGATTGTCGCAAATGCCCCCGCCCAGAATGCCTGATTGAACTTTATGGCACATACAGTAGCGACAACCGTTCCGAATATGATCACCGGAAGATACTTGATAGCCAGCTGCTTCATCAGATCCTTCGATGAGTATCCGATAGCTTTCATGATACCGAGGTCCTGCCTCTGTCTCCTCACGTCATTCGATGTGATGATCATAAGAAGGACTGCAACTATAACAGCGATCAAAATCAAAGCAATGATCGTGAACGTTTTTGTTGCCTTCGCGATAGGATCCATCTGTGTTTTTGTGATTCCGTCATAAGAAATGATATCCTTTATTGCTATCCCGCGGCTGTTCCCTTTGATCAGCTTATCTCCTATCTGAACCGCATAATCAACATTTGTCACTCCGTATTGATTCAAAAGAACACCAATCTTTTCCGCTGCTGCCTCTCTTATCTTTGCCTCGTCGTCCATACCGTCTCCTGCATCGGCAACCTCCTTTGCTGTCCCGCCGAAATGTTCCTTTATGGCTTTCTCCAGCTCCTCGTGACTCACACCCTCCGTAGGATAGACCTTTAAAGCATCCTCGCTCGCATTGATATTCAGTCTTTCATATCCGTCATTTGTCATATAGATTATCGATCCGCCGTTCATCATGGTACCTACTATTCCCGTGATGACATAGCTTTTTTCCAGACCGTCATGACTGAGGATGATACTGTCACCTAACTTTCTGTTTTCTTCCTTGCTTCTCCTCATCCCGATCATAACCTCATTATCACGTTTGGGAAGTACTCCCGTAAACGGTTTTATCACATCGGAATCATTAAAATCATCGTATGTTATAAGCGCTGCCGAATCAGATGAATTCTTTACCGATACCGTTTCATATAAATACGATTTTAATACCTTCCTCACTTGAGGCAACTTTCGCATTTCCTCTGCTATTTCCTCATTATCAATGCCACTTATGAGCGAGACTTCAAGCGCATTATAATCCATTACCATCATGCCCAAAAGCCGGTCTGCGCCATTTTTGAAAAAGTCAAATGTCATGGTCGCAAAAAGTATCGCTGTTCCGGAAGCTATTATACATATACATATCCCGATAGAAGCCTTAATGTTTCCGAAGAATCCCTTTATCCCGAGTCCTGTATTTACGCCTGTTTTCATCTTTTCAAGAGGCATGATATTCTTCCTGAAATGATGTGATTTTATACCTTTTCTGAGTGCAATAACAGGCGGATATTTTTTGATAGTACGCGCCTTCATAAGTGCAAATAATATAACTAATATCAACACTATTACCGCCGCAATAAAAGCACCCAATATGCTTCCTGCTCCGACCACTTTTCTACCGAGCATCGATTCTATCATCATATTGATATACGGAGTGATCAAGATCGCAATGACCGTACCGATGACAGCTCCGAGACCTCCCAGTATTACGTACTCATACAGATAAGCCAAAGATATCTCACGCGAACGGTATCCCAATGCTTCAAGAACACCTATCCTCTGCATCTGGTCCTCTATATCGCCGGTGATCTTGTGACGGATCATAAACAGTGCAGCCACCATAGTCACCAGGCTTAAGAATATCAGCATAAACATGAATATTTCCAAAAACTGTGACTCATTTGACTTTTCATATTCATAACAAGCATACATCGAGTTGAAGTTGATGTCTTCTGATGCCTCCTTGCTGCATTTCTCCATATACTCTTCGTAATCAAAATCCTCCCCGGCATCAAAACACAATACTTTATACTCACCACACAACACCTTCGCGCCAAAGAGATTGGCAAACAAAGCGTAATCTTCATCAGATAAGATAAGCTTATAGGTATATCCGTCACTACAATACAGTCCTGTTTCATAGAATCCTGCTATGGTAAACTTATACTCCCTTCCGGCATCCAGTACGGTAAAGTCAGAACCGACCTCATATCCCTTTACGATCTGAAACGGCTCGGGAAGCCATATCGGATGTTCCAAAGCTGCGATCTTTTCATCAGGAAGCTTGTCATGCTTTGTAAAGGATTCGATCTTTCTTTCGGTTTTTTCGTTTGTGAACGCAAAATTGTATGAAACCGTATCGCCGTCCGGCGTGATCGTATCGGTCGTCAAAGCATAGATGAGCGTACCTTCCGACAGATTTTTCACATCATAGTTCTCAGTAAGAACGTCTTTAAAAATGTTTCGATACTTATCCTTTTTTATCGCAACTGATTTTCCCGCCGATCCTGACGATCTGAAACTCTCATCAAAGGAAGTATCGATCTTTTCTTTATTCACGAGAACGATCGAAAGCATCATTGCCGTGACCAGCGTCATAAACAATATCCCAAAGCATTCTCTTTTATTCTTTTTAAGATTAAAAAATGATAATCTCAGACTCTTTTTATTCATGGTTTTCCTCCGGTTTTATAATTAAGCAGTGACTACCATCCCATCTCATCAAGGAAGTTCTGAAGACCTGCACGGCGCTCCTTCATATCATCACTTCCATAAGGATTCATCTTGTACTCACCCTCAACACCGCCGTCTCTTAAAAAAAGGACTCTGGTTCCCCGAAGCGCTGTTTTTAGGTCATGTGTGACCATCACTATCGACTGGCCGTTTTTATGTATCTCCGAAAAGATGTCAAGCACGTCCTTACTCGATGCGGAGTTCAACTGACCGGTAGGCTCGTCCGCGAAAAGTATCTTCGGATCATTTATTATTGCCCTTACTATGCCTACTCTCTGAGCCTCACCACCTGATAACTGGTTCGGATACTTTTTCCACATTTCCTCTGCAATACCCACCTTGATAAGAAGCTCCTTTGCTTTTTTTACAAGCTCGGGCGAGTTCTTCTGAACGATCAGTGCGGCAGTTAATACATTGTCAAGCACTGTCTGATTATCAAGCAGATACAAGCTCTGGAAAACAAATCCGCAGTTACCGCGTCTGAACTTTGCGAGCTCATCGTTGGAGTAATCCTGGATCTCGGTATCGGAAAACTTTACCTTTCCCATGCTCGGCTTGTCCATGCCTGAAAGCGCATATAATAGTGTGGATTTGCCCGATCCCGAAGCTCCCATGACCACGGTGAAATCTCCGTCTATGATCTCTAAGTCAAGATTTTTGATCACGTGCTGCTGTACTCCACCGTTTGAAAAAGATTTGCATAGCTTTTCGGTTTTTAAAATAGAAGAAGCCATATATAATACCCCCGTAAACTAAATTACCATGTTACAGTTTGTATTATATATGACTTCCAAAGAAACATCTTTGTCAGAGTCTTATCAAATTCTTATCAAATTATTAACTGAGTGGGATCATGAGGATAACCGTAAATCCGTCACCGTCACTTTCAGGTATCAGCTCACCATCCATTTTCTCCATCAGAGTCTTTGCTATGTACAGGCCGAGGCCGCTGCCTTCCGCCTTACTTTCCTTCCATCTTTTGCCACGATAAAACTTGTTTGTTATCAGCTCCAGCTCATCCTCCTCTACGCCCGGACCGTGGTCAGCTATGCTCATCTCCAGATAATCATCTACTATTCTATAGTTCACATCTATCTGCGTACCCGCGTATTTATATGAGTTTGCGATGATGTTTCCTATCACCTGACCCATCCTCTTATTATCAACATGTATCAGCACCTCGGGAACAGGCCCTATTTGGACATAATTTTTATCATCGTATTTTTTAATTATATCGGAAAGAATGCTCGAGCTTTCATCCGTACAGTTCACCTTAAACTCTCCGAGATCCTCAAGCGCTGACGAAAACAGATCATTAACCAGCGCATCTATCTGGTCGGCCTTTTTATATATGGTATCAATCTTGCCTGTCACATCCTCTGATCCATCCGCTGCCGCAAGCTTTGCTTCCAGAAGCTCGCAAGTCAGCTTGATTCCTGTAATAGGCGTCTTCAGATCATGACTAAGCGATGCCACAAGCTCCTTTTCACGTTTCTGAAGAGCAGTCTCACGCTCCTTAGACGCCTTCAGTTCCTCCCTCATGATATCGAAGCTTTCCGTGAATGCTCCGAACATGTTATTTTTATCCATGGTGAGAGGATCATCGAGATCGCCCTCTGCTATACGTCCGGCGAATCTCTCCATGTTTTGGAAAGGAGTATAAATACTCCGTTTGACATACGCTCCGAAAACAATCATTGCCACGATGATAATAATGCCGATAAGTATAAGTCCTATGGTAATCCATAACCTCATGCTATCATAGCCACTCATACCATCCGGAACTATAACTACATACCCTAAAAGCCTGCCTCCCACGGTTACATCTCTGTACGGATACCCTTTCTTTATTGCGTTTACAACAGACACATTTTCTTTGTCCGCATTATCGGCGACAGAAGAATACAACTCTTTTCCCATCGTATCGAATATGAAATAGTTTACATCATAATCCTTTTTCCCAAGCTCACTTATATCATCCCAGCATTTACCCGCATCATAAGAAATACCGTTAAGCTTTATCACATCGACTTCTCTATCGGAATCCTCTCCGACAAGTCCTGTAAAAACGGCAAAAAAAATCACGGCAACAAAATAAATGATGCCGAGTATGATCACCTTATTTTTATAGCTGTTCATAGTGATCCTTTCCTTTTACAATTCCTGTTCCATCATATATCCAACGCCCCAAATAGTTTTAATAAGCACCGGATTTTTCGGGTCTTTTTCTATCTTTTCACGCAGATGTCTGATATGGACAGCAAGCGTTCCTTCGCCGATAAACTCATCGTTCCAAACATCCTTTAATAGCTCATCCTTAGTTATAACTCTGCCTCTGTTTACACACAAATATTCCAGGAGCTTATACTCCATTGCTTTCAGAGCTATATCCTCTTTATCTCTCTTTAGCTGATGAGAACGTGTATCAAGAATAATATCATCCATAAGGCTAATCTCTACATCTTTATCAGTTTTATCTGTCGCCTCTTTTACAGTTTTATCACCTTCGGTTACTGCCGAGATAGCGGCCTCCTTAGCCTTTTCATATCTGTCTAGTATTGCCTTAACCTTCGCTAATAATATATTCAATGAAAACGGTTTTTTTATGTAATCATCACCACCGATATTAAGTGCGATAAGTACATCATCATCACTCGTTCTCGCGCTGATAAAAAGGATCGGCATGTCGTAGTTTTCTCTGACTTTTTTACACAGATCAAAGCCCGACTTGTCACCGAGATTGATATCGAGAAGCAACAAACTTACAAGGTTATTATCCAGAAAATCGACAGCGTCATCATAGCTCGTAACAAACGCACTTTTGACATCAAACATGTTAAAGTACTCCGCTGTCGAGCTGGCGATAACTTCGTCATCATCTATGATAAGAACCTTATACTGCTCCATGATTTCCTCCAACAATTCAGGGTAACCCACAATAAATCAGAACCGCCTGCCTGTATAGTTGCCCATCAAATCAGAGCCGCCTATGCTTATCATTCATCTTCTGCAAGATAGTACGCCTCAAGTCTTGGTCTGGCAGCCACATAATACTTCTCAAGCTCCGGATCAAAATGCTTACCAAAGCTGTCCATCATGATGCCATCCGCCTTTTCAAAGGACATCCTCTCTTTATAAACACGCTTACTCACAAGTGCGTCATACACATCAGCGATAGCCATTATCCTGGCCTCTATCGGGATCCGATCACCGACAAGTCCCTCCGGATAACCCGAACCATCCATACGCTCGTGATGATAATGAGCCACGTTCTCAGCCAGCTCATGGAACGCCCTGTATTCTTTGTTGTCTGATTTATCAAGATCCTTTAATATCTCATGAACGATCCTCGCACCCTCGGCCGCATGAGCTTTCATTTTCTCGAACTCCCAATCCTCGAACTTGCCCGGCTTTTGCAGGATAGCATCCGGCACGGCGATCTTTCCGAGGTCATGCATAGGCGCAGCCTTAATTATATTCTTACAGAACATTTCGTCCTTTACAACCTCGCACTCCGGATCATTTTTCATCTCATCGATTAGTATCCTCACGCAATCACTGGATCTGCGTACATGACCGCCCGTAGAGTTATCCCTCGACTCGACTACGGTCGCCATCGAAAGTATCAGGTTGTCGTGCATCACATTCAGGTTATGTGTCTTTTCCTCAACCTTTTCCTGAAGATAATCGTTGAACTTGTCAAGCATATCGATCTGTCTGCGTTCCACGGTATCATCGACGATTCTAATCTGATATCCGGCGCGTCTTTTTCCTGTAAAAAGCGGGATAACCGTTAACTGATAAATAGTCTCACCACGTCTGATATGCGTTGGCACGGAGTGGCCGTTTTGTCTGAAATCATTTATCAGCGGCAAAAATTCCGACTTCATAAACTCGCTCTTTTTTACTTTTTTATCAACACGGGTTTTCTTTAAATCCGGATAAACCCTCTCCGCATTTCCGATACATCCCAGATAACGAAGACGCTTATCAAATGTGATGTACCCGTCATCATTCATCGCAACTATCGAATCCACCACCGAATCTCTTACACTGTACAACGAGATTCGCCTGATGATGAAAAGGAAAATGATCTCTGCAAACGCATATGACAAAACGGTCAGGCTGAGATTTAGAGAAATTGTCTTTTCAACAGCATATGCCGCAAAGCAGATCGTTTCGGTTATCAACAATAAAAGCGCCCTCTTTTTGGGGACATTTTTCTTGAAACACAGTGAATACAAAACAGCAAACAACACAATCACTAAATAGACGGCCATAACAAACAAATATACTGAATGCATGGGCCCATAAGTACGCGTCAGATACACTCCGTCATTCACAGTCGTTATGCCGTATTTACTGTAAAAAAGACCCGTATACTCCGTGGTCTGTATGATCAAAAACATAAAGCCGCTTTCCAAAAGCACCCATATTCTTATCCATTTGGGAACAGTGATATTACATAGATCAAAAATGGCTAAAGTAATGAAATATACTAAAAATACACCGCCGACGTAAATCAGTTTTTGAGCATTGAACGCTTCATCGGCTGTTTTTGATATGGACTGATAATAGGTCGCGAGAACTGCGATCGGAACGATCGTAAAGATAAGCGTGAAATAAACACTGAATCCTTTTTGCCACCTGCCGGCGTATATTACCAAAAGGATCATAACAAACACAAAAAGGCTCAGGTAAACTATTGATTGCCAGCTAAAGGTATCCCCCATGCTGTTCAACATATCCTGAACCTTGTTTTCCATAGCTTCCACTGTATGCAGTCCCATTTAAGCCTCCAACCGTTGATTATTGAATATATCTTTCAATGCTTTTACTTTTGCTCGTCGTAAATGATCCGCTTTAGGACCAAACCTCTGGCAGGAGCCGTCGGACCAGCGAGCGTACGCTCACCCTCTGAGATTGCCCGTCTGACAGTATCAATATCCCTTCGACCGAGTCCCACCTCGATCAGCGTCCCGGCGATGATACGAACCATGTTGTAAAGAAAGCCCGTACCGGTAACCTCAATCCTTATGATTTTACCACGATTTGCGGTATTCGTCAACGCTTTGCCGTTTTCCGACTCTCCCCCAAAACCGGAAATCGACTCCTCGTAAACCTTCAACGATTCTATGGTTCTGACCTTCGACTTGACCTGTGCCCCGGCAGAGCAAAATGCAGAAAAATCATGCTCACCGATAAAAATATCTTCCGCCTGCCTCATCAAATTTATATCAATATCTTCATATAAATGATGCATATATCTTGTAAGTGTCGGAATTGGAATACGTGTATTCAGGATCTGATATACATACGTCTTGTGACTCTGCGTATACCTTGGATGAAAGTTGTCTGACACCTCTTCGGATTGTAAGACTCTTATATCCTCCGGTAATCTCGCGTTCAAAGCATAAGCAAACTTCTCCGCCGGCATCTGAACCTCGGTATCAAAGACCACCACATTACCTTCGGCATGCACCCCTGCATCGGTCCTGCTCGCCCCGATCAGTTCAACCTCACCATCATGGCCCATATCACTCAAAAGCTCACTGAGTGCATCATGAAGCACACCCTCTACGGTAGTGGCATTTTCCTGGATCTGCCACCCGCTATAGTTGGTCCCGTCATATGCAATTATCAATCGGATTCTTCTCATATATTTTCCTCATATATTTTGGAAAAAAATAATCTTCAGGTAACAGGCCCCGTGTAGGGTAGTTTTGATTTGTCGAAGCGAGGGATGTCTCTCTGACGTCGTTGCGCAGACACCGTATTATGGTGTCGTGCAACGTGACGTCAGAGAAAAAAGCGCAAGCGTGCCCTCGCTGACAAACAAAAGCTACCCGTATAGGGGCCGTGCCCTGCCTACGGCATTATTTTGACTAATTCATCGACATATAATATTGCGATGACATAAGCAACCATCAGTGGCAACATCAAAAAGTCGCTGAACCTGAACCGAAGTGGCTTCAGTTTCGTGGGCTTTTTCGTCCCGCCATAGCATCTCGCTTCCATAGCTAGTCCGAGCTCATACGCCCGCCTCGTCGCCGACACCAAAAGCGGCACGATGATCGACACCATGGTCCTCAACTTCTTCACGATACCTCCGCTATCGACATCAGCACCTCTCGCACTCTGTGCATCCAGGATACGATTTGCCTCCGCCAAAAGAAGCGGTATAAACCTGAGCGCCAAACTCATCATCATCGCGAAATCATGAACAGGCACTCTGAAAATCTTTAACCAACCAAGCAGCGACTCTATGGCATCCGTCAGCTTTCCGGGAGTCGTTGTATAAGTCAGCATTGACGATCCAATAACAAGGTATATAAGACGCATCGCCATAAACAATGCCTGTCTCAATCCCTGGTAAGTAATATGAATAAACTGCCACTCCCAGAGTATGTCACCCTTGGTAAAAAATATGTTAAAAAACGAAGTAAAAATAAGCAGAAATACAATAGCCCTCATACCCTTAAGAATATGAGATAAAGGCACTTTCGAAAGGAAAATAACTGTTAATAATACCACACTTACAACAGCATATCCCATAAAATCCGAGAACAAAAATAAGGACACCAAAAACACCAGAACCGCGATCAGCTTCACTCGCGGATCCAGTCTGTGGATCGGTGAATCCACAGGATAGTACATCCCTATCGTCATGTTACGGATCATAAATTATCCTCCACCTGCTTCGATACTATAATAACTACATTAACATAAAAATCTATCTGGCCGCCATCACGCTTTTTATCACCGCGACAGCATCCTCTTTTTTAATAACTCCCTTGGGTATGTCGATACCACCAGCTCTTAGCCTCTCCATGATGTATGTAACCTCAGGCGCCCTAAGCCCGTATTTACTGAGCTCATCAGTGCCGTAAAACACCTCTTTGGGAGCATCATCTATAACAATCCTTCCATCATTCATAACCAGAACACGATTCGTGTACTCACATACATCCTCCATTCGATGCGTGATAAGAATAATGGTGGTATTCTTTTCTCTGTTAAGTCTTAACAAAAGCTCAAAAATAGCGTTCTGTCCCTCTTTATCAAGTCCCGCTGTAGGCTCGTCAAGTATGAGCACCTCAGGCTGCATCGCGAGCACACCCGCTATCGCCACACGTCTTTTTTGACCGCCCGAAAGTTCCAACGGTGACACATCCAGCAGATCCTCACCGATCCCAACCTGCTTCAGCGCCTCAAAAGACCTCAACTCCACCTGTAACTCATCCAATCCCTGATTGGTCGGACCAAACTGCACATCCTTCACAACAGTGCTCTCAAAAAGCTGCTGCTCGGGATACTGAAAAACCATCCCTATACGACCGCGTAGAGCCGCTCTCTCATAATCCCTGTCCCAGATATCCTCACCGTCCACATATACACCGCCATAGCTCGGCTTTAATAACGCATTAAACATCTTAACCAACGTGGACTTTCCTGATCCTGTCTTACCTATAACCCCGATGAACTCGCCTTGTCCGATGCGCACGTCAATACCGGCCAGCGCATGCTTCTCATACGCTGTCCCCTCGTCATAGATATACGATACCTGATTCAATAATATTTCCATAAAACCTCCAGCAGACAGGCCACAGTAGGGCAGGTTTGATTTATCGTGCGAGGGACCTCGGGAAAACGTCGGTGCGTAGGCGCCGTATTCTGGCGCCATGCACCGCTACGTTTTTCCATGGTGGAAACGGAGTCCCGAGCAGATAAATCAGAACCGACCGCCTACGTGGCCGTCTGTATGGCTGTAACTAATTCATCAGAAGTAAGCGCCACAGGTAACCCGAGCTCCCGTGATATACCGACGCTGACCGGCAGATCAAGTCCCAACTCCGTAAGCCAATCCGCCTCGGAAAAAACCTCCGCAGGCGTCCCCGTCAGCACAAGCTCTCCGGCATCCATAACAAACACGGCGTCGCATGAAACAACCTCCTCGGGAAAATGCGTGATCCATATGACCGTGATCCCCTCCTCACGGTTCAGACGTTTCACCTCGGCGAGCACATCTCTGCGACCTATAGGATCCAGCATCGCAGTCGACTCATCGAACACCATACACTTCGGCTTCATGGCAAGCACACCCGCGATCGCCACACGAGCCTTCTGTCCGCCCGATAAACGCATCGGAGAGGCCGTAGCCCAATCACTCATGCCTACCATAGCCAGAGCATCATCTACGCGCTTACGAAGCTCTTTTCGGGGCACTCCCATGTTCTCGGGTCCGAACGCCACATCATCCTCGATGATATCATGTACAATCTGATTGTCCGGATTCTGAAAAATCATCCCGACGCGGCTTCTGATCTCAAAAACCATATTGCCGTCCGATGTGTCAATATCGTCAACAAAAACAGCCCCCTCCTCCGGGAGAAGGAGAGCATTCAGATGCTTTGCAAGTGTAGACTTGCCTGATCCGTTCGCTCCGATGATGCCGATAAACTCACCTGCTTCAATGCGAAAAGAGACAGCGTTCAACGCTGTCTCCACCGCTACTACCTCGTCGTGATCATCGCGACGGATATATTCGTATTTAATATCCTTAGCCTCTATCATAGGCTGACCACCTCAAAACAGGTAATAATTATACTAACTCGATAACAACTTCCATAGCTGCATCACCCTTACGCGGACCAACCTTTACGATACGGGTGTAACCGCCGTTGCGGTTTGCATACTTAGGAGCGAGCTCATCAAAAAGCTTGTTAGTAAGGTCGATCTCCTTGGTTCTCTTTTTGCGGCCTGCTGCCTCAGTCGGAACCTCAGTGATCTTGTAAAGAACCTTGTTCATCTGACGACGAGCATGAAGACGTGAAGGAGCATCCTTCTTGATCTCCTTGGAAACGGTATCATAAACCGTAACCTTCTTTCCGTCCTTCTCTTCCTTTACGCGCTTTCCGTCAACATCCTTCTTCGGAACCTTCTGCTCAACAGTAACTGTCTCGAAGTTGTCCTTCTCACGAACTGCCATAGCGATGAGGTTCTCAGCGATCTTGCGGATCTCCTTAGCCTTTGCCTCTGTAGTCACGATACGTCCGTGATAGATCAGGTTAGTAACCTGGCCACGAAGAAGCGCCTTTCTCTGGCTCGAAGTTCTGCCTAACTTTCTATATCCAGCCATAACTTTTTCCTCCAATCAATTTACATCTACTTACAGCGCCGATCGCATCCGGCGCGTCAGTCTGCGTCAATCTCCATCGGATAATGACAGACCGAGTTCCTTCAACTTTGCAACTACCTCATCCAGGGACTTGCGTCCGAGGTTACGAACCTTCATCATCTCGTCAGTAGTCTTGTTTGTAAGCTCTTCTACAGTCTTGATGTTGGCTCTCATCAGGCAGTTATACGAACGAACAGAAAGCTCGAGCTCATCGATGCTCATATCCATAACCTTCTTTGTATCGTCCGCGTTCGGCTCAACGATAACCTCAGCATTCTTTGCCTTCTCTGAAAGATCGATGAAGGACTTCAGATGCTCACTCATTACCTTCGCCGCAAGGCTCACTGCCTCGTCCGGTGCGAGTGTACCGTTGGTGAATACATCGAGTGTCAGCTTATCGAAGTCAGTGATATGTCCGACACGGGTATCCTCTACCTTGATGTTCACACGCTCGATCGGTGTGTAGATGGAGTCGATGGCGATCGCATCCACGTCGAGCTGCTCATTTTTCTTGTTCTTATCCGAGCTGACATAACCGCGTCCGCTTGTTACTGTCATCTCGATATAAAGCTTGGCATCGCTGCCGTTAAGTGTGGCGATCAGCTGATCCTCGTTGATGATCTCGATGTCCGAGCTCTTTTTGATATCAGCTGCAGTTACCACGCCCTCGCCCTGTGCGTCAACATAGATCGTAACAGGTACGCTCGGGTCCTCAGCATTGTTTTTGATCGCAAGGTTTTTGATGTTCATCACGATCTCGGTCACATCTTCCTTTACGCCCGGGATTGATGAAAACTCATGTACCACGCCGTCTACCTTGATGCTCGATACTGCAGCACCCGGCAGAGATGAAAGCATGATCCTGCGAAGTGAGTTACCCAATGTCGTTCCGTATCCGCGCTCTAACGGCTCTACTACAAAACGACCAAACTTGTGATCCTCTGAAATCTCAACAATGTCAATTTTTGGTTTATTAAATTCAAACACGTAGGTACCCCCTTATCAGACAAAGGATTATTTCGAGTACAACTCGACAATCAACACGTCATTAACCGGTACATCAATTTCCGTTCTGGTCGGATACTCCTTAACCTCTCCGGAAAGTGCTTCAGGATTTGACTCAAGCCATGCAGGAACGAGTCTTCCCTTGGTTACCTCGAGGATCTCCT
This sequence comes from Lachnospiraceae bacterium P6B14, assembly GCA_000687695.1. Lineage (GTDB taxonomy): Bacteria > Bacillota > Clostridia > Lachnospirales > Lachnospiraceae > Eubacterium_F. The sequence goes on along the minus strand of JHWZ01000003.1, from coordinate 55,716 downwards.
TATAACGGGGACCACCCTTATGTTTTTCCTTAATCTCGATCACATCACCCTTCTTGAGCGAATATGACGGAATATTTACACATTTTCCATTTACCAAAACGTGCTTGTGATCAACGATCTGTCTTGCCTCTTTTCTTGTTCTCGCGAAACCGAGACGGAAAAGAACGTTGTCAAGACGAAGCTCAAGGAGGATCATCAGGTTATCACCTGTCGTACCCCACTTAGCCTTCTGTGCACGAGCAAAGTAGTTACGGAACGGCTTCTCAAGAACACCGTAGATGAACTTTGCCTTCTGCTTCTCACGAAGCTGCTGTCCGTACTCGGAAAGCTTCTTTCCCTGACGGGCATTTCTCTTTGATTTCTTATCGATTCCGAGATATACAGGATCGAGATCCAGTGAACGACATCTCTTAAGAACCGGAGTCATATCTCTAGCCATTATTATACCCTCCTTCTCTTCGGTGGTCTACAACCGTTGTGCGGTACCGGTGTTACGTCGCGGATACTTGTTACCTCAATTCCGCAAGCCTGGATCGCGCGGATCGCTGCCTCACGACCTGATCCCGGTCCCTTTACCATAACCTCAACAGTCTTTAAACCATGAGGGAGAGCTGCCTTTGCAGCTGTCTCTGCTGCCATCTGCGCCGCATAAGGTGTGGACTTTTTGCTTCCTCTGAAACCAAGTCCGCCGGCACTTGCCCATGAGATCGCGTTACCTTCCATGTCGGTCAGCGTTACGATCGTATTGTTAAACGATGCCTGAATATGCGCCTGTCCACGGTCTATATTCTTCTTGGCACGCTTTTTAGTTGATTTCTTCGCAACCTGCTTAGCCATTTATCTTACCTCCATTATTTTTTCTTATTCGCAACAGTACGTTTTGGTCCCTTGCGAGTACGAGCATTGGTCTTTGTCTTCTGTCCACGGACCGGAAGTCCCTTTCTGTGACGGATACCGCGATAGCATCCGATTTCCTGAAGACGTTTGATGTTCAGTGCAACCTCTCTGCGGAGATCACCCTCAACTACCTGAGTGTCCTCGATGACTTTACGGATCTTGTCCACATCATCATCTGAGAGATCCTTGCAACGGATGTCCGGATCTACGCCGGCCTCCTTAAGGATTCTCTGTGAGCTCGAAAGACCAATACCATAAATATAGGTAAGACCTATCTCTACGCGTTTCTCTCTCGGTAAATCTACACCGCTAATACGAGCCATGTGTTTTCCTCTCTTTCCTTCTGAAAAAATGTTAATAAGTTGCCTTAAACCGCGTCGCCCCAAATCAGTCGGGACTGGGAAAAATATCCTGGAGTTCGCACTCCCGCGGTATCATGATATCCGCAGATATCATAACACAAAAAGCATCATGTATATGATAGGCTTGAAAGAATGACTCAGTCATCCTTTTGTAAAACTCAAAGAGTTTACTTAGCCTTGACGCTGCTTGTGCTTCGGGTTCTCACAGATAATTCTGATACGACCCTTTCTTTTGATCACCTTGCATTTTTCGCAAATCGGCTTTACTGACGATCTGACCTTCATGAGTGACCTCCTTTCTATACACCTCATCTGACCACTTCGTGGTCACCTTCTCCTCAAGGAGAAGGCTTATATCATGGAGTTCATGTGAGCTTTCTGCTTGCAGAAAGCGTTATAAACTCCCGAGCTCTGCTCGGTGATTTCACACTTTGGTCTTTTCAAAGTGTTGAAATCATGGAGTTTATTTATCGCGCCATACTATACGCCCCTTTGTAAGGTCGTATGGCGAAAGCTCCAACGTTACTTTGTCACCCGGTAATATACGGATGTAATTCATACGAAGCTTTCCACTGATGTGGGCGAGTACCTTGTGCCCGTTCTCAAGCTCAACCTGGAACATGGCATTCGGAAGCTTCTCGATAACGGTTCCTTCGATCTCGATCATATCTGACTTTGACATAATGACCTTCTTTCTTAGCCCAAAATGCCTACGATGGCATCAAAGACATCTTTCAAATCTACGGTTCCGTCTACCTCTTTCAGTATTCCCTCTTTATTGTAATAATCAATAAGAGGCTGTGTCTGCTCGTGATATACCTTGAGACGGTCAGCAACCACCTCCGGCTTGTCATCATCACGCAGTGTAAGCTGTCCGCCACATGCGTCGCAGACGCCCTCTACCTTTGTCGGGTTATACTTGATATGATAGGTTCCGCCACAGCTTACACAAGCACGGCGACCGCTCATACGGTTAACGATGTTCTCATCAGGAACCTCAACGTCGATAGCATAGTCAAGCTTCTCACCACGAGCATTGAGTGCATTGGTAAGAGCCTCAGCCTGCGGAATAGTACGCGGAAAACCATCAAGTACATATCCGTTTTTAGCATCATCCTGAGCGATACGATCTACAACGAGATCACATGTCAGCTCATCAGGAACAAGCTTACCCTCGTCCATATAAGCCTTAGCTTTCTTTCCGAGTTCTGTTCCCTCTTTGATATTTGCTCTGAAAATATCTCCTGTAGAGATGTGTGGTATATCATACTTTTCAGAGATCATCTTAGCCTGAGTACCTTTTCCTGCACCGGGTGCACCTAACATAACTATCTTCATACATACCTCCTATCAATCGCCTAAGAAACCTTTGTAATGTCTAACGAGCACGAGAGATTCTATCTGCTTCACCGTCTCGATAATGACACCGACCACGATGATAAGCGACGTACCGGAGAACGATACATCCGCTCCAAACGCTCCCGAGAAAAAGATCGGAAGCACGCAGACGATACACATACCGATCGCACCGATAAAGATGATACTGTTAAGCACGGTGGTAAGATACTCTGTCGTCGGCTTACCCGGACGAATACCCGGGATAAATCCACCCTGTCTCTTCATGTTGTTGGAAATCTCCAACGGATTGAAGGTTACAGAAGTGTAAAAATATGCGAAGAATATAACCAGTACGATATAGATCAAAAGTCCGAGAGTATATTTAAACTCTGACCAGCTTCCGATCTTACACCAGTCAGACTGGTTACATACTGTCAAAAACTTCTGGAACAATGTAGCGTTCGGACCGGTCTTCGGGGTTACACCCGCAAAGCTTGCGATGATAACCGGCAAACTCATCATTGAGCTGGCGAAGATGACCGGGATAACGCCCGCGGTGTTAACCTTGAGCGGAATATGAGAAGCGTTTCCGCCTGTCATTTTATTACCCTGGATCTTTTTAGCATACTGTACCGGAATACGACGCTCGCCGTCCTGCAGCCACACAATGAAAACATACATCGCTACGATGACACCGACAATGATCACACCTGCTACGATAGCGTTTGTGATATTTGATGCACCTGCAATATAAGTCTTATACAGGTTAGACAGATCGCTCGGGATACGTGCAACGATGTTTACAAGAAGCACGATTGAGATACCGTTTCCGACACCCTTCTCCGTGATCTGCTCACCGAGCCACATAAGGAATGCAGCACCTGCAGTAAGAGCTACAACTGCGACAACAAGTCCTGTCCAGCCCATATCTGACTTAAACAGTCCCTGGTTGCGGAAACCGATGACGATCGCAACACCCTCGATGATCGCAAGTACGATCGAAAGATAACGGGTGTACTCATTGATCTTTTTGCGGCCGTCCTCACCATCTTTCTGCATTTCCTCGAGACGCGGGATCGCGATAGTGAGGAGCTGAAGGATGATCGATGCAGTGATGTACGGTGTGATGTTCAGCGCAAAAATTGACATACGCGAGAACGAACCACCTGTCATGACATCGAGAAGTCCCAGCGATTTGTTGCTGTCAAAAATCTCCTTCATGAAGTCTACGTTTGCGCCGGGTACCGGGATGTTACATCCGATACGGATAACAACGATCGCCAACAGCACATACAGAAGCTTCATACGGATTTCTTTAGTCTTTAACGCATTCTGAATGGTCTCAAACATTAGATCACCTCTGCTTTTCCACCGGCAGCCTCGATCTTCTCAGCTGCGCTCTTTGAGAAAGCATTCACTTTCACTGTTAATTTCTTTGAAAGCTCACCGTTTCCGAGAATCTTTACGCCATCCTTAGGATTGCTTACGATACCCTTCTCGATAAGAGCCTTTACAGTAACCTCTGCACCATCATCAAAGGCATTCAGACGTCCTACACCGATTCCGATGATCTCTTTGGAATTGATGTTGTTGAAGCCTCTCTTCGGAAGACGGCGATACAGCGGAAGCTGTCCACCCTCGAATCCGAGTCTCGGTGCTCCGGAACGAGCCTTCTGGCCTTTATGTCCCTTACCGGCAGTCTTTCCGTTGCCGGATCCGTGACCACGTCCGCGGCGGAAGGTGTTATCATGCTTTGCGCCTTCAGCCGGCGATAAATTACTTAAGTTCATAGTTTGCCTCCTAACTATTTTAAGCAAGTAGGTTTGAGCACTGCTCAAACCGGGGCGTAAACGAAGTTTACGCTTATGCCTCCTCTACCTTTACCAGGTGTCTAACCTGATCGATCATTCCGCGAACTGCCGGGTTATCCGGCATCTCAACAGTTTTATTCAGCTTGCGGAGTCCCATAGCCTCGACAGTCTTGCGGTGCTTCGGGATTGCTCCGATAGGCGATTTCACAAGTGTGATTTTTAAATTAGCCATTTTTCAAATCCTCCATATTTCGGGCATTAATTATCCCAAAACTTCGTCTACTGACAGACCGCGAAGTCTTGCGACCTCCTCAGGTGTTTTAAGTCCACGAAGGCCTTCGATAGTAGCAAGTACTACGTTCTGCTTGTTACGTGAACCAAGTGACTTTGTACGAATATTCTTGAATCCTGCAAGCTCAAGTACCGCACGAGCCGGACCACCGGCGATGATACCGGTACCCTCAGGGCTTCTCTTCATAAGCACGTTTGCGCTTCCGAAGTTTCCGATATTATCATGCGGGATTGACTTGTTCTCATCAAGCGGAACATTGATCATGCTTTTGATCGCTGCTTCCTTACCCTTACGAATTGCCTCAGGGATCTCGGCTGCTTTACCAAGTCCTGCTCCGACACGGCCGTTCTTGTCGCCTACTACAACGAGTGCGGTAAAGCGCATGTTACGTCCACCCTTTACAACCTTGGTGACACGCTTGATCGTAACGACGGTATCTTCGAATTCGTTTTCTTCTTCATTTCTGTTATCACGATTATCTCGTCTCATATTATACTAACCTCCATTAGAATTCCAGGCCGGCTTCTCTTGCGGCCTCTGCCAATGCTTTAACCTTGCCCTGATAGATGTATCCTCCGCGATCGAAGACTACAGTCTTGATTCCGTTATCAAGAGCCTTCTTTGCGATAACCTCACCGAGCTTTTTAGCGGCTTCCACATTGTTGGTCTTGTCGAGCCCTTTCTTTACGTCCTCCTGGACAGTAGAGGCTGAAACGATCGTGTTGCCTGCTTCATCATCGATTACCTGTGCATACATGTGATTGTTGCTGCGGAACACAGCCAGACGCGGCTTCTCCGGAGTGCCTGCTAAACGGCTGCGGATGCGTCTGTGCTTGTTCTCACGAACTACACTTCGTGCTGTCTTCTTTACCATTTTCGTTCACTCCTTTCCTTACTTACCGGTCTTTCCAGCCTTGCGGCGGATCACTTCGTAATCATACTTGATACCCTTGCCCTTGTACGGCTCCGGCGGTCTCTTCTCACGGATCTCGGCTGCATACTGTCCAACCTTCTCCTTGTCGATTCCCTTTACGATGATCAGGTTCTGACCATCTACGGTAACCTCAACACCTTCCGGATCCTCCATCTCTACCGGATGAGAATATCCAAGAGAAAGAGTAAGTTTATTTCCCTGCTTTGCTGCACGATATCCGACACCGTTTACCTCGAGACGCTTCTCATATCCGTCGGTAACACCAACGATCATGTTGTTGATAAGCGTTCTGGTCAGACCATGCAGACTCTTCATTTTCTTAAGATCATTAGGACGTGTGACCTTGATCTCCTCGCCGTCCTTTTCGATCTTCATCTCGGCCGGAAGGACTCTCTTAAGCTCGCCCTTCGGACCTTTAACCGTCACCTGATTATTTTCTGCAATATCAACCGTTACACCGGCCGGTACCGCGATAGGCATTCTTCCAATTCGTGACATGCCGTTATCCTCCTATTTTTTTACCATACGAAGGCGAGTACTTCACCGCCAACGTTCTGCTTACGTGCTTCCTTGTCTGTGAGAACTCCCTTGTTTGTAGAGATGATGGCGATTCCGAGACCACCAAGCACCTTCGGCAGCTCATCCGTGTTTGCATAAACACGAAGACCCGGCTTTGAGATTCTCTTCAGACCGGAGATGATCTTTTCATTCTTATCCTTACCATACTTCATGGTTACATGGATAGTTGAAAAGCCCTTCTCGTCCTGTACTAATTCATAATCTTTGATATAACCCTCTTTCTTGAGGATCTCTGCGATAGAAACCTTCATCTTTGAAGAAGGGATATCTACCGTGTCATGCTTTGCTGTATTCGCGTTGCGGATTCTCGTCAGCATATCCGCGATCGGATCACTCATAGTCATGATAAAAATACCTCCTTCTTACCAACTTGATTTCTTAACTCCCGGGATCTGACCCTTGTAAGCCAGCTCGCGGAAACAGATTCTGCAAATACCATACTTTCTCAGATAGCCATGTGGGCGTCCACACAGCTTGCAACGTGTGTAAGCACGGGTTGAGAACTTCGGCTTACGCTGCTGCTTTATTTTCATCGCTGTTTTTGCCATGATTTTCCTCCATTCCTTTCGGTAATTACTTCTTGAACGGCATACCAAACTGTGTGAGAAGCTCTCTTGCTTCTTCGTCGGTATGTGCCGTAGTCACGAAGATAATATCCATACCTCTGACCTTGTCCACCTTGTCATACTCGATCTCAGGGAAGATCAGCTGCTCCTTGATTCCGAGTGAATAGTTACCACGACCGTCAAATGCGTTCGGGTTAACACCACGGAAGTCGCGGACACGCGGAAGAGCGAGATTTATAAGACGATCTGCAAACTCATACATCTTCTCGCCGCGAAGTGTTACCTTACAACCGATCGCCTGTCCCTCACGAAGACGGAAGTTAGCGACTGATTTCTTTGCACGGCACACAACTGCTTTCTGACCTGAGATGATCTCTAAGTCACTGATGGCGGAATCAAGAACCTTGGAGTTCTCCTTGGCCTCACCTACACCCATATTGATAACGATCTTATCGAGCTTCGGTACCTGCATTTTATTTTTGTATTCGAACTTTTTCATCATTGCGTCGACGATCTCTTTGTCGAACTGTTCTCTTAATCTTGACACAGTGTTACCTCCTCTCTATTAATCGATCAGGGCGCCTGTAGCCTTAGCATAGCGAACCTTGTTTCCATTCTCCTCGCGGAATCCAACGCGTGTAGTCTTACCTTCTACGACGAGCATCACGTTAGAGATATCGAAAAATCTCTCCTCCTCGATGATACCGCCCTTTGTGTTGGACTGGTTCGGCTTAACATGCATGGTAGCCTTGTTTACGCCTTCTACTTTTACCTTGCCATCCTTAACCTCGATGACCTTACCTTCTTTGCCTTTGTCGACACCGGTGATAACGCGAACGGTGTCATTCTTCTTGATCTTTGACGTTGCCATAACGCGTTCCTCCTTACAATACTTCCGGTGCGAGTGATACTATCTTCATGAACTGCTTGTCACGAAGCTCTCTTGCTACCGGTCCAAAAATACGAGTTCCTCTCGGTGTCTTGTCCTCCTTGATGATCACTGCTGCGTTCTCATCAAAGCGGATGTATGAACCATCCGGACGACGAATCTGCTTTACGGTACGTACTACAACCGCTTTAACCACATCGCCCTTTTTAACAACACCACCCGGTGTTGCATCTTTAACTGTGGCAACGATGATGTCACCAACAGCGGCATATCTTCTCACTGAACCGCCGAGAACGCGGATGCAAAGGAGTTCCTTCGCGCCGGTATTGTCGGCAACCTTCAGTCTGGTTTCCTGCTGTACCATCACTTTCCTCCTATCTGATACTTTGACTCAAAAAATTATTTTGCTTTTTCGATGATCTCTACAAGACGCCATCTCTTATCCTTTGAAAGCGGTCTTGTCTCCATCACGCGCACGCGATCTCCGATGCCTGCCTGATTCTCCTCATCGTGAGCCTTCAGCTTATAGGTTCTCTTCATGATCTTGCCATAAAGAGGATGTTTAACGTTATCAACTACCGCAACCGTGATCGTCTTGTCCATCTTGTCTGAGACAACCTTACCGGTACGTGTTTTTCTAAGATTTCTTTCCACGATACGTTACCTCCTTACGCCTGTGCGCGCTGAGTCTCGTTCAGCACGGTCTGTATACGGGCAATGTTCCTTCTAACTTCTTTAATGCGGCTTGTGTTATCAAGCTGATTTGTTGCATTCTGAAATCTTAAGTTGAAAAGCTCCTTCTTTGCTGCGGTCAGCTCATCAGTGAGCTCCTCAACGCTCATTCCCTTGAGGTTGTTTGTAAAATCCTTACTCTTCACTTCCCGCACCTCCTTCCAGATCTGCCTTTGATACAATCTTGCACTTTACGGGAAGCTTGTGCATAGCCAGACGGAGCGCTTCTCTTGCTACCTCCTCAGGAACGCCTGCGATCTCGAACATCACGCGTCCCGGCTTAACTACTGCTACCCAGTACTCGAGAGCACCTTTACCTTTACCCATTCGGGTCTCAGCCGGAGTCTTTGTGACCGGCTTATCCGGGAAAATCTTAATCCAAACTTTACCACCACGCTTGGTGTGACGTGTCATGGCGATACGGGCTGCCTCGATCTGATTTGACTTGATCCAGTGAGGCTCCATAGCCACGAGTCCGAACTCACCGTAAGTGATCTTATTACCACGTAAAGCCTTTCCTCTCATAGAACCGCGGAACTGCTTACGACGCTTTACTCTCTTTGGCATTAACATTACTTATCACTCCCTTCCTTCTGACTCTTTTTCTTATTATCCTTAGTAGGAAGGACCTCTCCATGATAGATCCATGTCTTAACACCGATCTTACCATAGGTCGTATCTGCCTCTGCAAATCCGTAGTCGATATCTGCACGCAGTGTCTGAAGAGGAATATTTCCCTCTGAGTAGAACTCCGTACGAGCCATATCGGCACCACCGAGACGTCCTGAAACGGATGTCTTGATACCCTTTGCTCCTGCCTTCATCGCACGGCCCATGCAGGACTTCATCGCACGACGGAAGGAAATACGGCGCTCAAGCTGCTCTGCGATATTCTCGGCTACGAGCTGTGCATCACAATCTGCACGCTTAACTTCCTTAATGTCTACAAGTACCTTTTTTGTTGAGTATGCTGAGAGCTCACTCTTGAGCTTCTCGATCTCAGCACCGCCCTTACCGATAACAACACCCGGCTTAGCGGTAAATACCAGAACTCTCACGCGATCTGTTGAACGCTCGATCTCGATCTTGGAGATCCCGGCACTGTACAAACGTTTCTTCAAAAACTCACGGATCTTGTAGTCCTCTACAAGATTATCTGAGAAATCCTTTCCGTCTGCATACCATCTGGAATCCCAGTCCTTGATGATACCGACTCTTAAGCCGTGAGGATTTACCTTCTGTCCCATCTTGATCTCCTTTCTTATCTCTCATTCAGTATAATCGTGATATGGCATGTTCTTTTCTCGATGCGATATGCCATTCCACGAGCACGCGGTCTGATACGTTTCATTGTTGTTGCCTTTCCTGCGAAGCACTCATCTACGTAGAGATTCTCCGGATCAAGGCCGTTATTGTTTTCTGCATTAGCGATGGCAGACTTTAAAAGCTTACCGATCACTGTTGATGCATATCTCGGATTGTATGCCAGGATCGCCTGAGCGGTCATGACGTCCTTTCCGCGGATAGCTGCCAGAACATACTCTGCTTTCTGTGCCGACATACGTGCGAAACGAAGCTTTGCGTACGGTCTGGTCTCTCTATTCTCTTGATTTCTCTCTTTTTTAATCTGTGTTCTATGTCCCTTAGCCACTTTAGAGACCTCCTTTCAAACTTCTTAGTTGAATTAGCGTTTCTTCTCGTCTTTACCATGGCCACGGTAAGTTCTTGTTGCTACGAACTCACCAAGCTTGTGACCAACCATATCCTCGGTGATATATACCGGAACATGCTTTCTTCCGTCATGAACGGCGATCGTATGACCAACCCATGCCGGGAAGATGGTGGAACGACGTGACCAGGTCTTGATCACAGATTTATCTCCGGACTCGTTCATCGCGTCAATCTTCTTAAGAAGAGACTGATCAGCGAAAGGTCCTTTCTTTAATGAACGTGACATATGATATCCTCCATTCTATTCCAACCTGATCATCACTTAGCAAGAGCCTTGCCGTCTCTACGACGGATGATCATCTTGTTCGACTGCTTGTTCTTTTTACGGGTCTTATAACCGAGTGCCGGTTTACCCCAAGGTGTACACGGTCCCGGGCGACCTACCGGTGCCTTACCCTCACCACCACCATGCGGATGGTCGTTCGGGTTCATGACTGAACCGCGGACTGTCGGGCGGATACCCATATGACGTTTTCTACCTGCCTTACCGATGTTCACAAGGTTGTGCTCACCGTTTCCGATAACTCCGATGGTTGCGCGGCACACGATCGGTACCATACGCATCTCTCCGGACGGCATACGCAGGATAGCATATTTGCCTTCCTTAGCCATAAGCTGTGCGCTGGTTCCTGCAGCACGGACGAGCTGTCCGCCGTGTCCCGGATACATCTCGATGTTGTGTACCTGAGTACCAACCGGCATATCCTTCATCTCCATGCAGTTACCTACGCGGATCTCTGCGCCCTCACCGTTCATGAGCACGTCGCCTACCTTTAAGCCTGCCGGTGCGATGATGTATCTCTTCTCACCGTCTGCGTATGAAAGAAGTGCGATGTTTGCTGTACGGTTAGGATCATACTCGATGCTCTTAACTGTAGCAGGGATCCCGTCTTTATTTCTCTTGAAATCGATAATTCTGTATTTCCTTCGACTACCACCACCGCGATGACGTACAGTGATCTTTCCCTGTGCGTTTCGGCCTGCATGCTTCTTCAAAGGAGCAAGGAGGCTTTTCTCCGGTGTATCGGTTGTGATCTCAGCGAAATCATAACCTGTCATATTTCTCCTCGAAGGGGTATATGGGTTATAGCTTTTGATTCCCATGATGATCTCCTTTCCTTACTATCATAAACCTTCAAAAATCTCGATGTCAGCGCTTTCCTCTGTAAGCCATACGATTGCCTTTTTGCGTTTTGCTGTCTGGCCCTGTGTACGACCGCGGCGCTTGCTTTTGCCGGATACGTTCATTGTGTTTACCTTGGCAACCTCTGTGCCCGGGAACATTTTTTCAACTGCATCCTTGATCATCGTCTTTGTTGCATCTGTATGTACATAGAATGTATATTTCTTGTAATCCATACCTTCCATCGAGCTCTCGGTGATGACCGGCTTTAAGATTACGTCATAATACTTGATATCAGCCATTATGCATACACCTCCTCGATCGCTTTGATTGCATTCTTCTCGATCACGAGCGCGTCATACTTGAGAATGTCGTATACGTTAAGTCCGCTTGTGACTGTTGCGTTTCCTGCTTCCTTGTTCTCCTCACGAAGGAAGTAAGTGCTTCTCACACCCTGAATATTTCTGGCTGAAAGAGCTGCATTCTTCTGAGCATCAGAAGGTGCTGCACCCTCACCGCCAAGTACGATGAACGCTTTTCCTGCACCCATCTTTGTGAGCAGCTCGTTCATTGTCTTTGTCTTTGGCTCGTCAAACTTGAACTCGTCAACGACGTACAGCTGTGAATCCTTAACCTTTGCAGAAAGTGCTGCCTTGAGAGCTGCCTCTTTCTCCTTCTTGTTCATCTTGAAGCTGTAGTCACGCGGAGTCGGTGCGAATACCACACCACCTCCTGTCCACTGTGGTGAACGGATCGAACCCTGTCTTGCATGACCGGTTCCCTTCTGTCTCCAAGGCTTACGACCACCGCCGCGTACTTCTGAGCGGGTCTTTGCCTTCTGTGTACCCTGGCGCTTGTTGGCCAGCTGCAGAACCACTGCTTTATGAAGCAGATGCTCATTGATCGGAGCGGCGAATACCGAGTCGTTTACATCCATCTTCTCGACTTCTTTGCCGTCCATATTGTAAACAGATACGCTTGCCATCTGTCTTTCCTCCTTTTTCTTTTCGTCTTATTCTTATATGATATTATGCGTTGGCTTTGACAGCCTCTTTTACGATGACTGTTGACTTCTTCGGTCCCGGTACGGCACCCTTGATCAGAAGCAGTCCCTCCTCAGCGTCCACACGGACGATCTGGAGATTCTGGATGGTTACGTTTACCGCACCCATCTGACCGGGCATCTTCTTGCCTTTGAATACCTTACTCGGATCGGAAGCTGAGCCGTTTGATCCTGCATGACGATGGAACTTTGAACCATGTCCCATAGGTCCGCGGCTCTGTCCGTGACGCTTGATGGCACCCTGGAAGCCCTTACCCTTTGTCTTTGCAGAAACATCAACCATGTCGCCTGCTTCAAAAATGTCTGCTTTGATCTCCTGACCCGGAGTGAACTCCTCTGCATTCTCAAACTTGAACTCTGTCAGGAATCTCTTATTCTCTACACCGGCCTTAGCGAGGTGTCCCTTAACCGGCTTGGTGAGAAGTTTCTCTCTCGTATCGCCGTAAGCGACCTGAACTGCTGAGTAACCGTCGTTCTCCTCAGTCTTTACCTGAGTAACATATACCGGACCTGCCTTAAGGACTGTAACCGGTGTCATTACTCCGTTCTCGTCGTAAACCTGTGTCATTCCAATCTTTGTTGCTACGATAGCCTTTTTCATTTTTGTTTCCTCCTATAATAATGATAATACTCTACTTCGCCACTTCCCTAGGCGGAAAACATATCGTTTTCACTGGGGCGCTATGTACGTGCCGAAGTTCTTTCCTTATGGAATTACTTCTTCATCTGAATGTCGATGGCAACTCCTGCCGGCAGATCTACTTTTGAAAGAGCATCTACCGTCTTCTGTGTCGGGCTGAGCACGTCGATAAGACGCTTATGTGTTCTCTGCTCGAACTGCTCACGTGAGTCCTTGTACTTGTGTACCGCACGAAGGATTGTTACAACCTCACGCTTGGTCGGCATCGGTACCGGTCCTGATACCTTTGCGCCTGTCTTGTTTACAGTGTCAACAAGCTTGGACGCTGCCATGTCGATGATCTGGTGATCATACGCCTTCAGAATGATTCTCATTTTTTGACTTTTTTTACTTGCCATAAAAATAGTCGCCTCCTTTTCGTACTATAGATAATGTAGTACGACAAGCGGTGACTGTACACTCATCCGTGTGTGTCCATAACCTTTTCAAAAATTATGCCCGAGCCTCCTCGGGATCCACACGTTTATCTGCTCGGTGGCAGAAAATATGCATCTGTACAGTGACTTGTCGTCATGATTGCCGGTTGTTCCGAACCTGATTGCTGATCTGATTTTGAAACAACCCTTGACATTCGCTCCACGAAAAACCCGCCTTTGTAACGGTGTTCCTGATACCACACAGTAGGTATCTAACTGCCTGGGCGGCAACCTCCGCTTCTTCGCTATCATGTCACAGCAATCGCTATTCTAACATATCAAAACGGTAAATGCAAGCTTTTTTTTAAATTTTTTTTAAAAAATCAGGACGGACCCTGTACGGGCAGATTTGGTTTGTCCGTTCGGGCACGCTTTCGCTTTTTTATCGTACGTCACGTTGTGCGCTGTGTAAACAAAACTCTTCGAGTTTTATACACACAGCTGCGCAACGACGTACGATACACATCCCTCACCGGACAATTCCAAACTGCCCTACGCAGGTCCTGTCTGATGTTGTTCTTTTTATGTAAATATAATTAAATCTCTTCCAGTCTAACGTTTTTGATATGTATCGTAGCGGTGGAATCAACCTTACCCATGTTGAACTCGACGCGGGCGTTGTCATCGTCCTCGTCTTTCATTTCGAATTCGTAGGAGTATTTCTTCCATTTCTTACCGAGCTTGAGCTCCGTGTCCTCGAGGTAACGGATCCAGTCGACATCCGGGGCGGTCACTGCCGTCTTCATGGTGCGGTTGTCTTCTGCGTATGCCTCGAATGAAAGCTTGTAGGATGAGCCTTTCTTCATCGGCATGCCCGGCTGTACGAGCTGTACGCCATAGTCTTCCGAACCGGTGTTGGTCATAGAGATGACGATCTCACCGTTTTCGATCTTGGCTTCTCCTTCGCCTCCTTTAAATAGAAGGAACTTCCATGCCTCATCATCATTTAAGTTCTCTTCATCCTTGAACTTTCCGTTTGTTATGAAGTTTCCTGACTTATCTGCTTCCTTGAAGTTTCTTACCTTCACGGGCTTTTCCACATTCTCGTCGTAGCTTTCCTTCTGGAACATGCGGACGTAGTCTACTCTCATTGCTGCACGCTCATCAAAAGGTGTTGTCTCGTCCGGATCTCCCGGCCAGTCACCACCGACTGCGACGTTCAGTATAACATGGAACGGCTGATCAAACGGTGCCGGATAAGGCTTCGGATCCTCACCCTCGTTAGCAGTGAACCAGTCATCTGTCTCGAAATACTTCTGATCATCCATAAACCAGCTGATATGTCCCGGCTCCCACTCGATAGCGAATGTATGATACTCGTGAGCATAGTCACCCTCGGTAAGCTGGATGGTTCCCTGTGTCTGCTTGTGAGGCGCACCGAAATGAAGTGTTCCGTAGTTGGTGTTTAACTGATCACCGAGAACCTCCATGATATCTATCTCACCGCATCGCGGCCACATACCGTAGTGCTCCTGCACCTGCGGCATCATCCAGAATGCCGGAAGGAATCCTTTGCCCTCGGGCACTTTGATCTTTGCCTCGATACGTCCGTATTTGATGTCATGCTTGTCCTGTGTATTTACACGACCTGAACGGTAAATGGTGTTTCCGTTCTCGAGTGTTTCCTTCTTTGGCTGGATCACGAGCTCGCCGTCCTTTACATAAGCATAGTCTTCGCTGGGAACATACTCCTGCCACTCATTGTTTACCCATCCTATCGGGTGAGTCTCACGATTCCAATCCTCTTCATTCAGCTTGTCGCCATCGAACTCATCATGCCATACAAGATGATATCCCTCAGGCGCCTGGATATCCTCCTCAGCCACCGACGACTCATCAGCAGCAGTTGTATCCTCTACAGCGGCTTCGCTGACTGCTGATCCGCTGGCAGCGTCGTTTCCCTTTTTTGCTTCTTCACTTCCACATCCCGTGAATACGGCCATTGATAATCCCAAAACCAACGCCAGCGCGATGCTTTTTTTAATCATATGCGTTCCTCCCTTAATAAAAATCAAAATGCTGCAATATCACTATACAGCATTTTGATGTTATCTTATATAAGAATAATTACCCAAATGTCGATTCTGTTACATAATCACATTTAGAACAGACCTTTGAAAAAGTCACCGATACTGCTGAAGATATTTCCGAAGAAATCACCGATACCGCCGAATATCTTCTCAAACCAGTTCTTCGCATCCTCTAGATCTATACCGGAGCTCGTGATCGCGTCATACACCTTCTGTGCACTCTTCTCGAGATCCGAGATATCGAGATCCAGATCTCCGATCTTTTTCATAACAGTAAGGATCTTCTGCTTCTCCGCGTCAGTGAGCTCGACGTCAAGCTTTTTTGCTCCGTCATCTATAGCCTTTAAGATTTCCTCATCCGAATCAAGCTCGCCCTTTACCACGGCATCCTTGATGATGGCCATGAGCTTTGCTGCTTTGTCACTACCCAGCCTTTCGATCATATCACCGGTGGTGACCAGCTCATCGATGGCCGCATCCATCTTTTCATCATCCACGGACTCATCATTCATAGCCGAATAAGCCTTGATGGCACCAACCAAAGCTGCAGTACCGGACAGCGGAAACGGTCCTGCGACCGTGACCTCAGCATCAGATATACCTGCCGTGGAGAGCGCATTTACATACATGGCCTCCGTACAGAAGTTGATATTCTTCGTAGTCACATTGATACCGTCGTTATCTGCATTCTCCTCAATCTTTACCGATGAGAGTGCGCGTGAACCGATCACTGAGGAATCAATATATTTGTCGAGGTATTTGTGCTCCTCTTCATTTGAGATCTCGATAACCTTGTAATCCTCAAGCTCATCCTTTGTTACATCGAGAAGCTCCATAACGGTCTTCTTCTCAGCATCCTTCAGGTTCTCACCGAATGATATATACGGAACTACATCAGTAGACGCCTGTGCTGTCTTAGCCGGTGCTGCTGCAGCAACTGCTGACATGGCCATCACCAGAGCAAGCCCTGTGGCCATGATCTTCTTTATCAGTTTCATTTTCTTCCTCCAATCACTGCGGATGATCATATCCGCCAATCAAACATTTACTGCCTTCTACAAATGTATCATGAACCTGCACGTCTGCAGGACGGATACCTGTCAGAGTTTACATATCCTCTCCACTGCCTTAGCAGTGTTCTCTGCAGTACCGAAAGCCGTCAGTCGCAGATACCCTTCTCCGCTCGGACCAAAGCCCGATCCCGGAGTACCGACTACATTCGCCTCGGTCAAAAGCTTATCAAAGAAATCCCATGAGCTCATACCGTCCGGTGTCTGCATCCAAATGTAAGGAGCGTTCACTCCGCCATAAACCGTGTAACCCGCCTTTGTAAGTCCGTCACGTATTGTCGTGGCATTTTTCATATAGGATGCGATCTGCTCTTTTGTCTGTGCCTGACCCTCGGCTGAGTATACTGCCTCACCCGCACGCTGAATGATGTACGGAGCGCCGTTGAACTTGGTTCCGTGGCGACGTGCCCAAAGGCTGTTCAGCTGTACGTCAGAACCCGGCGCCGTAAGCTCCTTCGGGATCACGGTGAAACCAAGTCTGGTTCCTGTGAAGCCTGCATTTTTCGAAAAGCTCCTCATCTCAATGGCGCAGGTTTTCGCTCCCTCGCACTCATATATCGTATGCGGTACATCATCCTCATGGATGTACGCCTCATAAGCCGCATCATAAAGGATCACCGCCTGCTTCTCTATCGCATAGTCAACCCACGCCTGAAGCTCGGACTTCGTAAGCGTCGTACCTGTCGGATTGTTCGGGCAGCAAATGTAAATGATATCCGGTGTCTGCGCCGGGAATGCCGGAACAAAGTTGTTCTCCGCGGTACACGGCATGTAGATTACATCCGTCCACGCTTCCTTTGCCTTGTCATAATCGCCGGTCTTACCCGCCATAGCGTTCGAATCAACGTAAACCGGATATACCGGATCCGTCACTGCGATACGGTTATCAGTCGCAAAAATATCAACGATGTTTCCGCAGTCACTCTTCGCACCATCACTGATAAAGATCTCATCGAGGTCCAACTTCACACCTCTTTTTGCATAGTCATGCTCGGCGATGGCGTTGCGCAGAAACTCATAACCCAGATCCGGTGAGTATCCGTGAAAGCCCTCAGCGGTTCCCATCTCATCGACAGCCTTATGCATAGCATCGATCACGGCAGGTGCCAGAGGCTTCGTCACATCACCGATACCGAGACTGATCACCTCACGGTCCGGATTAGCCGCCTTGTACTCGCTGACCTTTTTCGCAATAGTCGAAAAAAGATAGCTTCCCGGCAGTTTCAAAAAGTTATCGTTTATCTTAAACATTTTTATTCCCCCTTCATTGTTACTTTTTCGACGAGTAATTATAGCACATGTGCGTTTGTATAGCAAGAATTTTTTCAGGACAAGCAGAGATAGGCTCAAAAAAACAACCGGCCATCTGACCGGTTGTTCGAATCTCATCTTTTAAAAATATCAAGCATCCTTACTGTATCCTGAGAATGTGGTGATCTTGTCCTTGGCACCGTCAACCTTGTCCTTGACATCATCCTTGATATCCTCAGCCTTAAGCTTGATGTCTTCTTTTACGTCCTTTGCTTTATCCTTGGCTGCGTCGACCTTCTCCTTGACATCATCAAGTGTCTCCTTAACCTTCTCGGCACGATCGGTCTTCTTATCATCAGCCTTAACATCTACCTTTGGCTCTTCCTTCTTCTCAGGAGCGACTGCCTTCGGCTCTTCCTTCTTTTCAGGAGCGGCTGCCTTCGGCTCTTCCTTCTTTTCAGGAGCAGTCTTAGCCTCGGTAGTAGCCTTTGCCTCTGTGGCATCCTCGTCCTTCTTGTCATTTTTACCATCAGGACGGATAGTCACATAATCGCGATCCTCGTCCGAGTTCTCATCATAGAGGTCGTTATCAAAATCATCATCATAGTCGTCGAGATAGTCCTTCATAAGGACGTTCTTCACGAAATACAAAACTCCCGCAACGATCGCCGAAACGATGGCGAGGCTGAAAATAAACTTAAAAAACTTTTTCATCATGTCCTCCAATCCGAAGCGTCCCTTTATATCCCCGACACTTCACGAGCTCATTTTCTATTTTATAAGAAATCGGGCGGATTGTAAAGTGTTTTTTCAAAAATGTTAGCGGGACAAACGACGTACCTGATCATAGAGTAACTCGTCGATGTCTTTCTTCATGGCGAGAGCCTCATCGATATCATAGTCAATAAACTCGCCGTCCTTGTAAGCTACAACTCGATTTGTCTTTCCCTCGATGAGCAGGTCAACCGCCTTTGCTCCAAATGCCGAAGCATAAACACGATCATGACAGGTCGGGTTTCCTCCTCGCTGCATATGTCCGATAACGGTAGCGCGAGTCTCAATACCTGTTGCAGCCTCGATACGCTTTGCGATTCCGTCAGAATCTCCGCAACCCTCAGCATTGATGACGATATGATGCATCTTTCCAACCTTACGACGGCTGAGGATCTTGTCGATGATCTTTGACTCATCACCATCATATCTCTCCGGGATAAGAACATAGTCTGCACCGCTCGCGATACCGCACCAAAGTGCGATATGACCTGCAGTACGTCCCATAACCTCGATGATGGAGCATCTCTCATGAGAAGCAGACGTATCACGGATCTTGTCGATAGCTTCCATGGCAGTGTTCACTGCCGTATCAAATCCGATGGTATACTCGGTACAAGCTATATCAAGATCGATGGTTCCCGGCAGAGCGATCGTGTTGATGCCGTTCTCTGAAAGCCTCTGTGCTCCCTTAAATGATCCGTCACCCCCGATAACTACAATTCCGTCGATACCTGCTTTTCTCGCATTATCAGCTGCGAGTTTCTGTCCCTCAGGAGTCATCATCTCCTTGCATCGTGATGAATTGAGGATGGTACCACCGCGATGCACGATATCAGACACGCTCATCGTATCC
Source organism: Lachnospiraceae bacterium P6B14 (assembly GCA_000687695.1). Taxonomy (GTDB): domain Bacteria; phylum Bacillota; class Clostridia; order Lachnospirales; family Lachnospiraceae; genus Eubacterium_F. The sequence continues at coordinate 36,305 of JHWZ01000003.1, read as the reverse complement.
ATATCCGTGATCTCTTCCTCGATAAGTCCGAGATATCCTTTGTGGATTCCCTTCACCTTTAATCCATTGTTCAAACCGGCTCTTACAACAGCACGGATCGCCGCATTCATACCCGGCGCATCACCGCCACTTGTCAGCACACCGATAGTTTTAATGTCGCTCATATTTTTTCCTCCATTAATATATATCCCAAATTTCATAATTGATAAATCTAACAGATTATACTATATTTCATTTCATTTTACAAGTAAAATTTTAATTATTTTCAAAAGGCTATGACAGGCCGTTATAGGGCAGGTTTGATTTATCATACGAGGGGCCTCGGGAAAACGTCATCTGCGAAGGGAACTCTTCGAGTTCCCGGCAGTGCTGCGTTTTTCCATGGTGGAAACGGAGTCCCGAGCAGATAAATCATAACCGACCGCCTACGTGACCTTCACGCCTCTTTGACTACAACTGCTTCGTCGCCATAAAGATCCCTCAGCTTCGCCAACAGCCCCTCGCATGCACTCGTCGAATGCGCCGCCGAAAGCTGCTTCATCCTCTGCCCGTCCGCGATATAAACCGTCACGAGATCCTGCCCGTCGTAGGCATCGATTGCTTTCATCAGTTCACTCTCGTGTTCCTTGTAGCCCTCAAGCGTATCAAACTTCACCCAAATCATCTTCGGGCGCTCGTCAAAGCAGGTGATAACCGACGATATCAGCTTCGCGTCGCGGTTAAGCTCGTGCGACACGCGACCTCTTATCATCAGCTTCCTGCCCTCGGCGAGGAGCATCCTGTACTGCTCATACTGTTTCGGGAACACGATGACCTCAACGTCACCCGTCATATCTTCCATACTCAAAAATGCCATGATCTGGTTACTCTTCGTATTCTTCACGGTAACCTTATTCACGATCCCCGCGATCACAGCCTGCTCATCGTCACGCGCCACAGGCTCAGATTCAGACTCGCCCTCCTCCTCAGAGACAGCAAAATCAACCGCATATCTGGTCACGTGCTTTTTCAGATAATCCATATCATCATCGAGAGGATGCCCGCTGACATAGAACCCGATGATCTCCTTTTCGAAGGCCAACAGCTCACTCTTGGGATACTCACCCACATTCGGGAACGATATATCCAAAACCTCCTGCTCCTCAGGCTCCATCATATCAAAAAGAGACAGCTGGCCGCTCATCCTTGTTTTCTTCTCAGCGTTTGTCGCGTCGATGACCTGCATATGAACATGCATCTTCTGCAGTCGTGTACCCGGAAGTGAATCAAGGGCTCCGCTTTGGATGAGAGCTTCAATAGTTTTTTTGTTTACCACCGACTGCGGAAGTCTCACACACAGATCCTTCAGAGATTTGTACGCGCCATTTTTTTTGCGCTCCTCTACTATCTCATCGACGACCGTTCCGCCGATACCCTTGATAGCTACAAGTCCGTAGCGGATCACGTCTTCCTCTTTACCGGTTTCGGGATCTACGTATTTATCAGCCATAAATCTGTATCCGCTCAGATTAACATCCGGCGGGAGGATTTTTATGCCCTGCTTTTTGCACTCGGTCAAATAGCGCAAAAACTTGTCCTTTGACTCCATATAGGAGGTCATCATCGCCGCCATAAAATGGAACGGGAAGTGACACTTCAGATAGGCCGTCTGATAGGCCACCATCGCGTAGGCCGCGGCGTGTGATTTGTTAAAAGCGTACGCTGCGAAGCTCATCATCTGATCCCAAAGACGATTCGCCACGTCCTCGGAGATCCCGTTCGCAACGCATCCCTTTATCCCCTCAGACTCGCACCCATGCACGAACTTCTCACGCTCCGCCTGCATAACGGAAACCTTTTTCTTTGACATCGCACGACGCACGTTGTCGCTTCCGCCGTACGAATAACCCGCGAGATCACGCACGATCTGCATAACCTGCTCCTGATACACTATACACCCGTAGGTGGGCTTTAGTATCGGCTCGAGCTCCGGCGTCATATATGTAATCTTATCCTGGTTCTGTTTTCCCTCGATATACTGCGGGATGAAGTCCATCGGTCCCGGACGATACAGAGAAATACCCGCTATCAGATCCTCTATGCAATCCGGCTTTAGCCTCTTCATGAAGTTCGTCATACCTTCAGACTCAAGCTGAAAAATACCCCCGGTCCGGCCTGAAGCGATCAGCTCGAAAACCTTCGGATCGTCATAGTCGATCGCACGCATGTCGGGGACATTGCCCTCCGCGGCGTCACGTATGACGGTCAGGTTTCTGAGTCCCAAAAAGTCCATCTTCAGTAGCCCCTGCTCCTCGAGAAGAGGTGCCTCGTACTGGGTAACGATAACGTCTTCGTCCTTGTCCTGCGAGACAGCCAAAGGCACATAGTTAAGCACTGCCTCCGGTGCGATCAGAACCCCCGCTGCATGCTTCGTTGTATGTCTGGGCAGTCCCTCAAGTCGCATGGACAGATCGACAACCTTTTTTATCATGGGGTCATTCTCATAAAACTCTCTGAAATCCGGACTCTCCTTCAGTCCGTCAGCCAGAGGTGAGAACTGCGGTATGGTCTTTGTCACCTGCTTTACGTACTGCGGCGACAGACCGAACGCGCGCCCCACATCGCTCACGACAGCACGGCTCTTTAGCGTTCCGATGGCGATGATCTGCGCAACATGATCATGCCCGTATTTTTCACGAACGTAATTGATGACTTCCTCACGACCGTCCGGCTCGAAGTCCACGTCGATATCCGGCATGGTCACTCGCTCCGGATTCAGGAAACGCTCGAAGATCAGCTGATACCTGATCGGATCCACCAGGTCCGTGATCCACAGAGTATATGCAACCAGAGACCCCGCTGCCGAACCACGTCCCGGCCCGACAGGAATCCCGTTCTCCCTTGCATACCTTATGAAATCCCACACGATGAGGAAATAGTCAACGAAGCCCATCTCCTCGATTATCTTCAGCTCGCCCTCGAGCTTTTCTTCATATAAAAATGACTCGTCACCATATCTTTTTTTAAGGCCGTCGTGACACAGCTCCCTCAGATACTCCGATGCTGTCTTTCCATCCGGCACATCGAACCTCGGCAGTTTATACTGACCGAACTCGATCTCCACCTGACAGCGCTCGGCGATCTTTACCGTGTTTTCGAGAGCCTCCGGAGCATACGGAAAAGCCTCCGCCATCTGTTCGGGACTTTTTAAGAAAAACTGTCTCGGCTCATACCTCATCCTGTCGGCGTCGGTAACCTGCTTCCTTGTCTGCACACAGATGAGAACATCATGCGCCTCAGCATCCTCCTCCAGGATGTAATGCACATCGTTTGTCGCCACCAGCTCGATCCCAAGCTCATTATGCAGCCTCATCAGCCCCTGGTTGACCATCTTCTGATCCGGCATACCGTGATCCTGCAGCTCTAAAAAGAAGTTATCCTTCCCAAAAATATCAACAAACCGATTTGCTTCTGCCTTCGCTTCCTCATACAGATCTCTTTTCAGATACATAGGAATGATACCGGCGAGACAGGCACTGCAGCAGATCAGTCCTTCGTGGTAACGCTCCATAAGCTCGTAGTCGATACGCGGCTTGGAATAAAAACCTTCAGTGTAACCCAAAGTCACGAGCTTCATGAGATTTTTATAGCCCGTGTTGTTTTCCGCGAGAAGAATAAGGTGGTTGTAACGACCATGCTCCTCACTTTTTTCCTTATCAAATCTGGAAGTCGGCGCAACGTAGACCTCGCAACCGATGATGGGGTGAATCCCCTGATTCAGACACTCTCTGTAAAAATGGATCACACCGAACATGTTGCCGTGATCAGTGATCGCCAGATGCTTCATCCCGAGCTCGGCCGTACGTGAAACAAGCTCGGAGACGCGACATGCGCCGTCGAGCAGACTGTATCCAGTATGGACATGGAGATGAACGAAATCCATATTTTGTTCCTTTCAGATGGCAAAAAAGGGCCGACTGACCCGACCCCTTTCCAAAATATCCCGGTATTGATTTAATTCGACATCAAGAACTCCTCCAGGCGCGCGAGCGCTTCATCCTCATCCTCGCCGTCGACATGAACACCGATCGGCTCACCCGGGATGAGACCGAAGTTCAGCATTCCCATGATACTCTTTGCATTTGCTGTCTTTTCATTTTTGGTAAAGCTGATATGGCTTTTAAACTGGCTGGCTATCTGAACCAGCATCGGAACCACACGTTCAGCTTCCTTCTTTTCAACAAATGTGATACTCTTATCTTTCACTTTCTCTCTCCTTTATCCCGAGCACTGCGTGCTCAGCGTTTTTCTTCTCCTGCCCGAAGATCAGCTGCCATCTCGCTCAGTCTTCTCAGTCTGTGATTAACAGCCGACTTACCGAGTGGCGGATCCATCATCTCTCCGAGTTCCTTCAAACTGACATCCGGATACTCCAGTCTCGTTCTCGCTATCTGCGCGAGCGAATCCGAAAGCTGATCAAAGCCTATGGTCTCACGTATATACTCGATCTCCTCAACCTGTCTTGAGGAAGCGTTTATCGTCTTTTTTATGTTGGCGGCCTCGCAGTTAACCTGCCTGTTTATGCGGCCTCTGACTTCCTTGACGATGCGCGCGTTCTCGAACTCCATGAGAGCTACTGTCGCTCCGACGAGTCCCAGAAAATCCACCACCTTCTGTCCTTCCTTTAAATAAAGAACAGAATTACCTTTACGCTCTGTTATCTTTCCTTCTATATCAAAAGACCTTAGGATTTCATTAATAAATAATGCCTTCTCACGAGTCCTCGTCACGATCTCAAGCTGGTAGTGTCCCTCGGGATCGGTTACCGTACCCGCTGCCAAAAACCATCCTCTGAGATAAGCTCTTTTGCAGCACTCTCTTTCCAGTATCTCATCCTTCATGAGATCCTTTAGGATTCGCGATCCCCCGGTCGGCACACTCACTCTGTTTTCATGCTCGACCCGATCGATCACCGGATTCGCGTTATAAGCTTTGTTAAGAAGACTATAACATTTTTGAGGAATTGTCAAGCCTTCAGATAAAACGGAAAAAACATGCTCATCCTGTTTTTTGTGATAACAGCCCTCGTAGAGAGCCCTAAGCTCCGCCTTCCTGCAATGGCGCCCCTTACTTATATGCTCTGCCAGCTCACTTCTGACCTTGCTTGCAAACGATCTGCTTTCTTCCATCCCGTCCTCCACGCTCTACTCACATGCATATTCCGCACGGCGCAGCACCATGGCTCCTTTATCTCATCAGATCACCCTGTTTCCTGATTCTATCCCTGTCGATATCTCTGTGATCCTTCTTGCATCCAAACTCACTACCCTTGTAGTATTTATATAACTCGTTGGCAAATGTCACTGACCTGTGCTTGCCTCCGGTACATCCCACAGCCACAACCAGTCCGGTTTTTCCCTCGATCCTGTAGTTCGGTATCAGAAAATCTATGAGGCCTGTCAGCTTCTGAAGAAACTCCTTCGCAACCTCTGAATCCATCACGTAGTCCGATACCGCCGCATCGTTTCCGGTCAACGGCTTCAGCTCATCCACATAGTACGGATTCGGCAAAAATCTCACGTCGAAGACCAGATCGGCATCCGTCGGGATCCCGTATTTGTATCCGAATGAAACGAATGTCAGATAGAAATTGCAGTATCTCTCATCTCCCGCGAACTTCCTGTCTATCTCCTGTTTCAGATCCCTGACAAGAAGTGATGACGTATCGAGCACCACATCCGCCTTTTTCCTGAGCGGCATCAAAAGTGCTCTCTCATCCTCGATCGCATCACCGACTCGTTCGCTCTGACCCTCGGCATCGAGACTCAGTCTCGACAGCGGATGGATCCTCCTGGTCTCCTTATATCTCTTTATTAAGACAGGAGTAGAAGCCTCCAAAAAAATGATTTCTATCGTATATCCCAGCTGTCTGAACTCCTCCACTTTTTCGAGAGTTTCCTTCAGCTTTTCTTTTCCCCTGGACTTACCTCTGAACTCAATTCCTCTGATATCAAGCCCGACGGCAATCTTCTCATCAAGCTCATTTGAATCATTCGCAAGTTGTAGAAAAGTCGAGATCAACTCCGCCGGCAGGTTGTCCACGCAGTAATACCCGTCATCCTCAAGTATTTTCATCACGGAGCTTTTCCCGGCCCCGCTAAGTCCGCTAACAATCACACAGCGCATGAGTTTCTCCTATCAGAAAATATCTATAATCCCAGGGCTCTTCCCGTGTTCTTTCAGAACACGTCCAGATCCCAGGAAAAGTCCCCTATCATTCGAACCTCCGGCTCGAGCTCGACACCGAACTTCTCGTTCACGATTCGTTTCACATTTACAATCAGCGAGTGTATCTCGCTCGCTGTAGCATTCCCTCTGTTGATGACAAACCCGCAATGCTTCTCACTCACCTGAGCATCTCCGATGCGATAGCCTCTGAGACCTGCATCCTCGATAAGCTTGCCGGCGAAATAGCCTTCGGGTCTTTTAAACGTCGATCCCGCCGAAGCGAACTCCAACGGCTGTTTCTCTCGGCGTCTCTCATTGAGCTCCTTCATATGAGCAGTGATCTCCTCCGGATTTCCCGGGGTAAACTCAAATGTGGCGGAAAGTACCACCCAATTCTTTTCCTGAAGGATACTGTGTCTGTACGACAATTGTAGTTCATCTGCTGAGAGGGTCTTCAATTCGCCCATCTCAGTCATCACCGTGATCTCTCTCAAAACATCCTTTATCTCTCCGTCGTAGGCTCCGGCGTTCATGGTTATGGCGCCGCCGACCGTACCGGGTATCCCTCCCGCAAAGGCGAATCCGTCGAGCCCGAGCTTCGCAAGACGCGATGCCATCGAAGAAAGCTTCATGCCGGCCTTAACGGTGATCTTGTTCCCCATATGGACGGACATCTCGGAAAACTTCTCTCCAATCTCGATCACTATACCATGATACTCTCTGTCGGCAAACAAAAGGTTGCTGCCGTTTCCTACAATCATAAAAGGGAGCTGTCTCGCATCGGCGAAGTCCAACGCGAAACGCACCTCTCCCGTAGTCTCCGGGATCAGATAGTATCTGGCGGGACCGCCCACACGAAAAGTCGTGTGACGACTCATCAGCTCCTGCTCTCGTATGATCATTTACCCCACTCCTTTACACGTGATACTGCGCTGTCCACATCCGGTGACAGTCTCACGCTTTTTTCGCTCATTTTTCGATAACCAGTCTTGCCGCACCGTAGATTCCGGCGTCATTTCCGAGCTCGGCAAGTCTGAACTCTTTATTCTGAAGAGCAAACATAACGTGGTCGCTGTAGTATCTCTTTATCACTTCAAGGATGATGTCGCCGGCCTTTGATACTCCTCCGCCGATTACAAATGCCTCAGGATCAACTACCTGAGCTACATTTGCGAGTCCGAGTCCGAGAACTCTTCCGAACTCCTCGACAACCTCCATGCAGTACTCATCCTTATCCTTTGCACCGTCAAAGATGGCCTTTGCTGTTATCTCCTGCAGCTCAGAAAGACATGAATCCTCGAGCTTTGCTGCACCCGGATGAAGCTTGTTCGTAGCCATACGTACGATACCCGTTGCCGAAGCATACTGCTCAAGACAGCCTCTGCCACCGCAGTTACACAGATCCTCCTCATCCTCGGAACGAACCTTCAGATGACCGATCTCGCCTCCGGCTCCCATGGCTCCGGTAAGGATCTTTCCGCGGACGATGATACCTCCGCCGACTCCGGTACCAAGAGTTACCATAACTATCGAATCAAAGCCTCTTCCGCCACCCTTCCACATCTCACCGAGTGCGGCGATGTTTGCGTCATTGGCTACCTGAACATTCTCAACTTCAGTGAGCGACGCGAGTTCATTTTTCGCGGAAAATACGCCCCAGCCGAGGTTTGCGCACTTAAGTACGACACCGTCGTCAGTAACAGGCCCCGGAACTCCCATACCGATTCCCATGATCTGGCCTCCGAGCGCTTCTTTTTTATTCATGATGCTCTTTACGATATCCGGAAGAATTTTGACTCCGGCATCCTCAGTTCTGGTCGGGATCTCCCACTTTTCCAGAAGCTCACCCTCTTCTGAAAAAAGACCCATTTTTACAGTCGTCCCGCCGACATCTACACCAATATAATAGTTTGCCATTTATTCCTCCTTAGTCATTAAAGAACTCTTGACCTACATGATTTGAAAGTCTCTTGTAAAGCTCTTCTGCTGCGTTATAACCCATCTTCTTCTGTCTGAAGTTGACCGCTGCACTCTCGCAGATGATCGCGCCGTTTCGTCCCGGTCTGATCGGAATGTGATGTATGGGAACTCTGTTTCCGAGGTACTCTATGAAGTTATCCTCCAATCCCATGCGGTCGTATTCTTTTTCTCTGTTCCACTCCTCCAGCTGGAGCACCAGATCTATCGTCATCGTATCCTTCACGCTCTCGACACCGAAAAGTGTCTTCGCGTCGATGATACCGATTCCCCTAAGCTCAATAAAATGTCTCGTTATATCCGGTGCCTGACCGATCAGTGTCTCATCAGAAACCTTCCTGATCTCTACCACATCATCAGATACCAGACGATGTCCTCTGTGGATCAGCTCGAGCGCAACCTCTGATTTTCCTATGCCGCTCTCACCTGTGATGAGCACTCCCTCACCGAAGATATCTACCAGTACTCCGTGGATGCTGATCATCGGAGCCAGCTGTACATGCAACCATCTGGTTACCTCAGCCGAAAACGTCGATGTCTCTACGGGCGTCTGAAGAATAGGCACCGTGAACTTCTCCGACAGCTTCAAAAACTCATCCGCTACCGGCAGATCTCGACAGAACACGATACACGGTACACGGTAGCTCATGATCTGCTCCATCATCTCGGCACTTTTTTCTATGCCCTGTTTTTCCATAAACGTGTACTCGACCTGTCCTATGATCTGCACACGGTGATGATCGAAATAATCAAAGAATCCTGCCAGCTGCAACGCCGGGCGGTTTATGTCCGACTGAGTGATCTGCACGCTGTCAAGGTCATTCTCGCAAGTCAGGACCTTTAACTGCTGTTGTTCAGCGAGTGTTCTTATAGAAACGGTATCCATCTATATCCCTCCACATCAAGGATTACACATACACGATATTATATCATAAATAGAACATGCTCGTCAATACTGACCTGCGGACGCACGAATATGTAAAGGAAGCCACTGAAGTCGGCGGTTACCTTAACTCAGTTACTTAAAAAAGCAACCCTAGTCTTTGGTAGAGGTCGGGTTGCTTTTTTTTTATTCTTTTCAGATAAACGAGTCAGGCCATATGATAGAGAACTGCTATTGATCCTTTTGTACACGAAACAACTGCGCGCTTGCCTGTAAACTCATTCGATACGCCGATTGGCAGATGGTTATACCAATCAGCACCGGTAACCTCATATTTCAGCCCCTGTATAGTAACGTTGTGGCAATGTCGGTCTAACGCAAAGACAGAACAAAGATTCCCTGCTACATTAAAGGTAGTGTCCTTACCGAGAACGATGCTGCCTGCGTTTACAACCTGGATAGCATATTCATCACAGTAGAGAGTCCCTGCTGCACCCTGCTTTGAAATATATGTAAGTAATTGGATGTTTCCGAGCGTGTGATCAAGCCGACCGCCAAGCCCACCAAAAATGGCAAACTCCTTGTAGCCCTTTTCAAGTCCAAGTTTAACCGCAATCATCATATCAGTGTCGTCTTTATCCTTCGGATATCTGATTGCATCCGATGGCAGGTCGTAAGAAACCACCGAGTCAAAATCTCCGAGCACGATATCCGCCCGCAGACCTATCTCCTCGAGATAATCAAATCCCCCATCAGCAGCGATCACCAGATCGTCAGGCGATAACTCTATAGTATGCGATGAACGGTCTCCCGCTCCAAAAATATAACATATCTTATCCATAATTATTCCTTGATAATATCTATAGCCTTATCAATTTCATCAGTGACCGCGTCGTTTGAATACGACTCTATGGCACCCACATCAACCGCCGCCGTCAAATTCGGATCGATCGGCAGCCTTGCCAGCACCGGTACACCATACTCCTCTGCAACCTGATCAAGCTTGCTCTCGCCGAATATCTCTATCTTTTTACCGCAGTCAGGGCATGCTACATAGCTCATGTTCTCGATGAGACCGAGTACGGGGATATCCATGAGTCCGGCCATTTTTATTGCTTTTCCAACTATCATCGAAACCAGATCCTGCGGTGTGGTGACAACCACGATGCCGTCAAGAGGAATACTCTGGAATACGGTCAATGCGACATCTCCCGTCCCCGGAGGCATGTCTACAAGGAGATAATCGATGTCCTTCCAAAGAACGTCCGTATAGAACTGACGGACAGTACCACCTATCAAAGCGCCTCTCCATACGACAGGATCACTCGGATTGTCAAGAAGCAGATTGATACTCATTACATCGATGCCAAGCTTCTTACTCGGTACCGGAAAGATCGTACTCTCATCCCCTACAGCTCTCTCGGTGAGTCCGAAAGCCTTCGGGATTGACGGACCGGTGATATCAGCGTCGAGTATTCCGACCTTCTTTCCGGCTCTCGCAAGCTGTACTGCTAAAAGCTCGGTGATGGCGCTTTTTCCGACGCCGCCCTTACCGGAGAGGACTCCGATGACATTCTTTATTAAGCTCCCCTCATGAGGGCTGGCAATCAAATCAGCGGGATTCGTTCTCGACGCACAGCTTGCTCCGCAACTCGAGCAATCATGTGTGCACCCTTCGGGTGTTTGATTCTCATTATCTGCCATAATCAGTCTCCTTTCGAAACTAATACTTGTTTTATACAGGCCACAACTGACCGCCTATGTGGCCGTACTTTTTTTCAAAACTTATATGGGAGAAAAACGGCGTGCTTGCCATTTTTCTCCCATGGATAAACTATTCTAATGTGACTCTATCACTGCTTCTTTCCGGCTTCTCTTTTGCGGTTTCTGCTTCCGCCCTCAACTCCCTTTTTGGAGTCGTGCTTAGCATAGGTCTCAGCCTTCTTTGCAGTAGCCTTTCCGCGACCTGCAAACAGATACCACAGCGGTGAAGCTACACAGATTGATGAATATGTACCTGCGAGCACACCGACGATAAGCGGAATAGCAAACTGTCTTACGCTCGATACACCGAGTATAGCCAGCATGAATACCATGATGAACGTCGTGATGGATGTATTCAACGAACGTGACAGCGTCTCGGAGATCGAACGGTTGATGATCTCTTTCAGATCATCACGTGAGTTCGCCTTGTTGCGGTTCTCTCTGATACGGTCGAACACGACGATGGTATCGTTTATGGAGTAACCGACGATGGTCAGCATGACCGCGATAAATGTTGAACCAACCTGGATGAATGCGCTTCCAATAACATATACCGTAAATACTACGAGCACGTCGTGGCACAGTGCAAGAACTGCCGCACCGGCTGTCGCGATATGACGGAAACGGATCCAGATATATAAAAGCATACATGCGATGGCGATGATGGTCGCGATGATCGCATCTACCTTCATCTCATCAGATACGGAAGCAGATATCGTCTCTGACTCAACCTGATCCTCACTGGTGTTAAACTTCTTTGCAAGCTCTGTTCTTACGTCACCTGCCTGCTTCTCTGTAAGAGCTGTGGTGCGGATAGTGATCTTCTTCACGCCCTGATCATCTGATGAGGAAACCTCACCGTTCAGGCCTGTAACCTGCTTAACGACATCAACCACGTCGTCCTTGAGCTCATCCGTGATCTCTGTACCCTTATCGATGGAAACTGCCGTTGATGTACCACCGACGAAGTCGAGTGAGTAGTCAAGGATGCTGCCGCGTGAGTTCACGTTGATGATAAGACCTGCAACCAAAGCTACTACGATCACACCGAATACTCCGGTGAATATCTTCCACTTTCCGATGAAGTCGAATGTCTTTCTCTGCTTCTGAACTCCGTAGAGTTTTACATTCTCAGCACCGAATCCTGCGAACGCATACATGAGCCATCTGGTCACGAAGATCGCAGTGATCATGGAAAGGATAATACCGATTGCAAGAGTCTGAGCGAATCCCTTTACGGTACCTGATCCTCTCAAATATAATACGAAAGCAGCGATCAAGGTTGTCACGTTACCATCGATGATCGCGGAGAGTGCATTTTTAAATCCGTTCTTAATGGCAGAGTTGATAGTCTGTCCCTTTGCCAGCTCCTCGCGGATACGTGTGAATATGATACAGTTTGCATCGACCGCCATACCTACACTCAGGATGATACCTGCGATACCCGGCAATGTAAGTGTTACATTAAGTACGTTCAGTACCACGAGCATCATAAGGACATAGAATACCAACGCGATAGATGCTGCCAGACCCGGAAGTCTGTACATAACGATCATGAACAGGATCACGAGGATGAATCCGATAAGACCTGCCCAAAGTGATGTATCAAGCGCCGTGCTACCAAGCGTAGCTCCAACGACGTTATCATGTATGTTCTCAAGCTCGAGCGGAAGTGCACCGATACGAAGTGTTGATGCGAGGTGCTCAGCCTCCTGGAACTCCTCAAAACCACCTGAGATCTGGCACTCACCACCGGTGATTGCCTCACGGATGTTCGGAGCGCTGACAAGCTTGTCATCATAAACGATAGCCATATTCTCGCCAACATGATCGGATGTGATATCACCGAACTTCTTTGCACCCTTTCCGGTGAACTTGATGTTTACAATATTCTCTGACTTACCACTTGTCTCGGTACGGGTTGTAGCGACAGCCTCCTTGATGGTCGAACCATCCATAAGGACATCATCCTTTGAGAATGTAACTGACTCACCCTCATCCGGAGTCGTGGATACTGCAGCACCACTGGCTACATCAGCTGCATCAGCCTTAGCTGAAAGCTTATCAAGCATTACGAAATAAAGCGCGCCCGCCTTACCTAACTGCTTGAGGATCTCCTGTGAGTTTGTAGCACCCGGGATATCGATGGTGATACGGTTCTCACCTTCCTGATATACGGCCGCCTCAGTAGAATAACTCTCGACACGCTTCTGCATCTTGTAGATGGTATCCTCCATCTCCTGCTTCGTCGGGTTATCCTTGGTTGCCTGATAGGTAACACTGACACCGCCCTTCAGGTCCAGACCCAGGCGGATGTTCTCGGCACTTCCCTTATGCCACTTTCCGACACCGACAAATGCCACGAAAGCGAATGCCGCGATCATGATCAGCACCAGCAGAATCTGCAGTGCGCCTCTCAACTTACTGTTCATCTTACTTACTCTCCTTTGCTTCTACTTATCTTTTTCTTCTTATAAAAATGTGCCGAAGTACATCTTCACACACCTAAGCACATAGTATAGCATATAAGTCTACAGAAAACAAGCATTTTTTCAAAAAAATATCCCCGGCGCGATGTCCGGGGATATACGTATTTGTTGCCTATTCTCAACTAAAGTAGCGATCCAAAAGTCCCTTGAACGCTTTTCCGTGACGAGCCTCGTCTCTGGCCATCTCGTGAACAGTGTCATGTATAGCATCCAGATTCAGCTCCTTGGCACGTTTCGCAAGATCTGCTTTTCCTGCCGTTGCGCCATTCTCAGCATCAACGCGCATCTGAAGATTTTTCTTTGTAGAGTCAGTCACCACCTCGCCGAGAAGCTCTGCAAACTTAGCCGCATGCTCAGCCTCCTCGAAAGCAGCCTTCTCATAATAAAGACCAACCTCCGGATAGCCCTCGCGGAATGCCACTCTGGCCATCGCAAGATACATACCAACCTCTGAGCACTCGCCCTCGAAGTTCGCACGGAGATCCTTCAGGATATCCTCCGGAACTCCCTTTGCTACGCCTACAACATGCTCGGCAGCCCAGGTCATCTCACCTTCCTGCTTGTTAAACTTCTCAGCAGGAGCCTTGCATACCGGACACTTCTCAGGCGGCTCGTCCCCTTCATGAACATAGCCACATACGCTACATACCCATTTAGCCATAATCAATACCTCACTTTCATTAGTGTTTTACGTACAAAAGTATTAGACTAATGATAACCCATTTCACGGAAAAAGTCAACCGAAACAGCGGTTCATTTTTGACGATATTAATCTTCATATACTTGACAGTTAGCTTCATATTTGATATACTACATTCATAAATATGAATGTTAATTTCAAGATGGGAGTGAGGATATATGACGATCGGAAGTTTTGAATCAGACACGGCCGTTCTTAGCGAGCTCGGTAAACGATTGGCGGACTATCGCATTCGGATTCCATTAACACAAACAGAGCTTGCCCAAAAAACAGGATTATCAGTGCATACTATCACAAATATCGAGGCGGGACGCTCTGTCCAGATGGTAAATCTGATTAGGGTCCTGCGCGCTTTGGGCTTGCAGCAAAATATGGATATATTGGTCCCCAAGGTTATGGATCACCCGGCAGAGCTTCATAAACTCGGGCGAAACCGCGTGCGGGCCACATCACCAATCTATCGCAAAAAGCCGGAGGGACGATTCAAATGGGGGGATGAAAAATGACAACTCGGAAACACATTGATAGATGCCTGGTTAAGCAAAAATGGACGCACACCCGGTTCCCTGAACGCAGTAGAAAGACTTTGTTATACCGGCACCAGAGGGATGGGTGCACTTGAGTTTTTCCCGGAAATCGGTATAGATCCGACTGCAGACGAAGCACTAAAAGTCGACGAACTCTCTAAACTTGCTTCAGATATTCTTAATCAAAGAGAGGGTTTACGTACAAGTATACACTCAAGCTCTTTTGAACATTTGATTTCCGTAGGAACATCAGCGGGAGGAGCACGCGCCAAAGCCGTTATAGCCATCAACAAAAAAACCGGTGAAGTTCGATCCGGACAGATAGATGCCGGCAAGGATTACGAACACTGGCTTATCAAGTTTGATCGCATCAAAAATAACCGTGACAAAGAAGATGTCGACGATCACCAACATACCGTCACGGAATATGCATACTACCAAATGGCGATCCTGGCAGGTATAGATATGAGCGAGTGCAAGATTCTGTCTCAAAGTGGCGAGCATTTTTTGACCAAAAGATTTGACCGAACAGCTGACGGCGGCAAACTGCACATGCTTTCGCTGGCAGGCATGGCGCACTATGACTATAATATAGCAGGTGAACACAGCTACGAAGAAATCGCTGATATCATTCGGAGAATAGGGTGTGATTATCATGACATACGGCAGCTGTATCGCAGGATGGTATTCAATCACAAAGCAAAAAACTACGATGACCACGTAAAAAACATATCATTTTTAATGCAACGAGACGGAACATGGTCTCTCGCACCCGCTTACGATATCACCTTCTCATACAACCCGGCAGGAGCCTGGACCTCGCGTCATCAGATGACTGTAAACGGAAAAATGGCAGGCATAGATGATAACGATTTGATCGCATCCGGCAAAAACATCGGGATCTCCGCTTCGGACATGAGGAATGATATTGAAAGGATTGAGAACGCCATAGAAAAATGGACAGATATAGCCACATCGGTAGGACTACGCGAGGAGCGCGCAGCTCAGATAAAAGATTGTTTCGAAAAATAACACGCAGGATATTCAAAAAAAGGCGGGACGCTCACCACCAAACGTCCCGCTTCGTTTTTACATATCTTCAGTTGTAACGCTGTCAATTCCACTATTCTTAGACAGGACGCCGGAGACCTTAGACAGGACGTCGTCATGGGCTCCGGTGAGCACGTCCTGCCCGGACACGGATGTCCGGGCTGCGACGCCGGAGACCTTCAACATCTCGTCCATTGTGTGCCACCCGAGCACCGCACATTTGACTCTTGCCGGCATATGCGAGATATCTCGGAGCGCCTGACTTTCCTCGAGCTCATCGAGCTCACTGTCATCGACCTCGCCCCTTATCATCCTCATAAAAATATCCCCGAGGCGTCTCGCCTCCTCTTCGGTCTTGCCTATGATCAGGTCGAGCATCATATCCGCAGATGCCTGTGATATCGCGCATCCGTCACCTGTGAAACCACCGTCAACTATCACTCCATCCTCGACTTTGAGGCTTAGGATGATGTCATCACCGCAGGAGGGATTGATGCCCTCGAGGGTTACGGTGGCTCCTTCTATTTCATGTTTATTCGCCGGACGCAGATTGTGCTCGGTCAGTATCTCGTTATAAAAGCTTCTGTTTTCCATCTATTCCTCCGTTCGACCACGTAGGCGAATTTAGTCTGAAGGGGACGGCCGCCATGGTCGGATGTTTTGATTGTCCGTGAGGGCGCGCTTGCGCTTTTTTCAAGCACGTAGTGGTGCATGCGTGCCTTACCTGTAGTTGCCTGTATCTAGCAAAAGCCCAGCTGGCTTCTCATATTTTTTAAACAA
Source organism: Lachnospiraceae bacterium P6B14 (assembly GCA_000687695.1). GTDB lineage: Bacteria > Bacillota > Clostridia > Lachnospirales > Lachnospiraceae > Eubacterium_F. The sequence continues at coordinate 19,928 of JHWZ01000003.1, read as the reverse complement.
TCAGCTAACCGATCAACCTCTGCTTCCGTGTTATAGAAAGCAAGGGAGGCGCGGGCTGTTGAAGGTGTGCCCAAGTATTTGAGCAGCGGCTGCGCACAGTGGTGACCGGCGCGGATCGCTACGTTTGCCTGCTCGTCAAGGATGTACGCGATATCGTGCGGATGCACATCCTGCAGCGTGAAGGTGAGGATGCCGTGATGCTCCGTGGGATCTGCACTTCCGATGATACGGATTCCTTCGATCTCCGTAAGCTTTTTATATGCGTACTCAGTAAGCTCATTTTCACGTGCTATGATGTTGTCGAAACCGACCTTTTCATAATAATCGATTGCCGCTTTAAGACCTATCGCTCCACCTGCGTTGACCGTTCCGGCCTCGAATTTGTGCGGTATCTCAGCGTAGGTTATACGGTCTAATGTTACCAGCTCTATCATCTCTCCACCTGTTAAAAACGGAGGGATCTTTTCAAGCCATTCATACTTTCCGTACAGGACTCCGATCCCCATCGGTCCGCACATCTTGTGTCCGGAAAACGCGAGGAAATCAGCATCCATATCCTGCACATCCACACGGGTGTGCGGCACAGACTGCGATCCGTCGACAACTATCACGATACCGCGATCATGACAGATCTTCGCAAATGTCTTTATATCATTCTCGCGACCGAACACGTTTGAAACATGAGTGATCGCGACTATCTTCGTTTTTTCAGTGAGGGAAGCTTCAAACAGCTCCGGTGTGATGAGACCTTCATCCGTCGGATCCTCAGCATATGCGTCATCCGCACTGGCCTGCACACCCTCAGTTTTTCTCTTCATGGGCTTCAGATATCTGACCTTCGCGCCCTTTCTCTCGGCTGCAGCTCTCCACGGAAGCATGTTTGAGTGGTGTTCCATGATTCCGACGAGGATCTCGTCACCCTCCTTCAGCACCGCCTCGCACAGACTAAACGCAACCAGATTCAGAGACTCCGATGCATTCTTCGTAAAAATGATCTCTTCGGGCCTTTTTGCTCCGATAAATCCGACAACCCTGGCTCTGGCCTGCTCGTAGGCCTCGGTCGCAGCCAGACTGATCTGATACAGACCTCTCAAAGGATTTGAGTTTACCGTCTTATAAAACTCCGAAACCGCCTCCAGCACACAGTCCGGACGCTGAGTCGTCGCGGCGTTATCTAAGTACGCTACATCGGGGTTATTCTTGAAAAACGCAAAATCCTTGCGAACCTCTGATATCATTCTTATCTCCTATATTTTCGAGCACTTGTTCGTTTTTTCATTGACAACACATACGTTTTGAGGAATCTTCGTACGGAGGACATTGACATGTTGACACTATCAGATTTCGTAGCTATATTTAGCTTATGCATCTCATGTATCAGCCTCGGCTATGCGATAGGTCGGAGTAGCAAGTCAAAAAAATAACCGCAGTTATTATATTTGTCAAATACTAATTTCTACCGGCGACTTTCGAAGGACAGCCTCGTAGTAAGCCGTCTTCATCATCTCGCGGATGGAAGCCTCGTCCATACCGCGGCTCATCATATAATAGAGCATATCATCATCGAGACGACCGATGGAGGCGCCGTGGTTACCCTCGACATCCTCTTCCTCACAAAGAATTATCGGGATGGTCTGATTTACGACTCCCTCATCCAGCATCAGCACCTCTTCTATCTCATTTCCCTTCGCACCGATGGCGCCAAGCTTGAAATCGATGGTACCTCTGAATCTCTTTACAGCTTCGTCGCAAAGAGCACCTCTCACCGAGATGTCAGACAGAGAAGATTCGCCTAAATGCGATGCTTCATAGTTCAGATCCAGAACTTCTTTTCCTTTTGTCAGATAGCCTGTATCTATGACCAGAGCACTCTTTCTGCCCTTCAGGTTCGTGTGAACATCCTGATAAATCTTGCCTCCGCAGATAAATGCGTGGATCAGATGGAACTCAGCCTTATCATCTAAGTCAGCATCGATCCTTCCGGTGAAGGTAAACTTATCACCCAGTCTGTGAACCTGAACCAACGTCAGCTTTGCCTTCTTTTTGAGTGAGATCTTCACTCCGACAGACGCAAAACCATCGCCTTTTTCACCGCTCCCGTTCTTGAAATCCATCACAACAGTATGATTTATATTCTCGTCTACCGATATATCAACCGTTCCTTCGGTATTTGCCCCGTTTTCAAACTCAAACGGCAAACGGCTTTGCTCATTATCCTCAGCCGCATGAATAACTATAGGCTCAGCAGGTGATATCCCATCCGGCACATCAATAATAGCCCCATTCATCTTCAGCCAGTTCCAAGTCTTAACCGGCATCTCATTGATAGCTTTTTCAGTCATATGATAAAACTCCTATGTCGTAAAACCTAACCTATACTGCCCTTCATCTCGAGCCTGATTAGGTTATTCATCTCGAGCGCATATTCGAGCGGCAGCTCCTTCGATACACTGTCAGCAAATCCGCTTACGATCATCGATCTGGCTTCCTCTTCCTTGATCCCTCTGCTCATCAGATAGAAGATGGCATCATCGCTGATCTTTCCTATCCTTGCCTCGTGTCCTATATCCGCATCATCAGTTCTCACATCGATCGCCGGGATCGTGTCCGATCTCGATATACGATCGAGCATCAGCGAAGCACATGAAACGGTCGACTTCGCCTTCTTGGCATTTTTACCTACAACCACCGCTGAGCGGAATGTCGATATACCGCCGTCTTTCGATATCGACTTTGTGTTTACAGCTGATGACGTAAACTTACCTATATGTGTGACCTTCATTCCGGTGTCGAGGTTCTGGCCTTTGCCGGCGAAGGTGATACCCGTGAATTCCATGCGTGAATTGTCGCCCTTTAGGATGGTCATCGGATAGAGATAGGAGACGTGCGAACCAAACGATCCCGAGACCCACTCCATCACGCCGCCCTCCTCCACAGTGGCGCGCTTGGTGTTCAGATTGTACATGTTTTTTGACCAGTTCTCTATGGTCGAATAGCGGAGCTTGGCATTTTTACCAACAAAAAGCTCCACACACCCGGCATGCAGGTTTGCTATGTTGTACTTCGGTGCCGAGCATCCCTCGATGAAATGCAGGTCCGCGCCCTCATCGACGATGATCAGAGTATGCTCGAACTGGCCCGCACCCGGCGCGTTCAGTCTGAAGTACGACTGAAGCGGGATCTCCACCGAGACACCCGGAGGCACGTAAACATACGATCCGCCCGACCATACAGCACCGTGCAGCGCCGCGAACTTGTGATCTGTCGGAGGCACCAGCTTCATAAAGTGCGACCTGATCCTCTCGGCATGCTCCTCTGTATGCATGGCACTCTCGAGGTCCGTGTAAACGACTCCGAGCGCCGAAACTTCTTCCTTTACATTGTGATAGACAAGCTCCGAATCATACTGCGCACCGACTCCGGCGAGACTCTCTCTCTCAGCCTTCGGGATGCCCAGACGTTCAAACGTGTCCTTGATCTCATCAGGCACCTCGTCCCACTCAGCGTGCATCTTTGTTTTCGGCTTCACATAGGTAGCGATGTTATCCATGTTCAGCCCGTCTATCGGCGGTCCCCATTCCGGGACGTCTATCTCATTATAAATACGCAATGACTCCAGGCGGAAATCTCTCATCCACTCCGGGTCACCCTTTTCCGAAGAGATTTTCTCAACGATCTCAGGCGTCAGGCCCTCGTCAAAACGGACCGAGTTCTCGGCCGTCTCTTCATTTTTGAAATCGTAGAGATTCCTGTCTATATCCTCGACATATGTCTTTTCTTCCATTACTTATCTCCTAAGCTTAGTCTGCGCGAGTCCTAACGTACAAACTCGGATTCTTCCGGAATCCTCGTTGTACGTTAGGCTCTTCCGTATTTGGATAAGCGCATCCGCATGCAAGCATGCGATGCACTTATCCTTCATACGGACTCGCGCAGTATCGCTCAAATCCATTTTCATTGATCTCATCCACGAGCGACGCATCGCCCTCAGCCACGATAGAACCGTTCACCATCACATGCGTGTGATCGACCTTGAGCGACTCAAGTATCCTCGTTGAATGTGTGATGATCAAAAGAGCACCGTCCTGCTCTTTCTGGAAAGTCTCAACGCCCTTCGACACAGTACGTACCGCATCGACATCAAGTCCTGAATCCGTCTCATCAAGTATCGCAAACTCAGGCGCGAGCATCAAAAGCTGCAGTATCTCTGATTTTTTCTTCTCACCGCCGGAGAATCCTACATTCAGATCACGATCCATATAAGACTCATCCATCGACAGAAGCTCCATCTTGCTTTTAAGCTCCTTGCGGAAATCCCAAAGCTTGATGCGCTCATCAGATCTCTGCTCCTTTGCGCTGCGGATGAAGTTTGAAAGGGTCACCCCGGGCACCTCCAAAGGATTCTGGAAGGATAAAAATATCCCGGCTCTCGCGCGCTCATGTACATTTAACGAAAGCAGGTCCTGCCCCTTGTATATGATCTCGCCACCGGTGATCGTGTATTTTTCATTACCCATCAGCGTATAGCCGAGAGTGGATTTGCCTGCGCCGTTCGGTCCCATCAGAACGTGCGTCTCACCCGCACCGATGGTCATGTTCACGCCATCAAGGATCTTTATGGGCTCATCGCCTGCGCCACCCTCGATCTCCACAGACAGATTCTTTATTTCCAAAATCGTAGCCATCACTCTTCTCCTTCTATAATTATTAGTTCCAATATTCTCACTTTTTACCATTTTCTCACTTTTACCATTTTTTCATTTTTTTCTCTCGCAAGTATACCTTATAAAAGCTGTCAAGTCAAGTTAAACCGAAGCACGCAAGGCACAACAGAGCAAAGCCCTTCGAGGATGGATTTTGTTAGAATTGTATTCTCAAGTAGCAGGCTGCACTAGGGCAGGTTTGATTAGCTGCAAAAGCAGGGCAAAGCCCTTCGAGGATGGCTTTGAATTGTCACCGCGATGGATGTGTCTCGAGCGTCGTTGCGCAGCACGGGTCTTTTCCGTGCGTGCAACGTGACGGTCGAGAAAAAAGCGAAAGCGTGCCATCGCGGACAATCAAAACATCCGAGACAGGGCTGTCCACCATGCAGCCGTTTCACCTCAGCTTCTTATATGTATCCGTCGCGAGCTGCTTCGTCTCTACCTTCTTGCCACCCTTATAAACATCAAGATAGCTCTTCACCGTGAGGCTGCCCCTCTTCGACTTCGTCCTCGCCTTGTAAGTATACCCGCGCTTCGCATCCTTATACGACAAAACCTCCACGATCAGCCTGCCGCCATTCACTCTGGCCCTGATGAGGATCGGCCTCTCGAGCGTATTCGCAACCACGAGATCCTTCGTCCCGACTGCCAGCGCCGCATCCAGCCCCGACTGCGCATAGCTCACCTTGCACGTGTGCGGATGACGTTCCTTCGGTATGATCCCCGCTGACAAAAACGCCAGATAGCTCGTCGTCGAAACCTGACAGATGCCACCGCCCTCGACCTGAACTATCTTGTTTTTCAAAAATCCACCGGCCTTGCCGTACTTCTTCCCGTCCGAATCATCGTATAGCTTCTCGAGATAGGAGACCTCGTCTCCCGGTTTCAGGAGAGTCCCGTTGATCCTCGTTGAAGCGAGTTTTATATTCTTGCCGCGAACATTGCTCGGAATAAACGAAGTCGCAAAAGACCCGATGATCGTGTTGATCGGTTTGAGATATGAGGCCTTCACCTCCGCCTTGACAACACTCGTCTGGTAGCTTCTTTCGAAATTATCGGTCGAATTGCTGTCCAGATACTCCGTCAGCTCCCTGGCGATCCTGGTCGTATCGAGCACTCGGCCGTTTCGCTCCTTGGTAATCTTCATGTTTGTTTTGATCGTGGCATTTTTCGGAGCTTTATCAAACTTTTCGGAATATTTTTTTACTATTCTCGTAACATTATCTCGGTTAGCCTGGCATCTCACGACGATATTTACCTTCTTTGTCTGCCTGTTTCCGTTCAAAATATCGTTCTGTTCCTCCACCGGCAGATCCTTGTCGATATCGATAATATGCTTCGCAAGCGCACTCTCACGTCCTGACGGATAAAACGACTCCTCACCGCCTTCATTACAGACAAAACCGATGCTTTCCTTCAGCTCATCCATACTGTAGCTGTCATTATAATTCTTATTTATACATATGGAAACGCGGCGATCCTCGTAAGATTTGATGATCTCAGCCAGACGCTCCGTGATATAATGCTCATCCTTGTCAACGAGTTCCTCATCCATCAGCCATTTATTCGAAAAGCAGAGGTTTCTGTGCTCCTCCACACGTGCGAGCATCTCGGCTCTCTCGGCCTTCTCCCTGTTATCCGACCTGGTGACGAGCACGATCAGGACAACAAACAAAAATACACCCCCCGCGATCAACGCGAGCAGTATCGTGGCCCTTTTCTTTTGCTTCTCTTCCATAATAATGTCACCCTTCAATTCCTACTAAAACGATAACGCATCTATTTTACAATAAGAAGAAAAAATTTGCAACCAAAACTATTTTTATTAGCACTCTCCCTTGACGAGTGCTAATCCATGTGTTATAATGCTCTCATAAAGAAAGGAAAACGGAGGCGGCAGCACCCATACCGGATGCTCGCGCCTCCTCACAGGATGCTCGGAAAGGAGGGGTATCATGAACATATCGAAGTTTACGCAAAAAAGCATAGAGATCGTCAACGGCGTCGAAAAGATCGCCTACGACTTCGGCAACCAGGAGCTGGTGCAGGAGCACCTGCTCTACAGCATGCTGACCATCGACGACAGCCTGATCGCAAGACTGCTTGAAAAGATGGAGATCGACCCGAAGGTATTTACCGCGCAGGTCGAAGGACTGATAGGGAAAAGACCTCGAGTCGAAGGCGGCCAGGTCTACATGGGTGATGCCCTGAACAAGGTGCTGATCTACGCCGAGGACGAAGCAAAAAGGATGGGTGACGAGTACATCTCGGTCGAGCACCTTTTTTTAAGCATGCTTAAACGCCCGTCAAAGGAAGTAAAGGAGCTTTTCAAGGAGTTTAATCTCGACCGCGACAGGTTCCTCTCTGCACTTCAGGATGTCCGCGGAAATGTGAAGGTCACATCGGATAACCCGGAGGCAGTTTACGACAGCCTGGAAAAATACGGCTACGACCTTGTCGAGAGAGCCCGCGAGCAGAAGCTTGATCCCGTGATCGGACGCGATTCCGAGATCAGAAACATGATCCAGATTCTTTCACGTAAGACCAAAAATAACCCGGTTCTCATCGGCGAGCCCGGTGTCGGAAAAACAGCAGTCGTCGAAGGCCTCGCCCAGCGAATAGTCAGAGGCGACGTCCCGCAGGCGCTGAAGGATAAACAGGTTTTCGCTCTCGACATGGGCGCGCTCATCGCGGGCGCGAAATACAGAGGCGAGTTCGAGGAGCGATTGAAGGCGGTCCTCGAGGAGGTACGCGAGTCAGACGGCCGGATCATCCTGTTCATAGATGAGCTCCACACCATAGTAGGTGCCGGGAAGACCGACGGCGCGATGGACGCCGGAAACCTGTTAAAGCCAATGCTTGCCCGTGGCGAGCTCCACTGCATCGGCGCGACTACCCTTGATGAGTACCGCGAGTACATCGAGGAGGACGCCGCACTCGAGCGACGATTCCAGCCGGTCAGAGTCGACGAACCGGATGTCGAAGACACTATTTCCATATTAAGAGGGTTAAAAGACCGCTATGAGATTTTCCACGGAGTAAAGATCACCGACGGCGCACTCGTCTCCGCTGCCGTCCTCTCAGACCGATACATATCCGACAGATTTCTTCCTGACAAGGCCATTGACCTTGTCGATGAGGCCTGCGCCCTGATAAAAACGGAGCTCGACTCGATGCCGACCGAGCTCGACGAACTGAGACGTCACATAATGCAGCTCGAAATCGAGGAGGCAGCTCTGAAAAAAGAGACCGACTCACTCAGCCACGACCGACTTTTGGAATTGCAAAAAGAGCTCGCCGAGGACAGAGAGACCTTCACCGCACAGATGGCAAAGTGGGATGAAGAGAAAGTCGGACTTGATCGTATCCAGGAGATAAAGGCTCAGATAGATGATGTACATTCACAGATCGAGATGGCACAAAGCCACTACGATCTCGACAAGGCTGCAGAGCTGCAATACGGCACTCTCCCACAGCTCAATGATGAACTTAACAAGGCCGAAGAGGCCGCAAAAGCTCAGGGCGAGGACCGCATGGTATCCGAGTCCGTGACTGACGAGGAGATCGCGCGCATCATATCTAGATGGACGGGAATCCCGGTTGCAAAGCTCACCGAGAGTGAGAGAAACAAAACACTCCATCTAGACGACGAGCTTCATAAAAGAGTCATCGGTCAAGACGATGGCGTGACAAAGGTCACCGAAGCCATCATCCGCTCACGTGCCGGGATAAAAGACCCGAAAAAGCCTATCGGTTCATTTTTGTTTTTGGGTCCAACCGGAGTCGGAAAGACAGAGCTCGCAAAAAGCCTCGCAGAGTGCCTTTTTGATGACGAAAACGCGATGGTCCGTATCGATATGAGCGAGTACATGAGCGAGTTCTCGGTATCGAGGCTCATAGGAGCGCCTCCGGGATATGTAGGCTACGACGAGGGCGGACAGCTGACGGAAGCCGTGCGCAGAAAGCCGTACTGCGTCGTTCTTTTCGACGAGGTCGAAAAAGCCCATCCCGACGTATTCAACATCTTTTTGCAGATACTCGATGACGGACGTATCACAGATTCGCACGGCCGAACAGTCGACTTCAAAAACACCATACTCATCATGACTTCGAACCTCGGAGCGGATTTTATTCTCGACGGCATAGATGAGAACGGCGAGATAGGAAGCGATGTCACGGACGCAGTCGAGGGACTCTTAAGGACGAAGTTCAGACCGGAGTTCCTGAATCGTCTCGACGAGATCGTCATGTTCAAGCCACTAAAAAAGGCCGACATCCGAAAGATCATCGACCTGCAGATAGCAGATATAAACAAAAGGATAGCCGACCGCGAGCTGACTCTCACGATAACCGACGCCGCAGCCGATCTCATCACCGACGAGGCGTACGACCCGAGCTTCGGTGCCCGCCCACTCAAACGCTACTTGCAGAAGCACGTCGAAACCTTGCTCGCTAAACAAATTCTTTCTGATGATATCCATACAGGTGATACAGTAACGCTGGATGTATCAGGTAGCGAATTAACGCTGAAACAGGCCACATAAAGGAGGGCGGCTTTGATTTATCACTCAATATCATCAAAAGTAAAGGCCCTATCTTCAAAGAAGTTGACGCAATCCCCCTCAACCTTCTTACTGTCATACAGGCTCTCATCGGAGCGTTTGTACAGCTCGTCGAAGCTGACCTGCTCGACACCGTTCCAGAACGCAGCACCGAGGCTCACGTAAATCTTACGTTCCCCGAGCTCCGGAATACGCGTAGCGTCAAGCGCTCCGAAAAGCCTTTCAACCACGCGCGTCGCCGCATCCTTGTTAACGATACCCGGCGCATACACCGCGAACTCATCACCGCCCAGACGCATCAGGATGTCCTCACCACGGAAGCTCGCCCGCAGCGCGTCAGCGATGGCAATGATCACCATATCACCGACATCGTGTCCAAAGGTATCATTTATCGACTTAAACTTGTCCGCATCCAACAGGATAAACAGACCCTCGTTCCCCTTTTCAAGCATCCCACGGATAGCCTTTTCACCGCCACCGCGGTTATAAAGCCCGGTCATCGCATCAGTCTGCGAAAGCTTGACCAGAGTCTTTTTCTCGTCCTTCTGCCGTTTTCTCGAGTACAGGATAAAAAGCGCGAACGCGAGGACCATAACAACCATTATCGTGAACAGCTGCTGCGAATTGTGTTTCATCATCGCATCACGTATACCGCTGACATTGTTTGAGATAGAACTCTCGGTGATCGTCACGGTGAACATCCACTTTGTGTTCTCGATCGGAGTGTAATACATGTAGTTCACTACGTCATCTCTTATAAATGACACGAACCCGCTTTTCCCGTATCTGAAATCATCGTTCAGCTGCCTATATGAATGATTGTCTACATAGGTAACGTTACGAAGGAGCTTTAGGATATTGTTCGTCCCTTCACTCTCGCGATATGAATAATTGATCATATCCTCGCCGTTTGAATAGTAAACATTACTGATCGTGTCATTTTTGCTCTCAGCCGACTGCTGCGAGATCTCATCAAGCATCTGCGACAGATCCAGCTGCATGAAGCACAGTTTCAGCTTGGTCTTTCCGAGCTTGATACCTTTTACCGGCATCGCGAGCACCATCTGTTTTCTCGCACCATAGAGGTTTACCGTGTAAACAGTAGGCTTGTCTATCTCGTCCCCAAGGAAAGAGTACCGGCTGATACCGGATATCGTCGCATGCTCTGTGTACAGAAGCTCATTCTCGTCGACGATACCCACTTTGTCATATCCGTAAAGAGCCTTGACCATCTGCAAAAATGCCCTCAACTCCTTTTGGTTTTCGATCTTTTGCTGTTTGGCGATATTAAAGACATTATTCATATTCTGAGCAGCCTGATTCAGCCTGCTGGCGATAGTCTGTGAACGGCGCTGTCCCAACTCCTCCAAATAGAACTCACTGATGGAGTGCACACCCTCATCCGCGCTCTGTTCGGACAGACGGCTGTTTCGAAATGAAGTATAAAGCAAAACTAAAGCTATCACGATGATACATACAATACCTATCGTGACGCTGTTAAGCAATCTTTTTACCCAGTACTTGAATCTTCCGGATTTAGTCATTCTGACAGTCCTTGGCTTCTTCACAGTTTACTCCGTCCCATATAGTTTATAAAGCATCGCTTGTGCATCCTTCTGATAAATGAAGGTGGTTTTTTCATCCGTTTTTTCTTTATAGAGTTTGCCGGGCTTGACCCCGTCGGCAACCTTGATCGCAGTCTGGAGCGTGTCGAATCCTATTGATACACAGTCCTGCACTCCGAGCGAGTATATGGCTCCGACCTGCATCAGCTTCAGCGCGTGCTCATCATGATCCATACCCACTATAGTCACCTGGTTGCTGAGGTTGTGCCTCTTTACCACGGATGCAGCAGCTACCGGATTTACCATGTTACAACAGATGATCCCTGCGAGATCCGGGTTCTGATCAAGGAATCTCTCAGTGATACTCTCCGCTTTCTTCTCATCCTCTTTGTCATACTCGATTCCGATTATCTTTATCTTTGACCATTTTTCAAGCTCGTACTTCGCCCCATTCAGTCGATCCTCATGACAGGGATTACCCGGATCACCGACTATGATACCGACCTTGCCCTCGTTGTTTATCCTGGAGCAGAGTATCTTTGCCATCTCTGATCCGTCTTTAAAGTTATGAGTGTTTCCGATGTAAGCGATCCTCTTACAATGCTCCTTCGGATCCGCATCAGAACTTGAGAAAGTGATCACCTTCTGTCCATTTTTCATGACCTTGTCGATGACCGGTGATATCTTCTCGCTGTCCACTACATCCACCCCGATTACATCATATTCTTTTTTTGCAGCGGCAGAAAGAATCCTCTTTTTCTGATCCGCTGCAGACGGCGCGAGCGGCGCCAGATAGTCGTAGTTTATGGTGATACCCTGCGTGGCATACTGATCACAGGCATCCTCCAACCCCATGGCCACGGCGTCCCACCACGGGTGAACCATCTTGTATGTGAAATAAAAATTGTAAACCTTCTTTTTCGGCTTGTAGCTATCCAGTGAATGGTTAAACGAAACCGCACTCTCCACGAGGTCGTTTGCGTCTTCCTCAACAAAAACAGACCCGTCCGTGTCAGAGTCAGCAGCAGTCCTCGGTCCGGGCAGAACCGGGGTGCCGCACCCCGTGACAAGGAGTGAGAAAAATAGCACTAACGCAGATATTTTCATCATTTTTTTCATGTCATTACCTCATCCGTCTGTCTTCGTAAAAAGCTCATCTTACAGAATAAGCTCGCGTATCGCGTCCTCGGCCACATAGATAACCGGGACTATTCCTATCGATGTGTTACTGACAGGCTCTCCCATGTGGCGTCCGTCCTGCGCAGCCACCCACACATACGGCGTGTGCAGATGCCCATACGATGTCCTCAGCCAAAACGATCCGCTCTTCGGCGGTATGTTCTGCTTCCATTCTGTGTGTTCGTCCTTACTCAGGATAAAAATACGATCTCTGGTAGTTTCAGTCTGATAATGAAGAAGCGCGGATGAATCGATGTTTTTCAGCTCAAAAGCCTCCCTGATCGGTCTCATCCACACATCCTGCAGATAGTTCCTGACAAAACAATCTCTCCACCTGTTGGTAGAACCATATGAAACATGGTACATGATTTCGTGAGACATCACGAGAAACCCCTCATCGTGCTGTGCGATAACATCCCACTGCCGATAGCGGCCCTCGATCTGTAGTACAAACGATTTTTTCACGTACGAGTTGTCCATATAGTAAAAAACCCCAACAATATAATCTTTCTGCGCAATAACCCACGGTATATATTTTAACATTTTTTGAGGAAAAACACAACCAAAACTTGCTCAGCAATCTTCCTTTTCGTTTCATTTGACAATTCCCGGATTATATAATAAAATTATACTTAATTCCGATGATTTATACCTCTTTAGGTTCTTTAAACGCCATAGTTATATGAGGCTGTTTTTTGAAAGGAGCATGTCTATGAAAAAGTTTTTCAAGAAAGTAACTACCATCGCTTTGGTGATGGCTATGGCACTCTCACTGGGGACAGTAAAGCAGAGTGAGGCAAAGACAAAGATGAGCCCTAAAGCATCGATAAAGGGAATTAAGGTGCTCAACCCTGAGGATTTCCAGGATATTTCGCTTAATAATAAAAAAATCAAGATAGAGTATAAAGTTTTGTTCAAAGACAATTGCGGATTATCCAAGAAGGAAAAAAAGGATTCGAGCAAAGTTACTTTTGAGACAAACAATAAAAATATAGTACAAGTTGATAAAAATGGTGTGGCAAGCGGCTTCACTACTGCCGGAAAGGCAAAGATCGTTGTTAGATCCAAGGTGAATAAGAAAATTAAGACTGAGATTAATGTTGAAGTGACCACTGATAGGGACATGGTATTTAAGTATTCTAATCTTTACTTTGTAATACCTTCCGTTCCTATGGAGATCAATCTGGGTGATAAGGATGCACTTGGCCATGAGTTTGGTATCAAGACCAATTTTAATGCTACGCTCAGTGATTTTGTGTTTACGTCATATGATGCAATAAATGAGAGCGAGATTTCTTCCAAAGCCACTGTTGATAGGAAGAACAAAGTGATAGTCGTTAAAGATTATGGCATCACTGATATCGAGTGTTCTTATCTAGAAGAACCTGAGGTCGGCGATTCATTTAATCTGTATATCCTCACGCAGGAACAGTTTGATACTATGAAACAGGCCGGCGAGATCCTTGACGAGAAAGAAAACACCTTTGATGATGATGAAGAGGAAGATGATCCTAACGAAGTAGAGGATACAGACGAGTCGGAGGACGAGTTTACGAAAGATGATTGAGAACGCTCCGCGTTCTTCCCCCGACGGAACCTATTCCGAAGGGGTCCCAGGGAATCGAAGGGAACTTTGCCTACGGCTCAGTTCCCGAACAAATGCTTCGCATTTGTTCCCCGACGGAACCACTTCCGAAGGGGGTCCCCTGGTAAATAAAAAGAACTCCCGAAGGAGTTCTTTTTATTTACCAGGGGACCCAGGAATCGAACCCGGCTCTGGAGTTTTGGAGACTCTTATTCTACCGATGAACTAGTCCCCTATCAAAACTTTGCCTATTTTACTACACTTTTCAGTGTTTGTCAACCCCTTGCGGGCAACTTCCGGGCAAGTTTGAAAAAAACTTTTGAAAAAAGTGCGGGCAACCCATGTCTCCGAAAATAAGAATTAGCCCCCCATCGCTCTGGGTAAAATAAGTTTTCTCATCTCGGAAATCTTCTCATCCTCTGTCACATGTACATACAGATCCATCGTCATCGAGATACTCGCGTGACCAAGAATCTCCTGAAGCACCTTCGGCTTCATCCCGTTTTCAAGGCACCTCGTGGCGAAAGTGTGACGGAGAGAGTGCATCGTAAGCTTGGGTACACCAATCTTTGCTGAAATCCGGCTCAAGCACTTGTTATAGGCCTTGGTGTTTAGCGGAATCCCGTCACTCCCAGTGAAGATATATTCACGGTACTGCATGGACACCGGACGTCCCTTCTGTGCTTCTTTTTTCATCATCAGCACATTGAATGCCCCTTCGGTCAAAGGAATTGTGCGGATACCGGCCTTCGTCTTCGGGGAGTTCACGACAAACTCATGTGTATTGCGGTCATGATACATCGTGCCTTTCACATAAATCAGACGGTTCGCCCAATCGACATCCTGCCAGCGGAGTGCCTGCATCTCACCGCAACGGAGCCCTGTATTGAGGACGAAGACAAAGGCATCAAAGTGAACATAGCCCTCGCCCTCCCTCATGAAGTCCTCCTGCTGGTCGACCGTGAGGATCGTGCGCTTCTCGCATTTTCCGTGAACATACTTGACGCTCTTGGTGATCGGATTGGTCGGGATCAACTGGTTTTCCACGGCGGAATCAAACATCGCGTGCATGATGCTCTTCAGTTTGGATACGCTACCGGGCACCTCGCCGTCCTCCTGTGCAGCATTCAGAACATGCTGGCAGTGGAGAGGCTTGACCTCGCTGATCTGCATCATTCCGATATGCGGACTGATCTTGCTGGAATACCGCCCACGGTAGGATACGATCGTGTTGTACTTCAGCCTCGGACTGATGATCTTGTCAAGCCAGTAGTCAAACCATGTATCCACGGTCATATGTGTGGAAGCGGCTATGCCGGAATGGCTACAGTCGTATTTTGTCTCTGCAAGCCACTCCCTGGCTTCAGAGAGCTTATCGAAGGTGTTGGTGTACTGCTTGTCAAGATAGGTAAATCTGGCTCTGTATGTACCGTTCTCGGTCTGGTACAGACCCTGCCCTAACTCCTTTCCTCTTAAATCTTTTCCCATAGATGTCACCTCCTGTGAACAGGAACTGACATCTGCATATATCATCATAACTATTATAGCATATATCAGTCCACAAATCAACCATAAACCGCTAAATTTCGTTGTTTTTTGAGAGGAATTCGATAAATTCCTTCCTCTTGATGATGCGCTTGCCGGGACCTACGCGGAGAACGAACGAACACCTCGGATCCTTGGTCAATTCCCGCATCTTGCCGATGCCGATGGTGCTGAATGCTGCCGCCTCTTCGATGGTCATGGCCGCCTTCTCCCAAAAGGGAATCTCATACTGTCCGCTCATTTTGAACACCCGACCTCTCTGCCTATCGCACGCCGGATCTGATCGAGTGTCTCCTTATGGTCTAAATGTGCGATTCGGCGAACAGCGCGATACCGTTCTACACGGGTTATGTTGCCGGGGTTCAGATACATATCCCTAGTGATGCTGGGACATATCGCTGATTTGATATAGACATCAGCTTCCGGGTTTATCCGGGAAGGATTACGGTAGAGAGGGATCACCATCATACGGGTACCGGGGATCCTCGTATCCGTCACGGAGACCACATAGGCAGGTTTGCGCCCTTTGGCCGCTGACCGTATCGTGTTCGATCCGAAATCAAAGATGATGATGTCGCTGGGACGCACGATGGTTCGACGATTGAGACTCATATGCGCCCTCCTCTCTCATATCCGAACAACAGATAGTCGCAGGATATGTCCAGAGCCTGTGCTAACAGGTAGAGTTTCTCGATGTGGAAGCCGCATTCGCCGTTGATAATCCGGTATGGCTGGGAATTGCTCGTATGACCCATGATCACACGCAGATCCTCTAGGGTCATGCCGAGTTCATCCATCCTTTCATAGATTCGAAACCCGAGTCCCCTTCTAGCAACACTGTCAAAGCGTTTGTACTTCTCGAGATCGATATGAATTTTGAGGTTCCTCTCCAGAGGATTTGTTTTCGCTGTTTTGTTCATATTGGTACCATCCTTTCCCCTACGCTTACGCATACTACAGGGTAGAGCTTCCCGGACAGTTCCGTAAAAATGGGCACTTTAAGAGCGCGCCAATTACGGTGAGTCAGGGTTTTCATCCATTCAGTTGTCATGGTGACCAATATGGTCATTCCGATGACATGCTGTATGTTGAAAAATGCTCACCGCCGTTTAGCGCGCTGTAGGCTTTGAGATATTCTTTCAATTATAGTATGCCACAAGGGGAAATAGTATGGAATTTCATTATCATACAGTAGTGTACAGATTATGCACCACTATAAGGGAGACGGATAAAAAGAAATACAGATCTCTTTAAACTGCAGTAGACAACAGGGTTGATCGGAAACATTGGAAACAAAAACACCCCACACCGCAGTGTGGGGCATTGTTATGGGCGGGTATCATCAGGACGAAAAGGTCAGTCCGAGCGAACCGGAAGCGTGTGGATATTGGGCTAGTTTGAGGGCTAGGGCATCCTTCGACATTATAAAAAGATCGTATTTCCTTGGTTTCGTACCACCGTAACCAGTGATAGTCATATAGATATCATCATAAATCCGAACCATACATCCGCCATGATCTTCGTATGAATTGCAGGGGTAGGCTTTTATCCCGAGTTCTCTGCAAAGGTAGTAAACGGCGACACGGCTGGCAAAGCAGTCACCGGCACCGGTGACGAGCATCGTATTCCAGTCGGGTTGTGCTGATTGATAGTCAAACTCCTGACAGAGATACTGGCAAACGGCATTGACCTTGTCGTAATCGGACATATCAACCGTGATGTATCTGTCCTTGAAATCACGAATTATGTCATTAAGACAGTCCTTTCTGCTATCGGAAGTCGGTGTCATCGTGGGTGATGCGGTCGGTATGGGTGTCGGGGTAGCCTCGGGAGTTGACGTACCGCCCTCGTTTTCGCCCGGTTCTACACTTGCGACAGGAATTTCGCTGTCATTTTCCCGATTATCATCGGAAGGTGTTGGTATGGGCGTTGAATTTGGCATTGCCTTTTTAACTGTGATCCGGCAAATGTAGCGTTTTCCCTTGCAAATAGCCGTGATCTTCGCTATACCGTTTCGGATTACCTTATACCATATTCCGTTTTTGATCCTGCTCTGGATCCGGACAACCCTTTTGTCAGACGATTTCCATCGGATTTTCGAGCTGGAGGGGGCGTTCTTAAGCTTCAGTTTGTCCCACACACCATTCAGACAGTAGCTTCGTCTGGTCGATGACAGATGTGTCTTCGTACCGGCCCTTGACGGAGTTGCCGGTGACTGGTGGGAAATCATCAGTCCCAAAATCAGCAGGACAATGAGATACTTTCGTTTACGTTTGCTTTTCGTCATACAGATCACCATCCTTTGTAATCAGACCCTCTGCTGCGAGTCTGTAGGAGAGCAGTCGGATCACATACTCCGGAGGTTTGCAGTAGCCTCGTTCCCAGTCCTCAACAGTTCTTTTCGGGATTTTGAAGTATGTAGCGAACTCCGCCTGTGTCATTTTTGCCTCTTTTCTCATTTTTTTCAGTATTGCTTTTGGTTCTATGATATCCATTTCATCACCATCCTTCCCTATAATTATTATACCACGAAATTCGTGGTTTTGCAAGTGGAAAGTACGGAAAATCGCCGTTTTTTGAAAAAGAAAGGGATCCGGCGTGAACCGGATCCCTTGATGAAGGAGTGTGGGGGTATATTAAAAACTGTCTTTCAAGAGAAAAATGAGAAAGCTCAGGGCGTTGAGGATTTCCGTAATGTTTTTCATGGTTGTGGTGAGGTTCGATGTTTCACTTACGAGAATCCCCGGTGAAATGCCTAAAGCATGTGAAATATCAAGAAAATCATCAAAATCCAGATTGCATTCTCCGGACTCGATCCGAGAGATTTTTGGTCTTGAAACATGAAGCATTTTTGCGAGTGCCGCTTGGCTTACACCTGAACTGATACGACTTGCCCGGATTCTCTTTCTGACGAGATCGGTTGTCAGTGGTTCCGGGTTATATGAGATAGTCTTTTCTTCCATAAGCAAAGTCCTCCTGATAATGGTTGTTCCCGACCGGTACCCCTAGATACCGGCCGGAAATAAAGAGGTGGTTTATGAGTAGAGAGTTTTAAGCACAGATAATACTTCCATCCTTTGTTCATCCGTGAGTTCGACCAGTTTCTGATCGAGCCTGTCAAGGACAGCGGTATCCGCATCACCGACAACACCGGTGTATTCAAGCTCGGCCATGGACATCTTTTCGACCTGTGAGAGCTTGATTCCGAGATTTTCAGAAATAAACTGACACATCTCGTCATTGTCATAGATAAACTCATCGTTATCTTCGATGACCATTCTGTCGGAATCCTCGGCCAGATGAATCATGTCGATGGAGAGAAGATAGCGTCTCTGCGAAAAGGTGTAATCAAGTGCTTCATCTAAGGTGCAGCCGGTTCGCTTGGAGATATAGTAGGCCATATCCTCCGGTAGATATTTGTTCATGGTATGCCTCCTGACTGCCGCAGGCATGCGGCGTTTTTTATGAAATGGTGTATTCGTTATCTATAATACTATCACGCTGAGAGAATCACCTCGATCGCAGCGAGTGCTTCTTTACGCTGTTTTTTGTCGAGTGACCAGATGAGGAGATCAAGGTCATCTAAAGGTTTTGCGGCTGTCAGACCGCAGACACAGAGATACTCAAGTTCAGCCATTGCCATCCGTTTACACAGATCAAGGCGGACTCCCATATCGTCCGCTATGAAGCGACACATTTCATCTGAATCAACGGTAACATTCGGTCTCTCGAGTGGAATTTCGGATTTTATATCCCATATGATCAATCCGAGGGAATCGAAATAATCACGCTGGGAATACTGATAATCCATTCCGTCATCGAACGAGCATCCTGTCCGCTTTGAGATATAGCGTGCCATATCTTCAATTTCAATATACATAAGTGCCTCCTATCTGTTGCCGTGTTGACAACAAGTTTGCAGAGTGTACGGTTGCCGAAGGGCGTTTCCGTTTACGATAACTCCCCTGTGTTTATACCCTTATTGTAATGGATTTCAATCCGACAATACATACAAGAAAATGATACTTTTCCCGAAAACTTAACAGATTTGAAGAGTTCGTCTGGCGGAGAAAAGCTTCTTTTGATGCCAAGCTTAATATTGTGCTTTCCATCCGCCATCCGAACCCGAGATATAAGATATGGTAGAACACGACAATCCAATTGCCCGGAATTCTTCCTTATATCAAGTAAGAAAAAAAGATCCGATCAGCCGCGTGACCGGATGCTACTCTCGCATCTGCCCCGGAGGGCTTATACCGTTTCTGGACAAGATTAACCTTGGCATCAAAAGAAGCTTTTCTACGCCATCCGAACTTGTCCATTTGTCATCGTGCTGGATGTTGCCGTGTTGCCGTTGTTGCCGTCGGTTTCCTATGACGCTCCCAGGCACTTTTCCTCTCATTATTATACACATATATTGATATAATATCCATAGGAAACATAGGAAACATAGATTTGACAAATTCCCGATTATGTAGTACAATAGATGCTGATTTTAGAAAACTTTATCTCTTTTGGATCTTTGAAAACTTTATAGTTGTATGAGGCTACTGTTACTCCCCCTCATACATACAAATAAGACATTGTAATTTCGAGTATGTGTTTGTAATAATAAGGTTTTTTTGAAACGGAGGGATACCGTGTTCCTATCATGTACGAGATTGTTAATCCCACCTGCACCTATCGGCGGCTCCAGCCGAAGTCGCCGGGGGCTGACGGGATTATGTACCCCGTACATGATGAAAAGGGTTCCGCGGTGATGAGATAAATCGCGGAATCCCTTTTCCTA
>JHWZ01000002.1 GCA_000687695.1 Lachnospiraceae bacterium P6B14 | reverse complement strand
GACTCAGCTGTTTGTTCGGGTCGAAGTCCTCTTCAGGCTCTGCTGCAGGCGCCTCTTCCTCTGCAGGCTCTTCAGCTGGCTCCTCTTCTGCCGCTGCTTCTTCTGCTGCACCAAACATGGCCGCTATTTCATCAGGGCTCAGCTGCTTATTCGGGTCGAAGTCCTCCTCCGGCTCTGCTGCAGGTGACTCTTCCTCTGCGGGCTCCTCAGCTGGTGCCTCCTCTGCTACCGGCTCCGGTTCTACATCCGGAATCTCTATATCCGGGATCTCCAGCTCCGGTTCTTCCTCTGCTACAGGCTCCGGCTCTACGTCCGGTATCTCCACGTCCGGAATCTCGATATCAGGTATCTCTATTTCAGGCTCTTCAGGAACAGACTCATCCTCAGATGACGACTCTGCTTCCGCAGCAGCTGCTGCCGCTGCTTCCTCGGCCTCGATGGCTGCCTGGAGTTCCGATCCGGGAGCGGTAGTCTCATCTCCGCCCACGATCTCCAGCAGCTCACTTAATTCATCATCAACCTCGAACCCGTCATCTTCCACTGCAGGCTCAGGTGCTACGTCCGGGATCTCTATATCAGGGATCTCGATGTCAGGGATTTCCAACTCCGGCTCCTCCACAGCTGCAGGCTCTGCCTCTACTACAGCCTCAGGCTCCTCTGCTACTGCAGGTTCCGGCTCCACGTCCGGGATCTCCACATCCGGAATCTCGATGTCCGGGATCTCCTCAGGAATCAAGTCCTCTACTTCAACCTCGGGCTCTTCGTCCGGGATTTCAGGCTCAGGTGCGGGTTCAGCGACTTTTTCCGGCATCATTCTTGCTTTCTCGGCGGTCTTTATCTTAACCATTTCGATAGCCGACATAGCCGGTGACGATTCGGCACTCATCTTGGCCAGCTGATCCATCAGATCAACAGGACCCTGACCTTCTTTCGCTGCACACTCCTGACACATCTCTTCTCCGTCAGGAATCATTTTGCCGCACTTCCTGCATATCGTCACGAAATCGCCCCCTTTCCTGAAGAATATCGGAAACATATATGTTTCC
The DNA here is from genome assembly GCA_000687695.1 of Lachnospiraceae bacterium P6B14. GTDB lineage: Bacteria > Bacillota > Clostridia > Lachnospirales > Lachnospiraceae > Eubacterium_F. Next base: position 295,732 of record JHWZ01000002.1, on the reverse strand, counting down.
CGAAAACGCGATGAAGCGTTTTTTAGACACACATGCACCTCGCAATCACAGATTACGAGGTGCAGGATTACTTACACATTTAAATAGTATTTCAAGCAAAAAACATGTATGTATATCTCTATTATTTATTGGATGGATTCAACAGCAGATCGATCTCGCCAATAAGGCTTCCGATCTCAGGCTTAGACAACTGAGCATCAGCTCCGAGTCTCTCACCCTTACGTCTCATCTCTTCGTTAACCAACGAGGAGAAGATAACTACCGGCAGACCTACCATACGCTCGTCGTTCTTTACGCGCTTGGTGAGGTGGTGTCCGTCCATCTGCGGCATCTCGATATCGGTGATAACCAACGAGATGTCCTTTCCGACAGTAGCTCCCTCGTTCATCATACGATCGAGCTTGTTCCAAGCCTCCAGACCGTTTGTCGTCGGGATGAGGTGTGTGTAACCGGCCTTGATAAGACACTTCTTAAGCATCTCGAGAAGGAGCGGTGAATCCTCTGCAAGAAGAATGGTATGATCGCTTCTCTGGCGCTCGCCCATCTCCTCTACCTCAGAGATCTTCAGTCCTGTCTCAGGGTTAACCTCTGTCACGATCTTCTCGAAGTCGAGAACGATGATGATCCTGTCGTTAATCTTGGTAATACCGGTCGCGATACCCTTACCATTGCGGCTGATCGTCGAATCCGGCTTTACGATATTCTGCCATGATACACGGTGGATTCCGAGAACCTCCTGTACATGGAACGCTGTCTGGAGTTTGTTAAAGTTTGTGATGATGTACATATCGGTTCCGTTATTGGGATGAAGCGGAATCGACAGCGCCTTCGCAAGGTCGATAACCGTGATGATCGACTCACGCGGCATAAAAATTCCCTCGATGAACTCATGAGCATTCGGCACCAATGTCGGTACCTGATACGGACAAAGCTCACTGATCTTTGCCACGTTGATACCATAGTGCTGATTACCTACGATAAACTCGAGAAGCTCAAGCTCGTTGGTTCCACTCTCCAACAGGATTCCGGTTTCTTCTGCTGTTGCCATGTTTTTTCCTCCAAATATTGTTTTTATAGTTCTATAACTGCTGTCTTTTCACCCTCCGTGATGGAAAGTGTATTCCCTTTCGTGCCCTTTTTGTCTCTGTCAAGGTTAAATATCAGCGACGCCTTCTCAGTCTTTCCGGGTTTGATGGTCGTCATAAGGTAGTTCAGACCGCCGTTCGGCAAAAGACTCAATGTCGGGAGCGCGGTGTCCCCACCGACACTCAACTCGTAGTGGAAGGGTCTGCCCGTCAGATTTACTCTGATCGCTTTGCTACCGGTGTTCTTTATCTTGAAGTTCACGATATAAAGAACCTTATCGGCCGGTGCCGTGATCTCTATCGCATCGTCACTGCTCGGGTACCTGTTGCTGTACGACGAGGAAACATATGAGAACTTCAGTCCCTTTATATGATACAGCTCATCGAGACTGACCGACGGTTCCTCTGTCGGCTCAGGTGCCACACTCTCCTCCGGTGCCTCAGATGCATTCGGATCAGACGTTGCATCAGGTCCCGCCGAAGCACCAGGTTCAGGTGACGGAGATGCGGATGCCTCAGGTGATGCCAAAGGCTCCATGGTCGCTGCGGCTCCCGACGCTGTATCCGTCGCGGAATCCTCGACTCCATCCTCATCTGCATCGTTTTTCACCAAACGATATGCATATTTACTTGAATACCTGAGGAGAACTCCTCCGGCATACTCTGCTACGAGATTTTCCTGCTGGTCCGTGATATCCGGAAGCTCCGCACATCCTACCAGCATCATTACCAAGAAGACGGCGACACTTGTTCGAAAAATGCCCCGTTTCACAGTGCTCCTCCTTTAAAAATGTCCGAATTATGTGCATTCTGCACCCATACTAGAGTATTATAACACACAATTTCAAAAACATCAATCATTTTATGTCTAATTCGAACCAAAATTCTACCCCGTTGTCATAATTGATGACTCCGAAGCCCTGTTCATGCGCCTCCATCACCGCTTTTACGATGGATAAGCCTATTCCGTTGCCGCCATACTCTCTCGTTCTGGCCTTATCAACTTTATAAAATTTAGTCCAGATTTTATCCTTATCTTCCTCAGGAATCGGGTCCCCTGTATTGAATACACTAACCCTGACTTTAGCGCCATTTTTCAGCGCTTTAATTTCGATTATACTCTGCTCACCATCCGCTAAAGGCTTCACATGATTAAGAGCGTTGCTCACATAGTTGGTCAAAACCTCTTCTATCATGAACGGATCGCCCCAAACCATTAACGGTGCCTCTTCAGGATAGTACTTCAGCTCGACCTCTTTCTTTTTGAACATGATATCATTCGCAGCCACCACGGAACCGATCAGCTCTGACAGGTCAAAATGCTCCAATCTCACCTGCCCCTCACCAAACTCTATCTGGTTCAGGCTTAGAAGCTTTTTCACCATGCGGTTCATCTTGTCCGCCTCATCAACTATAACCTCACAGTAAAAATCCCTGCTCTCCGGATCATCGTTTATGTTTTCCTTCAGCCCCTCGGCATATCCCTGGATAAGCGCGATAGGTGTCTTTAATTCGTGAGACACGTTCGACAAAAACTCCTGCCTCATCTGCTCCTGTTCAGAGCGTTTTTCAATATCACGCTGCAGCTCGATGTTCGCACCCTTCAGCTCAGTTATCGTCTTTTCGAGCTTGTCTGAAAGCTCATTCATGCTCCCCGCCAGCACACCGATCTCATCGTCACGTTTTTCCTCATATCTCGACGAGAAATCCAGTCCTCTCATCTCCTGCGCCCAACGGGCCAGTCTGAGGATCGGACGGGTATATCTGTTCGCAATCAAAAAAATTAAAAGGATGCTGATGACCGTAACCACGATTCCTACGTAGATTAAAAATCGATTTGATACGTTGGCGTTCTCAGTCACTCCCGTATAGTTTGCTCTGAGGTATAACCAATACCCGTCAGGGAGCTGTCCGGTCAGCTCAATATAGTTCGAGTCGATACGGTCGTCATAGACTTTGTAGACCGCGTATTGATCGCTTTTTAACAATTCCTCACAGCTATCATCCAGCTTCTCTCCCAAATACATGGCACGCACATACTTCGCCAGCATACCCTGCGTCACCTCTCTGAGTCTCGGTGTGAAAGCCGGATAGGAATAGTTTATATTTGCGATACTGCCTTCATCAGATGCAGAGATCTGCACGATATATATGGACACACTCCTTTTGTCACTGATGGAGTCAAGCTGATCATAGATTTTTCCCTTTTCCTCGTCAGTAACAGCGCTCCAATCCACATTCTTACATATCTTGCTCACCTCGTCATACACACCACTCATACTGCTTATCTTTTCAGCACTGTAAAACTCGGGCAGCAGAAAAATATTTGCTATAAAAATACTCGCGATCGCCATGATCATCATTAACGATACGATCAGGATCAATCGCAATCGTATAGAATGTCTCATGACTCATCCACCTCAAATTTATACCCCATACCCCAGATGGTATGAATATAGTTTCCACAGTCTCCCATCTTCGCACGCAACTTCTTCACATGCGTATCGATGGTTCTCGCATCTCCGAAATAATCATAATCCCAAACATGATTGAGTATCTTTTCTCTGGAAAGCGCGATCCCTTTGTTCTCCATGAAATACGAAAGGAGTTCAAACTCCTTGAAACTGAGCTCGATGGCATCCCCGTCAATCCTTACCACGTGAGCAGCCTGATCAAGCTCTATCCGTCCGAGCTTGACAACCTCGTCACTGCCCGCACCACTGCGTCTGAGCAGCGCCTGCACGCGCGCCACGAGAATCTTTGGACTGAACGGCTTCGCGATATACTCATCCACACCCAGCTCGAACCCGTGGAGCTCATCATTCTCCGCTCCCTTTGCGGTCAGCATGATGATCGGCACCTTTGAATACTGACGGATTTCCTTACAGGTCTCCCATCCGTCCATCTTCGGCATCATCACATCGAGTATCACAAGGACTATATCCTTGTTCTCCATAAAAATATCAACAGCCTCCTCACCGTCGGCTGCTTCTACTACCTTAAAGTCTTGCTTAACAAGGAAATCTCTCACCAATTTTCTCATTCGTTGTTCATCATCAACAACTAATATAGTATTCCCTCCCATATATACTCCTTTCCCGCAGGACGCAGTATATGAACCGCAGTCGAGCGTCGTTGGCGAACGCAGTTCGGCTCAGAGCGAGACAAGGTATCATATCTGCGTCCGTCCGAATCGTATAATCATTCGTCCTCATCCTCTTCGGATTCATAAACCTTGCCTTGTTGGATCGCATCCTCTCGTTTCTGAAGCTCATCTGACCATTTTTCATACTTGTTGACCAGATCTTCCTCCATTGTAGCCTTATAATTTGTAAAATATGTGAACACGGAGTATTCGAGTTTAAAGTTTACCAAAACAAAACCGATCAGTACCACCACGCACACGATGATACCGATCTTGAATTTTGAGTTTATTATCTTTTGTCCTTCGTAAAGCTGACGATATTTCTCGACCTCTATAGAGCGATCCTCCAGGGTGTCATTTTCAACCTTGATTATCTCTCTCACCGGTACAGGCGCCAGATTTTCAGCCTTTGCCGTACCTGTTTCGATGATGACATCCCTGAGCTCAAAAAGAAACTCGTAACCGAGCACAGATGAAAAAATCTTCTCTTTGACTATCTTATTGTACAACTTTAAAGCCGTCTTTCCATCCGTAAGATCCATGGTTTCCTCTGCCTTGCGGATGAACTCGGCTTCCTTTTTTGCCCTGTCATAGGCTTCTCTGCTCTCAAAGTTGTAACGACTTAAATTGACGTCAACACTCTTTTTTTCTTCCAAGCTTTTATCCCTGCTGATTTATATAATTGATCAGCCCTTCCGCCTTTATGATCTTTTGCATGAACTCCGGGAACGCCTGTCCCTGATAGCTCTCGGAACGCGTCACGTTGGTGATCACTCCGCTGTCGAAATCAACCTCGATCTGATCACCTGCCTGGATAGACTCAGCTGCCTCCTTACACTCGATGATCGGAAGTCCGATGTTGATAGCGTTCCTGTAAAAAATCCTGGCAAATGTTTCAGCGATAACACAGCTCACGCCCGCTGCCTTGATGGATATAGGCGCATGCTCTCTACTCGATCCGCAGCCAAAGTTCTTGGTAGCTACGATCATATCGCCCTTCTTGACATTTTTCACGAAATCCTTATCAATATCCTCCATGCAGTGCGTAGCGAGCTCTGCAGGATCTGATGAGTTGAGATATCTGGCCGGGATGATGACATCCGTATCGACGTTATCTCCATATTTGAATACTGTTCCTGATGCTTTCATATGTTCTATGTCCTCCTTTGATATGGGCTTATCACATGCCGAGCTCTGACGGAACACTTATGTGTCCGGTAACTGCCGACGCCGCTGCCACTGCAGGGCTCGCCAGGTACACCTCAGAATCAACATGTCCCATACGTCCGACGAAGTTTCTGTTTGTCGTGGATATCGCGCGCTCACCTGCCGCGAGTATTCCCATGTAACCACCCAGACAAGGTCCGCACGTCGGTGTGCTCACGATAGCTCCGGCCTTGATAAAGGTCTGTGTGAGCCCCTCCTCGATACACTGCAGATACACAGCCTGTGTTGCCGGGATCACGATGCAGCGTATACCCTTTTTCACTTTGCGTCCCTCGAGGATCTGTGCAGCTGTACGCATATCCTCGATACGGCCGTTGGTACATGATCCGATCACTACCTGATCTATATCTATATCCTTTGAATCCTTTGCAAGCTTCGTGTTCTCCGGCAGATGCGGAAATGAGACCGTAGACTCGAGCGTTGAGAGATCTATGGTCACGACCTCATCATACGGAGCATCCTCATCAGCCTCGTAAATCGTATACTCCTTTGTCGAATGCTCCTTCATATATGCGATAGTCTTGTCATCAACCGGGAATATACCGTTCTTTGCGCCCGCCTCGATAGCCATGTTCGCGATTGAGAATCTGTCATCCATGGAGAGCGCTGCCACACCCTCGCCGGCAAACTCGAGCGAACGATAAAGCGCTCCGTCGACTCCGATCTCTCCGATCAGGTGGAGTATAACATCCTTTCCTGACACCCATGGCTTAAGGCTCCCCTTAAGCTCTACCTTTATCGCTGACGGAACCTTGAACCATGCCTGGCCTGTGATCATGCCACAGCCCATGTCCGTACTTCCGACGCCTGTTGAAAAAGCTCCAAGCGCTCCATATGTACAGGTATGCGAGTCAGCTCCGATACATGTCTGACCTGCTACGATAAGTCCTTTTTCCGGAAGAAGGGCATGCTCGATACCCATCTCTCCAACCTCAAAGTAGTTTGTGATATCATGCTCACGAGCATACTCGCGTACGCATTTGCACTGCTCAGCTGCCTTGATATCCTTGTTCGGAGCAAAATGATCCGGGACCAGGCATACCTTGTCCTTGTCAAATACTGTTTTTTTGTTCAGCTTCTCCACCTCGTGGATAGCTACGGGACCGGTGATGTCATTCGCCAAAACCAGATCCAGATCAGCCATTATCAGCTGTCCTGCCTCCACATGATCCAGCCCTGCGTGAGCAGCCAGGATCTTTTGTGTCATCGTCATTCCCATTTTTCTTTCATCCTTCCTGTATGCATTTTATCTTTTGTAAAAATAATCCTTACGTAAACAGATGTGATCAGTATCCGGTAGAACCGAATCCTCCCTCATTTCTAACGGTATCCTGAAGCTCTGCGGCTTCATCAAAATCTCCAAAGTAGTATGGAGTGATCACCATCTGAGCGATCCTGTCACCATCATGTACCACGAGTTCTCTGCTCGAGTGGTTGTGAAGAGCGACCATGATCTCGCCTCTGTAGTCACTGTCGATAACTCCTACCTTGTTTGCCGGTGCGAGACCCTTTTTGCAGGCAAGTCCGCTCCTGGCATATATAAGTCCCACGCATCCCTCCGGTATCTCCATGGCGAGCCCGGTCGGGATGAACTGTGTGTCTCCCGGCTCGATCACTACCGCCTCGTCCATGCATGCGGCGAGATCAGCCCCGGCAGAATACTCGGTGGAGTACTTCGGTGCTGTTGCTCTTTCGTTTAGCTTTTTAAACCATACCTTTACAGTTTCCATATTCTATCATCCTCCGATCCGAAGAAAAGCGTAAAAATCTGCCCTCTCCTGGTATTTGGTCAATCTGACTGCCGGACACAAAACGAGCCGGTCATCCGTCGTGTTTTATCATTTTATCACAACTTCGACCCGCTCGCAAGTATTTTTACATGTATTAAGGAAATGTCACGATCAGACTTTCTCGCCTTCCCAGTGAACCACCTCGCCTGTTTCTATGGACTTTTTCACATCGATGATCCTTTGGTTATCGGAGCCACGGAAGTTTATCTTCAAGTTTTTCCGGGCAAGGATAAACTCTCCGTCCACAAGTATGTCGATGTATGACATTATCTCCTTTGATATCTCACTTTCCTTGCACATCCTCCCCATGATGTCCCTGTCAAAAAGATATCCTGAATACATCCAGACATTCTTCTCGGGATAGGTTTCATGCACCCGCCTTAACAGTTGCAGAACTGCCTCCTGGTTCTGGGGCTCCATAGGCTCGCCTCCCAACAGAGACAACCCCGCAACATAAGACGGTTTCATGTATTCAATAATGTCATCGATCTCTTTTTCCGTAAATGGTTTTCCGTAGTTAAAATCCCATGCTTCCTTGTTGAAACATCCTTCACAGGCGTGAGTGCATCCGCTAACAAAAAGCGATACTCTGACTCCCACACCGTTTGCAACATCATATTGTTTTATATCAGCATAATTCACTCAGATCACTTCCTTCGCAAAAGGCAAAGCGAGTAACCATGTTACCCGCCTCGCCAAAGCTTATTCTTCTCTTTCTATACAGATGTCCGGATATCAGATATGCAGCACTCTGCATCCGATCTCCTTTGTTTTTCCTACATTCCAGAAGTTCTCTCCCAGATAACCGCAGGTACGTCTGGTGACATTCATCTTGTCATGATCAGTGTTTCCGCAGTTCGGGCACTCCCACTCGTTATCCTCGTTTATGATGATCTCACCGTCAAACTCACATACGTGGCAGAAGTCAGATTTGGTATTGAACTCTGCATACATAATATTGTCATAGATGTACTTAACCAGCTCCTCAAGAGCAGGGATATTGTTAAGCATGTTCGGGATCTCAACATATGATATACATCCACCACGTGAGATCTCCTGGAACTGAGCCTCAAATGCAAACTTGTCGAACGCATCGATCTTCTCACGTACATCGATATGATAAGAGTTCGTGTAATATCCCTTGTCAGTGATATCCTCGATATCTCCGAAACGCTTTCTGTCGATCTCGGCAAACCTGTAGCAAAGGCTCTCTGCCGGTGTACCATATAGGGCAAATCCGATATTTGTCTCTGCCTTCCATGTGTCGGTAGCTGAACGAAGTCTGTTCATAAGTTTCTTTGCAAACTTTTCACCCTCAGGCTCTGTCTGGCTCTGTCCTGTCATCAGCTTGGTTACCTCGTAAAGTCCGATGTATCCAAGTGAGATTGTGGAATATCCACCATGAAGCAGCGGATCGATACTCTCGCCCGGCTCCAGTCTCGCGATGGCTCCGTACTGCCAATGGATCGGGCTGACATCCGATGTAACCTTCTCCAATGCTCTGTGGCGGCACATAAGTGCTTCGAAGCAAAGTGACAATCTCTGCTCGAGTATACGCCAGAACTCTTCCATGTTACCCTCTGCGAGGATACCGATCTGAGGAAGGTTCAGAGAAACAACGCCCTGGTTGAAACGTCCCTCGAACTTGACATTGCCATTCTCATCATACCACGGTGAGAGGAAAGACCTGCAGCCCATCGGCGAAAAGACGTTTCCGTCCTCTATCTCGCGCATCTTCTTTGCGGAGATGTAGTCCGGATACATCCTCTTCGCCGAACACTGAACTGCGAGCTTCGTTATATAATCATACTTCCCACCCGATAGATTGTTGTGCTCATCGAGCACATACACCAACTTCGGGAAAGCCGGTGTTACATATACACCTTTTTTGTTTTTGATACCCTCGAGACGCTGACGGAGGATCTCTTCGATGATCATCGCATTCTCCTCGATGTACTCATCATCCTCTCTCAGATACATAAACAGTGTCACGAATGGTGACTGTCCGTTCGTCGTCATAAGAGTATTTATCTGATACTGGATGGTCTGAACTCCTGAGCGAAGCTCATCACGAACACGCTCCTGCACGAGCTGCTCAACGATCTCAGCATCCACAGTATCACCGAATTTTTTCATGTAGCGAGCTCTGAACTTCTCTGCAGACTTTCTCAGATATTTTCCAAGATGAACAGTATCTACGGACTGTCCGCCGTACTGTGAGCTGGCTACAGCAGCGATAACCTGAGTGGTAACCGTACATGCCACCTGGAAGCTCTTCGGACTCTCGATGAGCTTTCCGTTCATGACCGTTCCGTTGTCAAGGATATCTCCGATATTTATAAGACAGCAGTTAAAAATAGGCTGGATGAAGTAATCCATGTCATGGAAATGGATAGCACCTTCCTCGTGTGCCTGGGTAATCTTTTCCGGGAGGAGTACTCTCTTGGTAAGGTCCTTTGATACCTCTCCGGCGATCAGGTCACGCTGTGTAGAAGCAACATACGCATTTTTGTTCGAGTTCTCTTCCATAACATCTTTATTTGAGTTCTGGATGAGACTCATGATCGAATCATCTGTAGTGTTTGCCTTTCTGACAAGCTCTCTCGTATATCTGTAAATGATATACTTCTTCGCAAGTTCAAACTTCCCTGCTGCCATCAGCTTCTGCTCGATGACATCCTGGATGTCCTCCACCTGCATATGATCCCTTTTCATCCCCTCGATGCCTGCGATGATACCGTCGATCGCATCATCACTGACCTTCTCAAACTGGTCAACCTCCGCATTGGCCTTGCGGATAGCTACCAGGATTTTGTTACGGTCGTAGTCTACCGTACGACCATCTCTTTTGATAACCTTCACTGCGCTACAACTCCTTTCGACACCCTTCGTGTGCGTCCTTGCCGGATGACCCACTCCCCGGGGTCATCAATTCACTGTTAACAATCTTTTCCTAAACTTCGGGATTCTACTCCTGTATCAATTCCCTTTGCCTCAGGATAACCATTTCGGTTTTACGCTCATCCGGGACGATGTCCTATTGAGGCCAACTGAGATACATTATAGCACCGATAGTGACGGATGTCAACAGTCTACCACAAGATATTGTGGATTTTTTGCGAAAGTTATCGAAAATAACGCAATATCTATAGTCTACGCTTGTCGACAGAGACCCGAAAAAGGGTCGAATTTCACTTTTTTGCCCGCTATATGTTCTGTTTTTTTATAAATTCGGACACTATATGGTGTGGTCAGGTTTTGTTTGGACACAGACGGAAAGAGCAGTTTGAGTCGGATTGGTTTGGCACAGACGGAAAGGGCAGTTTAAGTGCATATGCGGACAGGCACGCTTTCGCTTTTTTATCATACGTCACGTTGTGCGCGCTGAAAAGACCAGCGCTGCGCAACGACGTATGATAGACATCCTGTCCGCTGATATGCTTCTTAAACTGCCCTTTCCAAATTAGTAAACAAAAACTCAAACAGTTCGTGTATAGTTCCAAAACAAATGGTCCTTATTGATCAGCAACTGACTCATATATCTTTGTAACATCGTCACGTGTCAGCTTGACATAGAACCCTTCCGTCTCCTTCTTGGCGAAAATCTTGTCAACCATAACCGGTATGTCCGCCTTCTTCGCACCGATCTCGGAAAACTTCGACGGCATCCCGATCTGCTTCAAAAACGCCTCAAAGCGTTCGATACCTCTCATGGCTGTCTCCATCGGATTGATGGTGTCGAGCGGAACACCCCATACCTCGGTCGCAAAAGGCACGAACTTTTCAGGATGCTTTTCGAGAACAAACTTCATCCACGCCGGAGCGATGACCGCGAGCCCGGCTCCATGAGTGACATCATAGAGTGCCGAAAGCTCATGCTCAATATGATGAGACGCCCAATCCTGTTCACGACCCACGCCGCAGATGTTATTGTGAGCGATCATACCGGCCCACATAATATTCGCCCTGGCTTCGTAGTTGTCAGGATCTCTGAGAACACGAGGCGTTTCATATAATATGGTCTTCATCACAGCCTCACACATACGATCCGTGACACTGACCTCTCTGGTATTTGAAAAATATCTCTCACATACATGGATAAAAATATCGGTCGCCCCGGCTGCCGTCTGGTATGCCGGAAGTGTACATGTAAACTCCGGATTCATAACAGAGAATCTGGGCCTCAGATAATCCGAACGCGCACCTTTTTTTATCTTGTTTTCCTCATCGGTTATAACGGAGTTAGCAGATCCTTCGCTACCGGCCGCAGCGATCGTGAGCACTGTACCTATCGGAAGTGCATCCTCTATCACAGCCTTTCCCTGGTAAAAATCAAGAAAATCTCCGTCGTAGAGCGCCCCTGCAGCTATCGCCTTTGCAGAGTCTATAACCGAGCCACCTCCGACTGCAAGGATAAAGTCGACTCCCTCTTTTTTTGCGAGCTCTATTCCTTCATATACAAGACCGCTCCTCGGATTCGGCTTCACTCCACCGAGCTCGGTAAACGGAACACCGGCTGATGTAAGCGATGCGATGACCTTGCCGTACACGCCATTTTCCTTGATGGAACCGCCACCGTAGTGAAGAAGGACCTTGGTTCCCCCGAAGCGCTTTATCAACTCTCCCGTCTTCGCCTCCGATCCTTTTCCGAATTCAAAATATGTTGGTGCATAGAAACTGAAATTTTCCATAACGTTTATCCTTTCATTTGTAATATCAGCGGTGACGTACAACTTCGAAACGCTGGAGTTGGCAGCCTCTCTCATCGGTTGTGAGCCCGGCTTTTTGTTTTGCTATCATCAGCTGTTCCTCAACTGAATCTATCCCTTCCAGGTTAGGAAGCAAAAGTCCTCGTCTCATTCCCTTCGTCACGATCACTCCGTATTTTTTTACATCAAGCTCCTTTGGAGATTTGATACTTTCAGCCACACCAAGCACATCCACGCTGATCTCGAGATATGGAAGCTCATCCTCCTCTATCGGATCAAACCTCGGATCTTTGGTCGATGCACTGATCGCGTTTTCGATGATCTCCTCAGCTACGGAGTCGCGTACAGCTGATATCGTACCGATGCATCCTCTGAGTTTTCCGTCTTTATGAATTGAGACAAATGCTCCTGCCTGTGCTTTTTCGAGCTGGTCAATGGCAATAGGTGTCGCCGTACCGTCCTCAGAAGAATACTTCATGGGATTGCTCGCATCTTCAGACGTGTTCACTCCGCCTTTTCCCGGGACAACCTCATCCTTCACCTCATCCCAGCTGATGATTTTTCCTTCTTTTATATAGGACTCCAGAGATAACCTCGCCAGTCTGACATAGACATCCTCACTTGATCGGAGTTCATTTCTGCGTTTTTCATCACGTTCGGTCCATTTTTCCAAAAAATGTCTCGACTCGTCATCACCCGTTACGTGATAAGTGCAGATGCCATAACCGACTCCCGTTACATCCTGATGAACGAGCTTCTCGATGTCAACAGCTTTTCCGTCGAGAGCGCCGGCCATCATGACAAATGACCTGTGACCACACTCGGCAGCATGCTGACACAGAGCTTCATCGAAATCCATCAGCTCATCAAAATCACCGCGCCCCATAACGTCCATGATACGCTCATCGTACTCAGGGCCTTTCGGATGGAAGCCATATGGTCCGTCATCCTTCAGTTTGTGCGACAGATCGCCGCTCGCAACGTATACAACTCTCCTGTTGAGCTCATCGGCAACAGTCTGAACCAACTGTCCCATGCGATAATGAGTTGCAAGAGAAAAACCCGAGAGTCCGATACGTACGAGCTTAAAATCGGTGTATTTTTTTGTAATAAAATACAGTGGTACCATAGTTCCATGGTCGAGGTTAGGATCACGCTCACCCAGAACCCCCGCATCTATCTCGGCCACAGCCGCATGGTTTGCCCACTGCATAGCAAAACGCTCATCATAATCCACATCAAAGCTCACCTGCGGCGCACGGAAATTGCCAAAGTCGCCGGTAGCATGCGCGCCCGGCGAGATGTGGAAATAGTCTGCGTACATCACAGAGTGTGGTGATGAGATAACTATGGTTTCAGGCTTCAGCTCGGCGATCTCATCCGCAACTTTTTCATATGCTGCTATAGTCTCTCTGACCTGATCCTCACTTCCGCGCCCAACATCAGGCACGATAAGCGGTGGATGAGGCACCATGAAACCTGCGATAACACTCATAAATGTATACCTCCTATTCCTTTCCCTGGATCAGACTGGTTGCGAGTATTTTTGATAAATAGTAGATAATACCTCGTTCATCATCCTGCCAGAGACGATGGTTGTGCATGTCAGCGCATATCAGATAACCGAATTGAGTATCCGCCAAGCCGACACGAACGATCATCACTGCTATGATACCGTGTATTTTCAGCGTCTCATAAAGATGTGGGCTTCTGTTTTTCGTATCATCAAGGGAGTTTGCGGTATACATACCATCTTCCATAAGATTTTCTATATCATCTATATCCTTGGAAACCTGAATACCTTTCGGGGTCCTCATAATGTTGTTCTCATCTACATAGAATAAGTCCGAAATCTGCATTTTTCCGGAAAGGAAGGGGAGAACTGAGTTGAGCTGATTTAGTGCTCCCTCAACTTTTTCGCATTTTTGTGAGATGGCATACATACTGGTGTAGACGGCGCTTCTGGCCATGTCTTTTACATCCAGATGCTTGTGCTCCGACTCGACATAAACCGTATAACAGTTTCGTCCGCGATTCTTACCCTGATATAAGGTCTTATCTATAAACGAAAACAGCTCATCATAATCCTGCGAGTCATCCGGATAAGTAGCACATCCCGATGTACCGGTTACAAACAGATTATGTCCGTCGTAACGAAGAGTCTTTCGAAGGATTTTCTTTCCCTCATACATCTTTTTGAAAAAGACAACCTTGTCACCGAACTCGATATCCCTGAGATTAACCACCAAAAGTTCATCTCCGCCAAATCGGCCAACGAGTCCGTATCCATCCGTATAGATGGCGAGTTCTCTGGCAACATCCATCAATACTACATCACCGGCGTGATGCCCATACGTGTCATTTATATCTTTGAAATTATCGAGATCCACGATACAAAAAGTAAACGGAGTCCTGAGCGAGATCAGTGATTTTACATAATCAAAAATATACCCGCGCGATATGATACCGGTCAGATGATCCAGCACCTCATCCAGACAAACCTCATCAAGGAGTTTATCAAAATAGGGATATTTACGGAGCTTTTCGATGGTGTACATCGTCTGTCTGGCTCCGCTTTCGTTTTCCCTTCGGATAACATCGGTAACATCGATGAAACTTCCGACGAGTCCTACCACCTCACCTCCGCGGTAGATCGGGCGTTTGCTGGCGATGATATCGCGTTCTTCACCTTTTACCTCGCACTTTCCGAGAACCTTATAGGTGCTCTCTCCGTCGAGAACTCTCAACTCATCCTGCTTGAATGGCTCGGGATCAGAGTGCCAACCCATCTCCTCGTCATTTTTACCAATGAGAACATCCGCCGATTCAAAACCGTAGAAATCCAAGAACGCCTGATTCACGCCGACGAAACGGCGGTCCTTATCCTTCCAGAATATACAGTCCTGTGCTGTATCGATAATATTGTCAAAAAGCGACTCATTCATTTTCATGATGACTTATCCCTCTTTTCGTGATTGAAGCTGATTATTAAGTTGCTTTTCGCACACTATTTTAACATATAGCATGCGCAATCGTCAATCTGTATTAGTTTTTATCAAAAATCTATTGCTCTACATCGGTAAAATCTGTTATAATATGATATCGTTATACGACGATATATAAACTTAAATAAGAAAGGACTCATTTTATGAGTGAATTCATCCCTGCGATAATAACAACTGTTGCCGGTGTTCTGCTGTTCACCGTAGGCTTTAGTTTTTTGCCTTGTGTTGCGGAAAAGAAAAATGGTTTTTTCAAAATCAGCATTGTTTTCGGAACGATAGCGAGTATATTGGTACTGGTGCTGACAGTGCTTGTTTCCTCTTTTACGCATTTGGAAGCCGCTCCATCTCCGGTTGCTGCCGGAGTTGTCACCCTCTGCGGATTCTGCGCTGTAGTGCTTACCCGTTTTTTACCTGATAATTCTCTTAAAGTATTCTTAAAAAGGATTGGTAAGGTAGCTGTTATCCTTTTTTTGATTGAAGTGTTCATATGTAATTTCAACCGATTTACTACCGAAGATAAGAATCAGACTGATTCACTGTTTTCTTTGGCAACTACCGCAGATGGAGATGCTGTAATTATCGGTGAAAGCTCTATTACATTCTACAGGGATTCGGCCATCTCATTTGAATTGAACTCAGATGAGAATATCGGTGCGCTGTCACTTGATTTTGATGGTGAAGATAAGCTGATAAAAGCTACCGTAAGCATGACCGATGAGAACTTCGGAACCAAGAATATAGCTGTTGGCAGCAAGTTTTTCAGCGGAGGATATGACAGGCCGCTTTGGTTCAGTATTCATCCATATAAAACCCTGAAAAAACTGACCGTTTCGCTATCAGGTGTAGGTTCTCCGCTGACACTTACATCCATGACAATCGACAGTGTTATGCCTTTTTATTTTTCTGATATAAGGTTTTTGGTTGTATTAGTGTTAGCTGTGATCGTTATTGCAATAGTTACTTTTAGGCTATATAAGCTGAAATACAACTGTAAAAAGCTTTCTCACCGTATGATAATGGCGTTTACGGCTGTTCTCTGTGCTGCTTCAATGTTGATATTTTTCGTGCCCGACGTACCAGGAAACGAGCCTATCAAATATGAAAAAGGCATAGACGTATCCGACCAAAACCCATACGTTCAGATGTTCGATGCTTTCCAAAAAGGACAGATAGCACTTGATATCGAGCCGAGTGATACGCTTAAAACCCTTGAGAATCCCTATGACGACTCGGAGCGTGCAGACAATAATACAGCGTTTTTTTGGGACAGGGCATACTATAACGGAAAATACTACTCATATTATTCTGTAGTGCCTTTGTTTTTGTTCTACTATCCGTATTACTTCATGTCGGGAGGTTATCTCCCCAGTACAAATACGGCAACAGTGTATTTTGCAATTATAGGCACTCTGCTTATGACGGGTGCGCTGCTGGCATTAGTAAAGAGGTTTGTCAGATGCCCGAATTTTCTGCTATTAATTCTTTCTGTCATAACATGCACAGTGGCAGGTGAATTCTATATCGGAACAAACTTTTCTACTTTTTATACATTGCCGGGTGTAGTCAGCGGAGCATTTCTGATGATGTGTTTGTGGTGCGGTGTAAGCGGTTACAATACTTTCAAAAAAAATCCGTCGGTGTTCCTGTTTGTCCTGTCGGGAATTGGATTCATATTGTGCGTTTCCACCAGACCCACCAAGTCGATAGGCGCGTTGATACTCGCTCCGCTGTTTATAGCTATACTGATACGTAAAGATTATCCGATAACGACGAAAATAATTTCCGTCTCCGGTTTTCTGTTACCGATTATAATAGGTGCGACGGGGATAATGGCGTTTAATTATGTAAGGTTTGATTCGTTCTTTGATTTCGGGCAGGGGTATCAATTGACTGTCAGCAACATTCAGGCAAATCAGATCGATCTTTCATTATTGCCCAATTCATTTCTGCATTATTTTATGCAACCATTGAAACTGACCGGAGACTTTCCGTTTTTCGCTCCGAATGTTTCATCGCTATTCAACAACGGTAAGTATGTTTTCGAAGTAAACAACTTCGGCGTTTTTTGTTATCCTATTGTTTTTCTCGGAACACTGGCGATGCCTTTCTTTGTGTGGCAAACACGTCGCAGAAAGACTGCCCGTGTACATACTTACAAAAATAACCGGATAAGAAGTCACACATATATTCTTATGTTTCTGTTGATGGTCATCGCTGCATTTTTAGATTACTGTGTAGGCGGCTCGAAAGACGTATATGTTTTGGATATCATTCAGGTATTGATGTTTATGTCGGTACTAGTGCTTATGAACATCCATGGGTATATGAAAAAATTCCCTCTACTTGAGGGTAAGTCGGTATGTGTCATATCGCTGGTAGCATTTGTAACGATTATAATTGGTTTTTCGATGCTTTTTTCAATAGTCGAAACACGAAAGTTGGTTGATCATTATCCAAATCTGTTCAGCGAGCTTGAGAGGCTGATTTGCTTTTGGTATTAGTCTTAGTACAGATCAAATCTTCCACGGTACATCCCAACGCCGTTGAAAGGGCGTGAAGCGTACTTCCGGATGCCTTACTCAAATCTTTACTCCCTATTTCATATTGTTGAAGAGTACGGAGATTTACACCGGATTTTTCCGACAACAGACGCTGAGTATATCCAAGCAATCTCCTGCGACGCTGAAGTTCATTTACTTCCGTTCTCTCGACCATCCTTCCATCTATGGATATCGAAGCTCTTTCCTCTGACACCTCATGAAGCGGATGGTACAAGCTTCGGATCGAATCAACGGGTATACGTGATACGATCGACTTAAAGCTGTATCCTCTGCTCCACTGATAGTACGCCAGAATCCATCCTGTCCAGTATTCCTCAGAGCAGGATAATAACACAGTCTGAGCAGGCGGAAAAACATGCTTTGTTTCATACCCGAATGTACTACGTAACACTTCTCTAGCAAGCTCCGTCCCGGACATACCGACGACAACACGTGGCGAGCCATCCGCAAATTCGTCTGCGATACCACTTGTAATAAAGTAATCCATAAACTCATGTATGGAAACCCCGCAACAGCTATTTGCATAATCCATCGCTTCACCCAGATGTTTCATGGCAACATCAACATAAAACTTATTATACACCGGCATAATTCATTCTCCTTTTTCGTTTGATAATATATCTCTCATGTACGTACCTTCAATTCCAACTTCTCTCAACATCTGTTGAAAACTTGTCACCGCATCCTCATCCCTCTTTTTCCTCTTTGGATAGTAAATCCTATGATCCGCTGGTGTAGCATCGACAAAACGTATGCTTTCATATGCTTTTTTACTCTTTATTACAAACTGATCACCCCAATCCCCCAGATTCAAAGCTCGATTCAATTGCTCTATTGTAATCGTATTCATCAGAAACATTTCAACTATGGCAAAATATGAATCATCTGCGCGAGGTCCAATGATAATGTCATATTTTTTTATATCAATCAAATAGTTCTTTAACAAAAACTCGATACTCTGTTTTTGAATGGGTGCGCTTATTCGCACCGATCTGTTGCTTACTAAAATTGCAAGCCAATGAAGTGGAGTGTACTCATCACTGTTTAAATCAAGTGATTTTAATGATGACATATCAATCTCATATCGATTAGAATATCCGGAGCGATCTATACTACATGCCCATTCCATAGCCAAATCCTCAATCTCAGTACAATAAAACCCCGGACCAAAATCAGTATCCGGTCTGGATTTTCTGATATCAGGAGTTTTTACAATAATCCTTGATCCATGATAAACTGTCTTCTCACTCATAATTATCTCCAATTCTCAAATACTATTAGACATAATAAAACAAAGTACGTCTACGGAAGTACCTTTATTATACTTCCATAGACGTACTTTTGTCAAGGATAAAAAGAAAGCCCTGCATTTGCAAGGCTTTCCGAAACTATCATAACAAATGAATGTTTTTCTCTTCGCATGCCTTGATCTCTTCTTCAGGCCACAGTGATGACTGAACCTCACCGATGTGAGCCTTCTTAAGGAAGAACAGACACAGTCTCGACTGACCGATACCGCCACCGATCGAGTAAGGAAGCGCTCCCTCGAGGATCGCCTTCTGGAATGGCAGGTTTGCTCTCTCCGGACATCCGGCCTTATCGAGCTGCTCTTTGAGAGCCTTCTCATCGACGCGGATTCCCATGGACGATAACTCCAATGCGATATCGAGCACCGGATAGTAAACGATGATATCGCCGTTTAATTCCCAATCATCATAGTCCGGAGCACGTCCGTCATGCGGTTTGCCGTCTGAGAGGACTCCACCGATCTTCTTCAAAAATACCGCGCCGAACTCCTTCGCAGCCTCATACTCTCTCTCTTTGGGAGTTTTGTCCGGGTATTTGTCAACCAGCTCCTGTGTAGTGATAAACTTGATATTGGTCGGAAGTGTTCTTCCGTAAAAATGATACTCCAAAGAAATATAATCCTCAGTCTCAAGGATGGCATCGTAAACCTTTTTTACGATATGCTCAAGCACTCTGTCGTTACGCTCCTCCTTGTCGATCACGCGCTCCCAGTCCCACTGGTCAACATAGATCGAATGAAGGTTATCCGTCTCCTCATCGCGGCGGATCGCACTCATATCGCAGTAGAGTCCCTCACCATGATGGAAGCCATAATACTTAAGCGCATGTCTCTTCCACTTCGCCAGAGAGTGAACAACCTCAGCTTTTACTCCGGTCTCCTTTACATCAAAATCAACCGGTCTCTCAACACCGTTTAGGTTATCATTCATACCTGATGCCGGATCCACAAAAAGAGGTGCACTCACGCGTGTCAGATCCAGTCTGTACGCAAGTGCCTTCTCAAAATAATCCTTAACCTTTTTGATCGCTATCTCTGTTTCCCTTATATCGAGCCTCGACTCGTAGTTTCCGGGTAAAATCAAACTCATAATAGTTCCTCCTAGATACAGCGCCGGCGGCAGGAGTTTTCTTCCGAGGAGCCCTTTATTGGGCGAGCGAGGAAGAAAATCTCCGTCCGCGTCCGGCGCGTCGCTTTATAGTTCACAGTTACCGACAGTTCTCGGGAACGGAATAACATCACGTATATTCTGCATTCCCGTCAGATACATCACACATCTCTCAAATCCCAGACCAAATCCGGCATGACGGGTTGTACCGTACTTTCTGAGGTCAAGATAGAACCCATAATCCTCTTCGTTCAGACCGCACTCCTTCATTCGTGTACGCAATGTCTCATAATCAGCCTCACGCTCTGATCCGCCGATGATCTCTCCGATGCCCGGAACCAGACAGTCCATAGCGGCAACTGTCTTGCCATCATCGTTTAACTTCATATAGAAAGCCTTGATCTCCTTCGGATAGTCGGTAACGAATACCGGACGTTTGAATATCTCCTCAGTAAGGTATCTCTCATGCTCGGTCTGCAGATCACAGCCCCATGAAACCTTATACTCAAACTTATCGTTATTTTTCTCGAGAAGCTCGATTGCCTCAGTGTAAGTAACATGTCCGAACTCGGAGTTCAGTACATGCTGAAGCCTCTCGATCAGTCCCTTGTCTATAAACTGATTAAAAAATGCCATCTCCTCCGGAGCAGCCTCAAGCACATACGCGATGATGTACTTAAGCATCGCCTCAGCGAGCATCATATCATCCTCCAGATCCGCAAACGCGATCTCCGGCTCGATCATCCAGAACTCAGCTGCATGTCTGGTCGTATTCGAGTTCTCTGCGCGGAATGTCGGGCCAAATGTATAGATATTCTGGAAAGCCATCGCGAATGTCTCTCCATTTAACTGACCTGATACCGTAAGGTTTGTCTCCTTGCCGAAAAAGTCCTTGCTGTAGTCCACTACTCCGTCTTCCGTCATCGGAACCTTGGCCGGGTCGATGGTCGAAACACGGAACATCTCGCCCGCACCCTCACAGTCACTACCTGTGATGATGGGCGTATGCACATAAACAAACTCTCTCTCCTGGAAAAATCTGTGAATGGCATATGCGATCAAAGATCTCACACGATAAACCGCCTGAAACGTATTTGTCCTCGGACGAAGATGCGGTATCGTACGGAGAAACTCCATAGAGTGTCTCTTTTTCTGAAGCGGATAATCCGGTGTCGACGCACCCTCGATGAATACCTCATCCGCCTGTATCTCGAAAGGCTGCTTGTTCTCAGGTGTAGCCACAAGTGTTCCCGTAACTATCACGGCAGCCCCAACATTCAGTTTTGAGATCTCGGCAAAATTGTCGAGCTTATCATGATAAACCACCTGGAGTGGTTCGAAAAATGTTCCGTCGTTCACAACCAGGAACCCAAACGTTTTCGAGTCGCGTACGCTCCTGATCCATCCTCCAACGGTAACCTTTTTATCTATGTACTCATCGCGATCACGATATAGTGTGCGAATGCTTGTTATCGATTCCATTGCTAATCCTCTCTCTATAAATACTATTGTGCTAAACAAATAAGAGGGAATCCGAGAAGTATATCATCGCTCGGGATGTGTCGAGTACGTCGTTGCGCAGCATGTGTCTTTTACATGCGCACAACGTGACGTACTCGAAAAAAGCGAAAGCGTGCCCGAGCGAATATACACTCGGATTCCCGATCAGTTCTTTTTTATGCGTTAACAATCTTAGAGAAGTCCGGCTTAAGCGAAGCCCCTCCGATAAGACCGCCATCGATATTCGGCTTAGCGAGAAGCTCTGCAGCGTTCTCAGCATTCATGGAGCCACCGTACTGGATGCGGATAACATCAGCTGTAGCAGCATCATAGATCTCACCGATGCACTCACGGATAGCTGCACATACTTCCTCAGCCTGATCAGCTGTAGCAGTCTTACCTGTTCCGATAGCCCAGATAGGCTCGTAAGCGATAACAGCCTTCTTTGCCTGATCAGCAGTGATGTCAAGAAATGCGATCTTGATCTGCTGACGGATCCAATCGATCGTGATGCCCTGCTCACGCTGTGTAAGGCTCTCTCCACAGCAGATAATCGGAGTGATATCATGCTTGAAGGCCTGCTTGATCTTTTTATTAACTGTCTCATCAGTCTCAGCGAAGTACTCTCTTCTCTCTGAGTGTCCGATAATAACATACTTAACACCGGCATCAGTCAGCATGTTAGCTGCGATCTCTCCGGTATAAGCACCGCTCTCCTCGAAGTAAAGGTTCTCGGCACCTACTTCAACATTTGTTCCTTTAACCGCCTCAACAACAGGGATGATGTCGATAGCCGGCACGCAGAACACTACATCCACATCATCATTTTTTACGATAGGAATAAGTGTGTTTGCAAGCTCAACCGCTTCCGACGGAGTCTTGTTCATCTTCCAGTTACCTGCAATAATTCTTCTTCTACTCATTCTGATTATCTCCATTTCTAAATCTCAATTGTTTCTTTGATCTCTGATCTTATTCGTTAAAACTATTAAACTCTGTCGATGTGCGATGATATACGTAGTGCGGACATTAGCTAAACGTCGTTGCGCAGCATGTGTTTTTTACATGCGTGCAACGTGACGTTTAGGTTTAAGCGCAAGCGGTCCGTACGAGTATATCACGCACGAGACAGAATAAACACTATTTGTCGTTCGCAGCTGCAACACCCGGAAGCTCCTTACCCTCGAGGAACTCAAGTGAAGCACCACCACCTGTCGAGATGTGACTCATCTTGTCACCGAGACCCATCTGATTTACGGCTGCAGCAGAGTCACCACCACCGATGATGGTCGTAGCACTTGACTCAGCGAGTGCCTTGGCTACTGCGAGAGTACCCTTTGCAAGTGTCGGATTCTCGAACACGCCCATAGGTCCGTTCCAAACAACAGTCTTGGCATTTTTAACTTCGTTAGCAAACATCTCGGCAGTCTTTGTACCGATGTCGCAAGCCTCTTTGTCAGCCGGGATAGAATCAGCACTTACGATCTCAACGTCGATCGGAGCATCGATCGGGTTCGGGAAATCAGTGATAACTGCGCTGTCTACAGGAAGAAGGAGCTTCTTTCCGAGCCTCTCAGCTTTGGCGATCATCTCGCGGCAGTAGTCGAGCTTCTCGTCATCGCAGAGAGACTTTCCGATCTCCTTGCCCTGAGCTTTCAGGAATGTGTATGCCATACCACCACCGATGATAAGAGTATCACACTTGGTGAGGAGGTTATCAATTACGTTAAGCTTGTCAGCAACCTTTGCTCCACCGAGGATTGCTACGAAAGGACGCTCCGGATTCTCAACCGCGTTACCGAGGAAATCGATCTCCTTCTGCATAAGGTATCCTACAGCAGCTGTATCCTTAAGAGCAGCCACACCTACGTTTGAGCAGTGTGCACGGTGCGCTGTACCGAAAGCATCATTTACAAATACATCACAGATAGATGCGAGATCCTGTGAGAATGCATCTCCGTTCTTGGTCTCCTCAGGACGGAAGCGTGTGTTCTCGAGAAGGATAACATCACCATCGTTCATGGCAGCGACTGCCTCACGAACGTTGTCACCTACAACATCAGGGTTCGGTACGAACTTTACATCCTGACCCAGAAGCGCAGAAAGTCTCTCGGCAACAGGAGCGAGAGTCTTGGTCTTTTTATCCTCTTCAGTTTTTACCTTGCCGAGGTGTGAGCAAAGTATAACCTTGCCACCGTCAGCGATCAGCTTTTTGATGGTCGGCAGAGCAGCTACGAGACGGTTCTCATCAGTGATCTTGCCCTCGATGATCGGCACGTTGAAGTCGCAACGGCAGAGTACGCGCTGTCCTTTTACATTGATATCATCAACAGATTTTTTGTTAAGTCCCATTTTTTTCCTCCTTTATAAACCAACGAAAGGCCCGGTCCTTCAGACCGGACCTTTCCAGGTCATACATTTAATGTTTTATCAATTACGCACCAAGAAGTGAACCGAAGTGCTTAATTGTACGTACCATCTGGCTTGTGTATGAGTTCTCGTTATCATACCATGATACTACCTGTACCTGAGTTGTTCCGTTATCAAGCGGAAGAACCATTGTCTGAGTAGAATCAAAGAGTGATCCGAAACGCATACCTACGATATCTGATGAAACGATCTCATCCTCGTTGTATCCGAATGA
Source organism: Lachnospiraceae bacterium P6B14 (assembly GCA_000687695.1). Classification (GTDB taxonomy): domain Bacteria; phylum Bacillota; class Clostridia; order Lachnospirales; family Lachnospiraceae; genus Eubacterium_F. Next base: position 271,652 of record JHWZ01000002.1, on the reverse strand, counting down.
CTCATTTGCAGCAGCCTTCATAGCGCTGTTAACCTGCTCTTTTGTTACGTTACCCTCTACAACAGCTGTAAGGATTGTAGTAGAACCTGTCGGGGTCGGTACACGCTGAGCAGCACCGATGAGCTTACCATTGAGCTCAGGGATAACAAGTCCGATTGCCTTTGCAGCACCTGTTGAGTTAGGAACGATGTTGACTGCAGCAGCACGGCTACGACGCTTGTCGCCCTTTCTCTGCGGTCCGTCAAGTGTCATCTGATCACCTGTGTAAGCGTGGATAGTGCACATGATACCTGACTTTATAGTTGCACAATCATTGAGTGCCTTTGCCATAGGAGCAAGACAGTTGGTTGTACATGAAGCAGCTGAAATGATCTTGTCGTCCTTTGTAAGTGTCTGATGGTTTACATTGTAAACGATCGTAGGAAGATCATTACCTGCCGGTGCAGAAATGATAACATGCTTAGCACCTGCATCGATATGAGCCTGAGCCTTGTCCTTTGATGTGTAGAATCCTGTACACTCAAGAACAACGTCTACTCCAAGATCTCCCCAAGGAAGATTCTTTGCATCAGCCTCTGCGTAGATGGTGATCTTCTTGCCATCAACTGTGATGAAGTTCTCACCTGATGTAACCTTGTCGCAAAGCTCATATCTTCCCTGTGTTGAGTCATACTTAAGAAGATGAGCCAACATCTCAGGAGAAGTAAGATCATTGATAGCTACGATCTCAAAACCCTCAGCGCCGAACATCTGACGGAATGCCAGACGACCGATACGACCAAAACCATTAATTGCTACTTTTACTGCCATAATATAATACCTCTTTTCTGCACCGCTTGTGTTATCAGGGTGTACGGAAGCGGCGCCGACGCACACCGGGGAGCCATGAAAGCCCGAAGTTACGTATTGTATTGGACCTTTGTTAAAAAATCCACAATCGTCTGAACAGTATTCTACCTTATTAAAGGAAAAAAAGCAAGTACTTTTTATAAAAATCGGCGCGAGTCCACCGTCCAAACTCGAGTCCTACGGACTCTCGTTGTACGTTGGGCTCACATACGATCGTAAAGCTCCTCATACTTCTTCGCTGAGTTGCCCCAGGAGAAGTCTACAGCCATACCGCGGTCGATGATCTTGTTCCACTCACGTTTATGGTTGTAGTAAACATCCTTCGCGTATCTGATGCATCCGAGCATCTCATGAGCGTTGTAGTTCATGAACGAGAATCCGGTACCCTTGTCTTCGAACTCGTTGTACGGCTCGACGGTATCCTTCAGTCCTCCGGTCTCACGAACGATCGGCACCGTACCGTATCTCAGGCTCATAAGCTGTGAAAGCCCGCACGGCTCGAAGAGTGACGGCATCAAAAATGCATCGCAGGACGCATATATCTTATGTGATCTCTCGTTCGAGTAGAAGATATTTGCGGATACTCTGTCCGGATACTTCCATGCGAAGTGACGGAACAGGTGCTCGTATTTTTCCTCACCTGTACCGAGTACAACAAGCTGTGTATCCTCAGCGCAGATCTCCTCGATCACATAGTCGATGAGGTCAAAGCCCTTCTGGTCAGTCAGTCGTGATACCACACCGATCATGAACTTCTTCTCATCCTCGGCGAGACCGAGTTCCTTCTGCAGTGCCTTTTTATTTTTGATCTTCTCTTTACGGAAGGTCCTTGCGTCATAATTATAGTCGATCATCTGATCCTTCGCCGGATCCCACTCGTCATAGTCGAGTCCGTTTACGATACCTGTCAGGCATCCGCTCTTTGCGTTGATCAACCCGTCGAGACCCTCGCCGTAGAACGGCATCTTTATCTCCTCGGCGTATGTATCGGAAACCGTGGTTATCTGATCTGCATATACGAGACCACCCTTCAAGTAGTTCGCATCGCCGTAAGCCTCGAGTTTGTCCGGAGTGAAGTAATAAGCATCAAGTCCGGCAGTATCCATGACGGTCTTTTTGTCCCAGATACCCTGGAACTTCAGGTTGTGGATCGTCATGATCGTCTTTATGCCTCTGTAGAACTCATTCTGCTGGAACGCATCCTGGAGATAAACCGGAACCAGGCCGGTCTGCCAGTCATGGCAATGGATGATGTCAGGACGGAAACCGATCATCGGCAGGCATGACAAAGCAGCCTTATCGAAAAATGCGAACTTCTCGATATCCTGATAAATCTCTCCGTAGGGAAGCATCCCGCTGAAGTAAAACTCATTGTCGAGGAAATAGAACGTAACTCCGTTCAACTCCATCTTAAAGATGCCGACGTACTGTTTACGCCAAGCCAGATCCATATAGAAGTGGTCAACATAGTCCATCTGCTCCTTATACTGTTCCTGGATAGCAGTATACTTGGGTATGATGACACGTACATCATATTTCTTTTTGTCGAAATAACGCGGCAACGAACCTACAACGTCCGCAAGACCGCCTGTTTTGATAAAAGGCACGCACTCAGATGCCACAAATAAGATATTCTTCAAAACACTATCCCTCCATAATATTCCATTGTGTCCGTTGATTTTCAGGCCACCTTTCCTATTATACATCATTTATCGCAAAACATCAAGCAAAAAATAACAGGCTCGGACTCCCTCAGGGTCCGAGTCTGTATAGCTGTCCGATATTGATTTTTTCAGGCTTTGAGCGCATCAGCCATCTCTTTCATCTCACGCGCGTTCTCCCTCACGGCATCGGTGATCTCCGCACCTCCCAAAAGTCTCGCAAGCTCATCGAGACTCTGATTTCGGTCAAGCTTTCTGATCATCGTTTCCGACGCGTCAGCTCCAACCTCTTTCTCGATCACAAAGTGTGTATCTGCCATGGATGCGATCTGCGCCAGATGGGTGATACAGATAACCTGATGATGTCTGGCTATGGTATTCATCTTCTCGGATACCATCTGCGCGGTCCGTCCACTGATACCGGCATCGATCTCGTCGAAGATCAGCGTCTCTATCTCGTCGCTGTCGGCAAACACCGATTTGATCGCGAGCATGATACGGGACAGTTCTCCTCCTGATGCTATCTTCGACAGACTCCTCACAGGTTCCCCCGGATTTGTCGCAATCAGGAACTCTATATCATCAACTCCATTCTCAGAAAAATATTCTGATCTTCCTATTTCTATCTCAAATTCTACATGAGCAAAATTGAGATCCGCGAGAGCTTTCTCAATTTCCGCCTTTAATGTCTGAGCTGCTTTATATCTCAGGGATGTGAGCGCTTTTGATTTGTCAGCCAACTCTATAACAAGTCTGTCAAATTGCTCACGCCTCTCTTTTTGGAACTTTTCATAGTCAGCATAGTGTCCGAGTCTCTCCTCTACTATGTCATGGTGAGTCATGATATCCTCATAGGTCTCACCATATTTCGACTGCAGAGTGTGGATCAGGTCAACTCTCTGCTCGAGCTCTCTGAGTCTGCCCTCATCAAATGTATAATCCTGCATAAATCCGGAGAGGTCCCTGTTCAGATCCCCCAAAAGACTCTCTATCTCCATCAGCTGATCACTGTATTCGGCAAGCTTCGGATCCAGTGTGGATGCACGCTTCAGCTCCGGAAGCACTCTGTTTACCGACTCCCATGATGCTTTGGTACCATCATTGTATACAGAGGATAATACTTCTACGATATTTCCCGAGTTGGATGCCACCCTGAAATCATCGTCGATGGTCTCCATCTCCTGCTTTGACAGATTTGCGGACGCGATCTCATTTTTCTCGTGCGTCAGGAAATCAATCTGACGAGCAAGCTCCTCATCAGTAAGGTCATTCTCCTCGATTTCTTTTTTCACGGAAGCATACTCGTGATAGACATCGTAGACCTCCTGAAGTGCTACTGCTATCTCCTCTCCACCGAAGCGATCAACGATCTCCCGCTGCCTTGACGGCTTTAGGAGTGACTGATGCTCGTTCTGTCCGTGGATGTCAATACATAAAGAAGCGACCTGCCGAATAACTCCGGCAGGCACACTTTCCCCATTGATCTTGTTCACGCTTCTGTTCTCTGTGATCTTTCTGCTGATCACTATCTCGTCATCCTCGAACGGGATATCCAGCTCGCGGATGGCTCTCTTTGTCTCCTCGTCACTGATGGAAAACACCGCTTCTACCGTGGCGGTATCATCGCGTCTTCCTATCATCTCGGGAGAGACTCTCCCTCCGAGTGCTATAGAGAGCGACCCGATAAGGATTGACTTTCCTGCACCGGTCTCACCGGTCAGGATGTTTAAATGCTCACCAAAATCAACATCTGCTTCATCGATGATGGCGAAGTTTTTGACATGCAGATTAACTAACACATCTCCCTCTCTTTCTCTCCCATAACCGCCGACTCCCGGTCGGCATTCTACCTTTCTGATTCATGCGCATTTGCGCTGCTACTGTATCCTCTTGACAGTGACCTCACATCCGAGTTTGACACCGTCAACATAGGCATAGATTATGGTCTTGCCCGGTAGTTTTGCTTTGACCAAGCCGTTCGCATCTACCGAGGCTATCTCCGGTTTCGCGGAGTACCAGGTAATACCTGTAGTAATATTGTATATTGACAACTGCTCTGTTGCATACTGAAGCAGCGTCACTGCTTTTCTGTTGATATCTACGACGGTCACGTCCACGTGTCCCTCGACACCGTTTGCGGCGCGTGCGTAGATGGTAGCCTTTCCGGGTCTGAGACCCTTGATCTTGCCCTTTGATGTAACTGAAGCTACAGACGGTGTATCCGACCAGTATTTGATGGAATCCGTTGCATTCGACGGATTCGGAACCATGCCCGACTGTATCGTACTTCCCTTCGCTACCGTCAGGTTGGCGTCCGCGATCGTAAAGTTAGTCACAGGCACAGGCTCGGATACCGTTACCCAGCAGTAGGTCTTTTTCTTTGTCGCATCCTTTGATGTCGCGGTGATCTTTACCATACCCGGAGCGACTCCGATGACCTTTCCTCCGTCAACCGTAGCTATAGATGTATCTCCGGACTTCCACTTCACACCCTTTATCGTTGCGTTGGACGGTGTGATCCTGACGCTGAGTCTGACGCTCCTTCCGACAAGGATGTTCGCATTGGACTTATTCATCTTTATCTTCGTTACCAGGCGTCTAACTACCACCTTCATGGAGCCCTTCGCCTTGGATCCGTCCAGACATGTCGCGGAGATCGTTGCCTTTCCTACTTTTCTTGCCTTGACTCTACCTGAGCTCGATACGGTTGCGACTCTTCTGTTTGAACTCTTCCATCTCAGAGTCCTGTTTCCGTTGTATGCATTTTTGACGGAACGGCTTACCTTGAACTTCTTTCCGACATTTACGTATTTCACCTTCGGGCTGAGCGTCACCTTCGTACTGTACTGAGGTGTTCTGTACTTGACTGTGAGTGTGTACTCGACATACGCTGAACTGTTATCCTCGCTCACACCCGTGAGCACTACCATACCTTCAGTCTTTCCGGTGACAATAACCTCAGTGCCTCTCTCATCCATCTCGATAGAACCCGGATCATCGGTTTCATACGGCTCCCAGCTCCATTTTATATTCTTGTTTGCAGCTGTCTGAGGAGTGATTTTCGGAGAGATCGTCAGCGCCTCACCGATATATACGGTGGCACGCTTAAAATCTCCCGTAACCTTTGTAACCTTATCAACTACTATGACGTCAACTATAGCTGTTTTACCTGAGCTCGTGGTCGCACTAACATATGTCTTTCCCGCTGCGACTGCGGTGAGCAATCCCTTATCGCTGACCGTTGCTATCTTTTCATCACGCATCTTGTAAGATACGGTATCGGTAGATGTCTCCGGCTTCAGTTTCGGCACAAGCTGGAACTTTCCATTTATCGGATCACCGTTATAGAGAGTCACGGAATCCTTCTCAAACTCGATACCTGTGGAAGCCTCGGTACACGTGACAGTAAATGAATAGTATACGTTATCATCCGTACGACAAGTGACCGTACAGCTACCGGGTTTCTGGCCTACTACCTCGAGCTCTCTTTTGTCATCATGATAATCCAGATGACACACACCGGCTCTATCCGTACGCCATATCAGATTTGTTTCAGCTGTAGCAGGCACGAACTTCAGGTTTACCGTCTTTGTATCTCCGGCCTCTATATCCAGGTGATCGTCTTTCAGGTTTTCAAAAATGATATCCTCCGGACCACCTGTTATCTTTACCAGAGTAGTAGCTACCGGGATTCCGACGTAGTCGGTTTTTACTTTCGCTTTAACTGTTACAGATCCCGGATTCAAAAACTTCAGATAACCCTCCTGATCTATAGACGCAACAGTCGTATCCGTCACCGACCACTCTATGTCTGACGACGTGGCATCGGAAGGTTCTATCTTCAAGAATTGTTTCATGCTCTTTCCGTCATTATGTGCCGGGAATACATACTCATCCTTCTCAAACTCGACACTCTTAACGGGAACTATAACCTCTACTTCCAGTCGTTCGACCGACCAGTCGAGGGTATTTGTTACCATCAGGACGGTTTTACCACCCTTCTTTCCTGTGATAAGAGCGCTCTTGTTTCCGTCCTTCGGTGTTATGGAAATAACATCCGCATCAGCAGACTGCCACATGAGAGGAACTTCCTCAACACTTTCACTGTTTGGAACCTCAGCAAATACATACTCGGATTTGCCCACATTCAATGTCAGCTTATCGCTCGGATTCAACGTGAATGATGTAAGTGCCTCTATTACGGTAACCAAACATGTAGCTCGTCTGTACGTACCATTACCTACATACAAGCTGGCTGTGATCGTAACACCCGGCTGAGTAGTTTTACCCAGCGCCTTGATGGTATTATTAACACCGTTTGTGTCCTCTATGGATACCAGACTCGGATTCGATGATGTCCACTCTATCGCTCCGGTTGTTCCGGTATTATTTGTTACGTGAAGTGTTTGAGACTGACCTATCATCATAGTCATAGATTCACTGCTTAGAGTGATCTTATCAGTGATCGCGATTTTCGTTACAAAGTAATCAGGGACAGTATCCAGTCCGGTCAACTCCTGTATCCTAACCTTTGCCTCACTACTCTTTACGTGCATAACCGCAACTATCTTTCCTTCTTTTTTTGTAGTGATAGTATACTTGTTTGCAGAGGTCGGAGCCACAGCATACTCATCGCAATTGATACCATAATCCTGAGGATTTACTTTCCAGTCTACAGCAGGATCGTCCTGCCAAATCTTCGCCTCAAAATACTGATCAAACGTTGCTTCATTAAGGTTATATGAAAGCGGAAGACTATATCTGTCTCCCACTCCAAGTATTTCTTCTTTATACTCGATATTACTTGCTATAACAAGGTGCGCATTCGAGATCTCATATGGTCTTTGGTTACTAGTAAAGCTGTTTTTGGTTCCAACAGCATACAAGTACATATCATACTCGCCGGACACACCGCTTACCTTCATGACATTACTTCGTGCTCCGTACGGATACTCAACCGAAATCGGGCTGTTCGCAGGTTCAGGGTTATCAGTGCTGCAAAGAATCACTCCATTATCGTCCTGGATTTCCCAATATACCTTTTCATTGAATCGTTTCGGAGACGATGAATCGAAAACCGCATTAACATATACATATGATCCGCTTTTTATCGTCTGCTCATCCACATTTGGATCGTTACTCTTGGGAAGAGTTGAAGAATAATTTCTGGCTGTATTTTTATCGACCTTGGTAGTAACTCCCGGTGCAACATAAACCGGTATCGTATGCTCCTGTCCTTCTCCCGGACCAATCGCTGTAATAGTTGTGGTTCCCACACCAACAGGAGTTACTTTTCCTGTCGCCTGATCAATGCTTATTACATCAGAATCAACGCGTGACCATGTCGCAGTTCCACCCATACTAAGCTTAAGATCCTTTGGCGAACCCAGATTCAGACAAAGTGCCCTTTCCCCGTTTATCACAGAGAATCCTGTTCCCCATGTGTCAATACCGAATGCAACATTTATCTTTACACGTGCTGACTTATACACATCACCAGATGTCTTCTGCACAACGACCTCAACTGTTGATTCATCGTATTTGTTTTTCGACTTAACCTGACATGTTGTACGCGACGAGCTAGTGATCTTCAGTACATCATCCTCATCTTTCGCAGGTGTAGTTGATCCGAGAATATGCCAATCAACGGTATAATCAGAACTGCTGTAGGTCGCAGCGCTCGCATCATCCAAAACCAGAGAAATCGTAGATGATCTCATAGTATACGGATTCGACTCACTGTATGCCTTCTCGTCGATCATGATCTGGATTTTTCCTTCTTCCGTGTCCGCCGCCTTTGCCACCTTCGGCGTATAGTGGAAGAACACTATCCCCGAAAAAGCACTTATAAATAAATTTAAGGCCAAAAACACGCCAAGCAGACGTCTTCCGACCTTTCCCCTTCTTCTGTTCTTTCTCATCTCTTTATCCATAGTCATAACCTCGCTTTATCTCAAAATGATAAAAACCACCGTCATCTATATCGGCTTGATCCCTTATTTTTTTAAGTACCCCTATGATACACCCTATCTGTGTCAGTTTCACGACCTTCAGATGTCAAAACGTAGTCATGTTTTATTTTACTTTCGCGAGGAGGCTTTGTCAAGGTTGCTTTTTTGCCGAAAATGTGTTATGATCGATAGCAGAAACGCCAAATGGCGAAAAAAAAGGAGGTAAATCATGAAACTTTCAAAATCAAGACGCTTAGCAGCAATGTTGGCTCTTGCTTTGGCCGTATCCGGCATCTCAGTTCCGGCTACAGACAAGACATCAAGAGCAGCAGATGAGACAACCACTGCTACCACTACCACGATCTCAGGCGCTGCTGCTATGGCTCAGCTGACTGACCTTATCAACTCAACATGGACAGATGATCCTTCAAAGCAGAGAGACACACTTGTCGAGGAATTCTCACTGGTAGACGAATCCGGACAGCTTGAAGTCTATGCCGCAGGTACCCTTATGGCAAAGGACTCAAAACTCAAGATCGCAAAGTACGACGCAAACAAAGATTATTCCACAGAGCTTTTTGCTCTGCATCCAAAGAAACTCGATGTATACTTCTACGACATGATGATGGCAGGCTCACGTGCTTCTGAGGTAAAACCGGCCGTTTCCATCAAAAATGTCAAAGAGGTCCGCAAGACCAACGCCAAAAAAGGTATCTTTACCGTAAAGACCGTAAGCGGAAAGACCACTTCCTATACGGAATACAAGGTTACCTTTGACAAGATGAAAAAGAGCACCACTTATTCAAATACAGGAAAGACCTACAAAAAAGGCTCAAAAAAGATCACCAAAAAGGTATTTGACAAATACGTAAAATCCTATAACAAAACAAAGAAGCTCGCTTTCAGTAAGCCTGATGCTACAATGGAGCCTCTCGAGATAAAACGTGAGCTCTACCTTACAAACTCAATCTTTGTAAACTCTTCTACGGATACTCCTACCGTACTGGTTTACACAAAGGATGATAAAACCAATCCTTACGTGGCATTCACCGGAGGTAATCTCCCGAGAACACGTTATGTCTTCGGAAAAGATGAAGCAAAAGACTGGAATACTTTCCGTAAAGAAAATGCAAACCCGGTCAAGTTCGTGTATATTTTTGACGGCATCATCAACAGTCCTTCCGACTATGAGATCACCTATACAAAGAACACCGAGCTTAAGGAAGGTCAGTATATCATCGACTTTGCCGATGGTGCAGATATGTACTACGAAGTGATCGTTGACGAGGGCGGTGCTGCTCCTCAGATCCTCACGGTAACCTGCATCAACTCGATGGGAGTTGCCGAGGAGAGATATACATTTACTTATGACAACATAGACTACGATGGCCAGATCTACGAGCCGGGATCATTTGAAGAAGCAACTGCAGCAGACAGTTATGTAACTTCTACAGGCGCTACGGTTCGTACACTTACAGTTGACTGTGCAGGAACCAAGAAAGAGGTAAAGACCGTTGGTGATTATCGTTTTGAGCCATGGACTGACGCCAAAACGGGAACATTTACCCTTAAGAATGATTCAACAGGAAAAAGCTTCAGTTGGATGGATCTCACTATGGATACTGATGACTGGAACGAAGCTAACAGTCTGATCAACCCGATTTCCGATGACGGAAATGGCTTCGGTGCACCTGTATCCGTGCTTACTTGGGCTGCAAAGTAATCCGACTAAAAAGAATTGATATCAAAAAGTGCGGGATGATCAAATCTCCCGCACTTTTTTGTTATTTATCATTATCGTCTTCGTTATCCTTCTCGTAAGCTTTATCCGATTTATCCTTGAAAACAAACAGCTTGCTGAAAATGAAATTAAGCAGGATGACTAAAATCTGCGTGATCACTTTTCCGATGAAAAGCGCCACACTGTTTCCCGGAAAAAGAATAACGGTCAGCTGCACACCACCGATCTCGACGATCAGGGTGGTCACCCTTCCACCGACAAACTTAAAAAACTCTATGCTTATCGCCTTCGCACCCCTCACCTGTGAGCGGAAAACATAATGACGATTTGTCACATAAGCAAAAACCATACAGATGATGATTGATATCAGGTTTCCTAAAAATGTACCGATGGCAAAGTCACCCAGATACCAACTCTCCCACTTCAGTACATACCAAAACATCGCACTGAGAACCAAATTCAGTAGCGTCGTCACCCCACCGAAAAACAGGTACATGAGTCCTTCCCGATGCTTCTGATAAAAATCCTCGAATATCCTCAAACCGGGTAAACTCATCAGCTTATCGAATATGTCCTTCCTTTCATCACGCATAACTACAAACCTTTCTCTTCCATATTTGTTCATATCAGTTATCTCAGCAGATTGTATAGGCAAATCCAACATGTATCGAGGGACCTGTCGGAAACGTCACTGCGTAGCGTGCGTATTCTGCACGCATGCAGTGCTACGTTTCCGAATGACGCAAGTGGAGTCCCGAGATGCATGTTGGAGTTTGCCGGTCAATCTGCGTCGTGTAACCCATGCTCCCTTAACCACTCCATAACTCTCTCTGTCGAGCTTCCATCCGTGACATCATGAAACCACCCCACAGCTTCCTTCACGGCTGCCATCGGCGCCCCTTCTGACACCATTGATATGAATCTCATCACCTCGTCAAACGAGTGAATATGATACCCTGCGAGCTCCTCCTCGAGATCACCAAAACAACACTCACAATCTCTGAAAAACGTATCCGCGTCTCGGAGAGTCAGTCCTATAGGCTTTCCGGTGAGCAGATAGTCAAAATACACTGATGAATAATCAGTGATCAAAGCCTCCGAGTTCAGGAGCATTTCATACAGAGTCTCCTCGCATCTTTCCAAAAACTCGTCATCGGCTATCCTAACATTATCAAGCTCGATTTTGGAAACAAACTGCATATCCTGCGCCGGATGAGGCCTGAAATAAAGCTTCAGTTCGCACTCTCCCAGCTTCTCATCCAGTCTTTTCAGTTCGTCTAAATCCGCAACCTCCGGCATACCAAACGGCATCTTCGGCTGTTTCTTTTTGCGAAGCTGCTCCATCGCGAGCACTTCCCAGCGTCCCTCATCTATCTCCTGCTGTCTTGTCTCCTTTTCCTCCCTGCGCTCATCTGACTTGTTCCTGTGCTGCCTGTATGTCGGCATCCAAAAGATGAAACGCTCTCTCTCGGGCAGATGCCAAAAGTATCCGTGCTCCTTTCCGGGGCTGCCGTGTTTCTTCGGCTCATGGACCAGTATATCATTTCTCGGGTAGCCTATCGGAAGTAAAATACTCTCCGGTATATGCGCCATACCCGTGTATATATCCTTCCAATAAGTACCGCAGGTCAGATATCCGTCGCATTCACCGATTTCCTCATAATTCGTATAATCAGGCATCAGCTTTATGGGCATTCCGTGTCCGAGATGCAGCCTCACCTGTTTACTCCTGAGCTTATGAACGTACGAATTGGAATCAATGATGTATTTACATCTCGCCGTCGCCATAATTCTGGAAATAGTAGCAGCTATCCCCTTTTTCTTTTTGTAAACCACATATACATTCGGCGGTAATTCATACTCGCTTTCTTCATCATAAATATTCCAGTAAATCCGATGAGACATATGATAATTATTCTTTATGAGTTCATTGTAGATCACAAGTGTATTGCCCGAAAAATCAGGAAAGGATTCGAGCATCACATCATCACGCATAGGAATCAGTCTAAGTAAAGCCTTCGCGATACTTTTGACAACTCCGGTCAGTAACCCCTTTTCATATTCATTAAAAATAAACAGCCACGCGCAAACAACAAATATAACAGAATAAATGATGCCCTGGCATATAAACGAGATCCATCCGTTCCACTCGCTGAAACTATCCCAGAACGGAAGCATATGCATTCCGAAACCGATAAGTCCAACCGGTACCAGTACTAAAAGGATCTTTGCTGCCTCCTTCCAATACCTCGGAATATCGAGACCGATCCTTTTATAATAAAACCAGTTCATCGTGAGTATCTGCCCCAAACAGGTTCCGAAGCCTGTAATACATGCAGCACCGAACCCTCCGAACCACATAGCCATCGGGATACTCAGCCCCACGTTAAGGATAGCTATCCCCAGATACATAACGGATCTGAACCTGTGTCTGTTTAGCGCCCTGATAACGGATATTCCGATATTCTGTGAGAGCGGAATAATGGCAGGGATTATGACAACCAACGCTATAAAATATGCTTCATCCATTGATTTGCCGACCCACAGCCCGATAAACATCCTTCCCAGTATTATAAATCCGCTCATCAAAAAGCCCAAAAGTATGAACTGTATCCTTCCGATCCTGACGAAAATCTCGGATACTTTTTTCATATCCTTTTCTTTTGTTGTAAGCTCAGTAATATGCGGTAAAAATACGCCGCTGATAGATGTTGAGAACTGTTCAAAATAAGAAGTAAACTGCACTCCTACGGAGTAAACGGTAACCACAAATGAGTTTTTTACTATACCGAGAATCATCTTATCGGTATTTGCATACAGCTGATCTATAACAATATTTAAGAATATAAAAAACGAGAAAGAAAAGACCTCTTTAAACAAAGTTCCATCCCAACCTCTGATCTTGAACTTGGGCTTGAACCGGTATTGTACATATATACCCTGGACCATTTTTAACGCTAACGATACAACGGTAGTTATCACTGCAAGTACTATGGTATTATAACCGCAAACAAGAGCGATAGTCATACCTCCGTATGTCAATACAAATGTAAGAATATTAATTCCCTTTAAAACAACAAAGCCTTCATTTGCATTTAAAATAGCAGTATATATTCCCAGTGGAAATGACCCTACCAGATTGATAAGAAGTATCACAAATACAGTCCGAAGGCGCATAGCTTCCCACTCGGTAAGACCTGCCGAGTTTCCGACAAATATATCTTCGATAAAGAATGAAAGAACAAAACCCGCTATCAGTGCGACTACCGCAATCCCGGCATAGAAAACAAGAAACATGCCGTTTATTCGGCTTTCTCCGTCCTTGTCATCGAGTGCCTTACACTTGGAAACATAACGGATCATGGTCTGGTTGAAGCCCATATCCAATATGGCCATAAAAGAAATGGCAGAAAGAGCGATCGCAAAAACACCATACTCCCCTTCGCCCAAAAAAGAGATGGCAAAGGGCGTGTAAAACAGACCGACGATAAACGTCAGTGCCAGATACACATATGATAAAAGTGCTCCTGCTTTTCTCTGGTTCATTTTTAACTAACCCCGTGTTTTAATCTCTCTGCATTGTAAATACCGAGATATCCTTCCCATATATCCCCGGACTTTTTTTCATATCTTTTCACATTATAATTCTTTACGATATAGTCCGCAAGTGCTTTCGTGTAAACCTCGCTCCCTATGATATTCATGTGTCCGCTGTTAAACATATGTTTTTCCGGAATAAATCCTATACTGTCAAGTCCCTCTTCATCGAATTGAAGAACCTTAACATCATACTCGGAAGCAATCTCTTTTATCCTGTTTACTGCCCCATATTCATCATCTACCCACTCAGCCGGCGCACCCGCATTATAGCATCTTGGAATATCAGCGATCAGCATCTGTGACCCGTGAGCTTTTACGGTCCTAATTAATTCTCTTAATTCATCTTCAATGTTGTCCCTTAACGGAACAGATATTCCACTGTCACACCAGGTGGGAAAACGTACTGTTTTTCCATTGTTTTTCTCATAATGATAATCCTGCCCGAGCATGAAATCATCGTTTGGATCAGGCTTTCTTTCCACATCATTATCACCGAGATCAAGCCACCTCGAATGATATCTGTTTAAAGGAAAAACATAATCCTTTTTGTTTTCCTCCCTGACATGCTCATCTATGTACTTGCTTTTCCCATCAGAAGACTTCATCCTGCATAGTACATCATATGCATAGTCCTTCTCCCCGAAATACGGATCAGCCAGACCTGCATAGTACGCATCGACAACTACCAGATCAAAGCTTCTCTTTTTATATAATTCTTCCAGATAAGCAGTAGTAAGCGGGATGGTCTCTCCCGCATAACAATAGTTATACGAATGAAGTCCCGCGTGATCCCACATAGTATTTGGATTGAAAGCATTCAGTCCGTGGCTTCCTCCGATAAAGCAGATATCCACCTCATTCATATCCTCATCGTCGGAATACAGTGTTTTTTCTATTTTGTCGGCTTTTTTGTTAAACGGTATACATGTCCGAGTGATCCATCCTGTTATGAAAAATGCCAAGCATGCAAATACGACGATCCCAAACGCAAGGGATAACCATTTTTTCATCATGTATTATCCCTCCTAAAACCCACCGTAAATAAACGTTGCAGCATCATACTCTGAGCCATATACTCCCGCCAATAATAAAACAGTATACATGTCTATGGCCAGAATTAATATTATCCACCCATGATCGGCGATCTTTTCATACAAAGTATATTTATACTGCTCATCAAGTATTGATATAAAAAGGTATAAAAGAACGCTTATACCGATAACGATCCACACTTCCACCCGCAGCCCGAATCCGTTTATGATCTGAGCCGCAAACTCCGTATCTGCTGAAAACAATCTGCCGTAAATCGAAAATGCCTTATCAACATCACCTGCATAAAAAGGAATCCATGCGAATGAAACAAGCATAAAAACGGCAATCCTCTTAAGCATATTTAACGGAATGATAACCGCTTTTGATGCGCACTTTATATTCTTAAATAGTCTTCGGAAACAATTCTCTATGACAAGCGACACACCATGTATCAGCCCCCACATCCAGAATCCGAGCGCCTGTCCATGCCAGGCTCCACTAAGGATAAACACAAGGAGTATCCCCAGAATCTGTCTGAGATATCCCCTTCGACTTCCCCCGAGCGGGATATAGAGATAGTCCCTAAACCAACTCGAAAGTGAAATATGCCATCTTCTCCAAAAATCCTTCAGGCTTGTTGCCAGATATGGCGCATGGAAGTTATCCATAAGCCTGATTCCCATCAGGCGACCTATCCCTATAGCAATCTGAGAGTATCCTGCAAAATCATAATATATAACAAGTGAATATAATAAAAATGCAACCGCCAGAGTTGTACCTTTAGCCTGCGATCTTACGATATTATCTACTACCATACTCAGGTTGTCAGCCATCACAAACTTCTCGTAAACACCAAGCGTGATCATGAGAAGACCGATCTTTACGTCTTGCGGGCTTACTGTAATTCTTTTTCTGTAATTATTTAACAGCTCTTTTGCACGTCCGATCGGTCCGGCAGTTGCCTGAGGAAAGAATCCTACATATAACGAAAAGATCAATATATTCTTTTCACATTCAACCTCTCCCCTGTACACATCGATCAGGTATCCGATGATCATAAGAGAATAGTATGACAGTCCCAATGGAACGATAAACCTTTGTCCCGTGACCAGATCTCCGTACTTAAAAAATACCAAAACACCGACTATCAGCACGATAGTGATGATCAGTATATTTTTGCACTTTCCCCTGCCTTCAGTCCTGTTTCCGGGTATTTCACATGTCTTTAGTCTTTCCCCGAGCTCCAACCCCATGGCATATCCCAGTAACGTGAGACCAACCAGCCAGATGATCGCAATAGGATCACTATAAATAAAGAATACAAGGTTGGCTATGATTATCAGAATCCTATAGATCCACTGCCACAAACTGAGACTAATCATTTATTCTGCTCTGCCCTCTTCGCTCTGTATCTCTCGGTACCGTCAAGTATCTTTTTTCTGATACGAAGGTTTTCCGGCGTTACCTCCAAAAGCTCATCCGTATCTATATAATCAAGCGCCTGCTCAAGTGACAGCTCTCTCGGCGGAGTAAGTCTCAGTGCCTCATCCGCTCCTGATGAACGGGTGTTGGTGAGGTTTTTCTTTTTGCAGACATTTACCTCGATGTCGTCGAACTTTGCATGCTCTCCGACGACCATACCACCATATACCTTCTCACCTGGTCCCACAAAAAGAGTTCCTCTCTCCTGTGCGTTAAAAAGGCCATACGTGATCGTCTCTCCTGCCTCGAACGCGATGAGGGAGCCTCTGCTCCTGTACGGGATATCGCCCTTGTAAGGACCATATCCGGCGAACTCCGTGTTCAGCACTCCCATGCCCTTTGTATCTGTCAAAAACTCACTTCTGTAACCGATAAGACCTCTCGATGGTATACTGAACTCAAGTCTTGTAGTTCCACCACCCAAAGGAGTCATGTTTGTCATCTCGCCTTTTCTGATTCCCAATTTTTCTATAACAGCTCCCGTGCAGTCATCAGGAACATCTATGGTCGCTAACTCCATAGGCTCTGTTTTCTCACCGTTTTCCTCGCGATAGAGAACCTCAGGCTTGCTGACCGCAAACTCATATCCCTCACGTCTCATGTTCTCGATAAGGACGGACAGATGCAACTCACCACGACCCGACACCTTGAAACGCTCCGTAGTATCCGTATCCTCCACGCGCAATGATACGTCCGTATTTAACATCTTATAAAGTCTGTCACGGAGATGACGTGATGTCACATACTCTCCCTCGGTTCCCGCGAGCGGCGAATCATTCACGAGAAAGTTCATCGCGATCGTCGGCTCAGATATCTTCTGGAACGGTATGGCGACCGGATTCTCAGGTCCGCACAGAGTATCACCGATATGGATATCCGAAATACCCGATATAGCCACAACCTCACCGATAGAGGCCTCATTTACTTCAACTCTGTTTAACCCCTCAAACACATACAGCTTTGATATCTTCACGGACTCGTTTTTATCCGGGTCATGATGATTTACTATAACCGCTTCCTGACCCACACGTATCGAACCGTTGTCAACCTTTCCGATTCCGATACG
This sequence comes from Lachnospiraceae bacterium P6B14, assembly GCA_000687695.1. Classification (GTDB taxonomy): domain Bacteria; phylum Bacillota; class Clostridia; order Lachnospirales; family Lachnospiraceae; genus Eubacterium_F. Next base: position 254,270 of record JHWZ01000002.1, on the reverse strand, counting down.
ACCTATATACTCATTGTAATCTATGGTCGAGATCAGCACCTGAGTCTCCGCCTCCGGATCACCCTCGGGCGCAGGGATGTAATCAAGCACCGCATCAAAGAGCGGACGCATGTCTCCGCCACCTTTTTTAGCCTCATCCGGATCTGCGTATGCACAGCCCTCTTTCGCGGACGCAAAAATAAACGGACAATCAAGCTGAGCCTCATCTGCTTCGAGATCTATAAAAAGCTCAAGCACTTCATCCACGACCTCCTCGGGTCTGGCCTCCTCACGATCGATCTTGTTTACGCATACCACAACCGGCAAAGACAACTCGAGCGCCTTTTTCAAAACGAACTTTGTCTGAGGCATCGCTCCCTCAAACGCATCCACTACAAGCACGACTCCGTTTACCATCTTTAGTACACGCTCAACCTCGCCACCGAAGTCGGCATGTCCCGGGGTGTCAATGATATTTATCTTTACTCCCTCATAGTTAATGGCTGTGTTTTTTGAAAGAATGGTGATACCACGCTCACGCTCGATGTCATCCGAATCCATCACGCGCTCTGCTACCTCTTCATTTTCACGGAACACTCCGCTCTGCTTTAATAGCTCATCAACCAGCGTCGTCTTTCCGTGATCGACGTGCGCGATGATCGCTATATTTCTTATGTCCTCTCTTTTTGTTTTCATAACTGATACTCTCTCCAAACTGTTTATTTCTATGCAAGCTCTCTATGCTTTCTTAACCACAGAACACATTGTCTGTACAGGCCGGTATTGAACCGCAACAGGATCATAGCGAGCTTTCTGCTTTTATTAAACCTCTTATCCTGAAGGATAAATCTCATATGCTTTCTCAGAAACCTTACAAGTTCCTTTTCTTCATCCTTGTAATCCTTTCTGTTCGGACTTCTCAGAAGCTTGTCCAAAACAGAAAAATGGGCCCAACATATCCTCATCTTTGCGACCGAAATGATCGACGGCAAATGTTTTTTTATCAGCTTATAATTCTTTTCATAAGCACGTATCAGGCTTCTGTCCTTCGGCGTAAATGCTCTGGTGGTGATGCTTTCTTCCCTGTGGATATAATAGTATTTCTGCTCTGTTGTTAATACTGTTTTATTACAGCGTAATAACAGATCTATTATTATCGATGCGTCCTCTCCCGCATCCTCTCCGACCGGATAACGTATCCCGGTAAATATATCCTTTTTGTAAAGCTTATTTACAGGAGATACGGTCGTAAGCTTTGCCTCCATCACAGTAAGCACAGCCTCCTCTGTATCCATAACCTTGTACACAGGCTTGCCGGTATTTTTTATGATCTTATCTCCATACACGTCAAAAAGACCGCACATGGACAGATCCGCACCTTCCTTTATCAGATTGTTATACAACAGCTCATACATGTCCTCATCTATGTAGTCATCACTGTCGATAAAAGCGAGGTATTTGCCACGGCTTCTGTCAATCCCGTAGTTTCTCGCTGCACTTGAGCCACAGTTTTCGATATGAAACACTCTTACTCTTTTATCTTTTTTTGCATATTCATCGCATATCCTGCCACATCCGTCGGGTGATCCGTCATCAACAAGTATCAACTCAAAATCAGTGAAGGTCTGTGCAAGAACCGAATCCAGGCATGCAGGCAAATACTTTTCGGAATTATATACCGGAATAATAATCGATATCTCAGGCAATTTTATTTCCAATTTGCTTCTCTCCTTTTTTCAGAGTTGCTTCACATTTTTTCTCAAGAAATCCAAGTGCCGTCCATGCGAGTGCGGCTTCAAAACACGTCGTAACAAAGAACCCGACATTAAACACGCAATATACTCCGTATATCAATATGATGAACAGAAACAGGACAAACATCATCCCGGGTGGTTTTTCCCCTTTACAACATTTCCATATTCTAACAAATGCTCTAACTATAAACACAATCAGAAGTAGAAATCCCACTACACCACCCTGAACTGCAGACAGGATAAATACGCTGTGCGGATTGTGTTCCGTCATAGCCAGATAGCCTTCAGGATCAACTTTTTTCGCATAGGGCAGAGCCCCCCTTATCGACAAACCGAACACCGGTCTGTCCTTCACCAGCGTCAGGTAGTCAACCCATATATCAAACCTCGAGTTTGAAATATCATCAAGTGATACATCATCTCTCTCGAGCTCAGCCGTCGTATCTCTGTCCGGCACGACCAGTACGCCTATTCCCTGTAATCCGAACATAACTCCGAAATAAATAACCACCATGGCAACGAGCATCGCCAGGATCCTCACTCCATAAGCACGTAAAACACCTCCCTTTACAAGCGGAAGCTTTTTGAAAAGCTCGGGATTTTTCCTCCTGTGGTAGGTCGACAGGAGCACAAAAATTATTCCGGTAACTATGAGGGCAGTCTCTGTTGATCTCGACTGTGCCAAAACAGTATAAAACAGATACATCAATATGCTGAATACTATATAAATGCGTTCTGCATAAAGCCATAACGGTTTCTTTCCGTCCTCGGATGTGTTTTCTCTGCTGTGTTTAATATAAATATAAACCAGGCCACCACCTATAAGCATAGCGATCATAGCTGCATAGTTCGGGTCTGAAAAGCATCCGAAAAGACGTCCTTCCATCAGTCCCATCCTGGATCTGCGAGCAAAGCCTGCAAACTTATAATACCCGCTGTAGCAAACCATATACATGCCCAGAGAAACGATGCATCCGTAATTCCATATAACACTTGCCCAAAGTATGACCCTTGTGAGAAGGAAGTGCATATCCTTCTTTGAGAAACACTTACCCAAAAGGTAAAACGTGACCACCGTTACTCCCACCGTGGTCACACCCGACAGGTTTTCCTTGACTCCCGAATCCGAGTTCATAAATGCTGATGCAACCAGCGCCATCATCATCAATGCGAGCAATATAACATCAGGTTTTTTTAGCTCGCGCCTGCTGATAATGATCATCATCAGACCTATAACCCCCGCTCCGGCAACCAGAAATCCGTAGAAATATAAGAACGGATATTTCTCCGTGATCAGATCAAAAGCTGTTGTAAAAATATCGATTCGTGTCCCGAGTGTATATATCGTAACATAAATAAAAAACGCCGTTGCCAAATAGAGTACCGTTTTGGGAACCCTTTTTTCTTCTGTAGTCATTTTACTTTCCAATCCTTACCTTTTTTCTTTGGTTCTTTGTTTCTGAGATAATACTTTCCTCTGTATTCCTTGTAGGACTTTTCGAGATCCAAAAATACACAGTCATGATGCGCAACTCTCTCCTCCTCAGGCGGGAGCACCGTGTAATCACCGAATGCCTGGACCAAATAATCCTCGGCACCTATCGGGATCGGCAGCATCCTGTCCTCAAACGGAACCTCGCGGTATGTATTAAACCAAATCTTGTCATACCAGTTTTTCATGTATCCGGGGCCCGAACACAACTCGGTTATCCCGTCACATTTTCGGATCTTGTACTTGGTCATATGCTTTTCGGCTTTTCTCCAGATCCGATATCTGATCTTTTGTCCCCGAAAGATCCCAAGCAGGATCCTGCTCCCGAACTTCATCAGTCCGCCGTGCTTCTCGGGGATGGTACCCGCACGGAAAAGTGAGTATATGTAAGCCCATATAACCTGATTGCGTCTCTGACCTTTGTCGTCCGGATATCCGTCAAGCGGCAATATATCCAACGACACTCCGTGAACTATATCAAGATCATCCTGATACGGTTTTATACATGTCGTCCTTTTGTCACGAAGCGTGGCAAACAGATTTCTGTCAGTATAGTTTTTTCCGGAATTGGACAGCACATAGTTTTTCCCCGGCTTATACTCATTCCAGTGGCTCAAAAATCTCTCGTAATCACGCCTTGGCATAAAGAAATCCAGGTCGTCATCCCACGGGATAAACCCGCCCGTACGAAGCGCACCTATACACCCGCCTCCGCACAAATATGCGGTAAGCTCATATTCCTTACAAAAATCCCAAAACACACTTGCCATCTCTAATGATATCCTCTTTATCCCGGCAAGCTCTTTGTCCGTATATATATGAGTGCTTTGCTCTTTTTTACTCATTACTTAAATACCCACTCTCTCTGGATGATAAAGCTGACTACAAACAACAACGTATCAATGATCACCTTTCGGATAGTAGAATACGGTATAAATAACAATGCATAGTTTACAAGTAAAGCCGAAACAGTAAGCTGTATGATCGCGAGCAGATAGTATTTTACCGCGACCGACGGCGACTTCGATGCATTTTTAAAAACCAGCTTTTTATTCATCATAAAGTTGTATATCGAGCTCACTGCTCTGGCGAGGACCGTGCGCGTGATGATCAGGACACTCACTCCGAAAACGAGCGTCTCATCCTCTATAAACGGTCTCAGGATATATCCGAGAAGGAAATACATCAGAATATCTACCAAAAAACTCGAGAACGAACTCAGCATAAACTTGATAAACACCTTGTATATCCTGATCGAATCTCTGAACGGATTGAAATGTGAGCTCTCATTTTTTTTGATGTAGATAGTCTGTATCGGAAACTCTCTGACCGGGATATGGTAATCTCTCGCCTCGAGTAACATGTTCATCTCATACTCGTAGCGCTCGCCCTTGGTACGGGCAAAGTGCTCTCGTATCAGTCCGATGGGCATACCGCGAAGTCCGGTCTGTGTATCGCTTACCTTCAGTCCACAGAGTGCCTTTAAGATAAGCTTCGTGCATTTATTTCCGAATCTCGATCTGAGCGGAATCTCCTTATCATCAAAACTTCTGCAGCCCAGTATCAGCTCATCAGGATGCAGGCAAACGAGACTTGCACATTTATCGATATCCTCTACAGTGTGCTGACCGTCACAGTCCGCGGTCACTGCTCCCGCGATTTCAGGACACTCCTCAAGTATATAGTTGAAAGCCGACTTGATCGCGATACCCTTGCCAAAGTTAACAACATGGCGGATCAGCTTGCAGCCGTACCTTTCCTTACATGTTTTAAAAAAAACACGGTTTTTGATCGCGCTCCCGTCATCCACCAGGATTATCCTTTTGAAGCCGTTTTCGTGCAGACTGTCTACGAGCTCCACCATACGTTCATCCGGATCGAGCGCCGCGATCACTATAGCAACCTCTTCTTTGTATCCCATTTATTTTTTCCTTCCAAACGGAATAGATATTATCCCAAAAAATGTGCCCGCACCGTAACACACATGCAGACAAAAAAATATCACCGGCAAAAGCACAGCCAAAACACTTACTCTCTCTCCGGCATACTGCAGCCTGAACGCACTGTAAACAGCCATCAAAACAGCAACAGACAGATACACACTACCCAGCAGTTGCAAAGGCATCAGCCATCCGCACACAGCCATGATAGCAGTCGTCACGATGGCCGATAAAAATACAAATGGCACCAAATGATATATCGATATGCACCCGGGCACTATCCCGAGCGTTCTGCCAACCCAAAATCCGTTTCCGGTCTTCTGCTTTATCATCTTAGCCAGAGTTGGTCTCACATACTGTTCAGAATAGATATAAGGTGATCTGTAAATCTTATATCCCGCTTTTCTGATCCGGTAGTGATACTCGTTATCCTCGGTCCTGCCGAGATCCTCTCGGAATCCGCCTACACTCTCCAAAACCTCACGCCGATAGCAGGCGTGAAAAAGACTTTTTACGTATGTACGTCGTTTCGGCTCCTCATACATTCTTACATCAGATGCATCCTCATCCATATCAGATGATGCACCTCTTCTGGCAGTAGAAGGACTCGATCCGAACATCGACTCCTCGGCCATCCACAGTGTCCTACTCCAGGCTCCATCCGAATCACAGATGGTGGGGCGTGCTCCGCCGACTACATACTCGGCCGCACCTTCTTTTGTTTCCTCAGATCGATTCTCCGAACCCAGCGCCTCAACACAGGAAATAACAAACTCCTCAGGTATCCTCGCATGCGCGTCAACTCTGATGAGCGCCTGAGCCGGCTCATCTTTCTCAGCCAAAAACTCATCTATAGCCACATTCCATCCGGCACTCTGTCTTTTTTTCGGATTGTCACCTATCCACACCCGACCGAATCCGGCTGTATGAGCCCCCTCCTCCGAGTCTGCAGTCTCGTCTGATGAAAAATTTCCGCCCTCTGAAGCGAAATCATCCATCAGCTTTTTTGTCCCGTCATCTGAACCGCTGTCGACGAGCAGCACCTCTATCTTTTCATGCGGATAGGTCTGCTTTTTCACATCCTCCAAAAGGACTGGCAGATATTTTTCTTCGTTATAGGCCACTATGGCCAACGCTACCTTCATTTATCCTCCATCAATCGTCGAGCACGTCCTGAACTGCGAATCTCGGACGCTTTTTCGTCTCCAGATACATCTTTCCGATGTACTCGCCGACTATACCTATCGCCAGTAACTGCAGGCCTCCCAGCGCCCATATGGACACCATGGTCGAGCTCCAACCCAGTACCGTCGCCCCTTGGAAGTGACGAATGATCGACCATACCAGGATTATAAAGCTTATGAAAAATATCACGACACCCACCGTCATTATCATACGGATCGGCTTTACGGAAAATGATGTGATACCGTCAAGCGCGAATGAGAGCATTTTTCTGAGTGGGTATTTGCTCTCCCCGGCGAATCTTTCCTGTCTCTCGTAGAGCACCTGTCCCGACGGGAATCCGATCAAAGGCACCATGCCTCTGAGGAAAAGATTGACCTCTTTATAGTTCTCAAGTTCCTCCAAAACACGCCTGCTCATCAACCTGAAATCAGCGTGATTGAAGATGATATCCACGCCCATCTTCAGCATCAGTTTGTAAAAAAACTCAGCTGTAAAACGCTTAAATCCCGAATCCTTTTTTCTGTCGGATCTGACACCGTATACGACATCCAGACCGTCATGATATCTCTCGATCATCTGCTCTATCGCCTCGATATCATCCTGCAGATCAGCATCCATGCTTATCGCCACATCAGCGTGATCCTTTGCGTACATGAGTCCTGCCAGCACCGCGTTCTGATGTCCGCGGTTTCTCGAAAGATTGAGACCGCTAACTAACGGATTCTCAAGATAATACTTGGTTATCAGTTTCCAGGTACCATCCTTTGACCCGTCATTCACAAAAAGAATACGGCTCCTCTCATTGATCTTTTTCCTGGCGATCATATCCTCGAGTTTTTTTGTAAGTCTTTTAACTGTCTCCGGGAGAACAGCCTCCTCGTTGTAGCACGGCACGACCATATAAAGCACATTGCCGCGGAAAGTGGTTTCCTTTTTCTCGATCCTTGTTTCCATCTGCTATCTCCTCTTCAAACACTGAACATTTTTATCACTTATTCCACACCATAACCGTCTTTCCTGATTTGCTCTGCAGATCGAGCTCGAAAGCATGTTTCATGTCATCCATATTTCTGACATTCACAACATGTCCTACTATTCTGTGAAGTTCCGAAACGAGATCCGGATTCTCCTCATAGACCTGCAAGGTCTTTTTAAAATCCTCCACACCGCTTCTGCTGCTTCCGAATAAACGTAATCCCTTTTCCAGGACCATACGGGTGTTTATCGCTATCGGGTTTTCACTGACTCCCATCAGTGAGATGGATCCCTCAGGTGCTATATGATCGATTATCTGATCAACCGCGGATCTGGCTCCCTCACTTCCGACGCACTCGAATGCCTGGTCAATAACGAGGTCATCAGGTATCTCCTCAGTAAGGTAAGTATCGTCACAGAACGAGAAATCAGCGAGTTTATTCTCACTCATTCCGAACACGATTAGCTCCGCCTCAGGATACATATATCTGTACATAAGAGCGGTAAGAAAACCGAGATTACCGTCTCCCCATATCCCGATAGTATCACGTTTACCGTTCGCTATCATATCCATCCTTCTGATAGCATGGGTACTCACACTGACAAGCTCCGTGAACGCCGCCACTTCGGACTCGACACTGTCAGGCACCCGAAGGACTCTGTCTGGTCTGATATCGACCAGATCCTGCATAAATCCGTCATACCCGCTGCTCCTGAACTTGGACGATCGGATATAATTCTCCGCCACAAACGGATCATCCTCTACCGGAGTGTTCGGTACCATAACGACTCTGTCGCCGGGCTCAAACTGCCCGCTGCCATCCCACACGATCTCACCGATACCCTCATGTATCAGCGCCATCGGCAGCTTTTTCTTCATAACCGCCGGTGGCCTCAACCCCTGATAATATCTCTGATCCGCGTGACATATCGACAGATGCGTCGGTCTGACAATCGTGATATCACTGTTCAATTCGATATCCGAGAATTCGACCTCAAATCTACCCGGAGCCACTAATCTATACACTACATTTAACATACAACTACCCCTCCGCGCCGAGCGCTATGGTAGCTTTTCTTCCTCGCTCGCACATATAAAGTGCTCCTCGGAAGAAAACTACCGCCGCTCGTGCGCTGGTTTTCTGAAATCTGATTGTGTCAGCGCCGGCGGCGCTGGTTTTCTGAATAGTTATCCTATCAGCGTTAGCGGCAGGAGAAATATTCCGAGTGAGCCCAACGAACTGTTCCAGTTCGTATACGTGCGAGCGAGGAATATTTGCTCCGACCGCGCTAACGCGTCGGAATAGTATCCGGCGCGTCATTACTCTATATTTCCCTGAATTAGCGCCTCCGCAACTCTCAGATCGTACGGATACGTGATCTTGATATTGTACACCTCGCCCTCAACGATATGCACACGCTCGCCCTTCATAACGAATATCTTCGCCGCATCCGTCAGTATCGACTTCTCCTCGTCCGTGAGCGACAAATACAACTCCTTCAGTTTCTGCGCCTGGAACGTCTGAGGTGTCTGACCCTGATACATCTTTTTTCTCTCAGGGATCTCCGATATCACATCGTTGTCCTCACTGATAACTATCGTATCAGTAGCGGGCATCGCCGTATCACACGCTCCGAACTCCTTCGCGTACTTGATATTTTCATCTATGATCCTCTTTGTAACAAAAGGCCTTACGGAGTCATGCGTCACTATGATGGTCTGATCATCGAGATTCCCCTCGGAATCGATAAACCCGATGGCGTTCATGATGGTCTCGTTTCTGGTATCTCCACCCGATATCACGACCACTCTCTGCCCATCGTCGCCCAGATATTTTTTGACGAGATTTTTCGTGTGAGCTATCCACTCCTTCGGGCACAGCACGATCACTTTTTCAAACTCACTCTCGATATAAAACTTTTCGAGGGTATGGATAAGAATAGGCTTGTCGCCCACCTGCAGATACTGCTTCGGTTTATCCTGGGTGCCCATACGGCTTCCCATTCCTCCTGCAAGTACTACTCCATAGATCTTTGCATCACTCATTTTGCATACTCCTTTTAAATCGATTTGGTATAAGCTCTTTTTCAAACAGCTCCCCGCATACAAACCAGAACATAAATGCCGGGAACACCTCGAAAGGTAAAAACAGACATTCCGTCACGGTCGCCGCGATGAACCCGACACACACTGCCGGTATCAAAAATGCATAGCTCGCATTTTTCCTGGATCTCTTTTTGTAATAACTCAAAGAGTAGAAAAATACCAAGACAGTCATGATCCCGTAAAAGATCATCCCGAAATACCCGTAGGTATATCCGAACTGCAACCAGTTGTTGTGTGCATGCGCTCGCGTGGATCCGTTGATCGTCAGCGCGACACTCTCATGTCCTTTGTAATTCAGCTGTTTGTAGTAACCTTTGTATATCTCTATACGTCCTGATGTCAGGGCGTTTAGTCCCTCAGTGTGTTCGAGCAGATACCAAAATCTCTCCATCATGGTCTGCGGTACCAGAGGCTTCTCCGGAGCATCCGTAGTCTGATCATATCTGGATCCCGGCGCCGGCTCATAAACCTGCGGTTGATAAGCAGCGGGCTCATATGTATCTCCCTTATCCGTGATCTCCGCAGCCGGCATATATCCCTCGATCAGAGACTCCGCATTCAGATCAGGCTCCGCGATGACAGTCTCACCGAGATCACCGATCTTGCTTCCGTCGTACAGATACAGACTCTCGCCGTCAAAGATTATGGGATGCCCGACTATCCATGGCAGATACGTCACTGCCGCTCTCGACACCGGATAAACCAGCGCCGAAAAGATGAGCACCATCACGATATTTTTCAAAAATGATCTCCACCTGTGAGTGCGGATACCATTGTGGATCTTGAACACTACCCACATCACCACCAGCAGTACGACGGTGACGAGCGACGTCCTCCCCTGTGTCAGTGCCAGGTAGAAAAATGTCAGGCCCAGGCCTATATATGTCGGTATCGCCTTGTACCAGTATCTGCCGGTCGCAACCTCCCAGTCAAGATCGGACAGATACACTGCCGCGATCACTATGAGGTAAAGTCCGAAGGTGTTCGGGTTTGTAAATATCCCCGCGTATCTGCCGCCCTCATATATGGGCCTGAACAGAAAACACACCACGGTCATCAGAACGAAGATGTATCTGATCGCCTTTTTCGCACTCTCCCACAACAGATCTCGCCTGGAGTGGTTCTGCCACACGAAAAATACTCCGGTAAACACCAAAGCCAGCACTACGCCGAGTCCGGTGACTTTTTTCGGAACCAAAACATCCGATACCGTAAACGCTATGCACATCCCAAACCAGACGATCCTTATGGATCTGTGCCAGTTAACGAGCTTTAACGTTTTATCAAGTGACAATATCGCTATCGCGATCATGAGCATGATACCGAGTGCCGTATTGTAAAAATAGCTCTCTCTTCTGAGCACATATCTGACTATGCAAAACAGTACCAGATCCACCATGAAGCAGGCAGTGATGAGACGATAGCGCCACTTGTCAGGAATCCTCGATACAAACGGAATCCATGGTGAAAGAAGGCTTATATAAAGCTTTTGCAAAGCATTTGTAAACATAATCTCTCCCGGATCACTTATCCTTCATTGTCCTTTAATGCATCCGTAAGGACGTCAAGAATATATGCCACATCATCATTTGAAAGCAAGGTATGAAGCGGCAATGTTATCTCGTTTTCGTAGTACTGATAAGCCCTGGGACAGTCTTCGATCCTGTAACCCATATTTTTGTACGCGGTGAGCATCGGGAGCGGCTTGTAATGGACATTCGCCGGGACTCCCTTCTCCGCCATCAGCCTGATGAGTCTGCACCTGTCCTTGTGAGTATAACCTCCCACTCGCATCAGATACAGATGTCCGCTCGATGTCGAAGTCTCGGTATAGTGTGCAAGAGAGGTGATATTTACACCGGTGAGCCTGCTTATCCTGTTGATCCCTTCGTCATACAGATTGACTATCTCTCTTCTTCTCTTCAGAAGCCCCGGGTATCTCCTCAACTGTGCGATACCTATCGCTGCCTGGATATCCGTCATATTGCATTTGTACCCCGGGAAGATGATATCGTACTCCCACGAACCGATCTCTGTCTTTTCGAGAGCATCCTTTGACTGGCCATGCAATGACAGAAGCATGTACTCGTGATAGATGTCCTCATTATCGATCCCTTCGATCTTTCTCCAAGTGACTGCACCGCCCTCACCGGTAGTGAGGTTTTTTACGGCATGGAACGAAAAAGTCGTAAAGTCGGCCTTCTGCCCGCTCATCTTTCCGTTTTTCGATGCGCCGAGTCCGTGCGCCGAATCCGCCACGATCACAGCCCTTCCCATCGCTTTCTGATAGCGGTTGTCGGATGGAGAAAAATCTCCTGCATGAGCTTTGGCGATCTCTGCTAACCTGTCATAATCACACATAACACCTGCGATATCAACGGGCGCTATAGCCTTTGTTTTCTCTGAAAAAGCCCTGTCGATCTCATCATAATCAGGCTCATACGGGCTGTGTCCTATATATCTTTTTTCCTCATAGACCTTGTCGCCCAGGATATCCACCATCACCGGCTTTGCTCCCACATGGCATATCGCACTTGATGTGGCAGTATAGGTATAGGCTGTCGTGATAACCTCATCACCCTCACCTATCCCCAGCAATCTGTAGGTCATCTCCATCGCGGCCGTAGCTGAATTAAAGCAGACAAACAAGTCCGTACCACAGAAATCCGCCAGCATGTTTTCGAGCTCTTTTGTCTTGGGTCCTGTAGTGATCCATCCAGATAAAAGCGCCTTTTTTACCTCCTCTACCTCCTCATCGGTCATGTCGGGAGGAGAGAAAACTATTTCGCGTCTGTTATCCACTAACCTTCTCCTTAAAAACAGCAACAACCGGGTTCAAGTCATACTGACCCACCCGGTTTTGCACCATATTACGTAGTTTTACTGATTTGTTCCCTGATCATTCAGAGGAGCTGTTCCGACGTTATCTGTCCCCTTCGTACCATCGCCCGGACGCTCATTCATAAACTTATCAATCTTTGCTTTGATCTTTGCCACCGAGTTCATATCCGGAGAGCATACATAGAGCCTTGTAGACGGCATCGAATACGTATAAGCTGTTGTTCCGTTTCCGGCGGCATTTGCATAACTGATCTTCCATTTTGCCATATCGTCAAGCTGCATCTTGCAGAGAGATACGATCTTCTTTGTAGACATATTTGTCTGGAAGTTCTTCTTTCCTTCCTTTAGGAGTGCCGGATAATCTCCGAGCACTGCAGGGCTCATCACCTTGTTCAGGATGGCCTCGATCATATGCTGATGATCTCGTCCACGCTGGTAGTCACCGTTTGCGAAATGCTTACGCTCTCTACAGAACGCCAGTGCTTTCTTTCCGTCTACTTTGTTGTAGCCCTTCTTGAACTGATAATGTCCGCCCTTATAAGGTCCTACCGTAGATAAGAAATCAAAGTCCGAATAAACCTTAACTCCACCCAACAGATCTACTATGTTCTTTACTGATGAGAAGTTCACCCTGACGAAATAGTCTATATCGATACCGTACAGGTGCTCGAGCGTTCCCATCGAGACCTCAACTCCGTAAATACCGGCATGCGTCAGCTTGTCTCCCACTCCGCCTGATTTCGAATTGCCTTTGCTGTCATATAGCGGAACATAGTAATCTCGAGGCGTTGATATCAACAGAAGCTTCTTTGTAAGAGGATTGACCACGACCAAAACGTTTACATCACTTCTCGATGTCGTGGAAAGCTTTCCGTAAACATCGATACCGCTTAAGTACGCTATGAACGGCTGCGTCGTCACGCTGGTAGCGTAATCATCTTCCTCTTCTTCTTCCTCTTCATCTTCGATCTTGGTCTCGATCTCGTGTTGGACGAGCTCTCTCGTGTCTTTTTTAAATGTTTTGAACTTATCCGTTATCGAATTGACGAATCCCTGGTTGAACACCGCCACCTGGATCTCTTTTGCATAAAGCGCATCCACAAGTGTTGACGAATCCTGGAACTCGATGATCTGCAGATCCTGTCCTACCTCAGTCTTTGCCTCGGCAAGAGCCTTGTCGGTATTCTCACGATCGATGACCGACAGTATTCCGTACTTGTAATCCTTTGCGTCCTTCAAACTCTGCGCGGGATCGTCCTTCAGCACGTAGTACGATATGACGTCTATCTTGACATCCGCCCCGGATATCTGAGCCATCGCGTGGTAGGTATCATACAGATAATAGCCTCCCGCCAGGAATATCAGGCAAAAAGCCACACTCAAAACTCTTCCTATGATGAAGCTCGAGTCCGCTATCTGCGCACATATCTGATATACCATCAGCACCACACAGAGTATTATCGCAGCGATCACGTATTTATCGGGGATAAACCCAACATAAAACAGTATCGCGCACAGTGCTATCGAAAACAGCAGCTGTAAAAATATAAAAACGAAGCTCAGCTTCCTATCCATCAGCTTTCCCATGTTTACGTCTCCTTGTTGTCTCCTTCATAATTAAAACAAACTCAACTAAAACATTATACATCATCTTTTCAGCTTTGTCGAGAGAATTTTTCTCTAAGCGCCAGAGCAGCCACGCGCTCCGCTGCTCTTCCGTCCATCCTACGGTAATTATCACGCAAAAATGCCTCGATACGCGCTTTGCCATTCTTATTCTCTCCGGCTTTTCCGAGCGCGCAAGAAAGTTCTTTTCCCAAGCCCTGTTCATCTCGTACTACAGGTCCCGGGACGAAAATCTCATAATCCTCATAAAACCCTCTTCCGCTTTTTCTAAACCTGTCTAAGTCGTATGCATAAAAGATCATTGGCCTTTTTAAAAGGGCATATTCGAAAACGATGGAAGAATAATCCGTCACGAGAACATCCGCCACAGCCAAAAGAGTCGTCACTCCCGGATAATCAGAGACATCTGCTACTCTGTCGTAAACACCATGTGGCATCCCGGTCCTTTCCATGTCCCGTGAGAAGCTCTCCGCGACATGAGGATGGAATCTGAGCAAAAGCACCACGTCATCCTCCAGCTTTCCGAGGATCTTCTTTGGATCGAGCATGAGTCCCGGTCTCTCCTTCTGATCATCCCTGAAGGTCGGAGCATAGAGCACATATCGTTTTTCTTCCGGATGATCGATCCTTCCTCTCATATACCTGAAAAACCGGCGTTTTCTTTTCTCCAAAAAGGTCTGATCCAGAAAAAGATCCGTCCTCGGCAATCCCAGCGTCCTTATCCTCGACTCATCCACCCTGAACGCTGACGCATACTGTTTTTTTGATCTCGCGCCGTTTACTATGAGCCAGGTGAGCCTTTTGTTACCCTTTTTCGCGATACGGGCAACACTCCCTTTCTCCACATCAAGCCCGAATCTTTTTATCGTGCCCGTCCCGTGCCACAGCTGGATCACAACCGTCTTTTTCGAGATGGGAGTATAAGCCATCGGCATGAATACATTGTCAAGGATTATCGCACCTGATGTAGCCATGTGATAGGCTTTTTTAACAAAAAATGAAAAGAACCTCCATGGCTTGTCCTTTTTCGTCAGGTAAATAAACCTCATGGAAGGTCTTTTTTTCTTTATGGCTCCGGCTACCGAAGCGATATTTCCTTCAGGGCTGTCATCATGAGTAGCTATGAAGAATACTTTATTTCGATCTACGGGAAACAGGCGGAACATAGAAAACATCATTCCGAACAGTCTGTATCCTACATATTTTTTATCCACGTTTCAAATCGTCCTTTATCCTGGTGGTGGATATGATCTCCGTGCGTGGAAGATATACCACCTCACAGTACTGCTTCAGAAAGTCGAACTTTCCTTCCCAGTCATCTCCCATCACGAATACATCAATATCGTTGTTTACCACATCGCTAACCTTCTGTTCCCAGGTCATTTCGGGGATGACCTCGTCCACATACCGACACACCTCAAGTATCCTTTTTCTTTCCTCATAACTGTGGTATGCGCTTTTTCTCTTAACGGCGTTGAACTCGTCGGTTGATACGGCTACTATCAGATAGTCTCCCAGTTCCTTTGCTCTCTTCAGGAGATTAATATGGCCAATATGAAACAGATCAAACGTTCCGTAAGTAATGACTTTTTTCACGACAACCTCCATCTGAGTGTGCAAACACAGTATTTGCAACCGATATTATACCATTATTCCGGGATACAAGTCAACACAAAACCACGCCTCATCACCTGTTGACTTTCGGCTGATTTCCTGATATACTCGGACTATATCAGTCAATGGAGGATCACCATGGAATATAATATGGAAAAACAGCACAAGCTGGGCAAGCTTCACGCTCTCGAGAGAATCTGTCACCTGCTCGATCAGGACAGCTTCCGTGAGATCGGTTCGGGTATAACCAACCTTGAAGACGCTTTCAATATCAAAAAGGGACAGTTCCCGTATGATGGTGTCATCACCGGCTATGGTACCATAGACGGACAGCCTGTGGTCGTTTACGCGGAGGACTTCACCGTTATAGGCGGAACCCTCGGAAAAATGCACGGATTCAAGATAGCAAATGCGATAAAGCTTGCTATAGAAAACCGTTGTCCCATCATCGGAATAAACGACTCCGGCGGCGCCAGAATCCAGGAAGGTATCAACGCCCTTGCAGGATACGGTGAGATATTCTATTACAATACCATGGCTTCGGGATACATACCACAGATCTCCATCATAGCAGGAAACTGCGCAGGCGGAGCAGTCTACTCTCCGGGCATCACCGACTTCATCTTTGTTATCGATGACATCTCCCAGATGTTCGTGACCGGACCCAAGGTTATAAAGAGCGTAACCAATGAAGATATCACTGCCGAGGATCTCGGCGGTTCCAGAGTACATGCTCAGACCAGCGGTGTTGCTCATTTCCGTATGCCGGATGAGGCCTCCTGTTTCAAGAAGGTCAGACAGCTCATAGGCATACTTCCTCCCTGCTATCAAAACAAGGCTGAACATAATCCGTTAAATCAGGGAATAAACTACGCAGATGACGTCACCTTTAATGAAGATTTAGCGCATGTACTTCCAGAACACAGCAATCAGAGCTACGATATACACGATGTGATAAACGGAATAGTCGATCCTGATTCCTTCATAGAGATCCAGGAAGAGTTTGCAAAGAATGTCGTAGTAGGATTCGGAAAGATAAAGGGCATCACGATCGGTCTCATATGTGACCAGCCGAACTATCTCGCAGGAGTGCTCGATTGCGACTCCTCTGACAAGGTAGCCAGGCTCATTCGTTTCTGTGATGCTTATGATATTCCGATCATAACACTCACCGACGTACCGGGCTTTATGCCGGGCAAAGATCAGGAATACAAGGGCATCATCAGACATGGAGCCAAGGTTCTTTACGCTTATTCCGAGGCTACCACGACCAAGATAAACGTCATCCTCAGAAAGGCCTACGGTGGAGCTTATATCGCCATGAGCTCAAAGCATCTGCGTGCTGACTTTGTCTACGCGTGGCCTACGGCAGAGATCGCCGTTATGGGCGCCGAGGGTGCTGCTGATATCCTGTACGGAAAACAGATGAAGGATATGTCGCCTGAAGAAAAACAGGCCTTCCGTCAGGAAAAGATAGATGAATACAATGAGAAGTTCATGAATCCGCAGGTCGCCGTAATGAACGGCTATGTGGACGAGGTCATCAGACCCGAGGCCACACGTGAGCGAATCTACGCCGACCTGCTCATATGCAGAAACAAACAGTCGATCGACAGGATCGAGAAAAAACACGGAAACATACCGCTGTAGCAACGAGCCACGCGGAAAAATAGGGATGTGCCTGTATCGCATGTTTACATGCAGATACAGGTGCACCCCTATTTTTATACGCGGCGACTGCCGCGTAACGAGGAATGCGCAGCATTCCGAGTCTACCGCGTGGCTCGTTTCATTCCCGCGTGGCTCGCTCATCCTCGCGTGGCTCTTATTCCTCCTCCGGCGCCTCCGTCTCCTCGGGCGTTTCCGTGGCTTCACTCTCTATCTTCGATATGGTAACCTCTACTATAACCGGCGATGTTATCCTTATACCGTCGGGCGTAGTGAAGCTTACCTCTACACTATGTACACCCTCTCCCAATGAACCGATATCGATGTAGGCTCCCAAATCCTTGAGCTGTACATTTTTCAGTTTATCATCGGAGCCTGAAAGCTTCACCTCGTATCTCTTGTCAGAATCCGAGAAAGCGACCGAATAGTTCTCAGGTGTATTTCTGACCTCTATATCACTTCCGTTAAGGAAAAAGCTTCTGCTGCCGCTCTTTCCGATCTCACACCTAACCGATACCTTGGTAATACCATCCTCTATGGTAAAGCCCTTGCCCAGATATGTGGAAATATCGATCTCCTTCTCCACATCGGCAGTGGCCCCCTCTATATCCACCTCAAGCTTTATGACCATATCGTCGGAGAACTTTGACGGATCCGAAGCGGACACCCTGACGCTCTCAGGTTGTCTGTCAGTCTGTATCAGATGATAACCTTCGGCAGGCATTCCGACAGTAGTTACCTCGATCGGAACATCCATGGTCGTCCTTACTCCGACACTGACCGTGACCTCTGTCTCACTGAAGGTCAGATTGCCCGCGTCTATCATATCTCCGGAGCTGTCATATGCCACAGGCTTCGCCTTGGTGGTAAACTCCTCCGTCTCACCGTTTAACGGGATAACCACTCCGACATGATCGATCTTTCTCATCTTTGACTCGCCGCCGGCTACCTCGATGATATTCGGTTTAACCTTCACATCACCAAGCACATATCCTTCTCCGAGATCACCTTCCTGCTCTACCTGAACCTTGAACTTCTCTGTCACGCGGTTTTCAAGCTTGACTTTGAGCACCGCATTGTTGTAGTTAAGCTCATACTGAAGGTTATTGGGGTTTTTGTTAAGCTTTACCTGTATATTTACGGCGTTCACACTCGAAAGCTCCGCGAGGTCCGCAGTCGCCGTAAAGTCCTTCTCTCTCAGTCTCTCTACGAGACTCCTCTTCGAGGTTATCGTGACATCAACATGATCTCCGCTCACGATCTCATAAACCTGGTTTGCCGAGGTGATAGCAGTCTCATTCAGTATCTTTACCGGGATGTTCTCAAACGTCCTCTTTACCGTAGGATCAACAATATTTACCACGATAAGCCAGAACACACCTGCCGCAATGATGGACAGAATCTTCCATCCAATATTCTTTGTAAACAGTCTCTTGAAAAAC
This sequence comes from Lachnospiraceae bacterium P6B14, assembly GCA_000687695.1. Classification (GTDB taxonomy): domain Bacteria; phylum Bacillota; class Clostridia; order Lachnospirales; family Lachnospiraceae; genus Eubacterium_F. Next base: position 235,647 of record JHWZ01000002.1, on the reverse strand, counting down.
TTCTTCATGAACGGCTCACCTCCTCTTCCTTTGAAGATTCGGCTTCAGCCGCACGTTTCTCCGCGATCCGCTTTTTTTTGCGGAACTGCCACCAGCGAACCTTTCTCTCTCTTCCGCGCTTCGCTGCCTCCTTGAGACGAATGGTAAGCGTATCGGAATCTATCTTGTGATAGAGCTTTCCGTCCACAGCCAGGGATACCGCACCGGTCTCCTCGGAAACGATGATAGTCAGCGAATCGGAAACCTCACTGATACCCAGGGCCGCACGATGTCTCGTGCCGAGATCCTTGCTGACACTCAGATTGTTTGACAACGGCAAATAACAGGTCGCTGCCACGATCTGATCATCACGAAGTAACACCGCACCGTCATGAAGCGGTGTATTGTGCTCAAATATGTTTATCAAAAGCTGAGAGCTGATATCCGCGTTGATCGGAATACCCGTTCTCTCGTATTCACGGCATTGGATGTTTTTCTCTACGACGATGAGCGCACCGGTCTTGACCTTGGCCATATCATAACTTGCTTTCACGATGGCCTGAACACTCTTTGTCGAGAATCTTTTGCTCTTTTCATCAGAACTGTCAAGTGACAGCTTTCTCAGGATATTTCGTCGTCCCAGATGTTCCAGGGCGCCTCTTAACTCAGGCTGGAAGATAACTACCAGCGCTACCGCCGCTACGACCATTACATTGTTGAATATCCATATGATAACATTCATCTCAAGTATCATTGCAACCAGATAAAACAGCGCAAGAAACACCATTCCCTTGAGCAGAGTCCACGCACGCGTGTCCTTCACCCAGACAATGATGTGATAAAATACGTAAGCAATGATCAGGATCTCCAGGATGTCGATGACACTTACCTTGGGGATCGTGAGCTTGGTTACATAATTTTTAAAAAATGAGATGATAGTATCCATAAGCTACGTCCTTTTATCTTTTTCTGCCTCTGTTCTTTTTTCTGCTTTTGTTCGCGGGTACCCGGGGTTTTTTTTCACCCTCGGTTTCCTCGGAGGATTCGGTTGACTCACTCGTCTCCTCGATTTCCGTTTTCGTTTCTTCTTTTACTTCCTCAGGCTTTTCTTCTATCTTCTCGTCGGCCTTCTCATCAGTTTTCTTATCTTCTGTCTCTTTTTCTTCAGCCTTCTCTTCTTCTTTCTTTTCTTCCGGCTTTTTCTCCTCCGGCTTTTTCTCCGGTTTCTTTTCCTCCGGCTTTTTCTCCTCCGGCTTTTTCTCCGGTTTCTTTTCCTCCGGCTTTTTCTCCTCCGGCTTTTTCTCCGACTTCTTTTCTTCCGGTTTTTTCTCCTCTACCTTCTTTTTCTCTTCCTTCTTGTCCTCTATCTTTATGCCTCGCTCCTCGGCGAGAGCCTTCTCTACCTCTTCGCGCAGCTCCGCGGTAACCTCAGCCACATCCTCCGGAAGGATCTTCGTGACGATCTTGTCACCGACAGCAACGTTATACTTCGGAACCGCAGAAACATAATAGTAGTACTCATCATCCTCGAACTGCAGTTTTCTGATACCGTGATAGTCCAGAGAAATATGCATAAACTGGAACAGATACGCGATTCCCATGGTGACCAGTACCAACACCGAGGTAAGAATGAGATTCAGCTCGAGTTCCCAGATAATATTGCTCACCATCTCAAGTGTGTACAGAACCACGGTTCCAACCAATATGGCAATCTGAGGTGAATACTTGAAGTTGGCTCTTCTCAACAGATAAACAACCGTAAAGGTGATTATGTATACTAAAAGCGCCACCCACAAAAGTCGGTTTGAAATGATATAGTTGATCAAATACTGAAGCGGTGCAAACATATTTGAATCACCGGCAATCCTCTGTGCGGTCGCCGTATACTCAGACACAGCATCCAGGCTGAATCTGACTACCAGACCCATTACAAGAGCGGGAATCAACGACGGTCCTGCAAACAGCGCCGAAACCACAGGGACTGAAAATCCCATCTGAAGCGCCGAAAGAGTGGGCACGGATATCAGCATATACCACTGATCCTTTGCCTTTCGTCCAAAGAGCAGGAAAAAAATAGCGATCATCATCAGCAGAGTCACTGCCTGAACCGCAGATATTTGCCAAACCTCAATACCTACTATCGCGACTATGCTGAGGATCCCGATAGCGTCCGGAAGAAATCCGCAGGCTACCGCCACTACCGGAAATACCCATCTGTAATTCGAAAAGAATCCATCGGGGAATTTGCCCGTGAGCAGCATCAGCACCACAAGCACAACCAAGCCCTTTAATATACCTCTGATGATGGTATAGTGTTTTTCAAAATAATGCCTGATCCGACCTCTGAGGATCAGAAGTGTTGCCATCATGTGTTCTCCTCCTTCTTCTCATCCTCGTAAAGTCTCAAGAGTTGATCCAATGTAGCATCGTATTCATAAACGCGGGCTGCCGCCTCGTCATATTCACGTTTGCTTCGTCTTTTGGTAAACGAACAAAGTATTCCAAGGAGAATCAACCATACCACAACGCCACCTGTGATCCAAAGCGTACGGTCCAGGGTAAAGAAACCTTCTGATACGTATGTTTTCCAAGGAATGCTGTCGATGAAGTAGAGCATGACCATCCCTAAGATAAGAATGCTCGCCGCAACCATACCGGCCACAGCACGCAAAACCTGAAGGCGTACATAATCACGCCTGCGATAGCGAGTGCGTCTCAGATCGAGCTCACCCATACCCGCTTCATAGTCCGATAGACGAATCATTTTTTTGATTCTTTCTTCGCTTAGCACGGCTCTCCTCCATTGTTAATCTCGCTATTTCTAGTATAGCAAAATTTAACCTTTCAAACAAGAGGAAATTCGTATTTTACGGGATTTTTTTTATACTTTTTACGATCGGCACGCATATGAGTCCCAAAACCGTTCCGGCAACGGCTCCTGCGATCCACAAAACGACCAGATAGTAGAATAAAGACGATGTGTCCAAAACGATCATCGCGACGATGAGCTGACCGAGATTATGTAACAAAGCACCCACCACACTCACGGTGACAAGCCTGGCGTGCGCGACCTCCTTCAGAACGATCATACCGATTCCCGAAAGCAGTCCTCCCGCAAGAGAATACATAAGTGAAAAAATACTCCCGAAGGTGAAACCCACCAGTACTATACGAATGACGTTGATAACAAGAGCGTCCTTCCAAGAGAGCTTATAAAGCGCGATAAGAACAACCAGATTTGTAAGTCCGAGCTTAACTCCGGGCACAGCGATCAGTGTCGGCACCTGTGCCTCCAGCCAGGCGAGGACGAAGGCTACGGCAACGAGCATCGCACGCAGTGCTATTTTTCCGGTTGTGCTTTTCATGAGATACTCACCTCTCTGTCGGATTCACATGGACCATGCAGTGCTTCGTATCGGGAAATACCTCCTCGATACGCAGGTGCACGGCCTCAGCGATATCATGAGACGACTCCAGGGTGAGGGTTCCGTTTACTGCTATCTCGACATCCACGAACATCCTGTTTCCAAAAAGCCTTGTCTTCAGATCATCTACGCCTTCCACACCTTCTACCGACAGTATCTCAGTGCGGATACTGTCCATAAGCTCAGGATCGGCACTCTTGTCGACAAGTCGATTCAACGACTCTTTGTAGATATCCACTGCGGCTTTTAAGATAAACAGACAGATCACGATACTTGCCACAGAGTCCATAACAGGCCATCCGCACATCGCAAAAGCGATACCTATGAGAGCGCCGACGGATGAGAGCGCATCCGAGCGGTGATGCCAGGCATCAGCCATGAGAGCGGTTGAGCGTATTTTTTTTGCATTCGCCCTGGTATACCAAAACATCGCTTCCTTCCCGATGATGGATACGATGGCTGCGACGAGAGCGAGGACTCCAGGCACGGACAGAGACTCATACTCTCCGGATACCAGCGTCACCACGCCCTTCCTTCCTATCTCGAATCCGATGACTGCAAGGACCATCGAAAGAAGGCCCGACGCTATCGCCTCGAACCTCTCATGTCCATAGGGATGATCATCATCCGCCTCCTTGGAGGAAACCTTCACCCCTATCATGACTATCACCGTCGAGAAAACATCTGAGGCTGAGTGCACCGCATCGGAAACCATCGCCGATGACGATGCGACGAGGCCGGCGATCAGCTTGAATACCGACAGCAAAAGATTGCCGATTATGCTGACCACCGATGTTTTCATCGCTATACGCTGTGTTTCCTTAATGTCCAACTTCGTTTCCTTCCGTACAGACTTATGTCTTACGCCTTTACTCTCTGATAGTTAGCCTCTACGAGCTTCCAGTCGATGATCTCAAAAAGCTTTGCAACATAGTCTGCTCTTAAGTTTTTGTAATTCAGATAATACGCATGCTCCCAAACATCGATCGCAAGGATGGGGATAAAACCCGTGCCCTCACTGATGGGATTATCCTGATTCGGACTTGCCGAAACCATGAGGTCACCTGCTTTGTTCGCTGACAGCCATGCCCATCCGGATCCGAACTGTCCGAGCGCAAGTTTGGTTAATTCTTCCTTTAAGGTGGCGTAATTCCCGAACTTTTCATCAATTTTAACTTTCAGATCACCAACCGGCTCCGTGTTTCCCTCTGCGGACAGAGTTGAAAAATAGAGGTTGTGATTGTAGAATCCACCACCGTTATTTCTGAGTGCCTTTCTGAGAGCCTCATCCGACACACTGTCTAAAGAAGCCAAAAGGTCTTCGATATCCTTATCTGCAACACCGGCCTTCTCTGCAGCATCGTTTAAGTTTTTCGTATACAATGCGTGATGCTTTCCGTAGTGCGTCTCGATCGTAAGCTGATCGATCTGAGGCTCTAAGCCGTTTGATGCATAGCCAAGCTTTACCTGTTCAAACATAGTTCCCTCCATTCCGGAGCATGGCATCTTCGTAACGCTATATCATGCTCCTGCTTGATATTTTTATTTTGCTACAGCATCGGGGATCTCGGAATCGTTCTCCCCTGCCACTCGCACGGTGATCCTGTGCGGGAGACATACGATGCTTTCATTTACATTTGATATGCTGCCCTGATTTACACATAGCTTGTCCGGACAGTCTGCTTCCTCTATCCTCGCGGTACCGTCCTTTATGATGAGTCTGTTTTTGCCGCCGTCTGCTCCCGTGAGCCACTCGTCCCTGTCCTCATCAAGCGGGTAAGTGGCGACTTCTTTTCCGTTAACGGAAACCACCACGTTCTTTCCGGGTGACCTCATCAGCAAAAATACCGCGACCAGGATCACTCCGATGATCACAACCGCCGCGATCACTGCTATGTCTAACTTAAATGACTTCTTCATGCTCATCCCTTAAAATCAAAATCCGTGAGGAATACATACAACACCTGAAGATAATGCTCGAGGGTGATGGTATCGATCTTCCCCAAGAAATCAAGCATAGTCATGGATTTATAATCCACATTATTTATCACCGGCGCGAGGATCAGCCCGAGCTGTGTAATCTGATTGCCGTCGGTATCCAGCGCCTGTCTCGCCTTCTCCTGGTATTCGGAAACGAAGGTCTGCCTGTCCGGGATGGTCTTTTTCATCGCCTCGGAGAATGCGGCTATCAGTCCTTCAGCATCATTCTTCTCGGGATTACTCTTATCAAACCTCACATACAACTGTCTGTCTATCGACTTCAAAAGCACATATACGGCTTTACCGGTGATCTCATCGTTTACCTCTATTTTATGTGTCACGCCGTATCTCGTGAATCCATATGACTCTGACATAAGATGTGTGAAAAAGTCATTTGGCATCTCGATATTGTGAATGAAAGGATAATCTGTTTCCTTTCTCTTTTTCTCTGTCTCATCAGTAAAGGTTGTCGGATGGAGACAGCTTAAGTTATATCCGTAGATATCCTCCTTTTCGATCGTAACGCTCTTCGGGATATCCTCCGGATGATCAGCGATATAAGCCTCTTCAAGGTTCGCCGTGGATGCACCGCGGCTGTGACAGGCGAACCAGAGCTTGACATCTCCCGTTATCTGCTCGTCAGTCATATACTGAGTCAGGTCGGACAGAAGTTTCTTGCTCGACTTACTGAATCCCTCGTGATCTCCTGACGTCCCCAAAGTCATATTTGATGCCCATTCCTTACCGTAACCGGAGCTGCGGGGAACGATGACTATCAGAGTGTAAGTTTTATCGCCTGACTTTATCTGCTTTTTTGCAAATGCGACTCCGAAGCTGTCAGCGGTCGGCTTAACCTTATAGTCTTCGTTTGTGCGATATCCGTCGAAGCCGAGCATATCCGTCACACGTTTTACATAAAACGAAGGATTTCCCTCTGCGAACTCTTCATACTCGGGAACAGATGCCCATGCTAAAATAGCTGTCATGGTCGCGATCTTTTGGTTGTAGGTGCTCGCGGGCGCCGTAAACCAGCTGTCCTCATACGACCAGTAAACAGCCGTAGACGCTCCACCTGATGACTCCGGCAGATATACCTTTCCGCTCCCGGATGATCTTACGGTAACCTTGCAGGTGTAGGTCTTCTTTTTATACTTGGCTTTTACACTGACCTTTCCGGGCTTATTCCCGAATACATAGAGGGTCTTTCCGATATCATCGGGGTCTATATCAGCTACTGACTTATCGGAAACCGTCCACTTTATCTTTTTAAACTGTTTCTTTGTGGTGACGCCCTTGAGCCTCAGTGTCTTTTCATTCCCTGCCTTTACGGAAAGACTCTTTTTGCTCAGAACTATCTTTGTTGCCTTTTTTGCAGTAGCGACACTCTCACCGTCTGCAAGCACTCCCACACCCATAGCGAACACAAGCGTGACCGCCATCACGCCTGAAAATACTCTTCTTTTCACACCGTTTATCTTCATACCCCTTCCTTTCCGATCATATCTGTATATGACCTGTACATGAACTCTCTTCCCTTATAAATGCATATGAATATGATATCAGATTTAGCATCAAAACGCAACAAAAATGCCAAGATACAAGAAAAAAACTTGTTAACAGATAATTTATGTAGTATAATATATTTTGCAATATTGTTGTCAGTGTCGCATACTCTATTTTACGGGGATATTATCACAGATAAATAAGGAGACAACTGTATGTTTTACTCGAGCTTTGGTGCCTTGGCTATCATTCTCCATTTCATAATAAACGCGCGCATGATTGGAACGAAGCAGGATAAGATGTCTTCTTCCTCGCCCTACAAACTGTTTTTGATCATCGTATCCATCTACTATACCGCCGATGTCCTGTGGGGTTTCCTCTATGAAATACGTATCGTGCCTTTAGTATATACGGATACTTTTTTGTACTTTGTTGCGATGGTACTATCCGTACTGATGTGGACCAGGTTTGTGGTCAGGTTTCTCGACAGAAAAGGACTTTTCAGTTCCTTCCTTACAATTGCGGGATGGACTATCTTTATCTATCAGCTGTTAAATCTTATCGTGAACTTTTTCTATCCCATAGTATTTGCGTTCACCAAAGACGGCGAATACCTGCCGAGCTATTCCAGATACATCACTCTCGCCATGCAGGTCGTGCTGTTTTTCATATCGGCGATCTATTCGATCGTTGTCGCTGTCAAATCAAGGGGCAAAGAAAAGAATCACTACATGACAGTAGGCGTCTCAGGCCTCGTCATGACAGTATTTATCATATTGCAGACCCTGTACCCGTTCCTTCCGTTCTATGCCATCGGACTTCTCATCGGAACCTGTCTTATCCATGTATTTGTCGAGGAGGACGAGAGGATTGATCGCGAGAAAGAAATGGGTGAGATTCGTGAGAACGCGGAACGTTTCAGACTCGAATCCGAAAAAAGAAAAAAGAAAACCGTTACGTTCGGTCAGATTGCCGAGTCGCTGGCGGAAAACTACGACGTCGTGTATTATGTAGACACTTCCGATGGGGAATATGTCGGATATATCTCAAACAGCCTTCGCGGCAGGTTGGAGGCAGAAAAAAAGGGCGACGCTTTCTTTGATGTAGCAAGGGATTATATGGAGAAGTTCTGTTACCCCGATGACAGGGAACGCATGTTCGGACTGCTCGATAAAGACTACCTGCTCTCTGCACTCAGAAGCAGAAAACAGTTCAACGTCGACTGTCGCATCAAAGTAAAAGATGAATATGAGTACACCAGATTCTCCGTCAGAAAAACCATCGATTCCTCACACTTTCTCATCGTAGTCGAAGACGTCGACGATGAGGTCAGAAAAGAAAAAGCTCATCAGAAAGCACTTTCAACCGAAAAAGCTCTCGCAAGACGTGACGAGCTCACCGGAACCAAGAATAAAACCGCATATATCGAGCTGGAACAGTCAGTCCAGGAAAACATAGACAAAGGACTTGACTATCTTCCATTCGCTCTTGCCATATGTGATATAAACGATCTGAAGAAGATAAATGATACGGAGGGCCATCAGGCCGGTGACGACCATATCAAAGCCGCCGCCAAACTCCTGTGCGATACTTTTGTTCATAGCCCCGTATTCAGGATCGGCGGAGATGAGTTTCTCGTATTCCTCCGCGGGGATGACTTCTCCGCAAAGGAAGAGCTTTTGAGCAGACTCAGAGCCAAGGTTTATGAGAACCTTGTCCAAAAAAACGGTCCCGTCGTTGCCGTGGGTGTTGCCACCTACGAACCAAAGAACGACACGACGATATCCGAGGTATTTGATCGTGCCGATGCACTTATGTATGGAGACAAAAAAGAACTGAAGTCAATCTAAACTTCAGTTCTTTTTTTATCTGCCTGTTCTGTGTATGTCCCTGATCTGTTTTCTCTGATGGAACATCCACTCCTTTACTTTTGTATCGCGCCCCATCAAAACCCAGCTGCAATGAGGATGAAGTCCGAACTCCTCCTTCATCTTATCCGCGGGGATCTCCGTATATCTCAGGTTATTATGTCCCAGTTCACGCAGCTTCTCATATATCACGCGCGAACCTATCTGACGATCCTTGAAAAACACGACCTCAAACTCATCAGGGCTCACCATGGAATCATCCTCAGCATGGTAAAGCCATATGGGAGTATCTAAAAGCTTCTCCATATCCGTATCCTCTGTCGCCCCACAGATAGGGACAGCCGCCGCATATATCGGATACTCCTTCAGTATCGAAAGCAGTCCTATCCCCCCGGCACTGTAACCATATATATACAGTCTGGACATATCTGCATAAAAACGTTCCGCATATGAAAGCGTCATCTCATAGACATACCTTCTCATGGACGGTATAGCCCAGTGCTTACCTTTCATGTACTGGGGAGCTATGATATGACACGGATGGATCTGTTGCCACGCGTGATCCGCAAATACGGTCGCCACATCGTGAAGAGCTATCTGCCCTTCATTGTCCGTACCGAACGCGTCCGCTCCATGCAAAAAAACGACCAAAGGCAGGCCTTTCTGCGAAGAAAGACTCTCATAGTACCTAAGACCGTTTTCTATGTCTCCGTATGCAAATCTGTCCTTACGAAACAGAGCACACCTATTCTTATTCTCAGCGCTCGGCTCAGCCCATCCCGGGATATTTGTCCACTTGCTCATCACAATCCCCCTCAAGAAAAATCCCCGGATACTATTATAGCATCTGTTCAGATTTTTTCAAGAGGAAGAAGTGACCATCAACCGTAATTATACACCTTTCGTTTCCACCAGAAATATGTATATTTTTTTGAACGGCTGCTTTCATCATAGTATGGTAACATCAGGCATACAACATAGCTTCCGGCACTGAACCCATTCTTAAAGTACCACCATCTGGTATTGGAACTACTCTGGCTTTTTGACCCTTTATACTTAGCATAGCCTGTGTTCTGAACGATCGGAAGTCCTTCTGCCCTCAGGCTATCATAATCTGCCTGTTTGAAAACAACAACATAGCTCCCCTTCGGGATTCTCGGTCCATCTGTACGCTTGAAAAAGATTGTTGTCTGTTCACCGGAATATAAGGTTTCATTTCCGCAATCAGCATATGAATCCGCCCTTGCATCATAACTGGCAAATTTTGCGGAGATTGACCAATGCGGAGCCGCTGCCTTGGCCACAGGAGCTGATGTCATATCTCCGAAGGCACCGAACATAAGTGCCATCAGCAAAACAACAGACATGATTTCCCTTATTCTTTTATTCATGACTTATCCTCCCTATTTCACTTTGCATCCCAGAACAGTTTCTTTTCGAATACAGGATCACCGTAGTCATACTGACCTTCCCCACCCGGATTCAGCATCCTGTCAAAATCCGTATAGTTTATTACGTTTTCTTCCGTGTCTTCCTCAGGGAGCAGCCACTTTGTAGTGCCATCCTCTTTATAACTATAGAACTGTCCACTACCCGAGAAAAGCTCAAAGCTTACGTACTGGCCTGTTTTAACCGTCTGCGCCAGCGCCGGATCAGATGAATCTATGGTCAGCGTACGAACCTTCACATCCTTATCTGCTCCGCCCGCTGTGACCCAGTCGTAAATCCTTACATCGTGTTCAGAAGGATTCACCGCCTCCGCTCCGTATATAAATGTCCATTTCTCATGCTCTGCATCACCGGTAATATACGGATAGTACATTCCCGCGTGAGCGATCCTGCCGGCAAAATCACCTTCCGTAAAGAAAGTAAATCTCATCTGGCAGTCACCATACTCCATGGTGTACTCGACTGCTTTGTAAGTCGTATTCCCGTTTGTGGCGGTACATTCTGTCTTGTCCACACCGTGAAGCTCACCGTCTGCCTCGATATCGAGAACAGTCTTTCCTTCATCATTTACTCCCTCCATCAAAAATGATGGCGCGTATTTACCTGAGGATACCTGCTTGTACATGGTATCCCAGTCTTCTTCCTGATATGTCTTTCCGGTTTTCTTATCTACCACATCAGGTCCGAATACATACCGTCTGATACCGGGCATTTCGGAATAATTGTGTCTGGATACTCTGTCATACCCGAACCAATATGCCAGGCATTTATCCTGAGGAGCTGTAGCGGATGGATTCTTTGTCATAAAAAGACTCTCTCTTCCATAATCATCCTCAAAGCTTGTATAGAAAAGGTCCTTACTGTAGAAGCTCTCATCCTCCACTGTATAGAGGTAGTTTTCCTCCGGGATTTTTTTCGGTTTGATCTGCCCGAGCTTCTTTACAGATTTATAGTATTTGTCAAAGGCTTTTTTCGTTATCTTTTTCTTTCCGTTTTTATAAGTCTTTTTATTCTGAGTATACGCAGATACACTCTTGAGCTTTCCTGAACCGGTGATCTTGTAAGATGTGATAGCCTTTTTACCCGATCCCTGAGAAGTCACAACTACGATCTGCTTTTTCTTTTTGTTTTTGTAGACCTCGGTGACACCGCTTAATTTGCCTGCCAGAGCGATACTGAAATCATAATCATCGTATCTGTAGACATCAAGCTTTTTGCCGGATTTATAAAACATAAATAACTCTGTGCTGTCGTCACTGTTTATGTCATAAATCTGATATGTGGCAGCTGTCTTTGATCTGTTTTTGAGGCCCTGTGCCTCTGATTCCATGATATCCCTGACATCACGGCTCCTCACTTCATGGATGATGTCCATTTCCTTTGATACGGCCGGATCGTAGTCCTTTATCAGGTTACCGCGTATCAGCGTTCTGAGTTCCTCCGCTGCCGCAGCTGATCCGGTCACGGGGCTAACTTGCGAGTCATCGCTTGTTTGTCCCTCATCCGTATCGGCAGCCACTGATCTCACTACCGGTGTCTGAGGAAACGCGAGCGAAAGCGAAAGTGCTATCGCGATGATACCTGCTTTTCTTTTGGTTTGTTTTCTCATAAAACCTTTTTCCTCCTCTTTTAAAAAAAATATCTCGCAGGCAAAAGTCTACGAGATGCTTTATATCGCAGCTCATATTTTGAAAGGTTAGTCTGTCACGCAGGTCTATGCTTTGTTCACCCTGCTGCCGCTCTGACTGCTCTGGCCAGCTGATCAGCGCAGGATGTACCTCTGCCGTTACAATCGATGCCCTTAAGTAGTGATTCGATCTCATCCACTGTCTTTCCGTCTACAAGCTTTGACACAGCCTGCAGATTTCCATTACAGCCTCCCGTGAACCTCACGTTCGTGATGACATCGCCATCGATATCGAAATCAATCTTTGTCGAGCATGTTCCTCTCGTCTCAAATGAGTAATCCATGATTCCCCTCCGTTAAAAACCTCAAGAATAAGTCAGCACTAATTATAACACAAAGCATGCCAAAAAATCAATACCTCTTCCACGTTTCCGATCAATAGATTTTTTGCAGATTCTTTATCATCGACCTCATTTCTTCAACAGCGGAAGCGGGTTCGACTATCCTTATACCATCCCCCATACTCGCTACCCAGCCGAGAAAAAGAGGACTTAAAGCCATATCCACCCTGGTCTCGAAATGGTCAGCATCGACCTTTATCATCGGGACATCCTTTCCAAATCGGTCGATGATGACGCCGGCCATGTCATTTTTGCAAAGGAGTGCGACCTTTACGAGCTCGCCGTCGTACATGCCAAATCGTTTTTCGGTATAAGTCGCCATATCCTTTCCGGCGAAGGCGGATTTGCCGTCGCGTTTCCGGTCAGTAAGACGGATGCTTTTCATCTTGTCCACACGATAGTGACGGACTCCGCCTTCGCTGCCCGCGCGTCCGTGCGAGGGCAAATCATGCTCATCGGACTCCATAACGACATCGTGTCTACTTATCTCCTCCCGACCATCGTCATAGCCGATCAGGTAGTAGTTTTCGTCATCCCAGACAAGTCCCCACGGTGATACTACATAGTCAGCCCCGTCACGTCGGAGTTCCTGTTCCTTTTTTTCGTTCCAACGGAAATACTTGAAGCGGATCTTGACATTGTCCGCGATGGCGCGGTGGATAGCATCTACATTATAGTAGATACTCTCGTTCATCGTCTTTATGCGTCCTGCCACTACCACCTGGCGATCAAGCTCTCTGGCCTCATAGCGGCTTGCCAGTCCCTCGAGTTTGCGTATCAGATCGTTCGACTTGCGCCCGGTGATGAACTTCGATGACTGAACCGAATCCACGAGTAGTTTCAGCTCCGGCATCTCGAAGTCACGGCTCGCAAGCCTGTACTGGTACCCCTTTCCGACCTTCTCTCCGACTATGTCGGCTCCGTAGACATTTAATGCCTGTATGTCAGTATATATGGACTTCCTTTCTGCATTGACTCCATAGGCATCTAAAGCAGAGATGATCTCACTCATCGTGATGGCATGATACTCATCTGTTCTCTCCTTCAGAATATCATACAAATATAGAAGCTTTAGTTTTTGATTCTCTCCGGCTGCCGCCATCATAACCTCCTTTACGAATACCCGGTTACACAAAATCCATATTAAATCATATCATAGTATCAGCGATTATTCAACAAGGATTGTCATCCGGCACCCCCTTGCGCTCAACCGGTTTATGATGTATAATACTACCATGATTCTAAAGGAGGGCTACCTATGGATGCCAGGATAAGACGACTTGAGGTCAACCTTGTAACTGTCGGAACAGGTGTTGCCATATTTGGTCTGTGGACACTGATACGATATGCGCTGACACTGTTCATCTTTGACGATGATATCGTCGGATATGTACCACCGGATCTGAAAACCGTGATATATACTTTTTTAGGAGTACTGATAGGCATAGCATGTCTGTTTCAGGTTTATATAGGATTGTCTGCCAGAGGCGAAGGAAAGGGAAAGCGCAAATCGGTTGTGTATCTGGTATTCGCCGGTATAGGGCTTGCTATGGATATCATTTTCAGTGCAACTGAGGCTTATGCCCTCTTCTTTCAGGGTACAGAGGGTCTGATCAGCGGTCTGGCATCGCTTACCGTCGAGATCACCTCGATCGTGTGCACCATGATCATGATGACAAGCAGTATTCGACTGAGACGATTCAGAAAAAGCATGCAGACTGAGACGGAAGGAGGTGCGGTATGAACGCTGATTTTCATTACTACGCGACCTATTGCGCCGCGATACTTGCGGGGTTTTCCCATGAGGAGAGTCAGACCATAGCATATTCCGACAACTTTGTCGACGTATGCAGCCGTTCTCTTTTATCTCATATAGGCGGTCCGGATACCGCAGCTACCACTCAGCTGTCACTTGAGATGATGGATGCCAGAACGGATATGATAGGCCTGCAGGACATCACCAGGATCTGGTCATCATTCCACTTTCTTCCGCGTGACTTAAACGCCACACCGAAAAAGCGTTGCTCAAAAAAGTATTTAAGCAAATACCGTCTGATATGCGGACCGGACTCGGATCTGGTTGAACAGACTGTCGAGCTCGCAAAGGATACATCCTTACAGGCGATCGGTGTTGCGATGCATGTAGTATCGGATACATGGGCACATCAGAACTTCGCCGGCACACCCTCCATGGTCATAAATGATATAACCGAGCAGTATCTGTTCGAAATGGAGTCGGACGGTGATGGCTACAAGGATATAAAGCCCACCTTCCGCCACTCGGCATCGGCACCGGATGACCTCGATGCGCATCTGTATACGAGAAGCCTGGGAACCGGTAGCGAGAACAACATTATGAACCTGGGTCATGGAAGGATCGGTCATTTTCCTGATCTGAGTTTCCTCCGTTATCGTTATGTTCCGGCATGGGCAGACTACGAGGAGATCATCAAGGACAACCCGTCTGATTTCAAAAAAGCATTCTGTCAGATGATCACCGCGCTCAAATATCTCCATGGAGACAGCGACAGCTTCAAACGCGGTGTATATGACTTCGAAGCTATAGCCTCTATCGAGGATGATATAGAGACCATCCTCAGAAAACGTCAGGCTGACGCCGGTGATGACTGGAAGGCACTCGGCACACGCCTCTCCGGATATGAGCCGGAACCGTTTGACGAGCAGGCATATCAAAAACAATACATGCTCGCACCAAACTATGAAAAAGATAATACATTTTTAGGGAAGTTTATAAATGCGGCCATAGCGCACAAAAGCATGGTGACTGCTCAGATATTCCGTTCAGGAAACAAGCTCGCGGGCAGATCGATAGATCGCAACAGAAAGGAGGATTGACATGAGTCTTTTTCAGAGAATAAAAAGCATTTTGGCAGGTGTTTTTATACTGATAGCAGCAGTCATATTGTTTTTCATACCCGAAGAAGCCTACCTGCTGATACCTCCGGTACTCGGAATCTCCCTGCTTTTTTACGGGATCCATCAGCTGTGGTATTATTTCCGCATGGCCAAACACATGGTTGGCGGAAAATCGGTCCTGTTCAGGGGTATCATAGCTATCGATGTAGCTCTCTTTACCTCATCGATTTCCTCGATGAACAGCCGTTTCATCGTGCTGATCTATCTGCTTGGCATCTACGCTTTTACGGGTGCCGTTGACGTACTGCGCGCCTTCGAGGCAAAGAACAACGGTTCAAACGGCTGGCAGCTGAAGCTGACCCGAGGCATCATAGGGCTGATATTTTCCGTAGCACTTTTCATCATCGGATTCATCATCGGAAGGACAGACATATTTGTTTACGGATACTGCTTCAGTCTGGCCTACTCAGCTATTATGAGATTCGTTGCAGCATTCAAACGAACCGCTGTCGTATACATACAGTGACAATCAAAAATGCCCTGCACTGCAGGGCATTTTTATTATGCGATTTTATACTATTTGCATTCTGATATAAGGCTTGACACTCACATCCTTTGAGTCAAATGCTTCACTCTTTTCTCCAACCGTGAAACGCTTTATACCGACATCTACAATTTTGAACTTTACACCCTGATTCAAAAGGAACTCCGTTTCCGCAGGGAACTGTGAGAAGCCTCTGATCAGCATTCCGTTTACCTTGTCAGCACGTCCCTCGATCTCAAATATAGCACTGTTTGCGCCGTTTGAAAATCCATCAGCTACACTGCGGTACAACGACGTACTGATAACGTTCGGATATGTAGCAGTGGTGCCTACGGATTTTAACAATGACTCCATCGTAGCTTTTCCGTCAACTGTCACATAATCCACACCATACTCTGCTTTCTTTCCGCTGAAGAGAAGTATGTCTCTGTCAAGCTTTGGCTCGGAAAGCTCTTTCTTGAGGTTCACACTTATAGTCGTGAAATATTCTCCGTTGCCCTCTCCGTACAAATCGGTAATAAATGTCTTGTAGGAGCCGGAGTTCCGTCCAAAGTAAGAAGCCGTTACACTATTATACGTATTTCCGCTGTAGGTCTCTATCGCAGGATAATCAATACCCGTAAACCAGATTCCCGAATTGTGATCAAAATACAGCTTCTCCCATGCGGCAACATCAGGCTCATCACAATCCTTAAATATCTTCAGGCTTTCATCATATATCGGATCCTGTCCTCCCGTGACTGTTACTTCCAGACAGAAATACATGAACCCTACAGCCTCGATGATAGTTGTTGTACCGTTTGCCACAGCCTTGATAACACCCTTATCATCCACGGTCGCTATCTTTTTATCCGAGCTGAAGAAAAGCGGTTTTGTGAGTACTCCCTTTACCTCCATCGTAGCAGTCTCACCGGCTTTAAGCGCTATCTTCTTTATGTTCTCATCTTTTACTTCGCTCTCACTGAGCATCTTTACATTGTGTTTATAAACGTAATCAGGATCCTCCTCGGATACTATATTTACTCCGTTTTCTTTTGCATAGTCAAGTGCAGTTTCGGATGTAGAGATGATGTGGAACGTCGAATCTATGCCTGGAGTAACCGTCCTGTCTTTACCCGAAAGGAATCCAAGTGCGTACTTTCCGATCTTTTCAACGCTATCCGGCACGTAGATCGCCGTCACATCTGACTGGAACGCATAGTCCCCGATCTCCTTGATACCATCCGGAATAGTGAACGAATTCGGAAGACTATCGTCACCGTCCATTATATCACCATGGCAGATGAGTTTGGTTCCGGTATTATCAAGAAGACAGTTATCCTTTATGGAAAAGTGTGAGTTCTCACCAAACTTAAGCCCGCTTAATCCTTTCAGCTTTGTGCACTGCGCGAACGCAGTAGGATCGATCCACTCAACCGAATCAGGGATCTTGACGGATTTCAAAGTGCCACATTCCCTAAGAAGGTCATATGGAATACTCTTAAGTCCGGTAGGAAGCTTGATCTTTTTCAGCTTTGTCATCGAAGCGAATGCACTATCACCTAACTCTGTCACCGAATCCGGGATGATCAATTCAGTTAAGGATGTGCTGTAAAACGCATTTGACCCGATACTCTCAAGGCCTTCGGGAAGAGTTATCTCCTTCACCTCGGTAAAACGAAATGCTAAATCGTCAATCTTCTTAAGTCCTTCGTTAAGTACGATACGCTCGGATACCTTGCATGCCTCAAGCGCTCTTTCACAGATTTCCTCCACACCTGCAGGCACCGTATAATTCTTTGCAACTTTAAAGTGCGGGAATGCGATCAGTTTCTTTCCGTCTGCGGAAAACAGAACACCTTTAACTGCTTTAAGTACGGTGTTTCCGCTTTCAACCTTAAACGAGCTTACATTAGCATCTATGAATGATTCCCATGTGACTTTTTTTACCGATGCAGGGATCGTCAGAACAGTTCCTTCTTCCATATCTCCACAGGATTCAAGTGCATTTTTTCCGATCTCTGTCACATTACTGCTTAGCGTGATTTTTTTGAGCCCTGATCCGGAGAATGCATGCTCTCCGATCACCTTTGCATCGATCTCCTGTTCACTGATAAAAGCGTTCTCAAAAGCATAATCGCCTACTTCATCCAGACCCTTTGGAAGAATCAGTGATTCCAATGCAGAGTTATTATTAAATGCTCTGCTTCCGATCTTCTTTACGGTCTCCGGGATGTTTACGGTTTTTAACTTTCCGCAGTTATCGAACATCTCGTGCGGTATCTCGGTAAGAGGAGCATTTATCTGCGCACTCTCCAGCTCGTCACACCATGCAAAGCTGTATGCCCCAACCTCCGTGACGCTCGACGGGATCACGATATCCTTTAGATTCTTGCACTGAAAAAATGATCCGGCACCGATTGAGATCAGTCCGTCATTCAGCTTGATATTTTTCAGAGATGAACACTCGAAAAATGCTTCCTTGCCAATGGTTTTCATCGTTGACGGGAAGACTACATCATTCAGTCTTGTACAGTCGTTAAACGCTTTGCTTCCGATCTTTACGAGTCCCTCCGGAAGAGTGATCTTTTCGAGAGTATGGCAATACTGGAATACGCCATCTGCGATTTCTTTAACTCCCTCAGGGATTTCGACCTCGTAAACATTGTCAAGCTTGGCTGAGGTCAGAACTCCGTCCGCGCTGATCTGAAGATCAGCCTTTCCCTCAGGCGTGATGTGAGGCGGAAGCGTAATCTCCGGATCCGGTGCCGCAGTTTCCCAAGCCTTGACCTTCACCGTGCAGACAAGCTTTGTTATCTTTTTAACCTTTGGTAATTTTATCTTGGCTATAACCTTGGCTTTGCCGATTTCCTTAGGAGTGATTCTGACAGATGTCCTCTTTTTATCCGTCAGGCTTACACTTTTCTTTCCCTTTGCGACAGCCCATGTTGTCTTTGCTTTTTTCGGGAGATTTTTTACCTTCAGCGTGTACTCCGATCCGTAGAACAGTAGCGAAACGGACTTTTTGCTGAGCTTGACCGCTGCCTTTTTCGCTTCAGCCGGATTTGCCGACATCGGCGAAAAAGCTCCCATGGTCAAAGCAAACAGGAGCATCATTGTCAATAATGCTTTTTTCTTTCTTCTGTAATCCATGTATACATCCTCCTTTTATCTATGGCAAAGTTCGTTAATGATCTCACCTGCAATTATCAGTCCTGCCACCGAAGGCACAAAGGCCGTAGAACCGGGAATGGCTCTCCTTTTTGTACCACCGGATAAATCCTCTAAAGGTCTGACCGGTTCTTCCTTTGAATAAACAACCTTCAGCGAATCGATATTTCTTTTCCTGCATTCACGTCTCATCACTTTTGCAAGCGGACAAACGGAAGTTTCAAAAATATCCGCAACCTCAAAAGCTGTCGGATCCGTTTTATTTCCGGCGCCCATTGATGATATCACGGGGACATCCTCTCTTACGGCTTTCTCGATTATAGCCAGTTTTCCCGTAACCGTATCTATGGCGTCTACCACATAGTCATATTCGGAAAAATCAAAATCGTCTTCTGTTTCCGGCAGAAAAAAAGTCTTATATGTTCTGACGTTACATTCCGGATTTATATCCTTTATTCGCTCCTCTGCCACATCTACCTTATATTCTCCGACCGTTTTTCCGGTAGCGATGATCTGTCTGTTTATATTGGAAATACTTACCTTGTCATGATCGATCAGATCGAGTGCACCTATACCGGAACGGGCGAGCGCCTCCACAACATAACCTCCGACACCGCCTATCCCAAATACGGCAATCCGGCATGATTTTAAAAAAACCATCGCTTCAGCGCCGTAAAGTAACTCGGTCCTTGAAAACCGGTTCATACCTTCATCCATATGTATCTCACAGACTCCTTTTGTTTCGATCATTCATCATATTTTTCTATGAAACTGTGTCTTTTTCCCGCGTATTTATAACCGGGAAACATTTCAATATTTACAGAATGTATACTGTTAAAAATGCTGCTTTCTATCAAAGGATTATCCTTTTTCAGACTACTGATAAGCTGCTTTATTTCTTCTCTTTTTGAGTCTCCCAGTCCGCCATCCGTCAGATTCATGTTCTCGGTGAAACGACAGGCGCATAACAAAAACTCAAGCTCATTATAATCCCTCCAGGCGAGTATATCTTCTTCCCTGATACAGTACAATGGCCGGATCAGCTCCATCCCCTCGAAGTTCGTACTGTGAAGTTTCGGAAGCATCGCCTGCAGCTGCGATCCGTAGAACATAGCCATGACTGTAGTCTCTATCACATCGTTCATATGATGTCCGAGCGCGATCTTGTTACATCCGAGTTCCTTTGCTTTTGCGTAAAGACTTCCTCTGCGCATCCTGGCACACAGATAACACGGCGACTTACCCGTACTGTTTGCCACATCGAAAATATCCGTTTCAAATACCGTGATCGGTATCTGTAAAAGCTTGGCATTATACTCTATCTTTTGCCTGTTACGCTCATTGTATCCCGGATCCATAACGAGATACTCAACGTCAAAAGGAACATCGCTGTGACGATGCAACAGCTGTACGAGCTTGGCCATCAGCATGGAATCCTTTCCGCCTGATATACATACAGCTACCTTGTCTCCCTCATTTATCAATTCATATTTCTTTACAGCCTGTACAAATGGCGTCCATAGTACTTTGTGGTACTTTTTCTGGATACTCTTTTCCACCAGCTGATATTTTTTCAAATCACTTTTCATCTAAATATCCTTAACGATCATACGCTTTTCTTTATGCTCTCCCAGTTAAAATAACGACCATAATTGTTTCCGGGGAACTCACACCCCTGATTCCACGGACGGTCATAGACCATCACCCGTAAATCCGGCAAATGCTCAAAAAACTTAAACGCAGCCGGCGAGTCCTCCACGGCTATATCAAAGTGCATTTTTTTGTAATCCTCTATCTCAAGGCTGAACTCACTATCCTTGATAAACGCGTCACGTCCGTATTTATTCAGACAATACAGTTTAGCTCTATTAAGCCCGTGCTGATCGAGCCAGCCTCGTGATGGTTCATACGCACTGTACGGACGTCCTGTTATCACAGATACATCATGACCGGCATCGATCCAGCCATTTACAACCTCTATTGCATCAGGAGTTTCCTCATAGGACAAAAGAACATCCATCTTGTGTCCTTCAGTCATCAGATGCTCATATTGCTCTTCTGTCAGAGAGAATGATTCTTGCAGATTGAAATAGTTTATTTTCTCATAAGGAACATCCACATCAAAAAGCTCCTTAACAAGCGTTGAAAACCGCCGTGCAGTCTCGCACAGACAATCGTCGAAGTCTACGTAGATGTTCATATCGGGCCTCCACACATTTTGGCATGTTTCATTCTGTATTCGCACTAACGACACCATTTTACCACAAATCCACACCTATTTCAATGAGGATTCAAATTTCTTATCTAAATATTGACAAAACGCCTAAAATACGCTATCATACTCATTGGTTAGATTTAACTAATCATATTGATGAAATATAAATAAAACGGGGTGAATATCATGATCAGAACTACAATTGTTATCGACGGAATGATGTGTGGCATGTGCGAGGCTCATGTCTGTGATGCTATCCGCAAGGCTGTCCCGTCAGCAAAAAAAGTTGCTGCTTCTCATAAAAAGGGAAATGCATCATTTATCTCTGATAATGAGATCAATAAAGAATTAATAGATAAAACGATAACCGAGACAGGCTATACTTTTGTTTCCGTATCTTCGGAACCATATGAAAAGAAATCATTGTTTGGAAGAAGGTGAGTACTGTATGTGGCAGGTAATTTTGATTCCCTTTATAGGGACCTCTCTTGGAGCCGCGTGTGTATTCCTTTTTAAAAATGCGCTCGGCGAAAAAATGCAGAAAGCACTCTCCGGCTTTGCATCCGGCGTTATGGTCGCGGCATCGTATCGGCAGGTATGCTCGTGCCGCTAATGCCATATCTTCTCAGCTTCGCCACGGGTTTTATCCTGATGATGGCGCTGGATGTGGGACTCGGATAAAATCATGAATTATAATTACTTACCGCATCTCCCAATTCACTCGAATGCTTCTTTATGAAGTCAGCCTGATCAGATACCTGACCGATGATATCCGAGAAGTCGGTAAATGCACCGGCTGTTACCTCCATAGAGGTTGCGTTTTCTTCCGATATAGCGGCGAGGCTCTGGATGGAACTGTTCAGAGTGCTGCATGCGTCCTGTATCTCGGTAACACTTACACGAATCTCATCGAAGCGTTCTTTGGTTTTATTGATGTTTTCAAACAGAGTTCCCAATTGATCTCTCGAGCTGGTACTTGTGCCCTCCTGCTCACCCATTACTTCGTTCAGGGTTGCTACAAGCTCAATTGTCTTTGTAGTCTGGCTTTTCAGTTTATCCATTATCTGTTTGATGGAGGCAGCAGACTCGTTCGACTGTACTGCCAGTATTCCAATCTCACCGGCGACCACCGCAAAGCCTTTTCCGGCCTCTCCGGCTCTTGCTGCTTCGATGGAAGCATTCAGCGACAAAAGGTTCGTCTGACTTGCTATCTGATTTATAACATCGGCAGCCTGGATGACGGCGTCAACCGACTCGCCTACTGTACTCATTTCTTTTGTTACCACTTCGAGCTCTTGCATCGAACTCTGAATAGCATTGATAAGACCTGTAAAGCTGTCTGAAACATCTGTGGATTTTTCATTCATTTCATTTGTATAATCCTCAGCCACATCTATGGTGTTCGACATATCCGTGAGCTGATTCACGATCGCTTTTACATTCAAAGATGCGCTTTCAACATCCTTTGCCTGCTGCATAGCACCCTTTGATATCTGATTTATCGCGTTGGAGAGCTCATTCATCGTGCCTGACGCCCTTCCTGAGATCACAGACAGATCCTCGGACGAAGTGATCGAATCCTCAACGCTTGATTTTACGCCATTTACGACATCACGTATCTGAGCTATAAACCGGTTCATATTGTCAGCCAGGACTTCAAACTCATCTCCCGAGCGGATCTCAATACTCTTTGAAAGATCACCTGAGCCATCCGCGATATCACATACTTTATTATTCAGTGTTTTGAATCCCTTTTTGATTCGAAATACAACAAAGAGGATGATCGCAACACTCACAAGAAGAATGATCGCACCGATCACAATAATTGTGACGATGTGACCTTTGACCTGCTCATCAAACCAGGACGCCGAAACATCTACTCCGACGACGCTAACTACCTTGTTTTCAGAATTATATACAGGGCTGTACGCACTGTAGTGGAGCCCCCACTCATCCTCATACGGTTCTTCATCACAGGCTGCAGTTCCATTACCTGCCGAAGCCAGCGCATCCGTCAACTCGACCTCATCACCAAATGCTGCGGGATCCTCCAGCGCGGGATCCAGCGTAAAGGTAAATCCGCCATTTCCATCCGATGCCACCAAGTATATAAACTCGATATCCGCATGATCACGGAAGACTGCGAGTTTATCCATCTGACCCTGATATTCATCGGTTCCCTCATCCTCCGCAGTGAGTTTCTCTAAAACGTCTCCGTCAACAGCCGCCGCAGCGCTGTTTGCGACATCAAGCAATCTTTGATGGATAAGTGTCGTCATATCAGACGTGGACTTTTTGATCGATACGAAACCAAGAATAGCAACAGTACCCAGAAGCACTGCGATATTGATTATCAGTATTAACAGTGTTTTACTGATTCTTCTGACCTTCATATTAACCCCCTTCAATTTGACACCCGATTGTTCTTATGATTAAAACAAACACACCTGAAATTATATACTATTGTATTAAAATTGTCAACAAATCCTAAAGGATCATGGATAATCCAATCCTCTTTTTCTTTATGTCCACGGAAAGAACCTTTACCTCGACGATATCGCCTACACTGACCACATCCAAAGGGTGTTTGACAAAACCCTTGTTTGTCAGCTGGGAGATATGTACGAGTCCGTCCTGATGAACGCCGATATCGACAAATGCACCAAAATCGATGACATTTCGTACCGTTCCTTTCAGGATCATACCTTCCTTCAGGTCCTCCATCTCCAGTACATCACCACGCAGGATCGGCTTTGGCATCTCGTCACGAGGATCGCGCCCGGGCTTTTCAAGCTCTTTTATGATATCACTCAGGGTCTCGATACCCAGACCGAGCTTCTCCGCCAGATCATTTTTATTCTTTACAATCAGGGACAAACCGGTGAAACCGCTGCCCAGATCATTCTTTTCAAACCCGAGATTATCAAGCAGCTTTTTTGCTGCAGCATATGACTCAGGGTGAACTCCCGTAGCATCCAGAGGTTCTTTTCCTCCCGTGATCCGCAGGAACCCTGCACACTGCTCAAAGGCTTTAGGTCCCAGCTTCGCCACCTTCTTCAGCTCTGCACGGGAGTGGAACTCACCATTTGCCTCACGATAAGCCACGATGTTTTTCGCGATGGGCTTTGATATGCCTGAGACATACTCCAGAAGTGAGGCAGATGCGGTGTTTAGGTCAACTCCAACATGGTTAACGCAGTCCTCCACCACAGCACCCAGAGCCTCGGAAAGCTTTCCCTGGTTCATATCGTGCTGGTACTGTCCGACACCGATACTGCGGGGTTCTATCTTTACCAGCTCCGCCAACGGATCCTGCAGGCGTCTCGCGATGGATACGGCACTACGCTGTCCCACATCGAACTCCGGGAACTCCTCCGTAGCACGCTTACTCGCAGAGTATACACTCGCCCCGGCCTCGTTTACGATAACATAGTGAACGGGCTTTTTTACTTCCTTAAGCATATCCGCGATCACCAGCTCCGACTCTCTCGACGCAGTACCGTTCCCGACGGAGATCAGAGTTATATCGTATTTATCTATCAATGCTTTTACGGTTTTCTTAGTCTCTTCGATTTTGTTTTGCGGTGCAGTAGGATATACCACGACGGTGTGCAGGACCTTTCCTGTCCCATCGACAACAGCCAGCTTACATCCGGTTCTGAATGCCGGATCCCAGCCAAGTACCACCTGATTCTTTATGGGTGGCTGCATCAATAGCTGTGTAAGATTTTTACCGAATACACGGATAGCTCCATCCTCAGCTGCTTCGGTGAGATCGCTTCTAAGCTCTCTCTCGATAGCCGGCGCGATCAGACGCTTGTAGCTGTCTGCAATAGCGAGCATGATGAGCATCTTCGCATCATCCTTCACATCTGCGATCTGCTTGCCCTCTATCTGATCAGACACATATTTATCTTCGATGATCTCACTGCTCAAATAACGGAGTATCCTCTCCTCCGGCGCATCTATCTTTACGGATAAAAACTTCTCGTTCTCACCGCGGTTGATGGCCAGAACCTGGTATCCCTGAAGCTTTTTCAGAGGTGAAGTAAAATCATAATAGGTCTCGTAAACAGACTTACGATCTGCCAGTTTTTTGTTTTTGCCCGGTCCGTTTGCTTCCTCCGGTTCTTCCTCTCCGGCTTTGGCTCCTTTACCTGACTTTTCCGACACCACGATCTGTCCGTCCTCACGGGTCATCTTTCTGATCTCCGTACGGTAATCCGCCTCATCGGAAAAACGCTCCGCCAAAATATCCATGGCTCCCGCAAGAGCATCCTCTATGGTAGCCACTTCTTTTTCTTCGTCGATATAGTCTGCTGCCAGCTCTGCAGGACTCACGTTCAAATCTGCAATGATAGCGTCAGCGAGAGGCTCTAAGCCTTTTTCCTTTGCGATCGTCGCGCGGGTACGGCGCTTCTGCTTGTATGGTCGGTACAGATCCTCCAGAAGGACTAACGTTTCAGCCGCTACTATCTGAGCACGCAGCTCATCGGTCAGCTTTCCCTGCTCCTCGATGGAGGCCAGTATCGTTTCCTTTCTTTCCTCGAGTCCACGCAAATATCTGAGGCGTTCATCCAGCATACGCAGCTGCTCATCATCGAGCGATCCGTGCTTCTCCTTTCGATAACGAGCAATAAAGGGGATAGTATTTCCCTCGTCGATCAGCTCGATGACAGCATCGACCTGCCATTTATTTATCTTCAGCTCTTCAGCTATTTTTTTTGAAATATCCATATCACATCAGTACTCCGGAATCGCGTCGTACATCTCCTGTTTATTTTTTGCAGATTCTACTGCCTTTGGAAGTATCTCGAGGAATTTATCGATCTCTTCTTCAGTATTGTAGATACCGAAGCTGACTCTGATCATTCCGGGAGTCTTTGCACTGGCACATCCTTCGAAACTCTCCAGCTCGCTGTCCGGTATTCCCATCAGTCTCCATACATACGGATGCGCACAGAATTGCCCGCGTCTGGTCGCTACCGCTCCGATATTGCTGAGCTCCTCTGCGAGAAGCTGGGTATTTACGTCGCTGAAGTTGAATGTTACCACTCCTACACGGTCATCGATATTCTCCGAATCACCGTAAAGGATAACATCCGGATAGAGCTTTTTCAGACCGTCGATAAGCTTTCTGTTCAGTATCTTTTCGTGCTTCTCGATGGCGTCAAATCCGACATCACTTATCACATCGATTGCCTTTCCGAGTCCGACTACTCCCGGATAGTTCGGTGATCCTGCCTCATATACTGCAACATCATCATCCTTGTAGTGAACCCAGTTATCGGCAACGATCTTCACCGTACCGCCACCATAGAATGTCGGCATGTGTTTATAGAGTTCCTCGGCTTTTCCTACAACAGCTCCCCCACCATATGGCGAGTACATCTTGTGAGCGGAAAAAGCGATAAAATCAACATCATCTGACGGATCAGTAGGATCTCCTATCATGGAGAACGCTCTGTGGGCCACTATCTGAGCTCCATCAGCTACGACCATCGCTCCATACTTGTGTGCCAGCTTGGCGACCTTACGGATGTCCTGTACATATCCTGTAACATTCGATGCAGCAGATACTGATACGATCTTTACCTTATTCTTTTTCAAAAGCTTTTTCATATCAGCATAATTAACACGTCCGTCTTTCTTTACCTCCGCATAGATCACCTTGCAGCGTTCACGCCATGAAAGGTCGTTAGCATGATGCTCGATACGTGTAGTCAGAACCACATCCTTTTTGCTTGTGATGAGCGCTGATGCGAGTTTGTTCAGTCCATCTGTTGTCGAATTGGTATAAAAGCATGTGTATTTCGAGTGGTCAGCCCCGAGGAAATCGAGAATCTTGTCTCTGGTACTGTTATAAAGCTCAGTACTGTAATTCGATTTTTCGGAGAAACCTCTTCCGATCGAACCGTACATCAAAAGCTTTTCATGCACCTCATCCTCTACCGGTTTAAATGCCGGTGTTGTAGCCGCATTATCAAAACAGATTTGTGTTGCCGAACCTGACACTCCGTTCGAACCGTTTATCGGTACCTGCGTATCGATACCTACGATATACTGTCTGATATTATCCAGGTTATACTTGCCTTCGGTTTTAATTGAAGACTCGATAACATTTATTCCCGCATTCCATGAGAGTACGGACTTATCTTTGAACTTCACGTTGAAGTCTACGGTTGCCTCACCCTTCTGTTTTGCGGTTACCAGACCTTTTGAATCGATGGTCACGGGAACATTGTCAGATGAAGGATCTACACCATCATAATAGTTTATATCATAAGAAACGGTGTACTCACTCTTTTTTATATTTATTCCTCTTACCGAATCATTCAGACACTCGTCGATATTTGCAGCAAGATCATAAGTTTTCATTCCCATGTACGGGCTTAAGTAAACCGGATTTGGAATATGTGAGCCGCGACTGAAAGCGGCAGCATAAACCGCATCTGCCGTCTTTTCTTTTTTTACCTTGATCGTTATCTTCCCGAGCTTGGTCTTTTTACCGGATTTAGCCTGCTCATACACGTCACCAGTTGTGGATCCGGTTCCAACCGCATAGATCAAAGTCTTTATATCTTCACTCTCGGTATATCCTTTGTTTTTAACAGACTTTGCAACCTTTGTATTCTTTATCTTTATGGAATAAGTTGCACCCTCTTTTTTGTTTTCTATCATCCCCTCGAGTCCGGTATGGGCGTTATAATCATACCTTCCGTCTACTTGCGTATTGACCACGAGGGATACCGTGTCATAAAAAGGATCGATTGCCGTCTTCTTTACTGTTTTCGCCTCTCCCGATGTCATAACGACAGGCATAGCCATCACCAAAGTAAGACATATTGCCATTCCCTTTTTCATAACCTTTGCAAACATTATTTATACCTCCTCAGACTTTATTATGGCGCCCGGCCAGTCTATAATCCCACCGAACTCAAACACTCTGTCATAACCTATATCCGCCAGCTTTTGCGAAGCCTCCTTGCTCCTCCTGCCGCTACGACAATATATCAGGATGATCTGATGAGTATCCGGAAGAAGCTCAGGCTTCTCTGTCCCGATACTCTCATTCGGTACCAGGATTGCTCCGGGGATATGCCCTTCATCGTACTCATCCTGTCTGCGCACATCCACGATCACATGACCATCATCCTTTTTCGCCATCATCTTCATGGCTTCAATCTGCGTGATCTGTTTGTAGGTTCCGGGTTCATTTGCCGGCGTTTCATCCACCGGTTTCGCCTCTCTGACCGTCACCCTGCATTTCAGGGTCTTTTTCGCAACCTTTGCGGTGATGGTGGCCTTTCCGACCTTCTTCGCTACGATCTTGCCTTTTTTACTGATTGTTGCGACCTTACTATCCGAGGATTTCCAGATGACCTTCGCCTTTGTCCCGCTGACTCTGAGAGTCATTTTTTCGCTCACGCTCAAAGTGACTTTGCTTCTATTCAGCTTCACTCCCGTTGCCCGAGATACCGAAGCCTGCCCGACGCCCACCGTACTTCCGACGATAAACGCCGTAACCAGAACAACACCGGCTACCCTGCTTATCTTTTTTTCAGTCCTCATCGACTATCCTCCAACTACATGATAAGCGGCCAGAAACTGACCGCTCTCATACTATACCACATTTTTTCAGTTTTCGCAACGTCTTCTTCAAAGCGTATCTATCATAAGTGAAGGCAATACTTTTTGCTCAATAAAATCAACTCTGTCAAAGATTCTCGGCTTAAATGTACCTGTCATTCCAACCGATACATTTTCCTCTTTGTTTACATAGATAATATTTCCGCCGTCACCAATCGCCGCATATACATCTTTGTCATCGTAAGGCTTATACCATAAGTATCCATAGTTCATGAAGCCAAATCGCTCACCAAGCTTAATATGCGGTGTCAGCATGTCTTTTATATATTCTTCTGAGATAATTCTTTTCCCATTATACAGGCCATTGCCCAAAACCATCGTCCCTATCACAGCCATGTCTCTTGCCGACATGCATAATCCCCAACCTGCGGTGACACCGCCCTGTGGGTCAGTGTACCACTCGTATTCTCTGGGTTTCTTATTCATTAAGAAATCAAATTGATCCTCTTTAGAACTGTCTCCGTGAGGTATTCGCTTGGGAAGCTCAAGTGGTTCAAACAGATTATTGTTAGCGAAATCAATACATTTTTCGCCCGTTGCTCTCTCGATAATCCCCGCAAGAATCTGAATGCCAAGTGTTGCGTACCTGAATTCTCCGGTAATTCCGTTCCGACCACCAAGATAATCAAGAATTGCAAGCGTAAAGTCCGTGGAAGTACATACCTTCTTCCATGGCTCCGACTTACCCTTATACGGGGCTGTCATTGTGAGCATATGCCTTATTGTAACGTCATAGATAGTTTTCTCCCCACGTTTTACGGTATAATCAGGGAAGAAATCCATAACCTTCCGGTCTAAGTTTTCGATAAATCCCTTGTCCAATGCAATCCCTGTCAGCAATGCCACAATACCTTTAGTCACGGAATTGACATTCATCGCATCCAGAGTCTTGAACCCATGCCAACAATCATCTATGGCCACTTCATTATCTTTGATGGCATAAATCTGGCATATATTGCTCTCATTCCCAGTGCTCTCGGAAATGTACCTGTGTAGTTGTTCTTTAGTCATAATAAAAGCCTCCTCTTAGGAAAAATCGGACGTCCAAAGAAAAGGATAATCGAATTAAAAATCTTTTTCAAGAAAAATCTTAAAAATTGTTAAGGATCTCAAGCACCTGCTTCAGCCTCATCGGGATGATTGCGTTACCCCCGGATGCGTCGTATTATCTGAGATATTACATCAAACCTTTTTAATCCTATGAAGTGTTAGAACCGTACAGTCTCCCAAGGTGGAAATGCCAAAAATGTTTTTTCCATACGATATTACAGGCGGAATAAATGAGAAGAAATCCAGCTTATACTCTCCATATTCTTCTGGAATATCCAGCTTTGTAAGATTAGTAACAGACATATCTTTGGTCTTCTTTCCATATCCCAGAATTGTTGCCAGAGACTTGGAAGTCTTACTTCTAAAGGAGCCTGCGTGCTCCAGATTTATAGCATCTACCAGAGTTGGCTCGAAGGATGCCATGAAGGGAAGAATAAACTCTTTGGACTGATCATCCTCCAATTTTTTCGTCATGAGTTTTTGAACCTTTATAGCATTTCCCTGAAATGACTTATTATAGTTATATGCATACTTAATGGAGATACCAGTTGCCTGATTACTCATGCATCTGTTACCGTCCTTACGATAGTCTACGGCGTAACCAACATCAGCCTTTCGACCAAGCCTTCTGAGAAATGCCGTAGTAATATAAGCAGTAAATCCTATATTCCATTCCTTGCATTTCCCCAGCATCATATTAACCTTTTCAGGCTTTATGATATATTCATTGATGGTAGACTCATGTTCTTTCCAATAGTTTTCATACGCCTTATCCATATCAGAATAATTAAAGGATTTCTTCCTCTCATCCTTGTTCCACTTCTTGTTATAGTATTTGGGAACAAATGCTAGTGGTCCTAGTCTATCTCTTTGAGATTTATCATCCAACGGGCCAGCAGAAATGAGTCTGATATTTGAGTACTCCAGCTTCTCACCAGAAAGAGCCTTCATGAAGCTCTCGATGAAATACACTAATGATTTTCCATCTCCCCCTAAATGATGCATTAAGAAGATAATACTGCAACCTTCTTCATTCATTTCATAACAAAAAGCTTTAAGAAACTCCCTCTCCTCAATCTTAAAACGGATTTTCTCTTCTCTTTTCAGTATTTGACGCCATGATGATTCTTCAAAAAACATCTTGTTGTTTCTGCATTTTTGGCTATTTGAGGAGGTTACCGGATTTCCTTCTTTCTGTCCTTCAAAGTTTTCATTTTCATAATATGCAGTTCCATCTTCCTCAAGCACCACTCTGCAGCTTAATATTTCATAGGCCTTAGTTGCCTCTTCGAAGGCTGAGCGTAAACCATCTTCATTCACATTTCCCTTAATATGAACACGCATAGCTATCACAATACTTACATCAAAAAGATCACTTCTTTCTGTTTCAATCATGTATCTCATGCTACATATCTCCTTATCGCTTTCACCCACTGCTTCATCACAATCTTTGTTGGTGTATAGAATGAAAGAAGATCTAAAAGCCAACATGGAACAAACCATCTTGTCTACTCGACCATATCCACCTGGCACATCTTCATGGTGGCAAGTGCAGCCTCGTGACTCTCCGGAGTCACACCCGCACAGCACTTCGGATCAACTCGGACGGGGATCTCAGGATACAAAGCCTTTATTATCAGTGCATTGGATATGACACAAATATCTGTACACAGACCGATCAATTCAACCTCTGAAAAACCTCTTCCGCCCCATCCGATATAGCCGAACGATGGCTTATCAACAATCTCGCAACCATCCACATATACACCGGGTGCGATCTCCCAGCCGGTCGATCCTTCTATGCAGTGTTCAACCGGAAGATGTTTTCCTTCGTTAGTCTGTAGATATCCGGTCTGATGAGTATCTCTCGTAAAAACGACCTCATCTCCCCGCTTTACATACTCAGCAATCTTTCCCTTAACAGCCGGAAGGATAGCAACCGCCTCTGCAGTGCCAAGCGCACCGTCTACAAAATCATTTTGCATATCAACAACGATCAGTGTTTTCTTGCTCATTTTCAAACCTTTCTTTCGTTTTCATAATTCAAATAAATCAAAACGGCAATTTGACCAGATTTCCAAGGAGACCTATCGGGTCAAATGGCTCGTGTATTTTTATCTCCCCATCTGGTGTCAACGCCTCAAACAGATTGATGAGTTCCGCCATATTGACATTGCCATTGGTATACTCCGAATCGATATAGAGTTCCCTACGGTCCTCTGTCATCTTGACTTCATCATACGGCACAAGTTCCTTGAACTTGTTTCTCTTTATGATATGAACACCTTCTGTCGTAAACAGAATATCAAAATCAGAATCTGTCTTATCATCAAGAACTGCCACAGTTTTTCTTCTGATCGAACTTGGAATATCATTTCCAAGACGAATGAAGTATTTATCAAACTCCTCGCAGCGCTCAAAGATAATGTCAGACACATCCTTATTGGTAATGATCTTACCATAATAGGACTTGATCTTATCGATCAGACTCTTCCTCGACTCATCGGAGACTTCGATGCTGACTCCTTCATCGATGAGCTCCCAGCTGAGATAAAACCTATCACCACCATCCTCTTCTACCACATCGCCAGCTGTATCATATATCTCTTCAGGTGAATCAAATCCCTGTCTGATACAAAAATCTCTGAGGTCAGATTCCGCATCATTCATAGTCACAATACTGCTCTTCGATTCAAGGTATGAAGATACCAGCTCAAGAAGCTGTTTGAAAAACTTGCCGGTAAAATCATCAAACTTAAGATCAATCAATTTCAAGTAGTCTTCAAAAGTGAACTTATCATCCTCAGCCTTTTTCCTAAACTCGTTTATAATTTCCCGATTTGCAATAAGCCCGTCGGAAAGCACCGAGAGCAAAATCTCTTCTGCCCCTTGTGTACAACTGAGCTTACAAACATCGTTATACAATCCATTAAGTACTTCCAGATAATTATATGGGTAATTGCAGTCAAGCAACTCCTCTGCATAACGGCTTTCTCCATGCTTTTCCTTCAGTGCCTGTCCATCCCTACTTCGCTTCTCATAGGACGCCACTGACTCATTGAAATATACATCCGTGTGCTTTTCCCCTCCCGGAACAGGCACACACCGATTGAAAGCAGCTCGGTATTTTTCTTGGAACATATTGATCACAAGTCCATACTTTTCAAAAAGAATCTGTTTCTGATTGGTCATGAAGTCGCTGTTGATACTCTCATACTGTTTTTCCTTATCTTCGATGAGATTTTCAGGAAGCGGATACAGATAGCTTTCATCCACTCTAGTCTTGAGCTGCTTGTACTCATACTCAACCGCCTTATCGCCATCCAGATATCTGTTAATATACATCATGCTGAGAAGCTGACCGTTGACAACAGAGTTGTATCCCTCATTTACAATCACACGTAGGAGTTTCTGAGCCTTTTCAAACTCAGATACCTTTAGGTAGCCGAAAGCACACATCTGAAGAACATCATTTGCATTTCCTGACATATCCAAGGCGAGATCCAAAAGCTCTCCGATTTTCACTTTATCAGTGTTTTCATCAAGAAGCGTTATGTATTCAAGCGCACATGAAGAAGCAATCTGGTTTTCTCTAAGCAGATTGCACTTTCCAAATGATTGCACAAAAATCTCATAATAGTCCTTCGCAAGCTCGGTATATTTTTCTGCCTCTCCGGGCTCAGCGATCGCCGCTATGTCATTAGCAGTATTTCCGAAGAAATACCAAAACGGCGGATATGCAACAAATGCACCCTTGATCGTATCAAGTCTCTCGTATCGTCTGAAGGGATCCGGATCCATAAGGATCTCGTCATACTGCTTAACCTGACGCTCTGTCAGACGGTAGCTATCTGGGAACTCATAGGTTTCAGCTAATCTCCATGCCGTATCGAATAGTTCTCGGCGAAGGCCGTTGAACTGTTCAATAGCAGCCTTATGGAGCTGCCACATCTCTTTTTCATAGGCCAACTGGTTTTCAGCCTTGGTCTTACGGTAGTTCATGTAACCGATTCCAACCTGAGATGCAAGAGACATGACTGCAGTAAATGGATTTCCTCCTGATACAAGAAGTCCAAAATTGGGAACCGCACTCCAAATGGCATTCTTCATCTTATGCTGATACTCTCGGTCAATAAATTCCTTATCCCCCTCCTGAATACGGAAGAACGTAATAGTATCCAAAAGCTGCTTGAGGATGTTAAGAAGCGCCTCGTCTTTTGGCATCTGCTCTATGTTTAGATTGTTAAGGATTGCTTCGTACTCCTGCTCAAGAACTACAATATCGCTGTAGTCGATAATCTGAGACACTGAAACGGTACATAAATTCAGCGCATAAGCAGAACGAAGCTTCTTATCTGCGAAATCAACCTCACCATTCTTAACTTGTTTTACGATATCCGTTGTTGTCATACGCTATATCCTCCTCTCCGATGTAAAGGTCAAACACTATAGGCACATGGTCAGAAATATTGTGTCTATACTCATCAAAATCGTCGTCAATATACTTTCTCACAGCATCTATACGTCTATATTTGCAAAACGCACCGCTTCGCATCAATTCACTTACACTGTAGGAAAAATGGTCATAATTCTGAGAGTATCCTCTAGAACTCTCCTTGTCATCCTTTGGCTTTTTCAAGGATGTAAGTTCATCTTGAACAGTCTTTATATGCTGATCTCCTTGTGGTTCACCTGAAATATATGTGCTTTCAATAATATTCTTTTCAGCTTCTCCACGATACTTTCGCAGATTTAGATTATAGTCACCCATAGCTATAGTATACGATGGTCGATTGTTTCCAAATCGATGTTGACTAACCGCCGGATAAACATTTTGAATAAGCATATCATACTCTTCTTGGCGTTTCTGAATCTCTGATTTTGAATTATCACCAAAATATAGATGAACATTAATCAATCTCAAATCAAAAAAGCCACCATTCACGGGTCTAAAACAACCATATAAAGGTGATCGAATCATACTTCGAACACCCTTAATATGTAATCCATCACCTTTAGTTCCCGCAATTCTCGGAATCAGATCCTCTTTTCCGCCAGGGCTGGGACGATCAGAATAACCTATTTTTCTAGTATTCCAAAGGAAAGCATAGCCCTCGCCACGCTGGTCTCGCGATTTAAGTGGATCGCTTGAGTCGGGCGGTTTGCGAAATATCATATCCCATTTCGGAA
Source organism: Lachnospiraceae bacterium P6B14 (assembly GCA_000687695.1). GTDB lineage: Bacteria > Bacillota > Clostridia > Lachnospirales > Lachnospiraceae > Eubacterium_F. The sequence continues at coordinate 200,739 of JHWZ01000002.1, read as the reverse complement.
GAAGATGCATGAGATTATACTTAATTGCCTTCCCTTCACTAAGTATTTCCTGAAGCGATACAATATCCATCTGTTCATCCGTGATAATTTGAGCTAGTTTTTCATAGTCCTTTTTTGAGGCAAGCCCCATATTTTGAACATTAAAGGATCCAATCCGTATTCGCATACTTATTCCCCCTTAATCCCTCTTTCCCTGATACTCCAATAAATACGAAAAATCGCACTTTTTCAAAGTTTCAACTAATAAAACAATTATACTCCGAGCACTCCGACTATGTCAATCTGCTTTTTACAATCAGATACCACACCAGGCAGCCTTTGCTACCCTATCTCTGTTTTTCTCCCACTCACGGTACTCGCTATAACAATCAATACACATCGGCTGACCATAAACATCCGTGAAATCCTTCGGAAGATAGTCTCCACCGCACATCGGGCACACATGGTACTTTACTCCCGGCTCGTCATAATGCTCCGTATCCTGCAAGAGATTGAAATCCACCCTCCTGCTAAACCATCCATAGTCCTCGTTCATAGCGACCTCCTTCCAGGTGCTCATTCACCCCTAATCTCTCTCATGATCTGCCTTACCTTATCCGTTGCACTCTTCCCCTTTCCTTTCCTGAGAGTGCAGATAACTACCTTTGTTTCTGCATCGGTCAGATACCATACTCTTATATCTCCGGTAAAGATTTCCCTAAGATTCGCTTCATCCTTCCATTTGCACTGACTGAAGCTAAAACATGCAAAACTAACCTTGTCAGAATCATACCTGACGAGTTGATCAGAATCCACATACCACATATACTGATAATTTGGACCATTCTTCTTAGCCATAAGACCACCGCCTTTCACCTCTCATACTCATCGACTTCAATCCCGACCATATCGGGATATTCCCAGAATAGGCTTCCAAGCCTCAAAACCGACAACACCATCGTACAGATCACCACTCCCGGATCCCATGTGATCCAAACGAGCACGATTCCTATGGCCATTGCGATCGTCATCACATTAAGCTGCCACTTCTCACTCATCTTTCCCTTCCTCCTTCGTCAATTCACATGCACACTGTTCGAAGTAAGGACATGTCCCGCAGAAAGCCCTGCAATGCATCCTGCGGGAATCCCTCTTCAGCCAAAACCTGATCCTTCTAAACATATCTTCCTCCCGAGTCCTTATCATTTGAATTGGTGGATGACCTCCCTTATCGGCACCGTCACCACCCGGAACACTGTTCTTAGCGACCAACCTACAAAGTGAAGCATACGCTCACCCCCTTACGCTATCTTCATTACCGTGACACCTTCGTTGTAGTTGCAGATGTATCTGGTCTTGATCCTCTTGTTTACGAGTTCTTCATTCACATAAGTGCGAAGAACCGTTCCTCTGTTGTATCCGTGAACCACTTCCAAAGTGAATGGCTCCCGGATGATCGTGATCACATTGTTGAGGAGCCTTGCAGCCTTGTACCTGTCAAGCCTGTGCAGATCAAGCATCACCTTTGCCTGACCAGCATCATCTACGCTTACGTGACATCTTTTTCCTTCCTCTCCGGGAAGAATGAACATCATCTTTGCTACGATCTGCTCTTTCATCATAGGATCACCGTACCCTTTCCGAGTCTCAGCTCATCTCACAAACCTCCATACATACCGAAAAATCGTTATTTTTATCGTTTTGAAGGGGTCTCTCCCCCTCCTGACACTTTGATTCTACAACAACTACCTGTCCAAAAATCAGTACACATAACAGAATCCATCAGGCTTTTTTTGAGATTTTTTCAGAAAAATGATATGACACCCATAACCATGTCCATTCGATACAGACAACCAAAAAAAGGCAGGTGACCGAAGTCGCCTGCCCTCTATCGTTGGAGGATTATCATTAGATCAGTTCAACTGACTTGCTTCCGTCAAACTTAACCAAACCCTCATCATTTACGTTTATGTAGATCAGTGCGTATGTAGGAACCTCATTGTTTGAGACCTTGGTCATCTCAGCGATGAAGCAGTAATCCATCTCGTTGGTCTTTCTCGTAGCCAGGAGTCCAAGCGGCTTGAAGCTCACTCCGTCGATGTTTCCGACTGCTTCTTCAAAAATGCGACCCTCATAGCGAGAGATGACAGGTGAGTCCGTCTCCATAAAGTCATCCGGATCGAGATACCCATATGCCTCGATATCGGTATCGATCATTTCGGAAATAACAGCTTCCTCCAGGAATGTTGTATGGATCTCAAGGATCGAGTAAGTGCTCTTTGCCCCCGGCATGGTCTTGGTCCTTCTGCAGAACACTTTGAAATCCTGACCTTCATTTTCTCTCTCTGCCAAAAGTGCTATCGGTGTGTAATCCCAATCATCCGTGTATTCTACTGTGGCTCTCTCAACGATAGCTTTCAAAGTGTTGTCGATCTCCGGTGTTGCCGGCGTCTCCCAACCTTCACCTCTGTAGTACCAGTGTCCTGACTTTGCTCCTGCGTTCATGACCGGGCTTACGGTGAGTGCCATTGCACATGCGAGTGTGATTGCTGCTACCTTTTTTACAATGCTCATATTCTTCATAGTGATATCCTCCTTTTGGATTGGCGGCTAAGCATTTTTGCTTGCCTGTGTTTTTGTTGTTGTATGCACTATATCACGAAGAATATGCCATTTCAACGAATCCGCCATGAGCGGTAGACATACGGGAATGAGCGGTAAAAAATGGACCTCCGAAGAGATCCATCAGTTATTATATATATCCAACATCGCTATTTGCGATCGTATGGTATTTCCAACATATCAAGCAGCCTTACAAATGTATCCTGCCCATCCAGGCATGTATCCGTAAGCCAGCCTTTTTCATTTCTCCAATCAGAGAGTCCTCTGTAATAGAAATTCTTTTTTGCATCCTCTATGATAAAAGGAATCACATTATGTCGTAAGCACTCCTTCAACGCTACAAGCCTGCCTACTCTCCCGTTACCATCCTGAAACGGATGTATATACTCAAACTCAGCATGTAAGGCAATGATATCCTCTACTGTTACATTATCCGTTGCATTGTACTGGGAAAGCAGTGCCTGCATATGCTTATGCACTTCTGACGGTTTGGATGTCTCTCTTCCGCCAACAACATTCGCACGTTTCTTATAATCGCCTACCGCAAACCATGAAAGTGTCGAATCCTTTGTATCATGCTTCAGAATATAATGCAGATTCTTGATGATTTCTTCTGTAAGCTCATCCTCTGCTGTATCGATAACATAATCAATCGCTCGGAAATGATGAACCGTTTCCAGCACATCATCCACCGGTATCCCATCACCTACATCAAGTGTATTTGTCTCAAAGATCAGCCTTGTCTGATCCTCGGAGAGCTTGCTTCCCTCGATATGGTTTGAATTATATGTCATTCTGACCTGCAACTCATGATAGAGCCCCCCGGACAGCTTCATCTCTTTTTCTTCACGAAGCACCTGAAGGATTATATTGTCGGATACCTCTCTCATAAGAAGCTCCGGCTTAACTCCGAGATAATCAGCTATCTTTATCAGACTCCTATTGGAAAGCTTTTCGCCCTTTCCAATCTTTGCAATGGTTCTGGTTGACAGCCCGAGCTGCTTAGACAGTTCCGTCTTACCAATACCTTTTTCCTTTAGCGCATTTTCAAGCCCCTCATATGAAATCATTGGCTTTGCACCTCCAATCTTTACTTATTTTAGCACAAAGGCGCCAAAAAGTAAAGATTTTGATGATCCATGCTCTAAAAAGTAAAGATACCCCCCCCCATCAGATGAAAGACATGACGTAAACCCCACTACCCGGTGGCAGCAGGCGCCAACATGTTCAATTGTTTAGAATGATCTTCCTATACCCTATCCTCATACGACCGTCTCGCCGTCACTGTCAGCAGATATCTCTCCGCTTCCTCACACCGACGGTTGACCTCGTTATCGTCATCCAGCAAAAAATCCACAAAATCGATGGAGTGTCCCTGCCTCTGATACCTCTCCTGAATATCCACGACACGCTCCACTGTATCCTCTGACAGCTTCAGCCCTTCGCTCAGAACCGTCGTCCGATAAATGAGCGCATCCGTATGTATGTCTCTATCCATGATGTATTCCTCCGTACTGCCCTATTATACTAGATTTCCACTAGCACCTACAAACAACGCATTAACAATCATCTACACCCCCAGTTCCTTACAAAGAGCATCATACCTTGCCTGCTCCTTCTCCTTAACCGCCTTGGAACTGTCATTCATCGTATGATGGATCACATCGGCATCTTTAAGTAGTTCATCCATCGGAGAGTCCACCGTGTGCTTGTCATCGTGATGATAGATAGCAGAACAGATGATATCCGTCTCCTCCGGAGTAGTGAGGTTCAGTTCACCAAGAATCTCCCTTGCCAGATCTGCCCCCTTATGTGCGTGATCATCATAGGATCCGGTCTTATAGGCATGCATATCGTGGAGCATCGCCGCCATAGCTGCTAGTTCTTCATCAAGTCCACGCTTCTTTGCCAGGATGGTAGCCGCTAACGACACGCCATACAGATGCACGATGGCACTCGTACGCTTATCGGCATCCTCCATCTGGTTCAATTCATTGTCAACGTATTTACGTAATTCCTTCAATCTTCCCATACTCATACCCTCATCTCATCGACCTTCGCCGCAGCAAAGCCCACATATTCGTTACACTGGCGGCCGTTCCTTGCCATCAGCTCCCCGCACTTTAACGATCCGTACTGTGCCTGAAACACCTCATCAAAGGCATCCGGATCACCGAGCCCCATCTCACGGATCAGCTTCTCCGCTGCTAAAACCGCGCCGCACTTTCCGCCTTCACTGCGTGGTGCAGGTACCTTGCCGTCACCGGATGTGTTCACATCTTTGAAAGCGTTGTACACCGATGCCGAGCAACTGTTACCCGACCGATGGATGGTTCTTGCCGTTTCTTCGTGATTGCCCATATCTCAATCCTCCTTCGCTCTCTTTGACTCCCCGGTCTTATAATCAATCTCGATCCCGGGCTGTACATTGTAGATAAATACATGGAAGGACAGACCTTCGCCCTCGTCCTCCACGGACCATGCTTCCATCTCGATGCCTCTGGCTACGAGTTCATCCTTCTTAAATCTCGGTCTCACACGGTATAGAACGTGATTTCCCGTATCCTCAAGGTAATCAATCACTCGTTTCTCATAAGGAAGCATGAGTTCAGCGTTCATATGTCTCGTTCCGGTGATCAGGTTCTTCTCGTTATCGGTCTGTCCCGTTAAGGCAAATGCGATCAGATGACACCTGTTATACAGGTATCTGTCCTTTATGAGATCCGGATACTTCACCGTATGCCAGCCGGAAGGTCGGATGTGACCGATTGGACCTCTCTCACCGGTCGGCATCATGGACTTGTGAAGCCTTGCCACTGCCTCTCCACAGCGTCCAAGAGAATCCAATTCGCTATAGGATTCTCCCTGAATCTCTTCTTTTTCCTTATCCGTAAAGAGTGGCCGGTCATGATTAAATACGATCGTATCGCTATCTGCATAATCAGGAATATCTTCCGAATTGATCGGAAGATGCTCCGAATCATCCTCTTCCGTCTCCGGAGTGATATCTACTTCATCCGCAATCGGTGCCGGAGACTCTATCACTGCCTGAAAAATGTCCGCTGACTCAACAGAAAACACCCCGGACGCCCACGCTGCCGCAAGCTGAATGATCAGGATAGCCGGTATCCCGAACGCAAAGTACCATTTCCTCGTCTTATGCCTGAATGTATGCATCCCAATGATTGCACCTACGCTTCCGCCTATTATCGACAAAAGAAACAGCGTCTTTTCCGGAACACGCCAGCTATGATTCTTCGCCTTCGCCTTATCAACACCAAACACGATGAATGTCACTATGTTGATCAAAACCAGATAGGCGATGACACCCCAAACCACGTACTGCATTACATTTACCTCAGTAATCCCGCCAGTTATCGTGTCTGTCACGATCTTTCTGGCGTTTTTGCTTTACCGACTCTTGCTTCTGTCCGGATTTCCTCGGTCGGTATTTCTCACAGACAGGATGTCGGCAGGAACTCCGGCAAGCATGCTTAGCCCACGCATGGACGCGTGGGCTGCGCAGCCGGATTCCTTAGGTCCTTGCATTTTGCAAGCGTCACATCCTTGAACCCCTTCTTGCAGGTCTCTCCCTTGCACACATAGTGGATGCATGGGTTTAGTCTATCCTTTGCCATTACTCTCCCAGCCCCTTTTCCATGCGTATACACCGAAATGTATCACCGTCTATATACTCATCACCTGTGATCTTATAGTCAAGTTGTTCATAGAACTTAGTCTTATTGTCACGACTCTCCACCACAGCACGTGAAAACCCAAGCTCTTTTGCCCATTTTTCACACTCTGAGACAGCAAGGCTCCCGATTTTCTTTCCCCTGTACTCCGGAAGGACAACAACACGACCGATCATCACACTGTCTTTATCCAGTTCATACATTCTGGCTGTCGCTACCGGGAAATCATTATCCAGGACTACGATATATCTCGTTCCGTCACCGTCATGATCATCAAACTCCTGTCTGAGACCGATATGATGCTTCTTTGCCATTGCCTGGATCCGCACATAATAGGCCCCGGCTCTTTGCCATTCTTCGGTAGCTCTCATTACTTCCATTTATTCACTCCACTTCATCTCCTGCTTCTTTCAACGTCCTTACCGCTCCAGATTAAATATGTCTTCACTCATGCTTCTTACCCCTCTGCAAGATCGTTCATAATCAGCGCAATCACCGTCGCATCCTTATCTGTCCGGTTCTCAATCGAATGTTTGGACCCGTTCGGGCACAGATGCATATCGCCCGGCTTCAAGTCAACCGCTTCGCCATTGTCAATTACAGTCGGATTCCCTTCAATCACATAGAAAACCTCGAACTCGCCATCGTGCTGATGTTCTCCAATCGACGCTCCCGACGGCACTACCAGCTTGGAAAAAAGCCTTCCATGCCCCTCAGCATCCTCCGATTTCATCCAGTCATAAAAATGCACCGTTCCGTTTCCGCCTCTTGCATTCTCCGAATCCCTTACGACGATTTCTTCACATTTTCTGATCATTGCTCACCCTCCATAAGATTGTTTTTAATCGCATCAGTGTGAATTCGATAGTTAATCTTTGTAAGCTCTCTCTTCACTGTCCATCCAAGTAACTTCTGCTCCTCCTCTTTCAAACGCTGAAATTCCTTGACAATGTAAATCTTAAATTCAGGACTGATCTTTAATTATGGCGAATTCGCCATAATAAAAATCTGCATTATAAATCTTTTCCCATATTCCAATGTACTCCAACGTGTTCCTATTTCGTAGCCAATCCGTAATAAAGAACTCCCCATCCTTAGCCTTCAGCATATCCGTAAGGCAAATATAATCTTCATCGTCGATTTGAACTACACGTATCGGTGTGTCTTTCACAACAATCTGACTCATCTTTCACACGTCCTTTTTACCGGTAACATACTCATATATATTTTACCATAAAACGCTTGAATTTTCAATGCTTCGTGTCAGATATTTCTATTAATTAAAGAGTTATACATTCAGCCCAAAATCACACGCACATATCTTATTATCTCTTACATTCATCCGGCTCCATGTCCAGCATCTCCGGATACTCCCAGAAGAGAGATCCGAGCCGGAGTACTCATTCAATACACGAACGCCTAATCAGCCTGTTCTTTTTCCCATTCCTCAATGAGATTCACGACATAATTCTCAGAAATCCTCTGTCTGGCTCTTCTGGCGGCAACCCTGGGTATCCTGCTCTTCTCTTATTCGCTCTCTTTAACAAAGCTTTATTTGTCAAAGAGAGTATACTGGAACGAGAGATTTGAGCAATCCCGCCGTATTCACAATCTGCTTGGTAATGCATCCACAAACGCATGTATCAGCTTTTGGCTGTCGGTATTATTCTGATACGAAAACTCAGGATGCCACTGAACCCCTACAGTAAATGATTTTTCATTCACGGATATAGCTTCTATCAGGCCATCTTCAGAAACTGCCATGACTGTAACAGCATCGGAGGGTGTCCTTATCGCCTGGTGGTGATAGCTGTTCACTTCATGTCTTCCAGTGCCTATTATCTTAGCAAGAAGCGTATCAGGCATGACTTCAACCTCATGGGTCGGTCTGTCGTAAGGTGGTTTCATATGATGCTCAACTGTTGTTTCAAACTCTGTCGGTAAATCCTGATACAGGTCACCACCAAGATAAGCGTTGATAATCTGAATTCCCCTGCATATCCCGAGAATCGGCATATCCCTTTCAAAAGCCATCTTCAAAAGGGAACATTCCATCTTATCCCTAAGTTCACACGGCTCTCCGCAGTTCTTGCCAGTCTTTTTTCCGTATATAGCGGGATTCACATCGTGACCGCCGGTAAAAAGAAGTCCATCACATAGACGGATGCACTCCTCCAGTTCATTCAGATCATCTGTCAGCGGCAACATGATTGGAAAAGCTCCGCATTCCTGTAGCATCTTCATATATCCCGGTAACATCCAGAAGCTGTCCTTTTCATCATCAAAAAGCGGCATCAAACCAACAATCGGCTTCATAACTATTCGCCTCCTCAATAAAAATAGCGCCCCGGAGTAATCTCCGAGACGCCTTTGCCTCACTATCATGCATCATATCATAGTCGCGTGTGCTTGTCAATTCTGACAAGTTCTCCATTCCTCGTGGATAGGCGCCAACGCACTTATTCTCGTTTCTGGCCTTCAAGCCAGGTCTTACCTTCGGCGTTGATCTCCATCGCCAGCCAGTATCCCCCATCTTCCATTTTTGTAAACGTGATCTTATTTGCACCACTCTTTGCAGTTAAGTTGTATTCATGCTGATTATTATACTCATTGACTTTGTCCGAATACGACATCATACTGTCCGTAAGCGAATATGGTCCCACACTAAAGGAAATGTTTTTATCCGCATCGAAAAGAGTAACCTCCAAAAGATAACTATCTCCGGATTTAGTCAGTTTACTCACGCTGGAATTAGGATTAATCTCTCCAGTCATTGGATCGTAACTACGGTATGTACCTTCAAAATCCGCCAAGGTAACCTGTGGTTTTGCTGTTCCGGATATGGTAATATTTGTGCCAAACGTGAAGGTCTTTGTCTTTTTGCCTTTCTTAGCCTTTATTGTTGTGACGATATAATCAGACCGACCAGCTGTACCTTTTTTCGCAGTGACGGTGATTGCCTTCTTGGTAGTCTTAATCTTAACATTCATTGCCTCACTCTCGCAGGACACCTTCTTTACTGTATATCCCTTTGCGGTGATCTTGATTGTTTTCGCAACGCCTTCCTTCACTGTTACCTTTTTCGGTACTGATAATTTAGCCGCAGCCTCAGCCTTTGTCTCGACGACAATCGCAGATGTAATCATCAGCACGGCCATCATAATAGCTACAATACGTCTTGAAATCCCCTTCATGGCAGATCCTCCCTTCAAAAAGATCATGTAAACAGCATCTATATGCTCATTCTACCATATCTAATGACCGCAAACAACAACTATTTAAAAAAACTCGAGGCTCCCGGCAAATGTCACCGAAAGCCCCTATAAAAAGAATGTCTCTGTCTACGTTCATGGAATCCACGAATTGCACGAGCCCAGCCCATTTTTTCCTTATAATCCATATCCGAAAAAATATCCGCCAGTTCAGCACACTCGCATCCCCTTACATCATCCCCATACATGATATACCCGACAGGGCACCTCCACTTCTACAAACTGGAATTTGTCGCTCTGACAGGCAGAAATATTTTATATACCTTTGATCACTCACAGTACATACTCAACAAATAAACCCTTAATAATTTCTGTATCAGAATGCTCTTCAACTCTAAACACCATAAAACATATTCCTCTTTACTGCTTATGTGAATTATAAGTTACTTTTGTATATGGTACCCGCCGTCTGCAAATACATTGGTTCCGTTTATATAATCTGAAAGATCCGAGAGAAGAAACAAGACAACTTTGGATATATCTTCAGGTTGCCCGAGCCGTCCTTCAGGTATAAGGGTTTCTGACTGCTTCCTTATCTCCTCGTTATCAAAAGATCCTTTTGTCATGCCAGTATATATGAATCCGGGGGCAACAGCATTTACTCTGATATTATATGGTGCAAGATCTAAAGCCATTGCTGATGTCAATGCAACAACAGCGCCTTTTGATGCTGCATAATCAGTCATATTATTTCTGAATATTATACTTCTAAGGCAACTTATATTAACGATCTTTCCGCTCTTATTAGGTATCATGGCATGGGCCACGACCTTTGAGACAATATAGGTTCCAGTGAGGTTAACAGATATGATCCGTTCCCATTCAGAAGTCTCCGTATCAAAGAACGGCTTACTGTTCCCCCAGATTCCGGCTGCATTGACTAGTCCGTCTATCTTTCCGTAATTATATATGACATCATCAGTGATCTTTCTAATAGCTTCTTCGTCCGTAATACTTGCTGTGTAATGCTTGTAAGTGTCGCAAGCAAGGTCACCATTTGCCAGATCAATGCCGATTACCATTGCTCCTGATCCCAGAAGCTGTTCGGCACAACTTCTTCCGATACCGGATGCCGCTCCTGTAACAACAAATACTTTGCCCGTAAAATCAAATTCTTTCATCTTTATAGTCCCCTCTTTCTTATAATAGTTTTTCTATTTCTTTTGCTTTTAACACTTTGCCGCTGCTGACAACTGTATCGTCGATCATAAGAGCCGGCATGCTCATCACGCCTGTCTCCATGATCCTGGCCATATCAGTTATGTATTCTATTTCGGCCGTAATGCCCTTATTCCTCACGGCTTCTTTAGCTGCACTCAGTAAGGCTTCACACCTTTTGCATCCTCCGCCTAATACTTTAATGTTCATCTTGATACCTCCCGTTTTATATTAATAATTGTTGTGCTATGTTAAAAATGTATCCCACCAGTATTATCCCGATTACGCATATTCCTATAAAAACTGCCAGTAGTTTCGGCTTTATAGCTTTCTTTAGCATCACAAGTGACGGCAAGCTTAGAGTCGTAACTGCCATCATAAAGCTTAATACAGTACCCAGTAATGCACCTTTACCCAATAAAGCTTCTGCTACGGAAATTACTCCGAACATGTCTGCATACATCGGAGTCCCAAGCACTGTTGCCAACACCACGCCAAACGGATTCGTGCTTCCTAGAACGGTTTGTATCCATTCCTGCGGTATCCAATTATGTATTACTGCACCGATCGCAACCCCAATCAGAATGTATGGAAATACCTTTTTTACTGTAGATACTACCTGGTCCTTTGCATAGATCAATCGTTCTTTAACAGTGAGGCTCGGAGTTTCTATATCAACACTACTGTTCGCATTCCTGATAAAATCCGCGATCTGATCTTCCATATGTGATTTCTCGATCAAAGATCCACCTACGACAGCAATCATCAGCCCCATCACAACATAAACGATGGCTATCCGTACGCCAAAGATACTCATAAGCAGTACGAGGCTCCCCAGATCCACCATCGGTGATGAGATCAAAAAAGAGAATGTTACTCCAAGCGGTAATCCGGCACTCGTAAATCCCATAAATATCGGGATGGATGAGCACGAGCAGAATGGTGTCACGGTTCCAAGCAAGGCTCCTACGATATTTGCTCCGATTCCGTGAAATCTGCCCATTATCTTCCTGCTACGCTCCGGTGGAAATAAACTCTGGATATATGAGATTACAAAGATCAGCAAACAAAGAAGGATCGTGATCTTTATAACATCATAGATAAAAAAGTGTATGCTGGAGCCCATCCTGCTATCTATATCCAATCCTAATGCAGACAGGAGTTCCCCGATCAAAATGTTCAGCCACTTCATTCCCAGGATCTGTGTCTGAATAAAGTCCCACATTATGCTTTCCCCTTACAGCATTTGCCGGTGGTTTCATTACAGAGAGTTTTAATAAATCCACAGAATTCTTTCATGATGTCCGTGTTTATTGAATAGTAGTGCCACTTGCCTTCTTTTCTGTCGTTAACCAGTCCCGAATCTACCAGTATCTTCATGTGATGAGAAAGAGTGGGCTGAGTAATATCGAACTTTTCAAGAAGCTTGCATCCGCACTTCTCCTGATCAGAAAGCATCTTAACTATTTCCATTCTGTTGGGATCTCCAAGAGCCTTACATATCAGCACTTCGTCTAATTTGACCATAATCTCCTCCTTATATAGATGTTTATCTATGTGTTGATAATAGCATATACATAGATATTTGTCAATGTATTATTTCAAAAAGGAGACAGAGCTTTTAAAACTCTGTCTCCTCCGTGGCAATTTATCTTCCAATATAACACGCCAACTTCAGCCCGACAAACTGGAATTTGCGCTATTACTTTCGAGATAACGCGCTATCACATCGGCACGACAACCTAGAAGTTTTTCGTGTCTCAAAATTTTATACCCATTTCATACGCCTTGGAAAGATGTTGAGCAATATTCTCACTTCGTGCTTCTTCATTCCAATGCGTCATACTATCAAAAATAACCATTTCTTTCTCTTTTGCTCTATTACGAATTCTATCTCCCAACATTACTGTTTCCATAGCACTCTTTTCCCCTGTTTCAATGAGAGATTTCATTGTTTTTCCTGCACATACTATAAATAATGCTTTTTCAAGAACCTTCATAGTAGGATCTGGCTTATAAGCAAATCCTGTTGTCCAAATCCGATCAAACCAACCCACAAGCTTTGCGGGTGCTTCTGTCCAAAATACAGGATATATAAACACAATTGCATCACTGTTCTGTATTTTTTCCTGTTCAATCAAGACATCTTTTGATTTTATTCCATCAGCTCTGTAATAGGTTTCTCGTAAATATTCTTCTTCACTTATATCCGTTTTAAAATTCATTTCATATAAATCAGAAAAAATAATCTCATGACCTGAATCTCTTAAACCTCGTTCAAAAGATTTATATACATCATTCGTAAAACTATCTTTTGAAGGATGGCAATATACAATAAATACTTTCATACCAATACCTCTACCAAATTCCGATTTGTAATCGTACATTAAACTGAAATACAATCTGCTCAACAAATCCCGGGTTGTCATTCTACAATCTTTTTGATAATCCTTGCCGGCACTCCACCGACAACTGTGTCAGCCGGGACATCCTTGGTTACTACTGCTCCAGCAGCAACCACCGCATTATCACCAATCGTAACACCTGCTGTGACTGTAGCATTGGCTCCAATCCAAACATTTTTTCCTATATGGATTGGTGCGGGATGAAGTGCATGTCTAATCTCCGGATTCATATCGTGATTTAGCGTTGCCAGGACAACTCCATGACCTATCAAGGCACCATCATCAATAAAGATACCACCCTGATCCTGAAACTTGCATCCGGCATTGATAAATACATTCTTCCCGAGTGTGATATTTTTCCCAAAATCCGTATAGAATGGCGGAAACAGACTAAAATCATCACTTACCTTTTTTCCGATCAGCTCAGAGAACATTTTTTGCAACTCCTCAGGCTCATGATACTCCGTATTGATTTTCATCGTGATTTTCTGTGCCTGCCGACTGTAATAGCGCATCGTCTGTATCACGGCAGGGTCTTCACCAACGATATCACCGGAAGCAAATATATCCAGTAGTTCCTGCAAGTCCATATTTGGCTCCTGCCCGGGTAGCTCATTACGAGCCGGAAACTTAATTGTCTTTTCTTCCATGTTTTCCCTCTCCAAGCAATCCGATTTCAGCCGCATACGGTTTCATACCCTCGATACAGATCTCGGCAACCTCCCTGACATCCATACCAAGCATCTCGCAACCCCTTTCGATAAGTCCTCTGTCACACTTAGCTGCGAATCCTTTGGACTTATACTTCTTCATAAAACTCGATATCTTCAAATCCGTGATACCATTCGGGCGCATCCTGGCACAGGCCTGTATGATCCCAGTCAGCTCATCTACCGTATACAGACTCTTCTCAAGGTTCGTTTCAGGCTTCACATCCGTACAGATCCCATATCCATGACTCATGATTGCCCGAACATCCTCCTCAGGCACGCCCTCGGCAAGAAGTTCCTTCTCCGTATGCTGCAGATGTTCATCCGGATACTTCTCATAATCATAATCGTGCAAAAAGCCAACAGCTTTCCAGTGCTCTGGATCCTCTCCGAAGTGCTTTGCCATGGCTTCCATCGCTGCCATCACATTCGTCGCATGAATGATAAGGCTCTCATCCTGAACCATCGTCGCGTTCAGTTCTTTTGCTCTTTCCAGTGTTAATTCCATTGTCTTTCTCCTCTCAAATCTTGATATCCACTCTCTTTATCCTTCAGTACCTCAGATACTGGCACGGCGCAGTGGCCCCGATCAGGTTTCTGCATCTGTTTACGGACACTCCGAAAACATATACAACTTCAGATTCATACGATTCTTACCTCCTCGGAAACGCAGCGTAATACCCATCCTTCCAAGCATCACTCTTAAATCTCGATAGCTGATCATTCTTCCATCCAAGCAATTGTATTCTGCTTCGTATTATCTGCGTTATTATAACTCATTTTGCTCAAAAAGTAAAGATTTCCTAGTCGGATATAAAACGACTACAACGAAAAAAGACACTCGTCAGTTCATTTTTCAATCAATCAAATCATTCTGAAATCTCGACAGATGTTCGTAGGGCAGGATCAGACGCCCTCTGTAAAGTCCGCATCCGTCGTTAACCAGCTGGTTATCTACAGCGCCGAACATATTGACCTTTAGCTTGCTCAGATCCAGATTCTGAAGGATCATCCCGCGCTCGTAGGCATTATCAAAATAGATATTTTCACCCGCCGGAACTTCGGCACGCTTTCTTCGTTCTTTCTCCTGACGTTTCTCATATCCGAGATGATTGGCCGGACCGATCTCCGCGAAGTCATCCATCTCATGTGTCCGAAGCTGGACCTCGATATAGCACCGGGAACTGTTATCAAAGAAATTGATGTGTACCGACTGATAGCCGTAGGGACTTGGATTCTCGATGTAATCACGAAAATACGGCCACAGTTCTTCCTGTATCCGTGACGAAGGATGCGGGTCATCTCCAATCGAGATCTCCGCGTTGAATCCTCTTTCCTCCAGAAAACCCGGCAGGTCGTTTGCTATCTCGTACAGTAATTCCAACTCGCGGGCATTTTTATCCTCACCCTCTTTCACGTGACACTCCGGGAGTGAAAGAACGATTCGGTAGGCAATCAGATCCCGTATTCGGCCGATCTGTTCCTTGATCTCCGTTTCGGATGGGTAGGCGCCGGTCTTCGCATGATGCTCGTAGATGTATTCCACGATATTCCCGTTGATTTTTTCCTCCAGACGGATCAGCGACTTGATCCGACCTTTGAAGGTGAATGCGAGAAAAGGATACCGATCGGCCATATGCTTGTAGAACTCTCGGATTCGTTGGGACTGGGATGTCAGGAAATCATTGTGCTCAAGCAGTTCGATCTCCTGCAAGAGGAAGTTGCTGTGTGCCAGATCGACGGCGTTGTGCTCTCTTACCGCTGATGCCTTCAGATCGGCAGAGTAGTTGTGCAGGATCTTCAGGACGGTGTCGCCCTTGTATAAGTAATCGTTTAGTGAAATCATGTTTACCCCTTTCCAAAGCAAAAAGGCATCCCGGAGAAACTCCGAGACGCCTTTGCCTCATCGCAAGTTATGGTATCATATTTGTGGGTGGTTGTCAAGAACTCACGGGCCTTTACTCCCATGATATCGTTTGGACTTCACATTTTTTAGCGCTTCCATGTCTTCATCAGATACAGCTTCAAGCCATTCATTACTTGTCTCTTCACCGGCAACTTCTATTGCAAGATGTGAGAACCATGAATCCGGCGCCGCTCCGTGCCAGTGCTTTACTTCAGCAGGAATGTTTATTACTTTACATGGCTTCTTCATTCCATACCTCACCAAATAATACGTCATCATTTAAATGTGCGAACATTGGTGCAAATTCACCAAGCTGTTCTCTTCCTGCTGTCTGTACAATTCTCTCTGCCATTTTATTTTTCTCCTCCCAATATTTTCTGCGCTCCTGTAGTCCATACATGTTTCTTTGATGCATCAGTCCTTTTATTCTGCGCCATAACACCTGCAAGCGGGTGAGGCACATATGGCTCTTCGAGATACTTTCGTTCATCATCCGTAAGCTCAATGTCCACAGCCTTCGCCGCACCTTCTATATGATGCAGCTTCGTCGCACCTACCACCGGAGAAGTTACCTTGGAAAGTAGCCACGCCAGAGATACTTCCGTCATGGTCACACCATATTTCTCAGCAAGCTCTGCCACACGACCTATGATCACATCATCCTGCTCTTTAGTAGCATTGTATTTAAACTTAGCATAGATATCCTCAGTAGCCCTCTTAGTATCGCCCTCACCCGGCTTTCTGGAAAGCCTTCCGCTTGCCAATGCACTATAAGGAGTCAGTGCAATGTTTTCCTCTTCACAATAAGGCACCATCTCACGCTCTTCTTCACGGAAGATAAGGTTATAATGACCCTGGATTGAAACAAACTTTGCAAATCCTTCTTTTTCTGCCAGAGCATTCGCCTTTGCGATCTGCCATGCAAAACAGTTTGAAATGCCAATAAACCTTGCCTTGCCTGCTTTCACGATACAGTTTAATCCATCCATGATATCGTAGATATCCGTATTCCAGTCCCACATGTGATAGATATACAGATCCACATAGTCCATTCCAAGGTTCTGAAGACTGGTATTTATCATGTTTTCTATATGCTGCTGACCGGTGATTCCTTTTTCTATCTCTTCGGGTGTCCTCGGAAGGAATTTTGTTGCGACAACAACATCCTCACGCTTTGCAAAATCTCTGAGTGCCCTGCCTACATATTGCTCACTGGTTCCGCTCTGATAAGCGATTGCCGTGTCATAAAAATTAACTCCAAGATCAAGACCTCTTTTTATGATCTCTCTGGAGTGCTCCTCATCTATCGTCCAGCTGTGCTGTCCCTTTGCAGCATCTCCAAATCCCATACATCCCATGCAGATACGGGATACATTCAGTTCAGAATTTCCAAGTTTCGTATATTTCATTGCCGTCCCCCTTAACTTTGTTGTTTTGTATCGGTCCGCCTCACTTTATCCTATTGCTTTGATAATTGGTTCTATATATGCCTTGTCAATCCAATTTCCCTTTTCATTATCGCCAACCGCCATCAATGCCTTTTCCCATATCTCATACTCATCAGGATTTTTCTTGGCAACAGCCTTTCGAAGCATTTTGCATAATGTCCTATCTTTAAAAGACATCTCACTCATATCAAAAGTTCCTCGACAGTAAAAGCATGGAATACCGGCAAGATCACCTTTGAAGTTGTGCTGTACGATTGCCGCAAATGCACTCTCCTCATAGGGCGATGCTCCACAGCAAAATACAATTATCTTTTTCTCCTTCAGTTTTCCTATGTTTTTCTTCAAGAACGAAAGGCCTGCTATCCCCGATGCGTAGATACCGCCACCTAGAATAATTACATCACAGCCAGAAACCCTTTTCATATCAGCATCATCTGTCTTGATGCACGAAAATCCTGTTTTCTCTGCAATCCAATCCGCATACTGTTTTGTCGCTCCATACTTTGACTTATATAAAATGATTCCACTCATGGTCAAATCACCTTCCTTTTTTTATTCGTATGTAATATCACTTATGGTTCCGTCAAAATATACGAAGTCTCCATCCTGATAGTTCCATACGGCTTGAAAACTGGTTGGATGATTGATGCCATCCGTTCCAATCCTATAGTTTCCGCAGACCGCTGACCATGGAACATATTCTGCTACTCCGTCTGTCCCAATAACAGCACGATCATTGGTACTAAATGAAACCATTTCATAACTCTCATTAAATGTAAAGATTCCGCTGACTGTCTGATTATAAGCGGTTATCGTGGCTTTTACTTGATACTCACTTAATTCTTCAAATTCTATATAGTCTTGTAGAAGCACGGTAGGGACAAACATACACTCTGCTAAAAACGTTGCCAGACAAGCCCTATCCATATCCTCTCCCGTTTGATCAAAGAGCGTAAACAGTTTCGCAATTACTCCCTTCATTCCACCTCTGCCATCAAGGTAATAATCATATCCTTGAAAAGGAATACCGAACATGCTACTTTCGATCAACGCTAAACGGCTTGGTTTAAGCACATAATCATACTGCGTGTAATCAATCGTAAGATTAGGACCATTTCTTCCCTGGCTAAAAGCAACATCGTGATACTCTATTCTCACGCAGTTCATTTTCGATTTTCCAATGTATCCATTGTTTTCAATGTACTTTTGGATAGCAATCGGAAAATCTTCAAAGTCGGCTGTTGTGAATACTTCAGAATCTGCATATAGCTGGTTTTCTGTTTGTAACACTTCTACGTCTTTTTCAAAATCTGCCTTCAATGGAGAATAAGGTATACAAAACCAAACAATCAAAAGCAGAAAGACCACCGCAATACATATCAACGCTATCATCTTTTTCCTCTTCTTCATCCTTCATAGCCCCTTATATTCTTTTCGATTTTGATGATAGTTTGTATCGTTGTAGCGACTTCTTTCTCTGTTACTCCATCAAACATTTTCTCCATAATGCTTTTGCTCATTTCGTCGTTTCTCTCACAGAATTCCCTACAGTAGTCCGTCAGAACAATACGCTGCTTTCTCTTGTCGGCATCGTCCGTCTGAAACTGAATAAAGCTCTTCTTTTCAAGCTTCAACAGAATCTGCTTCACATTCTGATGAGAGCTTCCAAGAATATCTGACAATTCTTTTAGTGTCGGCGGTTCCTTACACATGTTGATGCATATTATCGCAAAGAACTGCTTCCAACTGATTTCCTGCATGGTATTATCAGCCATTGCCTGAAAGCGATTCTCAAAAGCACTTAAGAGCCCGAGTAAGTAATAATTTGATGGAATATTGGAAAAGTCCACATTGCCATTTTGCATAACCTCTTCTATCAGCATTTATCCTCTCCTTAAAAAGATAATATATTACCGTTTTCCTAAAAGATAACATATTACCTTGTCCGTGTCAAGGAAAAAGTTTAAATTTCTTGTAAACGTTCCCAATCAATAAAAAATACCGCCACCAAATATGTTTTCATAATTGGTGACGGCATAAAACTACTTTTGCCTTAATATGCTATAATATACCTTACTTACTTTCGAGACTTTTGAGCGTCGGGAACAATATTACATCCCTGATCGCCGGCTGGTTCGTCAGCAACATCACGAGACGATCGATACCGTATCCGATACCTCCTGTCGGCGGCATACCGATATCAAGCGCATTTAAGAAGTCCTGATCAGTGTGGTTAGCCTCCTCGTCGCCGGCAGCGAAGGCTTCTTCCTGAGCGGCGAAGCGCTCGCGCTGGTCGATAGGATCGTTAAGCTCTGAATAAGCGTTACACATCTCTCTGCCGTAGATGAAAAGCTCGAAACGCTCAACGAGCGACGGATCATCGGGCTTTTTCTTGGTAAGCGGTGAGATCTCGATCGGATGATCCATGACAAACGTCGGCTGGATCAGATGCTCCTCGACATACTCCTCGAAGAACATACTGATGATATCACCTCTCTTGTGACGCTCCTCAAACTCGATATGATGCTCCTTAGCAAGTGCCTTTGCAGCAGCATCGTCTTTGATCTCATTGAAGTCAATATTTGCATATTTTTTGATCGCATCGATCATAGTGATACGCTCAAAGGGCTTTCCGAGATCGATCTCGACATCCTGATACGGGATCAGAGTCTTGCCACAGACCTTCTCAGCCACATAACGGAACATGTTCTCGGTCAGATCCATCATCCCGTGATAGTCAGTAAACGCCTGATACAGCTCCATCAGCGTGAACTCAGGATTGTGACGACCGTCAGTTCCCTCGTTTCTGAACACGCGCCCGATCTCATACACCTTCTCGAGACCGCCCACGATAAGTCTCTTCAGATACAGTTCCAGAGAAATACGCAGATTCCTGTCCTCGTTAAGTGCGTTGTAATGCGTGGTAAACGGACGAGCCGCAGCACCACCCGCATTCTCGACGATCATCGGAGTCTCAACCTCCATGAATCCCTGTCCGTCCAAAAATGTACGGATCTCGTGCAGGATCTGTGATCTCTTGATAAAGGTATCCTTTACTTCATCGTTCATGATGAGATCGAGATATCTCTGACGATATCTCATATCGGTATCGGTGAGTCCGTGGAACTTCTCCGGCATAACCTGGATCGTCTTTGTCAGAAGGACGATCTTTGCTGCATGCACGCTGATCTCACCCGTTTTAGTCTTGAATACCTCACCGGTGATCGCATAGATATCACCGATATCGGCTTTCTTAAACACCTTGTAGTCCTCCTCGCCGACATTGTCGCGAGCCACATAGGACTGGATGTCTCCCTTTAAGTCACGAAGCTTGCAGAATGAAGCCTTGCCCATCACACGCTTGGTCATCATACGACCTGCGACGGTAACGGTCTTTCCTTCCAGCTCATCATAGTTTTCCAAGATATCGGAAGAGTGATGTGTCACATCACACTTTGTTATCTGAAACGGATCACGCCCGTCCTCCTGCAATGCCGCGAGCTTGTCGCGCATCACCTGCTGCAACTGGTTGATATTCTCTTCAGCCATATTTCCTCCTACATACAAACGGCGTGAGCCCACACAGACCCACGCCGTGTCTTGCCATTTTTATTTCTTGAAACTAAGAACCTTATACTTAATAATGCCTGACGGTGATGCCACCTTGACGGTCTCACCTTCCTTTGCGCCGATAAGCGCTTTTCCGATCGGTGACTCGTTAGAGATGCGATTCTTAAGGATATTTGCCTCGGTCGAACCTACGATCTTGTACTCCATATCCTTCTTAAGCTCCATATCACGAACCTTCACCTTGCAACCCATGGTGATGACACTCGTGTCACCCTCATCGTCGCTGATCAGCTCGTAGTTTGCAAGGATCTTGTTGATCTGAGCAACTCTCGCCTCGATATCACGCTGCTCATCCATGGCAGCATCATACTCAGCGTTCTCCGAAAGGTCTCCGAGCTCACGCGCCTCAGCGATCTTCTGCGCGATCTCTCTACGTCTGTTGACCTCCAACTCATGAAGCTCATTCTCCAAATCTGCAAGACCACCCGCGGTCAGCAGATGTTTTTTTACCTCAGCCATTATAGACTTCCTCCTTTAAAACTCATTAGAACTCACTAAAAATGTATTATATAAGAAAGCACTCTCGTTGTCAAGAAAAACAGCGTTTTCCACGAGAATGACGCCTTACATCGAATCGAGCATCTCATTCACACCATCATAGTCATAGGAATCAACCATCTTTTTGATCTCCAAAAATGACGCCTCATCCTCCGGAGACAGCTCATATGCGGTTATCTCTCTGAACACCTCCTCGAGCACATCGATGTCCATATTGTCGGCACCCTCGCGGATCCTCTCCTTCCAATCATCGATGTTCATCTGACCGGCAACAGCCTTGATTACGGGCGCCTGACCAATTTCAGGCAGCTCCTCATAGATATCACTCAGGATATCCTTGAACTCGCGGTAATTCTTCATCAGCTTTTCGTGGTTTTTATGAATGTAGTCAAGGTTATTCTCCTTGCCCGCCATCTCCATCTCGAACGCCTCTTCTCCGAGATCGAGAGCTCCCACTATCCTCGCAGAACTCTTCAGCGCATGAACGAGTATGGTGTAATCCTCCCAATTTTCCGTATCATACATCTCCTGGATCTCATCGGCATTCTCATCGATAGTCTCATAAAAAATGTCAAGAATCGGCTTAAATGCGTCCTCACCGCCCATTCCTTCTATGGCTCCAACGAGGTTTATTCCTTTATGCGGCTTGTACAGCGGAGAAAGAGCCACATTAGTATCAACGCTTTCCGTACTCGTTTCTTCCTTCACAGAACCACCTCCCTTTTTCTCTTCGCTCTCCGGCTGCTCTTTCATGTAGCTGATCTTTTCCTTAGGAAGATAAGCCACCAGCATTTCCTCGAGCTTCATACTGTCGATAGGCTTTGTCATATAGTTGTCGAAGCCGGCACTCATATACATCTCTCTGGCACCCGAAATAGCGTTTGCCGTCAGGCAAATAACCGGAGTCTCCAGGTTCGGATTATCTTTATCCGCTTTCATCTCCTGCAGCGTTTCGATACCATCCTTATGCGGCATCATATGGTCTAAGAATATAACGTCGTACTTTTTATTTTGCATGATCTCGAGAGCCTCGATACCGCTATCAGCCGTATCAATCTGTATTTCAGTACTCTTCAGAAGACTCTTGAATACCATGAGGTTCATCTTTGTATCATCCACGATAAGCGCGCTTGCAGTCGGCGCGGTGAACAACTCCTTATATTTGTCTCTGGAATCGGCACGCTTTCTGACGGAATCCTGATAATCTCCGATCTTGTTCCACTCGATCACCTTTTGTTTGAGTGTCACGCGGAATGTGGAGCCCACACCGTATTCACTCTCTATCTGCATCTTTCCACCCATCAGGTCGAGAAGATGTTTGGTGATCGTCATGCCGAGTCCGGTACCCTCTATGTTCCTGTTTCGCTTCTCTTCGATCCTGTCAAACCTTGAGAACAGCTTCTCCATATCCTCTTCCTTGATACCTATTCCGGTATCACGGACCTCCGCGCACAGAGTTACATAATCAGCCTCACGCGGGTTCACTTCGTGCCACATGGAGAACGTTATCTCACCCTTTTCCGTGTATTTGACGGCATTTGTAAGGATGTTTGTGATGACCTGTTTGATCCTGACCTCATCACCGAAAAGCACATTCGGCATATCGGGGCTGAAGTTGATGTTCAACAAAAGACCTTTGTTCTCAGCACGTATCTCTGTCATATTCACAAGATCATTGAGCATGGAAGAAAGGTCATACTCGACAGGTATGATCTCCATTTTGCCCTCTTCGATCTTGGAGAAGTCAAGGATATCATTTATTATTCCGAGCAGCGTACGTCCCGCATTCTCAATATTCTCGGCGTACTCTATGATGTTCTCATCCTTGCATTCCCTGAGCACCATCTCATTCATTCCGAGCACAGCTGTGATCGGAGTACGGATCTCATGAGACATATTTGAAAGGAATGCGGACTTGGCTTCACTCTCAGCGAGCGCCCTTGACGAGATATCCTGCAGCTCATCACGCTCTCTCTTCTCCTCATCGATACTCTCGATCATCCACAGAACATGAGAGATCCTGCCTCTGGAGTTACGCTCGGATACGATGAATCTGCCGCGCATCCATCTTCCGTCCTTGGCATGGAACTCCATCGCTATTGTGTTTTTGCCTTCCATCCTCTCCTCGAGAGTAGCCAGATCCACGAACTTCATGTATTCCTCGCGTGTATCGGCCATCGTCATAGCAGCCGAGATGCTGTTCATGGCCTCCGTGGCATTTTTACCTATACCCGAAAGGAAATCATCGATTATCGGAGTCGAGTGAATAACCTCGAATCTGTCATTGATCAGATCGATATCATGCATTGATATATAAATGTTAGACGTCGCGGAAAGCTGTATGTTCAGCCTTTCCACGGCCAGATGCTTTGTACTCGTATTGATAAATATGGCACCGAGAATAACCACCGCCAGCACGATAACACATATGGTTATGACGATCAGCAGGTGAAGCGGCCTGTAGCTCTCACCCGAGTCGATCAGAGTCAGCGAGTACCACTCATTGTTTACAGAAACTGCATAGACCACATATTCTTTATCATTGTATGTCAGCTCGAAACACTGATCATATGCGGTGAACACCTTCTCCGCCACTGCAGCTCCGAGCGTTCCTCTCTCTCTGAGATAATTCTTCCCGATCTCATTTTCATCGCTATGTGCTACGACACCGCCGTTCCCGTCAAGAACCATTTCTATCTTGTCCGAAGCCTGCTCGGTCTCTTTGGTGATCGTTTTCATCATGGAGAATGACACATCGATAGCCACCACGTTTGCTCTGTTCTCCATGGCAATCGCTGCCGTCATGGTCAAAAGCCCTGTCTGCGCGTCGAGATACGGTTCAACCAGAGTCAGCCTCCCTCCGGCTTCGACAGCTCTCTTATACCACGGTCTCTCCGTGGCAACCCATCCTTCATCGGGAACCCAGTTCGCCCCGTCATAATACTTCCCGTCGATATATCCGTAAAGACCCGTGTAGTTCGGGTCTATCATCTGCTGAATACTGTCCGTCTTCTCAACCATGTATTCCTGGATCTCTTTCTCGGTACATCCTTTTTCAAGCATCTTGCCAAGCTCATAATTCGCGGTCTTTACCAGAGCTGTCCCCTCTGAAAGATACTTGTTGAGCTGATTGGCCGACTCGACCGAATGAAGCTCGCCTTCCGCGATTATCGAATCCTTCGACACCGAATACAGCATCGACACATAGATCACAATCAAAGCTACGAAAAATACCACCGCCGCCAGCGAGATAATGATATTCTTGATACCGAACTTGCGCAGAGCTTCAGACACCCTGACATCGTTTAACCTTACAAGGCGTATCGAAACCAGCAAAAATATCACGACACTGATGACCAAAGCCGCCATACCTGCAGCGAGGAATACGAACATCAGACTTTTTACATCTGCCATTAGCACGTCTTTACTCGTCGCGATACCCACATACCAATTCATCCCCGGGATGACCGCGGTAAAAAACGCTCTTTCGACTCCATCATAATCCTTGATCACATGCATTTCATTTTTGTCATCGTTAAGATGTCTTTTGATCACTGCATAGTCAGCCGACGTGATGGACGTCATTTTTTTCGGAGTGTCCTTGAACTTAAAATCAGAGCACGGATGCACGACCATGTCGTAGTTACTGTCTATCAAAAAAGCATAGCTGTCCGCATCAACGTCCGCTTTATTTATCTTGTCTATGAGAGTATCCACATACAGATCAGCGCAAACAACACCCTTAAGGGTGTCTCCGTCACGTATTCCCTTTGAAAGAGTGATGACCGTCCTGTCATCCATAGAATCCAGATAGGGAGTCGCATAACACAGATCCTCACTCGAAGCGGCATTTACAAACCACTCCCTGTCATGCACATAATCAATATCCCCCTGATCGGCAAAATCCCCCGCACAGATCATATGATTTGAAATATCAGTGTAATAGAAATCAGAAATCTCTCCGATGGAATCGATACTCTCCATGGAGTCTTTTAAGAATTTTCGAATATCATTCTCCGGACGCGAATATATCTTTTCGTTCTGCATCTGGGCTGCCATTACTTCCAAACCGCTCGCATAGCCGTTCATCCAGCCGCTGAACTCCTGAGCATATGACTTCGCTTTTAATTCCGCTTTTTCTTCTGTTTTTTGGGAAAACATCTGTGACGAACGAAAATAACTCGTCGTCATCAGGATAGCCGTACATATGAGAATATCGATGATCACGAGGATCATCCATTTTTTCTGACTATTCTTCATGTCTTCCTCCGCACTTAACCTATATTCTCCCTCAGATAATCCAAGAGTTCCTCTTTTTTGATCGTCTTACGCAAAAATCCCGACGTATCAAGCTCCATAATCTTTGCGAGCGTTGGCTCATCCGTCGTTCCCGAAAGCATGGTCACCGGTATGTCTTTCGTTTCGTCGTTTTCTCTTACATGACTAAGTGTTTCCGTCCCCGACATCCCCGGCATCTCATAATCAAGCAGTATCATATCAACCTTATGCTTTGTGAGAAATCTGAGTGTCTGCTCACCTGAGATCACCACGAAAGCCTGATACGTATCCTTGGTCCACTCACGGATCATTTTTGCATATACCGGATCGTCGTCCACGATAAGTATACTCTTATCTTCCAATTTCATATCCTCCGATAGTCTTACATATAAAGCGAAAAACGGAACGCCCAGGTATTTGACGTCCCGCTTTGTCAACCATTTTAAAAAATCACTTCATCGCAATATCGAGCGAGCTGCGCTGAAGCAAACCATCAAGCTCCTCGCTTCCTTTGTTAAGAAGGTTCTTGATGATATCCCATGCGTCTGATACTCCACGCTCGTATCCGATCTTCACTCCCTGGTTATATCCTGTTGAATAGTCAACATTCTCCTCACTTTTTGCGATAACCTCGTTCGCTGCCTGAAATCCGTCGTTGTAACTCTTTTCAGTAGCCTTTGCCAGCTGAGCAATGAGGTTGTCAATCTCTGTCTGCGAGAGGATAGCATGTTCACTCGTAGCCATAAATATGCTCCTTTCCGCGTACCGCTCTCCCCGGTACACTCGGCCAATTTATCACGATCCGGCCGTCTTCAAAAATACTGCTTTTATTTTAACACATTAAATATGAAAAAGCAAACCTTTTTTCTTATTCTTCCTGCAAATCCGTCTGCACATCGATCTGCGGTCCCACCATATGAACTATAGACTCGCAAACCTGCTTTGTCTGGTCGTCTCGGGAGATCGTGGCCTCACCGTCGCCTCTCTGATCTCCGTAGTCCCCGAACTGACTGTGATTGCCTCCCTGTATCACGACCTCGGTCGCATCGGGCGGAAGATTTTTCCTGTTTTCTTCGTAATCCTGCGTATTGATGACATGATCATTGGTAGCTATCATAGTCATCGCTTTGAGGTTCTGATCCAGTTTTTTGGTCGCGTAAGCTGCCATCATCACGACTCCATCGAGCTTATCGCTGTTCTCGGCTGCGTATATCGCGGCCACCGCTCCTCCCAGCGAATGTCCTCCTATATACCAGTGTTTGTAGCCTTTCCCGGAATATGCTTCGATCACGTTATCTGCCTTTCCCTTTCCCAAAAGCGCCATATGAAACGGCATGCTGATCAGGAAACAGTCTATCCCTTCATCCGCAAGCTTCATCATGAGTTCAGCATATGCTTTTTCGTCGACCTTTGCTCCGGGATAAAAAATGAACGCATTCTCCGTCCCCGGTCCGTCAAACAGATAACCGTCATCGATCTCCGAAACACTCACGGTATCGGTGCTATTCATATACACCATCGCATTCTCCGATGCATGCGAAAAGATCGAAAAATAAACCATACCTCCCGTCAGATAAACGAGTATGAGGATAACAGAAAAAATGACCCATTTCCCCCTGCGGGTGAGTCTGCCTGATCGTCTTTTCTTCGTTGTGATCAATCTCGTGAGAAGCATCGAAAAAAATACGGATCCTATAAAACCTAAGGTTGAGATCAATATCGCTTTCATAACCCGGATTATATCATAATTATATAAAAAAATCAAATTTGCCAAAAAAACGGGAGCAGCGAGTTTACTCACTGCTCCTGTTTATATTATGCAGTATCAGTACGCGAGGAACTGTTTACAGTTCCTACATTAAGCGTAGAGCTCTACGAGTTTCTTGAGATGCTCGTAACGCGCCTTTGCTGCCTCCTCGCTCTCTGCAAACAGTCTGTCTGCACGATCCGGGAACGGCTTGATAAGACGTGTATAACGTGCCTCGTTGTTCAGGAAGTCCTGATAGCCTGCGAAGTCCACACCCTTCTCTGATGTGAAGGTGAATGGGTTCTTGCCCTCGGCCTTGAGTGCCGGGTTAAAGCTGAACAGGTTCCAATAACCGGCCTTTACAGCCTTCTTCATCTCATCCTGGCAGTGATTCATACCACCCTTAGCGATTCCGTGGAGCTCGCAAGGTGCATAACCGATGATGAGTGAAGGACCGTTGTAAGCCTCTGCCTCTGCGATAGCCTTTACAGCCTGTGCAGGGTTAGCTCCGAGTGCGATCTGTGCTACATATACATATCCGTAGCTCATAGCGATCTCTGAAAGGCTCTTCTTACCGATCTCCTTACCTGCTGCAGCGAACTGGCAAACCTCACCGATGTTGGAAGCCTTTGATGCCTGACCACCTGTGTTGGAGTACATCTCGGTATCGAATACCATTACGTTTACGTTCTCGCCTGAAGCAAGTACGTGGTCGAGACCACCGAATCCGATATCGTATGCCCAACCGTCACCACCGAAGATCCATGTTGACTTCTTGGACAGATAATCCTTCTTTGCAAGGATCTCTTTAGCATCTGCTGATCCGTCCTTCTCGAGCTCTGCGATAAGAGCGTCTGCAGCCGGACCATTTTTACGTGTGTCGTTCTTTGTATCAAGATATGCCTTGATAGCATCTCCGAGTGAACCGGATGCATTCATACCCTCGAGCTTCTCGATCAGCTGGTCACGCAGGTACTTCTGTCCGAGGTGCATTCCGAGACCATGCTCAGCGTTGTCCTCAAACAGTGAGTTTGACCATGCCGGTCCCTTGAGGGAGTCTTTATTTACCGTGTACGGAGCTGTCGCTGCCGGGTTACCCCAGATAGACGAGCATCCTGTAGCGTTTGATACAAACATATGCTCACCGAAGAGCTGTGTGATAAGTCTTGCATATGAGGTCTCTGCACATCCTGCACATGATCCTGAGAACTCGAGGAGCGGCTGATTGTACTGAGAACCGATCGGTGTAGCATCTGTGAAGTTCTCCTTGATCTCCTTCTTGCCTACGTTTGCAACAAGGTAATCGAATACAGGCTGCTGATCGGACTGTGACTCCTGCGGAACCATCTTCAACGCATCGTCTGCCTTCGGACATACGGTTACGCACTCGCCGCATCCCATACAGTCAAGCGGTGAAACGCTCATCGTGTACTTCATACCGTCTGCTGTTGCATGCTTGGAGTCTGTAAGCTTGATCTGTGAAGGAGCGGCACTAACCTCTCCCGCATCAAGGATAAACGGACGGATAGTAGCATGTGAGCAGACAAATGCACAGCTGTTACACTGTACGCATGAGTCAGGATTCCATACAGGAACCATAACTGCCGTACCACGCTTCTCGTATGCAGATGCACCTGTCACGAACTGACCATCCGGGTTGTCTGCGAATGCAGATACCGGAAGGCTGTCGCCGTCCATCTTTGAGATCGGTCCGAGGAGATCCTTAACAAGCTTAACAACCTCCGGACGACCCTGAAGCTCCTTAGCCGGTGCATCCGGTGCAGGATTCTTCCATGAGTCAGGTACCTCTACCTTGTGGATGGCATCCACACCGGCATCGATAGCCTTGTAGTTCATTTCTACTACCGCATCACCCTTCTTGGAGTAGGACTTCTTTGCTGCCTCCTTCATGAAGGTCACTGCCTCATCGATAGGCATTACGTCAGCCAGCTTGAAGAATGCAGACTGAAGGATCGTGTTGGTACGCTTGCCCATACCGATCTCGATAGCCTTGTCGATAGCGTTGATGGTGTAGAGCTGAATATTGTTATCAGCGATATATTTCTTTGCCTCAGCGTTCAGGTGCTTCTCAAGCTCTTCATCTGACCACTGGCAGTTGATCATGAATACACCGCCCGGCTTAACATCCTGAGCCATCTTCATTCCCTGAGTTACATATGCAGGGTTGTGACATGCAACGAAGTCAGCCTGGTTGATGTAGTACGGGCTTCTGATCGGGTTGTCACCGAATCTCAGGTGAGAGATCGTAACACCACCGGTCTTCTTTGAGTCATACTGGAAGTATGCCTGGATGTACTTATCTGTATGATCACCGATGATCTTTGTGGAGTTTTTGTTAGCTCCGACAGTACCGTCACCGCCGAGACCCCAGAACTTGCACTCCTTTGTTCCCGGTGCACTTGTGATCGGTGCCGGCTTAACCTCAGGAAGTGAGAGGTTGGTTACGTCATCAACGATACCGATCGTGAATCTCGGTTTCGGATCATCCTTCTCGAGCTCTTTGTATACGGCAAATACTGATGACGGCGGGGTATCCTTTGATCCCAGACCATAACGACCGCCTGTGAGGACTACGTCGTTCATGCCTGCCTCACGCAGCGTAGTTGCCACATCGAGGTAAAGCGGATCTCCGAGTGAGCCCGGCTCCTTTGTACGATCGAGGACAGCGATCTTCTTTGCTGTCTTCGGGATAACCTTGAGAATAGCCTCAGGTGACCACGGACGATACAGACGAACCTTGATAAGTCCGACTTTCTCACCCTTTGCTGTAAGGTAATCGATAACCTCCTCAGCCACGTCGCAGATGGATCCCATAGCGATGATAACGCGATCGGCATCCGGTGCGCCGTAGTAGTTGAACAGGTCATAGTTTGTTCCGAGTTTTTCGTTGATCTTCTTCATGTACTTCTCTACTACTGCAGGAAGTGCATCATAAGCCTTGTTGCAGGCCTCTCTGTGCTGGAAGAAGATATCGCCGTTCTCATGTGAACCACGAGCTGCCGGATGCTCCGGATTCAGCGCGTGCTTACGGAAAGCCTCAACAGCGTCCATCGGACACATCTCCTTGAGGTCTTCATAATCCCATTTCTCTATCTTCTGAATCTCATGTGATGTACGGAATCCGTCAAAGAAGTTAATGAAAGGAACCTTACCCTCGAGTGCTGCAAGATGTGCAACAGGTGAAAGATCCATAACCTCCTGCGGGTTGGTCTCAGCGAGCATAGCGAAACCGGTCTGACGGCACGCATACACATCGGAGTGATCTCCAAAAATATTAAGCGCGTGAGTTGATACGGTACGAGCCGATACATCGAATACGCACGGCAGCATCTCTGCTGCGATCTTGTACATGTTCGGAATCATAAGAAGAAGTCCCTGAGACGCGGTAAATGTCGTCGTCAGTGCACCGGTCGCCAAAGATCCGTGAACCGTACCGGCTGCTCCTGCCTCGGACTGCATCTCAATAACCTTTACTGTGCTTCCGAAAATGTTCTTCTGGCCTGCTGCTGACCACATATCTACTGAGTCAGCCATCGGGCTTGATGGTGTGATAGGATAGATACCTGCCACCTCTGTATACGCATAGGCTACATGAGCGGCTGCGGTATTACCATCCATTGACTGTTTTTGTCTAGCCATAGTCTAACAATACCTCCTATAAAAATGATAAATCGTCACTTGTAAACCATTTTAACACTTATATATAAGAATGTAAAGGGAAACTTTAAGAAAAATTTATGCTTGACATATGTGTGTATCGTGTGTATAATATGAGTAGTTGGTGTGTGATATATACACACGATTGATATATTCTTACATAGGATATAACGTTGCGAGCGGAGTAACAAAGGGATACCGGAGGTAGTGATGAAAAAAAGGATCAACATCACGCTTGAAGACGAGGTCGTGCGTCGCGTCGACAGGTACGCGGATGAGCACTATACGTCGAGATCAGGCGCGATCACGATGCTGATCGTGGATGCTACGGAAAAGCCGGTATTGAAAAAAGGAACAGCAAGAGGAGACAAACATTGAGGGCAGTTTCAGACTTCATCATCGGCACTACTGCGGTGAGGATTGTTGATACGGGTCGCAGGATCCGCGTCATCGATGTGGAAAAGCAGGCAGAAAAAAAACAATTCAAAAAAACAGTGGTCGCGACCATACTGGCGGCGGCCCTGAGCTTCGGCACCTGTCTAACCGTGGTGAACTATCAGAACTCTCAGACTCTTCTTGATAAACAGGTCTACTCTCTGAAAACCGAGATCGATACTCTCGAACGCGAGAACAAAATCCTCGAGAAAAAAACAGAAGAAGAACAGCTCTCCTACAATAAGATATACAAGAAAGCACTTGCCATGGGGATGGACTTCCCCACCAAAGGACAAGTGAAAGAATACAAATATAAAAAGGGCACCGCGATACATATGTATCGAGTGCCCGGCTAGTCCTCTCCTTATACCATACCGGGGCCGTCTGATCGTATCAGACGGCTTTGGTATTTTTAAGATCAAAGTGAAAAATCAAACTTGCTTCCTACAGGCGGCTTTGCATCCACTGCCTCGATCTCATCCCAGTTAACACCCTTAATCCGGTTGATCAGATCCTCTACAGTATTGGCTGTAACCACCGTACGTTTTACCTTTTCATCCGGAGGAAGAATTCCATCCCAGAGGTTTCGGCCTTCTTTCTTTCCATGAGCCTCCTCGAGTCCGCCCTTCACATATTCCTGAACGGATTCTTCTTTTTCATCCTTCTTCTCTTCTGCTTTTTCGGCAGCCTCTTTCTCAGCCTTTCTGGCCTCGCGCTCTTTGGCGATAGCCTCTCTGCGTCGTTCAGAGATCTGCTCAAGCTCGGCAAACATCGACATCGTTCCGTCATCGTTGAAGGTGATACCGATACGCTTAACCTCGGTACCCTCGTCCTCCTCAAGCTGATCCTTGATATCAGCGAGCTGCGAGGTCGCCTTGTCGATCATGTCGGTATACTTCGTCTTGGTCTCCTCATCGGCTGCCATAGCCTCGAGTGTCGCAGGATCGATAAGTACGGAAAAATCCTTCGTACCTCTCGAAAGATAGCTCTGAGCTTCCTCCTCGGTACTGTAATCAGCGATAAAGAAGTCCATGTTGCCGTATTTCTGTTTGAGTTCTTCCAACAAAGCCTTTGCCTTGTCAGATAACCGGACCTCCGTGTCCTGCTCCTTTGCGGCCTTATCAGACTTATCAGCACGATCATTTCGCTTTGCAGCCCGGATTTTCTCCTGCTCTTCAGCTTTTTTGGTCGTCTTATCCGCATCAGCCTTCTGCTTTTGGTTCAGCGCATCCATCATAGTGTTTTGATAAGCGCCAAACCCGTTGATTTTTGTCATAGATAGCCCTCCTTTGCTATATTATTTTTTCTTTACTACCGTCAGAGTAACATGATTGTCCTTTACTCCGACGATTACGTCATCAGCCATATTCGCGATGACCGATTTCTCCAGCTCATCCCAAGCTTCCTTCGCCTCGTCCTTTGACTCCCTGTCACGGCTTACGGCATTACGATACGCCGACAATGTCCACATATCCGTGCTTGTCATCGAGCTGGCAGGCATCCCTGCCGTATATACATAGCCATAGTTATCAGCAGATGAAGTGTACTCCATCACCATGTCATAATTATCCACACAGTCTGAGAAAAATGCTCCGATCTTCGCCATAAGTCCTTTGTTCGCGACATTTTTGCCGGAACTCGATACGGAAAGAAGCTCCTTCTTTTTCTCCTTGTCAACCTCTGCCACGGCATCAACGTTGATCCTGAACTCTCTCTCTGTGTCCTCGATCCAGAACCTGGCAGAAAACTCTCCCACCATCGCTCTGACCATACACAAAATCTCCTCGGTAAGAAGGTTCAGGTGAACCGACATTTTCCCGTCTATTCCTGCCTCGTAGACATATTTCTCCGCCAGCTCAAGAGCCTGTGCAATAAGAGTTTCGTTATTTCCGACTGTGATCACTTCTGATTTCATAGCTATACCATCCCTTCTTTAGTATGATGTGTTATGATTATACTATAAAAATAACAAGTAGGCAAGATTTTTCTGCGTTTTCAATACATAAGGGAAGGAATGGTGCAAACGAAGAGAGCCACCCGCAAATCGCGGATGGCTCTCTTATTCTCATGATAGATCCGTATTTCTGACGGCTTCTCTGACTCGCAGTATCATCGACGGTGATACCGACAACTCATCAAATCCCATCCGCAGAAACTCCTCGGTAAGCGATACATCCGCTCCGAGTTCTCCGCAGATTCCGGCCCACGCACCGCCGGCATGCGCATTGTCCACGATCATCTTCAGCATCTTTAAAATCGCCGGATGATGTGAATCATAGAAATCATCCAGTTTCGGATTCTGACGGTCGATCGCCAGCGTGTACTGGGTCAGATCGTTCGTCCCGACACTGAAGAAATCAACCTCCTTTGCCAGCTCATCCGAGATCATCACCGCTGCCGGTGTCTCGATCATGATACCGAGTTCCACATCCCCGTACGGAATTTCCTCCGCATCCAGCTCTCTTTGCACCAGCTCAGCCATATTTTTACACTTCTTCACCTCATCGAGTGAGATGATCATCGGAAACATAATCGCGATATTTCCGTAGTGACTCGCCCGGTAGATCGCACGCAGTTGAGTTTTGAACACGTCCTGACGTGTCAGGCAGATCCTTATAGCCCGGTAACCAAGCGCTGGATTCTCTTCCTTGTCAAGCTCGAAGTAATCCACCTGCTTGTCGGCTCCGATGTCAAGCGTCCGGATGATCACCTTTTTACCGGCCATCAGCTCGGCCACCTTTTTGTAAGCCGTAAACTGTTCTTCCTCCGTCGGATATCCATCCGACTCCAGATACAGAAACTCGCTACGGAAAAGCCCGATCCCGCCGGCATCATTTTCCAGTACCGAAGCCACGTCCTTGACACCGCCGATATTGGCGTAAAGGTTGATCTTTCTGCCGTCCTTCGTGACGTTCTCCTTGCCCTTTAACTCCTGCAGGAGAGCCGCCTTCTTCTCTTCCTCTTCCTTCTTTTTGCGATAGGAAGAAAGCGTCGCCTCATCCGGATCGATCAGGATTTTTCCGATGGCACCGTCCACGATGGCCATCTTCCCCTCGACATCCTCCGGATAATCCACTCCGATCAAAGCGGGAATATTCATCGTGCGCGCCAGGATTGCGGTATGGGAATTCGTTGAGCCGTGACGCGTAACGAAAGATAACACCAAAGACTTATCGAGCTGCACGGTCTCACTGGGCGCCAGATCATCGGCCAAAAGGATCGATGGTTCTGTCGCATTCATCCCGGTCGCACCGGCGCCGGACAGGATCCCGACCACACGGTTTGTGATATCCTTCACATCCGCCGCACGCTCCTTCATATAGGCATCGTCCATCATGGCAAAAAGCTCGGCCATGTTATCACCCGTCGTCGCTACGGCATACTCGGCATTGGTCTTCTGCGTGCGGATGATGTTCTCAACACCCTCCACATAGTCCAGATCATCGAGCATCATCTGGTGGGACTGGAATAAAAATGCACTCTCCTCACCCACCTCCTTCAGCGCTTTTTCATACAGCACCTGAAGTTGATCCTTCGCCTTCTCCTTCGCCTCATGGTATCTGGCGATCTCCGCCTCCGGATCATCGATCGACTCTCTGCGAACTGTCGTATCACCCTTTACAAAAACGGCAATCGGCCCGATCGCAACGCCGCTGAAAACACTCTTCCCTTCCAGTTCGATCATATATCGCCCTCCCTGTTAAATCACAGATTCTCTTTCAAAAATGCAGCCAGCTTCTCGATCGCCGCATCCTCATCTGCTCCGTCGCACTTCAGCACGATTTCCTCTCCCTGCTTTGCTCCGAGTCCCATCACACCGAGAATCCTCTTGGCATCTACTTCCTTGTCTCCCTTTGCGATCTTCACATCACATTCGCAGCTTGATGCCTCCTTGACAAAAAGTCCTGCCGGTCTGGCGTGAATCCCCAATTCGTCCGTGATTACATAAGAAAATTCTTTCATGCTAAAATACCTCCCTTTCGTTCTGTAATTGTGAATTGAAAAATAAACTGCAACAAAAAAACTTCACTTATTATTATACCATCTACGAGGTCATATGAAAAGCAAAAAAATCATCTATTTAGTGATTGTTTTTTCATACACCTCCGGTAGACTCCCGTTCGATGAGCTGATGCGGAAGACAGATCGATTGATACTCATCCTCCGGATCATTTTTCTCGCCGGAAATCCGTTTCAAAAGAAGCTTCGCCGCCTGACTCCCGCTGTCCTCATAGGCATAATTCATCGTCGTAAGCATCGGTGTGGTTACCTGCGACATCGGTGAGTTCCCGATGCCGGCAAGAAGGATATCCTCCGGCACGCGCCGCCCGTGTTCCCGAAGTCTGCAAAGCGCCCCCACTGCGATCGTATCGGTCGCCGCGATCACGGCATCGATTGCCGGATCGATCTCCAGCAGCTGTCCCATCGCCTCGTATCCGGATTCCATGGAAAAATCGGCTACCACAATGTGGGAATCATCGTCTGTCATTCCGAACGCCTTTACGGCATCCCGATATCCCTGCGTACGGTCATAGCCCACCGCACGATCCTCCTTGATCGCTGCGATATAGGCGAGTCGCTGACATTTTTTTTCGTGAAGAAGCTCCACCAGTTCATAGGTTGCGTGATAATCGTCGTGATAAATACAGTCCGCCTCATCCACTTGCTGACCGACGACCACGATCGGAACCGATGATTTTTTGATCATCTTCCGATGCTTCTCCGTCATCACGGTCGCCACGAAAATCACACCGTCCACCTGTTTTTCATCAAACACCTTCAGATATCGCAGTTCCTCTTCCGGATTGTTTTCCGTACTCGCCAGCACGATCTTGTATTTTTTTCGATTCATTACCGACGATATTCCCGCCACGACACAGGCAATCGAGTGCGATTCGATCCTCGGTAAAACCACACCGATCAGATTGCTCTTTCTTGTCCTGAGCGTCGCCGCCTGCGGGGACGGACGATATCCTGTCTCCTTTACCACACGCTCGATCACTTCACGCTTTTCCGGCGACAGATATCCGTCGTTGAAATATCGTGATACAGCCGCACTCGATACGCCGGCCAGCTTGGCTATTTCACTGATCGTCATTTTTCCTACACTCCTTACACATACCTGCTTTTCTTGAAAATCCCGAGCAGGTAAAACTTGTATTATTATTTCTCAAAAATGCGATTACTCAGGCATCGTCTCCTCCTTCAGAAGGCGGAATTCGTACCCGTTCAGTTTCATCTCCTTCATCGCCGTCACCTTTCCCGTCAGTAGATCCCTGAAGCCCCCGGCCTGATCAAACCATGCGGTCTTTTCATTCTCACTGAAGTTGAATACCCCATACAACTTCTCACCGTTATAATACCTTCCTACGCAAAGCACGCTGTCATCTGCCGTATTCACCGTCCACACATCCGCATCCGATAAAAACACAGACTCTTCTTTCCGAAGCTTTTCCAGTTTCCGAAGTCTCGTAAAAATACGCCCTTCCACACTTTTGGCACTGTGCCTTTTTTTCTCATAATCCCAGCGAAATTTTCCTCTGTGAAGATACCGCGAATCATCCGCCTTCTCCGGATCCTCCTTGTAGGAATAATCATTCACCTGCCCGATCTCATCCCCGCTGTAAAGGATCGGAATCCCGGACTGCATCAGCATATAGGCATGCAGCATCACATCCAGGTCGATTGCGCGGCTCATCGCTTCTTTGTCCTTCTCGAACCCGGCCTTCTCAATCCCGCACAAAGAGGCGGTCGTTCCGCACATCCTCGCATCACCGGTCGAAGGATCATCGTTGTAGGTTTCCCCGCGACTGTTGGAGTACCCCGCAATTCCCAAAAAGTAATCGTTCAGATAGCGCTTGTGCGCCACTTCCTCCATACCGAACTGAGCCAGAAACCCGTAATCCAATCCCCAGCCGATATCATCGTGACAACGAAGATAATTCAGAAAAATATACTCTTTCGGCAGTCCTGCCACCGTATCGAGCTGCATCTTCAGAAGTCTGACGTCACGCGTCGCCACGGTATGCCAGATCGAAGCCATCGTTGTCACATTGTAAAGCATATGACACTCCGGCTTCTCCACAGTTCCAAAGTAGGGAACCACGCGTTCCGGCGCCATCACCACCTCACCGAGCAGAATAACCCCCGGACATACGATCTCAGTGATCAGGCGCATCATACGGACGATGCTGTGCACCTGCGTGAGATTCCGACAGTTCGTCCCCAGCTCCTTCCAGATGTAGGGAACAGCATCGATCCGAATGATATCGATCCCCCTGTTTGCCAGATACAAAAAGTTGTAGATCATCTCGTTGAAAACACGCGGGTTGCGATAGTTCAGATCCCATTGGTACGGATGAAAGCTGGTCATCACGAAGTGGTTGACCTCCGGGATCCATGTGAAGTTGCCCGGCGCCGTCACAGGAAAAACCTGCGGAACCGTCGCGTCAAACTGCTTCGGTATATCATCATTATCATAGAAAAAATACCGACTCATATACTCGCCGTCTCCGGTTCTGGCCTTCTTTGCCCACTCATGCTGATCCGAGGTGTGATTCATCACAAAATCCGAGCATACGCACATCCCGCGTCTGTGACAGGCTGCGGTCAAATCCGAGAGATCCTCCATATCACCGAGATCGGACCTGACACTCCTGAAATCCTTCACGGCATACCCGCCATCCGACTCTCCGGAAACCGTATCCAAAAACGGCATCAGATGAAGCACGTTGACACCGGCCTCCTCGAGATAGGAAAGCTTTCTTTTGACTCCACTGAGATTTTTGGCAAAATTATCGATATAGAGCATCATCCCGAGCTTGTCATTTTTCTTGTACCAGTCGGGGTGTGCCTCCCGGTCGAGATCCAGCTTTCTGAGAGCATCCTCTCTG
Organism: Lachnospiraceae bacterium P6B14; assembly: GCA_000687695.1. GTDB lineage: Bacteria > Bacillota > Clostridia > Lachnospirales > Lachnospiraceae > Eubacterium_F. Next base: position 162,385 of record JHWZ01000002.1, on the reverse strand, counting down.
TCGCCGTAAAACACTCCCATCTGCCCGAGAAGCTCTGCAAACATCCAGTCGTTGTGGTACAACTCGATGTAGAGCCATTTCAGCTCGTCGATCCGACTCTCCAATCGGTCATCAAAAATCTTCGCCTCGCTCTTCATTTTTTTTGACATTTCACGCTGATCCAGCATTTACCGACCATCCCTTTCTAACCGATTCAACCTGATCCCTTTTGATCCCTTTCGATTCCATCTGATTCAATTCCGTTTCCCGACTTCCGGGGAAGGTAGTTTCCCTCCCCCGGGAAATACTTTTATATCTCTACCACAGGCTCCAACGTATCCGAGTTTCCTTCCTTCGCGATCCGGAAGCCCTCATAGTCATCACTGTTGGTAAGCAATACCGCCGTCGTCGGCGAGTAACCGGCCGCTTTGATTTTTTCGATATCAAAGGTGATCAGTTTCTGACCGGCCTTCACCGCATCGCCCTCGCCGACATACATCTCAAATCCGTCACCGTTCATATTGACCGTATCGACACCGACGTGGATCAGAAGCTCCATTCCCTGCGGGCCGCTGATCCCGATGGCATGCTTCGTATCCGTAACCGAGGATACGGTCCCGTCAAAGGGCGCCACCACCTCACCGACATCGGGTTCAATCCCGACCCCTTTTCCGAGAACGCCGGAAGCAAAGGTCGGATCCGGAATCTGATCATAGGGGATTACATTCCCCTTCAGCGGGGCATAAATTAAGTTATCCCTGGTTTCGATCGCCGGGATTTCACCCGCCGGGGATGCCCCCTCGGCTTCACCGGCCAGCGCCGCTGCCTGCTCCGGTGTCAGCTCCTCTGCTTCTTCCTTCCATATAAAGAATGTCAGTATAAATGCTACTCCTCCGGAAATCGCCAGCATAATCGCGTAAACCGCCAGGTTGTTGATCGTCAGGAAGCCGGGGATGCCGGTTACGCCGTAAGCTGTCGCACCGATTTTTGTGACGGCTCCGAATATCGCACCGCAGGCACCACCGATCATCGCACAGATAAATGGTTTCATAAATCGGAAATTGATACCGAATATGGCAGGCTCCGTTATTCCCAACGCGGCCGACATCGAGGACGGGACCGCTACGGAACGGGTCTTGCCTTTTTTCGTCTTGATGCCTACGGCAAGGCAGGCACCGAACTGCGCAAAGTTTGCCGAAGATGCGATCGGCATCCAGGTGTTGAGACCGACACTCGATAGCATCCCGGCCTCGATCGTATTGTACATATGGTGCAGACCCATCACCACCGTCAATGGATAGATCGCACCTAGTAGTAGGGCTCCAAACGGATTCTGAACAATCCACGCCGCAAACTTCAGAACGTAGTTCTCTGCCAGCGAGAAGACCGGTCCGATCACTACGAAGGTTGCCAACGCCGTTACAAATACAGTCGTGATCGGCGTCACAAAAAGATCGATCATCTCAGGTACGTGCTTGTGTAGCCATTTTTCTATCTGACACATCAGCCAGATCGCGATAATAACGGGGATAACGTGTCCCTGATAACCGACCTGGTTGACTGAACCGACCACATAGTCACCAATCTGCCAATCACCAAACAGGTTCCAGGTAGGAACCACATCCACGCTTCCCACATTCCACGCATTGATGAGACCGGGATGCACCATCATCAGTCCCATAACCGCACCGAGGAATATGTTTCCTCCGAACACCCTCGCCGCACTGATCGCCACGATTGCCGGCAAAAAGGCGAAGGCCGTGTTCGATATCATATCCAAAAAGCCATACCACGCTGTCTCTGAAAAATGCAACGACTCGATCTTGCCGAGCGCCTCAACCACTCCCATCAAAAGGCCGGATGCCACGATCGCCGGAAGGATCGGTACAAACACGTCCCCGAGAGCCTTCACCATCCGCTTGATAAGAGGCTGCTGTGCAGCTGCGGCCGCCTTAACATCCTCCTTGGTCGCCGCCGTCATACCGCTGACCGCCAAAAACTCTTCATAAACCTTGTTCACCGTTCCGGTTCCGATGATCAACTGAAGCTGACCATTGTTACTGAAAACTCCCTTGACACCCTCGATGTTCTCAAGGTTTTTCATGTCAAACTTGGAGTTGTCGACTGTCACCAGTCGAAGTCTGGTCGCACAGTGTGCAGCACTGACCAGATTCTCGCGCCCGCCGACACCCTCAAAGATCTCCTTGGCGCACTTTGCGTAGTCCAGAGCCATAGACATACCTCCATTTCTTAATACGTAACGAAAACTCTAGTGTGAAATCGATTTCACATCCTGTAAAAATTGTATCACACCAACCCCAGTTTTGTAAAGCATTTTTTTATACCATTTTCAGAAATTTTTTCGCAGACCATGTCAGAGAGTTCCTTCATCGACCTTGCGCCGTTCTCCATACATACCGAAAACCCGACGGTCTCCAGCATTTCACGATCGTTTTCACTGTCCCCAAAGCCATAGGAATCTGACAGCGGAATCTGAAGATGATCACACACCCTTTTTACCGCCTGCCCCTTGTCAAACTGTCGATTGACAATCTCGCCGTTGTAGATCCCGTAGCGATCCGGCTCCTGCAGGATCAGATTAAAGTCCTTCTCCCATTCGGTCTTTGCCGCAAGGATATTATCCTTTTGGGGACTCATCACGATGACCTTGTAAACCGGCTGATCGTGATACTCTGCCATCGGCAGGATGTTCAGGCTTTCCTCGATCTGCTTTCTCCATCTAAGCAGCTCGGAGTTTCCGTCTTTCGCACTGGTTTCGATAAACTCCTTGAAGCTCTCATCGGTGTAGGAATCCAACTGACACTCCACGGTCCGAAAGACATTATTTTTCTCGAGCGAAGATAAAACCCGTACCCTCTGTTCCTCCGTCATCGGACAGTCATACAGTACCTCCTCACCGTAGAGGATCCGTCCGCCGCCGCTGGCGATCAGCCCGTCCGGACCGTACTTCATCAAAGGCGATGCCATCCCTTCGTTTCGCCCCGTACATAAAAATACGAAATTACCTTTTTCTCTCGTCCGGCGGATCGCCTCCACGGCCGACTCCGGCGGGATGTTGCTCCCGGGCTCGGTCAGTGTTCCGTCGATATCCATAAAAATGATCTTTCTGCTCATACCTCGTCTCCCTCTCGCTGATATTCTTCCACTTCCTTTTTCTCCGGCATCACTCTAAGCGCCCCCTTGCGCGTTGTGATGATCGAAGCCGCTGCATTGGCAAAGCGTAGCATCGTCGTCAACGCCTCGTCATCGTAGTCAAGCTTCGGATGCAAAAGAACATAATTCAACACACAGGCACAGAAGGTATCTCCGGCACCGGTGGTCTCGATCGTATCGGGATTCAAAAACGGCTTGACCAGCACCCTGTTCTCACCCGAAAAGGCCATACTCCCCTCCGGTCCGAGCGACACCAGGATCAGCTTCAGATTCGGGTAGTGTTCGCGCAAAAATGCCACGCCGTCATCATAGGAATCAAGACCGGTAAACCAGGTGATCTCATTATCCGAGATTTTCAGAACATCACACTGACTCATCCCGTATGAAATTCTCTCCTTCGCACGTTCCAAATCGCCGTCCCAAAGAGGCGGACGGAGGTTCGGATCAAAGCTGATGATCGCTCCTGATTCCTTTGCGAGCCGGATTGCCTCCTTCGTCGCTGCAAAGCATCCATCTGCCGTCATCGACAACGAGCCGTAATGAAAGATCTTACATCCGCGGATCAATCCGGTATCGAGATCCTCCACGGAAAGCATCATATCCGCACCGGGCTTCCTGTAAAAAGAAAAATCTCTGTCCCCGTTTTCATAGGTATGCACAAAGGCCAGTGTCGTGTTGACCTCGGTATCTATGATCAACCCGTCCGTTGCGATCCCCACCTCGATGAGTGCATCCTTAAGCTGTCTTCCGAACATATCGTCCCCGACCTTGCCGATAAATGCCGTACTCGCTCCCAGTTTCGTCAGCATCGAAAGAACGTTGCAGGGCGCACCGCCCGGATTGGCCTCCATCAGGGGATTCCCCTGCGGGCTTACCCCATTTTCCGTAAAATCGATCAACAACTCTCCCAATGCCACTACATCCGTTTTTTTCTCATTCATGACGTTCATACCTCTCCATACTCTGACTTATGAAAAATCAGGGAGCCTCTCGGAATCGATCAGCTCCCTGCCCGGATCATCCGGTTTCATCAGCATCTTATTTACACTATAATCGAATCATTCCTGCGGTGCCGGTTTTCTGAGCAATCCCAGAAGAACCGCCGTCACTACCGATCCGATCAACCACGCTGCTACATACAAAAGCGGCGAACCGACAGTTGCAAATACAAACACACCTCCATGCGGCGCCATCAGCGTACAACCGAACACCGCTGACAGAAGTCCTGCCACACCCGCTCCGATCATCGTACACGGGATAACATGCAGCGGATCCGATGCCGCGAAAGGAATCGCGCCCTCCGTGATGAACGAACATCCCATTACGATATTCGAAGGCGCGGAACTTCGCTGAGCCTTCGTAAACTTCTTCGGGAATACCCAGCACGCCAAAGCAATCCCGACCGGTGGTACCATACCGCCAACCATGATGGACGCCATCGCGATATAGCAGGCCTGCACGCCCGGATCCGACTGCGCCGCACCGCTGGCTACCATATCCGCCGCTTGGGCCAGCATACCGGTACCGAAGACATACGCCGCCTTGTTGATAGGTCCGCCCATATCGATCGCCATCATCGCACCGAGTAGGAGTCCCAGCACTGCAATCATATCCGCCTTCGCGATCCCTGACAGCATATCACTGAGCGCGGTATTGGCAAGTCCGATCAACGGGTTGAAGATGAAGCACATCAGTACACCTATTAAAAATATCCCGACAAGCGGATAGATCAGTGTCGGCTTGATGCCGTCAAGTGCTTCCGGAAGACCGGAGCAAAGCTTTTTCAAACCGAGCACGATAGCACCCGCCAGGAAACCGGCCAGGATACCACCGAGGAAACCGGATACCGTATTACCTCCATTCGGTCCCTGGAATCCGAAGTCCGCGATGAACTTATTAAACCCGGTCAGGTTTTCTTCCGCAAAAGGGAACCCGGCCAAAAGCGCATTTCCGCTCGATGCCAAAAGTCCGCCGGCAAAGCCGACTGCCAGTCCCGGACGATCCGCAATCGAATACGCGATGTATCCGGAGAGTACCGGAACCATCAATCCCATCGCAAGACCACCTACATATTTCAGAAACGCTGACAATGGTGTCATGACACCGAAGTTTCCTCCGGCACTCTCTCCGTAGCCGCAGATCGTGTCTACCAAAAATGCCAGCGCGATCAGGATACCGCCGCCGATGACGAACGGCAACATATGTGATACACCGCTCATCAGATGCTTGTAGGCCGAGCCGCCGACACTGCCTCCGGAGGATGACGATTCTTTGGCCCCGCCGCCATTTCCTTTGTAGATCGGTGCCTTGCCGGAGAGTGCCTGATCGATCAGCTCATCCGCTTTGTTGATGCCGTTGGCGACCTTGGTGATCACCACCGGTTTGCCGTTGAAACGATCCATCGGAACCTTCGTATCCGCTGCCACGATGATCCCGTCCGCCTTCGCGATCTCTTCATCCGTCAGCACATTTTTCGCACCACCCGATCCTCTGGTCTCGATCTTAACCGCAAGTCCGAGTTCCTTCGCTCTCTTTTCAAGCGCCTCCGCTGCCATGTAGGTATGCGCGATACCGGTCGGGCAAGCCGTCACGGCGAGGAGAAGTTTGCCGTCCGCGTTGCCGACGATCCCTTCGGTCCGCTCCTTACCGCCCTCTGCCTCATCGATCGTTGCCAGGAACTCTTCGACGGTCTTTGCTTCCTTCAGTTTGCTTGTAAACGCTTCATCCATCAGTAGCGTTGACAACTTCGAGAGAACGTCCAGATGAACGTTGTCCTCCGTGTTCGGAGCCGCGATAAGAAAGATCAGATTAACCGGCTCGCCGTCCAGTGCGTCATACTCCACACCGGCTGGGATCGTCATGGCCGCGAGCCCCGGTTCCTTCACGACATCCGACTTGCAGTGCGGGATTGCGATCCCCTCGCCGACACCGGTCGAGCCTTCCTCCTCGCGGGCAAAGACGCCATTTTTATAGGTGTCCACATCCCCGATCTTGCCGCTCGCACTCATCAACTCTACCATCTGGCTGATCGCATCGGGCTTATCCGCTGCCGATCCGCCCAGTTTGATACTTCTCTTGTCAAGAAGATCCGTAATTCTCATACAAACAACACCCCCTTTTTTATTATGCAGGGTTACTGCGTCTCTATATCAACCACCTACAAGGCGGATGGATTCACACACCGAAGGTTGCCTTCATCAGCGCTTCCACTTCTCCCTTCGTAGCCAGTTCCTCGGAAAAAGCGCTCGCACTTCCCGTGCACATCCCCATACGGAACGCCTGCTCATAGCTTCCGGTCGCAAGATATCCGGCAAGGAATCCTGCCACCATCGAGTCACCCGCTCCGACGGAATTCACCACCTTCCCTTTCGGCGCCGGCGAACTGTACTCCATCCCGTCCTCAGCTACCATCACCGCGCCCTCTCCGGCCATCGATACGATAACATTTCTGGCGCCCTGCTCCTTCAGCTTTTTCGCATACGGGATCACATCCTCACGTGTCCTTAATTCCACGCCGAAAATCTCCCCGAGTTCATGATTGTTCGGCTTGATCACAAAGGGACGATACGGGATCACATTCATCAGAAGATCTCTTGTCGCGTCCACAGCGATGCGGATCCGCTTCCCCTCAAGTCGCTTCATGATATCGGAATACATCGTCTCCGGCATCACCGACGGAATCGATCCGGCCAGGACCAGTACGTCATCCTCCGTCAGTGTATCCAGCTTCTGATAGAGCTTCTCGATATCCGCGCTCCCAATCATCGGTCCCATGCCGTTGATCTCGCTCTCCTCATCAGAACGAACCTTAATATTGATACGGCTCATCCCCTCGCGTACCGTAATAAATTCCGCGTTAATGCCGGCCTTCTGCATACGCTCACGGATCTCCTCACCCGTAAAGCCTGCCAGAAAACCAAGCGCCGTATTATCAAAGCCGAGGTTTTTCAATACAATGGAAACATTGACCCCTTTTCCACCGGGGTAGATAACTTCGTGTGTCGTGCGGTTCACAGAACCGAGCCGCAGATGATCGACATCCACGATATAGTCTAGTGAAGGGTTAAAAGTTACGGTATAGATCATAGGCATTTCCTCCTGTCAGTATAGTTGCATGTCTACGATTACCCGCGTATGAAGGCGCCTTCACTTCATACATTTGTATTTCATTTTTCTATCCGATCGGAGTTCATTCCTAAATGACCAACGGGTACTATTAGTGTACCATACTATATACTAAAAATCAAGTATGGATCAAGTCCGCGAAAGTATTGCAAATTCGTAAAAGGGAAGGGCGGTTCCTTTCGGAGCCGCCCTTTGAAAGAGGAGTTTTATGAAAAAACAATCTTGTAAGCTTTTTTGATAGTCTTATTCTATAAAACAAATGTGTCGAAAATGTGTTCAAATGAAAATTTTGAAAGATTTTTTTAGTTTTTTTTCGTACTTGACTAAAATCCCTACATACTTTAGAATTATATAGCTTATATATATTAAGGAGGAAACTCTATTTATGACGGATATACGTCTTATTGCTTTTGATCTGGATGGCACACTTCTCACCGAGAAAAAGACTCTGACACCGGGAACAAGAGATATACTTGAGCGCGCGTCATCCATGGGAATACGACTTTTGGCCACGACAGGCAGGGCGCTCATCGGAATCCCCGATGCGGTAAAGATCCTTTCGGGAGCAGACTACGCTCTCACATCCAACGGGGCCGGAGTATACAAAAGGCTTGATGGCTTTCCCGAGAGATGGGCATCTTGCTTACCCGACGAGGCAAAAAACGGATTGCCGTCCTACGAGCTCGACTGCAGTAAAGGCTATGAGCTTTTGCAGGAATACGTACTTGACCAAAATCGTACTCTCGCACTGATGGACGAGTTGATGGAACTCGAGGTAATGCCGGATCCGTTTATTGATGGAAACTGCTACATGGTTGCTGATAAGGCATATCTGATAGACCGAATGGACGTAACAGACTCGATGAAGGAATACATCAGGTCCTCAAGAACCCCTGTCGATGACATGAAGACTTTTCTTTCTGATAAGAATATACAAAAGATCACCATAAACTTTGCGGACGACGGGAACGGTCACAGAATAGATATCGATAAAGTAGAGACCATCCTGAAAAAATACCCTGATTTCGTTGCCGTCACCGGTGGTATCAGAAATATCGAGGTCTCAGATAAGCTGGCGACCAAAGGGAATGCGATGATGGATCTGGCAAAGCATCTGGGAATAACCGCTGATCAGATAGTCGCTTTCGGAGACAGCGAAAACGATAATACGATGCTTGAGGCCGCCGGACTGGGCGTTGCGATGGCCAATTCTCTGGATATCACAAAGGCTGTGGCAGATGACATCACGCTGTCAAATGACGATGAGGGCGTCGCGGTATATCTGGAAAAGCTGCTTGGTTGATCCGTGTAAGAGTGCAGAAATACAGATTGGAACAAAAATTAAATAGTAAATCTTATTTTAACCATAGAAAATGGAGGAAAACCGTATATGTTTGAATGGCTTGATTCAGGAAACATGCTATTAAATTTGATTTTATTGGGTGTCGGATTCGTGGCGCTGATAAAGGGAGCTGATATCTTTGTCGATGGCTCCGCTTCTATAGCAAGAAGATTCGGCGTCCCCGGTGTCATAATAGGACTTACCATCGTAGCGATGGGAACAAGCGCACCGGAGCTCGCAGTCAGCGTATCCGCGGGCCTGTCGGGATCAAATGAGATTGCCGTATCAAACGTTATCGGCTCAAATCTCTTTAATTTATTGGTTGTACTTGGCTTCTGTGCGCTGATGAAACCGCTTCCGGTAGATAATGGCATCAAAAAGAGGGATTATCCTATCTGCCTGATCGCAACGGTGTTACTTCTATTCTTAGCATCGACAAAGGTTCTGTTCGGGCCGAGGCCTGAGTTATCAGATACACACGCTATTTCAGGCGAGATCAGCCGTATAGGCGGTATCGTGATGCTCGTAGGCTTCATCTGCTATCTTCTATATACTATAAAGAGAGCGAAAAGCTCTCAGGATAAAGACGAAAACTATGAACCGGAACCTATGTGGAAAAGCATCCTGTTCATCGTGATAGGTATCGCGCTTATCGTCCTGGGTGGTGACGGAGTTGTTACGGCAGCGAGAAACCTGGCTATCATGTGGGGAATGAGCGAAACGCTCGTAGGACTGACCATCGTAGCCATAGGAACCTCTCTTCCTGAGCTTGTTACATCTATTGTAGCTTCCGCCAAGGGAGAAAACGGCATGGCTCTCGGAAATGCGATCGGCTCAAACATCTTTAACCTGCTTCTGATACTCGGAGCCTCATCGAGCCTGCATCCGATACCCGTTACCGTGGCTTCTTTCTTTGATATTGCGATACTTTTAGGCGTGAGCATCGCATGTTTCTTCTTCGTTTGTACAGGCAAAAAGATCACGCGTACTGAGGGCGCCGTGATGGTTGCGGCGTATGCTGCGTATACTGTTTATGCGATATTGAGGTGACGTCTGCTGTTCACGCCTCGATACTCCCTCATTCGGGGGTTCGCATACCTGCGGTATGCTTACCGTCCCTTCGGGACTCCCCCCTCATTGAGGGGCATCGACTCGTTCCTCAAGCATAAAAAAATATGCATCTTTGAGAGTAAACTCTCAAGATGCATATTTATTTTATACTTGCGTGAACAGCAGACTGTGATCAAAACTGGAAGAATGCGATCTGCTGTGTGAGGTCGGATGCAACCTTCTCCATATCCTTTGCAGACTTTGAAAGGTTCTTGATCGTCGAATCCAACTCTGACATCGCTGATGATGTCTGCTCGGATGCTGCTGCATTCTCCTCTGCAACTGCTGACAGACCGTCCATGGAATCCACAACGTACTGTTTTGAATCCTCGCAGGTCTTTGCATCCTTCGCGATTGTATGTACTTCTTTGATATTGTCTGAAATATCCTTGATAAGAGCTGAGATACCAGCCATCGTAGCTTCGAGTGTTTCCTTCTGCTTCAATGTATTCTCGCTCACGATCTCTGACTGCTCTACTGCAGCCTCAGCCTCGCGTTTCAGCTTATTCATCTCGTCCTGAATATCCTTAGCTGCCTGTGATGAAGAATCAGCCAGCTGTCTGATCTCATCGGCAACGACTGCGAATCCACGACCTGCCTCACCTGCACGAGCAGCCTCGATGGAGGCGTTCAGTGAAAGGAGGTTCGTCTGAGCAGCGATATCGTCAATCATAGTGATCTTATCGAAGATATTGTCAACCGCCTTACCTGTGGCACCGATTCTCTCCTTAACGGCCTGAATACTGCTGGCCATAACATCTGAAGACTGTCCGAGTGAATCGAGCTGTCCGGAAGATGTCTGAGAGTTCTTCTCCATCTGATCGGTAATCACATTCAGCGACTCTGTTGTAGCCGATACGCTCTGAATAGCATTTGCGATAGCCTCAACATTTTCAAGGGCACGGCTTACATCAGTAGCCTGGTTCATAGCGCCCTCTGAAATCTCATCCACAGCCTTGGTAACTGACGTGGTAGCTTGCTCGATCTGATCAGCCTGCGACTCGATACTTGATGAAGAGTCTTTAACAGTATGAGCAGAATCCTTGATAGAACCCACAATCTCACTCAGCTTCTCAATAAGCTTGTCAGCAGAACGTGTCATATCACCAAGCTCATCCTTACGATCAAGATACTTCTCCGGACGGATGAACTTACCATCAGCAAGATTGTTGATAACATGTCCGTTCTCTTTGATCGCATTCGCGATAGAGTTTGCGATCAGGAAGGCAACTACTATACAAATGATACCAATTGCTAATATTATAATGATGAGCTTTACTACAGCTCCTGAGATAGCACTCTGAACTGAAGTACGCGGTGAACCGGTAAATGCCATACCGATATTCTTTCCACTGTCATCCTTAACTACACAGTACGCAACACAGTATGCCTGACCGGCAACGTCTGTATTTGTAGATGTGAAGTCTTTTCCACCATTCAGACACTCAGCAACAACCTCTGCTGCAGCCTGTGTTCCAATCGGGCGAGTGTTGTCAGCCTTAACTACTGAAGTCTGGACACGAGTATCTCCCTCGAACCATGTAAAGTCATAACCTGTATCGGTCTTCAACTTATCCTCAAGATCATTCTCCTGATAGTCTGCACCATCTGCCAGCTTGATATCACGATACATCTTTGATGCTGCCTTAAGTCCGGTGAGAACCTCATCCTCCATTCCGGTTCTGACGTTGATAGCTGCCAAAATAGTAGCCACAACTCCCAAAACAATAATCGGTATTGTCACCATTCCCAAAAGTTTCAACTTGACTGACATGTGATTGCCCTCCTTAATATTATATGTCTTGATTATTCTCCAGGATTAGTTTTACTCCCCTTAGCGACACTAATCGCAAAATACCTTCTTTACTATATCAAATACATGTGGAAATGTCAAGCGGTTTTCTGACAAATTACCTATGTATAATAAAGGAAAAGGAAGGCCCGAACCTGCGGTCTCGCAGGTTCAAATCATTACAATCAATAAAAAAAGAAATGGTACACTTCGGCGTACCATTTCTTTTTTATCGAGGTGACAGGATTTGAACCTGCGACCTCCGCGTCCCGAACGCGGCGCTATACCAAACTTAGCCACACCTCGAAGTTACTGGAATCCGCTTATTTACGGTACATTTTGATGATTCGTCGAACACCCGTTTCACGGATAAGCAGGTGTAAAACCATCGAATCGCGGATACGGTTGGTGTAAAATTGGTGTAAAATCCTTGACCAATTCCCTACCACCTTGTATAATATAACAAAGGAAGGAATTTTTGTCAAGATGATTTTTCGAAAGGAGGCGCAAATGGCCAAAAAACGCAGTAATGGCGAGGGTTCTTGGTTTAAACGAACAATAAACGGTACCCAGTATTATGCTTTCAAGAAAAAATATGAAAACGACGAAAAATTCAAAACATTTTATGGAAAAACTCAGCAAGAAGTCAAAGAAAAAATAGCAGAGTTTGAGGAAAATAGAAAGAAACCAGTAACCGACGACGTTTCTACGACTGTAGGCGAGCTCGTCGAGCACTATGTTCGTGTTGTTCGTAAGCCTAAACTCACCCCCAGGGGATACGATTCCTACGAGACTTTGATCAAATCTCAGATAAAAAATCTGAAAGAATATGATATATACAATGTCACACTCCAGAATTTAACAAGGGACAAATGTCGGCTATACGTATCTGGACTACAAGAACATGGGTACGCGCCCAAAACAATAAAAAAGGTGGTCGGCCTGATCAAGGCAGCTTTACAGGACGCTGTAGATGAAGGGACAATCTCTACCAACCCCATGAATGGCGTGGAGTTACCAAGAATTGTCAAATCCAAGAAAACTTTCCTTACACTAGAAGAAGTGGAAAGCTTCTATAAAATGGCCCTTCATATTGAAAAGCCAGGCGAAAGGTTCAATCACGCGATTCCGGAAGGAGATTATTCATATGGAAACAACGGTCTTGCACTTGCTTTCATATCCATGACCGGACTCCGTGTTTCCGAAATGATCGCACTGACTTGGGACAATGTGGATCTTGAACATAGACTGATTCACATAAACTCAAACTTCTCAGAAGTCAATAAACGTGATGATTACGGCGAGTTGATCCGGGATGAAAACGGTCTTGTTGTCAAGGATATCATTATAAAAGAGCCAAAAACCGAGTCCGGTATCCGCTCTGTCCCACTAAATCAGAACGCTATCGCGGTATTAAAACTATTATATAAGGAAAAGAATCCGCCGCATAACTTGGTAGCATTCTCAAAAAAGACCAATTCTTACCTGCAAAAAGACGCTCTACGACTGACTTGTAAGAGAATATGCGGTCGTGCAGGCATACCCGAAGTATCTCCACACGGACTTCGCCACGCTTTCGGCGCGGTCATCATCCATAAGAAGCACGTAGATGCCCAGGTTGTCTCTAAACTCCTAGGGCACTCGGATGTCTCTACTACTTACGAATACTATTCTGATGTCTATGCAGACATCCTGGCTCAATCAGTGGATGTATTCAATGATGACAGCAAACCGCAGTAATCCAATTTGTTAATTCTTGATTTTTGGCAATATGTTATTATCGTGATAAACCATCATTTAACCAACGATTTTCCGCCATCTTAAATCCAAGTCGTTTACGGAGGGGCATTTGCTCCTCCTCTTTTTTTATCTGCCCCACCCTCACAAATCACAAAGTTTCTCCCTCTCTTCCGAAAAAAAACAAATTGACACCTTTCTTTTTGCCGTTGTATAATATACCTATATTCTTTACTAGGAGGGACTCATTATGAAACATATCGTAAAAAAAGCATTATTGTCCGGTCTACTCATTCTGTTAATGGCCTTAAATGTGATTTTTCCAACTACAGTTGAAACAGCAGAAGCGACTGAAACTACTGAAAGCGAGCTAAAAAACGTACTCACCCAAAAAGGCATAAAAATCCTATACTCTCAGTATGATGATTTCGACGGGAACGGAGAGTATGAACTGTATGCTGTTTCAGACGAAGGTGATGAGTGGAGTAACAAGATTTACTTCGTATCAGGATCAAACGTTATAACGCTGTTTGATACTGAGTATAACATGGTTTCCGAGCCAAGAGTGTACACAATAGATGACACTCAAAAGATTGCTGTTTTTGACAAATGTGCCGGCACCGCCGCTTCCGTTATATCTCTTTGTTATTACTTAGATGAATACGGTAGTCCAAAAGAAGTGGGGGTCGGTGAGTATTTAACGCAGACTAATGGTGCTGAATTTGTATCATATGTACATGAGTACGATGCAAATTCTCGTCATGAAGGCGGAACTGATAAAGCATACTACTTGCACTGGAACGGAAAAGGTTTTGAGGAATACCGGGGAACGACCCTCTCTCTGAAACAGCTAAAAAAGTACACCGGCGCATCTGCAATCATAAAAAAGATCAAGAAACTTCGTTATAAAGATGGAAAGAAAAAGTACAAATATTCGATCAAGAAGATTCTTTATAGAAAGAACGGTATAATTAACATCAACCTCTCATGCAAAACCAAATACGCAAAGGAGTATATCAATGTTTCCCTTGATGTAAATGGAAAGCGTGTTTCGCTCCACACTTCAGACAATGAATATAGTTATTACGGTGGGAAAGGCATTTGGAAAGCAATCAATGCCGGTATTTACAAAAAATCCGGTTTTCCCGATTTGCCCGCTGCCTAAACAAATTGCATCTGTTTAGGAACATCAGCCTTGCCTTTTTACTCATTCTCAAGGGCGGAGATAGAATCACACTCTCTCCGCCCTTGTTATTGATTTACGACTTCAATTTGACACCATTGGGAAGTCCTGATCTTACTATCAAAACTCTCACATCCATTATTCGCTTTTTTGATCCTATCAGTTTAATTTCGGCATTCTTCGCAATTCCGTCAAATGCATGGCGACCTATCGATTTAATATATGTCACATCAATTGTGATGCGTTTTACCTTCTTTTTTCTGGCAAACAACCCTTTTCTCAACTTTGTAACCTTATACTTTTTTCCGCCCTGTTTGATTGTTTTTTTGATTGTCACATTTTTCGTGTTCTTTACTTTCTGGACGCAGGCATTCAACCCGTTAATCTCATATGTCACACCTGAACTACAGATTCGGTTCAACTCAAAACTCTCTATAGGTTTATCTGATGCCTGAGGTATTTGACTTGATTCTTCTTCCGAAGTATTATCAGGTGAGGCACTAGGTGAAACACTTGGTTTTGACGAAGGTGTGGCACTAGGTTTTACGGACGGTGTAGTCTTTGGTGTTTCACTTGGTTTTACCGTGGCAATTGGTTTTACTGTTGACATTGGTGTGGCACTAGGTTTTGTAGTAGGCACAGGCATAGGTGTTTCATTCGGTTTTTCAGTCGGAGCCACCACCGGTGTTTGAGAGGTAACCGGGGCGTGTGTATTCTCAGTCAATCTTGGAATAGCAAGTTCAAAGAGAGTTGTTTCAATCTGACCATTTTTATCTGCAAACACTTTTCCACATCGATCACAAATCCAGTATTCCTGGTGTCCTGCAGACTCATATGTAGCTTCTACAGCATCTACATGCCTAAGCATATGAGAGGTTTCGCAGTTTCCAAGAGAGTACTGTGTTCCGTCGCTGTATGTTCCGTCCGTGCATACCGTTCCTGCATAGGAATACGCACTTGATGAAAGATCCAGCATCATTGCAGGGCGTACCCCCTGGAATCTTCCAACCCAGTCACCATAGTTATAAACAGAACCATCGCGATTTCTATAGATGTACCTCTTTCCGGTCTTTTCTACCGATCCGTAATGATCAGATCCATAATGGAAGCTCACTCCATCCGTGGCTGTCCTAAGCCCCCACTGGACTGACCACTTGTCACGGGAGATGTTTCCATCATCAGCCTCGCCATATAACCCCATCGAGATCGTATAGTCACTGAGATTACATCTTCTAGCTTCATCAGCCACGTCATCAGAAGCAGAAAACCCGTATTTCCTTATGACATCATCATAGGAAAGTAAAAACACCTTATCTTCCGTATCCCTGCCTCCGACAGTGTATTCGTACGTATTTCCGTTATGCCATGCAGTCCTTCCACCCTCATTGTTAAGCGAAGTCGTAAGGATCGCAGACTTTTCACTATTTGAGAATGCTACGTTATAGAAGCTTTTCTCACCACTTCCTGAACAATTCACCTTATAGTAGTTATGAGAAGCGTCATATGAATTAAGCCAGCTTCTGAGTTCACAGTTATCCCAGGTAGAATCGATACACTGATAACGAACCCCGTCTATCGTAAGGACATCTTCGGGATCTGCAGGACGAGTCCACATATAAATATCAGTTGCACGAGCATCGATAGCGATGTCTGACAAAAGAAGTGCCTTTTCACCATCCGTATCGAGAACTCGCCAGCGGATAGGATCGAATCGGAAATAGTGGTAGGTATCATAATCCTCCCAATGACTATAACCATCCGCTCCAATACCGGGCTCAACGGTTTCTGAATAATAATCGTCGTTTTCTTCGTCGTAGTGCCAAATCTCAAGATCCATCGTGCATCCAACTGCATCCGACTGCTTTATTCTGCGATACTTGGTTCCCTCAACCACTGTATCACCGCAAATATCCCAATTTGTAGCAGCCTGTAGTTTTGAATATACTGGGTCTGAAGACTTCACTTCTGTCTGTGGATATGATCCAAGAAACACCGTGTCATAAGTCACCCTTTTCCCTGATCTCATTGATACATCGCTAATTGAAATCGGATTTTGGATTGAATGCCTAGCGGCTCTTGAGATATAGTTTCCTCCAATCTGAACCCAACCAAGTACAAGTGCAACTGCGATAAAACCTGTAACCAACCGAGTTTTCGCTGAATTCTTCTTCATAATAATCTACCTCCGTTCTATGTGTTTTGATGTGGACTTCTTGCCCTTTCACCTATACAACACATGAAAACGGAGGTAGGTTTTATGAATTTTGTTTTTTTTTAATTATTTTTCCCAGCTATAGTAATATTTTGACACATTGTTAGAGTTTTCACTATAATACTTCTTGCCTTTGTACGTCTTATACGCGCGCACCATATAATAATAGTTTGTTTGCTTTTTTAGTTTTTTTGATGTATAAGTTCTTTTAGCATTTGCTTTTATTGTTTTTATTTTTTTAAAAGTTGATCCATATCCGACTGCTCTATACAAAACATATCCTGTAGCTCCTGACACCTTACTCCATGTCAACTTCACTTTACGACCTTTCTTTTCAGACAAACTCAAAGATGGAGCAGAAACATTAATCACGGTATCCATCCGAAATGTATAAGGATCTGGATCATAATTTGACCAACTACCGCTTCCCCTAAATACAATCCAATACTTTCTTCCATGATCTAATTGTCCAGATAAATCTATAGATCTTGTTCCATATTTATCATAACTCCACATCGGAACTGTTAACAAATCATCAAGATAAATATTATAGTACACTCCGTCCCCTGCGGAAACTGAAAGTGCATAATCTGTTTTTCCTGTTGTAAACTCGAAGCAATCATTGTCATTTTCATTCTGTATATTGAACGAGTATTTTTTATCACTCTCAATCACATAAGGAGAGAAAGCATCATCACCCAAATCATCAACATACTTATCCACTCTAAACGTAAATGGATTATCGTCTTTTTCATCATATTCCACGCGAACAAAATATGTAGCATTCTGTTTTAGTGCGTGAAGATCTTCAGTTCTTGTTCCATATCTATCATATGTAAAGAATCGGTCAGTAAAGGCGATGTCCTCAGCTATGTTCCAGTAGGCTTCGCTGTTTGAGTTAAACGAAAACGAATAAAATGCCTTATCCGATCCTGTTGTAAACGAGTAATACAGATATTCTCCGTCCTGTGATGTTTGATCATATCTTCCCTGAACAAGTTCCCCTACTTGAAATGGAATCGCATCCACAATCGCCGCCTCCGCAGGAGTAGCTTGACCCTGAACAGATACGCCTCCAATCGAAAGAGCAAACGCCATAAATACGGCAATTATCCTAGTCTTTTTTGTTTTCATGATTAACACCTTCCTTTTCTTTGTTTTTATTGCTCATATGAACCCGACTTAGAATCTGGATCCATAGCGTTTTAGTGGTTTCATCTGGTAAATCGAAAAAATCTGCATCCCTTTTTATGATTGCTCTAAAAAAACTGGTCCATAGCCACCACTCCTTTCATTCTATCATATTCCGAATTCACATTCAACAGTAACTTTCAAAAGGTTTCCCTTTCACCTATACAACACGCTAACTATTGTTTTGGTTTTACAATATGACTATTTTTCAATTTTTCAGACTTGTATAATCTTTCCATAAAAGTACTGTCATTCAGATTATGAAATAATCCATCTTCCTGTATTACTTGACATATACTGATCCGCCTCTGATTCAGACATTTTTCGGCCATCTGAGTATACTCCCTGGAAATGATATTCGTAATCTTCATCTTCAGAGCGTGTGACTGTAACATCTGATATCATTTTCCCGTTATCATACTTTATATAATAATAGTTTCCATCAAAGGTCTCTACACATATACCGCTATTACCGGTGTGTGTGACCTCAGATATTGCTGCGTCATCATATCCTTTGTATGCAAACAGCGGTGTTATTTTGCCATCATTGTAAGAAAAGACAACAAGGAATTCTCGAGAATCTTCCATTTCTAGTTTGTCGCACATGAACATTTCTGGTATTTCATCACCATCTATGTCAAATAGTTTATACTCATCTAGCTGATTAAAACTAAGAGAAACATTCTTGAATCCAGATCCCGCCTTAGCATCTACTCCTTCTACTGATACTTCCCCTTTTCTTCCCTCAAAGTATTCCTTGTAAGCATTTTGAATAGTATCTATACTTATCCCACTCGAAGTAAAACCGCTTTCAAATGTTAATAAATATTTATAGTCGTTCTCTTCGGTATTGTATTGAGAGTTCTCATTCTTTACTTTTAATATTGTTTCTACACTCTTTACAGTGTTGTATGGGGTTTTATCAGTATTAATCAAATCACCAGTTGTAAGCTTGATCCCAACACAACTAAACTCTTTGATTCTCATTTTCATAGCTTTTTCGTCATAGAAGGAATACCATTTTTTATGATAATCAAAAGACTCGTCGCCACCAGTTGACCAAAACTCCAGGACGGATTCTTTCATAACGTTTAGTTTAGATCCATCATACGTTAATGCGGCAAACCGGGTATTTCCACCACCATCCGCAAATAAGCTGGAAATATCACCCATTATTTCCTGAAAAGCAATTATCTGTTTACCTTTGTATTCAAATGTAAAGCTTGCAAAAGAACCTCCCAATCCTTCCATGCCACCTGAAAAAATGACATCACCGAACTCTGATACTTGGTCTACCATTTCAACCTTATCTCCGACAACCTCATACATTTTTACTACAAGTTTTGGCGTCTTTGATGATTTAGAATAGAGTTCACTCTTTGGTTTTGTCTTTTCAACCTCAAGTATCATTAATTCCTGCTCGGAATCTTTATCAAAATCTTTGATAGCATAACTGAGTGGATTGCTGAACACTCTATCCGAATATGAAACATCAGCATTCTTTCCTATCCCTTCAGAATCTACGTTTCTGGTCAGTTCCATAGACAATTCATCATGATACTGAGTTAAGTATTCATACTGATCTGCGAATTCATTCAAGAGTTTAGTCTTATCATCCATATTCGCATTATTGTTTTCATCTACGTTTGCTGACGAGCCACTTGAAGCCGGCTTTTCAACTTCGCCATCGGGTTTATCCACTTCTGACTCAATTTTCGATGGTTCTGAGTTCTTGGTTATCACAAGAGTCGTTGCAATTCCTGCTGTAATCAACGCAACCGCCCCAAGAACTGCTATAGCTATCTTTAATCCCAAACCTGTTGATACCGCCACGCCAGTTGCTGCACCGCTCGAAGTAGCTACTCCAGAAGCCATAGCAGAAGAGCTTCCTACAACAGATGATCCAGCGCTTGTTCCCTCCGTGATTGTAGTCGTTGCTGCTCCGATATTTCCATTTATCCCACTCGAAATACCTGCATATACTGATTCTGGAATATGCTCCATAGCCATCGCCTCGTTCGAGCGAAGTATTGCAAAGAGAGCAGCCATAGAGAGGATTCCCGTAAGTATTCCTCTTTTCTTGAGTTCCTCGGCCTTGCTCATCATATTTTTTCTTGCATAATTAAGGCGGCTCTTCACGGTGTTTTCGGAACAACCTATTTCTGAAGCAATCTCCTTCACAGATTGCTCCTGATAATAGAACATCATAGCGCAAACACGCTGCTCATCAGACAGAGTCCCAAGTAGTTCCTGAACAATCTGCGAGGTTTCTTTTTTGTCATAAGCCAATTCAGGCTGCCTAGATTCATCCTCATCCTCTATTTCGAGTGTGAAATCACCTTCTTGGTCACCTTCGATATCAGAAAAGAGGACAGCTTGCTTCTTCCTAAGATGGTTGAGTGCAGTATTTGATACTATCTTCGAACTCCAAGAAGCAAAACTGCTTTCTCCATTGTAGGTATACTGATCCAAATGCTGGTAAATCCGAATATATGCATCCTGTAATACATCCTGTGCATCAGCATCGGTTTTAACCATTTTCAGTGCAACGTAATAGTTTCGCTTATTCGTCTTTTCATAGAGCGCTTGAAATGCAGACTCATCACCACTTTTTGCACGCTCCACCAGATCCTTTATTTCTTTGCTCTCTGATTCTTGAACCGAATCAGCACTATTCAGATTTGCTTTCGTTCCGCAGCCTACACAAAACTTTTGACCTGGTTTGATCTCTTTACCACAATTTGGACAATACATAAACAATCCTCCCTCACCATACTGTTTTCAACTATCTGTTTCAAAATACTCAAACTGCTTTTTCAAATCCGTATTTCCACCAAAATATTTCTTTGAAAAAGATAAATACGAGCCTTGTCATTCATTTCAATAGGGCTGCATATAAGATTATTAGAGCAACCTACTAGCGAATTACATAATGTCTATCGGGCTCTATGTGTTCTCTGTAAGTAATGATGCTTGAATCCAAAACACTTGACAATTAAAGAGCTACAACACCCATTCCTTTGCTTTCTCATAATCATCCAGAAAATTTACAATTGCTCCGGTTCTGCTATGGATTTCACTGAATTTTAAATGAGTTTTTCTGTCAACGCCTACGAATGCGATCTTTCTAAACTGTTTATTGCCATCAACCAAACCGTTCACAATTACATCCTCTATGGCTTTTGTTATTACCGTTTCATCTAAATTAATGATCATGCAGGATGAGACAGAAGGTCGCATCAAATTGGGCAGATCCCTTTTAAACTTTTCAATCACTTCCTGTTCAAGATCTGCCATACCATCGAGATGCTCACACCATATAGTTCCACCGTTATAATTTAATTCAAAAGATTTTTTATTGATCGCTGCCTGAATCTCATCGGCAGTTTTTAATACTTTCGAGCGCTTTCTTTTCATATTTTCCTACCAAAAAATCAATCCGTAATTCGACTATACCGCATTTACAACAATTGCCATGTCCCGATTCAGTCATTCAATACTTTAGAATAAACTGCATATTTTTCTTGATGTCCCAACGGTTTTAAGGTCACTGAAATCCCATCCAGTCTTTTTTATTTTGTACATCAAAAAACTCCTGTTCCAAATGGCAAAAATGCTAACTTTGCAATTTTGAAATGCTGTAATCCGAACGGTATCCCAATCACCGTACAACAGAGTATTGCGCCAATAATAAGATGAAACAGCGACATCTCAATCCCCACAAGTAACACCCAAAATATATTCAGAATAATGGAACCGAGTCCGTCATCATATTCCACATGTTTCCCGAACGGAAAAAATGACAGCCCGGCAAATTTGAAGCACTGTATACCAATCGGTATTCCTATAATTGTAATACACCAAAGGCACCCTAATACCAGCCAGCCTAAACCTGCAATAAACCCTCCTGTCAGAAACCAAATTATATTCCCAAGTATGCTCATTTCTTCATTCCTCCCTAAACAGGGTGAATAATCATTCTATTCTTGGGTTGTTTAACCTTCAGATTCCAGTAAAACAGCCATTGAACATTCATAACAATATCCCGCAATGCTTTTTTATGATGTCTTGATGTATAATAGTGTACCGGGATCAAATCCGTCAATTCTCTTTAGAAGAATCTCAAATAACAACTCATCTTCACCTTCATATTCCGGTATTGCCTTTCCGGTAATAAGGCGACATTCATCATCTTCATAAACCTTTATAGATTTTTCAATTGGGTATAATCCCAGTTCCCCATCAGCAACATCATGAATCATATCATCCTCGGTTTTTTCCCAACCACCTTCATCAAAAATGACAATTTTATCATCCTCTTTGAATCCAAAAAAACTACTCCAAAGTTCTTTTGCATCAGAAAGCTCTATATACCAGTCCTTATCAGGATCAATAAGCCTTTCCCCTAAGAATTCAAGCGATTGACTCTGTAGTATTTCTTTGATAGACTCATCGTCTCTTATGAGTCTTTTCTCACCAGAACCCATCGAATTTACAACTGCCTGTATCGATCCGCTTAATATTTCCATCCGGCCTTTTTTTATCTTTTTAACTGGCTTGGATGCTTTTAATTCTTTTATTTTGTTTTCACAATCCTCAACAGAATACTCTAACGGATCTTTTCTTTCTGGCGTCGGTTCTATGGTTGGTTCAGGAGTGGTTGATGTAGCACCTCCTGATACAGGTGAATTATCGGTTTCATCCACATTTTCGGTAGAAAGCTCCTTAACAGTTGTATTATTATTCCCTGATGGCAAGTTCATAAATACCGCGGCTCCACCCGCCACTGCTAATGTCCCACATAATGCTCCAATAGCTATTTTTGCTCCTATACCAGTTCCCGCCGCACCAGCAACCGTACTTGCTGTCGTAGAAGCACTGGCACCAGATATCGATGCGGTTCCGTTTAAAGAACTTGTTGATTCAATACCAGATGTTCCCATACCAGATACACCCATTGATTCGGAGTTTCCTTCTGATAACAATTTTGCAAAAAATGCGGATGTGTCAGGCGTAGAAACCGATGCAAGGGCTTCGTTCGAGCGAAGAATTGCAAACAGACCAGCCATTGAAAGGATACCAGTAAGGATTCCCCTTTTCTTGAGTTCTTCTGCTTTACCCATCATATTCTTTCGAGCATAGTTTAGACGGCTTTTTACCGTATTTTCTGAGCAGCCAATTTCTGATGCTATCTCCTTTACGGATTGTTCCTGGTAATAGAACATCATTGCACAGACTCGCTGTTCATCCGAAAGAGTATCCAGCAGTTCTTGGACAATCTGTGAGGTCTCTTTCTTATCATAGGCTAACTCCGGCTGGCGAGATTCATCCTCATCTTCTATTTCGAGTGTGAAATCACCTTCTTGATCACCCTCAATATCAGAAAAGAGTACAGCTTGCTTCTTCCTTAGATGATTCAATGCAGTATTTGATACTATCTTCGAACTCCATGAGGCAAAACTGCTTTCTCCATTGTAGGTATACTGATCCAAGTGCTGATAGATTCGAATATATGCATCCTGCAAAACATCCTGTGCATCAGCATCTGTTTTAACCATTTTCAGCGCAACGTAATAGTTTCGCTTATTTGTCTTTTCGTAAAGTGCCTGAAATGCAGACTCATCACCACTTTTTGCACGCTCCACCAGGTTCTTTATTTCTATACTCTCCGAATCTTGAACCGGATCAGCATTTTTCAGAGATGCTTTCGTTCCGCAGCCTACACAAAACCTTTGACCTGGTTTGATCTCTTTACCACAATTGGGACAAAACATAGCAACCTCCACTCATCAACAATTATGATCTAAACGAACTTGTATATTGATCTTCTTCAGCTGTGATCTTTTTTTGCATAAAATCGTCGAACGAAGCATAGCCATGATACAGGTATGTACCGCCTTCCTTCGTATAAACATTGTCTCCTTCACCATCCGAAAACCATCCGCCAGCAGTTGGATGGATTACATCGTTATAATCAACGGTAATACTACCATCTGATTCAAGAATCACATTTTTGTATCCACAATACTGAATCACACTTGACTTTCCATCTGGATTCTTAGCATTAAGCGTATAGATTACATACAGCTTGTTATGCGGATCCTGGCTTCCATTCCTTTCCGATAGCACATAGATTCCCCCGTATTCAAACCCAACGAGTTTTTCTTTATCGCCCATTTCCTCAGCTTGCTGGGCACGAAGAACAGATTCTGCCTCATTCTTAAGTTTCACAATATCATCATCCAACAGTTGTTCTGCTGAAGAAAGATACTCACCAAGCCCTTCTACTGTAAACTCTTTGCTCGTTTCTGAAGGGATATATCCTTTTTGTGCACAATACTCTGACAAATCTCCTCCATCTGGAGAAAAAATAGATACTGTTACCACATCCCCATTTGATAAGTTATATTCATTATCTAGTTGGAACTCTAATTCGGAAGCTCTTGAACCGCTCGAATCAAGGCTGGCAGTGCCTTCCCCGCTCATTCCCTCAAAGCTTACGGTTAAACCTTCAAAAGCATCTATAGTCTCAACATCCGATAGTCCTTCTACGGTGACATCTATATCACTATGGGTAAACACGATGCCGAATTCATCCTTCAAAATATCGTCATTCACATCCCATGTAAGGTGAACAGAATCACCATTTGAAAGGTTTTCTGTTTTATCCCACTCATAAGAGATCGGATCCCCAAACTCTTCACTAAACAGATAATAATCTGTCCGGATTCTCGTCATATCTTCTTTATCACCATCAGTAATCCCTAACGCTTCAACCACTGCATCCTCAAGACTACCATCTGATATGCCAGAATGAATCGTTCCATATCCATTTGCCCCAACAATCTCATATTCAAACAATTCATTCAGATCAACTTTTTTATATCTATTAGCAAGTGCAACTATAATAATGATAACAATCGTAACTAGCAACGCTGCGCCACCTGCAATAATCCCTATAACGGTATTTTTACTTAGTCCGGTCTTTTGGCTCACCGAATTGATTCCACTTCCTACCGCTGCCGCATATGACTTAGGAGCTTGAGTTCCTTGCTGAACTGACTCAACCGAACCATATGAACTTGAATTTTGATTCAATGTCTGATTATGTGTCTCATTTACAATTGTCTGGCTATCATTCTCAGGCTGCTGTATTTCTGAAGCATT
The DNA here is from genome assembly GCA_000687695.1 of Lachnospiraceae bacterium P6B14. Classification (GTDB taxonomy): domain Bacteria; phylum Bacillota; class Clostridia; order Lachnospirales; family Lachnospiraceae; genus Eubacterium_F. The sequence continues at coordinate 137,373 of JHWZ01000002.1, read as the reverse complement.
CTGGTTTTCGTCAACTGCTTCTCCACTTGAAACAGGTGCTTCCACCCCGGATTTTTGCTCGTTGATTTCATTCTCTACAGTTTCAGATGATTCCGCAAGTTCTGTAATCTCTATCTTATTGCCACATTCACCGCAAAACTTTGCGCCTTCCTTTACCTTATTACCACAATTAGGACAAAACATGTTCATTGCCTCCTTTAAGTTTGTTGTAAATCAGAATCCCCACCACCATGGGCCATACTGTGATACACTGTAATAAAAGATTACAATGAGTATTATCACAATAATCAATGTGCAAAAATATGATCTCGCAAAATTTCTCAAATGAATGTTTCCCGTATTGCTAGCCGCAAAAACGATCAAAGCAATCCATCCGATTATCGGAATGGAAAAAAGAAGTGTATATCCAAAGTATGCCCATGTAGACAACGGTTCATAGCTAAACCTGGAATCATAGTGACTAACGGGTGCATACTCTTGTTCACGCTTTGGCTCTGTATTTGAGCCTGTTGATTGTCCGGTCCCATTACCATTTACTGCGGATTTCACCGAACCTGTAATAGATTGAATCGTATTCTGGAGAACCTGTTGAGCCTTATCGATCCCTTGTAAATCGTCCTGCTGCTGTGTCTCTTGATTATTTTGAACTTTATCTGGTTCTGATTTATCTGACACCTCAGACTTTTCTTCCCCACTTACAACCTTTTTAGATTCCTCCGGTTCGGAAATCGGTTGTGTTTCATCTGATTTTTCTTCCACAAACGGCTCCGTTTCAGATGTGTTATCTTCGTTTGTAGGATTGTTTTCGTACTGAGAAACATCAAGACTGTTTCCGCACTCTGTACAGAACTTAGTTCCATCGTCTACCTGTGTACCGCAGTTTGGGCAAAACATAAGCAAATCCTCCTTGGTTTTTAGATTTCCATTTTCAAACAATTGAAAGCACCATTGATCCTTCGCAGTTCATCATCTGCCGAGCCACTTTCAATTTGGTTTTCAATCTGTCGAACCAAATCACTTCGAATCGCTTTCAAATCATCAACTGAAGCTCCAGAAATATCATTGATGCCAAAAATACGAAGTGCTTCGTCGTATTCAACACCATATGTGTTCTCATCCGGATGTGCTCTTAGATATGCCCTCTCAAAGTTTGCCTCAAACTTTTCAAGTTTTTTTGGCATCTCGTAAACAAGCTTTTTTGAAAAGATTCCAGAAACACGTCCTTTTGTCTTGATCTCTTTATCCAACACCATCATATAAACAAATGAAGGTTTCTCCATGGCTATAAGAAATACTGTTTTTCCATATACAGTGTCGCTAAACATACCTTCCTTGTATTCTTTGGGGATAAAGTCAAACTCATAATACATTACATTTTTCATCTCAAGAATCAAAGTATCTGGCTTAAGTCCTCCAAGGAACCCTCCATTCAAATAGAACAAGCCATGCTCCAGATCCAAACTTATCTTTCCGTATGATGCCATCTCATTATACATCGGTGCGAGCGATTCTTGTGAATACTTTCGATAATCCTTGTACTCATAATAATCATCTACAAACCAATCCTTGATGCTTTTTTTCATGTATCCAGGAACAATCGATGTACAGTTTGAACACAAATAATTGCCATCCATCAGTTTTGTTCTTGTAAGGAGATTGACCTTGCCACCGCAGCACACACAGCTTTTCCCCTGTTTTCCTTGGGCAGATCCGGTTGAATGCTTTTCCTCGACTACAGGTGTAGAGTTTGCATTTTCTGTAGTTTTTTCTTCGTCTAGATATTCTTCAATATCCAGCTTTTCTCCGCAAGAAGCACAGAACTTTTGACCACTTTCTATCTGGTTTCCACAATTTGGACAAAACATAAGCAATCCCTCCGTTTAATTATTCTATATAACCACCATTTTCCATAACATAGTTCTTGCAGCTCTTATACATAGGAACCACTGGAAAAGCGATAAATACGTAAAGTGCAAGAATCGTTGCAATTATACCCGTAAAGATATCTGCCGGAAACGGTACAACCAACCATCCCCATTTTCCGATATTGAGCGCCATCCTAAATGCTTCAACAATACCACCTGTGAAATATGCTACAAGCATACATATAAACCCTATCACGATTGGCACTGTAAGAAGCATCCCGATTATTGAGTCGTTTTTAGATGCTCCAGGGATAGCAAACATGAGGACAAGGCCACCTGTCATTAAAATTGTTGCAAGGATCGAGGCAAAAAAGCCTACTTTTTTGTATGTTGGTAACTGATTAAGCATAGTGTACTCCTTTCACTCGCTTTTCACGAGATTGATTACGTGTGTTTATTTAATCCCCATAAGCATAACGTCTGCAATTAACAATGAACGGAATGATCGGAAGGATCATCATAGCAAGAAATGTAAACAGTCCAGCTGTAAGGGCAACCACCAGATCAACAATCCAGAACGGGCACAGATGCCATGCAATTCTTGCTGCCTTTAACGAAATACCAAATGCATCTACAATTCCACCTGTAACCATTGCCGCAATCAGAAGGATAACTGCAATCACACTTACAGCATCTGCCATAAATCTTCCAAATGTTTCCGGAGCTGTGTTTCCTCCAAGGTACAGACTCAGTACCATAAGTACTGATGCTCCGATTGATGCAAAAAGACCTACTTTCTTGTAAATTGGTAATGTGCTCATCATAATGAACTCCTTTCACCCGCTTCTCGGGATTTAATATGTGTTGTTTGGTTTTGGGCCGTCTTCCTTGCCCTTTCACCTATACAACACACGGAGTTCCATTCAGGTTTTAAAAAATCAAATTTTTTTCAAAAAAACTTAGATTTTTTAAAAAACAACGATTTTTCGGGATCTATAAGCCGAAATAATTATCAATTCCGTCTGCAATTCCTTCCGCCATATCCTTTTGCATCGATTCATCCTGCATAAGTTCATCTTCAGCGGCGTTACTCATAAACCCCATTTCAAGCAACGTCACTGGTATCTCACTCCAGTTTGTCCCTGTTAAGTCATCTCTTTTTGAAAGCCCACGGTTATCAATCCCCGTTTTTTCGCAGTACGCATCTATAACGCACTGAGATAATCTCTTTGATTTCTTACTCAAATGAGAAACATATGGGTTATCCGGCGTCGGATACAAAGCACTAGCTCCATGAACACTATGACTATCAGATCCATCCGCGTGAAGACGAATATAGATATCCGCCCCGCTATCGTTCGCTGCCTGCGCCCTTTCAATATTGGATATCCGGACATCATTCTTGGTTCGGATCATATAAACTTCGTAACCACGTGCTTTTAACTCTTTTTTCAGTTTTTTGGCTATGTCAAGATTTAGCTGATACTCAGGGACACCTGTTGACACACCAGCCGTCCCACTTGACACCTTATCCTTTTTTGTTGATGATCCAGGTCCTATTGGTTCTTGCCCTCCATCTGAATTCAACTGATGTCCCGGATCAATGGCAATCTTATACCCATTTGTTGGTGTTTCCGTTTCTTCAGGTATTGGTTCTGGTGTAGGTGCTTCTGTTGGTTCCAAAGTTGGCACTTGTGTCGGTTCTACCATAGGCTCCGGTGTAAGAGTGGGAACCACCTCTGGTGTTTGTGTCGCTTCGGATACAACAGTTTCTTTGTTTGGATTGGATTTATGAGAAATAGCAATAAGGACTATAGCTTCAATAGCTATTATTAATGCCAATACAGCCAGTATTACCACCAGCGTCTTTTTAGTTAAAGTACCTTCTCTCATCCGATCAATTCGCTTCATTTACCAGTCCCTTTACTCTCCACCAAGTTTTCTATAGTTATATTTTGCGTTATCATTGAAGTAGCTCTTAATAGTCTGCTGATCTCCAACAGCAACAGATGTGTCCGGATAATACCAGCTCTGATTGTCGAAGAAAGATTGAATCGTCTTATTATTGAAGCGATACCCATAAATCGCAAATAGCGTATTCATATAATATCTCTTCTTCTCAGCACCTAAAGAACGTACCTCAGAATCTGTAAGTCTTCTTGTGTAAAGAATCTCCTGAGTTGTATCGTCTCTACGTGATGACTTGTAGTAGTCATCGTTCGATTTCTTCTTTTTCTTTGACTTTGCGGCCTTCTTCAGTTTTTTGATACAACTATCATATTTTGACTTTGCCTTCTTATAATCCCCGGAATCAGCTGCAATCTGCGCTTCAGTCTCTGCTTTAATGAAGGATACGCTTTTTGCCACCTTTTTTGTTGAGGACTTGGCTTTAAGCTTCTTCATCTCGTTCTGAAGCTTAGTGATCCGTTCTTTTGAACTAGTCTCAAGTGTTTCCTCAAGACTCTTCAACTGATTATAGTTATACTCGCATGCTTTTACATCACTTCCGCTAAGAGCCGTTCCAAGTCCACCAAGGTATGCAGAATACTGGCCAGACTCTGTTCCGGACATGATATATTTCCCAAATGTATCTTCAATCGAGTCATAGTATTGCTGGTATTCGGAGATATCCTGAGGTTCTGATACCTCCTCTTTCTCCTCTGACTCGGTGCTATCTTCATTTTCTGGTTCTTCTGAAGCAGGAGTGTCAGTATTGCTTTCGGGCACAACAGATTCATTTATCTGCGTCTGCTGACTTGCCTGATTCGGTGTATCATCTTTTGTTAGCATTATAATAATCACTGCAGTCGCTGCCAGGATTACCACTCCAAGTGCGATGATAACTCCAATGAGTAGCCCCTTCGAACCGGTTTTACCCTTTCCCGCTGTATAGTTCAAGTTATTGTTCGTAGCAAAAGAGTTTATTCCGGTGCTTGTATTTGACTGATTATTCATAGGCGCCTGATACTGAGATTGAACTGGCTGTGGCGCCGGCTCCGGCATTGGTACCGGTATCGGCTCCGGTTTCGGTTCCGGCTTTGGCTCAGGTTTCGGTTCCGGCTTTGGCTCAGGCTTAGGAATCGGAACCGGCTCAGGCTGCGGAGTTTGATTAACCCCTGTTTCCTCAAGTGGTTTTCCGCATTTTACACAAAACTTTACCTTATCTGGATATTCCTTCCCACAAATTGCGCATTTCTTCATCAGAACCTCCTTGACCGGCCCTTCGTGTCGGCACCTTTTCTCGTACATTCTTAGGGCTAATTTGTGTATATCTGACTCATCACAGCCCAAATTATAATTTTACCACATTTCCCTTATTTAATCAACGCTTTTCTATCGAATTCTTAAGCTTTTTCTCATATTTAGATTGCCATAGCAGAGTATCTTCTGCAGCTGCTGATCATAGGGATCACCGGTACGCATACCAGAACCATAAAAATCAGATAGCCAACGATTGCTCCAACAAGGATATCAGTAAGAGGTACGGGAACGATTACCCAAGCAGCTTTACCTGCCGAGAATGCCATTCTGAATGCCTGGATGATTCCGCCGGTAAAGAGAGACACCAACGCAAGAACCAATCCTACTCCTGCCATAAAGCCAAGCTCCATGTGACTCTTTCCTGTACCCGAGACTTTAGATACGATTGTTGTCATATACGGGAGAAGGATGATTGTTGCTACGATTGATGCGATAAGACCTACTTTCTTGTAAATTGGTAATGTGCTCATAATGAACTCCTTTCACTCGACTTGCGAGATTCAACTGTTTTTTTGTTATTGGGCTTTCTTTCTTGCCCTTTCACCTATACAACACACGGTTTTCGACTTAGGTTTTATATTTTTTAAAAAAATTTGAAAAATTTTTGAAAAAGAGAAAAACCTACGGTTTTTCGTAGGTTTCCAGTCAAAAAAATCTTGAGAGCCAACAGAATTCTCCTCTCATTCCCATCTGATGAGATTTTGTCCGACAAGACTGTGATAGAGTAAGGGCAAAATTGGATGTCGGACATAGTCCGAACATCGTGTCCAACAAAAGGCGAATGCCTCGGACACCATAGACTTGTAGGCGTCTCTCGAGAGAGTGCTCTCCCCCACGAGGGAGTACCGGGTCACTGTTTTAGAAGGTTGGCTGTAAAGAAAGCTACTCAGGCAAGCTCAGGTTGAGTAAGCCACAGACCGTTATCAGACAGTCCGGAACTACCGGCACGGAAAAGCCGGATCAATGAGAGTTACTCAAATCACCGTGTCCCGCGCCCGAAAGGGGGTTAAAACGGACTAGGGGGTGGCCCCCCGTGAGGTATCCTTGAGTAAGTACCGTAAAAGTGAGGCTTTCCAGGCCGTGAGGACGTCGATATAACCCGAAGTAAAGTATAGCCGGGTGAGAGGCTAAGAATAGTCACCTTACCTATGACCACCCGGCTTTGCTCCTTCCATTATACACTATTCGCCTGTTTCCTATTCTCATAGAGAGCCATTCTCTTTAGGAAAACGTTCAATCGGTGTCTTACAGTAACAGACACGACGAGATTACAGTTTTTTCGACCATTTCGATGGCTCTCTATGAGAGGAGGAAAAATTGTCCCATCTAGTCCCTGGGACACACGCTCTTTTCGAACGATTCTTCTCTAAATAACGAAAACAAAGGAGGTCTGGCGATGAACAAACCAAAGACAGAGACGAAAAACTTCTTTAAAGAAGAGCTGATCCAAAACATGGATCGTCTTCAGAGTGTTTCGATCAGCACGGGCGAAGAACCGGTCATCTTCTCATTTTTGGGAGAGATGGGGTTTATGATCGAAGGAAAGACATTTATTGACTTCACCTTCAAAGATCCTGACAAAACGAAAGACCGGCTCATTTCCTATATGCCTGACAAACTCGTAGTCATAAGGAATGCCGAGGCAGGTGATCGTTATGAGTAAGGACGACGAACTCATTGTGATCGCCATTGATCATGGCTTTGAGGGAATAAAGACACCTCATTTTTCCTTTACTACGGGGATTTCTGAAATAGACGAGCCCATCACGCAGGAAAACGTTCTATTTTATGATGGTAAGAACTATCGGATAGGCACACAGAGAATCGATGTATTGGAGGATAAGACTTCAACCGATGCGTTCCGTCTCCTTTCATATGCTGCCATCGCCATGGAAATGGACCGCTTGGGGCTTAAAAAAGCCAGAGTGGTCCTGGCGGTAGGCAGTCCGATCGGACGACATGCCAAAGAAAAAGAGCCATTCAGACAGTATCTGATGGGGGACAGAGAGGTCAAATTCCGGTTTTCCGGAAAAGCCTACATCATATACATTGAAAACGTCGTAGTCTATCCCCAGTGTTACGGAGCCATAGTCCCAAGACTCACGGAGTTACAGTCTGAAGAGGTCATCGTGGATATCGGCAGTTGGACCGTGGATACACTTTATCTTATCAACCGGTCTCCTGATGAATCAAGATGCGGCTCTGATCCAAACGGCCTGATTCCCTGTATGAGGCGGATCGATGAAGAGTGTGTAAAGCGCTTCAACACCAAAATCGGTGAAAACCTCATAAAAGACGTGATGATCAGTGGTTCGTCCGATCTCGATCCGGCATACGTTGGCGTAATCGAGGATGAGCTGAAGAAATACACAAAAAGGATCTATCACATCGTAAGGGAACAGGGCGTCAACGTAAACGTGACTCCCATCACCTTCGTTGGTGGCGGAGCTTCCCTTATGAGACGCTATGCCGGAATCGACAAGAAAAACATTCATTATATTGAAGATATCCGCGCAAACGCTAAAGGCTATGAGATACTGATTAAAACGTATCTTAGAAGCAAAAACATCGAGTTTAAGGGGTGATCACATGGATTCAGAAGATGTCGTAAGGATATCCGTTAGACTCAATCAACGAGTCCCGGAACACGCCAAGATAATCGGAATACTGGAAGACCTTAACAAAAACTATCACACAACCAAATCCGGATTCATCATAGAGGCGATATCCTTTTACATCCAAAACATATCTGACGAGAAGCTGACCAATTCAGGCAAGCGCATTGCTGATGAGAAGAACAAGCACCTCATAACAGAGGATCACCTGGAAAAACGTATTGATCAGTATGATCAAAGTTTGAAACGATGGTTGTTAGACTCCTTCATTCCACTCCTTCGCGGGGCAAATGTGGCACCCTCCCCTGTTTTTTCCAAACTCTCCTTTCCAGGGGAGGGAGAGCCCGCCCCAAAAGAGGTAGATCTTACGGCATATCCTGAGATCATGAAGGACATTGCGGCATGGAGTGAAGATCAATAACTCTATGTCACCCATAAACCAAGAGCAAATGACCAGCCTGGCGTGGAGTCCCACGCGGCTGGCTTTTTTGCACCAATAATCCATACTTCAAGGAGGTATATCTATGAGAAAGAACGCAAAACGGTTACTTTCTGCCATTTTGGCTCTGTCGCTTCTGATGGCTTTTACGATCAGTGACGTACCATATGCCAAGGCAGAATCAGACCACACGGAAACATCCGATAACGGTCTCATCGGTGATGAGAGAAATGAAAATGAGTTCCCGTTATCAATCGGAGAGATCACATCCATAGAGTCTGCAGATGCGTCATTTACCATTAGTCTTAATGAAAACGCACCAGTAGTATCAGCTGAGGAAGTCGATCTTTCTGAAGAAAAAGAGGAAGACGAAGGTGGAGTCCTTAGTGCCATTGGCGGACTATTTTCCAGTTTAGCGGACTTTATCTTTCCTACAACGACTGCAAAGGCAGCATCTGACAAGCTCAAAGTCACGTATTCCGGCTATGTTTCATACTGTAAACACCGCATGGGCTATAAGTATGTTTCAGAGGATGGAAAATACAAAGACAGACTTGTGTACTGCCTTGATATCGGCAAGAACTCCACGGACGGAACGATTGAGGCAGGAAAAAACGTATCTGCCAAGATTACTTATTGCCTGGTAAACGGTGCCCAGAAAAAAGGGGGAAAATGCAAAAACTCAAAATACTCCTCTGATAGTGCCAATGCCGACTATTTCATCACGAGTGCTGCGATTCACGTCGTTAACGGAGAAGTGAAACTTTCATATTATAACGATGGCTCCGGTGTCTACAAAAACATCGAACAGCTCGTAAACGATGCCAAGAAGGTAAAAAGCAGTGAGTACAACTTAAGCACCGGTCGCACAAAGGACATCACCTATAAGATCACTCCGTCTGTCAGTGAGTGGATTGATATGGGCGATGGACTTTACCGCTCAAAGGATAAGTTTGTCCGTACAAAGGAAGGTCCCATCATCGATGTATCTTATTCAATCACAGGTGCTCCTTCAGGACTCACTACCGGAGAGATCAACAAGAGTTCCTCAGATATTTCTGATGCAGATGATTTGAAGAAGTATGATATCTGCGTGGCACAGACCAACAAAGACAGTGCTTCAGCTAACTTCTATTTGTATGCTAAGCAAGAAGCCTATGATCAGATTATCGCCCAGCAAAAGACGATCAAGGTCAAAGCAAATGTACGAGCAAATGAAAAAGGCGGACGCTCCTGGAAGCCTACGATCGTTTCACAGCAAAGGATCACTCTTTTAGAGGAGTTTGAGAATCCGAAAAGCACTTCAGCTTCTGTAAAGGTACCGCCTTCAAAACCAGAAAAAGGAAGTATCCTGATTAAAAAGGTAGCTAAAGGCGATAACAAGCCCATAAATGGTGCCACATACTATCTTTATGAGGATCCGGAATGTGAGGATCTTTTTTGTGAACTCCATCCTGACGGAACCGGAAACGGTGTATATGCCTCAGACATCGAGGACATCACACAGGACACTTATTATCTCAAAGAGATTATAAACCCTGATGGATATATTCTTGATGAAAAGGTCTACACAGTGGATAAGTCATATTTCACGCTTTATGACGCTTCCGGCACCATGATCCAGGAAGGCAGGGAATACACTCACGAAGAGGAGGAAGAGCCTGTCAACATCATGATCACTAAAAAGGACAGTGATTCAGGTGTCACCGTCACAAACGCAGGCTTTGCCATTTTTGACGATGCGGCTTGTACGAAGCGAACACTATACGATCCTGCTTCTCCCTCAAAAGGAGAGGTTCCGATCCTCACCTATAGTGAAGACCTGGATGGTTATGTGTCTGAAAAGTTCATAAAAACTCAGGATACCTATTACGTGAAAGAGGTAAATGTCCCGGAAGGCTATCAGGATACCGGAAAGGTTTACACCGTAAATGTCGACAGAGGTGAACTATCAACCATCGAAGATGTCCTAAACACAGCAATAAAGTGTGAGGTATCAGCTGTTAAGCTTGATGCTGAAACAAGAGATCCTCAGGGGGATGCCACCTTGGTAGGCGCAACCTATGGGCTTTATGCGGCAGAAGACATCAATCATCCCGATGGATCCGGTTACATGAAAGGAACCGAGATAACAGCAACATCCGGAACAGACTTTACACCAAACGATACAGATGCAAGAGCCAATGCCCTGCTCGCAACGATAAAAACAGATCCGGAAGGAAAGTTTGGTTTCAAAGATCTGTATTATGGAAACTATTACATCAAAGAGCTTGAACCATCGGAAGGATATCTGCTTAGTGAGACTCGTTACGACTTAAACTTCAAATCCAAAGGTAACACATCAGCGGAAATCAAGCTCGATCAGGAAGTCACTGAAACCGTGAAAAAGCAAGCTTTTGAAATCATCAAGGTCTCAACTTCCGGAGAAAGCACGGAGATTCCACTGGTAAAGGGTGCTGAGTTTACGGTAAAGCTTGCATCTGAGATTGCCAAGGTCGGATGGGACACAGCCAAAACCTACGATGTCATCACAACGGATGAGAAGGGGTTTGCCAGATCGATCGAGCTCCCATATGGTACATATACCGTAAAAGAGACAAAAACTCCAAAAGATCTCTACAAAACCAAAGACTTTACCGTAAAGGTCACCGAGGATTCAAGAACCCCACAGGTATGGAGAACATTCAACGATGCGCCATTTGAAGCTTACATCCATCTCATCAAAAAGGATACCGAAACCGGACAGATCGTACTTCTATCCGGTGTCACTTTCAAGATAAAAAAAGCCGGTGAAGATGGCTATATCTCTCAGAAGGTCGGTGATAAGCACATCGAAGAGTTTATCACTGATGAGACCGGAACCGTTACTACTCCACTAAAGCTTTTACACGGAGATTACGAGCTCACTGAGATCAAAGCCCCTTACGGATATCTTGTCAAAGAGACTTCCGTACCGTTTACCGTCACACAGGAAGGTGCAGTCCAGGTTCGTGAAGATGCCGATGGTGACCCAGTGATCGATGTTGAACTTGAAAACACTTCCGTAAAGGGGAAGGTCATCATCCATAAAATCGGTGAAATCCTAACCGGAATCACGTATGATACGATTTTTGACAGAATCCTTACCGGTATCACAGGTGACAACAGATCCGTTACCTTCACCTACGGCGATGCACCGCTATCAGGTGCCGAGTTCGTTCTTATCGCAGATGAGGATGTTTACACACCGGATCATCAGAAAAAGGACGGTGTCAGAACGATCGCAACTTACGATGGAAAGTCTGTGAAGAAGGATGAGATCATCGCCAGGGGTACAACCGATGCAAACGGAGATGTCATTTTTGACAGACTACCGCTTGGAAAGTACCACGTTGAAGAAGTCACAGCACCCAAGGGTTTTGTAAAGTCAGATGAAAAGTATCCGTTCGACCTTAAATATATCGATGACCACACAGCCGTTATCGAAGCAAAGACAGATGTAAAGGATGAGCGCCAGAAACTTGAACTCACCGTAGTCAAGTCAGAAAGCGCCGTGACTGGATCAGCAGTCGATCTTGAAGCGACATCCGGAAGCGCTGTTTCTACAGAAACTTCGGGTGTAAGCGCATCACCTTCAGCTACGGCAAGCCTTACTCCAACTCCTACTGCTTCTTCCACCGCTTCCCCCACAGCTACACCGGATGCAACCTCATCTCCAACACCATCAGCACCTGAAGCTGTTACGGGATCAGCCATCACGCTTAATCCTGATACAGCAGGAACACCTGTTGCAGGAGCAACCTACGGGGTTTTTGCTACAACTGACATTTTGGATAAGGAAGGAAACGTCTTAGTTGCTGCCGGAACACTCATCGAACAGGAAAAGACCGACGAGAACGGAAAGATCCTTTTTACAGCTGATCTCCCTCTTGGCAAGTATTACATCAAAGAAATAGAACCGGCACCGGGTTACTTAAATGATGAGAATGAGTACACGGTTGATTTCACTAATCCGGAGGTGGATGTAAAATTGACAAAGAAGGAACTCCGAGTCAATGACATCCCGATCATCACAAGACTCTCAAAGACAGATATCACCTCATCAAGCGAGATTGCAAACGCAACTCTGCAGATCCTTGACCACAACGACGAAGTCTTTGCCGAGTGGACCACGGATGGAAAACCATATTATGTGAGTGCAATCCCTGCCGGTGATTACACGCTAAAGGAAATATCCGCCCCATACGGATATAAGATCGCAACAGAAGTTGCTTTTAGCGTCAAAGAATCCGCAGAGATTGAGAAAGTCACGATGGTTGATGACAGAGTGATGGGAATACTCATGATTAACAAGACTGACCGCACCACCGGTGATCCGATCGAAGGTGTCACATTCGAAGTCTACGATCCGGATGGTCAGGTAGTTGACACTCTCATCACCGACAAGGACGGAAAAGCAACATCAAAACCGCTTCCGATCGGAACATACAAAGAAAACGGCGAGTTTGACAAGCCATTCACCTATACGGTAAAAGAGACAAAGCCCGCTGATGGATATGTTCCAAACGACGCCACTTACAGTGTAGAGTTTAAGTATGAAGACTCTGCTACAGAGGACATCGTTCACACCTTACAGGTCACAAATGTCCCGACAGAGCCGAAGCTCCCGCAGACAGGTGGCGACGGTACACACTGGATCTATCTTAGTGCACTCTTAGTAGGCGCCGGCACCGGCGTATTCCTTTACAGACGCAAGAAAAATAAAAAGATTGGAGGATGAAACTATGAACGATATCAACGAGTTTGCAAATCATGTAAAAGATTCAATCCTTGACTATCTCCCCGGCGAGTACGCCGGGGCGAAAGTCAACCTTTCCACTACAACGAAAGTAAACAAAAACGCAACAGCCATTTCAGTTTACCCGAACTGGGCCAATGACTCTTTGATTCCTACTATCAACCTAAACCAGAGCTATAAGGCATATCAAAACGGACAACCTATTGAAGACCTGATGGAAAACATCGCCAGTGTCATCAAAGAGGCTTTCCAGTCCGTAAGGGGGAAGACTCCCAACATCGATATAGCCAATATCCCTGAAGATAAGGTATTTTTTCAGCTGATCAACACAGACAGTAACAAAGACCTGCTTTCGACCTGTCCGCACCGCGAGTTCCACGACATGTCTCTTATCTATCGGATGCTTTACAACAAGTCAGATGATGGCATCGAGAGTGTCCGCATCACGGATGATTTGATGAACACCTGGGGTGTTGACGAGGAGAAACTCTTTGAGCTTGCTTCTGAAAACACCAAAGAGATCTTTAAGCCGCGCATCCAGACCATGGGCGAGGTGATGATGGGCTTCCTTGGCATGGATGAGTCGATGGATCCGGAGATGCTTGATGAACTGTTAGAGTCAAGCCCGTTATGGCTTGTATCGAATGATATGTGTGTCAACGGCGCGACAATGATGGTATACGATGATGTGCTTTCTGATGTCGCAGGAAGAATCGGCGATGACCTTTACATCTTGCCCTCATCTTTGCACGAGTTTTTAGCAGTCCCGATGAGTGAAATCGACCCGGATGATCTGTCTCATATGGTTCAGGATGTGAATCAGGAACACGTAAACGAGGAAGACCGCCTAAGCAACCAGGTCTTTTCCTATGACAGAAAGGCACACGAACTGAATGTGGCTGTCGTAAACCCGATCAAGGGAATCCTTAACTCAGATTTCAGTGCATCCAGGGTAGCAGAGCCCATCCCGTTTACCGCTCATCCGGATTCACCGTCAATGAACGCAAGATGATCGGAGGTATCCTATGAAAGATGAGGAAATCACCGTAGAGTCCATCGAAGAGCTCATTGAACTCATTGAAAACATTCCGGATGGCTGCGTACTTGAGATCGATCTCGGGGAGGATGGTGATAAAGGTGGATGAAAAACCATTTCAACTTGATGTGGTCGCAGTGAAGTTAAATCCCGAGTTTAAGCTTGTTTCTGACGATCCCATTGAGACTCCGAATGATGTAGCATTAGCGGCCTGTAGACTCCTTAAAGATTTCGACAGAGAGATGGTTGCAATCTTTAACTTAAGGAGCGATGGCAGGCCGCTTAACTGCCATATCGCTGCAGTAGGAACCGTTGACAGCTGTATCGCACATCCGAGAGAACTCCTTAAATCAACGATTTTGAGTAACGCCAGTTCCATCATACTTGCCCATAATCACCCGTCATCGAATCTGGATCCATCAGATCATGACATCCACATGACGATGAAAATCGCAAAACTATGCTCATTACTTGAGATAAGGCTTTTGGATCACGTGATAGTTGGCGGCAAAGACTCTTCCTACTTATCCATGTATGAGCATGGGATTCTTGAAAAAAAGCCATCAGGCATGATCGATGTTGCGGACAAATACCTTGCCTGTGTAGCAGAAAGGAGCGATGAACATGGATATCACGTTATCTCAAGACGAGATTCAGGCAGCAAAGTCCGTTGATCTATGTGAAGTTGCAAAAACACTTGGCTACACGGTAAAGAACGTTGGTCATTACCACACTCTAAAGGAAATGGATTCGATCAGGATCTATAACAAACGAACGTGGTACAGGTGGTCAGATGCTACAGGGGGAAGTCAGATTGACTTCCTCCTACACTTTACCGGAATGGATTTCAAAGAATCCGTAAAATATCTCTTATCTATAGGTGGTGTTGAAAAAAACATCCTTCCACCACTTCCTGAATATCACAGGGAAGAAAAGAAGGATGTTTTTATTTTACCGCCGAAAGCATCTGACAATATGCGTTTGAAAGGGTATCTCACAAGCGTCAGAAAGATAAGTGAGAAAACGGTAAATCATTTCATTGATATGGGTCTTATCTATGAAAGTGATAACTACCACAACATCGTGTTTGTCGGAAAAGACAAGGATGGCAAGGTACGCTTTGCCAGTCTCAGGGGAACCTATGACGGTAACGGAAAACCCTTTAAGTGTGACGTAAGAGGTAATGATAAGCACTACGGTTTTCATCTTGAAGCACCCGGGAGCGATACGATTCGTGTATTTGAAGGCGCGATTGACCTTATGAGTTTTTACGATGCGACAGGTCTTGAATCCGATCACCTTCTTGCACTCGGAATGACTGCCGATGTCCCGCTTGAAAGGTATCTAAACGATCATACTGAAATCAAGAATATCATTTTGAACCTCGATAACGATAAACCGGGTATTGAAGCAGCTTCAAGAATCGAGATGAAGTATGTATCGGAAGGCTACAATGTAAAGAATCTCGGCTCTCCTAAGGGTTATAAGGATTACAACGAGTGGCTTATCGGTACGAAAAGACGTCAGGTCTTATCTTCGTCATCAAAAATCAGATAATGGTGCTTCTTTAGACGCCAGGTAACGTCTCTGGAGACGCCTTTTTCAAAAATCGGTGTCTCTAGCTGCGACTCACTCATTTTGACACGATTTTACCAAAGAAAAACGGTGCCTCTAGCGACGTCGTTTTTTAGGATCGGTGCCTCAAGCGACGCAAATCGAGGTTTTTTAGCGCCTTAAGAGACACCGATACTCTATTTTATGCATATCTTATCATATGTTAGGGGTTTTAGGGGGCTTTGCCCACTAACCAGGGCATCATGTCGAACATGATGCGTATCTGGCACTTGACAATAATCAGACCCTTCCTTAGCCAAGTCTCCCCTGACATCTCACGAATAAACAGGAGGTTTTCACATGATAGAAAAACTTACTTCGATTGAGAGTGCAGAATCTCTCAGTGAATGGAACAAAAAAGCAGAAAACTCACCAAGGCTTTCAGCTACAGAGGCCAAACTCATCTTTGACCACATCGTATCTCACAAGATCTCACTTCTTACTGATGAGAATGATCATCTGTACTGGAAGGAAGCCGGAAGTGAAAAGATCCAGATCCTGCTTGATGATGTCATCGATCAGGTCTGTGACTGGAACTATCAAGACATAAGGGATATGAAAGCTCTTAGTATGAATTCTGAGAGTTTTTCAGAGTATTGCAAGTATGATGACAAGCTAAAGGATCTTAAGGAAACCGAGAAAATCCTCAATAAGCTCTATGAGGATACGGTTTATGGCAAGCAGCTCACTTCACGGATGAGAGACCTGGTTGTTCGCACCTGGGGACAAGTAAATATGATACCGGTCCTTGACCTTCCACAGTATGAAGATAAGGTAAGAACCACTACTCCCCCGCTTCCTGCTGCTGCATCAATTGCTGAACCACGTCCCTTTACCTACCATTCCGAGAAAGGACAGGTGATCTGATATGACGATGGAACTTAAAAAGGCTTTTCGTCTTACCAAAGAGCAGGATGAAGAGCTTAAGAGAAAAGTCGCCGAAGCCGGAATGACTGAATCTGAGTTTATCAGGCTTATGATCACGGAGCAGCCAAAAGACTATCCCGAAATCCGTGCGATGCTAAACAGACTCATAAACGAAGTCAATCGAATCGGCAAAAACATCAACGAGATCGTCTACAACAATAACACCATGCTATACAAGGAAAACGACAAGGTCAGGCTTTTTGCCTATATGCAAAAGGTGAACAGTTCCTTACGGAAGGCGGTGGATGACATTGGCGATCACAAAGATCCTTAACATTAAGGAAGGAAAGCAAAGTCCGGCAAGACATCTTCACTGGATCCTTCACTACGTCGTTGATCCGACAAAGACGGAGGACGGGAGGTATGTCGGAGCCACAAACTGCCAACCTGATTATGCCTACGAACAGATGGTATCCACAAAAAAGCTATTTTCAAAGACAGATAAAAGGCAAGGCTACCACATAATCATCTCCTTTGAGGAGGGCGAAGTAACGGCAGATACAGCGTTTGAGTTTGTGGAAAGATTCATCGATGACTACCTGCAAGGTGAGTATGAAGCGGTTTATGCCATCCACACAAACACCGATCATATCCACGGTCATATCATCTTCAACAGCGTAAACAAGATCACCGGGAACAAGTATCGGTACAAAAAGGGTGACTGGGCCAAATACATCCAGCCCGTCACTAACAGGCTCTGTGAGGAATACGGGCTTTCTACCATCCAGATTGATGAAACGAATGGAAAGGATAATCCCGCATATACCGAGTGGCGTGATACGACAAGGAATAAATCCATATGGTCTGACATGATAAGGCGAGACCTTGATGCTCTGGTATTAAAGTGTCTTGATTTTGACAGTCTTCTATCCGGGCTCACGGACATGGGTTATGAGATCAAGCGCGGTAAATATCTTTCAATTCGTCCTCCGGGAATGGCAAGATTCAGGCGCACCGCCACTTTGGGTGAACGCTATACGGAAGAATCTCTTATGAAAAGAGTTGTATCCGAAAACCTTTTAACCTACCAAAAGAAGTATGGCGGCGCAAGGGTCATCCGTGTAAACATCCCGTATCATTTGAAAAGAGCAAAGCTTACCGGACTCCAAAAAAAGTACTTCAGAAAACTATATGAGACTGGAAAACTGAGAAAAAGGCCTTACTCGAAAGCATACATGTACCGGGATGAGATTCGTAAATTCAAGCGATTGCAGGCACAATATCTGTTCTTAGCAAGAAATGAGATCCATAACTCAAATGATTTAGAGCAGGTCATTGTCTCACTGAATGAAAAGAAGGCAGCATTAAGCCGTAAGAAAAAGGAACTTAATAAGGAAAAGAGACGATTCAAGTCACTTTTTGACATAGCCAAAAGGCTTAAAGAACTTGAACCCGCTGAAATATCCTATAAAAACGGCGATTCCTTTTTTTCAGATGAACACGCTGAATACGTAGAACTCACCGAAGAACTGTCATCTTCTGGCTATACTCATAAGGAAATCAATGATTTTGATACTCACTATGAGACCAAGATGAGGGAACTTAAGAATGAGTCCATTGCAAACAGCCGTGAGCTACACATAGCAAATGAGCTTATGGAGGAATACGATTCAGCTAAAACCATTGATCAGAAAGATCACAAACAGGATAAGACACTATCAACCAGACAGTCCAGATAGGCTGTCTTTTTTAGACAGGAGGTTTACAAATGGATGAGAAATATGAAGACAGTTTCGCTCTCCAGCGTCTTGAGAACCAGTACAAGGATTCAGGATTTGACAATGAATCCATTGAAATGGCACTTAACGATTTAAAAAACGGCATTGATAAGAACATCGTTGACTGCTACATGGTCACATCCTTATCGAAGGAGCATAGAATTGATCTTGCTTTACTTTTGAAGCAGGGACTTCCGTTAGATATCGGCAAGCGCCTTCAGTCAATGGATGAGGATCAGTTAAATGAGATTATCCCTTACGCCAAAGAGCGAATCCCTTATGAAGCAATCCGCGGGATCATCATGCAGTACAGCGTTCCACACCAGATCAAGAAAGCGTTTGAGAACTACAAAGAGATCACCAAGGACTTTGCCAAGAAAGTAGAGATCAAAACTCCCTCCGAGACAGCAGATACTGACAAAACGGAAAAGGCAGAGGATACGCCTAAAGAGATAGCAGAGCCAGTATCTGAAGATGAAACCAATCATATAGAGGAACCGGAAGAAAACAACCCTTCTGAGACGCAGCCTGAGATTCCGGCAAAGGAGTCTGTACCTGATAACGAGGCTCTTATCAAAGAGATACACCAGGTATTTGCTGAAAGCACCAATACACTGATCGAGAACATCAACGAGAAAAACGCCGGCATCTATGCCGATATGATCAGCCGCTTTGATGACGGCATCCAGGCTATCGTAGATGAGATCAAAAAGGATATGCGTGAGAATTACTCATTACATACCCCTGTGCCTGAAAATTCTGCTTATGAAGAAGCTTCCAAAACGGATACAGAGTCAGTCCCTGATCCGAAACCTACGAAGGTCCCTTTTGTAAGTGCGCCGGAAGCAACGAAGGAAGCCTTTGCTCCGGCTCCGGAGGCAGTCGAGATAAAAAAGCCCCGCCCATCCTATCTCGAAGACGCAGTTTCTTTCACCCGTATGATCCGGATGTCAGATGGCACCCTTCGCCCTCTCGAGGTCGAAAGAGAAAACCCGAAAAAGCCCAAAGGACTTTTAGGACTTGCATCAAAACTCTTTGGGAAAGACACGCCTCAGGAGTCGCTCTTAAAACAGCTTATCCACGGAAGGCTTTCAGCTCCTCAGTTAAAGCAGATACTAAGAGCCGTAAAGTCAGCTTTTTCACCGGTAGAGATCAAGGATCTCATCGAAAGCGACTTAGATCCGGAAGAGATGGGAAACATCATTGACGTGATACTCGCTGATCGCAACAAGTACGTGGAGGTGGTATAAATGTCTGAGATTGCAGATGTTGTTCAGATCATACGCGTTGAGTTTGAGGGAATGCAGCTTGCTATGAAAGTAGGCTCCGCTTCTATCAAAACGATGCAAAAGGCAGTCAAGTTCCTTATGGGAATGCTCTCACATGAGAAAAACAAAGGAAAAACGGCACTTAAGAAGTTACTTCTTCGAGGCGGTGACCTGCAGGTGTTCCAGTTTGAGGAAAAAGACCTAAAGGATATCGAGAAGATGTGCAAGAAATACGGCATCCTTTATTCCCTGGTTCCAAAACTCGATGCTAACAGCACCACAAGAGAAATCCTCTTTCATGCAGAAGCAATGCCCAGAATCAATATGCTTCTTGAAAAAATGAAGCATCCCGAGGGAGCTAAGATCAAATCGATGGATACCTTCCTTAACGAAACAGATGATACGAAGCTTAACGCCTTCGGAGAATACCTTAAGGATGAAGCCAAGGAAAACCCTAACATCCACGCTGATGCAAATCTGGAAGATCTTATTAATAAGGTCGGAAAATATGCGCTTGAAAAGCAAAGCACCAGCGTGGATGAAATTGCAAATGATCTATCGATCAACAAAAAAGATGCTGAAGCTGCACTTTCTCAGCTTACAAGGATCGGGGCTCTATCCACTCCTGACGAGAATGGTCGAATCACAGCTCTTATGAAGCCTGAAGACCTTGATGAGAAGATGAAAAGACTCTCTTCACTGTCTCAGAGGATGCGTCAGGTTTCAGCAGAAAAAGATGCTTCGCTTGCAGACATCACGATATCCAAAAAACTCATCGAGAAAGAGACACCGACACAAATCCTCACAAGAATCCCCGGCACCTGGGGACCGGAATCAAGGTATTTGTGGATTGATAAGACGGATGTCATCTCCATCCACGAGGGAAAGACGCTACTTTCTTTTCTTGATAAGAATCAGAGTTATCCGA
This sequence comes from Lachnospiraceae bacterium P6B14, assembly GCA_000687695.1. Lineage (GTDB taxonomy): Bacteria > Bacillota > Clostridia > Lachnospirales > Lachnospiraceae > Eubacterium_F. The sequence continues at coordinate 116,925 of JHWZ01000002.1, read as the reverse complement.
TTTATGACAAATCCGGAACCCAGATGGGAATGATTCGAGGAATCGACCTGTTTAAAACACATTATTCTCAGGTGGATAAATCAGTCCGCAAGAAATACGAAAAGACCATCAAGGCACCCACGCTTGATAAAGTGAAAGTGAGGTGATCGAATGGGCGTGAAGAAAAAGATATCCATTCCGCTCCTTATCATCGGCTCCATCGTATCCGCCGCTCTTGGCTACTACATCAACGGAGCCTGGCACACGGGTATGGAAGTTTCCGAGTTCATGGAGGCGTTAGAGCTGGAACTGAGTTATCCGTTTAGAGACTACTATAATGAAACAACGATCAAGGCCGTTTTGATTGCGGTCTTTATTTTTGCCCTACTGATGCTCATTTACTACACCGGCAGGAGAAACCTGATGCCGGGGCGTGAGTTTGGTACCGCAAAGTTCGGCTCTCCAAAGCTTCTTACCAAAGTGCTAAAGGGTGATACTAAAGTAGGTGATAAGGGAAATCACCGAATCCTAAGCCAAAACATCCGTATGAACATCGATAACAGGCTGACAAAATTTAACAACAACATCCTTGTCATCGGTGGCTCCGGTGCGAAAAAGACTTTCGGATTTGTAAAGCCCAACATCCTTCAGATGAATACATCCTTTATCATAACGGATCCCAAGGGGGAGATCCTACGCTCAGAAGGTGAGATCCTAAAACAAAACGGCTATAACGTCAGAGTCCTAAACCTTATGGATATGGACGCATCCGATGGCTATAACCCGTTTGACTACATACATGATGAGAACGATATCCCGATACTGATCGGGAATCTCATCGGAAATACCACTCCCAAAAACGCGATGCAAAACGATCCGTTCTGGGAAAAATCCGAGGGCATGTTTTTACAGGCTCTTTTTTACTATGTATGGCTTGAGGAAGGTCCAAAGACCAGAAACATCGGCACCGTCCTTAAGCTTCTTCACGAGGCGGAAGTCACAAAAGACGAACCTTCCGAACTTGACAAGAGAATGTGGCGTCTCTCACAGGCATCACCGCTTGGAGAAGACCATCCTGCATATGTCATGTATCAGAAATGTATGCGAGGTGCCGGAGACACCGTTCGTTCTATCATCATATCCGCCAACTCACGACTGGCCAAGCTTGATAACCCCCATGTCATTCGCATGATGGAACATGATGATATGCATTTTGAAGAGCTTGGCATCGGAGAAAACGGTGATGAGCAGACAAAGACTGCTCTCTTTTGTCTGATACCGGATTCAGACAAAACCTACAATTTCATTGTCGGGATGCTTTATACACAGGCATTCCAGAGACTATATAAGATCGCTGACTCCGAATACGGTGGTGAACTTCCGATCCACGTGACATTCATGCTCGATGAGTTTGCAAATGTCGCACTCCCGGATGATTTCTGCTCTCTGATCTCCACCATGAGATCCAGATCAATCTCATCTGTCATCATCATCCAGAACTTAGCGCAGCTAAAAGCGATGTTTAAGGATACCTGGGAGACGATCACCGGAAACTGCGATACCACCATTTATCTTGGCGGCAATGAGCAATCAACACACGAATACATTTCAAAACTGCTTGGTAAAGGAACGATTGACAAGCGCTCAAATGGTGAGACGAGAGGTCGTCAGGGGTCAAGCTCAAAAAACTACGATGCTTTAGGGCGTGAGCTTATGACGCCGGATGAGGTAGGAAGGCTTAATCGTAACAAGTGTATCGTAAACGTGGCAGGTCAGTATCCGGTCATTGATGATAAGTATAACACACCCAAGCATCCCAAGTTTATGGAAAGCGCGGATGGTCACGGAAACCCGTATATTCCCAAGAAGCGTACAACTCACCTTTATGACAAGCCTTTTGAGTTTCTTGGTGAAAAGAGCCTCAAATACTACGAGCGTAAGCAAAAGCTTGATCCTAAGTCAGAAATCTACATCGATACCGTCACATATGACGAGTTTATGCTACTTGATGACCTGGGACTAGCCAACCGCTTTTCTGATCTTATCGACAAGTCAGAGCTTGAAAAAGTCAACGAATCCGAAGGTCTATCATCCACGCTTAAGTATATGCCTGATGCTGATTCAGATGAAAACTCCGTATCGGGACTCATCCGCTCAGCCAAGCAAAAACGTTATGAACACCCGGGTGGGAAGGTTTCTAAGGAGGTACTTATCAAATCACCCGCCACAGAATCAACGGATACCGGCAATGCACCGGAAACCATACATGCAAGGCTTGATCTGATGGAGTTTTCGGATGCACAACGTAAGGAGATCGAGCGAGCAATCGCAGAACACATACCTGAAAACTATATCCTCACCTACGCTTATCCTACAAACAGCACCGTCAAAATGGCAACCTGTCGTAAACAATACAGCTCCGGACTGATCCAGTCCGCATAAGAAAGGAAGGTACACATTATGAATAAGATCAAAAACACACTTAAAAAGGTTAGTAAGAAGCTTCTTCTTGCAGTGACCGCAGCATATGCAATGGCATGGCTAACAGTTTCAAATGGTATCATCGCCCACGCTGAGGGTGATACTTCGGCAGTAACAAAGCCGCTCGATAATCTTAAGACACTCGTTCTTGCCGTAATCGGTGCTATCGGAATCATCATCCTTGCTAAGAATGTCATGGAGTTTGCCCAGGCCTATCAGGCACAGGACTCTGCGACGATGAACTCAGCGCTAAAGGGAATCGTAGCCGGTGTCATCATGGCAGGAATCGCAACCGTACTCACCTTCCTCGGATTTTAAGGGAGGTGAGCGCACATGAGCTTATTCAGTTTCGGTGGTGTGATCTGTGACCTGTTGATCTCCGTGTTTGAAGCATGGAACTCAATGGTTGACATAGTCTTCGGACTGCTCATCGCATCACCTGAAGAGTTTAAAGACGGTGGCCCCTGGGGTATCATCGAGGAAATCAATCCAATCTTTGTCGCTGTGGGTTCCTCGTTAGTTGTCATCTTTTTTGTAATAGGATTCTGTTCGGAATCTGTGGATGTGAAGGAAGAAATGCGACTGGAAAAGATACTCACGCTCCTTGTCAGACTTGGACTTGCGGAGTTCATGGTAGCAAATAACGTGACCATCATGAAAGCAATCTTCCAATCCGTCGGGAACCTTGTTAATCTACTGACCTTCGGAAACGGAGTACACCTAAAAATGACAAGAGAAGCCGCGGAAGCCTTAGGTGATTTGGGATTTTGCGAAAGTATCCTGATGCTGATACTCGCAACGGTATTATCCCTTGTCATTTTGGTCTGCGCCTTTTTCATGCTCTACACGGTATACTTCAGGTTCTTAAAGATCCTGATCGTCGTGCCGCTTGGATCGATTGCCTACTCCACGATGAGCGGAAACCATATGGTGACTCACACGGCAGTGACCTTTACCAAGTATTTCCTGTCAATCGTGTTTGAAGCCGTGACGATGGCACTCGCCATCATCGTATGTAACGCGATGCTCAATTCCGGGCTTCCGGTCGCAACCGGCGGTGATATATCAGCGTGGACGGCCGTTTTACTGTATCTATGTGAGCTGACATTCGGTATCGCACTTACGGTAGGAAGTATTAAGGGAGCGCAGAATCTGACCAGTAAAGCGCTCGGTTTGTAAGAAAGGACTGGTGACATATGCATATAGAAGTAAACAGAGATCTTGACAAGTTCAAGGAATCCATAGTACTCGGACTGTCGGCAAGGCAGCTCATCTACAGTATCATCGCTTTAGCACTCGGTTCAGGTATCGTGCTTTTGGTGTATCCTTACGTAGGACTGACCATCTCGGCATATATTGCCGTGCCAGTTGTGGCACCGATTGCACTGACCGGATTCTACTCTTATCACGGAATGACCTTTATTGAGATGATGAAACGAAAAATACACTTCTCCGGCAAGCAACCGGCACTAAAGTACGAATCCACCGAGGACATTTCAGAAGTGGATGAAATACGAACAGCTGAAGCTATGGAAGCCAAGAAAAAAGGTAAAAAGACCATGGCAGATAGGATTCTTGCCAAAAAAGAGAAAAGGAAGGGAGGAACACCCTCATGAAACTATTTACAAATGAAATGAAAGAACTGAAGCGGCCGGATGTGCCGCTTTTTAAGACTCCCAAGAGTGTACAGCAGACTATTGATGTCCAGAAAGTGTCAGAAAACGGCATATTTCAGTTATCAAACACCTGCTACTCTAAGACCTACCGATTTAAAGACATAAATTACATTACAGCCAACCACGAAGAACGCGAGGACATCATCGAAGACTATTGTAAACTCCTTAATACCTTTGACTGTAGGTTTAAGATCACTATAGCAAATGAGAATAAAGATATGGATGAACTCGAGGAGATGGTACTCCTTCCTCACGCAAACGACGAGTTTCAGCATCTCCGCGATATTTACAACGGGATCATTATGGAAAAGATCGCCGAGGGTAGCCAGGGCATCGAACGTGAAAGATATCTTACCATCACAATCGAGAGGAAAACCTATGAGGAAGCAAAAGCAAGGTTTTCAACCATTGAGGCTACTATCCGCAGGAGTTTTGCTGAACTTGGATCAGAGCTTATCGAACTCACCGGGAATGAACGTCTGAAAAGCATCTACAACTTTTATCATCTTGGTGAAGAGGCTGACTTTGACCTCGACATCAAAAAGGGAAAACGGATGGCAAAGGATTTCAAAAACGACCTGATCAAAGGCTCGATTACCTTCTATCCGGATCACATCGTGCAGAGCGGAAAATACTGTAGAGCACTGTTTATCAAGAAGTACCCGTCCAGTATGTCGGATCGCTTCATCGGTGAGCTGACAAGCCTCCCGGTTCACTCGATCACAAGCATCGATGTGGTTCCAATCCCGAAGGATCTCACGACCAAGATGCTCCAGAAAAAGTATCTGGGTGTCGAGAACGACATCATCAAGCAGCAACGAGTCCGCAACAAGAATAACGATTTTGCGTCGGATATCTCCTATCTGAAGCGTGTTGAGAAGAAAGAGATCGCATCCATGATGGATGATGTCAGGGAGAATGATGAGTGCATGTTTTACGTCGGCGTCACCATGATCATCACCTGCGACACCAAGGAGGAGCTCGAGAGCGTCACCGAGACCATCATCGCGATTGGTAAGCAAAACTCCGTCACAATCGATACGCATAACCTCATGCAGAGAGAGGCGTTGGCAACGGCTCTTCCGATCGGAAACCGTCAGGTAAAGACGATGAGGACGCTTCTCACCCAACCGCTCGCGGCTATGCTCCCATTCAATGTACAGGAGTTATCCGATAAGTACGGCGTTTACTACGGCATCAATCAGGTCAGCAAAAATATCATTATCGCTAACCGAAAGATCTACCTGAACGGTAACGGCTTCATCTTCGGAGTCCCCGGCGGTGGTAAATCGATGTTCGGCAAGGGTGAGATGGGCCAGGTATTCTTAGGGACAAATGACGATATCATCGTGATTGATCCTATGAACGAGTACTTCGATGTGGCTCACGCTTATGGAGGAACCATCGTAAACCTCTCCGCCTACACCAAGAGCTATGTCAATCCGCTTGCCGTGGATCTTTTCAACATTGATCAGGCGGGGCTACAGGAAATCATCGCTGAAAAGAGCCAGTTTTTGCTGAGTCTGTGCGATCAGTTACTGAGTGGTCAGTTCAACCGAAAGCACCAGTCCATCGTCGACAGATGTACGAAGGAGCTGTACTTTGAGGCATACCGAACCAGAAAGGTTCCTCTTATGAGTGACTTTTATCATATTCTGAAACGTCAGGAGGAGTCAGAAGCGAAGGAACTCGCTCTCTCATTAGAGTTATTCGTAGAGGGATCACTTAATATCTTCAACCACCACACAAACGTCGATGTAGACAACCGCTTTACCGTCTACGGTATCCAGGAACTCGGCGACCAGCTGGCACCTGTGGCGATGCTCGTCATGATGGAGGCGATTCAGTCAAGGATCATCGAAAACGGGAAGAAAGGAAGGGCTACCTGGCTCTATATCGATGAGTGTCACGTACTACTCAAAAGTGATTACAGTGCCACTTACCTGCAGCAGCTGTGGAAAAAGGTCAGAAAACAGGGCGGTCTCTGTACCGGAATCAGTCAGAATGTGACAGACCTACTGCAGAACGATATCGCGGCAACCTTGATCTCCAATAGTGAGTTCATCGTGCTGTTAAAGCAGTCCAACATTGACTCCGCCCGTCTTGCCGAGACCATCGGTGTCACGGATGCCCAGCTCGAGTTCGTCAAGAACTCCCAGTCTGGTACGGGGCTTATCAAGTGCGGTACGACCATCGTACCGTTTGACAACCGGATCTCGAAGGACAGCGAACTGTATGACCTGTACAACACGAATATCCACGAGAAGATAAGAAAAGGGCAGATGATGTCTATGTCAAATGAATCCACACCTGTCGCATCAAAACCAGGATGGCTTATTCGGGGGTAAACATCAGTTCCGTTGACAAATTGGTGTTCGAGTGCTATGATTTGAGATGAATCGTGAAAGCGCCAAACACCTATACTAAACTGGTCTTTCACAAATAACACAATAAGGAGTACACCGATATGAAAAGAAAAATCTCTACCCCACTTGCAGTAATGCTTGTTACCATGTTCATGTTCACTTCTGTGGTGAGCCACGCTGCCTCAATTGATAATAACAATGCTGAAGGAACTGAAGCCACTGATTATAATGAAGCTTACAAGAACTACATCGAGGACAACAAGGATTCAACAATATCTGTTAAGGCATACACTTTTGGAATGACTGATTATTTGGACTTTATCGAGCCCGCATCCGGGAGCGTCAAAATGACCACTCTCGAAAAAAGATTCTTTGGAAAGGGAATGCTTGAAAAGGTGAAGTTATCTATGTCAGCATTCAATTATTATCAGATAATTGATTTAGACAAAGATGGCACACCTGAACTGCTTCTTTCTGATGAGAAACAAAGTGGTGGAGTATACTCATTATTGATTCTTGATTATGAGAATGGTGTTGTTTCACCTGAAATCTTTTTTACGGGCATTCGTGGGGGTATAGGTAAATCAAAGGATAATCGGCTTGCTTTTTGGTACGGTGGGAGTGATTTCTCTACTGTTCTTATACTCCAGTACAAAAAGCACAGTTTGCAGCCTTTCGCAATACTTGGATGGGAATCTGGAAAGTATAAAAAATCCAGAAAACCTACTCTTACATATGCAAAGAAGCCAAAGTTCAAATCAAAGAAAATCTCTTCAAAGAAATACAACAAAGAGAGAAAGAAGTATAAAACCTTTAAAATCAAAAAGAGTATTGGTTGATTACTGAAATCAATTGATGTCAAATCTAAAAACACCTATTACGATTCGTAGTAGGTGTTTTTTTTAGGAGGTGATTACATGGCATTACGCACCGTGGAGTCGAAGAAACGAACGCTCCACACTCAGAATAAACAGATACGTCGAACAAGCATATCAAATACAACCTCTCCCGGAGAATCATCGGGAGTATCAGACGGTCAGATGCCAAAAACATCCGGCCGTCTTTTCATTCCTGAAGATAAGCAGGGTAACCAACCGTCCAAGGACGGCGAGATCAAATCCGGGAAACGACTCGCCAGTGGCAAGGTTCTCCACACTGCTGCCCGATCCGGTATGGATGCCGTCAACAACCATGTCGAGGGCGGCGAAGAGCTCAAGGAATCAGAGGAGATCCTGATGGCACTTGGTGCTGCAGGAAAGCGCGTGTTCCAGACTCGCAAGCAAAGGCAGATGAACCGCGCAGGCGTCAGCAATGAATCTGGCACATCATCAGGTGGAACCAGGCGCTCTGCATCTCGATCCGGCGGCACAACCACTGCCGGCGACAACGCTAAAGAAAAACAGCTGAAAAACAAAAAAGATTCCAAAAAGAAGCTTCGTGAGAAACAAAGAGCCAACAGCAAACGACGTCGCTATCGAAGAAATCTCCGCAGACGACGGAAACGCTATGAGGACGATGACAAGGAAGAATCAACCCCCATTGGCATCAAGGAACGCCTGATCCACGGCCTCCGTGTCCGGGATTCTGAAGAAGACTCCGCCGATAATCTCGGCTCAGTCACCAAAGGAGCCAAAGGACTTAAGCGAGTGATCAAGATCATTCTGTTTTTGATCAAGAAACTGATCACGCTGCTGATGACGCCGTTCATTATTGTGATAGTGGTCATTGTTATACTTGTAGCACTGATCGTCGGGATCTTCATGATGATCATCTACTGCTCGCCGTTATCCATCTTTTTCCCCCTGCCGGACACCGGCACGGATGATATCCGAATGGTGTTAAGCTCCTACTATCAGGAGTTCAACCAAAAGGTGGCAGAATATGAAGCCGACGGGATGAAGGTCACCTACCAGAACACGCAGGACGGCGTAGTCACCGTGAACTTTAAGGACACGCTGATGGTGTATATGACGCTATACTCCGACGGACAGCCCGGCTATATCATGGATGAGAACGGCAAGGCGAATCTGCGGAAGGTCTTTAACGAGATGAACTATATCGAAAGGGCGTCTTCCGAACATGAGGTCAAGGTCGGTGAGTCTCTCGGGAAGGTCTATGTCACGGCATATTGTCCGTGTAAGGAGTGCTCCGGTCCACACGGTCACGCCACCGCCTCCGGTAAAAAGGCCAAGGAAGGCCGCACTGTCGCTGTGGATGCCTATAATCCGATCGTTCCCATGGGGACGAAGGTCGTGATCGACGGTCATGTGTATACGGTTGAGGACACCGGTGACCTGCACCACTATGGCAACGAGTTTGACATTTTTTATGAAAAACACGAAGATACCGGCAAGTGGGGTCGAAAAAAAGTCGAAGTCTTTGTCGCAGATAAAGACGGAAAAATCAAAAAACCGGATAAAGACGATGATGACGGCACTGACAGGGGTGAGCCGGATGTTAGCGGAACTTCTAACACCGCGGATGACGGCGAGACCGTCACTGTCAAATCAGACGGAATCATCGTCCATAACCTGACCTACAAGGACTACATCGACGCCCATCCGGAGCTTAACGATGACCAGAAAAAGATGATACAGATGCTCATGGAGGAACAAACTTCCATCTATGGTGGCGGCTCCGATATCGGTCAGAATGTCGTAAATCTCGGCATGACCAAGATCGGATGTCATTACAGCCAGGCACGAAGATTCGACGAGGGATATTATGACTGTTCCTCATTCGTTCTCAGGATGTACCGCGAATTCGGGCTCGAACTTCCGGGCACGGCGGCTGAACAAGGTCGGTACTGCGCTACGCAAGGCATGATCATCAACAAAGAGGATCTGCGACCGGGCGATTTGATATTCTACTCCTACGAGAAGAATGACCGCTACAAGAACATTTCACACGTCGCGATGTACGCCGGCGACGGCAAAATGATCCATGCAGCCAATCCAAGACGTGGTGTCGTAATGGATCCGCTTAGAACCGGCAGTGTTGTCTTCTACGGTAGACCGTATGTCGGCTGACTATATTGTCATTATTGGGTTGACATTGACTTTTTCATATTAAAATGATAAGATATTATCGATCATTGGCAAGCTCCATTGCTTGTCCTTATCCTGCGGGTTGTTGTCTTCTTAGTCGTGGTCATCAACCCGCATTGTCTTTCTTGAGAAAGGATTGTCTATGAAAGAAGATGCTAATCAGTTCGGAGAAATCAAGTTTTTTGTTGAAACCGTCGATCTTCCGATATACTGGTACATGAAGTTTGTGGATGACGCAAGGACGGTTATCGAAGAATTTGAGACTCTCGAGTTGTTCCCTGATGTGTATAAAAGGCGTTTCGAATCGATTGGAGTATATACAAATTACGATCCTTTAGAGTTTGAATCCGATACATTCGAGATCATGGGCATCAGCGTGATCAAAATCACCCTTCCGGATGATGAGCGAATCACAGATCGCAGGGTTCCCAGACTTTATCTGACGTACACAGAAACCGAGGATGGTTCCCTTGACTGTGCGCAGGTATATTTTATCCAGAGAATTCCAGAGGGACCAGATCATGTTTTCTTTGTCGACTATACTGGGAAAAGCCGATTTGAATGCCTCGTAGAAGACGAACAAGCAGAAGAACGCGCAATTGTAAAGTATTACTTTCAGCACGCTAAAGACTTACGTGAAGTCGAATTGATGTCAAGGGATTTACTGAAATATCTAAAAAGTATGAGATAGAATCATTTACATGTATAATTTAATACTATAACCAAGAGAGCTTAACGGCTATCCGTAAGCTCTCTTTTGTTGTATTAGGGTATACTTACCCGGAAAGGATGAAACCCATGAGCATTATGGATTTAGCAGAAACCAAGGAAAAAGAGCACGATTATGGGAGTATTGGATATAACCAACCTACCCCTCCAATCATACCAATCTATCATTATGAGAAAAAGAGAGATGAGTTCACTCCTGGGGAGGTATTCAGAAACTTCAACGGACATGATTATCGCTTTATCGAACGATACAAGCATAATCGTTATCTTATGCTCCGACCAGATACAGGCATGTTTCTGATTGCTTACGAACCAGCTGAATATGTCAGAAACCCTGTTAATAAGCCATCCGCCAAAGAATACGGGCTAGAATGGAATCATGCACGGTATTTGTCAAGCCGATTTGCTGATGTGGATATGGATATGCTTCGTGAACAATATGGAGCCTATATCCCGAATCCTTCAAAAACCATCCCTTTCTATCATAGAGATAAATCTATAAACAAATGCAGATAGGAGGCTTACGATGAAGAATAAAGCACCATGGATCGCCATTATCCTGATCATCGGGATCATGGCGATTCCATTTTTTACAAGAAATGATGACAACACGCTCGTTACGGGACAGACACCATCAGAGATGGCGAATGCCCCTGGCGACTATACCGAGCCGGATATCGATACATCGACCGGCAAGAAAGGCGGGATACCGAAGGACGCCATAGGGATCATCGAAATCGATTCACTTGACATCCACTATCCCATCTATGAAGGCGCTACGGAAGCACAGCTCTCGAGAGGCATCGGTCACCTGCCCGAGACAGCAGGATTGCTCGAACAGGGAAATTGCGTTCTCTGCGGGCATAACGGAAGCAGTCGAGGGCTGTTCTTTACGACGCTTAGCCACATCCGTAAGGATGCACAAGTAAGAATCACTACGAAGGACAAAAGATCACGCATCTACTGCGTCAAATCTACCCGAGTGGTGTCACCACATGACCCCTCGGTTAGGAAAAAACGAGATGAAGAGGTCCTGACTTTATTCACCTGCGCATACCATGGGACTAGACGGTTTGTGGCTACATGCGTCCCGTATATAGAAACACAGACAACTGCACCCAGCGAAATAAGCTGAGAAAGGACTACGCTATGAAATATAACATCAGAATCAACGAAGTGAAAAGCGATGAGAGCCAGATCCAGGGATTTGCCAGTGTAACTTTTGGCGATAGCATTGTGGTCAGAAACATCGCAATAATCAAAAAACACGACTCGGATGATATGTTTGTCTCAATGCCTTCCTACCGCACAAATGATGTAACGGAAAAAGGCGAGCCAATCTATCGTGACGTCTGTAACCCAATCACAAAAACATTTTACGAGGAACTGACGAAAAACATCCTTGATGCCTATAAAAACCGCCAGTCCATCGGCAAAAACGGTCTCGATATCGGCGAGCCTGACGCCCCTCTTGCGTTCACTGTCAAGGTCACACCGCTTGCCCACGAAGATTCGAGTCTCCGTGGACTTGGAAGGATCTATCTGGAGGATAACTTCGTCATCTCCAATGTTAAGATGATTGAAGGCAAGAATGGGATGTTCATCTCGATGCCTGACTACCGCACCGACAAGTATAAGGACGGCAAGCCGGTTTATCGAGAAATCGCGTTTCCGATCACCAAGGAGTTTCGCGAGACGCTCTACGGAGAATTTGAAAAAGCATACCAGGAAGAAAAGACCAAATCCGTATCTCCCGAGCCAGCTAAGAATCCCACATCAAAGGCAAAAGCTAAGGATAAGGAACCGGAAAAGGCGCAGGTACGTTAGGCAAAAAAAGATCGACGGGAGGCATTGACCTCCCGTCTTTTTTCATTTCCATCCTGTTGCAACTCCATCAAAACGTGTTATAATATAATAAGAGAAATAAAAAACAAGGGAGGCTGAGTCTATGAACACTAAGGATTTCAATGCCGGCACACCACAAAGCAGCTGGCTGAAAGAACAGCTAATCGGGGAAATTGCCGATCAGAAAAACGGATTTGGAAGTCCCTTGATCAAGAAATATAACATCACAATTGATGATTCTACTGAAGATCTGATAATGAACATTGGAAAGCTCGACGATCTTCCGGACAATCTGAAAGAAATGGCGACTGAAATCATAAAAACCAAACTTGATCCAGGTTTTTGTGAATAATAATCTAAATAAGGTGGCAGGAGCTCTCCCTACCACCTTATTCCTCATATTAGGCTTATTCTTTCATCGTTGATAATCAAATCGCTCCCCAAGGATATCCTTCACGCGAAGAATATGCTGACAGTGCAGAAATCGGGCATGTTTCAAATGCATTTGATGCAATCGATTTAACACTATCAGGAATCACTATGGTCGATAGATTCTTACATCCCGAAAATGCTGCTGATTCAATAAAGACCACACCCTCTGGTATGATTATACTCGTGAGGCTTGTGCAATTAGGAAACGCGGTTCTTTCAATGGTTTTTATGGTGCTTGGAAGACTTACCGAAATCAGGTTTCTACAATTCTCAAATAGACTGATATCAATAACTTCTACTCCTTCTGGAATCTGAATGCTCTTTAAGTTTTTACATCTTGCAAAAACAGCATCACCTATCTTCTTTACACCGTCTGGGATAATAACCGTTTCTACTCCATCACACTCCATAAATGCGCCTGATCTGATTTCTGTCACAGAACTTGGGATAGTTATGTTTCCAAGTTTTTTGCAATAGCTCAACACCTCTGCATTAATTGTTGTCAATCCACTCGGTAGATTGATATTAGTCATATTCTCACAGTTCCGAAAGGCAACCATGCCAATATCCGTCACCGACTCTGGTATCTTGACAGAAGTGAGCAACTTGCAACCTTCAAAAGCAGCAGGCTTTAATGCTGTTATCCCATCCGGAATTATCAAATCGCCTTCAAGCACATACTTGGCGTTATCTCCGGCTTTTACACTTGTTTCTGATTGGATGATGGTTTCATCCCTAACCAACTCACTCCATGAAACAAATGTACCATCCGGTTTTTTAAGACCAGCATTCGGATCAATCGTAGCAGTCGGAGTTGCAGTTGGAGTTATTGTGGGAGTAATCGTCGGCGTAGCCGCCGATGTTGGCGTAACCACAGGTGTTGGCGTAACTTTGGATTCTTGGCTATTCTTTACACGAACCGTCACCGAAAACGAGTACGATTTCTTCGTGTTTACAGCCTTTTTAAGCTTGACATTGATTCGAATAGTCGCTTTCCCGACTGTAATGCCATAAACAGTAATCTTCGTCTTTTTCGCTTTGGCTGACGATACGAAAAGATCCGTCGTCGATGTCTTTACCGACTTTATAAGCTTGGATGGGATATTCTTGATTGTAACCACTTTTTGCTTTTCTTTCTTGGCCAAATCAAACGATAACGTTTTTTTTGACAAACAAGGTTTTTTTGCTTTTGCTTCCAGCAGCACCGGTGAATACGTACAAGTCAAGATCATTGCTACCACCAGCAGGAGCGATACTCTCTTTTTCATAGCCTGTATCTCCTTTACATTATTCTTAAGCTTTACACTTAACTGGTTATTCTTTGGGGTCGGACAGGTATCCAATCCACCCTACAAACTGCTTCTCAAGTATTTAGTATATCTCATTCCCAAAAGATTTGCAACTGTAATCAAGTCCTACTCCATAATCCCGTTTATTATAATGCTATACTAAAATTTTACGATTTAATATAATACTTTTCTTGATTTATATCATAATACTCCGATTTTATGCTACTATATTACGAGTCCGTACTAAGGGACACCTTATATGTTACACTGCGTGTAGAGGTAGAGGTTGAGAAAAGGACTCGGGAAAATGAAAATGTCGCCCGGCAGTCGACCTCCTGCCGGACGAAATCGGATACCATAGAAAGCGAGGAAGAGAGAATGAGCGAAAGATGGCAACTGAACCTGATGACATTGGCACTGGCAATCGGGATCATCCTTACATGGATCACCTGGGATCCGCAGGTCGTGATCTGCTGCATGGTGCTGTCGGTGATCCGTCTCGGTGCGCTCTTCTATGAGTATCCGGAGCTGCAGGTGTGGAGGGTCGATGTAGATTCGGATGGGAACCAGTGTTTTTTCAATAGACCGGGATATATCCGGTCGTAAGGAGGCGCTTATGCTTGATGATGAAGAAGAAAAGGTGATCCGTCTTGTTGAGTTTGACGAAGAGGATTATGATTCCAGAGTGGACGCCCTGGATTCGTTGAGGCTGAAATACGAAGCCGCGAGGAAAGTAAAGCATCACTGCCCTGTTTGCTTCAGTCTGGATACCATACCAATCATCTATGGCTATCCTTCACACGAGATGTTTGAAAAAAGTGAAGCCGGCGAGATCCATCTGGGCGGATGTGAAATCATGGAGGATGCACCGGATCGGTACTGCAAGGCCTGTGGATCCGAGTGGAAACCAGGATGTAAACTGGGCGGGATACGCTTTGAACTCTTCATCGAGCCTACATTCGGAGGCTCCGAGGAGGATGGTGGGACCGCGTATACTGTCCTTTGTAACGATCACATTTTGGTGAAGAAATACTTTCTCGGTGAACCCAGTATTCCTCACACAATCCGTAGGCTCTATCTGCCCTATGAGGTCGATATAGAGATTGATTGTATCCTTAGCAGATACTGGGAACGCATTCAAGAGATGCCGGAAGAACTCGACAATGGCTCTTGTGATGGCGCCTATTGGCACTACACATTCGGTAGTAAGACCATAACCAGTCTCAACCCACACAAGATCGACCTTGACCCCCTTGATAATCCGCGATTGTCGGAGGAGGACATCCAGACGATTCGCTACAATAATACGCTTATGGATATTTACAATGGGTTTGCTGAGATCTTAAAGGGCTTGGGTATAGAGTAGAAGGACTCGGGAGGGAACGATATGCTGAAGAAACTGATGTTTTGGCTCAAACGGAATCCGCGCAGAATGCATTGCAAGGCGTTCTGTGTAAGGTGTCCGTACTACGAAATGTGCAAAGACGATGAAGGGAGATGACGCTTATGAGTAAAACAATGGATTTCAAGGCGATGTATAAACTGGCAGAGAAGTACAACGATGCTGACATCGATGCTCAGGACAAAAAGACTCAGAAAGAGTTCAAGGAAGCGCTTGATGTCTGCTGCGAGAGAAAGATCCCGTGGGCACTTCAGAAGCGTGGATACTGTGAGTACTGCGGTACCGACATTATTCCGAATGACTGGAAGGGCGCAGAAAGGGATCTTGGAGCATATTACGAGATGACTGGTGATCCAAGTGCAGCAAACTCTCTTGGATATATCTACTACTACGGCCGTGTAAACGGCGGTAAACCGCAGTACAAGAAGGCGTTCCACTACTTCTCTATCGGTCATGTAGCCGGAGGTATCTACGAAAGCACCTATAAACTCGGCGATATGTTCCGCGACGGCAAAGGCGTGGCTAAGGATGTCCGGACGGCAATTCGTCTGTATCTGGAGGTTTACTCAGATACGGTTGGTCAGTACAACCAGGGACACTATGAGTGCAAGCATGCGGATATCTGCCTTCGAATCGGGAGTTGCTATCTCCACGGCGAAGGACTCATGAAAGACGATGACGAGGCATACAAGTTCCTCCGAGAGGCTGAGGAAGCCATCCGGAAGCGTATTGATGTTGCCGATTGCTACGGAGATCATACTGTGCTCGAGAAGATTGAGGACATGCTTCGAGAGATAAGACGATGAGTCCATCAAAATCATTGGTTTTTAGCGAGATTAAGCCCTTTTCATCCTTTACTTTTGAGACAAAAAGGTGTATAATAGGAATATTATATGTTATTTATAACACTTTGGAGAATCAACAAAAATGGATCTCATCTGAATTGGATAATACCTTATTTGAATAGATCATTTGGTCAGGTTTTCAAACAAACCTTGTCACAGACTAATCATTCAAATAAATTGATTATATCGAAAAATAAAAAATGTCGGTGCTGCTGACAAAAAGACAATGAAAGGAGCAGCAAAAAATGCCTATTTTAGATTGGATTGGGAAAGATAAAGTTATTAATCATCATCTTGATGTACCTTATCACATGCTTGATTGCAAGTATAGTTTTGATGAAAACGGAATTCATAAAAATGATTATGGTAGCGAAAACATGATTATTCATGGGGATAATCTATTAGCTCTCAAGTCTTTGTTGCCACAATTTGAAAACGGTATAGACTGCATATACATTGATCCCCCATATAACACTGGCGAGGAAAATTGGGTATATAATGACAGTGTTAATGATCCTCGAATAAAAAAATGGTTAGGCGAAGTTGTCGGAAAAGAAGGCGAGGACCTTTCACGCCATGACAAATGGTTGTGTATGATTTATCCTCGACTCAAACTATTACAGAGATTATTAAGCGATGATGGATTGATATTCATATCAATTGATGACAACGAAGTCGCAAATTTAAAACTTGTGTGTAATGAGATTTTTTCTCCTAATAACTTTATTGCGATGTTCATTTGGGAAAAAAGAACAAATCGCGAAAACAGAAAGGAGGTTTCCTCTAGGCATGATTATATATTATGTTACTGTAAAAAAAAGGCTAAGCAGAATCTAAACCAGCTATCTATGACAGACAAAGCGCTGAGCAGTTATTCTAATCCAGATAACGATCCTAGAGGACCATGGAAATCAGATCCTGCCACAGCTCAAGCTGGACATGCAACAGAAAACCAATTCTATACATTGGAAACTCCGAATGGAAACAGATTTGATCCTCCTGCAGGAAGATGTTGGTTATACACAAAAGAACGATTCCTTGAAGAGATACAGGCTGGTCGTATTTGGTTAGGCAAGGACGGAAACAACACTCCGCGTAAAAAGACTTATTTATACGAAAAAGAAAGAGGATTAGTCCCCGAATCTTTATGGTTTGCAAAGGACGTAGCCACGAATGAAATAGCAAAAAATGCATTCAAGATTATCTTTAATGATACAGATAATCCATTTCCAACAATTAAGCCACACGAACTAATCGAACGTGTAATTCGACTTTCAACCAAAAAGGATTCAGTCATTCTAGATTCATTTGCAGGCAGTGGAACAACAGCTCATGCTGTTTTAAAACTAAATAAAGAGGACGGCGGTAATAGAAAATTTATACTTATAGAAATGATGGATTATGCTGATAGTATCACAGCCGAACGAGTCAAACGAGTGATTACTGGATATTCAAAAGATGAAGAAATCCTTTTATATGATGAAGATATAACCATAGGGAATATAGCAAATGGATCAGAATTACTTTCGATAGCAAAGGAAGTAGCAAAAAACGCAAAGACAAGTGGTGAATACTCTTCTGTTAAGAACCCCAAAATTGAAGAGGGACATCTACGCGTCGTAGCTATAAAGAACGCCAAAGATCAAGAACCTGGCATTCCTGGAAATTTCTGCTATTATGAGCTTGGTGATACTCTAATGAAAGATGGTCTACTTAACGAAAATGTTGAAATTGATAAAATCCGAGAGTATGTGTATTATATGGAAACCAAACAAAAGGTTCTTAAAAAAAATGAAGTCGAGCCATATCTTCTCGGCCAGCATGTCGGAAACGCCTATTATTTTTATTATCAAAAGAATAGCATGACAACGCTTGACAGAGAATTCCTACATACCGTCAAAACAAAAGCCGAAGGATATGTTATCTATGCAGACTTGTGTACATTGAGCGACCATGAGCTCGAACGATATCACATCACTTTCAAAAAGATTCCTCGCGATATTTCGAAGCTTTAAAGGAGAATTCATTATGGAACTAAAAAACTATCAAAAGAAAGTCATGGACAATTTGTCTTCATACATAAACTGCTTAAACCGAAGTGAAAACCTTATTTCAGCTTGGCGTGAATACTGGTTCCGACAGGATATCAATGTCGGATTTGGCGGAGTACCATCTTATAAAGACAATATTTCCGGAGTCCCCCATGTCTGCATGAAAGTCCCAACCGGAGGTGGTAAAACATTTATGGCATGCTCTGCCATAAAGCGTATATATGATGCAATGCCCCTGGACAAACCCAAAGTTGTAGTATGGCTTGTTCCGTCCGATCCTATTCTCAGGCAGACAATTAATACGCTTTCAAACACATCTCATCCTTATCGACAAAAGTTAGATATGGATTTTTCAGGAAAAGTCGAAGTATACACAAAGGAACAACTGTTAAATGGACAGAATTTCTCTCCAGACACCGTACGAGAAATGCTTTCATTGTGTGTTTTAAGCTATGGCTCTCTCCGTATTGACAGTACAAAAAAAGATGTTCGTAAAGTCTATCAGGAAAACGGAAATCTTTTACGCTTTGCTGAGTATTTTAAAGATAATGACATTTTGCTTGCTGATACACCCGATACTGCACTTATTCAGGTGTTGCGTCAACTCTCGCCAGTAACCGTGGTAGACGAAAGCCACAATGCAGGATCCGACCTCAGTGTAGAAATGTTGAGCAATCTCAACCCTTCGTTTGTTCTCGATTTAACCGCAACCCCTCGTGACAATAGTAATATCTTATCCTATGTAGATGCACGCGAACTAAAAAAAGAGAACATGGTGAAGCTCCCAGTTGTAGTATTCAATCGTAATTCTTTGCAAAGTGTTATACAGGATGCCCTTCAACTTCGTGGCAGCATTGAAATACAGGCACAAGATGAAGAAGCTGCAGGCGGTGAATACATCCGCCCTATCATATTGTTTCAAGCTCAACCAAACATTAAAAACAAGGACAACGAGACTTTTGACAGAATTAAACAAAAACTCATAGATATCGGTGTGCCCGAAGATGAAATAGCCATCAAGACATCCGATGTTGATGATTTAAAAAATACTGATCTAATGAGTCGGGATTGCAAAATCCGTTATATAATCACTGTAAACGCATTGAAGGAGGGTTGGGATTGTCCATTTGCCTATATTCTAGCTTCCCTAGCCAATAAAACATCAAGAGTTGATGTAGAGCAGATTGTCGGAAGGATTCTACGTCAACCATATACTAAAAAACACACCTCGGCATTGCTAAATACATCCTATGTTTTGACATGTTCAAATGATTTTCATTCTACACTTAAAAGTGTGGTATTAGGTCTAAACCAAGCAGGTTTTAGCAGAAAAGATTATCGCATCGGAGAAAACATTTCCGAAGAAACAAGTATTCAAGGCACTGAAACTGGGACACCAGCAGGAGAACAACAAAATGTGTATGATTGTTTTAGCAATCCGACAGATGGAAATATAATTGATTCTGAAAGTGTAACAGGCATAGAGGATTTTGATGATGTTTCTACTGTGGATATCAAAGAAAAACTACAGGAATCTACAGGTTTTGGTAAAACAAACGAAACTATTAATAATATGATTCAGCAAGCCGAAACCCAATCTAACAATTATGAGTTGGAAACAACAAAAACCGAATCAGACGGATTTGTAGGAGGTGAACTCGGTAGTATGCTTACCCAAAATGAAATACAACCGCAGTATAAAGAAAATGCAAGATCAGTATGTATTCCACAGTTCTTCCTCGAGACATCTCCCGACCTTTTTGGAGATGCCTATGATCCACTTGAACCGGAGAATCTGTCGAAAGGTTTTTCACTGGCTGGTCAGGATGCAGATATTAGCTTTGAATTATCAACCGGTGAAATGTATCGCGTTGATCTACAAGAACAGGGAGATGCTGTTCCTAAATATATGCGTGTTTCAAAAAGGGATAGTGAATATCTAAGAGAATACCTTGCGAGACTCCCGCAGGAAAAGAAGGTTAAAGCATGCATCGAAAACATCTGCGGAATAATAAACCGCAATAACCGCTATGCAGCCGGAGAGATTTCAGATTATGTAAGACGTGTTGTGTCAAATATGACAGAGGATGAGATAACTGCTATGGAAACATCTCTACCGGTTTATGCAAAGAAAATCCAAGATAAAATCGAAAAACTAGAAGATGCATATCGCGAGAAACAATTCGACAAGTGGATAGATAGTGGCAAGATTATCTGTCGAGAAAACTATTCATTTCCTGATGTTATCACTCCAGCTGACACCATCGATTCCGTTCCACATTCTTTATACATTGCGGAAAAGAATGATATGAATAATTTCGAGCGTCAGCTTCTTGATGTAATTGTTGCGCAGGAAAATGTAGAATGGTGGCACAGGGATATTGAGCGAAAAGGTTTTAGGCTCAACGGATATATTAATCATTACCCAGATTTTATAGTAAGGACTAAAACTGGAAAGACGATTCTAATAGAGGCAAAAGGCGATTATCTGGACGGTGACGACAGCAAATCCAAATTAAAGCTCGGACGCAAATGGCAATCACAAGCAGGACACCTATATAGATACTTTATGGTTTTCAAAGAAAAAGAACTTGGAATAGATGGCGCATATACGTTAGATAAATTTGTCGAAGTATTCAAAGACCTATAAAACCGGGGGAAACTACACTAAATGAACACTTCTATTAACGGGAGGAATGCAGAATGAACATGGAGAATATGTTTGACTGGGTTGAGTTTTATAAGGCACTTGCACAGGAATTGCTACGTTTTAAAAATGATCGAAAAACTCTTGTTTCTTATGTCAAGAAGGTGTATGAGATAACAGAAATCAATCTTCCGACGCTTGAAAAAGATAATCAGATTGTAGATATCGATCCATTTACATTTTATGGTCTTTTCAATAAGAATAAGATCAAAGAATCGAATCGAATTAAGATTATCGAGGCAATTGCAGAGCTTTTAAATGTTTCTGCACCGATTCCGACATCTTTTGCAAGTATTCCTGTTCTGAATAACCAGAATGCAACGTTTTATTATTTCTTGCCGGGACGAGGTGAGAATGATATTCAGGATCTTTGGGATTTGTTTAGTACTGCGCTTGCATATGCGGAAAACACTACTCCAGAAAACAGAGCAGCACTTACTAAGTATTTCGACACTACCATTAACAAAAAGGGTAATGGTAACAGTAAGATTACCATGGGTCTGTATTGGATTGCACCTGATTTTTACATGAATCTGGATCAGAAAAACACTTGGTATATCTATGAATCTGGGAAAATGCCTGAAACACTTGTGAATACTCTTCCAGAGATTGAAGCTAAGATTCCTGCAGCAAAGTATTTTGAAATCGTTGATAAGCTTCATGATTACATCCGGAGTCCGGAGTGCAGTCTGAAAGACTTTAAAGAACTAAGTTATAGCGCATGGTCATATGCTGATCAAGTGAATAAGGAACTAGCGGCAGCTAAGGAATCCGAGAAAACACGTGGCTCACAGGGGGCAGCCATGGCTGATGAGGATGTAGACACCATCCATTATTGGGTATATGCCCCAGGTGATGGTGCTATGTACTGGGATGAGTTCTATAACGCCGGAATTATGGGGATTGGCTGGGATAAAATAGGTGATCTGTCTGAGTTTGATAGCAAGGACGAGATGAAACAGGCTATGAAGGACAAGATAGATCCGTCTAAGCCATATAAGAATGCAGCTCATGCAACTTGGCAATTTGCCAAGGAGATGAAGCCCGGAGACATTATCTATGCCAAGAAGGGTATGCACCTTGTTATTGGTCGAGGTGTTGTTGAGTCGGATTATGAGTTTGATCCGGATCGTAAGACCTATAAAAACACCCGTAAGGTGAATTGGACAAATAAAGGGGAATGGTCATACCCGGGGCAGGCGGCGATGAAGACACTTACGGATATTACCTCTGTTCCTGATCTGGTTGAGAAAATGAAATCGCTATTTGAAAGTGAAGACATTAACGATATTGATGAACCGTCGGAGACTAAACTAATACCTTATGACGAGGACCAGTTCCTTGAACAGGTATATATGGATAAACCGCACTATGATTCCTTGGTTGCATTATTAATGAAAAAGAAAAATGTGATTCTCCAAGGAGCACCTGGCGTAGGAAAAACATTCGCAGCCAAAAGGCTCGCATATTCGATTATGGGAGTTAAGGATCCTGAACGTGTAATGATGGTTCAGTTCCATCAAAGCTATTCGTACGAGGATTTTATAATGGGTTTTCGTCCTACTGAGGAAGGCGGATTTGAGTTAAAAAAAGGCGCGTTCTATGATTTCTGCAAATCTGCTGCTGAAGACAGTGAGGATACACCATATTTTTTCATTATTGATGAGATCAATCGAGGGAATTTGAGTAAGATTTTTGGTGAGTTGTTCATGCTCATTGAAGAGGATAAGCGAGGCGTTGAACTGAGACTGCTATATAAGAAAGAAAACTTTTCAGTGCCAAAGAATGTATATATCATCGGTATGATGAATACGGCAGACAGAAGTCTTGCGATGATGGATTATGCGCTTCGTCGCAGATTCGCTTTCTTTGATATGGAGCCGGGATTTGACACCAAAGGATTCCAAAAGTACCAGTCTGAACTTAATAGCGATAAGTTTAATAAACTGATCGAGCGGATAACAGCATTGAATTATGATATTGCGGAGGATGATTCTCTGGGAGAAGGGTTCTGTATCGGACACAGTTATTTTTGTGGGTTGAAAGAAACATCACAGCAGACTCTTTCAGGAATAATCAATTTCGAGATTGCTCCGCTACTTAAAGAATACTGGTTTGATGAGAAGTCAAAAGCAAATGATTGGATTGACGATTTAAGGAGTGCTATACAGTGATTCCAGTTCAGAACGTGTATTATATGCTTTCATATGCCTTTAGGACGCTAAATGAGAACGGATATAAAAGCATCAAGACTGAAGAATTCCATAATATTGGCGAACTGTGCGCTTCTATCCTAATCAGAGGTGTTTCTCTCCAGTTAAAAAGAGGTTTGGGACAGGAGTATATCTCGGAAACTGAGGCACTTTCTTCGCCTCGAGGACGAATTGACATAAGTGCCTCAATTAAGGATCGTACCACAGCTCGCGGTCAACTTGTTTGCACATTTGACGAGTTTTCGGTCAATACACACATGAACAGGATTATCAAAACGACGTTTATGTACCTGCTCAAATCGAAGATATCATCTACGAGAAAGAAGGAAATCCGCAAGTTACTTGTATTCTTTGGTGATGTTGACACTATAGACAGGCATTTGATAAACTGGTCTATTGTTTTCAATCGAAATAATCAGAGCTATCGTATGTTGATAGGGATATGTCATCTGGTACTTAAGGGATTGTTACAGACACAAACTGATGGATCTACGAAGATGATGGATTTTCTCGATGATCAGAAAATGCATACTATCTATGAAAAGTTCATTCTTGGTTACTATAACACTGAATACAAGCATCAGAATGTGAAAGCTTCAGCAGCTATGATGGATTGGCAGGTAGATGATGGTTACAGGGAAATGCTTCCCAAAATGAAAACGGATATTACGCTTACATGCGGGGATAAAACCCTTATAATCGACGCCAAATACTATGAACACAACTTGAGCGAGCATATGGGGAAGACCTCGTTTTCTACGAATAACCTCTATCAAATCTTTACTTATGTGAAAACAAAGGAAAACATGCTGTCAAAGGTTCCGCACGATAAAGTGTCCGGTATGCTGCTTTATGCCCAGACAGAGCAGAATGGAGCATTTAACAAAGAATATCAGATGATGGGGAATCGAATCTGCGTGAGAACGCTGGACTTGAGTGGTGATTTTGTGTCGATTCGTAAGCAGCTCGACGAAATAGCCGCGAAGTATCTTCAGGTGAACGTGTGCGAGAATTCTTCTTGAATCATTGTATTTTTAGTTAAATACCGGATGTTACGATGGTACATTGATTGGTGGATTAATATGGGAGGCCTACATGAAGAACCAGTATGTTGGTGATGTCGGCGATTATGGAAAATACGCTCTTCTACGCTTTTTACTGAATAAAGGGATCCGTCTTGGTATAAATTGGTATCTCACACCGGACATTGAGGGAAACAAGGACGGAAACAAGCGTGATTATCTTGATAAGTCCATCTATGAAGAAATCGATTCGGGGTTTCTCAAAATGATGAGAAGACTCCAAGACGACGCTGATCGGAAGGTCTCACGTGTCAAGGAACTCGGAATCCTTGAGGGTGCTGTTTTCTATGATAGGATTCTTGATACTTCTGATAAGAACAAATGGGATAAAACCATGTTTCGAAAGCAATGGCACAGGTCGGCGCAGGAAGCACTTGAAGACTGTCAACTCATTTTTGCCGATCCGGACAACGGATTATCGCCGGACTCTGATGACAAATTCATCATGCCCGACGAGATTGAGGATTATTTCACGACCTGGGGACACGATATCGTTTACTACCATCACCGGGATCGCAGTTCTCAAAGCGATTGGCTTGATACGATCTCCTTTATGGGAAAATACCTGCCTCAGGCTCGTATTATCGCGTTGACTTTCCACCCCTACGAGCAGAGAGCCTATATTTTTGTTCTGCATGAGAAAACCTACGAAAAATATGCAAAACTGATTGACGAGTTTTTGGCGACAAACTGGGGCACGATTCCAGTGACTTCCAAGAAAGAGCCGGTATTTGAAAAGGTTGTATTTGAGAAAAAGAATGATTCAGGACTTCCGTGCATATGTTTTATGATTTCGGATCCGAACGAGGCATATCAACATATGAGCCTAAAAACTGTCATTTCGTATGGAAGCACATTGAATGGTAAACGCCTTCATACGTGGGACAGGGGCGAGAGAATGCTCTGCCAGTGCATGAATTGTGGCGGCTATGTTCTCGTACAGGAATCAGAATATCACCAATATGATAACGATGATGATTATGATGACTACTTCCCGGTCACTGGTGAGAACCAGGCTGATGAACTGAATCGGAAGTATGACGGCTTCGGTATCGAGAGGGAGTTCGGCCTACGATACCTGCAGAAAACGAACGGTGAACTGTCGTGGAGGAATTGAAAGGCGAAAAACAATGAAGAAAATACGCATAACTGTCAAGAAGATTGCCCAATACGACGATCTCATCGAGGAATATGAAAATCCGATTGAACACGCCTGCTCGATGAAACTCGGACAGATGTTTGTTTGCAATGGCTGGGAATGCCCGGAGGGGTTTTGCAGCAGTGCGTGGGACACGGTCTCTCCGTTTGTGATGACACTGGCTCATGGCGGCGAGGATTTCTACGATGGATGGATGAAGAACCCGAAATCGGCTATGATCTCCTGCAATGACGGATTTAGGCCGGTGAGCTTTTTGCTGGAGACGGTGGAGGACGAGTGACGTAAGGAGATTGCAAATGGGTTTCGAAGTTAGAGAGTGTTTGGATGCGGATGTTATAAAAGAGCTGTTTATTGAGTATTCCCATATTCAAGGGGCAGAAAGCTGTTTTGTATCATTTGATAACGAATTGAAAGATCTTGCAGGGTTCTATAAAGATGGGGCTATGCTTATCGGATATGCGGATGCGATGCCTGTTGCCTGCATTGCCATAAGAAAGATCAATAACGAGAAGTGTGAAGCAAAACGGCTATTCATAAAATCGGAGTTCCGCGGAAATGGATATGCCAGAAAAATGCTCAATGCCATGCTTGATAAGGCCAGAGAACTTGGTTTCAGGGAAGTGACATTTACGACAAAGCCTTCCGTTATGTCGATTGGATATGAATTATACAAGCGTATGGGGTTTGAAGAGGTGTCTGAAAAAGATGGAATCGTATCAATGAGAATGGTGTTGGAAAATATGGACATGCACTGTGCGCATGGCGGAAACTGCCATGAATAAGGAGGAATCAGATGAGTGATCATAAAGAAAAAGCGTTAAGTTACTTTGCGGACAAGTATCATTGTTCACAGGCGGTTTTGGCAGCTTATGCAAAAGAATGCGGGATTTCCGAGGAACAGGCACTTAAGCTTGGTTCCTGTTTTGGTAGCGGGATGCGAAAAGGTGAAGTCTGCGGAGCATGTACCGGGGCGCTAATGGTTTTAGGGTTATTATATGGACAGAGCAAAAAAGCAGATCCGGAGGAAAGACAACGGGCGGATAAAGTCAATGACATGATGACAGATCGATTCAAGGAAGTTAATGGCTCGTACATATGCAACGAACTTCTCGGTTGTGATGTCAGGACTCCGGAGGGTAAACAGTATGCCCTTGACAATAATCTGTTCACTGAGCTTTGCCCTAAAATGGTTGCAAGTGCCGTAGAGATTCTTGACGGGATCATAGAGGAGATGAAGGGGTAGCGAATGTAAAAGAAATCTGAGAAGAAGATCGGAGGGAAGCAATGAGCGATGTATTGGTAGCGTATTTCAGTGCAAGTGGTGTAACGGCGGGAGTTGCGGAAAGGCTCGCAGAGAGCGTCGGCGCGGATTTGTTTGAAATCAAGCCCGAGGCTCCGTATACGAAGGCAGATCTTAACTGGCAGGACAAGAAAAGTCGTAGCAGTGTCGAGATGGACGATCCGTCATCGAGACCTCCTATCGCAAATCACGTTGAAAATATGGATGCATATAACTACGTGTTTGTTGGATTCCCGGTTTGGTGGTACAGGGAGCCCTCGATCATCGATACATTCATGGAGGCGTATGATTTTTCAGGAAAGACCGTGATCCCGTTCGCAACATCCGGTTCGAGCCAGATCGGCAAATCCGGCGCGAACATGCAGAAACTCGCCCCGGGAGCCAAGGTGCTTGACGGCAAGAGATTTGATTCCGGCGAATCTGCGGAGAATCTCGGCAAATGGGCGAAGGAATACATATAACAGAATGAGCAGATGATCGGCCGACCATCTGCTCATTTCATATTCTATCTTCATATGTATGACGTGCGGTCACAGTCAACAGGTACTTCTCTGCTTCATCGCACCGACGGAGCACTTCTTTTTCGTCATCCATCAGAAAATCGACAAAATCGATCGAATGCCCTTGCCGCTGATAGCGATTCTGAATATCCACAACACGATCCACCGTTTCTTCGGACAACCTATACCCTTCCGATGCAATAACTGTCCGGTAAATCAGTGGATCACTATGAATGTCACGATCCATGATGTAATCCCCCTTGTCCTAGGCATTATACACGATTTTTCGCTATTTTGCAAGATTTTTCACTTGAAAAACCACACAATGTGTGGTATAATAAAGATAGGAAAGGATGGCGATTCCTATGATGGATACGATGGATAGGATCAAACAGATGCGAAAGGAATCCGGTATGACGCAGAAGGAGTTTTCTGCGTACTTTGGCATACCGAAGCGGACGATCGAGGAATGGGAACGTGGCGGACGCAAGCCTCCTGAGTATCTGATACGTTTACTTGCCTACAGACTCTCAGCCGAGGGTCTGATTCGGAAGGGAGATGATCCTCATGACAACGAAAGCGAAGCGACTCATCCTTAAAGCATCTGTGATTCTGATGTTTTCAACTACTCTCACCCCTTGTGCACCTATTCACGCACGGGCTAAGATCAAACTGTCGAGGTCGAAACGCACCTACGACACTTACGGCTCGCACTTCTGGGACAAGATCAAACTGAAAAACGCTCCGTCCGGTGCAAAGATCCGATGGAAATCCAGTTCATCGTCAGTAATCAAGCTTGCTGACAAGTTTTCCTGCGGCACCTGGTACCGTGTCCTGAAGCCCGGCAAGGCTACCATCACTGCTCTTTATAAAGGAAAGAAGTATTCCTGCAGGATTACCGTTAAGAAGAATTCGGAAGATCCAAAGGTCACTCCGGTGCCGACACAAACGCCGGGGCAAGAGGAAGCGACACCTTCTCCAAAAGCTGATGTTCGCCTGAATGAGAAAGATGTGACCATCTACTACTGTCCGGAATACGCTGTCCCCTATGCTCACGATGCTTCGCATCCGACTCAGTTTCAATTTGAGTTGACCGGAACAGACGAGCAACCGGTATGGAAGGTCGCATATGACGAGCCGAACGTTTCGGGAAAACTGATAATCTCAAAATCTGGTCTTTTGACAGTATCAGATATCGGATCTCCTGATGCTACTGCCACAGTCACCGCAACTCTGGATGATAGGGTTCTATCGGCAAAGGTGACTGTCGTTGATGAAGCCAGGGTGCTCTATGATAAGAAGATAGATGAATTCTTCAGCCGATGTATCTCTGACGATATGACGGATGTTGAAAAGGTCGAAGCCGTCGCTCGATACATCGAACACGAATATGATTACGAACTCTATCAGCCTGACTGGAAGCGCATGATCATCACCGGCGGTGGCGATTGCATGGCCAGTCGAATCGGCGTTTCGGAACTATGCAAGAAGATGGGCTTCAAGACCTACATCGTTGGTGGAGAGAGACTGCACGGCAGGACGATGGTCCGTATCGGTGACGATATCTACATGACCGTGACCGGATTCAGAGAGGCAAAGCCGAGAACGTACTGGGTTTACAAGATTAATGATGAAGAGTTAGCTTCTCTGGAGACAGAGTTTCCATCCTGTAAGTATTATCTATTCGAATAATCCTCCACTTCGCATTCTCAGCCACCTTCGTCTTTATGAAGGTGGCTGAACATCACCTTGTCAACGAGTTCAAGTTATCTAAATATGCTTTTCACAATGCTTAAAAATCATCATCATCATAATCCACATATTCATATTTACTCTTCAGTTTATTATAGTATTGTTTTAATCTGTCATATATATTTCGAAAATTCAATCTCGGGTTAACCATAATTGAACGAACCTCTTGGTATTTATCTGGTTGATCTATCATTTTTTGAATTTCTATTTTGTACATTTTCCCAACAACTATAACCTTCCCTTCTTCATCTCTTTCAACATCCCCAAACAGCATTTCACTCGTTAAAATTTTGTTGTTTTGATAACTTAAATAAATCTGACGAGGCACCATCAACAGTCTGTGATCTGTAGTTGCTAACAAGTATTCATCTATATCCTCCTCGAATCCTTCAATCAACAGTTCCTGATACATTTCAACCCCTGAGCGAACCCAAACCAATTCTGCTATTTTATCGAAGACAATATTAGAAGAAGGGCAAAACTTATTCATTCGAGCTGTAGATAGAATTGGTATTGCCTGCATTTGATTAAGAGGCTCCTCGTAAAAAAAGGGATACTTCAAAACACGATAACAATTCCTTAAAAACTGCCAAAAGCTCAACTCATCATCTTTTTTCTCATAAATGTCTCTAAGAAAAGGAAGAAAAATAAATCGTTCAACCTTATCCGGAGCGCACTCATATAATTGATTAAAGCCTTCGCTCTCATCAAATTCGTTTGAATCGTTATTCCAAAGGTTTTTCCCAACCTTTACTATTGTTTCATCGTCTTGTCTAGAATAGTATTCAGCAAAAAAATACTCCTGAAATGATCTATGTAGGAAATGATAGTTTCCTCCTTCCTCAAACATTACACATGAACTGTTTAATGCATCAAACTTAAAGTTTCCCACGTTCATCATCGAGCTTTCGAATCTATCCTTTGTATGTAACTTGTCAAAATAAGTCTCGAACGTATAATCATCAAACTGATATACATGTTTCCTGTATGATCTCGCACAGAACTCCGAGAATACCGTTGTAAAGTCAGATGTATCCTTTACACTTTTAAAATTTCTTTTAAGTGTCAATTTGTTTCCGTCATGTTTTTGTAGTAATGTTTCGTATGCCTGCTTATAAAACTGATTCTTTTTTTGGGGAATATCTGTAAAAATTCTAAAATTAATATACATAAGTGTCAGTAATAATGGATTCTCTGCAAACTCCTTATGTGTATTATATAATTCATTTTCTAGTTTTTCCTTGAATCGTTTCTTTGTTTCCACTTCCTCCGCATCGCATTCAAGTTTGTCAATAAGTTCAATAGCCTGGTCTATTGAAAAACCTTCCATCGTAAACAAATTGAATTTTGATAATCCTACAAAATCCATAAAACGTCTTGTTGATATTACTATTTGAACATCCTCATATTGATCACTAAAACAATCAATCTGGTGAAGTAGATTGTTGAGCATTTTAGGGTTTACTTCATCTAGACCATCTAGAAGGATTTGCAAACGACCTTGAAGTAAAGCTCTAACGACTTGCCCCTCTTCTATAGTCAAATCGAATCTGTGAATAGTTTTATAAATAAGATCGAACAAATCATCAGATTCAAGACCATATTCTCTTAGTACTACAATCACAGGAACCAGACTCGTTTCTTTTTTCTTGCGATCGTGGACCGACTCAAGGAATAAGTGCCTTATCATCATAGATTTACCGACACCGCCCATCCCAGATATTATTCCACATCTAGTTATTTTACGTAGCTTGTCTAAAGAAACATCCTTAATCACAATCTTATCTTGACTTCCTACGTCTTTACAAGATACTATATTATTGCACACGTAAAAGCTTTCAAACAATCTCTCTTCATTCGAATACAAAAGCGTTTTTAGTTTTTTATGTTTATTCTCTGATGCATCAATATATTTCTGAAAATCATCAGAATTAACTATTCTATTATACTCATTTCCTACAACGTCCTCGGCAAAACCGTTTCCTTGAGCTATTAGAAGGAATTGTTTTGTAATTGCATATGCAAATGCTTCTCCGTCAGATGTTTGATCGCTTTTCAATTTGACCCCATAATCGTTAAGCATCCTAGGCAATGCATTTATATTGATCTTTTTTGCAAGTTTTTCGCAAAGCTCCGATTCTTTGCATTTTTCGGCAATTGTTCCCCATAACGGAACCTGCCTTTCACCATTAAACCATTTTCGAAAATAATCATCCGAATAGTTTACCAACTCTTCATCTTTTGATTCTCCAAGCGCTTCCCTAATAAAAAACTCTGCAATCTTATTTTTTGATGTTACCCCACTGAGTCCGTTAAGCGATTTATCCTCTTTATTATAAAACGGCTCACAAAGTTTATTAAAATCCATCTTGTCTTCCTTTCTCACTTGCTTTTTCTCGTGTCTGAAATCAGTCTGAAATCTGTCTGAAATCTGTCTGAAATCTGTCTGAAATTCTGTCCGAAAAAAAAAGGATCGTTGATGTACACTATGATTAACGCAAAACAGATTGGGCTCCAACAAGCCACAACTTTCACGCTTATTATACACCACTTGAGTCAATGATTCAAGCGTCAACAAATAACAATCTGTTGATGTGTTGTCCTAAGTACGACTCAAACTGCTTCTCTTCAGAACGCAATCAGACCTTGATCAAGCCTGAGCCCGAAAGCAATCTGACGAGATTAACACAAACATGTCCAGCCCATAGGGCAGCTGGCCATTCAAACTCAGGAGGTATCCTATGAGAATGGCCAAAACAAGGCACATACTAATGGTTTCGTATCGGAATACCTCCGTAAAGATTCAGGAGGTTCAGATATGAAGCTATTCGAAACAAACGACCGTGAAATCTACGATTTCACCGACGATGATCGCAAGGACATCGGAAAACGAATCAAACGAGTACGCGAGGCACGAGGTCTAAATCAATCAGATGTCGCCAATGTTCTCGGACACAAGGACACAAACAGGATTTCTAGGGCTGAGGGAGGCAAAGGAACTCTCGACATCCTTACCTTAATGGGAATTCATCAGATCCTTGAAGTCCCGCTCGTATACCTTCTTTACGGCATCGATTTCGATTTTCCCGAGCTGAGCCGGGATGACTATCCCGATAGTGAAAAGTCACTTGCAAGGGAAAGAGAGAGAACAGAAAAGCAACTTGTCATAGTCCCAATCCTCGATGAAGTGTTTGGAATACCGCTCAACGAAGTTAAAAACAACGATCCTGATTGATTTACCATTTTTGTTGTGAGGATGGTCTCAATGAGCCATTCTCACGACATGAGAATTTCATCGGGTTCCGTTTGATACAGTTGAGTAAACAAACACAGTCGAGGAGGTGAGCATATGAATATCGACTTAAGCAAGGCGCTAGTGTCGCCGGATATCATCGTAGCAGAAGTCAAACAAGTTTTTCCGAAATATGCCCTCTACGCGATGAATCACACTGCATACACAACAAACAAGATTTGCCACAGAGAGGCACAAAGAGTTCAGGAACACCTAATAAACCGCGGATTTATGCTGCCATAGGAGGTTTTACCATGAAAACAACAAAATACACAGTCTTACACAACGGAGATATCGTCTTGATAGATTTCGGCAAAAGCACCAGCCGAGCCAGAACGGACGGAAGAAGACTTGCATATATCACTGGGAGAGACGGAATCTCAAACCGGGATCAAACACTACTCGTCATACCGATCTTCCGGACACCAACCAGACATAGCAACGCCGAAGACATACAGATAACAAAAAAGGATTGCGCCGAACTGCGTCGCACTCAATATCTTAATCCTGAGAATATCCAAAAGACAGATCGTCACAGAGTCAAGTCCGTCATCGGGTTTGTAGATAATAAGGATCTTCGAGACAAAATCAAAGAGGCATTGATAAGAGAGGCAGGTGATTAATGTGATAAATCTCGATTTAATCAATAATGGTCAACCATCTCTGGATAGTATGGGAGACATGATGTCCGTCAATGAGACTGCCGAGTTCTTTGGCTGTAACGAAGAATATGTTCGGACTCACCTGTGCCGGATCAAAGGATTTCCTTATATGAGAATCGGAAGAAGATATTTCATCCATAGAGATGGTTTGGAGAAGTGGCTGAAGTCAAATTATGGATCTACATATTTCCACAAAAAAGAGCTCTAAAAAAATCTGAAACCGTTCTGGTTGGTGTAAAAATTGGTGTAAAATCTCTGATTCTCCACCTATCTAAGCAAAAAGAAAACTCCGCAATATGCGGAGTTTTCGTTGTTTTCTCGTCGTCGAGGTGACAGGATTTGAACCTGCGACCTCTGCGTCCCGAACGCGGCGCTATACCAAACTTAGCCACACCTCGAATCGCCCGATTTTTCGGAGCAATCAGTATAGTATCACATAGATTTGTGCTTGTCAAGAGTTTTTTCGACCGAATGCTTCCATAATCTGATATGTAACCAGAGCACTCCCGGGAGCACAACAGTGGATCCGAGGCTCATCATAAAGAGTTGAGATGTCGATCCCGAGCCCGAAATAGCAGCGATCAAAGTTATCACATACATCGCAACCAGCAAAACGATCACTATCCAAGCAAATACGCGGTGAGACACCGGTCGTTTAATTGTCGGAATTTCAGCGTTTTCTTTATTCTCGTTTTGACTTTCTGTGGTTTTTACCCCCTCTATGCCACCATCTGTTACACCCTCGTCATGTCCTTCGGTCTCTGTTTTTTTGATACCCTCTTCCATGATTTCTTCATCCATTTTTGTTTCCTCCATCCCATCATATCACGACGGGTCCAGATCCTTGTAGTGTTTTGCATCTATCTTGTCAAAGTATTCTCTGATTTTTTTCTCATATCCGTTTTCTCCCGGAGTGAAGAAATGCTCATCCTTCACTTCATCAGGCAGATACTGCTGATCCACATAGTGTCCCGGGAAATCATGAGCGTACTTGTAACCGATCCCTCTTCCGAGTTTGGCAGCTCCACCATAGTGTGAATCCTGAAGGTAAGGCGGTATCGCATAGCCGGGATGATTCCTGACATATGATATGGCAGCATCTATCGCAAGATATGAAGCGTTGCTCTTCGGCGCTGTCGCCACATAGACCGCAGCCTCGGAAAGAGGTATCCTTGCCTCAGGTAGTCCTACTCTCTCAACGATATTTGCCGCGGCAGACGCTACAACTATCGCCATCGGATCGGCCATACCCACATCCTCGGACGCACAGATCATAATTCGACGGGCAATAAAGGTGATATCCTCTCCCGCTTCCAGCATCCTTGCCAGATAGTAAACCGCGGCATCCGGATCTGATCCTCTCATACTCTTTATAAAAGCAGAGATAGTGTCGTAGTGATTGTCCCCGGTCTTGTCATATGAGACCTTTCTTTTCTGTATGCACTCCTGTGCGACCTCTATTGTGATGTGGATCTTATCATCATCAGACCTGTCAGTCGTAAGCACTCCGAGCTCGATAGCATTTAGTGCAGTACGTGCATCTCCTCCTGAAACATCTGCCAAGAATTCTAAGGCATCATCATCTATGATCGCACGAAAACTTCCTAGCCCACGCTCGTCGTCTTCAATCGCTTTCTTAATTATGGATTTGATATTTTCGTCCGATAAGGGCTTCAATTCGAATATGATCGACCTGGAAATCAGAGCCCCGTTCACCTCGAAGTAAGGGTTCTCTGTAGTCGCTCCGATGAGCACCACCGTCCCGTCCTCCACGAACGGAAGCAGATAATCCTGTTGCCCCTTGTTAAATCGATGTATCTCGTCTATAAAAAGGATTGTCTTCTGCTGATATGCCGCTATATTCTGCTTCGCCTGCTCGACTACAGCTTCCATATCCTTTTTTCCTGCCGATGTCGCGTTTATCTGACAGAACTTTGCGCTGGTCGTATTAGCTATCACTCTGGCCAGCGTAGTCTTTCCGGTTCCCGGCGGTCCGTAAAAGATTACGGAACTAAGCTTGTCTGCCTTTATAGCGCGATAGAGCATCTTATCCTTACCGATGATATGCTCTTGGCCCACTACCTCATCCAGAGTTCTCGGACGGAGTCTCGATGCAAGCGGGGACTCTTTTTCCTTATTCTGTTCACCCAGATAATCAAGCAGATCCATTTACACTCTCTCCATCCAAAAATTAAATACGTTCCAAAAAAATCACAGAATTCCCATTCACACAAAACTCATCAAACTACGAAATTATCACCCTGATTTTCTGTCGTTCTACATTTATAGTAGGAATACTTCGCCACCTGAATCACCATAAGTGACCGTACCCAAATCTTCAACATTTTCCTTCCCAGCGAAGAGTTGCGTCAATTCCTTTTTAAACTTTCCGACTTCTTCCTCAGGTATGACCAAATCGAGTGTCACACAATTCCCATAGTCGCCTGACAACTCGGAAACTCGGCATTCCCGCATCTTGTACTGCAAACTGCCAAGGTTTGTATAATCCAGTTTTACCACAAGGCGTTCGCCGCGAGAAACCGTGGTTAAATCAGAATTGTCAAGAGCGTCCTTCACGGCGGTTGAGTAAGCTCTCACCAGGCCACCCGATCCGAGCAATGTTCCTCCGAAGTACCTGGTCACAACCGCCAATATATTTCTGATTTGATTTCCTGACAAAATATCGAGCATCGGACGGCCTGCCGTGCCCGATGGTTCACCATCATCCGAACTCCTCTCGATGATATCCTTTTTGTTATCCGAAAAGACGATATAGGCATAACAGTTGTGCCTGGCATCGTAGTATTTTTTACGGAGCGCTTCTATATGCTCCGTAGCCTCCGCCTCACTTGACACGGGAATAAGCGTCGCGATAAAGCGAGATCTCTTTTCCACATATTCAGCTGAACCGCCACGTGTCAAAATCTGCATAAGCCTCCAATACTCCAATCCATGCCTGTTTACGCCTTCTTGTGTTTCTTTTCCTTTATAGTCGGCTGGAATTCCTTCATATCATCCGCGATCTCCTTGCTGAGGATCAACAAGCAGATCAGGTTCGGTATAGCCATAAGGGCATTCGCTATGTCTGAGAAGTTCCAAACTATCGTAAGCGTTGTCGTAGCGCCGACGTATACTATCAGCGAGAAGAAAACGCGATATATCATATTATACTTGTGACTCTTTAATATATACTCAAAGGCCTTCTCTCCATGATACTCCCATCCGAGGATCGTCGAAAAGGCAAAAAGCGCAATTCCTATGGTGACTAACCATCCGCCCACAGGTCCCAGCGCCGACTCAAACGCGGCTATCGTCAATGCCGAACCGGTCACTGCGTTTCCGGCTGCATCAGTGAGTCCGACCACTCCCGAGCTCGCGATACAGAGTCCCGTGATCGTGCAAACCACGATGGTATCCCAGAATGTACCTGTCATATTGATGTAACCCTGATGTACATGGTTATTGGTGGATGCTGCCGCTGCCGTGATCGCTGCAGACCCCATACCGGCCTCATTTGAGAACACGCCCCTGGCAACACCGTATCGCATGGCCTGCATCATAGACGATGCAAAAATACCAAGCCCGGCACCGCCCGCTGCCTCCAGCGAAAACGCGCTCTTGAAAATCATCACGCAGCCGTCGGGAACATTTTTATAGTTGATGATGATCACGATCAGTCCGGCAATGATGTAGAATACAGCCATGAGAGGAACCACGACCTGAGACACCTTTGAGATCGTTTTGATACCGCCCACAATGATGACCAATGCCAGCACCGTGATGATGATACCTGAGATCCACTGAGGGATATCGAATGTATTGTTAAGCGCCTCCGTGATCGAGTTGGCCTGTGTCAGGTCACCGATTCCAAATGAAGCGATCACCGCAAACAATGCAAACAGGAAACCGAGTATCGCACCGAAACGCTTGTGCTTGAAAGCGTTTTTCATGGTATACATCGGGCCGCCGCTCATCTCTCCCTGCTCATTTACCTCACGGTATTTGATGGCGAGCATACACTCGGAAAACTTTGATGTCAGGCCAAAGAACGCGGAAAGCCACATCCATACGAGCGCTCCCGGTCCTCCGGCAACCATCGCGGTAGCCACGCCGACGATGTTTCCGGTACCGATCGTAGCCGCAAGAGCCGTAGTCAGTGCCGAGAACGGAGATATATCTCCTTTTCCGCTCTTGGTTCTGGCCTGCTTACCAAGTCCGCTCTTAAGCGCATAGCCGAGGTTTCTCCATCCCAGAAATCTCGTGCGGAACGTAAGAAATATTCCCGTTCCCATCAGGAGCACCAGCATCACCGGTCCCCATACCCAATCATCGATAGTTGACAAGATAATCTCAAAAGTTTCCATTTTTCATAATCTCCCTAAAGTTGCATTTAATTTATTCTTCAGAACCTGAATACGGTTCATATGTTTTATCAAAAATCTTCCCGCGGATCACGTAGATATCATGCAGATCATCCTCTCTGACAGCCAGATAGTCTCCTACCTCTCCACGATAATACCTGTCCTTATCCCAGGAGGTGAATACCTTTACCTGTTTCGTGAGCTTTTTCGCATATATGCATGTCTCTCCCGTCGCGACGCAGAGTTTCATGTGGTCAACGAGCTTGTAGACGTCTCCGTATACGATGTCCCTGACGGTCGGCTCGTACTCAAACGTTATGTCCGATTCGTCGTCGGTAGGTATGTAGCTCGACAAAAACTTGCTTTTCAGGATCGGATAAACCTCACCTTCGATACCTATCATCAGATACAGATCGTCAGTGACCTTTCTCTCTACGTCACCCTCCAGGGTACGAATAAGAATGGATGCACCCGGCGAAACGATCTCAGACGCCTCAACATAACCGATGCTGAATGACTTCTTCATATACATATCCATGTCAGAGATGTCGATATCATACTCCTCTGCTCTGATGATCTCATACGCCTCATGATACTCATCGAGCTTCTCGCTCAGGTAGTCAGCCATCTTTTTTGTGCCGTGAGATTTTTCGAAGGCGGATGCGGAGATGAATCCTCCCGCCTTATTGATATGGCCTCCGCCACCTCCCAGACCCTTGCATACGAACTCCGCGAGCTCGTTTGCCTTGGTAAGATTCACACAG
Organism: Lachnospiraceae bacterium P6B14; assembly: GCA_000687695.1. GTDB lineage: Bacteria > Bacillota > Clostridia > Lachnospirales > Lachnospiraceae > Eubacterium_F. Next base: position 78,991 of record JHWZ01000002.1, on the reverse strand, counting down.
CTTCGGACAGACAGCTTGAAGCCACCCTGATTCGGGTTAAACGCGATACATGTATCTATGCGATCTACCTGAATAACGAAATCACTGATGATTCCGAGTATGTTCGGATCGCACTCCTCCGCCTCTATAACAGAATAACGATACTTCTCGGACATCCTCTGTCCCACGAGAGCACGGCTCGCCACACCCATCTCATCTACGGACAGATTCGTATTGATAAGCCTGAAAATAAGCTTTTCATCTCTTTCGAGCAGGTCTCTCATATCCCTGTCCATCGGGTGATACAACTCCTCAAACGCACTCGAGTCGGTATATAATCCGTAGTAAAGCGCTGTCGCCAGCTTCTCATCCGCGTTAACGTCATACCCTTCCTTCAAGAGCAGATCCCAAACTATGGTCGAACAGGAAGCGAGGTTGCTTCTGATAAGAATATCCTCGTCCTGAGTTTCATCACTCTGGTGATGATCGATGACGACCACCTTCGGCGCATCAAAATGCGACACGTTGCTCTCACCGTACCTGCAGTCCGTCGTTATCAGCAGATCACAGTCTATCTCGCCATCCTCATACTCCACTGGGATTTCGAGCTCGTCCACCATCATACGCAGGTTTGGCTTGGTGATCTGCCTGGCACCGCCATAGATAAACCTGACTGACACATTTTTACTCTCATAGAACCTGTACAGAGCAAGTCCCGAAGCGAGCGCATCCGCGTCGGGATTGTCATGACACTGAATACATATCTTCTTATAGTCTGTATAATTTGATAAAAATGCCACCTTGGCCTCCTCCCCTTTCAGGTCAACATAACCTTTCTAATTATACACTATTTCGAGCGTCTTGTATATAATTTTTTGCCAAAAGCTTACACAAAAAGAATAGAGGCCCCTGGTGTGTAGGGACCTCTATTATATTGAAGGGGAGAGCAGGTTCTCACCCGCCCTGGCTTTTTTCAAGAAACGCTTTATGCGTCTCCGATAATACGGAAACCCCGTATATCTATATTCGAATTATATAATAAAACGAGTTGAAAAAAAAGACTTAATATGATACAATGTTATATCATAATGATATAACTTGTCCATGAGATCCTGAGTCGGGTCATTTTTTGAAAACAAGGAGGTTTCCATGTCTATCTCATACGAATACTATAAGATATTCTATTATGTAGCACGCTACCAGAGCTTCAACCAGGCTGCAAAGGTTCTTTTGAACTCACAGCCCAACATAGCGCGAGCCATAAACAATCTCGAGAGCGAGCTTGGTTGCAAGCTTTTTGACCGTTCGCACCGCGGTGTGAGACTGACAAATCAGGGGCAGCTCCTCTACGAACATGTCTCTGAGGCTCACAAGCATATCCGTCTCGCAGAGGACAACCTAAGAACTATTGTGAGTGGCAGAAAGGGGACCATATCTCTCGGCATTTCGATCGGTATCACCGATGTCGTGACCAGAAACAGGATCCTTCCTCCGCTCAAAGATTTTACTCGTTCAAATAAAGATGTAAATATAAGGATCCTGAACGATTCGACTCCGAACCTGATCAAAGGTGTGATCGACGGATCGGTCAACCTCGCGATCATCACCACAACCAACTTCTCAGAACCCATCCTCAGAGCGCACATCCTATACACCTTCTCCGAAATCCCCATCGCAGGGAATGCATTCCGAGACGAGCTTTACGGACGGACAGTGTCCCTAAAGGATCTCACATCCTATCCCGTTATCACGCTGCAGCGTGACTCTGAGAGCTTCTCTATCCACGACAGACTGTTTGCCTCTCACGGTGCCATTCTTCAGCCGAACATCGAGGCTTCCACCATGCGACAGGCGCTGGCATTTGTCGAGAACGACATGGGGATCGCATGCATCGCCGAGGAGTACGTCAGACCTGCCATCGAGCGTGGAAGTATTTTTCGGATAAATGTCGACGTGGGCATCCCTATACGTGAGATATCGCTGTATATAAACAAAGTCGGCATGTCGCCGGAGGCTGTTGACCTCGAAAATCATATACTCGAATACAACAAACAACTTTCAAATAAAACGTGACATCATAAAAAAAGTGTTGTATAATTAAGAAGTCGTATAGCTTTTTCATATGATTTGTATACCGGGAGGAGTAAGGACAGATTATGTTTGAAAAGATAAGGGAACGAGGAATACAGCTTAAAAGACTGAATATATGCATGTTTATCGTCGGATTGCTCGCCAGCATCGCCATGTTTGCCGCGATGCAGATTACGACCAGCATCTATGACGAAACGCATGAGGTCACTCAGAACCTGAGCAAATGGCGTACAAGTGCGTATGATCTTCAGGTCGGCTCCGACTATCTGACCGATCAGATCAGATGCTTCGTTGCTACCGGCGACAAAACATATCTTGATAACTATTTCACCGAGGTTAATGTCACAAAAAGGCGTGAAAAGGCTCTTCAGGAGATACAGAGCCACTCAGAGTACGTTGCTGCTTTAGACAATCTGAGAAGGGCGATGTCGAGTTCCACCGAGCTCATGACCAGCGAGTACACGGCTGCAAAGCTCATCGGCCAGGCCTACGGACATGATCTTTCGACATTCCCCGAGGAAGTACAGACGATAGTCCTGTCTGCTGCAGAAAAGCAGATGACAGATGAACAGAAAAAAGAACACGCAATCGATCTCGTTTTCGGCCCCAAGTATAAGGCAGTAAAGGATACCATATCGTCTTATATGCAAAAGTCGATGGACTCATTGTCAACCGGCATCCAGGCAAAACAGGCCGAGATGGCTCAAAAGCTTAAGCTGCAGGTATTTTTTGAACACGCGCTGACCGTGATACTGATCATCATCATGCTCGGCATCATCGTCATGAGCTCGATACTGATCATCCGACCTGTCAGAAAGGCCATAGCGCGTATACGAAACGAGGAAGAGCTCCCCATGGAGGGTGCACAGGAGGTCAGATTCCTGACCAAGACATACAATCTTTTCTATATTACAAATATGAAAAACAGAGGCGAGGCCGCGTTCATCGAAAAGCGTGACGAGATGACAGGTCTTTTGAACCAGACAGGCTTCGAGTACCTCATGAAAAATGCCGATCTCGAGACCTCTGCTCTGGTCCTCGTTCACTTAAACGGCTACGAGGATGCTAAAAAGAAATACAGTCAGGAGGTCATCGATACGTCCTTCAAGGAGGTTGCCGAGGAAATCACCGGCAATACACGTGCGCAGAACTACGTTTGTCGCCTCGAGGATGATACGATAGCGGTCATCGTTGTTCACGCGGACCACTCATTCTCCTCTCCTATCAGAAAGACGGTCAGCGACATCAACCACGCTATGAGCCTGAAAGTGGGCGCTCATCCGCATTTTTCGATCTGCGCCGGCGCTGTGTTCGGATATAAAAAGATCAAGGCGGACAACATGATCAAACACGCTCAGGATGCCCTCGAAAACATCAAGGGAATAGAAGAAAAGGACATCCGCTTCTATCACGAAATGATGGGCGAGCTATGGCTGCAGTGATTTTTTAAAAAAGTGCTTGCATTATATGATGCTATCGTGTATAATATCATTCGTGGCTTGAAAAAGTCACATATTGGGCTATCGCCAAATGGTAAGGCACCGGACTCTGACTCCGGCATTTCCAGGTTCGAGTCCTGGTAGCCCAGTAACATATTCTAAAGTCCCGGGATTTCGTTGGTTTCGGGACTTTTTTAGTGCCAAAACGAGGGGTTCAAAAGCAACATAATCTTACGTAATATAATGTCAGGTTACGGTTTGTGGTCGTAGAAATGGTCGTAGTAGCCGTGATGATCGTAGAAAAGGTCGTAGAAAAAATAGTCGATTTTACTACGACCGATGTGAAATTATGGAGTCTGAAAACAAACAGTTGTTCGTAGTTTTTTTGTGCCACCTTTAGCCAAAATCTTCATAATTATTTCATAATAGAACTATGATTTATCCCCGGTTCGGAGATATTCTACATCTAAGCAAACAGGCAGCCGGGTTGGCTGCCTGTTCTGTTTCAAGTTTCTTCACATTCAGCATCTATGGATCTGGATTTGTGAGTGCAGTTGCGTAATAGAAAAGTACGATGATTCGGAATTTTTCTCTTGATTTTTTATAAAAAATGATATATAGTATAGATGAAGCAGAGAGGCCTACTGGATGACTTGTTCATCGAAGTGGCAGTTGTAAGAGCAGAGAGGCCTGCTGGATGACATATTCATCAAAGTGGCAGTTGTAAGAGCGGTGAGTCCTACCGTGAGGGATTTATCCAACTAAAGTGGAAGTTGATGGGCTGTTCTTATGAACAGCCCTTTTTTGTGGAGGCATTATGGATCAAAAAAGATTAAACCTATATACTGTAGACATTAAATATGTACGTAATCTTCATAACCAAGGTGACGATCATGTGTTTTCTGTTTCGCCTCAGACCGGAAAAGCAGGCCGTCCGTTTGTCGGGATAGTTATCATCTGTGACAATAAACAATACTGTATTCCGATAAGCTCACCCAAAGAAAAGCATAAATCCATGAAGAATACTGTGGATTTTCATCGCATAATTGATTCAAACGGAAAACTAATTGGAGTTTTGGATATAAACAATATGATTCCAGTTTGTAATGAAGTCCTTACTGAAATCGTGTTAAGGATCAATCCCAAAGACACCCCTGCTGAAAAGCACTATAAAAACCTTGTAATAGATCAATTGAGTTTCTGTCGACAGAACCAAGATATCATAGTCGCAAAAGCAAACAAACTCTATCGTATGGTCAATAAGAAGAATGCTAGTGGACAATTAAAACGCCGATGCTTGAATTGGAATAAGCTTGAAAAGGTTTTAGATCGCTTTATTGAAACCTCTAAACATGGTAAAAAATGAATTACTCCCCATTTCTTCTTGAACGAGAAGAAATTCTAATCAAAAAAAAAGGGTACAGCGACACGTCCCCAGACATAATCCCACATGACCATCATATCTCCAATCTCATCTGCAGATCCAGCCAGCTTTTCTGCTCTGCCTCATGGATTACATCCCCGGGCTGACTGTTCCCGATCAGGAACGGCGACTTAGGATCGTGATTCTTTACGTTCTCTTTCACAAGTGCCGCATTCGTATTGGCATAGCAGTACCTGCAAAGGTGCCCACAGGAATCATATGCTCCGATATCTGTACCCAAAAGGCAGGCACATTCATTGTTCCTCTGATTCCTGCTTCGTTTAGGAACATCGAGTCTTGCATGGAGAGCAGTCTCAAAAGTCTTTATTGTCATACATCCGGAACAATCTGCTCCGTAGGCTTGCAGGTCATTTCCCTCAGCACACGGTCTGATGGTCATATCATGATGTTTTGCGATCTCAATAAAAGCTTTTCCGATCGTCAGTCTGTCCTTCTTAAAAACCTCCCTGGCATCCGGAAAGTTCCGCTTCACTTTCTTATATATATCGATAAAACTGATCACACAGGTCTTCGTGTATCCTGACAGTGTTGCGGTCATCTGCTCGAATTGATCTATATGCCAATCCACAGAATGCTTATCATCCACAAAGATCGGATCATATCGCCAACCAACGCTGTCTATACTGACGATATCAGAAAGTTTCTTAAAGTCTTCCATCACTTTCTGCTTATCCGGCACATTAGGCTCGATATCTTTCCCATACGGCGTAATGGTAACGAACCAGTATTGTCCGTAAGGCTTTAGTACATCCATATGCGACAGCATCGGTGCCGGATTCTTCGTACAAAATGCGATCAGATTAACAATCTCCGGGGACAGGCTGTACCTGGTCACCTGAGACGGGTTGTAGGGATTACGCACCAGCACAAAGCCTTCTTTTATTCTGTTTATCAACCACTCATGGTAGAACGCCGGTATGTCCGTGCGCATCCCCGTATTTATGATCATGAGATCACTTCCTTAATTCATCTATTACAATTCCAATATCCCCATCGATGCAGATAGCCTGCTCCCTGATATCCTCCGGGCAGATTGCTTCACCAAAATTTACACAGGCTTAGGTGCGTCCATATATCTGTTTACAAAGATGAACTTCGACCAGTAAGCCCACATCTCTTCCAGAGTCTCATAAGGATAGAAGCCACCGGAGTACGTCTGAAGTAGTCGTCGGAATAATAGATGGTGTTGCCCTTATACTTTACCGATTCTACTGCGCCGGTCTCTGCGGCGGATGCGCTTGTCGGCGCCATCGTACCTACCGATAAAACTGTGATTGCGGAAAGAACTCCCACTATAATCTTTTTAAAAATGCTTGTCTTTTTCATTGTTTTCACTCCTTTTGTTGTTTTGGTTGTGTTGACTGTCGAATTTGCTTTTGTTGTAAATAACTTTTTCATAGCGGATTCTCCTTTCGGTTTGTGTTTGTTTCCTTGACTGTGACTACAGTATATCAAGTCGATGTTGACAACTTCTTTACAGATTTTTATGATTATCAAAAAAAGTGTTCCGTTTCGGAACACTCTGTTGAGAAAATATAGATTTATTGCCTTTGCATCACTGCTTTACGTATCTTATCAATCTCTGCCCTATCATTTAGCACATGCAGCCTGCAAAGCAGGAATGAATTACTGCCGTTCTGATCATTAACCTTGGCGCTCAAGCCCACACACGAACGAGTATATACCCTTACCAGATCTGTAATGCTGTCAATCTTAATCACAGCTCCGTTTTTGATATACAAATAATACCTGCCAAGCCTGAACTGGTCATTCGCAAAGGGCTGCGCTGAGGCAAAGTCGCTGTACATCATCTGCCCGCCGTCTTCAGCAAGGAAGTCGTTGAGCCTTTTTGAGGCTCCTACCCGATATCTGTAGGCAAGCCAGAATAGAAATGCAAACACAGCACTTACTACGGCACCTACTGCTATAGCCAGCAAGAGACTCTCCCCGAGAACTGCAATGAAAAGAGCTATCATCAAACCCGTAAGAATAGTGATCACAGCGGGGGCTGCCCCCATCTTAGGCACACGCATTACTTTGCAGTAACTATATAAGACGTGACTTCCCGATGTCCGGTCGTAGTCCTGCGGCGTATCAGTTGCCATTTTCGGCGCAGGAGCTACCCCTCCGGTTGACTTCCCGCAATATGGACAGAACGACATATCGTCCTGAAGTTCTTTTCCGCAGTTTGTACAAAACATATATTTAAGTTCTCCTTTATTATCATGACCCACATTACAACTGTTTTTACTCTGGCTCTTGCGATCCGTTGATGATTTCCGGGATCATTTCATAATCAAGATCATCTGTGGCTTTTATGATCGCCGCAACCCGCATAGCCTCATCTTCGGGAATACTGTACTGTCTCAGTGATTCGACAATATCAACAATACTGTCAAAATCAAAGTTTTCACCGAAGTCCAAAAGTTTTTTGTATGCATCATTTAATTCTTCCAAAGTGATCTGCGGACGATCATCCTCTTTTGAAACATTACTCTCATGTAACGGTTCCAAATCCTCGGCCAGCTTTCTGTAATCAGAGATAAGTTTCGGGAGCTCCCGGTCAAGCATTTCCATATCTCCCCGCTCCCCGGCTTTTTCAAGTGTTTCCGCGAACTCTCCGAGCTCTAATGCCCCTATTACTTTTGATGTACTCTTAAGTGCATGGACCTTGGTCGTGATATTCCCGATCTCTCCGGCTTTCCAAAACATCTCAATATCATCGGCATTTTTCGTGACGGTATCAAGATATGTCTTGAGCGTCGCAATATAGGATTCACCATTCCCACAATGTCCAAGCCCCGCTTCAACATCAATTTCATCAATATGATATAAAAACTCCGGAAGGTCGCAGTCTTCATTCTCGCCGTCGTCCGAAACAAGTGAAACCTTATCCTTCGGCAAGAACTTTAAGAGCATTCCCTCCAGCCTGTCCGGATCGATAGGCTTTGTAATATAGTCATCGAAACCGGCATTTATATACATCTTGCGCATACCGGATATTGCATTGGCTGTAAGGCAGACCACCGGGGTTTCGTCATTCGGCGTTCCCTGAAGTCCGTGCATTTCGGCTAGAGTTTCGATACCGTCCTTGTTTGGCATCATATGATCTAAGAAGATAACATCATAATGCTTCTTTTTGTACAGTACTACGGCTTCGTCACCGCTTTCACATGTATCGATCGTTATCTGCGAACGATTTAACAGGTTTGTAAATACGGTAAGGTTAACGGGGGTGTCATCGACAACAAGTACGTCCGTACCGGGTGCTATGAACTTCTCACGATAATTGCGTCTTTCCCTCAGGGAGCGTATAAACGCTTCCTCATAATCACCGATGGGTTCACGTTTCACAACCTTCTGTTCTAAGTCAAAAGAAAATACGGAACCCTCGCCGTAAACACTTTCTGCCTCAAGGTGACTTCCCATCATGGTCAAAAAGCTTTGTGCAATGGTCATGCCAAGCCCCGTTCCTTCGATATTGCGGTTCTTTTTTTCCTCAATACGCTCGAAAGCTTCAAAGAGTTTATCCATATCTTCGGGTTTAATACCTATTCCCGTATCGGAAACACTGATTGTCAGAATGATCGAGTCCGGCTTATCCGGTATATTTTTATATCCCACGGAAAATGATACGGAGCCTTCCTTCGTGTATTTAACGGCATTTGAAAGAATATTTGTGATAACCTGCTTTATTCTTATCTCGTCACCGTTTAATACCGAAGGGAGCTCTCTGTCTATGTTCATATTGAAAGCAAGCCCTTTATCTTCTGCCTTCTTTTGTACCATATTCATCAGATCGTTGAGTACCGACACAAAGCTGTAATCAACGTTGATTATATCCATTCTGCCGGCTTCGATCTTTGAGAAATCCAGAATGTCATTTATGATACCGAGCAGAGTATTACCCGCTGTTTTTATACTTTCGGAATAGCCCACGATAACGTCATCATGACTGTCCCTAAGCACCATTTCGTTCAATCCCAAAATGGCATTCATGGGCGTGCGGATATCATGAGACATGGTGGAAAGAAAATATGACTTGGCTTCATTGGCCTGATTGGCCTGCTCCGCCACCTCGGAAAGTTTTCGGTTAAATATCATAAAAAATACAAAGTTATATATAAGCAAAAAGATGAGTCCGACCGAAACGATCCCAAGCAAAAGCCAGTCAATACCGCTGCTTTGCACAAGGTCATCCATAGGGATATAAGCGATAAGATACCATTTTTTCAAGGTCTCAAATGGTGCATGTGATATCATGCAATCCAATCCCTTTGAATTCTTAATGACCATGGAGCCGACGTCGCCGACGATATCGCTCTTTACGCGCTCGTACTCCTCTTTTGTGTTTTCGTTGTAGGACTTGTAATACTCAAAGAAATTACTGTTTTTAAGGGATGTACCGCGAATGACATAGTTTCCGTCTTTGTCAATAATGCTTATTTCAACGGTCTCATATTCTCCACTTAAAAATACCAGTTTCTGCTCCAGACGGCTTATGGGAACAACACGCATCAAAAGACCTGTCCTCAGATTCCCGGTTTCAGAGTCAAGAACCTTCACAAAATTCATAAAAGCGATCGACTGTATTCCGTTTTGCGGATTCGTATAAGCCCTCGTAATACTGACTACGCCGTCCTCATCGCTCACACTGTCAAGGTTGTCAAAAACGGATATGTTTTTGTAAGAAACTGAATTATCTCCGGCACTATCAGGGTTCTCAGCTGTCGAGATACCCAAATGATCCGGATTATCCATGAAAATAAGATGCCCCGATATCTCAGGTGATATCTTGGCCTTTTTGATATAGGAAATAGCCTCCTCTGCCGTCATCGGTGTGCCCGCTTCCGCAGACCTGTTGACATAGTTCGACCATATATCGCATAGACGCTGCTCATCTTCAAGATAGTTTGCAATGATCTGATCTACAGTGAGCGTCATCTTTTCAAATGCTTCGATATCACTACGGTTGCTTTCTTCTACTTTGAAATTGGCATACCTGACGATAAAAAGCAGTATAAATCCGATTATGAGAAGGTTCGGAATAATGACCAGCGCTTTCTTCACGGATTATCCTCCGTTTCTTACTCATAGGTTCCGTACAATTTGACAACATCATCCACGGTCTTTTCGCCTTTTCCAACCTGAAAAGCAGCACCTTTTATCTGTACCGTAAGCTGATCCGTGATACCGAGTACCTCCGGAGATAATGTGCGCTCTGAAGGTACTTTACCGAAGGGCGCATATACCGGATCAAATGACATATTCGCGGTAGGCGTTATAAGACGCTTCACGGAAGCCATCTCATTCAGCTCATTTTCAGTGATCAGAAACCGCATAAACTCATTTGTCATGTCAAGATTGTCGCAGTCCTTATTAACCGAAAACTCAACGGAAGGACTGTCAATAAAGTATCCGCCTTCATCTGTCGTGGGAATAGGTGAAAATGTGTAGCTAAACGGAGATTTGGTGAACGCCTCAGACTGGCTCTCCCTCTTTTTTGTACCGGATACCGTATCGCCGGCGCAGATCATCATCGGAACATCGCCTTCAAAGAATCGAAGGATCACCTCCGTGTAGTTATCGGAAATCTTGTCACACTCTTTGACATCTATACAGCCGTTCTGAATAACACTCTCCACCGTTTCCAATGCGGGACGCATATATTCCCCTGCTGCAGGATCAAGTTTATTTGCAAGTTCAAGCGCTTTTGGGTTTTCCGCCAATGTAGCCACAAACATGGGGTAGGCAAGCGTGTACATAAAACAACTGGAGGATTCAAGACTGTAACCCATCATAGGGCTGTCATACCCTTTGCTTTTAAACGCTTCGCATACATCAATAAGCTCCGACCATGTTGTGGGAACGCTCAAGCCTTCCTTTTCAAACAAGTCGTTGTTCACAAGCATACCATAGCTTCTTGAAAAAACGGGAACCATCATCACTGCCCCGCTATCATCATGATTGATAAGTCCCGGACGAATAAAGTCCAGATTCAATCCGAGAGACGGATCCGAAAGCTTTTCCATATGAGCAAATACAGAATCGTATTCTTTGTTTCCCATCATCCATGTGTATGAAAAGAAAATGTTGGGTTTATCCTTGCCTTCAAGTGTTGTGGCAAGAATATTGTTATAGTCATCGAGTTTCATATAACTGAGCTTAACATTCGGATATATCTCGTTAAATCTGTCAAACTCAGCCTCTAATGCTTCAAAGTTATCATAGTTTCCGACAACACTGATACTGCAATCAGTATTTGTGTCAAGTGCGGGATCAAACCTCTCCTCGGATGCCGCAGGTGCTTCCGACTCTTTTTTGCCGCAGGCCGTCATCGATAACACGGTGCATATTACCAGAACAAGGGTAATTAACTGTTTTATTCTTTTTTGCGTCTTCACTGTTTTTCTCATATGCTCCATCCCCCAATCATAATATCTTTTAAACTGTCATCTGAAATGTTTTCGTACAATCCTGTTTCAAAAACATCTATATACCATCATATCATAAACGGTCTACTCTTTCAATGAAATTGTGTAGGGCGTCACGGGATAGGTGAAAACCATCCAAGACGGCTGTAAAACTGCGAAGCGTTCGGCATTCCAAATATATAACCTGCGATGTCATCGTAGGCTATATCGATCATGATTATCACGCCCAGGACGACAAAGATGCAAAAGAACGCCTTTTCGCCGATCTTTTTCCGCAGCCACCCGAGCCCGGGTATGATCAAATAGAACAGCATGCAACCTGACACCGCGAATACAAGCACCGACCGCAGGCAGATATAGCCATCGAGATTACCGAAGTTCAGCTTTTCAGTGTTGTAATCCCAGCCCCAATAGCCTCCGTTAACACGATCCAGTATGAAACCTGTAACATACTCGAGTGTCCCGCAGAGCACGCCGCTTACCAAAAACACCAACCACGGTCTTTTTGTCAGCTTTCGGCAGGCAAAGTACATAATCACGCCACCCAAACAGTAGATGTCGATCCATGGTCCGAAGCCGGAGCCTCTCTTGACGATCAGACCGTCATAGTTATACATGTAAAACAGTGTCTCGTAAATCCAGCCGAAGATGCCCGCGCAGACGATGATTCCCATAATCATCGCAACATCATTCTTTTTATCGTTTGCCGGCTTCCTTCCTGCCATCGATGGATTATTCATACCCACTCCCCCGCTATATCGTCACAAAAAATTTCACCAAAAACACCACTGACAGTATCCAGGTGAGTGCATGTATTTCTTTTCTTTTTCCGGTAGTTAATGCTATCACAACATACGATATCAGTGCCAATCCGATGGCATTTCCTATCGACTCTGAAATAGGCATGGCTATTAGCATGATGACCATCGGTACATATTCGGTTATCTCGGAAAAATCTATATTTTTGATCGTGATGACCATCGATATTCCTACATAAATAAGCGCAGCCGATGTGGCAGCAGGCGGGATCACAGCTACAAAAGGCGCAATAAAAATGCACGCCAGAAACATAACTGCTGTAGTAAGAGCTGTAAGTCCTGTCCTTCCCCCGGACTCAACACCCGAGGCTGACTCGACAAATGTTGTCACGGTTGAGGTACCTGTCGTCGCGCCGACTATCGTTCCTACGGCATCCACAGTAAGTGCTTCCTTTATTTTCGGTATCTCGCCTTTTTCATTGATCATACCCGCTTTCGACGCAGTGCCAATGAGTGTTCCTATCGTATCAAACATATCTATGATACAGAACGTGATAACCAAAGTAACCACGGTGAGCCATCCTACATCCGCGAGATTGCTGAAATTAAACTTAAACAGAGTCGTATTGATCATATCTCCAAAAGGAGGAACAAAAGATGCTCCCTCGAGTGATGCAAACGGGTTAGTACCGAGAAAAACAGCGCTGCATGCCCAGTATAATGCAGCTGAAGCAAGTACACCCAGCAATACGGCACCGCGAATTTTCTTATGGTTCAGGATCACGATCAAAAAGAATCCAAACATCATCGTTATTACGGTAATGATCATCACAGGATACTCATTTCCCATTTCACTCTTTAACGTACTCGGAGACAATGCCCCAAAAAACGACTGAAGAACTCCGTACGAGTTCCCCTGATCATCATAAATAAATGCATTCGATCCAAATCCTATATACAAAAGCATCATTCCAAGTGCGGGCGAGATACCCAGACGTATTCCCTTCGGTATCGCATCAACGATTTTTTCACGTACACTTATCAATGACAGAACCAAAAAGACGATTCCCTCGATCAATGTGATACAAAGGGCAGTTTGGAAGGATGCCAGATAACTCACTCCGGTGATCGTGGCAATATTGGTTGCGACGATGGCAAAAAACGTATTGATACCCATACCGGGAGCCATCGCAAATGGAAGGTTCGCAAAAAAAGCCATACAGGCAGTACCGACGGCAGACGCCAGGCATGTAGCCACAAATACACCATTCCACAACTCACTTCCCACATCAAATGACGTAAGAAGATTCGGATTGAGCATAACAATGTATGACATAGTTAAAAACGTTGTTATCCCCGCCAGAATTTCTGTCTTTACTGTTGTTCCATTCTGTTTGAGTTTAAATAGCTTTTCCATTTTACCCCTCGATCATGTGGTTCGTAATAACAGGACTGTCAGAATATGTTCAAATCTGTATAGAAATATTATACAGATTTCGGCAATCTATGTCAATCTTACACAAATCCCGATTTGTTATTCTCATTATCAGCTTCGAATAACCTTCTGCGTAATTGATTGAAAACTCACCGTGATACAAGCCCTTCAATCCGTGAAATACACTTCCCGGAATAGCATCAACAATTCTTTTTGCGGAGTACTTCATCTTCCTGTTTTCTTTTTCTCCAACCAGCACGTGTACCTCGGCATCACTTTCACCGATTGAACTTTTAAGACTGTATGATGTATTTGCTCGCAAAAACGATATCATATCCGACTTTGATATCAGGCACGTATCCCTATAGTAATCCTCAAAAAGTTCCCGCTTCATATGTAACGAGTGAAACTGTTTTTTTGCAAACCCTTCACGCTTTATCAGTCCATAAGTACTTCCAAAAACAGGACCTGTCAACGCATGAGTGATCCTTGAAGGAATAACCGATGCACTTTCCACTATGGCATATCTACATATGTCTTTTCTTCGAGATAGTATTTCCAAAAGAATTTGCGCACCAAGCGACAACCCGCCAATTAAAAGAACCTTTCCACCGAACTCTTCGTCTATAATGGATATGATTTCATCTGCATTCTGCTCTATCGTAGTAAACGAACGATCGCTACCAGCGTGTCCATCAAGAACAGGAATTATTATGTGGTATTTATCCCGAAGAAGCTCAGCCTCTTCACGATAATTCCACCATGACATTCCTCCGCCGTGGAGTAAGATTATAATATCCCTCTTATCTGATCCGTACTCCTTATAAACATACTTTCCTTTTTTCACGTCTTTTCCTCATCACTATTTATCGATAAACTCCGCAACCTTGGCCCCTGTATATCTATCTCATCCATACACTTCTTCAATATCTTTTCCGGGTCTGCACCTAACAGATCCAGTCCTGTCGCCTTGATCAGCTTTGTTTCCCGGATTCCATAATAGTTCTTCGCCAACGCATCCACATACCCATATCCAAACTCATCTGGAGCGAAATCTCCGCCTGAGGTTGTAATGTAATACAGCATCCTTGCTTTACACAGCCCTCTTGGAACACCATCATCTGAATAATCAAAGGTCACACCAAGAACGTTTATTTGCTCAAAATACGTCTTCAGAACAGCCGGAAATGATAGATCCCAATAAGGTGCTGCTATTACAATCGTATCGGCCGAAGCAAACTGCTTTCCCCATCTGAATAACGGGTCGCTATAGTCACCACATTCCTTAAGCCGCTCACGCCTATCCAAAAATCCCGTATCGACTACCGGAAACTCTTCTTCAGCTAATCTGACTTCTGTTACAGGCTCATCCATCGTAGACAGCAAATAATCCGCTAATCTCTTTGTCCGTGATCCATCCCGTACACAAGCATTGATAAAAAGAATCATATTTTTCTCCCCTATTCATTTGTTCAGACTAAAATCAGGAAAAAATCTGCCCCGGCAGTTTCTGCTTTTCTTTTGTCGGAAAACTCTTGTCAAATTCCGCTACATCTGCATCCTCAACCAAATATCCTTTTGGTGTCTGATATGCTCCAATGATACCATCAAGATATCCCGGGATGAGTTCCTTACAGAGAAAGAAAGATGTGTCCGCGTCGGCAGGCATGTCATTATAGCGAATACCAAACTCCTTGGCGTAAGTAAATCCGCTCTTCCCGTAGAAATCGATATTCCCCTCAAAGAGAACTGCACCATATCCCAACTCTGTCGCTTTTTCCAAGGTATAGTCAAGGATCTTCTTGCCATACCCATTGCGCTTGAGTTCGGGAATTATGCCTATCGGTCCCATCGTCAGAATCGGTATTTCTTTTCCATCGTCAGATTTGATGATAGCCCTAACAAACACATTTTGACCAATCAATTTCCCGTCCTTTTCCATAACGTAATCAAGCTCCGGTATAAAATCCGGATCATCACGCAGCACATGGATCAGAAAATGCTCGGTGCATCCCGGACGATATACATTCCAGAATGCTTCCCTGACGAGGTTTTCAACCTCATTGTAATCCTTCTTTTCTTCCAAACGAATACTAATGTCATTTTTCATCTTTATTTTTCCTCCTGAATATTGTTGACTTGAATCGCGGTTATTACTCATAATTTGAAAGCCTGCATTGCTCCACTACTTCCTTTCCCAATAGGGTAATTGCCATATTTCCCGATTTGTTGGTTTCTCATATATATTTTTTTATCATTCTTAACCACTGATTCATGATTAACCTATGTGGCATCACTTTGCTATAAAACCTCGTAAATCTAAACTGAGGCGAACTCAAAGAGATATCCTTACCCTTGCGGCAATCCTTAAGTGCCTGTTTTACAACTTTCTTCGGAGTCACTATGCCCGGATAACGTACTCTTTTTCCATCCTTTTCTTTTGGAAGCATCTTAGTATCAACCCATCCTGGACAAACTGCGGTACATGTCACATCACTTAACTCTCTGTTTATAGCACGTGTAAACGACAATAAATATGCTTTACTTGCGGCATACAACGATATATACGGATTCGGTTGAAAAGCAGACGCCGATGCGATATTCAGCATGAAGGAGTCCTTTGCCATAAAGGGAATTGAAGTCCTGCATAGAAGTGCAGCGGCTTCACAATTGATGTTCAGCATAGACAATACCTCATCATGCGAGAACTCACCGAACTCTCCCATCTTTGCAATCCCAGCATTGTTTATCAGATAGCGAATACTTGGTTTTTCAGATTCTATCCTTTCACAAAGAGATCGTATTTCCGCTTCTTTAGACAAATCGGATTTGACCGGAACGATCTTTTGCCCGAACTCCTGAGCAAGGTCCGATAGCCTTTCATCACTTCGTCCGACTGCCCATATCTGATCCACCTCATCAAGTATCTCTTTAACAAACCCTCTTCCAATATCTCCAGTTGCACCTGTTATTATAGCAATCATTCTATTTATCCTCACATTCCGTACTTTCCCAGATCTACGCGGCCATCTATTACTCCTTATGTCATTCTACACTTTCAAATCTGTATTTCTGCTTCACATCAGGATACTTTTCCCGATTTGTTATCACCCATTTGTATACGGAACTCTGTAATACGTAAAATCATCGCTGATAATTATAAATCCGTTCTCATCTTCGCCGACGATCCTGTCCGCCTCACAAATGATGTTGAAGTCATCGTCAAGAATAAACGATGCACTCACTATATCAATAATGTATCCGCGTGAAAGCTCGGAATAATGCATTCCCAGACACTCCTCACCCTTTAAGTCGAGCGTCCGGATAAGTTTTTTAGCTCCCACATCGACTATATCGACCACGGCATTATGAAAAACACAAAGGTACTTTTTGTCGTTTGAGAAAAACGCATCATACCATCCCCTGGTATCAATTCCCTCAACCGAGTTTAGAACCTCATCCGTGTTTTCCCTGAGTTCAGAGTCCTCGTTATACCATTCTTCCGAATAGTCATCTGCGAGCTTTTCAGCGTTTTCGGATATCTCCGGCGCATATTTAACCACATAGTCCAGGAAAGAAGGCTTGTAGTACAATGCATCTCCAACCTTCTTTGCACTGTCAACCTCTTCGGTAGGTTTGTACTGAAAACGCCTGTCACTCCCCTCGACTGAACCGCCCTCACTGCACGAAAACAGATCGCCCGAGCTGCAAAGGTAGAAAAATGCGTCACCACCCTCACGCTTCTCCGTCCATGTTGTTTCGATCACAGTTTCCGTATAGACCGTAGACAAAAGCTCTCCCGATACACTTAACGAGGACCAGGACGATCCGCCTATGGCATAGATGGTATCATTTATCCGACTGACCCTCTGCACCGATTCACCATACAACTCGGTCTCCCATTTCTTATTCCCGGATCGTATATCAACTGCTACCGCCCTGGTCTTACCCCCATCTCTCTGCTCCGCGTTTTCTGATGTTACATAACACAATGTGTCGCCAAAGACAGTCGCAGCCACTTCATAATCGTTTGTTTCACTGAGATGCCGGATCGGCTTCCCGGTATACTTATCAAATACGACCACATAAGCATTCTTATCGTCAGTAAATGACGCTACCGCGAGCTTCTTATCAAAGCTGACCCCCTCGGTATAAAGCTCGTGCTTTTTAAAAATACTCCCGACGTCAACCCTGTATCTTACCTCGCCGGTTTTATCTATCGCCAAAAGAGAATCCGAACCGGATACAATAGTGACCACTTCATCCGGATCCTGATATAAAGCCGTGGAAGGATCGATTTCATCCGGAAGCGTGATCGCATCGGATGCATCCTGTTCGCGCAAGGAGAAATAATTCCTGTTTTCGCCATCAATAACTACAACTCCTGTTGAACCGCAAAAGTAGGCAGAAAAAGCCGAATCATCATCCTCCGACCTGCTCTCTATATCGATAATAAGCTCATTTGACTCGGAATCAAATACCCTTGCTTTCGAATCACCGACTAAAAGAACATACTTTCCGTCTGTCGAAACATCAAAAGAGTCTATCTTTGTATCATCCTCATAAACCTGTACAGGAGAAAGCCTATCATTCACACTGTACACATTAAGCGTTTCATTCAGAAGCCTGACCACATCAGCATTATATGGTTTGCTCTCTCCGTCAGGCAAAACACTTTTCAACTCACTTATCGCATCGTCTCGTCTTCCCTTTCCCAAAAGCTGCCTTGCTGACTCAACCGTCTTCTCGACATACTTATCCTGAAGGTTTTGATACTGCTCGGATATCGTATCTTTTTGATTACTTATCTCGCGGTTTTGTTCATATATCTCCGTGTTCTGCTTGGAGATCTTTATAAGTGCGACTGTCGCAAAAACAGCAAATGCCAAAACAGCCGCGCCTATCACGCCACCGACTACCATCAGGTGTTTCAGCCTCGCCTCTCTGTGGCGTTGCCTGAGGTCATCGTAATTCAAACCAAACATGGCGGCACTTATCCTGAGCACCGCAGTATTTATCTTTGTTATTATCTCTTTTTTTGTCTCACCGCGGGTATCAGCCGCCAGCGGTTCTCTCCCTCCCTGCGTTAACAGCTCCGGGAACGACTCATCAGGTTCACCCTCCGCCAGTACGACGAGGATATGATCTCTGTCGTGTGTCTGCAAAAACAACTCGATCTCGCGCATGCACCACTTTGACTCCAGATACCTCGGAGTACAGATACATATCAGAAACTCTGAGTTTTTCAACGCATTACTGATCGGCTCCGACAGATCCTCTGAAAGCGGGAGTTCTTCCTCATCACGAAAAATCCGCTCAATCCTCGTTTGACCGGATTTAGCCTTATCTCTGGCTGAACGCGGAAGCGAAAAGGCTTCCAACCTTTTGTGAAGCGAATGCGCCACAAAGCTGTCCGGCTCGAGATGTCTGTAGCTGATAAATGCGTCATAACGCATGTCATTCAGATTGTTCATTTATCTCAGCTCCTAAGCACATCATAGTCCAGCCGTTTCATAGATCTGGCCCCATTGGTCACTTCCATGATCAGCATCATAACATTGATGCCGGTATCTACAAAATCCATAATTATGTCCATGGTTATCGCTAAGACAATTGCATCCTCAGGTATTCCCAACTGTGCAAAAAGCACGGTAAACAGCATGATAGCCGCACCCGGGATCGGTGGGACAGCAATCGATAAAAGTGCAGCCGAAACCACCGCCACAGCGAACCAAACCAAGCTTACATTGATGTGATAAGCATCCGCAAAGAACAAAGATATCACGGTCAGATAAACAACTGTTCCCTGCATATAGACAACATTGCCCATCGGGTATGCGAACTTGACATACGACTCATCGACACCGAGTTTTTCCCTGCAGGTATCCATACCCAGAGTAAACGCCATCAGACTTGATCCTGTCGATGTAGCAAAAACATATACAGGTAAAATCTTTTTTAGAATCTTTATCGGAGAACACTTGGTACGTATGGAAACATATATGAGCATAAGTATCACCCATGAAACAGTGACACCTGCCGTAACCAGTATCGGACGCCACAATGAGAGCAGAAGTGCCACCCTGTCACTCCAAACCTGATGAAGCAGCGCGACAAACACAAAAAACGGAACTACAGAACAAACCGATGTTGTCAACCACTGCGTCAGCGAGGCTCCCTCATTGACAAAATCCCTCACAAGCTTTGTTTTCTCTCCGAGTGCCAAAAGTCCAACTCCGACAAAAAGCCCGATCACTATAATCTGAAGAGCATTTCCCGTCATAAAAGGATCAACCGGATTGTTTGGCACAATGTTGAAAAACATGGTCAATACGCCTTTTAACTGGAACGAAGCACCCTGTCCCGCACTATCCGACGAAAAACTAAAGAAGAAATAAGCTATGGCGAGCGCTACGAGCGAGGTAAGAAAAGTAATAAACACAAAACGCAGAATAACCTTTTTACCGATCTTTGAAAGGGCGGACATATCACCGATTCCGAGCACACCGCTTGATATCGTGAGTGCGATCATGAAACCTGCAAAGGTTGAAAGCAATCCCAAAAAGCAGCTCATAACAGGCAGTATAAAATTGTCATCGATTCCCGTTCTCACTTCTTTCGGAAGGAACGTTCCCAAATAACCAAACAGGCCGGCAAGCACGATAGCCAAGAGAATCTTGAACAGTCGCCCTCTCTTGGCTCTCCCTGATATGGTCATAGAGACTGTGTTTACATTTTTTCTGAATCCCCATGATGGTGCCAGTCCGATGGTTTCAAGGAGCACATCGTCCTCACCTTCACTCACCGTCGGATCAAAGGCACTTCCCTCATAGCTGATCTTAAACACATGTCTGCCGAGATGCCTTCCTATCATTACACTCAACGTGATCTCGGTTTCATATGCATCCCGGATACGCAAAAGCAACTCCTCCACCAATAGGCGGTTTCTCTGTATGCTCCTGGTGTCCTCTCCGAGTTCTTTCATATACTCCTGAACACTTGATGATATCTGTTCTATCGATTCAGCATTCAAAGTGTACTCTTTCCAAACAGCTTTCATAATTCTCCCCTAACAGAAATGCCCCCGAGCGATCGGGGGCATATAGTCTTTGATCTTTTTACTTTAACAAATTATCCACCGCTCCGATCAACTGTCCTATCTCAGGCTTTGACAGCTGTGCATCGGCACCGAGTCTCTCGCCTTTTCTCTTCATCTCTTCACTGATGAGTGATGAGAAGATGACTACCGGCAGTCCCTCGAAACGTTCGTCGTTCTTTATTCGCTTTGTAAGGTGGTGTCCATCCATCTGCGGCATCTCAATATCCGTGATGACCATCGAGATATCATTTCCGATCTTTGCGCCTTCCTCGATCATGCTTTCGAGCTTCAGCCATGCCTCGAGTCCGTTCTCCGTCGGAATCAGGTGCGTATAACCCGCCTTGATCAGGCACTTCTTAAGCATCTCCAGAAGAAGCGGTGAATCCTCTGCAAGAAGAATCGTGTGATCACTTCTCTGACGTCCTTCCATAGCCTCTACATCTGATATCTTCAGACCGGTTTCCGGATTGATCTCGGTCATTATCTTCTCGAAGTCGAGAATAATGATGATCCTTCCGTCGATCTTTGTAATACCGGTAGCTACGCCGTTTCCGCCATTGTTAATGGTCTGATCCGGCTTCGAGATATCCTGCCATGATATACGGTTGATGCCGAGCACCTCCTGCACATGGAAAGCAACCTGTATTTTATTGAACTGTGTGATTATATACATATCGGAATTTCTATCGGGATGAAGCGGCACCGATAACGCCTTTGAAAGATCAACCACCGTAATGATCGAATCTCTCGGCATAAAAATGCCCTCTACGTACTCATGAGCATTCGGAACCAGGGTAGGCGCCTCATACGGACGAAGCTCACTGATCTTCGCCACGTTAATGCCGTAACGCTGATTTCCAACGATGAACTCCAGGAGCTCAAGCTCGTTAGTACCACTCTCCAACAGTATTTCGGTATCTTCTGCGTTTGCCATAGGTTTTCCTCCACTACCAGCACACTGTGCGCAAATATTGTTATAATCATGTGTTATTATATCACATTTTTTCACATATGGAAAGAAAAAATTTTAGATTTCCGCATTTTCGAGTTCCTCAGCATACCTGACCGTATCCATCGCGTCACGACCGTACTTGTCCGCCTCGATGGAATCGGCATACTCCTGAGTCATCACGGCCCCTCCCACGGCGACCTTTGCCCATGGTGCCTGCTCTCTGAGAAGCTTGATCGTGTTCTCCATGGCCGGCACGGTTGTCGTCATGAGTGCCGAGAGACCGACTAAACCTGCATGCTCTCTCACGGTCGCGTCTACGATATCCTGCTCCGGAACATCCTTACCCATATCTATAACGGTAAAGCCGTAGTTCTCGAGAAGAAGCTTTACAATATTCTTTCCGATGTCGTGAATATCACCGTGCACGGTTGCAATTACGATCTTCAGCTTTCTACCGCTGCCGGCAGAGCCACTCTCAGCCATGCTCTTTTTGATCTCCTCGAAGGCCGCCTTCGCCGCTTCCGCTGCCATCAAAAGCTGCGGCAGAAATACTTTTTTCGCTTCGAAATCCTGCCCTACCTGATCGAGTGCCGGTATGACATCTTCATTTACTATGGTCAGCGGCTCCACACTCTGTAACATATCCTTTGTGAGTGCCCCCGCTTTATCCTTCAGACCCCTTACTACCGCCCGGTGGAGCTCGGAGCCTTCGGTTGTTTTTTCTATCGGCTCACCGGGCTTGGATTTTTTTTCATTCGTACCTGCTGCAGATACACTTCCTGCCTCAACCATCTCCGGCAGCGTCTGCGTGTATTCGATGTAACTCATACAGTTCTCATCGAGATCATGCAGCGCGCAAAAGCTGTAATACGTATTCATCATCTCGGTCGCATACGGATTCATGATCGCGGCCGACAGACCTCGCTCCAGATTCGACGCGAAAAATGTCTGCGTGATCAGATTTCTCTCCGGCAATCCGAACGAGACATTCGACACACCGAGAGAGGTATGCGCTCCTATCCCGTTTCTGATCTCGTCGACAGATGCTATGGTCGCGAGTGCCGCCTTTGTATCGGCGCTGATCGCCATGGCCAGAGGATCGAATATCAGGTCCTTTTTCGGGATACCGTACTCCTCGGCCTTTTTCAAAATCTTTTTCGCTATCCTGACTCTGTCCTCGGCATGATCGGGTATACCGCCCTCATCGAGTGTCAGCGCCACGATAAGTCCGCCGTACTTCGCTGCCAGCGGGAATACCGCATCCATGACCTCATCTTTTCCATTTACGGAGTTGATCATGGGCTTTCCGTTGTAAATCCTGAGCCCCGCCTCCATCGCGACTGTGTCGGTCGTATCGAGCTGGAGAGGAAGATCAGATACCGCCTGAAGTTCCTTTACAACCGAAACCAACATCGCGGGTTCATCTATCTCGGGGAGACCGACATTCACGTCGAGTACATCCACACCGGCATCCTGCTGGTGCAGTCCCTCTCCGAGTATGTAGTCAATATCTTTTTCTCTGAGTGCCTGCTTGAATCTCTTTTTACCTGTGGGATTGATACGCTCTCCGATAAGGATGGGCTTTTTTCCGAACACAACAGCCTTCGTGTAGGAGGACACCATTGTGATATCCTTCTCAGTCACAGGCACAGGCTCTATATCCTTCGCTTTTTCCGAAACCGCCTTTATATAATCCGGAGTTGTACCGCAACATCCGCCGGTGATACGCACTCCCTTTTTAAGGAGCTCAGCTATATCCTCCGAGAACTCCGGCGGGAACACATCATATACCGTCTGACCGCCCTCACTTCTGGGCAGACCGGCATTTGGCTTAATAAGTACGGGAACAGATGCGTACTCCAAATATTCGTCCATCACGCCTACCAGCTGCTTTGGCCCGAGTGAGCAGTTCGCTCCGATAGCGTCCGCATGCAGTCCCTCGAGCATCGCGACCATGGCCGCAGGACTCGCTCCGGTCATAAGCTTTCCGTCACTGCCGTACGCATTTGAAACAAAGACGGGAAGATCCGAGTTTTCCTTAGCTGCGAGCAGCGCTGCCTTTGTGTCGTAACTGTCGTTCATGGTCTCTATGAATATCAGATCTACGCCGGCCTTTACTCCGTAGCGCACAATCTCGGCATATACCTCTACCGCGTCCTCGAACTCGAGATCACCATATGGCTTCAAAAGCTTTCCGCAGGGACCGATGTCGAGTGCAACGAACTTCTCCTGAGGTGCACAGCTTTTTTCGGCAGCCGTCCTGGCATTATTCACCGCAGCCGAAACTATCTTCTCGAGCTCATCGCTTTCGAACTTGAATGAGTTCGCTCCGAAGGTGTTTGTCAGAACCACATTAGATCCCGCATCATAATAAGAGCCGTGAATCTTTACGATCTCCTCGGGATGTTCTATATTCCACCTTTCCGGGTACTCGCCGGGCTTCAGCCCCGCTGCCTGCAATAAAGTACCCATACCTCCGTCCAATATGACGAAGTGGTCTTTCATGTATTCGCGTATCGTCATTTATGTATCCTCTCTAGAGTTTTTCTAATCCGATTATCGCCGTCACCGATTTTGACGGACTCATCATATATGAGTTTCCAAGCGTGATACCGAGTCTTTTTTCGGCATTTAACTGCTTTAAAAGTATGGGTTGAACATCGAGTGGCAGATCACCGTACCCCGGCGAAAACCTGGGATGAGTTTTGTATCCCGCCTCAGCTGCCTGCTGCTTCACATCCTCGTTAAAGGCATCACACAAAGCCTCTACTCTCTCTGCCCCATGCGCCTGTAACATCAGTGATCTCGCGGGCTCTATCCTCTCGTATCTCCTGATCAGATGATCGATCCCGGCTCCTACAGTCGCGGCAAATATCACCGCTTCATCACAGCCTTTCAGATTCTTTTTCAGATTCTCGGATTCTCTGAAAAACTCAAGCACGGGAATGTCGTCCGCATCCGCCGAAAGGCTGATATGCTGTGCCGCCACACGGTATGTAAACGATGATGCTGCCTGAGCTATAACCTCATCGAGAAGGCCATAGGCATCGTTTGACAAATCCTCTACACCATCGTCTTCGCTCTCATCAGGATCCCTGTGTCCCCTCATCTCCCCGGGATTCACTCTCATCCCGCTATATCTGAGGATCTCGCTTTTTCGTATATCGGGCGCCACATACTCCATATACTGCGCAGGCTCATACGGCATCCCCGAAAGGTCTCCGAAAATCATCATTTACCGAAATCCTTTCCGAGTATATCCGAGAGATTGTCGCTGATCGCCTTCGCAATGTCGGGTTTATTCATCGAGTATACATGCACATTTGTGATGCCGTTTGCATACAGGTCTATGATCTGGTCGGTAGCATATGCGATACCGGCCTGCTTCATCGAGAGCGGGTCAGATCCGAAATAATCCACGAGACTTTTAAACCTCTGTGGCATAAACGCTCCCGAGAGCTTGATCGCACGCTCTACCTGATTCGCGTTTGTTATCGGCATGATTCCCGGAAGCACCGGCACAGTGATGCCCGCCTCTCTGATCTTGTACATGAAATTGAAAAAGAGATTGTTATCGAAAACCATCTGAGTGGTAAGAAAGTCTGCTCCCGCATCCACCTTTTCCTTCAGGTGTTTGATATCCTCCTTCTGATCCACGCTCTCCGGATGTATCTCCGGGTAACACGCGGCTCCGATACAGAAATCATTACCGCTTGCTTTCAGCTCCTCTATCAGCTCTACGGCATATCTGTAATCCCACTTGCTGCGATCTGTTTTTTCAAGCTCGGGCGTTAAGTCTCCTCTGAGTGCCATGATATTTTTGATACCGGCCTCAGATAACTCCCTGATCCTCTCGTGTACAGTCGCCTTGTCAGACGATACACAGGTCAGATGGGCAAGTGTCGGCACAGAAAATTTGTCCATTATATTTTTGGCGATATCGAGTGTGTACTGACTTGTACCGCCACCCGCACCGTAGGTCACACTCATAAAGCTGGGCTTGTATCCCGCGATCTCCTCGGTCGCTTTTTTTACGCTATCAAAGCCCGTCTCCGCTTTCGGCGGAAACACCTCGAATGAGAGTGACATGTTCTTTTTATACAGAATATCCGTAATCTTCATCGTTGCTTTCCCCTTCCTATTTGGCCTCCTCGGCTCCCTTATCATCTACCGTCACACCCGCTCTGGCATCGAGCTCGGCGATATGAGCTTTGCATTTTTCCATATCCTCAGCAAGCTTCTCGCCGGCCTTCTCTTCATTTTTGCGAGTCCTATCGGTCACTGTCTCGTATATACGAAACCTGTTCATGTTTATCACGAAAAATACCACGGCACCCGCCGATCCGCCGAGGAGTACGAGCACTCCGAGCCATGAAGCGAGACTGATCAGTTTGATGCCGATAACTGCAGTGGCCAGCACTATCAAAAAAACTATGGCAAGAAACCCTCGTCGCTTGGACTGTTCGGGGTTCTTTTCTTTTTTCTTCTTCTTTGCCATGCGTTCTTCTCCTCTTATTAAATGTGTGATATCAACTACAAGATTATAACATTACGATAATACGCTTGTCAATGCTTCTGTTTTGTGCTATGATTGAAAGGCGTGGGGCTGTACGAGAGATCCGTACGGCACGTGGAAAGGAAACAATCATGTCTGATATAAAAAACGAGATCGAGAAGAGGCGTACCTTCGCCATCATCTCCCACCCGGATGCCGGAAAAACGACCCTGACGGAGAAATTCCTCCTCTACGGAGGCGCTATCAACCTGGCGGGTTCAGTCAAGGGAAGGAAGGCTGCGAAGCACGCGGTCAGCGACTGGATGGAGATTGAGAAGGAGCGTGGTATCTCCGTTACCTCTTCGGTGATGCAGTTTGATTATGACGGATACTGCATCAATATCCTCGATACCCCCGGACATCAGGACTTCTCGGAGGATACCTACCGTACCCTGATGGCAGCCGACTCGGCCGTGATGGTCATCGATGGATCAAAAGGTGTTGAGGCGCAGACTATCAAGCTTTTTAAGGTCTGCGTGATGAGAGGCATTCCGATCTTTACATTCATAAACAAGATGGACAGGGAGGCTATGGATCCGTTTGAGCTGATTGACCAGATCGAGGATGTGCTCGGGATCAGAACCTGCCCGATAAACTGGCCCATAGGCTCCGGAAAAAGCTTCAAGGGCGTATACGACAGAGAGTCAGAGACGATCCTTCGTTTCGTCGCCGGAGATAACGGTCAAAAGGTCGAGACACATCAGGTCAAGCTCGGCGACCCTTCCGTGGATGAGCTGATCTCGGAGATCCAGCATCAGACACTGATCGATGAGATAGAACTTTTAGATGGAGCGAGCGATGATTTCGACCTCGAGAGCGTACGCGCAGGAAAACTGAGTCCCGTATTTTTCGGATCTGCTCTCACGAACTTCGGTGTCGAGGCATTTTTACAGCATTTCCTCGCGATGACTACTTCACCGCTGTCCAGGGATTCCCTGAAACTCGAGTTGGCCCAGTCAGGCGAGTCGAAGGTCGTATACAGCGATGGCTCTCTCGTAGGAAGCGGTGACGAGACACCCGCGGGCGCTGCTCCCGAGACCGTTGAGATCAGCCCGTTTTCCGATGATTTCTCAGCCTTCGTTTTCAAAATACAGGCTAATATGAACAAGGCGCACCGCGACCGCATCGCCT
The DNA here is from genome assembly GCA_000687695.1 of Lachnospiraceae bacterium P6B14. Classification (GTDB taxonomy): domain Bacteria; phylum Bacillota; class Clostridia; order Lachnospirales; family Lachnospiraceae; genus Eubacterium_F. The sequence goes on along the minus strand of JHWZ01000002.1, from coordinate 51,674 downwards.
TCATGCGCATCTGCTCAGGTAAGTTTGACGCGGGTATGGAGGTTATGCACGAGCGCGAGGGCAAAAAAATCCGCCTTACCGCGCCACAGCAGATGATGGCAGAGAACCGCCACATCATCGAGGAGGCCTACGCAGGTGATATCATCGGTGTTTTCGATCCCGGCAATTTCCACATCGGAGACACTCTCTACACCGGTAAAACTCCTGTACGCTTCGAAGGCATACCGACCTTCGCTCCCGAGCACTTCGCGAGAGTACGCCAGGTCGACACGATGAAAAGAAAGCAGTTCACCAAGGGAATCTATCAGATTGCCGAGGAAGGCGCGATCCAGATATTCCAGGAGATGAATGTCGGAATGGAGGAGATCCTCGTCGGAGTGGTCGGTGTACTGCAGTTCGAGGTACTCACCTACCGTCTGAAAAATGAATACAACGTCGAGATCCGCATGGAGCAACTCCCCTACGAGCACATCCGCTGGATTACCTCGACGGATATAGATATCAGCAGTCTTTCTCTCACCTCGGATACTAAAAAGGTTCAGGACCTGAAGGGCAATCCTTTGCTCCTCTTCCAGCATCCGTGGAGTATACAGACTGCGCTTGACCGAAATGAAGGTCTGACACTCGAGTCCTTCTCCAAATAGTACGGAGGATGTATGAATTTCAGTGAAAAAAATGTCGTAAAACGCTCAAAAAAACTCCGCTCCAGATGGCCCGCCAGAGGCCGCAGAGCGCAGGTATTTTTGTTGCGCTTCGGATTCTTTTTGCTCGTTTGCGGAGCTATTTACTCGGCATATCTGGGATTCAGATATATGAAGGAGCTGATCGGCGAGGTTCCGAATACGGATGCTGTCGATCTGATCCATGACGGCTACACTACATCCATTCTCGATGATTCGGGCGAGGCTGTGCGCGTTCTCGAGTCTTCTGACGCAAACAGACATTATGTCATGCTCGACGATATCCCGATCAATCTCCAAAATGCGTTTATAGCCATAGAGGATGAGCATTTCCGCTCACATGACGGCATCGAGCCTGTCACCGTATTGAAATCCTCCATATCCCGGATAGCAAACAGTGGCAGCTCCTCTTCCGACCATCTTACCATCACACAGCAGCTGTTAAAAAACCAGCTTCTGTCCGACGGTGGTGAGGAAGAAAATGATCTTCTCTCAGGTTTCAGACGCAAGTTCAAAGAGCTTTACATGGCTCTTCGTATGGAAAATCGATACAACAAGGATGAAATCCTGGAGTTTTACTTAAACACGATCAGTCTCGGACAGAACACCACCGGTGTCGAGTCCGCTTCACTCAGATATTTCAACAAGCATGCCTCCGAGCTTTCGCTGCCGGAATGCGCAACCCTCGCGGGTATAGCCAAAAATCCTTCTGCATACAACCCGATCACTCACTCAAGCAGGAACCGTACCAGAGAGCTTGCAGTGCTCACCGCCATGCAGGATCAGGGCTTCATAACGTCGGATCAGTACGAGCTGGCGATCCAGGATGATGTACAGGCGCGCATCCAGCGCTACAATGAAGAGTTCACGAAGGATCAGAAGCCTTCCTCATACTTTACTGATGCCCTTTTGCAAAGCGTCATAGAGGATATGAAAAGCGAGCTGGGATACTCGGAAACACAGGCTGCCAATGCTCTTTACACCGGCGGCCTCAAAATCCAGACCACACTTGATTCGGATATGCAAAAGATCTGCGAAAAAGAGCTTGACAATCCGAATAACTATCCCAAGAACATCTCATATCAGCTTGAGTATCAGCTCACCATAAAACATCCGAACGGATCTGCGGAGTCGTTCAGTTTTTCTGATATCAAAAAATGGTACTCTGACCGTGGAGAGCCTATAAAATCATTCTTCTCTACCGAAAAGGCCGCAAGGAAAGTTATAGCTCCTTTTAAAAAATCTATGGTTAGAGAATCCGATGAGATTATCGCCGAATCCATAAACACGATCATCGAGCCTCAGGCCTCCTTCGTCATCATCGACCAGACCAATGGCGAGATCAAAGCTCTGGTCGGTGGCAGGGGCGCAAAGCTCGAAGGGGTTTCAGGAGGAAGAGCCACTGATTCAAACAAACAGCCCGGCTCTACTTTCAGTATCCTCTCAACATATCTCCCCGCTCTGGACACAGCAGGGATGACCCTCGCTACGGTAAAGGACGACACCGAGTACTACTATCCCGGAACCGATGAGCTCGTAAAGAATCAATACGGAGATACCTACAGAGGTCTGACCACCAACCGTGATGCCATCATAAACTCAACAAATGTCGTCGCCGTAAAGACTCTGGATCAGGTCACTCCGCGTGTAAGCTATGATTATCTGAGGAATCTCGGTTTCTCCACGCTGGTTGACGGTTACTCCGATGATGCGGGTCGTAGCGTCACGGATATCGCTCTTCCGCTGGCTCTCGGGAACCTGACAAAGGGAGTCAATAATCTCGAGCTTACGGGCGCATTCGCCACTATCGCCGCGGGTGGCGTATACAACAAACCGCATCTGTACACAAAGGTACTTGACCACGACGGAAACGTCCTTATAGACCACAGCTCAAACCAAAGCAAAAGAGTCATGAAGGACACAACAGCATGGCTCCTCACAGACGCTATGCGTGAGGAAGTGAAGACTATGAACGCCGGACATATCACTTTCAAAAAATCCGAGATGGCCATAGCAGGACAGTCCGGAAGCTCCGAAAACTCCAACGACCTTTGGTTCGTAGGCTACACTCCTTATCTGACAGCAGGAATATGGTGCGGATATGACGAAAACAAATCTCAAAAGGATATTGAATACCACAAGGATATATGGCGCAGAATAATGGAAAAGGTAAGCACCGACTATGATGTAAAGGATTCATTCGGCAAGAATGACGGACTTACCGGCGTAAAGATATGTACCAAATGCGGAAAGCTTGCGATAGACGGATTGTGCGAAGAAGCCACGGGTGGCTCCTGCTCAAGGATAGAATATTTCACCAAAGATACGCTGCCGACAGACAGCTGCGACTGTCATGTCCGCTGCAGGATATGCAAGGCTTCGGGTCTGCTCGCCGGCGACGGCTGTCCCGAGTCAGATGTTTATGATGTTATCTATCTTCAGAAAAAAGACGAGGTATACGGCGAAGGAAAGACAATGGATTCGAATCTGATCATGCCGAAATACCTGATAGACTCTATTTGCGACGTTCATAACAACTGATCAATTCGATCTCTTAAAGAACTCCATTACTGAGTGCGCGCTTTTTAAATCCATTCCCGGAACCGATGACAACTCCTCCTCGGTGGCATTTTTGATGTCCTCAAGTGAATCAAACGCCTTTATGAGCGCCTGTCTGCGCTTCGGACCTATACCCGGGATATCATCAAGTATGGACTTCGTCTGAGATTTGCCACGGATGAGCTTGTGATACTCGATGGCAAATCTGTGCGTCTCGTCCTGAATCCTCGTGATCAGATGAAATCCCTCTCCGTGAGTATCTATAGGTACTTCCTCATCATGGAAATACAGCCCCCTCGTGCGGTGATGATCATCCTTTACCATCCCGCAGACCGGGACATCTATCTGCAATCTTTCAAGAACCTCCTCACATATGTGAACCTGTCCTCGTCCACCATCCATGAAGATAATATCAGGCAGATGCCTGAATGAATCGGAATCTGAAAGTCCCTCTCTTTTTGCATGTTCAAAACGCCTCGTGAGCATCTCCTCCATCGAACCGTAGTCATCCGGACCACTGACGGAACGGATTCTGAACTTCCTGTAATCGTTCTTTTTCGCCTTACCATCCTCAAAAACGATCATAGATCCCACGGTCTCAAAACCGTTAATATGGGAGATATCGTAGGATTCGACACGTGAGAGTCTGCCCTCCATACCCAGTAACGACTCTATCTCCTCCATCGCGCCGATCGTTCTCTCCCGCTCTCTTTTCAGCTTTTCCGCATCCTTTTCGAGAACCAGCTTAGCGTTCTTTTGGGCCAACTCGATAAGCTTCTCCTTGGTTCCGCGCTTTGGAACTATACTCCTTACCTTTCTGCCTTTTTTTTCACTGAGCCACTCGAGTATGGACTCAGAGTCACTGAACTCCGTCTCAGTCATTATCTCATCGGGTAGGTATGGCGTTCCCGAATACATCTGCTTGATAAATGAAGATATAACATCTTCCTCGGCTTCAGATTCTACTCCCGTAAGATAGTAATGCTCCCTGCCTAGAAGCTTTCCGTCCCTGATGAAGAACACCTGCATCACAGCTTCATCTCCGCTCCTGGCCAGGGCCAGAATGTCTCTGTCCTTCTGCTCTCCGGAGGTGATCTTCTGTCTCTCCGTCACCCTTTCGATACTGGCTAACTGATCCCTGTAGATCGCCGCCTCCTCGAACTCCATCCTCTCGGACGCATCAAGCATCTTCCGGTTCAGGTCATTTTTGATATCCTTTGTATCTCCCTGAAGGAATCTGAGCGCCCCATCAAAATGCTCCCTGTACGTCTTTTCATCTATCAGGGACTGGCACGGCGCATCGCACTGCCCCATATCGTGATAGAGGCAGGGACGTTTCTTCATCCTATTACATGTTCTCAGATGATATATCCTGTTTACAAGCTCTATGGCCTCCCTTACCGATGCTGCACTCGTAAACGGACCGAAATACTTGTTACCGTCTCTTTTTACGATACGCGAAAATAGGAGCCTCGGGAAAGGCTCCTGTACGGTTGCTTTTATATACGGATAGGTCTTCCCGTCCTTGAGCATAGTGTTGTAGCGGGGCTCATGCTCCTTGATCAGGTTGTTCTCAAGGACGAGAGCCTCCAGCTCACTGTCTGTCACTATGTACTCAAACCACGCGATCCTCGAGATCATCTTTTCGATCTTCGGAGTCACGTTACGACTCTCCTGAAAATACTGCCTCACCCTGTTCTTCAGGCTCACGGCCTTTCCGACATAGATGATCTCACCCGAGGCATCGTGCATCAGGTAGACCCCGGGCTTCGCCGGCAGCTTTTTCAGTTCTTCGGCCAGATCAAACATCTTCTCCATTTTCCTCTTCACCGGTCTCTGCTTCCGGAACTGTCTCCTCGGTCTGCTCGGACTCTGTTTCCTGAGCATCCTCGTCGGCCTTCTCCTCATCTTCCTTTATGGTTCCGTCAGGATTCTTTTTCTTTAGGCGTATACCGGTCTCCTGCTCGAATATCTCTACGAACTCATCACCTGTGATCGTCTCTTTTTCAATAAGGTGAGCCGCGAGTTTTTCGAGAACATCCTTATTATCCTCTATTATCTTCTTTGCCTTGTCGTGGCATTTTTTAAGTATATTTTTAACTTCTTCGTCAATCTCAGCCTCTGTCTGCTCGCCGCAGTTGGTCACCGGACGGCCGTCCAGATAACGGCTGGTGATGGTCTCAAGCCCCATCATTCCGAAGCGCTCACTCATTCCGTACTGTGTTACCATCGCTCTGGCTATCGAGGTTGCCTTCTCGATATCATTCGACGCACCTGTCGTTATATCATCGAACTCGACCTCCTCAGCCGCGCGTCCGCCAAGCAATCCCGTGATCTGATCGAGAAGCTCGTTTTTCTTCATGAGATATTTCTCTTCCTCAGGCACCTGCATAACGTAACCGAGCGCACCCATCGTTCTCGGGACGATGGTTATCTTTTGTACCGGCTCTGTATTTTTCAGCATACTCATCACGAGCGCATGTCCGATCTCGTGGTGGGCAACTATTCTTTTTTCTTCCTTGCCGAGGATCCTGTCTTTCTTTTCCTTGCCGGCAAGTACTACCTCGACCGCCTCGAAAAGATCCTTCTGGCTGACTACCTTTCTTCCGTCCTTAACGGCCATGATGGCTGCTTCGTTGACCATATTCGCAAGGTCAGCACCTACTGCACCCGATGTTGCGAGCGCTATCTCCTCGAGGTCGACCGTCTCATCCATAAGGACGTCATGGCTGTGCACCTTCAGTACATCAATTCTTCCCTTCAGATCAGGCTTCTCAACGATGATCCTTCTGTCAAAACGTCCCGGACGAAGGAGCGCCTTATCAAGCACCTCCGGACGGTTTGTCGCGCCGAGGATGATGATTCCCTTTGATGAATCAAATCCGTCCATCTCCGACAGAAGCTGATTAAGAGTCTGCTCACGCTCATCGTTTCCGCCGCCATACTGCGTGTCACGGCTCTTTCCGATCGCATCGATCTCATCTATAAAAATGATACACGGAGCCATCGAGGTCGCCTGCTTAAACAGATCCCTGACTCTCGACGCGCCGACTCCGACGAACATCTCCACGAAATCAGAACCGCTCAGTGAAAAGAACGGTACGCCTGCCTCACCTGCGAGCGCCTTGGCGAGAAGCGTTTTACCTGTTCCCGGAGGGCCTACCAAAAGAGCACCCTTGGGAAGTCTGGCACCGATCTCCTTGTACTTTGCAGGGTTTTTCAGAAAATCAACGAGCTCCGTCAGACTCTCCTTGGCCTCCTCCTCACCTGCTACATCGGCAAAGGTAACTCCGGTCTTTTTCTCAACATACATCTTGGCAGTAGACTTTCCTACACCGCCCATCAGGCCTCCGCCCTTGGTCGCCGATCGCATGAAAAACCACAAAAGCGCCCATATACCGAGTATCGGAAGCAGATATGTCAGCAGAAACTCCCAGATTCCCGAATCAGAATCATTGATCTCGGCCGTAAACTCGACCTTATATTTGTTGAGCATCTTCTGAACAAGCTCGGTATCGTTTACATAACCCGTGAAATACTTTTTGGAAAGAAGCTTCATATCAGACGGAACATTCGGCTCGATGTAGATCATGTTCGATTTGAATGTGACCTTTCCGACGTTCCCGTCCTCGAGCATCTCGATGAACTTGGTGTAGCTGATCTCCTCCTCGGTAGTCCTTTTCAGCTCCGTATTCAAAAACATGATAAAAAACAGAGCGAACAAAAGCGCCGCCAAAGAGATCAACAGATTGATCCGAAAGCGCTTCTTTCTTTCTTCCTCGCTTCTGCGATTGTTATTTGAATCTTTATTATCCATGGTTGAAACCGTTCCTTTCTTTATAAAAGCGTATTTTATAGTATACTTGATTCTGTAAAAAATGGCAAGTCAAACATATGCATTTTTTGCTAAAAAACGACACGTCTGAATCATACTAATTAAAAAATATCAATAAAATTGATTAAATTTTATCATTCCCTTTTTCAAAAAGGTGTGGTAAGATACAATCATAAAAAACATCAAAATTGATGTTTTTTACTGTAGGTAACCGTAAACATACCAAAAACTGAAATATACTATCTATATATTTGCAGCGAAAGGAGAGACATAATCATGAAAGGATACGAAAAATACGAACCGCCCTACTTCATGCCACCCGAGGTGACATATGACTGGGTTAACAAAACTGAGATAACCGAGCCTCCGGTTTGGTGTTCGGTAGACCTGCGTGACGGAAACCAGGCGCTGATCGAGCCGATGAGCCTCCAGGAGAAGCTTGATTACTTTGATCTGTTGGTCAAGGTCGGCTTCAAGGAGATCGAGGTTGGCTTCCCTGCTGCCTCTGATACGGAGTATGAGTTCATGCGTGCACTCATCGATCAGAACAAAATTCCTGAAGATGTCACCGTACAGGTGCTCACTCAGGCACGCGAGCACATCATCAGAAAGACATTTGAGGCTGTCAAGGGTGCACCTTGCGCAGTAGTACATTTATATAACTCTACTTCTGTAGCTCAGCGTGAGCAGGTGTTCAAAAAAGATAAAGAAGAAATTAAGAAAATCGCCGTTGACGGTGCCATCCTTTTAAAGGAGCTCGCCGATCAGACCGAGGGCAATTTCCGCTTTGAGTATAGTCCCGAGAGCTTCCCGGGAACCGAGGTTGAGTACGCTGTCGACGTATGTAACGCAGTTCTCGATGTTTGGAAGCCTACTCCTGACTGGAAGGTTATCATAAATATACCTACCACAGTTGAGAACGCAATGCCACATGTATTCGCGTGCCAGCTTGAGTATGTACATAAGCATTTGAAATATCGTGACGGTGTCGTTCTCTCACTCCACCCGCACAATGACCGCGGTGAGGGCGTGGCTACCGCCGAGCTCGGAGTACTCGCCGGAGCAGATCGTATCGAGGGTACTCTCTTCGGAAACGGCGAGCGTACAGGAAACGTGGATATCGTGACTATCGCCATGAACATGTTCTCACACGGATACGATCCGGGACTTGACTTCTCAAATATGAAAGAGATCAGAGAGAGATATGAGTCCTACACCAGAATGACGGTACCGCCTCGTCAGCCATATGCCGGAGACCTGGTATTTACCGCGTTTTCTGGATCTCATCAGGATGCCATCGCAAAGGGAATGCAGTGGCGCGAGGATGGAAAGACAGACAAATGGTGCGTTCCGTATCTGCCTGTCGATCCGAAGGATGTGGGAAGAACCTACGACTCAGATGTCATCCGTATCAATTCACAGTCCGGAAAGGGCGGTGTAAACTACACTCTCAAACAGAACTTCGGTATCACACTGCCTGAGGCGATGCGTGAAGAGGTCGGATATCTTATGAAGAGCGTATCCGATGAGGAGCATAAGGAGCTGTCTCCTCAGTGGATCTATGATATTTTTGCTGATAACTACATCAACCCGACACCGGTATTTCAGATCAACGAGTGCCATTTCCGCCAGGTAAACGGCATCATGGCATCCGTCACGATCACCTGCGGTGACAAGGACAGGATCGTCGACGCGGTCGGAAACGGACGCCTGGATGCTGTCAGCAATACGATCAAACAGTTTTTCGATATCAGCTATCAGCTGACCACCTACGAAGAGCACGCTCTGACACAGGGCTCATCCTCAAAGGCCATCGCGTATGTGAGCATAACCTGCGACGGTGAGGTATTCTGGGGCGTCGGTATACATGAGGATATCATCACCGCTTCGATCCACGCTCTGACAGTCTGCGTGAACAAGCTTCCTGCTGTCAGAAACAATGAAGAGTTCCGCGATGACAGGCTCATCCAGATGATGAACTATATCCAGGAGAATTACCGTTCCGTAACTCTCGAGGATATGGCTGCCTACATGCACCTTTCAGAGCCGTACATCAGCAAATACATTCACGACAAGAGTGGCAAGACATTCAAGGAGATCCTTACAGCGGTTCGTTTGAAGAAAGCCAGAACTCTTTTGAAAAACGGCACGATGAACGTCGAGAGTATCGCTCTGTCCGTCGGATATCCGAACGTAGAGCATTTCAATCGTGTGTTCAAGAAAAAATACAACATGACTCCGGTTCAGTACAGAAACGACCAAAAGGAGACAAATCATGTATAAGCACAGACTGCGTGTCGCGCTGAAATACTATGAGGAGCTGACCTCCGGATCAGAAGGCGGGATATCGCCTGACGAAGCCCAAAAAGAACTCGAGCGCCTGAGGATACAGATTGGGTTTTTCCAGCATGAACGTCTGATCCACCTGATCGTGACCGTTCTCTTCGGTCTGGCGACCGTGATAACAGTCCCGGCCTACCTGGCCATACAGGAGCTGGCTTTACTGGTCTTGGGAGCCCTTTTCATCGTACTGTTGGTTCCGTACATCATCCATTATTTCCACCTGGAAAACGGTGTACAACAGCTCTACCTGTATCACAACGAATTAGAGCTTTTGGCGAACCCCGGATACAAAAAGATATACTGATAGAGTAATGATACAAAAAGGTCCGCGCTTATGCGCGGACCTTTTATCATGTCTTGAGTGCGTAGGTCTTCTTTTTGAGTGTCAATAGCTTTTTCCACGCCTTTTATTATAGAAAAACATCCATAGCGCCATCGCGACTATGATGGCATAACCTATGATACTTAAAGCATCGGGGACCATTCCGAATATGAAGAATCCCAGAGCTGTTGAAAACAAAAGCTGTGTATAATCAAAAACAGATATCTCCTTCGCCGGAGCGTAGTAGTATGCAGCCGTGATCGTAAACTGACCCAGTGCTGCACTTGCCCCGCACAATAGCAACATCAGTAGCTGATACCAGCTTAACGGAACATAAGTCATTATCATGATAGGGGTAAAAACGATCAGCGAGCTTCCGGAGAAAAATAAAACCACGAATGAACCTTTCACTCCGTACATTCCTGCTTTTCTTAAAAACGAATATGCTACGCCCGCACCGACTCCACCCAAGAGTCCGATAAGCGCAGGGAGGAACTCCATACTTGAAAAAGATGGTTTAACTACAAATAGCCCTCCAATAAACGCGATAAATACGGCCAAGCCTTGTGAAACCGTAAATTTCTCTTTTAATATAAACAGAGAAGCCAGCACAGCAAAGAACGGGGACATCTTATTCAGGATAGATGCATCAGACAGTAGTAGTCTGTCTACCGCATAGAAGTTGCACACTATACCGATCATGCCAAATGCGGCTCTCATGGAGATGGGAAACCATGCCTTTTTCGGTATATGAAGTTTCTCCTTTGACCTAATAAGGGCCACCCCTGCCATGGCAAAGGCGACCAGATTTCTAAAGACTGCTTTTTCTATCGTAGGCACATCTCCTGCCAATCTTATAAAGACAGCCATAAGTGCAAAGAAGAAAGCAGATGCTATCAGATACAGAACTCCAAGATGGTATCTGTTTATTTTTGATTCATCAACCTTTTTCATTTTTTCGCCGACCACCTTCCACTCGCACCACACGGGAGGAACATATTGACGCATTTGCCTTCCGGCGCAGATGCGTTTGTGACTCTAAGCCCAATCTCCTCTGCGCTTACCTCCCCGCCGAACCGCGGTGTGATAAGTGTATCCAGCATATACCGCAGCACAGCCGGCTGCAGTCCTGTCGTATACGAGTTTATCAAAAAGAAACCTGCGTCATCGCTCAGAAGTTCAACGCTTCTGGCTATCAGATCATAGACGGCTTCCTCTATCTTCCATATCTCTCCCTTCGGTCCCCTGCCGTATGACGGCGGATCCATAACGATACCGTCGTATTTGTTGCCGCGACGTATCTCACGCTCGACCAGCTTCACGCAGTCATCGACCAGATATCTGATGGGCGCGTCGGAAAGGCCGGATACCGCGGCGTTTTCCTTCGCCCAGCCTACCATCCCCTTTGCAGCGTCTACATGCGTCACTGCCGCGCCTGCTGCGGCGCAGGCTATGGTGGCTCCGCCTGTATACGCAAAGAGATTCAGTACTTTGAAGCATGACGGATCATGGAAAGGATCGCTGTCACACTCCGGAACATAAGTCTTTCCGGATGTTTTTATCTTTTCCGCCATCCACTCCCAGTTGACCGCCTGCTCAGGGAACAGGCCTGTATGCTTGAAAGTAAACGGTTTCAGATTGAACCTGAGCGGAGTCTCTCCTCCAAGCTCATATCCTATTTCCCACTGCTCCGGCAGATCGATAAACTCCCATCGTCCGCCGCCCTTCGGGCTTCTGTGATAGTGGGCATTTTTCTTTTTCCACTCGGGAGCGTCATGAGGCGTATTCCATATCACCTGCGGATCAGGACGCACGAGGATATAGTCACCCCACCTCTCGAGCTTCTCTCCGCCCGAGGTGTCGATGACCTCATAATCTTTCCATCCGTCAGCTATCCACATGTGTATCACCTCATCCGCATTCTACGCCGGTATTCACCATATTTCCGACTGTCAATTTTTATTTTTGTTAAAAAAGTTTTTAACTCCTCCGGCAACATCCATGGCCGCTCCTTCCAACATTCTTGCGGCTTCATCGACCTTGTCCTCAAGTCCGTGTTCCTTTACAAACTCACCGATCTTCTCATCGCTTTTGTTCAGGAAATCATAAGCTTTTTCTTTTTTCTCTTCAAATGCATCCTTATCCATTTCAATCCTCCTCTCAGACGTTGATCTCTGCCTTCAGACCCAACAGGTCTTCATTTGCTTTCAGCACCGGACGAACCTCATTCTCGATATACTCTTTCACCTGGCTCGGAGCACGTCCGACATAACGTGAAGGATTCATCGTGCTCTTCAACTCCTCGAGCGTCATCGGGAAGGAGTCATCCGCTGCAATCAGCTCCAAAAGATTGTTGTCGAGGCCGCGCTCTTTGACGTTGGTCCCTGCCTCCATGGACAGCTTTCTTATCTTCTCATGCAGCTCCTGACGGTTTCCTCCCGCCTTTGTCGCATCCATCATGATGTTCTCGGTAGCCATGAACGGAAGCTCGGCCATCAGATGTTTTGTGATGACCTTCTCATATACCACGAGTCCGTCGACCACGTTCAGATACAGATCCAGGATACCGTCTATCGTAAGGAATCCCTCGGCTACCGATAATCTCTTGTTCGCCGAGTCATCCAGTGTTCTCTCGAACCACTGTGTCGCAGATGTGATTGCCGGGTTCAGCGCATCTATCATAACGTATCTTGACAACGAAGCTATACGCTCCGAACGCATCGGGTTTCTCTTGTACGCCATGGCGGACGATCCGATCTGTCCGGTCTCAAACGGCTCCTCGACCTCCTTTAAGTGCTGGAGCAGTCTGATATCATTTGAGAACTTGTGAGCAGATGCCGCGATACCCGCGAGCACGTTTACCACGCGTGTGTCAAGCTTTCTCGAATATGTCTGACCTGATACCGAGAAGCACGAATCGAAGCCCATCTTCTGCGCGATCATCCTGTCAGCCTGACGGCATTTTTCCTCGTCTCCGTCAAAAAGCTCCAGAAACGATGCCTGTGTTCCCGTCGTACCCTTTGATCCAAGAAGCTTCAGCGTACTCATAACATAGTCAACGTCCTCCAGATCCATCATCAACTCCTGGATCCAGAGAGTAGCTCTCTTCCCGACCGTCGTCGGCTGAGCCGGCTGAAAATGCGTAAACGCGAGTGTCGGAAGATCCTTATATCTCATAGCGAATGACTGAAGCTCATCGATGACGTTCACGAGCTTTTTCTTTACGAGCTTAAGTCCCTCTCTCATCAGGATCACATCCGTGTTGTCTCCGACATAGCAGGACGTAGCTCCCAAATGTATGATCTCCGCCGCCTTCGGGCACTGCTGTCCATATGCGTACACATGGCTCATAACATCGTGACGGACGATCTTCTCACGCTCTCTCGCTACATCATAATTGATGTCGTCCTGATGGCTTTTTAACTCCTCGATCTGCTCATCGGTTATCCTCGGGTTCCCCTTGTCATCAGTAAGCCCCAACTCTTTTTCTGTCTCCGCAAGTGCTATCCAAAGCTTTCTCCAGGTACGGAATTTCATATCCTGAGAAAAAATAAACTGCATCTCCTTACTTGCGTACCGCTCTGAAAGCGGGCTTGAGTATACGTCTGTTGCCATGCCATTTCCTCCAATCAGATTTAATATTTAATTAATTCTATATTTACTAAACTATATTTGTAGTCTACGAAAGTTCTACATTCTACTTCGAGTAAAACTCTTTAACTTTGTCTATTTGGGTTCCCATTTCCGCCAACAATCTGTCTGCGAGAACCAGATTCACCACAGACTCAACGACCACAACTGCTCTCGGTACGATGATGGGATCATGACGTCCCTTCACCGAGATGTTCACCGACTCACCGGACGTGTTCACAGTCTGCTGTTCCTTCGATATGGACGGGGTAGGTTTAAACGCTGCTCTCAAAATGATATCCGTACCGTCGCTGATACCTCCGAGTATTCCGCCCGAGTGATTGGTAGCTTTTCCGACTCCTCCCGAAACCGGAACAAAGCTGTCATTATTCTCCGAGCCGACTGATGAGGCCACCTTCATTCCGTCGCCAATCTCGACTGCCTTTACCGCTCCTATAGAGAATAACGCCTGACCGAGAAGCGCGTCAAGCTTTTTATACACGGGATCACCTATCCCTGCCGGCATCCCGGTGACAATGCACTCGATCAATCCTCCCGAGGAATCACCTTCACTCATAAGGCCTGACAAGTACTCTTCCGCAGCCTTCGATGCATCGGCATCCGGCATGCGAAGCGGACTTTTTTCGATCAGATCGAGAGTGGGCACACTGCCCGGAGTCCCGTCGTATATATTTTTCTCGCATTTATGCGGTCCGATCTGACTCACATATGCGCGGGTATGTATCCCCAGCTCGCCGAGAAGCTTTTCCGCGATAACTCCGGCCGCGACTCTCGCTGCGGTCTCTCTGCCCGATGATCTGCCGCCGCCCCTGGGATCTCTGAATCCGTATTTCCTGTCAAAGCCGAAATCAGCATGTCCCGGACGATAGTAGCTCGCCACCTCGGAGTAATCAGATGATCTCTGTGAGGTGTTTTTTATCATCAGAGATATAGGCGTACCTGTGGTCTTGCCGGTAAACACGCCCGATAGGATCTCTACCTCATCCGCCTCACTCCTCGGAGTCGAGTAGATCGTCTGCCCCGGGCTGCGTCTGGCCATAGCTGCCGGAAAATCCTCTTCACTTAAGGGAATCCCCGCGGGACAGCCGTCGATCACAACACCCAATGCTTTCCCATGAGATTCACCCCATGTTGAGCATGTAAATATGTCTCCAAAAACCGAACCTGCCATATCATTCCTCCATGACGGGCTCAAACACCCGTCATTTTCGTTCATTTTTTGATTTGCCCTATGATTATATCATTTCATCGAGTTTATTGCAACCTTCGTATTAACCGAATATTTACAAATTAATGGTTGAAACATGCCTTCTAATCTGATATAATAATGCAGTATGTATGGGCTCGCCCATATAATTAAGAAGAAAGATTAAGTAAAGAAGGTTATAAAAAATGGGATTAATAACGAAAATAGTGGGAACACACAGTGAGCGCGAGGTAAAGCGCGTCATACCGATTGTCGACAAGATCGAGTCCTTAGAGCCTGAGATGGAAGCTCTTTCGGACGAGCAGCTCAAGGCAAAGACCAATGAGTTCAAAAAAAGACTCGCAGACGGCGAAACTCTCGATGATATTCTTCCTGAGGCATATGCCGTAGTCAGAGAGGCATCAAAGAGAACCATAGGACTCAGACATTTCCGTGTTCAGCTGATTGGTGGTGTCATCCTTCATCAGGGCCGAATCACAGAGATGCGTACCGGTGAGGGAAAGACCCTCGTATCTACTCTCCCGGCTTACTTAAATGCCCTCGAAGGAAAGGGCGTCCACATCGTGACGGTAAACGACTATCTGGCTCACCGTGATGCCGAATGGATGGGTGAGATTCACAGATTCCTCGGTCTGAGCGTGGGTGTCATCTTAAACTCCATGGACAGTGATGAACGTAGAGAAGCATACAACTGCGATATTACATATGCTACAAACAACGAGCTAGGATTTGATTATCTTCGTGATAACATGGTCATCTACAAGGAGCAGCTCGTACAGAGAGAGCTTAACTACGCTATCGTCGACGAGGTCGACTCTGTTCTCATCGACGAGGCGAGAACACCGCTCATCATCTCAGGATCCAGCGGTAAATCGACCAAGATATACGAAGCCTGCGACAATTTCGTCCGCCAGCTCA
Organism: Lachnospiraceae bacterium P6B14; assembly: GCA_000687695.1. Classification (GTDB taxonomy): domain Bacteria; phylum Bacillota; class Clostridia; order Lachnospirales; family Lachnospiraceae; genus Eubacterium_F. The sequence goes on along the minus strand of JHWZ01000002.1, from coordinate 36,159 downwards.
AGCGCGGTACCGAAAAAGAACTCTCCAAGATGGATCTCATCATGAAGGAAGAGTCTAACGAGACCGGAGACTATGTCGCAAACGAAAAGGAAAAGACTGCCAACCTCACCCAAGCCGGTGTCGAGAAGGCCGAGAGATTTTTCCATTTGGAAAACTTTGCTGATCCCGAGAACCTCGAGATCCAGCATTGTGTAAACCTTTCACTCCGTGCTCACGCTCTGATGCACAGAGACAAGGATTACGTGGTACAGGACGATCAGGTCCTCATCGTCGACGAGTTCACCGGACGTATCATGCCGGGACGTCGCTACTCCGATGGTCTTCATCAGGCGATAGAGGCAAAAGAGAAGGTAAAGGTAAAGCGTGAGTCCAAAACACTTGCGACCATCACGTTCCAGAACTTCTTCAATAAATATCATAAAAAATGCGGTATGACCGGTACTGCCGTAACCGAGGAGAAGGAGTTCCGTGAGATCTACGGCATGGACGTCGTAGAGGTTCCGACAAACCTTCCGGTTCAGCGTATCGATCATCAGGATTCAGTTTACAAGACAAAGCGTGAAAAACTGAATGCCGTTGTAAACGATATCAAGGAAGCACATGAAAAAGGACAGCCTGTGCTCGTTGGTACCATAAATATCGACGCTTCCGAGGAGCTTTCTGCCATGCTCAGTAAACAAGGCATAAAGCATAAAGTCCTGAACGCGAAGTTCCACGAGATGGAGGCTGAGATCATCGCCGACGCAGGTCTGATGGGAGCCGTTACGATCGCCACCAACATGGCCGGACGTGGTACGGATATCCAGCTCGGCGAGGGCGTAAAGGAGCTCGGCGGATTAAAGATCATCGGTACCGAGCGTCACGAGAGTAGACGAATCGATAACCAGCTGCGTGGTCGTGCAGGACGTCAGGGTGACCCGGGTGAATCAAAGTTCTATATCTCACTTGAGGATGATCTGATGCGCCTGTTCGGTGCTCAGAACCTGATGAACATGTTCAACTCACTCGGAATACCCGAGGGCGAGCAGATCCAGCACAAGATGCTTACAAACGCCATCGAGCGTGCGCAGAAAAAGATAGAGAGCAACAACTACGGAATCCGTAAAAACCTTCTCGACTACGACCAGGTAAACAACGAGCAGCGTGAGATCATCTACGCTGAGAGAGCACGCGTGCTCGACGGAGACAACATGCGCGATGTCATCCTCGGAATGATCGAGGAGCAGGTTGAGCGTTATGTTGGTCACGTGATCGGAGTAGATCAGGGACCGACCGCTGAAAATATGGCAGAGCTGAATGAGCTTTTGCTTCCCGTCATCCCTCTCGAGCCTATCGGCCCGGCTGACTACGAGGGCAAATCAAAGGAAGAGCTCACACAGGATCTGAAGGAACGTGCCATCCATCTGTACGAGAGCAAGGAGGCCGAGTTCCCCGAGCCTGAGCAGATCCGTGAGATCGAGCGCGTGGTCATCCTGCGTGTGACTGACTCTCACTGGATGAATCATATCGACGATATGGACCAGCTCCGTCAGGGCATCGGACTTCAGAGTCTCGGTCAGCGTGACCCGGTAGTCGAGTACCGTATGCAGGGCTTCGACATGTTCGAGGAGATGATCACATCTATCCGTGAGGAGACCGTAAAGATGCTCATGCACGTACGTATCGAGCAGAAGGTTGAGCGTGAGCAGGTAGCTGAGGTCACCGGAACAAACAAAGACGACTCTATGGCTCCGACCCAGAGAAAGGTCGAGCAGAAGGTCGGAAGAAACGATCCGTGTCCATGCGGTTCAGGTAAAAAATACAAGCACTGCTGTGGACGTTAAGGTTACCATTCACGGCCGTACAGTGCGTGAAAGCCGTCATTTCCGAATGGCCGTAGGTGACGACGTGAATGGTTAGGAGGAAGTAAGAAAAATGGTAGAGTTGGACAACATAAGAATAGAGCTTCAGGGCTATGAAAAGCCTCTCGAGGAGGTCAGGCACTCCCTGAACCTCGAGGATAAAAAGCTTCGCATCTCGGAGCTCGAGCGCAATATGGAAGCACCGAACTTCTGGGATGACGCAGACGCAGCTTCCGCATCCATGAAGGAAGCCAAGGATCTGAAAAGCATAGTCGAGGAAGCTGACGGATTAACCTCAGACTATGACGATATCATGACTCTTATCGAGATGGGTAATGAGGAAAACGACGAATCTCTGATACCTGAGGTGCAAAGCGAGTTTGAAGAATTTAAAAACAGATTTGATACTTTGCGTGTATCTACCATGCTCACAGGAGAGTATGATATGGAAAATGCCATCCTTACTCTCCACGCCGGAGCAGGTGGCACGGAGAGCTGTGACTGGGCCAGCATGCTGAGCCGCATGTATCAGCGCTGGGCAGACAAAAAGGAATACAAGGTCGAGATACTTGATTTCCTGGACGGTGATGAAGCCGGCCTTAAGTCCATCACGATGCAGATAGAGGGACCGAATGCGTACGGCTACCTCAAAAGTGAGCACGGCGTACACAGACTGGTACGTATATCACCTTTCAATGCACAGGGCAAACGTCAGACATCCTTCGTATCCTGCGATGTGATGCCTGATATCGAGAGAGAGATTGACATCGAGATCGCGGATGATGACATCCGTATCGATACATATCGTTCGAGCGGAGCCGGTGGTCAGCACATCAACAAGACCTCCTCTGCTATCCGTATTACGCACTTCCCGACTGGAATCGTCGTACAGTGCCAGAACGAGCGCTCACAGCACATGAACAAGGACAAGGCTATGCAGATGCTGAAAACAAAGCTCCTTATCCTGAAACAGCAGGAAAACCTGGAAAAGGAACAGGGTATCCGTGGCGAGCAGATGGAGAACGGCTTTGGCTCTCAGATCCGTTCATACGTAATGCAGCCATACACCATGGTAAAGGATCTGCGCACTGACGCTGAGACAGGAAACGTCCAGGCAGTCATGGACGGTGACATAGACATGTTTATGAATGCTTACCTCAAGTACATAAACGAGCAATGATTTATGGAAAACATGGAGGGCGGTACATATGAAAGAAGTCGTATGCTTTTTCCTAAAAGGACGAGAGTTCGGAGTTGATGTATCCCAGATGAAGACCATAGCGAATGAGACAAAGCTCATTCCCAGAGACGGCCTTCCGGAGTACGTCAAAGGAATCGTGGATATCCACGGTGAACAGGTACCCCTGCTTGACTATGAGCAGTTATTTACCATACCGGACAATCAAAAAAGAAACGAACTCAGATATGTCGTTTTCAACGTGACCTGCGGGTCATTTGCCATAGAGTGCGACGGAATCTCCGAGATTGTGAGTGTTGAGGACAGCTCCGTACAGGGTATGCCCGGATTTTTCAATCAGGACGAGACAAACTACGCGGATTGCATGATTCAAAAAAAGGACAAGCAGCTCGTTCTCGTGATGAATCCGAACAGGATGCTCACAAAGGAGCAGGCTCAGGAAGTCAAAAAGATCATAGACGAACTCGAAGAGGAACGCAAAGAAGCTGAAAGAAAGCGCATCGAGGAAGAACGTCGCCGCAAAGAAGAAGAAAAACGTCAGCGCGAGGAAGAGCTGGCGCGGATGAGAGAAGAAAACGGTGATTCGGAAAAGCCATCAGACACACCGGATCAGGCACAGGAGGAAAACAATGAGTAAGATAGCAGTTTTGGGATATGGAACCGTCGGATCAGGCGTTGTTCAGGTTCTCACGACAAATGCGAATATCATAAAGGATAAGGCCGGCGAAGCCATCGAGGTAAAGAGAGTTCTCGATCTCAGGGACTTTCCGGGTGATCCCGTAGAGAATATGGTAACACACGATTTTGCCAACATTGAAAACGATGACGAGATTTCCGTCGTTGTAGAGACCATGGGCGGAACCAAGCCGGCATACGACTTTGTAAAGCGTTCCATCTTAAAAGGCAAGAGCGTTTGTACATCAAACAAAGCTCTCGTTGCTGACCACGGTACGGAGCTCATACGCCTCGCCAAAGAAAAAGGCGTTCACTTCTTTTTCGAGGCCAGCGTTGGCGGCGGTATCCCTATTCTCCGCCCACTCTCAAGATGTCTCGTTGCGGATGAGCTGCTTTCCATAAATGGAATCCTTAATGGTACAACGAACTTCATCCTGACCAAGATGTCCGATGAAGGCTCCGCGTATGAGGACGTACTTAAGGAGGCACAGGCGCTCGGATACGCCGAGGCTGATCCTACCGCTGATGTCGAGGGTTACGATACATGCAGAAAGATCGCCATCCTCACGGCACTCGCCTACGGCGCGCAGGTTGACTACGAGGACATCTCCACAGAGGGAATCTCAAAGATAACAGATAAAGACATCTCATATGTAAAGAAAATGGGCAAGGTGATCCGTCTTCTCGGCTTGAGCAAGCGCGAAAACGGAAAGCTCTATGCTTTGGTATCTCCGTATATCATCGGCTCTGAAAACCCGCTATACAGCGTAAACGGCGTGTTCAACGCCATCTCAGTCACAGGTAACATGCTCGGAGAGGTGATGTTCTACGGACAGGGCGCCGGTAAGGAAGCTACCGCCAGCGCTGTAGTGACCGATATCGTCGAGGCTGTAAAGAACAAAAATATCCCCGTGGAGATCCGCTGGGATGAGAAAAAACAGATCGTAGAGCCTCTCGATGATATGAAGAACGCATTCTTCGTTCGTATCGAAGCATCCAAAAAGGATAAGGCTACCGATATTTTCGGCGTATCAGAGTTTATAGAGGGTGTTGTTGACGGCGAGGCAGGCTTCATCACGGATGTGATGACCGAAAAGGATTTCGCTGCAAAGGCATCAGAGCTCGGCATCATCTCACGCATTCGAAAGGAATAATATGATCTCAAATGGACAGATGGTCGGGATGATCCTGGCGATCGTGGTACCGATCATGATCGGTATCGTGGTATTTTTACATATAAAAAAGGAACTGAAGGTCAAGGGCCTGTTTTTCACGGCGTGCTACGGCGCGGTCGGATATCTCTGGGAGGCCTGGATCTACGCCATGGCCTACAACTGGCTTTCCGCGTGGATGATCCAGGAGGATTGGTTTTTGACGGGGATCGGCGATGTCGTTAGACAGATGCTCGTTGCCCTGCTCTATGCGATTTTCGCGGCAGGAGGCCTGTACTGGGCGGTATTTCTTGCCAACATGCGCGAATCCGACACCAGGAGAGGCACGACCGTTGGACTCGGCTTCGGTATCTGCTACACAATCTGGAACTACGTTCTGGTTTACGGTGCCCCGATCATATACGGCTTCCAGATGAAGTTCGGTGGTTTCAACGAATCTGAGGAGATCAAACAAAAGGTTTTGGGACTGCCTGTCGAGAACATGTACCTGTTCGCATTGGACACCGTTTTGTTCACGCTGATACTCATCGGTACAACTCTCGTGATGGGCTACTATCACCAACACGGACGTAAGGGCAGGATGTTTATCATCGTGTTCGTATCGCAGTTTTTCATAAAGTTTTTCAATACACTTTTCCCGTCGCTCATGCCTGATATGGCATCGACGATCCTGTATCATTTCCTGATGAGCATGCTGGCCATCTACTCGATGTGGATCCTTCTCACGTATCTCAAAACGGGTAAGGTCTTTATGAAGAAAAATGTCGAGATTCCTCTCGGCACAAAGCCTGATAAAAAGGATGACTCCACAGCGAACTTCACCTATGCGGGCAATAAAAAGAAACTGAGGTAATGATCTGATCAGTAATAAAAAAACGTCGTCCAAACGGGCGACGTTTTAGTTTACTGTCGTTTGATCTCGCGATCACTCTTCTGCCAGGATCGACTCGATGATCGCTTCGATCTGATCAGGATCAAAAGGCTTCTGCATGAACTCGAGAGCACCTCTCTTTATAGCCTCTACCATCTTTTCCTTCTGTCCTGCCGCTGTGACCATGATCACGTTTGCATCAGGATCCTCCTCGATGATCATATCAAGTGCTCCGAGACCATCCATGACCGGCATCGTGATATCGAGTGTGACGATGTCCGGCTTTAACTCTTTGTACTTTTCTATGCCTTCCTCGCCGTTTTTCGCTTCGCCGACAACCTCATGTCCGAACTTTTCAAGGATGTTCGTCAACATCCGTCGTGATGTCCGGGAATCGTCAACGATAAGTATCTTTGCCATTTTTCTTACCCCCAACTTTATTAATCAAATTTTACTATAAGGTTTACCTGCTTACCTTCCAGGAAAATAGGAAGTGAATAATACTCGCCGGTAATATCGATCTTCTCATCGAATGAAAGCTGCGGCGGCATCATATCCATAGACACATTCTGGAAGCTGAGCTCTGCAGCATACAGACCGTTTACACAGTTTGTAAACTCCGCGATGGAATCAAGTGCATCCTCATCAACCTCGCCGAACTCCTCTTTGGCATATCCATCAGCCATCATGAGGATCTCATCATTTTCACCCGTGAATCCGAGCATAACCTGGTAATCACCGATAGTATGCTGATATGCAGCGTACTTGTGTGTGACTCCCGAGATGAACTCGCCCGGAGCGATACGAATGAATGTGTTGATAAAACGCACTATGTTTCTCAGCGCCAACCCTACCAAATCGAGGTATCTCTTATCCGGTACATCGATAAATGCCGGAAGCATACCTTCGATATTTGCATCACGAATAGCCTTCATGATGGAGTTTGAATAATCATTCTCCTTCTGGAAAGCTGCAAGATTGTAATCAATTTCCTCATGCGTCAGGCATCCGTTCTCATCGAGCGCCTGAACGAAAAGCAGATACGGGTTGCTCTGCAGTCCAAGCAGATAGTTGACATCCGACTCGGTCAGGTAACCCTTCTTGACTGCGAGGTCACCGAAACGCTCATCAGACTGCACCTGAAGATAATTGAGCTCCATCACCTGGCTGCTTGTCAGCAATCCCTCGCTCTCGGCGATAAGCCCCAATTTGACGCGATTCGCCTTGATATAATTCATGCATGAGTCAAATTGCTCAGCGGTGATTTTGTTGTTTTCTAAGAGATAGTTTCCAAAAAACTGACTAAACATAAAAAACTCCTTTCATTTCCGCTCGTTTTATTATAAATTATATGAAGAAAAAAATCAAGTAGAACTTTTTTGTGATTGCCGGCAGAGGAGGAGTGGAAGCAGCGGCGATTCCGACTTTTCTTCTGTTTCTATTCAAAAAGTCGGAACGACCCTTGTTTCCACCCCTTCAGGATCGTCCCCCATTTCGTTTGACATAAGAAGGGAAAAGGATTAGAATAATTGTATGTGAAGAGTTCGGCCCATTATGCCGAAATATATATTTGATGATACGGGTAAACCTGCCCAATTGACATATATACAGGAAGGATGAACGGATATGATCAGATCAGGTAAGCTGAAAAGAAAAATGCTCGCATTCGCGCTCTCTCTGGGCGTATTTGCTTCGACATTTGCGGGGCTGAAGCTGTATAACAGGACCTCACAGGCCGCCGGGGAAGAAAGAACATACTACGATTCCATAACAAGAATTCAATGGGCCTATACTGTTTTGAACGGAAAAGCAACAAACGTCCGTATCCACGGCTTTATCGGTGGCGACTCCGACTATTTAGGTGGGAACACCGGTAGTATCACCATTCCTGAATCTTTTTCATATACTACTCCGGATCCGGAAGGTGGCACTGCGACTACTGTATCGTGTGATGTCGTAAGCATCGGTTCACCGGACGGCACGACCGACAGCTTTTTTAATTCTACCGTCACATCACACATTCCGGCAGCTCTCACTGTCGATGCATCAGCTGTAAATACCCTTACTACCGTAAGTGATTATGTGATGACCGGACGCTCGGGTATTACTCTCGAACTCCCGCGTTCGCTGCAATCACTGGGTTCGCATGTTCTTGAAAACAACTCTCTTGCGAACAGCTCAAATAAAAACAAGATTTATATCAACTCTTTGAACAACACCTTCGGTTCGTCCTACTCCGGTGTTGAGTTTCACGGCTATGCCAACTCAAAAGCAAAGGAAGTCTTCGGAGAGAACCTGGTTTCCGATGATAACTATCCTACAGCTGACGGTGCTCCCAAGTTTGATACGGGCTCCTTTAAGTATGTCATCTCCTATCCCGAGGGACTGAACTGTGATACACACACTCCTACGAGCTTTATGAACAACCAGACGGTGGGATTTTCCGGATACATGTATAAAAGCACCGCAGCCGAATACGCTGTGTATAACAAGCTTGATCCTAACGCTCTTCCGAAAACAAGAAAGCATCATACGTTTAACGGATACTTTACATCTGCGACCAACGGAGAAGGTATAAAGATATTCAACGGAACACCTGCAAGCAGCAACGATCCCGCTGCGGGATCTTTTAATACCGCTGCTACCGATGCCGTTCTTTCCGGGATTACCGAATCAACGGTAAATCTCTACGCACAGTGGACCGCGGGAAATGTAACACTTACCTACCATGCTGTCCAGTCTACATTCGGAACTGTACCGACCGCGCTGGAGATTCCCTATGGTACCACAACACAGCTCGAAGAAACTAATTGTAAACGCACAGGCCATGTCTTTACCGGTTGGGCAACGGAGTCAAACGGTATCAAAAGATACGATGACAGGGCTACAACCGATGCGCTTTATGACGACCTGAATCTCTATACCTGTTGGACTACAAACAGCTATACGATCCAATATGACCCTAACGGCGGCACGGGAAACCCAATGGGCAATCAGACATTTTCATACAACGACAGAACGACCACCCGTGTTGCCCAAAACACCTATCAAAGAGACGGGTACACCTTTAAATGTTGGGCTCTGAGCCCAACTCCGGGACCGACTGACCCGACATTCACAAGCTCCATCTCAGTCGATCAAGTAATAGGAAAGGATGCTGAGCTAAGCACCGTAGACGCTATCAAAAACGACCCTTATATAGAGACTCATGCCACTGCCTTAACTCCCATAAGGCTTTATGCCATCTGGGAAAAAGGACGTTACACATTAACATATATCGACAGAAAGAACGCCGCAGCCTTTGCTTTAAATCCGGAGATCCGTGATTGCGATAATCACTCACCTCTCCCTACCAGACCTCCCATACAGGGACATACCTTCCTCGGATGGAGTGATACAGAGAACGGGAACGTTAATTACCCCGCAGGCCAGGATCTCAGTAGTGATCTGGCGCCAAACGGCGGTGAAAAAACTGTCTATGCTATCTATCAACCACACACATTCAAAATCAAATATGTTAGATCAGTAAGCACTGGCGTTGATTCTGAAGGACACTCAACCAGTGTGCTGGACGGAGGCCCGGAGATGAACGACACCGAGTGCACCTACGGAAGCTATCTGTCTTCCTTCAGCAGCTGCAGATATACACGTCCCGGCTGCAGGTTTGTCGGCTGGAAGAAGACTAATTCATCCTCCAATCCAACAGCAGTCATACTCCCATACAGCGCAGGCTCGAACGTAGCTGGCAGCATTGATTATACAGCCGGTCAGGGTACTGCATCAATAACGAACGTTTCAAATAACGAAACCATATACGTATATCCGATATGGCAGAAGGAAAGATACACTCTCCACTATCAGGGTGACGGAGTATCCGGCTTATCTGATGAGACCTTTGAGTATGGCGACACCATCACTCTCCCGACACTTACCATGAGGGATCACACCTTCAGAGGATGGATGGAGAGTAACACTCTTTATGATACGGCTCATCTGGTATTCTCAGCTCCGGCCAGAGACCTGACCTTCACCGCTGCCTGGGATAACGACCATTTTATCACGATATCACCTGACTCGTATATAAAGAGCATCACCGCCAGCATCAACGGCACACAAAAAACAATTGCATCAAACGGTACACTCGCAAGCATGACATTCAAGGGCGGTGAGTCGATTTCAAACATAAAGATAACAGCTGTTGACAATCAGCTGATAAAAGGATACAACATAACCAATGACAGCGGAGCATCACTGGATTCAGGTACTTTTTCTACTCCCGCTTCAACAGTAACCGTAAACAAAAGCATCAACTTCCCGACGGGATCAAACATGAATATCGCCATCACTCCGAAGGCAGCTGAGTACAAGATCACCTTCAATACAAACGGAGGTACCATCATCGGTAGCAACATTCCGACGACCTACAGCTACGGCCAGGAGCTGATGCTCCCAACCTACGTAGTCAAGGACGGGTCGACTTTCTACGGTTGGAAAAACAGCGCAGGTACCATGGTCACCTCGATATCAAAAACCCAGACAGGTGATCAGACCTTCACGGCAGTATGGACAGATCCGAACGTAACTGACCTTCCAACAGGCGCCAAGGCTGTAGCCTCAGCAAACGGGAAGATCATCACCATAACCTATGCAAACAAATCCACAGAGGACGTAAATATCGCCGCTCAGGGAATCGCCTTAAAAGGTGGATCGAACTCGATTCAATTCAAGACATCCGACGGAAAGACCTACCTCACCACGGTAAACTACATCGCTGCCACGGATCTTCCGTCCACGATAAAAGCGACCTACGTAACAGGTGCAGCGACAGCGACCATCACCTACTCAGACGGCACAACTCAGACTGTCGCCGTGAACCAATATAACTCTGAGACCACGCTGTATGGCACCAGGATCTACTTTGACGGAATTGATGGCAAGAGATATACCGTGATCCCATCCGGGAATATCGAACCGACACCGAGTGCCTCACCGGCTCCGTCCTCCAATCCCGGCGACAAACCTCAGCCTGATGAGTATTATATGATCAGCAAGGTTAGTTACAATGTTAAAAACGGAAAGGCTGCAGCTACAAATCCATACGACTGGGATGCCACATCCATCACCATCAAGCCTACCGTGAAGATCTACGGCAAAAACTACAAGGTCACAAAGATTACAGCCGAAGCATTCTACGGTATGCTGAAACTGAAAAAACTCGTGATCGGTAAAAATGTCAGGTCCATCGGCGCCAATGCGGCTCGAGACTGCAAAAAACTTAAGCTTATAAAGATCATGAGCGGTGACATCACATCCATGGGTAAAAACTGGCTTAAGAATATAGCTAAAGACGCCTACGTCTACATAAAGGCGCCAAAGAAAAAATACAAAAAACTGAGAGACACGATAAGAAAGAAAAGCGGGTGTCCAAAGAGCACCCACTTCCGACGCATATAAACTTAGCCATCATGCCGCAGGGACCAAAACAGCTCCCTGCGGTTTTTGTTTTGCTTTATACTCATTCTCATACAAACCGCCGTCGTATGAATTGCCTTTTATGTTCTTTAGTTTGATAAGCTCATCGTACGCTTTTCTCGGACCGTCTCCGAAGGAGAATACCACAGCGCTGTTTATCAGCTGTCCTCCCTCGAGTTCCCTGGCGACGTTTCGCGCCATGGAAACATTTACGGGCACATCAACATATTTCGCCGTCACTTCATAACCGGCTGCTTCAAACGGTCTAATGTATTTTTCCAGCAGGTTGTCTACACTTGATTCGACCAAAGGAATGATCGCATTTACACCCTTTTTCGTCCCCTCAGTAAACTCCTTTATCGCGCTGTCGGTAACCATCATTCCCTCAAAGTGGATAGCGTCAGCTCCGGCTCCATGCGACTCGACATACTCAGGGATGGTAGCCTTGAGATCATCCGGATCCAGGATAAATGCGCCCATCTCCTCACTGTCAGGATTCACCACGGTCGATGACTTTCCGGATGCCGGCAGTCCGAGCACAAGCTCCATCTTGTAATCCTTTTTCAAGGCACCTGTATTCTTATAAGTTTTCCTTCCTGTCTTTGCATCCGTAGAGGATTCTGCGGAGCCGCGGGAAAGAAACTTCTTTAACAACTCTTCTCGGAGCTTTTCCCGCTCAGGAGTATTTATATCAACTGTAGATCCGTAAATATCCTTGTAGTATGCAGACAGCGAGTCTAACCATGCGATGACAGGGCTTTTTTTTAGGTCCTCAAAGGTCGGATAGTCACCGCTTATGATCCTGTCATACAGCGCTTTAGCCTCTTCGTTCTGTATCATGAGTTTTTCTGATGAAGGAGCCCATGTGACAGGCGCTACTCCTGCAGGAAGCACCGTTGTACCCTGATTTACCGCTTTTTCGATACCGGCCTTGTAGAGGTTTTTAAACTCGTTCTTTATGGAGACTGACTGATATCCCATGGCGTTGTATTTCTCGGAGTTTTTCTCCCAATCCTCGCCTGCCCAGTCTCTGTCGGCATCGTCATTTACAAGCATGTATGCCGCGGTCGGATATTTGTTTCTCTTGTCGATGGTATAATCCATCATGGAAGTATCACTTCCGCTGTTTCCGAAAGCGAGCACAGGACGTTTGCCGATCTCTCTCTCGATATAGATCGACTTGTTTGCATTTAAGTTCTTCTGCAAAAATCCACCGGTGATCACCAGATCGTCACCATCTGCATACTTGTAGTTTGTGTTGTACTGCTCGGTCTCGTGACCGCGAACCTTTACCTCAAACTCAGTTCCTATGACATGGTTACTGCTCACATAATCAGCGATAGGTGACTGCGCAACGATGGCGCGTGTAGTGGTACGCTCGGTACCGCTGACCACGTAGATCGTAAAGTCGTTCTCATACAGATATTTTACAAGCTCTACCATCGGAAGGAAAAATCCGTCGATGAAACGCATATTTGTAAAGCATGAATTATATCTTTTTCCGAACTCAACAGCGTAGTCATAAAGCTCATCTATAGTCATTCCGGCATAAGCCTTTGCGAAGTTCTGAGCGAGTGTGATGTCCGCCTTATATCCCGGCTTTATCTCAGCCGCAGCAGCCTTTAACTCCTCAGTGGCTCTCTCCGGATGATCCTTTAGAAACTCTATGAACATCATGGTGTCATAGTATGTAAAATAGTTCTCTCCCATGAGCGTTCCATCCATATCAAATACGGCGATACGATCGTTCTTCGGGATGAACCCATCCTTATTCTTTGCATTTGTGACCTTGGCTACATACTCTCTGAGACTTTTGGCTGCAGCAGAGTCTGAAGACCAGTTTTTTGAAAGAGCCTTTGCTGCCTTTACGGTAACTGCGCACTTTAAGGTCTTCTTTGCAACCTTGGCGGTGATCGTGGCTTTTCCTGTCTTCTTTGCGGTCACCTTTCCTTTGGCAGTGACTGAAGCCACCTTGGCATCCGACGTCTTCCAGGTAACTTTGGCTTTTAAGCCCTTTACCTTCAGAGTCGCGCTCTCACCTACCGAAAGTGTAAGCTTGGTCTTATTCAGGCTTACACCTTTAGCAGTAGCGGGTGCTGCCGGCATGGCGAATCCAATGATGAATGCCAGCGTCAGCATGACTGCCGTAAACCTTTTTGTTTTCATTCTGTAATCCTCCTTGCAATATTATTGCTTTTATATTGTGTTACATTTTTAACTACAGCATCTGTCTGTCGGCCATATCGCGGAAGTATCCCTCCTCGCTCATCAGCTCATCATACGTTCCCTCCTGAGCGATCACTCCGTCAGCGATCACGATGATCCTGTCACATTCCTTCACGGTGCTCAGTCTGTGTGCGATCACTATCCTCGTCATATCCAGATCCGCCAGAGCATCACTTACCTGCTTTTGCGAGATATTGTCAAGAGCGCTTGTCGCCTCATCCATAAACAGGACTCTGGGTCCTGCCAGTATGGCTCTGGCTATGAGTATTCTCTGTCTTTGTCCTCCCGATATCGTCTGTGACATCTCGGACAGATTCGTTCTTATGCCCATAGGCATCCTGTTTACATCCTCTGCCATACCTACCTTGGCGAGTACCTGCATTATCTCTTCCTCTGTCGCATCAGGTTTGGTAACCGATACGTTCTCGGCAATAGTACCCGCGATCAGGCTTCCGTCCTGCAGCACGACTCCCATACGACGTCTGAGCTCTTTTTTATCGAGGCACTCGAAATCCAGACTGTCATAATATATCTTTCCTTCTGTCGGCTCAACGAATCCCAAAAGAAGCTTCATAAGTGTGGTCTTTCCGCAACCGGATGCGCCCACTACACCGATATACTCGCCCGGCTGGATCTTTAAAGATATGTCGCGAAGTACCGGCTTCTCCATATCCCTGTAGGTAAAGCCAAGATGATCGATAAGTATGCGCCCCACGAAAGGCTTCGGGACCAGCAGAGCACTCGACTCCTCCGGAACATTTTTCAGAATTACCGCCGCTCTGTCATACACGGGCTTTTTGGTAAAGAAAAGCATCATCTGATCGAGTGCCGCAAACACGGATGTTGACACAAGTCCGAAAAGCGTTGTCAAAACAACATATTCACCGACACTTAAGTCTGCGTCATATGCCAGAAAGATGATAAGCAATACAACGATCGTCGTCGTTATCGTTCGCAGTACGTTTGAAAAGCCTCTGGCACGCTCTGATTTCATCTTCATACCCATCGGCTTCAGATATCCGTTCATGTATGAGTTAAGCGCCATGTTTTCGGCTCCGGCCGTACGTAACGCCGTGATACCGTTTATCATATGGAACAAAAATGTCTGGTTTTGGGTCTCAACATCCTTCATAAGGACCGCGCGTTTCTTCTGACGAAATCCGACTATCAAAAGAATGCATGTAACTACCACCAGACACGCGATGGCAACCCATGTAGCCTCAGCGTTGTACATAAACATCATCACTATGTACACCAGCGCAAAGACGAGTCCCAAAATGGCCTTTGCCATCCCTCCGGCCACCTCTGTCATCGTCTGTGGGAGCTCTATTGTCCTTGCTGTCATGTCAGACGAATCATGCTGATAAAAAAGACCGGTAGGCATACGGAATACTCTGTCGATCATCGCTGCCTTAAGCCTTGTTTCTCCTCTCGACAGCATTCTGTACAGACACAGGCCCGACGTCGTCGAAAAAACAACACTCGCCAACATATAGAGCATGACCATGGTCAGACTCTGTATCAGAAGCTCCTCATTCAGCGACGGGAGGATATAATCATAAAAACGCTGTGTAATAAATGGAAGTATTATCCCGGTCGCCAAAGAGAGCAGACCGAATATCACAAAGCTTCTCATGTCCTTAAACGATGTTCCTTTATATGTAAAGCGCAGGACATCTTTGAAGCTCATCTGCTTCTCCGGAAGGGGCTCGTATATCACGAACGCTTCATCCTTAAGCTCCCTTCTCGTGGACATACCGGCTTTCACAGGAGGTTTTCCGTCCATGATGATCACGTAGCCCTTTTTTTCACGGATCAATACACCGGGTTCTCCGGTCTGCGCATCAAATACTATATAATTACCAAAAAGATCTTTTGTAAACTCCTTGTCAAATACTACCTTTCTGCACGGAACATGAGAAAGTCTCGCTATATCCTCCACCGTGTAATTCTCATCACATATCTCAACCAGTCTGTGATATGGAATAACATTTACATTCATGTTCCTGGTAGCTCTGTAAAAAGCATTGTAAAGAGGGCCGGGTGAGATGCCCAACCTGGAAACTCCCTCTGAAGCACCAAAAATACTGCGGATACCCTCTGACATACCTTCCGCAGTCATTTCTCTTACCTGTTTCCTTTTTTGGATCAGGCGGTTCGCTTCATCTGCTCCGTTCATCCTTTATGCCTCTTTCGTTGAGACCATATCGAAATACAATCCCTTTTTCTCTATCAATTCTTCATGAGTTCCGTGCTCCGCGATCCTTCCGTCATTAAGGACCACTATCTCATCGCAGTCTCTGACCGTGGAAAGCCTGTGTGCGATCACGATACATGTGCATCCGATACTCATGATATTATTCATTACCTTTTCCTCAACCACTGCATCAAGCGCACTGGTCGCCTCATCCATAACAAGTACGGACGGATGTGTCACCAACGCACGAGCGATCTGTATGCGCTGCTTCTGGCCACCTGATAAGTTATTACCACCTTCATTTACGAGATAATCATAACCACCGGAGCGCCTGAGTATCTCTAAGTTTATGCAGGCTTTCTTGGAAGCATCTATCACTTCCCTGTCGCTGATATCAGGATTCCACAGTGTGATATTGTCTCTGATCGTCCCCGGAAAAAGAGTCGTCTCCTGAGATACTCCCGCTACGCTCACTGCCATGATATCCTCAGGTATCTCTCTCACCGAAACCCCGTCAACACATACCTCACCCTCAGCCGGATGATGGAGTCCCAAAAGAAGCTTTGATAAGGTGGATTTACCGCTTCCTGTGTTACCCACGATCGCAACTGTCTTTCCCGCCGGTATCCGCAGTGAAAAATCCTTTATCACGGGTTCATCAACCCTGCTGTATCCGAACGTGATATTTTTAAACTCCACATCTCCCGAGAGACGCTCGTCGGGCATATCCGCATAGACAACACCCTCTTTGTCCGAGGGATAGTTTATGATATCATCGATCCTGGTAAGATGTGTCCTCAAAAGCTCTCTTACACCCGACAACCTGACAAGATGATCAAACGGCCCCGCAAAGAGGGATTCCAGCATGATAAACGCGACCAGATAACCTACGGAGTATTCGCTCGTCATGACGAGCCATCCTCCCACCAACAGATTGGTCATAAGCACGATCGCGTCCACGACCACGGGGATAGAGTGCAGATACTCGGTGGTCTTTTGTCTGTCTGATGCAGCTCTCATCTCCGTGGCGGATCTGCCCAGCAGTCTCTCTACATAGACCTCCTCGGCTCCGGCAGCTCTCAACGACGAGATGATACGCAGGCCGTTATTCAACACGCCTGTAACATTCGCATCCTCGTTCTGCCAGCGCATCGTATGCTCATGAAGCCTGTTGTTTAAAAGCCTCTCGATCAAAAGACCTACTATACGGACTCCCAGCGTTATCGCTGCCATAGTCGGTGAATAGTAGAACATAAGCAAAAGATATACCGCAGCTATGATCGTATCAAGCAGGATATCCAGATACTCTCCCGAAAAAAATCCGCTCGCTACATCATTGTTTTTTGTTCGCAAAGACAGCTCTCCCGGCATCCTCTGTTCGAAGAAAAATATCGGCAGGCTCATAAGCTTATCCAAAAATGAATAGGTGGAAAAATAACTGACTTTGAGCTGGAGTCTGGATAACAGGATATACCTTGCCCCCATAAAGATCACATGCATGACTACCGCGGCCAAAAATCCAATAAGAATGATATTTATCCAGTAGGACTCATCATATAACAACACTTCATCGACAAATACCTGTGACATGGCAGGCACCATAAGTCCCGGCAAGACAGAACATATTCCAAATAAGATCAACGGAACTATGGTTATCGTTTCGGCCTTCATGCGATTCCATGATATACGCAGGATGGATTTTTCCCTTACTCTTTTGGGCTTAATCGTATCAGGCGAGAACTCAAGAGAAATCCCCGTAAACTCCCTGCTCATCTCGTTCTCATCTACGCGTCTGCGTCCGTATGCCGGATCATTTATATAATAATAACGTCCCTTCTTTCCCTCGAAAACCACAAAGTGACTAAACCCCCAGTACAGTATACAGGGGGTCTTTAAGCCGGCAAGCTCTCCAAGCTCTCTTTTATAAGCATCTGCTTTGAGCCCGTAGTTTCTTGCTGCCAGGATAATATTCTTCGCGTTACAACCATTTCTGGATACTCCCGTCGCCACGCGGAGCTCCTCGAGCGGGACGGCATGCCCATAGTATTTCAGTATCATACCTAATGAGGCCGCACCACACTCCGATGTTTCCATCTGAAGAATGGTTGATGTCTTTTTGTAGTTTCCCATAACTCTTCCCACGATCATTCAACCGGTTCCATATCTCTCTCCCAGTCGATCTCATCAAAAGAATACTGAGCCGAGATCGGTTTAAAAACACTCTCAAGTGCAGGTATCAAAAGAGTGATCGGTCTCTTGTACTCAAGTGTGACTGTTGCCTTGACCAGATTCATATCCGGAACGAAAAATAAATTCGTCGGATCATCTTCCATGTCTTTAGAAAGGGCAAACGTCCATCCCTGATTTTTGATCTGTCTGACATCCACGTCACCCATCACTTCATCTGCCTCTTCCGGGAGCTTGCCCGGTTCCTTTGGTATACAGAGCACTTCTATCTTCGGCTTTCCATCTGCGAAGATTTCGGATGCCTCTTCCATTCCAAACTTCTTTTTTATCTGCTCCTCGCTTACCACAGTCTCTGTTTTGTACACTATGAGCCCCTGCATACGAGATGAATCCTCAGCCACTCCTACCGCATCAAGTCTCACCGGCAGACGGTAATCAAACTTGTCATTTTCATCATATGGAATATACAGATAAGCTCTTTCAACACCACCCAAAGCACTTTTTGACTCTCTGGTACAGGAGAATAAAATATCCCCTTCCTGAACCCATTCTCCGGGGTTAACGAAAAACTTTCTTACGGAAATATTACTCGGTGAATATATAACTTCTCCATCCTGAAACTTGCATAATTCATCGCCCTTCATATACACGACTGAACCCTCAGGGACAGTCTCGATCGTTCCACTTCTTTCAGCTCGTATATCCAGATTTCCAAGTGAACAAATATAGACTCCCATAACATCTGTCGTTATGGGAACTTTACCTACGATCCCCCAGATAATGAGTGCAACAACAAATGCCAAAGAGATAATCAGGGTGATCCACATACGTACTGATACTACGCGGACATCGCTGTCGAGCTTTTTGGCTGATCTGATATTCTTTATTGCTTCTTCACGGTATAAATCACTCATATCCTGTCTTCCTTTTATTTTGTACCGCCTGTCGGGATATCTCCGGTCTTATGAGTATAACCGCTTTCCATACCTCCGCCTCCGCCGCTCATATTCTCGAGCTCATCGAGGTTTATCTTCTTTTCATTGTCATCTTTTTTTACATCATTTTTGTTTTCTTCGCTCATATTTTCCTCCATTCCGAAGCGTCATGGGTACCCCTTTCGGGGTACCGATAACACTTGCAAGATTATTTGATCTTCATTGTCTTTTTGAATCCTGTCTTTTTGTTAAGCTTCTTTTTGTATTTCTTCTTTGATTTGTCAGGTACATCAAATACTGCCTTCTTATAGATGCCGGCGAACGCTTTGTTGCCGATCGTCGGAACCGAAGCAGATTTGAACACTACTTTTTTAAGCTTCTTGCAGTTTTTAAATACTCCTGCATTTATCTTTGTTACCTTATACTTTTTGCCTTTGATGCTTACCGTGGCAGCGATCGTAGCCTTGGTAAGTGTCTTCTTTGCCTTGGTGACTACGGCAGTCTTTCCTGACTTTTTGTATGTCACTCCGCCGATAGTCTTTAAGTTCGAACCGCCATCGACATTTACTACTACGCTGTAGGTCTTTATCGCAGCGTTAGGCATAACCGGATAACCGTCAGTCTTCTCGGCGAACTCTCCGCCAAACTTATCTGACTTAGCTTTCGCGCTTGTAACAAGACTATCCGTATCAGCAGGCATTGCGATGACTTTGATCACGGCAGTACCCTTCTTGTGTCCGGTAACGATACCGTCTGCTGAAACATCTGCCACAGTCGGATCGTCTGATACATAGATTGTCTTGACGCCCGATATCTTGGTCTCCTTATCGGCTTTCTTGTTGGTAGAAACTAGGCCAAGTCCGTAATACTTCTGTCCGGATTTGATATTTGCTACCTTTCCACCCGCAAGCTTCGATGAGAGACTCTTGACCGCATCTACCTGAGCCTTGGTCGCCTCACGGTAAACAGCCGCATCCAGTGCCTGCTTTCCATCCGTGATATAGAATGTACCAACTTCGGAAAGCCCACCGTCTCCGTCTGCCGTGGCCTCAAACCATTTGGCCGAGTTGGCTTTGACTCTGACTGCATACATTGAGCCTTTCCCGACATCCATACCTTCAATGGACACGGTTTCAAGCGTAGTCTTTTTCTTTCCTTTAGCTACACCTATCTTTGCCTTGTGCGCAACACTCTTTCGTTCTCCGTCATTTGCCGCGTTAAAGTAAACCATGAACTCATCACGCTTATCCGTAGGCTCTACCGACAGATCAGATATTGCTATCGACTCGGAGAACGTCTTCTTTACGGTCTTTTTGTCAAGTACCTTTCCTGACTCATCCTTGATACTGATTGTTACCGATGTGCTCTTGGCAGCTTTATCAGGTGTGAATACACACTTGACCTCTCGCTCCTCACCACCGTAGAGAGTGCCAAGCTCAGACTCTCCGTCAAGGATCGATTTACCGCCGTCATCGACCGCTGAAACTGTCAGCTTTTTCGATTCCTTAAGCCCGTTGTTGTGTACGTTTACGGTAAAGCCTGCGTACTCACCGGCCTTAACATCCTTGAGGATATCCTCCTCTATGTCGATTTCAGGCTTGGTATCCGGAACCACATCCATCGCTACCATATCATTTTTATCGGATACGCCTGCAACCTTTGTTTTCTTAATCTTGGTCACAGATGTCCCTGTTTTCACTGCGATGAGCTTGACATTTCCTTTGTCGGTAACTGTACTTGCCACCTTGGAGAAGTTTACTCCCTTGTAGTTTGTCACCTGTACAGGTGCTGTCTTCTCTCCCGGTTTGTTCTCATCAGCTGAAACCATCTTTATCATCCAGAGCTGTGACTCTACGAGACGGTTTTCCGGTTTGGAAGCCTCTTCGCTGTTTTCGTCAATACCGTCCTTTGTCTTTGATATCGTCTCAGTCCAGGTAAAGTAGGTGGTATCTCCGGTTGACGATACATCAAAGTCAGAGATGCAGCCTTCTGTTTCTTTTTTACTGTCCTTGACATACGGAAGTCCGTCAGTCTTATCAGACGGATATCCATCCTCGCCCGGCATGATCACCGTTTCCTTGATGTGGCGGTGTCCGTCCGCGATCATAAGCGGCGGTGTGTAAGCCTTTTCGTATGCAGCCCTGATCCGATCATCTGTCATGTTCGGATTTATCACGGGTGCGCTCTTGTCGAGGATATAGTACGTATCCTCACCCTTTGTTCTCTTGATCAGGTGATCCTCGAGATTCTTCAAGTTAAACATCACGAGATCTCCGTCATGCAGCCATGCGAGGTATGTTGCTTTATCATTCTGTACGAACCTGACATTGCCGTCAGTCACACTGTCGCTCGTGATGATGATAGGATGTACCATCACTCCGGTATCGAAATCGAAGTACTGGATGTAGATATCTCTGTCCTTCGTTGTTCCGAAATCATCATCATAGTCAACAGTGTAGGCAAATATGCCCATGTCTTTACCCGTCGCACTTGTGTAGTGGATAGCATCTGTATCGATGATACGCGGTGTCACGGTTGCCTCAGTCGTAGCTCCCGATACCTTGGTATCCTCTGAGACTACCGACCCTATCTTGTCTGCGTTCTTTGCAGCATCCTTTGTGGCACCACCTGTCACCTTGTGACCTGCGAACACGCGACTCTCGGAGAGCTTTCCTCCGCTCATCATCTCATCAGCCCAATATCCTTCGTTATTGAGTGTCTCATCGATATATACGTCAGCTATCGTATCAAACCATACCTGACCATACCACTGATCTGAGTAAAGTGCAAAATCATCGATCCCCTGACTCTTCATACCCTCAGCGACTGTCTTGTCAGTCAGCTTCTCATAATCAGTGATCCACTCTCCGGCTGTACCCGTATCACCGCTGAATCGATACTCTCTATAAGCCATCTTTGAAAGAGTAGGTACTACCACGTCTCCTATCTTCTCCCCTGACTTCTCATCATAATCATACTGTGACTTGGTGTAGTACAGAAGCATGGTATTTTTAGCCTTACTGTAAACTATATTCGGCTTGGTATCTGCCGCATAGTCATGTCCGTATTTATCACCGTCTGCTGACTCTTTTGTCTCTTTTGTAAATGCCATGACAGAACCGAAGCTCTTCGTCGATTTATCGAAAAATCTTCCGCTCAAGTCTCTGTGCTGCAGTATTTCTGTTCTGAGTGATTTGTTTGTAAACTCTTTTGTCGCGTCCACCCAGATCGCAACCAAACCGCGATCGCCGAGATCTACGAGCTTCACATCCTCATCAGCTGTTTTATCGTTATCCAGCTGCTTCGGCGTGCTCCACTTTCCGGTCGAACCGGTGAAGATGGTATAGTAAGCAGCGGTCTTGTTTACGTCAAGCTTCCTCGATGCATCCGCGTCGATGAATACTGCCAGATAGTTTCCGCCACCGATGGACTTCATATCCACACGCGTTCCTGAGTATACCTTTTGCTGGAGTGTCTTCAATGCAACACCCGGATCAGTAGTCTGTGTCGCTCTGATACTGAGTCCGTTCTCATCTATAGCGGTGTCACCGCCTCCCTGCCAACCGGGTCTGGTGTCCATGTATTTGAAGTTTGTCGGCTTCAGTATCGACGCATCATCATTCATAGCTTCCCTGGTATCAAAGCCCGCTGCGGAAAGAGGCGCCTCTCCGAAGAGTGAAAGCGGTTTTGTCTCCCATTCCCAGGTGTACTTAAGGACAGATACCCTCGCCGTGATCGATGCACTCAGAGTCACCGTACCGTAGTTATCATTTTTAACTCCCTGATAACCTGTATAGAACTTCATGTTGAACTTCGCGGTACCCTTTGCGGTCGCCTCAATACCGATGATATCTCCACCCCATTTAGCGTTTGCTTCTATGGTTACATACGGAGATACATCAAATACTCCAGACGCCTTGAAATCACCTTTTTTATTCGATATCATCTTGAAGATATTCATATACTCTCCGTCTGCTCCGAGAGCCTTCATATCCTCTCCGCCTTCTATTTTCTCCATATAGTAGCGATGTCCATATATCAGCGGATTCTCCACTATAAATGTCGCACCGAGATCAGCTCCCACGGTAAATCCGATCTTGATCGTGATTCCGAGCGGAAGCATAAACTCCTTGCTGAGCGAATATTTACCCGATGCCTGAGCTACAAGCATAAAGCTGTCGAAGTACAGTGCGCCATTTAACTCAGGATTCAGATCCCTGTAGAAGTTCAGCGAGAATGAGAACTTCAATCCAAGCTTTAGGTTTGCCGAAAGCTTTTTCTTTTCTTCCTTGCCCTCGAGTTTATCCTTTATTTCCTTGTCAAAATCTCCATCAGCTTTTGTTACGGCATCTCTTTTCTCTTTCAGCTCTTCCTCGCTCACTTCCGTGTAGACGGGTTTTTTGCTTTTTTTATCAGTCGGTATAGGCTTACCTGCAGCCTTCAAGTCCGCGATGATCTCATTGGTCATACGCGCCTTGGCATATGCCTCATCTGCCTCCGCCTTATTCTGCGCCGCAGTTTTTTGTTTGAAGAAGTCTTTATTAACTACATCATCCTTTCCCCAACCGAGGCTGATGGTGACATATGACATCTTTGTATCTTCGCTCAGGCGGAAATCGAGCTGGTTTTTTGCATCTCTTTTTTTATTGAGATTTGCCTCAAGCTCCTTGTAGTACCTGAACTCATCTGCGGTTATCGTTCTCTGACCTGAGTCCATCTTGGCGGAAAGATTAGATTTTTTTGAAAAGCTCGCCTCTCCTCCCAGATCAAGAACAGCCATAACCTTTCCGATCATATCTACGATCGTGCTATCCCCACCGCAGATAAACGAGCTCATAAGCACGAAAGGCTCCAGTGCCTTTCTGAGCTTGATACCTGTAGTTCTCTCAGGATATTTGATACCGAGCTGATCCTCTACCTGAACCTTGATTCCGGTTCCCGGTGGCAGCTCGAGTTTTTCAGGATTGAAGATAAATGAAACGCTTCCGTCGAGCGCGACATCCATCGGAATCCTTTCCTCTCCCTCTGCAACCGTGAAGGTCGTTCCGTCTTCCTTCGTTATGGTTTTACCGGCAACAGATACCGTGGTACCGTCCGACCTCACAAACTTCAGATAAGCCTTTTTCGGAATACGAGCCGAGTCCTTGCTTGCGAAGTTGAAGGTAAGCTTGAAGTTTGTATCCGAGTTGTCGACATCCTGATAATTCATAGCCTCGAAGTTCTCAGGCGCCAGAAGATTGTTTGTATCCTTTGGCTTTTCGATCTTTGAGGATTTGACCTCCATCACGGCATCTGTCAGGAGCTCGATTTTTGTAAAGGCCTTGGTCTGAGCATAGACATATCCGTGCATTGATGCACCTTCCTCTGCATCGTAGTTTACGGCAATACTGTAGGTTCCGTCAGGCTCGAGCGTTCCGTTTCCTCCGAACTCATAGTAGCCGTCTCCGCCCTTATAGTATGCGTTCTTTTTGTCAAGGGTAGCGGTTGTTGCTATATCCCTTCCAAGAACCACACTTGCTCCGTTTACGTATTTTTCCGTAGAGTAACCCGTGAAAAGCTCCGTATCCTTTACGCTTACCGCTCCGGCAATCTTGTCATCACTCGTAGGATCGGTCTTTCTCACCTCATAGTAGATCTTTGCGTTTTGTTTGTTTACCCTGTACATCCAGGTATCACCCTTGTGCTTCTTCACATCATCGATGTCACTGATCTTGTTTGTTCCGTACATCGTCTTCAGCTCGGAATCACTGAGGATACCGTCCTCATTTGTATCGCAGGTCGCGTCCTGCCACAGGATGGTATAGCGCTCGGCTCCGGCAAGAACTGCATTCTCAATACTGGTGAGCGGATACTCCTTGCCAAGTACGAGTGAATCGCTCAGAGTAAAGTCGTAGTTGGTCTCTTTATCAGCAACTCCAACCTCTTTCCCGGAACCATCGACATAGAATACCGACCTCATATCTTTATAATTGTTTTCGCTTCCGGGACGGGTCATAACACGCAGGCTGATCTTGTCCTTTACGGTTTCTACCGTAATAACAGGTGCTCCGCGTTTTTCCTTTTTAACAACATCAGTATAATATCCGGTAACGCCAAAGCCCCAAAGCTTGCTGAAAGGATCTGGCTCAATAAAGACATTTTCTGTCCAGGTGATATATTTCTGCCACTTACCATCGGCAGGAGATATATCTATCTTTCCTACTATGCCTGATCCGCTCTTTTCGGTGATAACATTCAGCGCAACGTCCTTATCATCGATAGCTGTATACTCGCCGACTGAAATCCCGCTCTCAGCCGGTGCCGCATCTACGACGACGGTATCAAGAGCAGACACCTCCAGTGCATCTTTTTCGGCTTTGTTCATCTCGTAACCCTTATAGATGCCTGACCCGTCGGAACTCTTGAATACATATTTGACCTTTTTAGGTTTGAATACCGGTGCCAACACAAGACAGTCGTTCACTGATTTTCCGGTGCTGTCCGTGTAGGTTTGAGCATTTTCGTCAAAATACTCCAAAAAGGTACCTATATTATACTCTCCGCTATCCTCGGCCGGAATATCCACCCTCTTCTCAAGATCCATCTCGAGAGGCTTTAGTGGATTTCCTCCCTTTCCGATAACCATGAATCCGAGGAAGTCAGTATTGTACTCAGCAGGGATGACACCGGTGTCTGTCTTCTCTTCTGTATCAGAAGGGAACACGGGAGCGAGTTTTACAGCATCTCCCGGATACGCGATCTCAGTGCTTCCTCCGACTGTTCCGTTTACATTTATTTCCCCCAGCTCGGTAAAGACCGCTCCTGCTTTGCTTGTCTTATCCGCGCTGTAAACTCTCTCCATGTATGAGTTTGATCCGTTGTATGAAAACATCTTTACGGATACGTTTCTCTTTTTATAGTAAACTCTCACACGGTATATCTCTATACTCGCTCCGTTTAACCTGTTTGACTTATTGACATTTCCGCGGACAAAGTACTTGATCCTTCCTTCGCCTTTCATCTTGCCGTTCATATTGATGGTAGCAGTAGTCTTTTGGATCTTTCCGTCACTTTCATTTTTGAAATAATACGCATTGTTCTGACTGCTGCCGTAATTATCGAAAACACAGAAACCTACCGCACGTGCAGGGTTCATCTTTCCATCGTATGTCCAGCCTCCGATCCATCCGATGATGGGTATCTCCTTATCGGTATACTGTCCCTCACACCACCTTGAAGAATACTCTATCTCAACCTTCTCCGCGTTTGTGAAATCTATGGCCTCTCCCACATTATTTCCATCTGCACTTATAGGGATGTCTCTCCACTCATCGTACTCTCCGTCATGACCGGGATTCTCATCCGAGTTCAGATACTCGATCACAGGTTCGTCGCACACTACACTCACCGGTGTATTTACCGGCTCATACTTCAGGATCACGTTGTTTGGATCCGAATCATTATCAAAGCTTTTTAAAGCCCCTCCTCCGAAACGCGGATTATTGTACTTTGCTTCGAGGACCTCTTCTTTTTGCTCTGTTGTCTTCTCTGTCTGTTTAGCTTTGACCTTCTTTGCCTTCTGCTTTTTGGCTTTATTTATGGTTATGACAGCCATACCGTCGGAAAGCTTTGTCTCTCCGTCTCCGCTGTTTACACCGATGGTGAATTTTACATCCTTTTTCGTGGATTTATTCATAACCGGGATAGTGATCTCTTTTTCGGTCTCTCCCGGGATAAATACGATAGGCTGTGTATCAAACACATAGTTCTTGCCTTTTTTAGCGGTACCGTCAACAGCAGCCATATCGGTAACCGTCATACGGGATTTCGCGCCCTTCTTTACAACCGTCACCGTTACCGAACTCGCTCCGGCAGGTGCCGTATAGAAGCTATCCTTGATGGAGTAAGTAGCCTTTACTTCCTCCTCATCGTCACTGATATTGATATATCCATGATAAGAATCGCCGAGCACGCTTCCTTTGGCATCGATGAGCATGATGGCTGCCTGCTCATCACCCTCTGATGTCTCATCATCGAGAAGCTCGATCTCAACTTCTTTCTTGTACTCACCCTTTTCAAAAACAAACGTATGGTTTGCCCCATCAACAGCTTCCGCTATCTTTTGGATGTCTGACTCTCCGTCTTTCATCAGCTTGTCAGCCTTCGAATAATCCGGATCAGTATCAGTAAGCTCTCTCCAGTCCTTCTGAGTCTCAACCTCTCCCGTCTGCGCCTTTATACCGCGCTGAAGAGGGCTGAGTCCGTCACTCTTTACCTTCTTTTTCTTTGGAGCTTTTTCCTTTGCAGTGATCTTGTATCCGTCCTCGATCTCTGCAGCACTTCCGGAGGCTGCCTTCTTTTCACCTTCAGCCTTCCCTTTATTCTTATAGTTTGCAGTAACGGCGTCGGCAAACACATTCAGCATCGAGGTCGTCCCCTCAGGTGCTTCGATCTTTTTGCCGTCCACATACAAACGATAATCTTCATCATATGTGGTAGTTACATCAACAGTCTTCAGAGTCACGGATGCTCTCTTGTCAAGACCTCCCTCTCTGACGATGGTGATCTTCTTTCGTTCATCTGTGTCCTCATCCAGGTTGATCTGAGTCTCAAGCAGTCCAAAAGCACCATCCGGGTACTTTTTCACGCTTTTTGCAAGCTCCTTTTTCAGAGCTGCTTCCTGTGCTTCTTCCGACTTCTGCTTCGTTGCGGCCTTCGATGCCAGCTCTCTTCCGAGTCCGGCGAAGTCCGAAGCTATGAAGCCCAGTGTCAAAAGCACACACAGAAGCCTTTTCATAGCGGTTTTCTTCCTCATTTGCTAACCTCCTGTTGTTGTAAGGATTCCCCTTCATTATTTCTCTGATCATAAAAAATAGCGTACGGGAACAAACTCCCATACGCCCAATGCCTATAATACCATATTTTCCTTGTCTTTGCAAGGACTAATAATAGGAGACTTTCTTTATTCCGGAACCCTTTAGCGCCATCCTCATCATTTTTTTTGTGATCTTTTTGGATCTCACTTTGACCTTACGGATATTCCTCCGTTTGGAAAAGCACTTTTTTTGTACAGAGACCACAGTATAGACTGTCCCGTCCGACATACGAACCTTCGCGGGGATGGTAGCTGTTTTAGCCGTCTTCGAAACCAGACTACGGTAGTAGATAACTGTTTTTGTCTTTGAACTCTTTATCTTGTAGGATGCTCTCGACGAGCCTTTGCCTGCCTTCTCTACGGTTCCTTTTTCCAGTGTGGCGGGAGTTTCGGTCGGTGTCGGTGAGACCTCGGGTCCGACGGTAGGCTCAGGCACGGAATACCCGTCGGGATCCAATTTTTCTGTCGCATCGAGGATATCCGGCAGATACAGCTTCCGATATGCATTGAACTGATGCAGGCTATCCGGCACGGTAGTATGGCCTATCGACTCCGCAAACCATTTCTTAAACGCAGTCGGCTCTATTTCCTTTCCGGCGCTCCTGAGCTCGGACAGGATCACCGCCATCGCACCACTGACTACTGCTGTAGCATGCGACGTCCCGTCAAATCTGTTATACTTTCCATCCTTCGTCGCAGAGTAAATATACTCACCCGGAGCTGCGATCTCATACTCAGCACCGCTCCCCGGGTCTATATCCCAGTTCGAAAAATCGGATATCTTCTCATCCTCCCCATAGCTCATGACTCCCGTTACGAAGTCATACGCCGCAGGATATGAAGGACTGTCTATGGTATTGTCATTCTCGTTCCCGGCACTTGATACCAGCATACACCTTTTGGAAGCCACGACTAACGCCGGCCGGAGTCTGGACAGACCTGAGTTATCTCCCTTTGTAGCGAAGGACATGTTGATGATGTCGGCACCGTTATTAACAGCGTACATTATTCCCTCGATTGCGGCATCTATCGTAAAATCCTTACCGGCTGCGAGCTTAATACACATGATGCGGGCTCCCGGAGCCACTCCCGTGATCTCTCCCGTCTCTGTATCGTCCATGGCGATGATACCCGAGATTTGAGTGCCGTGCCCGTGGCTGTCGTCCACAGGGGCACCTGAATTGTAAATGTTTACCCCGTTTATATCATCGACATATCCGTTCCTGTCATCGTCCACTCCCTTTTTTCCGTTTTTCTCGGCCTCGTTTACCCACAGATGGTTTATCAGCGCGGGATGCGTTATGTCCACGCCTGTATCTATCACTGCCACGACCACTCCTTCACCGGGCACGCGGCCAGACTTTCCTATACGCTCCTTCGCCTCGGGCTGCCCGATACTTTTTAAATGCCAGTATTTCGCGGGCTTTGTTACCGCTGCTCTGACCGATACTTCCGATATACCCGCACCACAGGGTAATCCCGCCACAACTGAAAATATGATCAGCAGTGAGATCCTTTTTCTTAGAGATTTTTTCATAATAATCGCCTTACAACAGCCCTTTCCGAAGAAACTCCTTTATTTTCTCTTTTTGTAACATATACCTTACTTATTTTTCCTTAATCTGCGGATCGCGTACCTGTACTCCTCCTCAGATATCTCACCACCTGAGAATCCGGCCTTCTCCAGGATAGATATGAGCCTCTCCTGTTCATCAAAGGAAACATCTATAAGTCCCTGCTCCTCCATGTTTCTCACGCGCTCCCTGTAGTTGATCGCGTCATCCTTTGACTTTTTGCCCATCCTGTGGAAGTCCATAACCAGCTTATCACTGTATCCCGCCTTGGCGTATTTTATCCTTCGCGCAGTGATCCTTATCAAAAATACCACGACAGCCACCACGGCAGCCGCACCAAACAGTATCAGAAATCCGTATCCCAGTATCCTTCCGAGTGAATCGAGTCCACCGAATGCTCCCGATGAGGTCCCAACCTCCGATGATGCATCCGAGCCTTTCGAGGATGACGTTCCACTTAAGAAATCAATGAGTGCTGCCAAAAGCCCTCCCGAGGGAGCCTCCTCATCCGTCCACGGGGTGATCTCCGCCACTCTCCAGTGTCCGTCTATGAGCACCTCGATCCAGGCGTGGGCCATGGCATCGGTTACGTCCACGGTGATCACCTTTTGGTCCCCCTTAAGAGCCGATGCACCCTGATAGTATTTCGCGGGATCGAGCTCCGGCCTGATCCTGGCATCCTCCGCCAGATCAGTCGGATCTACGGCATATCCCTCAACATATCTCGCCCTGTATCCGAGCCGCCTCAGTATCAGAGTCGCCGCTGACGCAAAGTGAGCACAATACCCTTTTTTATTATCCGTCAGAAAATAGTTTACAAAGTCTGTTCCACGAGGCGTGGCTCCCGGCTGATAGGTGTAGGGAATCTCCTCTTGGAAATACTCCCCGAGAGCATTTATAAGCTCTGTTGTTTTCGAGCCATCCGGAGTATAAGAGGTATTCTTATACCTTCCGAGTCCTGACTCTTTTATGAACTGATCGACCGCATCTCTGTTTTCCGTAGGAACACTTAGGTATACACCGTCCTCCCATTTTTTGATGGTTTCCTCAAGTGTTCTTTTCTTGCTTTCTTTTGCCTGTGTTTCTGCGGTCTTTTTCTTTTTACTTTTCCGGTTCTTTTTTTCCGTATTCTTTTCTTCTTCCGTGGCTGTTTCCACAGATCCCGGATCAGATACCCACGGATAATATGTCAAGTCATAGATCCTTCTGAAACCCATGAAGCGAAGCTCATTTTTGCCCTCCTCGTCAACATAGTACGGCAAAAATGCCCCGGCCGGAGCCGCTATATTTTCGATATCCATCCTTGCTTTCGCAAAGCCTGAATCACCATCCTCAAATCTTTTTTTCAGAAGCCTTGCAGTATCGGAAGACAGCTCCTCTTCCTTGTTCACCAGGTTAAGCCCCACTCTCATAACACCCTTTTTACTTGTTGTGTCGGTATATGTGGCAACCTTCTTCGCTCTCTGCCATCTGTTCTGATACGGCAGATAATCAGCTCCCGTAAAGCTCCTGATATACAGTCTCTCAGAGCTGTACGGAACATAGGTAACCTCGAGGTCCGTCTCATAATCAAGACTTACAGAGTTTACCCCGCCCAGGACACCGCTCTTCAGTCCACCCGTGGAGTCATAGCGGTTAAACAGTCCCATCAGACCATTTTTATAGAGGTTTGCCATGGTAGCATGCGTGCTTTGTTTGAGTTCACTTCGCCCCCTTGTTTTCTCCAGTTCAAAATCCGATTTATTAACAAATATCTGGAATACTCCCGCAAAAACCAAAACAAGCGCCATCAGCATCCCTACCGTTTTGATATGATGTCCTACCGAGTAAACATAATTAAAAAATCTCTTTCCCGAAACATATTCGAATCTGTTGTCATTTTTCGTTATGGGTGTATGTCTGGCACCGCGGAAAACAAATACGATGATACTTCCTGCCGCAAGCATCATTATGTACAGCATATCCGGTTCGCACTCCAGATAAAACGGTATTGTCAAAAAGAAAAATGACGTAAACATTACAGCGAAGTATTTCATTTGTCTGGATATCAGTGCATTTAACAGAATAGCAAATACCCACCCAACATAGATAAATGCAATCGTCACTGTGATATCACGATTGCTTATGGACTCAGCATATCCCTGTATAACCTCCGTATCGAAATAGTATGCAGCACGCTCGGATATGATATTTACCACTGCAAAGAAACCACTGCTGATATATCTCCCCAACAGAAGTCCCGTACCCAGCATAAACGCAAACAGTATAAAATAGCCGAGGTTTTCCCATATCTTTGTATAGTACAAAAATGACGAGAACAAAGCACCGATGAATACAGCTATATTAATGATCATTGCATTGTATGGTATCTTGAACGATGAGAGCATGCATCCCATCGATCCCATCACAACAAGATATACAATAAATCCCTTTAAAAGCAGCGTAAAATATCGGGGTTCCGTATCGTATACCGCATCATCACGTATTATCAAACCCTTTGTTATGGTTTCATAGGGGGGCTTTTTTTCTTTTAATCGACTCAGGAATGAACTCATACGCTCACCCCCTCTACAGACGCAAAACCTATGGTCCCGTCATCCAACAGTCCGAAACGGATGTAACCTCCCATAAACGGATACAGATTCTTTATGATACCATCGACTGCCATCTTCGGATCACTTCCCTCGGGAATGTGCGTTAAGTAGTGCTCGGACATGATATTTTTAAACGCTTCATCAACATCCTCAGGCGTTGAAAGCGTATACCTGCGCACAGCCTCAGGTCCGGAGGTATATACTAACAGACGTATATCAGTCTCAGCGAGTGACCATGTTCTAAGCTCCTGATATGCATATGTTATGATATATTCTGTTGTCTTCTCATCGTGTTCAGGTGTGAGTACCACACTCAGCTCCATACCTGCCATCTGGGTACGCACCTTCACCATCCACTCCTCCATACGAGCGGATACCTTCCAGTGTATATCCCTGATCCTGTCTCCGGGGATATACTCTCTGATATCGGTAACCTCCGAGAAATCATTTCCTCTTTTTCCTGACTCCTCGACCTCAGTCATCCCGACAGATATTGTTTCCGAATCAGGCTGCTTTCCACCGGTGACCCGGGGTAGCACAGTAAAATCAGCCTCAGTCTGCCACGTTCCAGCCGAATGACTATGTGACTCCGAATGTATGCCCGCTGCACTCCCAAGGCTTTCCCGAAGTCTTATCCTGTATTTTATAAGGCCGAACGGATCCTGTACACAGGCTCCGGTTATACCAATCCTGTATACTCCGATAAGTGTCGCTGTCAGAGGAAGTCTTATAAAGGATTTGCCCTCTGTTTTTCTGTTTTTTCTCGCTATCACCGGGAGAGATACATCAAAGCTTTCCATCTCCTCTTTTTTTGAAAAAAATATATTCCACGCCTCCACAGAAAGACGCATATCAAGTGATCCTATGTAAAGCGGATTATATACCTCAATAAACGGAGAAATATTATCTCCCGGAATAATACTGTTCTCATTCATGATACGTACACAACAGTGTACCTTTTTTGCGATCAAATATCCGAGCAAAACAGAAATCCATGGAATCACAGATAAAAATACCACGAAAAACAACAAAAGATAGCTGCGAAAAAATACATACATCGCAGCCATGGAAAATATCAGGAACAGATATCCCAGAATTCTGAACGGACGCGGGACAGCTCTGATCTTATTCTTCATAACAATCCTCCATGCCGGGCACTCTCTACAGGCTCACACGTTCGCGGAGCATCGAGCATTACATGCGTGGCGGGGTAATCTCCACCATCAGCTGCCTGACACAGGCATCTACTTTCTTTCCTTCCGCAGCAGCTCTGGCACTCAGCTTCACACGATGTGATAAAACATCCGCTGCTACCTGCTGTACATCTTCAGCTGTCACAAAATCTCTGCCGGAAAGCACTGCCATTGATCTAGACATACGAAGAAGCGCTATAGTCGCTCTGGGCGACGCGCCTCCGATAAAGTATTCGTGGTTTCTGGTTTTCTCAACAATTGATACTATATATTCATAAAGTGAGTCATGAACGGTCACGGTTTTTACATGCTGCTGGATGGAGGTAAGCTCATCCAGGTCTATAACCTGTGAAACAGAATCCAGATTCTCCCATACCTCTGTCTTTAGTATTTCTACGGCATCCTTATGGGCAGGATAACCCATCGATATACGGATCATGAATCTGTCTAACTGTGATTCAGGCAGTAGCTGTGTTCCTGACGCACCCGACGGATTCTGTGTAGCGATAACGATGAAAGGCTCAGGTAACTTCCATGTGTGGCCCTCCACACTTGCCTGTCTCTCCTCCATCGCCTCCAAAAGTGCCGACTGGGTTTTCGGTGAGGTACGGTTGATCTCATCCGCCAAAAATAGATTACAAAAAACCGAGCCCTTTCTGAATACGAACTTATCGGTCTGTTTATCATACATGGAAAAGCCCAGTATATCACTCGGAAGAACATCGGGTGTAAACTGAACCCTGTGATATACTAAAGACATGGTCTTTGCAAAAGAAGTCGCGAGGGTAGTCTTTCCGACACCGGGGATATCCTCCATAAGAATATGTCCCTCTGCAAGGATAGCAGCAAGTATCTTTAGTATGATATCATCCTTACCCTTTATGATCTTTCCGACCTCGGATCGTATCCGGGTCAATCTGTTTTCATCCATTTATTAATACTCTCCTTTTTATCGGGATAATAGTCAAAAAATAAGGGAGTCCGAGCGTCTCAGACTCCCTTATTATATCACATGTTTCTCCGATGCGTCAAGAAAATGCGCGCCTTATCAGATCTGTCGGATACCCCTTTCCTGCGAGATATCTCATCTGTTTCTGCTTCTCCTCATAGGTAAGCTCAGATACATCAGCTCCCCTTAGTCTCTTCTCCACTAATGCGCGAATCGCGACCTCCTCAGGATCCATACCGTCCTCAGTTATATACTCCGAAAACACCTCTGAAAGTATGTCATCAGATATTCCTTTTTCTTTGAGCTTTCTCCTGATCTCTCTTTTGCTCTTTGACGTCTTATGATAATCAGTATAACCCTTTGCATAGCGAAGATCATCTATGTATCCATATGAACTCACATAGCTGAGCGCAAATGAAACAGCCTCATCGGAATACTTTGCTGCTTTTAACTTGTCTATGAGCTCCTGCCTGGTCCTGTCCTTGTGCAAAAGGAGTGCCATCGCCTTTTCGGTGGCCTTTTTAGACTCTTCGTTCGGATAGCTAATGGACTGCTGATCCATCATTTATCCTCTGCAGCCTTATCAGCTTTTTTTGAAGGCTTATCAGTCGCCTCCTCCTCTGTCTCAGCTGTCTTTGTAAGGCACTTGTCCCTGACAGCCTGCTCAACCTCAGCAAACACATCGGGATTCTCTGCGAGATAAGCCTTTGCATTCTCACGTCCCTGGCCTATACGCTCATCCTTGTAGCTGTACCATGCTCCGCTCTTAACGATGATGTTCTGAGCTGCTGCCAGATCAAGTACATCACCCTCTCTGGAAATACCCTTTCCGAACATGATATCAAACTCAGCCTCGGCAAATGGCGGTGCAACTTTATTCTTTACTATCTTTGCACGAACACGGTTACCTATCTTCTCTCCTGCCTGTGAAAGTGTCTCAATCCTGCGTACCTCCATACGTACCGATGCATAGAACTTAAGTGCTCTACCACCTGTCGTAGTCTCAGGGTTTCCAAACATGACACCGATCTTTTCACGAAGCTGGTTTATAAAGATAACTGTACAGTTCGACTTGTTAATAACACTGGTCAGCTTTCTCAGAGCCTGACTCATCAGTCTGGCCTGAAGTCCGACATGTGAATCTCCCATATCTCCATCGATCTCAGCCTTCGGAACAAGGGCTGCAACAGAGTCTACGATTACGATATCCACGGCGCCTGAACGCACCATCGTCTCCGTGATCTCCATCGCCTGCTCACCGCTGTCAGGCTGTGAAATGTATAACTCGTTGATATCTACTCCGATATTTCTCGCATATACCGGATCAAGAGCGTGCTCCGCATCGATAAAGCCTGCGATACCTCCGCGCTTCTGAACCTCCGCTACCATGTGGAGAGCAACTGTAGTCTTTCCACTGGACTCCGGTCCGTATATCTCAACAACTCTTCCCTTCGGGATACCACCCACACCAAGTGCCAGATCCAGACTCAGCGAGCCCGTCGGAGTAGCCTCCACCTGAAGGTGTGTGTTGTCCCCGAGTTTCATGATGGAACCCTGTCCATACTGCTTTTCAATCTGTGCTATCGCTGACTCCAGCGCTCTGATCTTATTCGGATCTCTCTCTATAGTATTCTCTGCCATGATTATCCTCCTGTTCGAAAATCTGTTCGCATAACGAACGCTTGTTCGTATGACCTTATGATACACGATGTATAGTTACTTGTCAAGTACTTTTTTCAAAAAAAATTTCGCGTACCATCCAAACTCTG
This sequence comes from Lachnospiraceae bacterium P6B14, assembly GCA_000687695.1. Lineage (GTDB taxonomy): Bacteria > Bacillota > Clostridia > Lachnospirales > Lachnospiraceae > Eubacterium_F. Next base: position 452 of record JHWZ01000002.1, on the reverse strand, counting down.
CCCGAGCTCGGATATAACACACGAAAGGATGAACCACTATGGATATGATAACATAAAAAACACTGTTAGTAAAGAGCGGTTTAGACAAAAAATAGGGCGTGATACGCCCTATTCAGACCGTAGACAAACCCGGTTTGGCGGAAAGTTCCGCTGAACCGGGTTTTCTCGTTTTTTTTCCTGTTTTAGCATGCAATTGGTAGATTTTTAGGAAAATAGCGAAAAATAGTGGGGATTATCCCCTTCTTTTTTAGGATTCTTGCCAGTTTCTTTAGATTCATACACGCAAAGGTTAGCCCGACCTTCATTTGCATCCGGGCCTTTCCATACATCTGCGTGTATCGGAAACCGTGATTCTCTTTTGCTGTTCCAAACAATCGCTCTATGGTTTCTTTTCGTTTATTGTATAGATCCTTCATTCCGATTGTGTGTCGGATATCTTCAGTTATTTCTAC
>JHWZ01000001.1 GCA_000687695.1 Lachnospiraceae bacterium P6B14 | reverse complement strand
CGTTGAATGAAAAACTCGATGCAAAATCGCCATTGATTTTTCCATCACATATCATTTTTTTCTTCAATATCGTTCCTTTTTGTGGTATAATTACCTCAAAACTGCTGAGAATGGCATTTTTTCTCGCATCACAAAACGGAGACTTGCAAGTTTGTCTGAAAAAGTGATTGCAACCCTCCTACGATTGTCTATAGGCGATTACTATCTGCTTTTTCATGTAGATGTTTTGCTTACTTCATCAGCTTTGGTGTGAGAACGATGTCATCGGCTGGCACCGGTGACATGTCCATCAACTCCAGCAGTTTTTTTATGTCTTTATCCTGAGCCAAATCAAATGGACTCTGGTTGGACAACCCGGCCCTCTTTACACTGTTGATGTTGTTTGACAGATTTGTTATCTGTGCCTGCGTATACTGGGTCAGGATGGTCCCCTTTGGAATCACATATCTTATAAACTCGTGATTCTTCTCCACATGTGGTTTCTGCCAGGATGCCTGCGGATCGCAGTAAAACAGCTTTGTTCTCGGCGATCCACTCTTGGTGAATTCCAGTTTAAGGACTTCCTTGAACTCTCCACCATTATCGGTTAAAATCAATGGAAACAACCGTCTGAAACGCCTTATTCCCAATGCTTTTGTCAACCAGTCAAATACCTGTATGACTGATTCGCATGTTCCATCTTCCATCAGGAACATCAGCATGAGATTTGTGTCGGTGAAGATCATCGTAAGCAGAACTTTTCCATATTCGCGTTTCCCCTTGACTGTATCCATCTCCACAATCCTGGTGTCCGGGTTCACCTCGATATAACGCTGATAATCATCGTATGTACGGCCTTTTCTATACGAGAACTTATTGCACGGTATGGTATCCTGCTTTTTTCTCCGCCTGCGATACTTGACTTTTCTGCGCAGATCAAGGTTCCCTATCGTAAGATCTCCCCGCTCTACATAGTTATATACACTTCTTTCACATACGCCAAGTTCATCTCTGTGAACTATACATATATGAGACAACGGCTGTCCCTGCTTGATCAGCGGCGATATGATCCCATCCAGTTTCCTCAGTTCTTCAGCATTCAAGCGACTTCCTCTGCGCGCTTCGGATCTTGTCGCCTTCGCCTTTGCTTCAGCCTTATCTGCCATATAGTATCGCTTATCAAGGCTGCACCCGGCACGTCGTTTTTCCTTACAGTTATTGCAGACAAACGGTGGCTTTAGCAGCGTCTCACAATGATGATCTCTGTGTCTTTCACACAGCTCTGTGCAGTTGTACTCTCTGCATGTCCAGCATCTGGTATTGCAGAACTCATCTCCACAGAGATTTTTCTTTTGGCACTTTGGCGCATAGACACAATCAATGCCTCGGGGTCTCGCTCCGGAAACAAATAAGCTGTTCTGCTTGACTTCCCGGATGATGGTAGACGGCTGCCTGCCCAACTCTCTGGCAATCCTGCTGAAAGAAAGCTTGGCATAGATTCCTGCTTCGATTCTAATCCTTTCCTTGAAACTAAGTCTGTTTCTGTTACTCATATGAACTCCTATCCGCAGATAGCAATCCTATGAATAATACACCATGAATCCGATCAAAGCAAATTACCTGTTCTGCAAGAGTCATTGCAACGATTTTTCTGATTTATGGTCATTTTCTTTGCAATGACTTTTTCATTTAAGGGTCAGAAGGTACCGGCAGCCTTATTTTATTTGTCTTAAATGTCCAAACATTTGGACACCATCCTGATGTAAGATCAGGGTGAAGGTTGAAAAAAGGGCGAAAAAAGGGTTAAAAAAAACCATAAACTTGTTTGATTGAATAGGAGGACTGATGGATATGAGTGAAAAATGGCAATTGAATCTGATGACTATAGCTTTGGTGATCGGCATCATATTGGTTTGGATCACCTGGGATCCGCAGATCGTGATATGTTGTATGGTTTTGACCGTGCTCAGGCTCGGTGCATTGTTCTGCGAGTATCCGGAGCTGCAGATATGGAAGGACAGATAAAAGCATATCCTGTTTTTGCTTTACTTTTTCTCTGATTGAGAGTATAATGAGTGTGTTTGAAGCTAATGCGGTGGTAAGGACTATTTTGACAGACAGTGATTCATTTTAAAAGGAGGTATTACATGAAAACCAAAATGATCAAAAGGGTTATGGCAACTACCCTGGCAGTAGCACTTGTTCTGCCGTTTACATCACAGGCTCCGTCGGAGGCTGCAGCGAAAGCGCCAAAGCTTACTTCTTCAAAAGGATCAACCTATGTGGGTTTTGTCGCAAAAACAAAGATCGGCAATATCAAAAAAAATAATGTTAAAAAGCTTACCGTAAAGGCATCAAATAACAATGTTTCAGTAAGTAAAAGCGGACTTTCCATCGTGGCTAAAGGCCTCAGCAAAGGAAGCTCAACTATCACTGCAACTTTGAAATTGAAGAAAGCAGTCAATAAGAAAAAATCATTCAAATTAACTTACAAAGTAACCGTAAGTGAGATAGATGAGCTGGCTTCTGTTTTCGGAGAGAACTCATTACTCGGAATCGATTTTACCAAAGCATATGTTGAGTATTTAAAAACTCTTGATGCTAAGGATTTCTCTGATGGACTCAATGTTGCAGTTGTAAATATCGGTGTTCCGTTACTCCTTATGACCGATACCACAATGGGAGACGGTTCCTCGAATACTGCACGGGTATTTGTATATAATCCGTTAGCTACTCCGGCTGCGGTCACTTTTGTTGACAATTGCACCAGCAACAGCACTGCCTATCCGGTATTGGCATCGAGCGACAGTATCCTCTACGGAAGTCATCATTATTCTTCAAAAATGACCGTGGACCTCGCGCAGAAAAAGGGATCAATAGAAACAGTCAGCGATCTTTACATGGATAAAAAAGAACTCACACGTACCGTTGAGCCGATATCGTTTGACGGAACCATCGGAGAAATGGTAACAGATACCATAACCATTGATAATCCTGATGAACCCGGTGAGTATGATCATTATAATTATGCATGGAGTAATGGATTAGCAAATCCTGTTATATTTACAAGGATCAGTGACTGAATAAATGACCCGTTTTTATGAGCGTGCTGCCCTCATGCTGCTGTGCTTGGCAGGACTTGTGATGGAGGATAATTTTATCGAGCCTGTGGCTGTGGCTATAGGTGTTGTTATGGTATCGATTTTAGCACAGCTTATGACGGGGAAGTGGATGGCAGCCGCGCTGATAATAGTTGCGAGTGCCGTATGCGGATGGGTACCACCGTTATTTTGCGGGGTGCCACTCTTGGTTTATGATGCTTTGTGGGAACAAAAATGGTATTTAGTTCTGCCCGCTCTTCTTGTTTTCAAGGAGAGCGGGGCTTTGCATCCTGCTCAGTATATTATTGCGTTTGCGGGTGCCGGAGTTTCTGTGCTGCTCTATCTTTTGGTATCCAGAAACGAAGAAGCTGTAGAAAAATATCACTTACTTCGAGATGAGCTTGCAGAGAAAAACGTGATGCTGGAAAGTCAGAATGCAAGACTGAAAGAAGCACAAAATAATGAAGTTCATCTGGCAACATTAAAAGAAAGAAACCGCATCGCCAGAGAAATACATGACAATGTCGGTCATATGCTTACCAGGTCTTTGCTCCAATCGGGTGCACTGATGATAGCGAATAAGGATGAAAATCTGAAGGAACCATTGGAGGGTCTTAATCAAACTCTCGATCAGGCGATGACGAGCATCCGTGAAAGTGTGCACGATCTGCACGATGAGTCGATCGACCTGCAGGCTGCTATCGGGGATAATCTAAAGACGGTTGAGAATCGTTTTGCAACAACTCTTAACTACGACATAAAGGCAGGCTTACCGACATCGGTTAAGCTATGCTTTGCAGGTGTTGTGAAGGAAGCAGTTTCCAATGCGGTCAAGCACTCAAATGGTAAAACTATTTCGGTCTCAGTCAGCGAGAAGCCCGGTGTATATGAACTGAATATTTCCGATGATGGATCTTCAACGATAATAAGAGATACGGGTATCGGGCTTTCAAATATGCGTGAGCGAGTTGAGCAGGTACATGGTCATATAGAGTTTAACACGGACAAAGGATTCACGGTAAATGTTTCAGTGCCAAGATAGGATTTGAAAGGAGTTCATTTCATGCGGATAGTGGTAATAGATGACGATAAGCTCGTCGCGCTTTCTCTCAAAACAATTCTTGAGAGCACCCCTGACATCGAGGTCGTAGCTATGGGCAGCTCTGGCGAGGAAGCCATCACACTTTATAATGAACATCACCCGGATGTAATGCTGATGGATATCCGCATGGAGGGTATGACCGGACTCGAGGCAGGAGAGGTGATCCTTAAGGATGCGCCGGATGCCCGCTTACTTTACCTGACTACTTTTTCCGATGATGAATATATTATAAAGGCACTTGGTATGGGTGCAAAAGGATATATTCTTAAGCAGGATTATGAAGGTATCGCACCTGCGTTAACGGCAGTTATGAATGGACAAAGTGTATTCGGAGACAGTGTTCGTGACAAGCTTCCAACGCTAATAAAAGAAAAAGAAGAGTTTGATTTTGATGCTTATGATATAAGTGAAAAAGAAAAAGAAATCCTCGAGGCGGTTGCCACGGGGATGAATAATAAAGAGATAGCAGAGAAGTTATTTTTGAGTGAAGGTACAGTCAGAAATTATATAAGCTCGCTTTTAGACAAACTCGAGCTGCGTGACAGGACGCAGCTCGCAGTGTTCTATTATACCGAGGTAAAACGTTAGTTGTTATACCATACTGTTTAGTTGTTCAACGATTGAATCTACAATAAATCTCGAATACTCTTTTGTCAGATCATGTAACATGTTTGATATGTCTTCGTACATGTATACCTCTATGATAGGTGCCAGACTATCCTCTGTAAAGTTTTCCAGATCATCTTCATCAAAGTCATTTATCAAGAGATCAAATAATCTGTCCGTATAATCATCACTATCTATATATTCCGTGATAGGATCGAGGATGTATTCATTAATAAGTTTTTGTGTGTCACTTAAGAATACTCTTCTCATATCATCGCTATCCATGAAGGAAGCAAATGCTTCGTCAGACATTTTTTCTACGATGAATCCGTATATCTTTTTACATGCATCCTTGACCAGAGTATCGTAGCTGTCTTCAGAATCTTCGTCGATGCCCAGAGTCTCATTAAGCATACTGTTAAGCTCTTTTATAACCGATTCTCTTTCAAGTGCTTTTCTACCGTTTTCAATCTCTTCGTCCGTTTGATCGACAGGGATCTTTTCATCTTCAGGATTTTTGGATTTCTCAAGAAGAGTAGCCCAGTCGAGATCCTTTGAAGAAATATTGAATTTTTGCTTGTAGTATTTATCTGTCGTATGGTCTTTTTTCAGACGACTCTCTCCGATCAGGAAGTAGTCATAAACTGTCGTATCGGAGGGGTCATCCCAGGTTGAATCAAGGTAATACCACTTTTTATTTATCTTAACAATATTCCATGCGTGAGGGCCGCCTACATCTCCGGTGACATAGTGGCATGGAACACCCGCATCAGTGAGGAGCTTGTACATGATGAGTGAATACCCCTGACAAACCGTGGAATGCTTGTCTGCGGTCAGACCGCCATAAGCAGAGTAATCCTGCATACTGTCATCATATGTGACCAGTTCAACCACATAGTCGTGGATGGCCTTTACCTTAGCAATATCCGAGAGCTTTGAAACTCCAAGCTTTTTCAAAACGCTCTTTGACGACTTGTTGACCTTTTTGACCTGTGAAGCAGTCTCGGTGTAAACCAGCTTCCAGGTTGTTATCATCGTTCCTTTGGAGTTTAAGTAGCCGGTCCATCCGATACTGAGAATTCCGCCCTTGATGAAATCAGCATCATCACTTGTTTTTTTGTCGTCGAGCTCTCCGATCGCGTTGAATACTGCGTCGAGACTGAGTTTTTTCCAGTTGGTTGTGATGGTGAAAGTTTTCTCCCTCTTCATAAGATGGCTTTTCATCTTCTTTGCAACAGCCTTTGCAGAGTTGGCCTTGGATCCTTTGTACATGGAGGCCCACTGTTTATCACTTACTTTTTTGATCACAGGCTCTTTGTAGCGGATCGTAGTGCCTTTGATAACGGCTGCATCCACATCTGTTCCGACCAACAAAAATGATCCGGCCAGAGCTACTGCGACCAAAAGTGCTTTCACGAGGTTTTTCATAAAGGGTGTCTCCTCTCTGTTTGAAAACGAAAGTATATGCGAGAACAATTGTACAGTATTTTATGCGTTTTGTAAAGGTTTTTACCACCTTACTTGACTTGAGCGTTAAAATTTGGTATAATTTTCCCTGAATTCACTTATTTTAAGAAGAAGGAGAAACAAAAATGAAAAAATTAATCACACTCGTACTTGCGTTGGCTATGTGTATGTCACTTGCTGCTTGCGGCAGCTCGGACAGTGACACCGCAAAGATCAAGGAAAAAGGAAAGCTCATAGTCGGAATGACCGAGTTTGAGCCGATGGATTACAAGGATGACGCAGGAAACTGGATTGGATTTGATGCTGACATGGCAGCTAAGTTCGCTGAGAAGCTCGGTGTGGAGGTAGAGTTTTCGGTGATCGACTGGGACAACAAGGCTCTTGAGCTGGATGCAGGCAGTATCGACTGCGTATGGAACGGCATGACTCTTACTGATGAGGTAAAGAGCGCTATGGACTGCTCAAACGAGTATTTCAACAATTCTCAGGTTGTCATCGTGCCTGTAGACAAGGCTGATCAGTACAAGGATGAGGCTTCGATAAAGGATCTCAAGTTTGCGGTTGAGGCAGGAAGTGCCGGTGAGAGCGAGGCTCAGAGTCACGGACTTCAGAGCACTCCGGTAAAGGATCAGGCTGCTGCATTGATGGAGGTTGCTTCGGGAACATCGGATGCTGCTATCGTTGACTACCTGATGGCTGCTGCAATGGTTGGTGAGGGAACCAGCTATGAGAACCTGACATATACCGTTAAGCTTAATGATGAGAAGTACGGTGTAGGCTTCCGCAAGGGCTCTGATATGGTGGGTGAGCTGAACCAGTTCTTCAAGGATTGCTATTCTGACGGATCGATGAAGGAGATCGCTGACAAATACAAGATCGGTGATGCTTTGATCGAGCAGAAATAATAGTAGGATATAAAGCTAGAGGTAAACATGGATACATTTTTTGAGCAGCTCCCTGTCGTACTCAATTCGCTGAACATAGGTTTTTTGCAAACCTTAAAGCTTTTTGTTGTTACGCTTTTGGGAGCTATCCCTCTCGGCCTTTTGATAATGCTGGGAGTGAAGTCACGCTTTGCTCCGCTCAGGGGATTTTTGAAAATAGTAATATGGGTCGTCCGCGGTACGCCACTCATGATCCAGCTTTTGATAATATATTATTTTCCGGGACTTGTTTTTCACAATCCCATATGGGGAGGCGATGAGATAGGACGTTTCATCGCTTCATCAGTTGCATTTATTATTAATTATGCTTGCTATTTTTCGGAGATATTCCGCGGAGGTATCGAGAGTGTTCCTGTGGGACAGGATGAAGCCGGTTTTGTTCTCGGTATGAGCAAACGCCAGGTATTCTTCAAGGTAAAGTTTTTACAGATGGTGAAAAGAATACTGCCTCCGATGTCGAACGAGATTCTGACACTCGTAAAGGATACTTCCCTTGCGCGTATCATTGCGCTGCAGGAGGTCATCTGGGCAGGGCAGGCGTTCATGAAAGGCTCACAGGGAATCTCGGGAGCGATTTGGCCGTTGTTTTTCTCGGCATTGTATTATCTGATTTTCAACGGAATTTTAACAGTGCTCCTGGGTAAAGCCGAGAAGAAGCTCGGATACTTCAGATAACAAAATGAGAGGTTAAAAATGGCTCTTCTGGAAGTAGAGAATATCGGAAAAACTTTTGATCATATTGAGGTACTGAATGACATCAGTTTTCAGCTTGAAAAAAGTGATGTGTTATCGATCATAGGATCCTCGGGCAGCGGTAAAACGACATTGCTCAGATGTTTAAATTTCCTCGAAACACCTGATAAGGGAATCATCAAGGTTGCGGGTCAGACTGTTTTTGATGCGAGTGATCCGAGTTACAAAAAGGAATCCGTAAAGAGGATCAACAGACTTCATTTCGGACTGGTTTTTCAGTCGTTTAATCTTTTTCCTCAGTATACTGCTCTAGACAATATAATGCTTGCAAGAAAGCTGCAGGTTCAGGAAGAGCCTGATTTTAAAGAAAGAAAAAAAGAGTATTACGAAGAGATAAAAACAGAGGCGGAGGAGCTCCTCGATCAGATGGGGCTTTCAGATCGTATGGAGAACTATCCGCATCAGCTCTCAGGTGGTCAGTGTCAGAGAGTGGCGATCGCCAGAGCGCTCGCGCTGAAGCCTGATATACTTTGTTTCGACGAGCCCACTTCGGCGCTCGATCCGGAGCTTACAGGCGAGGTGCTGAGAGTAATAAGAGAGCTCGCTGATCAGAAGATGACCATGATCATAGTAACTCACGAGATGAACTTCGCACGCGATGTATCCGATCATGTTATCTTCATGGACAACGGACTTGTCCTCGAGGAGGGAACTCCCGACGAGGTATTTAACCATACTAAGCAGGAGAGGACAAAACAGTTTTTGGGTAGCATCGAGTAATAGCAGTATCGAATAACATGGGAAAGAAGGGATGTTATGTTCGAACAGATAGGGAATATCTATGCTATAGTATTGAACCTTATAGGGCTCGTCGTATGTCTGTTCAGATACATCGATAAGCCCAGGCGGTCATGGGTATATGTGACCGCATTTTTGCTTGCTACTCTACTCAGTGATTACTATTGGGGTGCGTATTCGCTTCTTATGGGTGATGGCCCGAACGTGTCATCTTATATCGCTTATGTCGGTGATAATCTCAGCCCTATTCCGCTTATACTTCTATTACTTCATATCAGGAGTGACGGCGAAAAGAAATTCTTTTCACCGCTCAGTCTTTTGCCTGTTCCGCTGACTGCATATCAGTTTACAATCTATATCCAGTTTGGTGGTCTTTTTAATAATATTTGGCAGTGCCTGTTCAGTACTATCATTATTGTACTCAGTCTTAACAGTGTTATTTATTACTTCAAAAACAGAAAGAACGGTGCCAAAATTCCTTATGTTGCTCACATATTATTTGCTTATGTCTTTTTTGAATATGCGATGTGGACGAGCAGTTGTTATGACTGGCCAAATGAGTGGCTCAATCCGTACAACTACGCGAACCTGTTAGTGTTCTTCGCCTTGATAGCGCTGCCTTGGGCTGTTATAAAAATGCACGGAGACAAGATCATCGGCAGCAAGTCCCGAACATCTACCAAGCGCATGGGTGCTCTTTTTAAACCTATCTATCTGATAGTGTCGATAGGGATATGTTTCGGTGGATACTTTATGGGTATGAGTATTCGCGACACGCTTGATTCGGCAATTGAGAGGGATTTGGAGTCAGATGTAAATGTATACTCCATTATTCACAATGAGCTTTTCATGTTCTCGTTTATTTTAGTTGCGTTTTCCGTCGCGATTATTTTTATAGTTTATTTCGCCCACAATACCTTGGAAAACAGCAAGTTGCGTGAGGAAAAAACAATCGCGGAAAACTCCAATGCAGCAAAGAGTGAGTTCCTTGCAAGTATGTCTCATGAGATACGTACGCCGATCAATGCGGTTCTCGGAATGAATGAGATGATACTGCGCGACAGCCTTCGTTCCAGAGACAAATTGCCTGAGGATAAGGATGAACTGCGTGATATTTTTGTGGATATTGCGAACTACTCCGGAAACATAGAAAGCGCGGGTAAAAACCTTCTTTCCATCATCAATGATATCCTTGATTTTTCAAAGATCGAAGCCGGAAAGATGGAGATCGTGGACGGGGATTACAAGCTGTCCTCCGTGCTGAATGATGTCAGCAACATGATCTACTATAGGGCAAAAAGCAAGGAACTGAAGTTCATAGTGGATGTGGACAAGGAGCTTCCTGACGGGCTTCACGGTGATGAGGTACATGTTCGTCAGGCAGTGGTAAACATACTAAATAATGCAGTAAAATACACTGATAATGGTTTTGTAAAGCTTACCGTGCGCGGAAAGAAAGAGCTTGATTCGTTGAACGGATATTGGATCAATCTTATATTTGAAGTGGCGGATACAGGTATTGGTATTCGTGAGGAGGATATCGGTAAGCTGTTTGAGAAGTTCGAGAGAGTTGATCTGAAGCAGAATAAATCTGTCGAGGGTACCGGACTTGGTTTGGCCATCACAAGGAATCTTCTTGAGATGATGGGCGGAACGGTCTCTGTAAAGAGTAAGTACGGTTCGGGTTCGACATTTACCATATCAATCCCGCAGAAGATAACCTCGGGTGAGGCTGTGGGTGATTTCAAAGAGAAGTTTGAACGGGGTATGGAGAAGGCCAAAGCCTATGAGGGCGGTTTCGAAGCACCTGATGCAAAGATTCTCGTTGTGGATGATACGAAGCTTAATCTCGCCGTGGTCAAGGGACTTTTGAAGGCGACGAAGCTTCAGATAGATACCGCGGAGCGCGGTGCCGAGTCTGTGAAGATGGCGAAGGATACGCAGTATGATGTCATTTTTATGGATCAGCGTATGCCTGAGATGGACGGCTCGAAGGCGCTCTCATTGATCCGCGAGCAGGGTGGGGTAAACAAAAATACTCCGATAATCTGTCTTACTGCGGACGCGGTTGTAGGCGCGAGGGAAAGATACATAGCGGAGGGGTTCTCCGATTATCTGACCAAGCCCATAGACAGGCATGCACTCGAAAAAACTCTCATCGAGTACATACCTGAAGAAAAGGTCATTTATTCTGAATAAGTGACGGTAGTGTTGGGGTTTTTTTTGAAAGGAAGAGGTGGAAAATGAAGAGAGTAGCAAAAAGTCTGTTTGCGTTAGTTATGGTAATGGGGCTCGTTATCTCAACTCCGACAGTTGCCATGGCGGCAACCGAGAAGGCGTCGAATTTAACGGAGCTTGCGAAGATCGTTACTGATCACGGATTAAAGAGAGAGTCGAAGTTTGACGTGGATTACTCAGGACCGGATGAGGATATAGATGATCTGTTTGAATCCGAGAGTTATTTCTTTTCATCCGGTATCAGCATGTACGATGACCCTTCGACATCAGATGATGCAGACTATCTGGTTGGTAATTACAATTGGACTGTTCCGGGCACGGTGTCGATAAGAGGCAGTAAAATCATTTTTAACCTGCAGTACTTCGAGACGTTGCCACAGACTAAGTATGTAAATGAGCATATTCCCGAGATAACCAGGGGTCTGGGTCTGAGCAGCATGAGTAACTATGACAAGGTTAAAACTATCCATGATTATGTTTGTAAGCTGATCACATATACAGATACAAATGAGGACTATGAATCGACCGTATATGGAGCGTTATATTATAACAAGGCACTGTGCAACAGTTATGCTCTGTGCATGTATAAGCTCTGTGTAGAGTCCGGTGTGCCGTGTAAGTATATCGGCGGTAAGGCCGGAACGGGAAGAGATGCCGATGGTCACGCATGGAACATCGTTGCACTCGGAGATAAGTGGTACAGCCTGGATGCAACATGGGATGACGATGAATATAATGATTCAGTAGGTTATGATTATTTCCTGAAGGGCAGCTCCGACTTTGATGAGGCGGATTCCGACCAGCCACACACCATGGACAAGCCGTATCGCACTGGAGAGTTCGCCAAGAAGTTCCCTATTGCAAAGACAGCTTTCAAAAAGGGAATGGATGATGAGAATGTTAAGGTGAAGATCGGAGATGACAGAGGTTCTTCGGTAGAGCCGACCGATCCTACCGATCCGACTGATCCTGATGAGCCGGTAGTTGAGCCTGAGGAAACATATACGTTTAGTGATATCGTATCCAGCGTAGATCCGAAAAAAGGAAAGATCTCAGTTAAAAAAGGAAAGACAGCGTACTTGTTTCTTAATTTAAATGATGGAATGGGAGAATTGATAGACAAGGTTACATATAAAGTCGTAAAGGGAAAAGGGAATATCAAATCCATCAAGAATTATGGTCTGGCCTCTTATAGAAACGAAGAATACGCAGCGCTTACATTTAAGGGAAAGAAAAAAGGTGCAGTCCAAGTGAAGATCATACTTAAGCTTACCAACGGTCAGGAGTTAAGTTATACCTTTAAAGGAAAAGTAAAATAATAAAACCAAAAGTAAGAGAAAAGAAGCACGCTGATTGCGTGCTTCTTTTTTGTGAAAATCATTTATGCAACCGGTTTGGCACTGAGCTTTACAGGCTTTCCGGCAGGTCTTTGTCTCGAAACAAGTATGGTGACCAAAGACAGTACTACTAAAAACCCGACTTCGATCAGTATACATATTCCGACATCTCCCATGCTTCCTGATGCGGCTCCCGAGAGGATATCATTTGCTTTCTCATACCAGTATGCCGGCAGAAACTTTGCTGCTGACATTACGCTGTCGCTCATCAGTGACTGAGGTACGAACACTCCGCAGAGGAAGCACATCCCGAGTCCTATGGCCTGAGTGATCATGTTGACGACATTCTCTGACGGATTGAAGCTTGATACCAGGATGGCGATCATCGCAGATATCAGTGCGAATAAGAATGTATTGCCCACGGCGATCCAGCAGTTTATTCCCTTGAAAATACCACCGTATATAAATGCGCTGCCTATAATACATATCAGCCATATTCCGAATACGAGCAGAGAGCTTCCTGCAAATATCTGTCCGGTGAAGCTTGACATCTTTGTGCTTGAGCAGTTCATGCGGTATCTCTGTTCCTTTTTTCTGATGACTAAGAGTATCGGACAGAGAACATTTATCATTACCGATATCAAAGCATATGGCATATAACGGAATACAAATGCAAAGCGTTCCGTATAGTTCTCGTCTGTCGCCGAACTGTTTTTAAACTCTGCTATACTGACATCTGTTTCAACATCTATTTTTTCTTCGGCTTTTTTTATTGCCTCGGCCAGCTCGTTTCCTCCGGTAACATATGCCCTGACCATCCTCACATACTCATCCAGGTATTGCTCCATCATAGCAGTTTCATATGAGTCATGTAAATGATAGGTCTCAAACAGAGCGTCCCGGGATGATTCGTCATCAGACTTAGCGAGCTTTTTGGCATACCCTTTTTTGATCGTGAGCGCGTAGTCCACCTGCTCATAATACATCGCGTCGAGGATCAGCTGCGGATCATTTTTTACATCCTTTATCTCGTTATTTTTTCCGATGCATTCTGTCAGGCTTTTACTCTCGACAGTATTATCCTCGTCGAAAATAACTATGTCAAGAGATGTCTGTTCGAAGGAGGTTTGCTCCGCGCCGAGCTTTGAAATAGGGAAGCATACCGCCAGAAAAACAATTACGTAAATCATGCCACTGGGCAGCTTTGATTTTGCGATCTTGAAAAACAGCTTAAAGACTTGCATATTTTCTCCTCCTTGTCAGCAAAAATCCTCCGGTCATAAACACCGCCGAATATGCGATCATCGAAATGATCTTGAAGAAGAATCTTCCGAGGTCGGCATCCATATTCAAATAATACAGTGAATCTGCGATGATGGCTGACGGGTTTAAGTCGTTCAGTATCGGTATGTTTAACTCGATGATCGCTTTCATATCCCCGAACATCAAACCGCTTAAAAAACATAGAGCCATCGTTAATCCCATGAGTATTCCGATCTTTAAGTTTTCCGACCAGGTCGAGATGGATCCCACAAAGAATCCCATCGACACACCCAGGACACCACCTACGAATCCGCCGAGATAAACGAGTGGAAGGCGTGTACCGTAGTCTATTCCGAGAACGAGTACCTGGAAAGTAATACTAATGGATGTACATACACCCTGTACGATGAAGCTTCCTAAAAGGTTGGCTACTATGGAGATCATCTTCGGCGTAGGCGAACAGTTTTTTCTGGCCCCGAGCTGTGAAAGATTTGCCTGATTTGCTGTAGCTACATGGAGTCCGGTGATACATCCGAACATCGCTACCATCGCTACCAGATTGTACATGTACGCTACGAAGGGATCGGTGTTTCCATCCGTCATAGGTCTTTCCGAGGTTATCGTCATCTCCTTTGACAGAGTTTCGGTAACCGCACCGATATTAGCCGGATTGTTCTCTATGGCATCCTTCATGATCGATTCCTGAGCCGAGTAGTTTTTCGTAAACTCCTTCAGGATAGTCTGCTCGATACCGTTCTTTTTTATTTTCAGTGACAGCTTGGATTCCATTGAGGAAGCACCGGTTGTTTCAACAAAGATGATTCCTTTGACATCGTCGTTTTCCAGTGCTTTCATGGCTTCATCTTCACTCATGTAAGAAACCTTCAAAAGCGGTTGGTCACTTTTTTCCAGGGCATCGATCACTGAATGGAATATCTCGCTTTTTTCATTCTCGACAACAGCGGTAGGTATGGTTGAAAAGATTGTATCATTTTCATAAATACTACCGAAGGCAATCTTCATAAATGTTCCGAGAATAATAGGGAATAATATCAGCCACATTATCAGATCCTTCACGCGAATCGAACTGAGGATCTCGTATTTAAAATTGTGTAAAAACATACGCTCTCACCTCATCTTTTTTTCTTTTTAGTGTCAGTTTCCTCTTCACGTTCATCTTTATCTCTGAGCTCTGTTCCGGTTATCTCCAGGAATACATCATTCAGTGTCGGAAGCTCGGTGTATACTCTTCCGAAGTGTATATCCTTTTCCTGCAAAACTCCGAGTATCCTTGTCAGGTTGTGCTTGCCCCCCGAGCAGCGCAGAGTAAGTTTTTTATCCTCATAAGTAACCTCGTAAACATGAGGAAGTTCCTTCATCTCAGCGATAACATCCTCCGGAAGATCAGCAACATCGATTGTTACTGTCTCGGTATTTTTGATCATCTGCTTCAACTCATCCTTGGTGCCTTCGGCAATCTTTTTGCCCTTATCCATGATGGCGATGCGTGTACAGATCTGTTCAACCTCTTCCATATAGTGAGTGGTGTAGATGACAGTCGCGCCGGCTTTGTTCAGCTCAACGATTCCCTCGAGGATCCTGTTTCTGCTCTGGGGATCGACTGCGACCGTCGGCTCATCGAGGATGATCAGCTTCGGTTTGTGTGCGATACCGCAGGCGATGTTAAGTCGTCTTAATAGTCCTCCGGAGAGCTTTTTCGGTCTGAACTTCGTGAAATCCTGAAGTCCTACAAACTCGATTGCCTCCTCGACGTACTGTTTGCGAAGCGCCTTATCCGTTATATAAAGCCCGCAGAAGAAGTCTATGTTCTCATATACGCTGAGTTCGTCGAAGACAGCCACATTTTGCATGATGATACCGATTTCTCTTTTGATATCGTAGCTGGTCGGTGTCATTGGCTTTCCGAAGATCTCGATCTCGCCTTTGTCAAATGCGAGAAGAGAAAGAAGGCAACTGATCGTCGTCGTCTTTCCCGAGCCGTTCGGCCCGAGGAGACCGAAGATTTCTCCCTCCTTGATCTCAAGACTGAAATGATCGAGTGCGATCAGCTCTGAGTATCTTTTTACCAGATTGTCGATCTTTACTACCGTGTTTTCCATGGCGAACCTCCTAAATCCGCGTGTTTGCGGGTTGGTTTTGTTTGATTACGGGCTCATTATACAAAAAGCTAAGCATTCTTAGCAAGTGTACGCTGTCAGGAGTTGATGTGACAAATGTCATAAAAGGTTGACAAACAAGGGTGCTTCGTCTATAATGTAGAATGGTTTAATTTTCAAAATCAAACAATATTATAGAAAAGAGAGGTATATACTATGGCAGTTGATCTGAGCAAGTATGGCATCACTGATGTCAAAAACATCATCCACAATCCGTCCTATGAGGATCTGTACAAATATGAGATGGATCCGTCTTTGACAGGCTTTGACAAGGGAGTGGAGACAGAGCTTGGTGCGGTAAACGTTATGACGGGTATCTACACCGGACGTTCTCCAAAGGACAAGTTCATCGTTATGGACGAGAACTCAAAGGATACCGTATGGTGGACATCCGATGAGTATCCGAACGATAACCATGTAGCAACGAAAGAGTGCTGGGATGCAGTTAAGGATATCGCAAAGAAGGAGCTCTCCGGAAAAGAGCTTTTCGTAGTAGATGCTTACTGTGGAGCAAACAAGGATACACGTATGGCAGTCCGCTTCATCATGGAGGTGGCTTGGCAGGCGCACTTCATCAAGAACATGTTCATCCAGCCGACAGAAGAAGAGCTGAAGACATATGAGCCTGATTTCGTAGTATACAATGCTTCAAAGGCAAAGGTTGAGAACTACAAGGAGCTTGGCCTGAACTCGGAGACAGCTGTTGTATTCAATATCACATCACGTGAGCAGGTTATCATCAATACATGGTATGGTGGTGAGATGAAGAAGGGTATCTTCTCAATGATGAACTACTACCTGCCGCTGAAGGGCATCGCTGCTATGCACTGCTCAGCAAATACAGATATGGAAGGAAAGAATACTGCTGTATTCTTCGGACTTTCAGGAACAGGAAAGACAACTCTTTCAACTGATCCGAAGCGTCTTCTTATCGGTGATGATGAGCACGGATGGGATGATAACGGAGTATTCAACTTTGAGGGCGGTTGCTATGCAAAGGTTATCAACCTTGACAAAGACAGCGAGCCTGATATCTACAACGCTATCAAGAGAAACGCGCTTCTTGAGAACGTAACAGTTGATGCAAACGGAAAGATCGACTTTGCAGACAAGTCTGTAACCGAGAACACACGTGTTTCATATCCGATCGATCATATCGAGAAGATCGCACTGAACGTAAATCCTGTTTCTGCAGGACCTGCAGCTGATAACGTTATCTTCCTTTCAGCTGATGCGTTCGGAGTACTTCCGCCGGTATCCATCCTTACACCGGAGCAGACACAGTACTACTTCCTGAGCGGATTTACCGCTAAGCTTGCCGGTACCGAGCGTGGTATCACAGAGCCTACTCCGACATTCTCAGCTTGCTTCGGCCAGGCATTCCTTGAGCTTCATCCTACCAAGTACGGTGAGGAGCTCGTTAAGCGCATGAAGGCGAGCGGTGCAAAGGCTTATCTTGTAAATACAGGATGGAACGGAACAGGAAAGCGTATCTCCATCAAGGATACACGTGGTATCATCGATGCTATCTTAAGCGGAGACGTACTTAAAGCTGAGACCAAGACTATTCCGATCTTCAACTTTGAGGTTCCGACTTCTCTTCCGGGAGTTGATACGGGAATCCTTGATCCGCGTGATACATACGCTGATGCTTCAGAGTGGGATAAGAAGGCAAAGGATCTTGCTGATCGTTTCATCAAGAACTTTGTTAAGTACACAGGTAATGATGCAGGTAAAGCACTTGTATCAGCAGGACCGCAGCTTTAATTCTTACATTAAATGATAGTCCGGGACGGCTATTGCCGTCCCGGAATTTACAAAAAGGGAAAAGTGACAGATGAAGGCTATCGTTGAGAAGCATAAACAGTTTATGAAGACCAAACCATTGGATTCCCGCGTGTTTATGATAGTGCTTTTAGCGGGTATCGTAACGACTGTTCTCTCGGTGATAAACACGGTTGTCGAGGGGCTCGGTTTAGGGGCGGTTTTATCAACTCTGGCATGCCTGGTAGTACTCCTGGTTTTGATTATTGTCGCATTTGTTTTTGACAAAGAAGCGATCTGTCATATTCTGTTATGTGTTTTGCTCAACATGGTTTTGCTTCCCGTCGCATTTTTCTATTGTGGCGGTGTGAGAAGCGGTATGATCACCTATTTCCTCACGGGATTATACCTGATAGTTCCGACCATCTCGAATAAGAGGATCAGGCTGGTCATCTATATTATGTCGTTGATCATGCTTTCGGCGACATTTGAGTTGGCGTATGCGGTATTCCCCGAATGGGTAACACCGATGTCAGACGAGGCATTTCGTTTCGATGTGCTTATGTCGTTTATTCTGAATGCGTTTTGTATCTATCTCGTTGCAAGCCTGACTGTGAAGGCTTACGATGAGAAAAACGAAGAAAATGAAGAGCTCGTTAAAAAGCTTGAATCCATGACGATCCATGACGAGCTGACAGGGGTATATAATCGAAGAGAATTGTTCCGTGTGCTCGAGGAGGATGTAATGCGGGCATCTGCGGATGATCTTTATTGTCTTTTCATTTTTGATATTGACGATTTTAAACAGGCCAATGATACATACGGTCATGTTTTCGGAGATAAGGTTTTATGTGAGGTCGCAAACTGTCTGAGTGAGGAGACACGCAGCCTCGATGAGGGAGAGATTGCTGCGAGATACGGCGGGCAGGAGTTTGTCGCTGTTTTTCATGACGATGACTTCGACGTATCGTATGCTCGTGCCGAGAAGATCAGACAGAAGGTTGAGAAACTCAGGTTTTTTGAAAACCCGGAGTTTAGGGTCACCATCAGTGGCGGCGTAGACCGATGCGGTGGTATGCGTCCGAGATACGCGCTGCACAAGGTGGATGATTTGTTGTATCTGGCAAAGACAACAGGAAAGAATCAGATTACCAGAAGTGTTTAGGTAACTGCTTAAGGAGAGTCTATGAGTGATTTTCAGTTGAGTTGTTGTTCGGCAGCGGATCTGTCGGAGGAGTATTTCAAGGAAAGAGATATCAGGTATCTTTGCTTCCATTTCGAGGTTGGCGGCGAGGATTTTCTTGATGATCTCGGAAAGACGATATCGCCGGAGGAGCTGTTCAGAAGAATGGACGAGGGCGCGGAAACCAAGACGTCTCAGGTTTCTGTCGGAGAGTATACCGACTACTTCAGATCGATACTTTCCGAGGGACAGGATCTGTTACATGTAACGCTGTCAAGCGGTCTGACCGGAACATATAATGCCGCGATGATAGCAAAGGAGATCGTAGAGGAGGAGTTCCCTGACAGGAAACTGTACGTACTTGATTCTCTGGCCGCATCGAGCGGATACGGGCTTTTTATGGATAAGCTTGCGGATATGCGTGATGCCGGAGTCGATATTGATGAAGTGTTCAAATGGGGAGAGGAAAACAGACTGTATGTGCATCATTGGTTTTTCTCTACGGACCTCACTTATTATATCAGAGGAGGACGCGTTTCAAAGACCGCGGGAGCCATAGGTACCATGCTTAATATTTGTCCTCTTTTGAATGTGGATTTCGAGGGTCATCTCATCCCGAGAGAGAAGGTAAGAACTAAAAAAAGAGTCATTAAAAGAACCGTTGACAAAATGGCTGATCTCGCACAGGATGGCAAGGATTATTCCGGAAGGGTGTTTATCTCTCACAGCTGTTGCGAGGAGGACGCGCTGGCTGTTGCCGATCTGGTTGAAAAAAAGTTCCCGAAGATCACTACGCCGATAAAGCTGTTCCCGATCGGAGCAACTATCGGAAGCCATACGGGCCCGGGTACGGTTGCCCTGTTTTTCTGGGGTGAAAAAAGAGTGAATTAAGGAGTTATAAAGAAAGAATCAATGAATGCAAAAACAACAAATATATATAGAATTACCGTTGCGGCGATGGTAGCAGCTCTTTACGTGGTGCTCACCTTCGCCTCAAACGCGTTTGGGCTTGCGAGCGGAGTTATACAGGTTCGTATTTCTGAGGCGCTCACGGTGCTTCCGTTCTTTACACCGGCGGCGATCCCGGGACTTGTTATCGGATGTCTTTTGTCAAACTGGTTGACCGGATGTGTGCTGCCTGATATTATTTTCGGTACGCTTGCTACACTGATCGGAGCGCTGGGTTCGTACGCTCTGAGAAAATACAAGTTTCTCGTACCTGTCCCGCCCATTCTTGCAAATATGATAATAGTACCATGGGTGCTTCGTTTCGCATACGATGTTCCTGATGGTATTCCTTATATGATGGCTACTGTCGGTGCAGGAGAGTTGATCTCGTGCGGGGTTTTGGGACTCGCGCTTTTGTTTGCACTTACCCCGTTCCGCAGAACACTCTTTCCGGATACAACACGCTGACGGGTGCCCTACCAGCCGGCGAAGTGAGGAAGGCAAACGATGAATCGGATAACCCTGACGGTCATAATACTGATTGTGCTCGGCGTGCTCGGGTATTATTGGGTTACCGACTGGTCACAGCCAAAACAGTTTGAGGATGCGTCAAAACCGCTTCCGCTGGGTATGGCAGCTGCCTCCGGTGGAGCTGCTTCGGGGGGCGCAGTATCAGGTTCTGCTTACGAAGAGGAGTTACTTCCGAAGGACATCACAACGATCCTCGATCCGAGCAAAAATGTTCCGCTGGATACCATACCTGAAAGTATAACGGTTTTGGTTAACCGCGCGTTCCTTCTTCCGGAAACATATATACCGGCGAATCTGGAAAATGTTAAGATAGATTTTGATACTACGGAAATCAGCGAGAAAAACAGCCTGAGAAGCGAAGCTGCCACTCAGCTTGAAAAAATGATAAAAGCCGCAGCGAAAAAAAAGATAGAGATAGTCGGAGTATCAGGCTACAGATCATACGCCAGACAAAAGGATGTTTTTGAAAAGAGCGCGAAGGAACATGGCAAGGAGCATGCGGATAAATACTGTGCCATACCGGGCTCGAGTGAGCATCAGACGGGACTGGCGATAGATGTTTCCTCGCCCGAGGTTTTTAACGCTTTGGAACCCAGGTTCGCGGCAACCAAGGCAGGCAAGTGGGTGGCTAAAAACTGTTACAAATACGGATTTGTTGTTCGTTATCCAAAAGGAAAGCAGAAGATAACCGGATACAATTATGAACCATGGCATTTGAGATATGTAGGACTTGAAACTGCAAAATATCTGTACAAAAACAATCTTACTTTAGAAGAGTTTTATAATGTAAGTATGAACAAAGAAAACAAGGAATGGAGGAACGACCTCAATTGAGAAGCATAATCCTTTTTCTGGTATATATTATAATCTGTATACTGTCAATACCTTTTCATCTGGTCCTGCTTATAGTCAGACTGATCAATCGGAGAGCAGCGGCAGTGTTTTCACAGAAAGTTGTGTGGCTGGCATTCAGACTTTGTATGCTTTTGTCCGGTTGTAAAAGGGAGATAGTAGGAAGAGAAAAAGTACCGCGTGATACAGCGGTTATGTATGCGGCAAATCATCGAGGGTTTTATGATATTATTTTGATGTATACAGCCGTTCCCAATCAGACGGTTTTTATTTCAAAAAAAGAATTAAAGAAGTTTGTTTGTATCGCACAGTGGATGTATTTTTTGAACTGTCTTTTTATGGACAGGGGTAATATAAAACAAAATCTGGAAACCATATTAAAAGCAATTGAGTTGGTTAAAAACAATTACTCTGTATACATCTCTCCGGAGGGAACCAGAAACGCGACAGATGAATTGTTACCTTTCCATGAGGGAAGTATGAAGATCGCCACCAAGGGCAAGGTGCCGATCGTGCCGGTGGTGTTTACGGGTACTGAGGAAATACTGGAAAAGCATTTGCCCTGGATCCACAGCGGAAAGATTAGAATCGAGTTTGGTGATCCGATCTATCCGGATCAGCTTGACAAGGAAGATCAAAAGCACCTGGGTGAATACACCAGAAACATTATTCAGGATATGTATAATAAAGCAAAGGAGATTGAAGCATGAAAGTATTTTTGATCGTGATGCTCGTGATCATAGCGGTATTGATCATCGGATGCGTCGTGCTCTATTTTGTGGGCAAGAAACTTCAGAAAAAGCAAGAGGAGAGCCAGGTCCAGATGGAGGCTGCTTCTCAGACCGCATCGATACTTGTTATCGATAAAAAGAGAATGAAGCTGAAGGAGTCGGGGCTTCCCGCTGTCGTACTTGAGAATACTCCCAAGTATCTCAGAAGATCAAAGGTTCCCGTCGTAAAGGCGAAGATCGGGCCAAAGATCATGACGCTTATGTGCGACGAGAAGCTTTTTCCGCAGCTTCCCGTAAAGAAAAATCTGAAGGTGAAAATAAGCGGTATCTACATCATGGATGTTATCGGACGTGGTGTGCTTGAGGCGCCGCCGGAGAAGAAGGGACTGTTTAATAAGTTCCGCAGCAAGGTATCGCTGAACAAATAAGACTGGAGGAATCCATGAATATCCCCGAGGGTGCAAAGCATATCATCGATACACTCGTTAGCCACGGTTTCGAAGCATATATCGTGGGCGGGTGCGTGCGCGATATGCTTCTTGACAGAGAGCCCGAGGATTGGGATATCACTACCTCGGCAAAGCCCGAGGAAGTAAAGTCGCTGTTCAGAAGAACTATCGATACCGGAATCGAGCACGGAACGGTTACCGTTATGATAAAGGATGAGGGTTTCGAGGTGACCACGTACCGCATGGACGGAGTCTACGAGGATCACAGGCATCCTAAGGAGGTAACCTTTACGCCAAATCTCGAGGAGGATTTAAAACGCCGTGACTTCACCATCAATGCGATGGCTTATAATGATAAAGCCGGCGTGATCGATCTTTTTGATGGGCGAAAGGATTTGAAGAACGGTATCATCAGATGTGTCGGTGATCCGATGGAGCGCTTTGATGAAGACGCGCTTCGGATGCTCAGAGGGATACGCTTTGCGGGGCAGCTTCAGTTTACTATCGATGACGATACTCTGGCTGCCATAGAACGGTTATCCGACACGCTGGTTAATGTGAGCGCCGAGAGGATCAGGGTGGAACTCACAAAGCTCTTGATATCGGACGGGGCTGACAGGTTGAGGCTTGCGTATGAGACAGGACTCTCGAAGTATTTTTTGCCTGAGCTTGATGATATGATAAATACTCAGCAAAACAATCCTCATCATTGCTACAGCGTTGGCGAGCACAGCATGCATGTTGTGGAGTATATAAATGCGGCAGTAAAAGAGAAAAATACTCCGAACGGGATCATAGATAAAAGGAGTCATGTTGCATTGGTGTTCGCCGGCCTTCTTCACGATGTGGCGAAGCCAAAGTGCAAGACGACTGACGAAAAGGGTGTCGATCATTTTCACGGACACGATGCACTCGGAGAGAAGATGTCCGGGGAGATACTGAGAAGGTTAAGGTTTGACAATGATACCATAAGCCTGGTCAAATGCCTGGTTCGTAATCATGATCTCAGATATCATGATTGCAAAAACCGCGGTATGAGACGGATTGCCGGCAGGCTCGGCAAGGATAGGATGCCATTTTTATTCCTGCTCCAAAGGGCTGATACCCTGGCGCAGAGTGAGTATAAAAGACAGGAAAAGCTCGCGGTCCTTGACGCGGGTATGAGTCTTTACGACGAGATATGTGAGGCAAATGACGCAGTGACGGTAGCAGAGCTTAAGATATCCGGGCGGGACCTGATAGATGAGAAAGGATATGAATCCGGGCCTGCGATCGGTGCCGAGCTTAACAGGCTATTGGAAATGGTCATGGATGATCCGTCATTGAATACGAAAGAGAGACTGCTTGATGCGGTCAGATGAGAAAAAACTTGCAGAATCCACGTAAATGTGGTAAAATATGTATCGGTGTCAGGAAGGAGGATTCACTATGGAAGAATTTTTATCAGATGATGATTTGAATAGCCTTTTGGGTGATGATCCGGATGCTTTAGCCGGAGAACTCGAGATCGAGGGCATGGATGAGGCGATGGAGATGAGTGCCTCGAACCGACGCTATGAGGAGATCATCAAGAAACATGCGGACGAGAAATAAAAATCAAATGAAAAAGAAAAACGGGGACGTCAGTACCGGTGTAAAGATTCTTTTTACGCTCGTAGTACTGGCGGCTCTTTTCGTTATCGGGACATATGTATACTCCAGGCTCAATAACTCCGCAACGACTGTTGTGGATGAGTATGTGAGGAGCTTTACGGCCAGGAACCCCGGCAGGGTGTTTCGTACTTTGAATCTCAAAAACACCCGGTTTATCACGGCTGATAACCTGGATAAGCTTCTTCGGGATGTCGCAGAGTATGATAAGATAACATCGTATTCTCTCGTGAAGCTCGATGAGAGCGATGATGTATGCCACTATCAGGTTAAATACATGGTCGGACGACAGGAGAGCGATTTTTCGCAGATACTGACACTCAAAAAGACAGACGAGTCGTACTTGGTATTTTTCAAAAAATGGGGTATCGACAGTGCGGATCTCGTGGCGTCCCGGGTTTCCGTAAGTGTGCCTCTGGGAGCGGAGCTGACTGTGGACGGGGTAAAGCTTTCGTCGGATTCTCTACGCAAAAAGTCCCAGAAAATGCAGGACTTTGAGCTTGGCGACGTTTTCATAGGGGAGCATGAGTACGAAATCAGGCTCGAGGGGTTCGAGCCGTATCAGGGAAAGTTTACGCTTGAGGCAAAGGATTACCTCGATGAGCCTGTGGCCACCGTAAATACCAACAAGTTCGTACCGGATGAGGGGATAAAGACTGTCCTTGAAAATCTAACGGCGCGGATCATTCCGAAGATTTATGAGGATCTGCTGCAGAGAAGGTCTTTTGATTTCCTCGCGAAGGAGGTTGCGATAGAGGACAGCGTGAAGGACGGCCTTATGAAGAGGTACGACAAGATGCGTGAAGACCATGTGGATACGAGGACTCACCTGGCTTTCGTGGATTTTGAGAGCTTCAAATCCTCTGTCAGATCGACCATATCCACGGATGACTGCTATGCGCTCAAGGTTGACACGAAGATTCGCTACACATCGCATTCCACCGTGGTTCATGGCGAAACGCCGGAGATGAAGGCGATGAGCGGAAAGCTTAAGGTCAGCAGCATTTTTCACTATTCGAACGGACAATGGTGGCTGTATGACTCGGATGCTTTCGGGAGATTTGTCGATTATATCAAGGAGTAGGGTTTTTTGGAACAAAAATACCACAAATAGGACTAGTATTTTTTGAGATTGTGTGCTATAATATCTGATGTGTGAGTCTGTTTTGAAGTAAATTGCCGCAAATACGCGGTTTTTGGTGGTTTTTAGAGGTGTCTGAGATGAACGGAGAAGGTATCGGGCGTAAAGATGCATGTTTCAGGCGCGCCCGGTGGATGCGGGTAGCGCTGTTTGTGCTGTGTGCGTTTGCTCTCTGCGGTTGCGGAAAGCGTACTCCGAAGGCTACTACCGCCCCAAACGAGGAGGTAAAATACGAAAAGGGCTCGGATCTGACAGGGGTTGTCAGAGAGCTTGATCGTGAGGCTCAGACGATATGCATATACAATCCGCTCACAGAGAGCGAGGAGACATTTTTATTCGACGGTGCGACTTCCATCCAGTCAAAGAACGGGCTGGAGATGGCGATGAGTGAGGTTAGCATCGGAGAGGTTTACGATCTGTATGTCGAGGGAGTAGGCTCGAAGCTCTCCGCGATGAAAGCATCGGAAAACATCATCGAAGAGGAGTCCCGCACTATCGAAGTGGATGCGGACAGTCATACGATGACGGTTGACGGGATTGACTATGAGTATTCCGACAACATGGTGATACGCTCCGGGGATGAGGATATCAACCCGAT
The DNA here is from genome assembly GCA_000687695.1 of Lachnospiraceae bacterium P6B14. Lineage (GTDB taxonomy): Bacteria > Bacillota > Clostridia > Lachnospirales > Lachnospiraceae > Eubacterium_F. Next base: position 332,100 of record JHWZ01000001.1, on the reverse strand, counting down.
GGAGATCACCGATATGGACAGGGTGACGTTCCGTGGTATCGAGGGCAAGGCCTACTCGGTAGTGGTTACCAGAGGGCATGGATACATAGAGCCGGTTGACTATGCTGACTTCGTCGGCGGAACACTGGTGATAGAGGGAGAGTCGATACTTCCCGTGACTGAGGGTATGCTGGTCACTGTTCCCGAGGGCAAACAGACGCTCTCCATGAAGAACGGGGATCTCACATCCAAAGCGGAGATGACTGTTGAGCGAAACAAGGTTGCGCAGCTCAACATGAAGGAAAGTATGACTCAGGTGCCGGAGACGGCGAGAGCGAGCTTCCATATACATCCGGAGGGCGCTGAGCTCTACATCAACGGAACCATGGTTGATTACTCCAAGCCTGTACCTCTATACTACGGCCTGCATACCATACAGGTTATTCTCGAGGGCTATAACCCTTATGTCGGCAGGATCCGTGTGCAGGATCCGGAGCCAACGTTTCGCATAGACCTTGCGGAGGAGGTTGCTACAGTCGAGGATAAAAATAACGATGACAGCAGCTCTTCGGATGACGGAGAGAGTGCGCAGTCAACTGTCAGTGATGATGACGGAAGTGTTCAGAATCCTTCCTCGGTTGACTATGATGTTGATCACAAGATAACAGTCAGTTCGCCGGATGGCGCAACGGTATACATAAACGGGACATACAAGGGTGTAGCGCCATGCTCGTTTACGAAGTGTGTGGGTAAGGTGACCATCACGCTCCAGAAGGACGGGTACGAGACCAAGAGCTACTCCATGGAGATCATCGATGATTCCCAGGACACCTCGCTGTCGTTCCCGGATTTAAAAGCTCAGAACTAACAGAGATACAAGGAGGAATATATAATGGATTACAAACAGATTTATCAGTCATGGATTGACAATCCGTATTTCGATGAGGCAACAAAGGATGAGCTTCGCTCCATAGCGGATGACGATGCGCAGATCAAGGATAGATTTTATGCCGATCTCGAGTTCGGTACTGCCGGACTTCGCGGAGTCATCGGAGCCGGTATCAACCGTATGAACGTATACACCGTTCGCAAAGCAACACAGGGACTTGCGAACTACATCATAAAAATGGGTGGCCAGGACAAGGGAGTAGCGATTGCCTTTGACTCCAGAAGGATGTCACCGGAGTTTGCCGATGAGGCAGCCTGCTGTCTTGCAGCAAACGGAATAAAAGCATATGTTTTCGAGTCACTCAGGCCGACACCGGAGCTTTCGTTTGCGGTACGCAAGCTGGGATGCATCTCGGGTATCAACATCACCGCTAGTCACAACCCGCCTGAGTACAACGGTTACAAGGTATACTGGGAGGACGGTGCTCAGATCACACCGCCTCATGATAAGGGAATCATGGACGAGGTTAAGGCGGTAACCGACTACGCTACCGTAAAGACCATGTCCGTAGATGATGCAAAGGCAAAGGGGCTTTATAACAGCATCGGAAAGGATATCGACGATCCGTATATCGAGGCATTGAAGAAAAATGTTCTCCACCCGGAGGCGATCGCTCAGACGGCAAAGGACCTTAAGGTCGTATACACACCGCTTCACGGTACCGGAAACATCCCGGTGAGAAGAGTGCTTAAGGAGCTCGGTTTTGAAAATGTATATGTTGTTCCCGAGCAGGAGCTCCCGGACGGCGAGTTCCCGACAGTGAGCTATCCGAACCCTGAGGCTGCCGAGGCATTTGAGCTCGCTATGGCTTTGGCGAAGGAAAAGGATGCTGACCTCGTACTGGCGACTGATCCGGATGCGGACAGACTCGGAGTATACGTAAAGGATGCAAAAGGTGAGTATCACTGCCTGACAGGAAACATGTCCGGAAGTCTTCTCGCTGATTATGAGATCGGACAGAAAAAGGAAGTTGAGGGAAGCCTCCCGGCTGACGGTGAGCTGATCAAGACGATAGTCACGACCAATATGGTCGATGCGATAGCAAAATACTACGGAATCAAGGTTACAGAGTGTCTGACCGGATTCAAGTGGATCGGAAAAGAAATCCTTCGTATGGAAACGAGCGGCAAAGGTCAGTATCTGTTCGGTTTCGAGGAGAGTTACGGATGTCTCATCGGTACACATGCGAGAGACAAGGACGGTATAGTCGCTTCCATGGCACTTTGTGAGGCTGCCGCATATTTCAAATCAAAGGGTAAAACACTTTGGGATGCCATGGTAGATATGTACGACAAGTACGGTTACTACAAGGACAACGTAATATCTATCACTCACAAGGGTATCGAGGGACTCGAGAGGATCAAAAATATAATGGAGACCCTGAGATCCAACCCGCCGAAGCAGCTCGGAGAGTATAAGGTTCTGGTAACCAGGGATTATAAAAAGGACGAGATCTGTGATCTGGCGACCGGCGAAAAGAAGCCTACCGGTATTCCGAACTCAAATGTTCTCTACTATGAGATGGAGGATGACGCATGGCTTGCCGTGAGACCTTCAGGTACCGAGCCGAAGATAAAACTCTACTATGGAGTGGTCGGCAGCAACATGGACGACGCCGAGAAAAAGTCCGAGGCACTTGGTGATCAGGTGAAGGCACTTCTCGATACGCTCGGATGATGAGTCATTGTTAATAGGGATAACTTGGGATATACTGATATGGAGGACAATACACAATGGACAAGATTCTGAACGGATGGGCGAATGACGCACTTATCCGTGAGCTTTCCGAAGGAACGATCAATGCACCTCAGGATCTCCTCGGATGCCATGAGTTCAAAGAGCAGAAAGCTCAGATCTTTACAGCGTATCGACCATGTGCATGGCATGTATGGCTGATCGACGGAGAGGGAAACGAAGTCGGAGAGATGATCAGACTTGACGGCATCGAAGATCTTTTCGGATTTGCCATCACCAAGAAAAAAGATTACCTTAAAAAGTATCGTTTCAGAGTTCAGTACGGAGATGAGGATTTCGTCGAGATCGAGGACCCGTATGCTTTTCCGAAGCAGATCACCGACTTTGACTGTTTCGTTTTCGGTGAGGGCAAGCACCACAGAATATTTGACAAGCTCGGTGCTCATATGATGACGATAAACGGTGTCGAGGGAACGCTTTTTGCAGTATGGGCTCCCGATGCCAGGGCAGTGAGCGTGGTCGGTGAGTTCAACATGTGGGATGAGAGACTTCACCACATGCAGCTGCATGGCGAAAGCGGTATTTTTGAACTGTTTATCCCGGGAACCTGGGAAGGAGCGGTTTACAAATATGAGATAGTTACCCGAATGGGTGAGCGCCTGTTTAAAACAGATCCGTATGGAAACTTCTGCGAGCTCCGACCGGGTAACGCGTCAAGGATCACAAGACTTGACACATACAAATGGCATGATACGGCTTACATGAAAAAGCGTGACGCGAAGACCAGAGAGCAACGCGAACGTGAGCCGATGACGATTTACGAAGCGCATCTCGCCTCATGGAAGAAAAAAATAGAGGACGACGATGACGGTAACTATAGCTACAGAGAGCTTGCCGAGATGCTCGGTGATTATCTCGTGGATATGGGATACACGCATCTCGAACTGATGGGAATCGCAGAGTATCCGTTCGACGGATCATGGGGGTATCAGGTTGGATGCTACTACGCACCGACGAGTCGCTATGGCACACCGACGGATTTCATGTATTTCGTTGATGAGATGCACAAGCGCGGTATACAGGTAATACTTGACTGGGTACCGGCGCACTTCCCGAGAGATGAGCATTGCCTCGGAAAGTTTGACGGACAGGCTCTTTACGAGCATCCGGATCCGAGAAAGGGCGAGCATCCTGACTGGGGTACATACATATTTGACTATGGAAGAAAAGAGGTCAAAAACTTCCTCGTAGCCAATGCGATGTACTGGGTTGAGAAGTTCCATATCGATGGACTCAGAGTTGATGCTGTCGCATCGATGCTTTATCTCGACTACGGAAAGAGAGATGGCGAGTGGATCGCCAACAAAGACGGCGGCAATGAAAACTACGACGCCGTGGCATTTTTACAGGAACTGAATGATCTGATGGATGAGGAGCATCCCGGCGCTTACATCATCGCCGAGGAGAGTACCGCGTGGGCGGGTGTGACAGCACCTGTAAAGGACAAGGGACTTGGCTTCTCGTACAAGTGGAATATGGGATGGATGAACGATTTCCTCGAGTACATCAAGCTCGATCCGTATTTCAAACAGTTCCATCATGATCAGCTTTGCTTCTCGATAGCATATTATCTGGCAGAGCGATATATATTGGTACTTTCGCATGACGAGGTGGTTCACGGCAAATGCTCCATGTTTAACAAGATGCCGGGGCTCGAGGGTGACAAGTTCGCTGCTCTCAGAACCTCATACGGTTACATGTACGGGCATCCCGGAAAGAAGCTGATCTTCATGGGTCAGGAGTTCGCACAGCGGAGAGAGTGGGCTGAGTTCAGAAGCCTTGACTGGTTCCTGCTTGAGGATGAGAGACACAAAAAGATGCAGGATTATGTGCGTGAGCTGAACAAGCTCTACACCTCGCACGATGCGTTGTATTATAATGATTATGATGTGATGGGATTTGAGTGGATGGATTGCCAGAGACCGCAGACGAGTACGATATCGTGGATCAGACGCGGAAAAACAGCAAAAAAACAGCTGCTCTTCGTCACAAACTTTACACCGGTAGCGCATACGAAGTACAGATGCAAGGCTCCGTGTAAAGGACGTTTCAAAGAGATTCTTAACTCCGATGAGGAGAGGTTCGGCGGACAGGGAAGAGTCAATCATGATCCGATCGTGGCTGAGAAAGCCAGGGTGAAAGATTCAAAGGGAAAAGAGATTGACGGATATGAGATTGAACTCTATCTTGCGCCGCTAACAACTCTCGTCTTGGAGTATGATTATAAAGAATAATAAAAAAAGGAGTGAAATACAATGGCAAAGAAGACAACAACAAAAGCAAAAAAAGGATTACTTCAGAGTGTCAAGTTTAAGCTCATGATGATCATTGTTCTGATCATGGCAGTACCATTGATCTCAACAATTCTCATCAGCTATTTTACTTCACATTCCTCAGCAGTTGATAATATGATTGCGTTGAATGCGGAGCAGGCTAAACTTGTTTCACAGAATCTGACATCTATCGTAGAGGTAAACAGACAGGTGCTTCAGACAACAGCTAACTCCGTATCAGCAAGAAAAGTCCTCAAGGGCGAGCTTGATGTGGAAAGTGTTAATGCGTGGCTGAAGAGAACCGATGAAGAGGTCGGAGACGGAAACGTCCTTGCTATCGCTGATGCAAACGGTGAGCAGATCGCAAAGTCCGAGGGAGATCTCGTAAACGTAGCAGATCGTGAGTACTTTACCAAGGCAAAGGAGACAGGAAAGTTCTTCAGTTCAGAGCAGAATATCTCCAAGTCAAACGGAAAGCGTATATGTACATTCAGTCATCCGATCTTCGATGAGGATGGTACGACATTTCTTGGTATAGTACAGCGTAACTATACTCTTGACCATCTGACTGATATTGTTAAGAATGAAAAGACTGCAGAGAATCAGGATATTTTTGTCGGAGATAACAACGGTGATGTAATGGCTCATACATCCATGGATCTGAATACCGGAGAAGCTACAAACTTCGCGACTCAGCAGTGGTATACTGATTCACGTGATACCGAGGAGGCTTCCGGAACCTATGAGTCATCATTCAATGGTGGTAACTGGTGCATATCATACCACCGTGAGCCGATCACAGGCTGGGTATCTGTTATTGCCACAGATACCGGTGAGGGTCTTGCGGATGCCAACAAAATGCTCCTTATCATCATAATCATAGGTGTGGTAATGCTTATCGTTGCGGCCGTACTTGCCATCCTTTTGGCAGTGTCATTCACAAAGCCGATCATCGCAGTAAATGAGAGTATCAACAGTCTTTCAAACGGTGAGTTCGTAAGGCTTGAGAACAGGAGCCTGAACAAGCGTAAGGATGAGTTTGGAGATATCGTAAGGAATATTAATGCACTTATCGATAAGCTGACAACTATCGTAGGAAACATCAAGGATGCTTCGCTTACCGTATCAACACAGGCCGGAGATCTGTCAGAAACATCCATCCAGATTTCACATACGACTCAGGAGATGTCAAATGCGGTATCGGATATCGCACAGGGTGCTTCGAGTCAGGCGGATACGGTAGAGAGAGCGAGCGGAAACGTAGGAACACTTTCGGATGCTATTCAGACAGTGGCTGACAATGCCGAAGGACTTGCATCGGAGGCAAAGAACATGAACGAAGCGAGCCAGTCCTCAGCCGAGGCACTTCGTCAGCTCGCAGGAAACATGTCAACGATGGAAAGCTCTGTTGCCGATATCACAGAAACAATGAAAGCTACAAACGCAGCCGTACAGAATGTAAATGAGAAGGTTGACGGTATCACATCTATTGCATCTCAGACGAACCTCCTTGCACTGAATGCTTCTATCGAGGCGGCTCGTGCAGGTGAGGCAGGTAAGGGCTTCGCAGTCGTTGCCGAGGAGATCGGACAGCTCGCTACTCAGTCTGCTACTACAGCGGCTGAGATTCGTGAGGAGATGGAGAATCTTCTCCGTCAGGCACAGGCAGCTATCGAGAAGACCAACGAGATTTCCGATATACGTACCAATGTAAACGAAGTGCTTGAGAATACGGTTGAAAAGATCAACCAGCTTATCAAGAATGTCGGAGATACCGTAAATGGCGTTGAGACTATTTCGAGACTTACTGAGGACTGCGATTCTTCCAAGGGCGAGATCGTGGATGCCATGACTTCACTTTCTTCAGTATCGGAGGAGAATGCTGCTTCTACAGAGCAGACATCTGCTTCCATGAATCAGCTGGATGCTACGATATCAACCCTTTCTGAGTCAGCACAGAGTTTGAATCAGGTAGCTGAAAAGCTGAACGAGGAGTTGACCTTCTTCAAGATCTGATCCATATAATCAGAATGATACTATGGGAAACACTGGCAAAAGCCAGTGTTTCCTTTATACATCGTGGAGGGTATAAGGGATATGAGCAGTCAGACTTACGATGCGATAAAGCGTCGACCTGTCGTGGGTGTCATGACAGGTAGTTTGCATACGGAAAACTCCAGCAAGATTGGTGCTGCTATAAGTAAGTCGTTCAAAGAAGAAGATGTAGATGTCCGGTTATATCAGGGGTTGGATGCGAAGAGATATCTCGATGCCGGGGTGTACCTCGACAAGGGGTTTGATTATCATTATTATTCTCTCTTCGGCTATTCCAAGTTTGATGAGCCGGATATTCTTATAATCTCTTTTGGTACGATCTCTGCAGTGGTAGACCCGTTATCACTGGAGGAGTTTTTGTCTCGTCTGCCGGATGTTCCGGTCGTTCTTATGGAGGATGACACGGAGATTGAAAATGGAATAAATGTTACTATTGACAATTATCAGGGGATGAAAGCGTGTATAGAGCATCTTTTGGATGTGCATGGATACCGTGACATCCTTTTTGTGTCCGGTCCGCGTGCTGTACCGGATGCCTGCATACGTCTGAAAGCGTTCCAGGATTGTATGATCGAGCATGGAATAGACATCTCGCAGGACAGTATAGTATACGGTGATTTTACAGAGAATATAACGCATCTCATAGAAGAGGCGTTGATGGCACACGGAATACCTGAGGCGATCGCATGCGCAAATGATGATATGGCAAAGGCGGTTTATCGCGTGGTGAAAGCGCACGGCCTGACGCCGGGTAAAGATATTGCGGTTACCGGATTTGACAACATTCCTACATCTGCCTATATGAAACCGCCTCTTTCTACGGTATATCAGAATTTTTATGATGTATCAAAAATGGCCGTGAGGAAGGCATTGTCATATTTGCAGAATGATGGGGAGTTTACTACGTGCAAGCTTTCGGCGGAGTTTTTGCCGAGAGAGTCCTGTGGCTGTTGTGAAGCTGACAGCACCGATGAAGACCAGGATGAATTGCCGTTTTCCGACAAGGTAGAGGGACAGCGTATCATTGACCATCTGAAGGTCGATAATATACTGAGTTCACTTCTTATCAGAAACCTTTTTACTGAAGAGATAACAATGTCAGGTTTTTTTGAAAACCTGGGACGTCAGATCGCCCTTATGAATACAAGGCGATCATATATCTGTCTTTTGGGTGAACCGCAAAAGATCGATGAACATGACAAGATGTTTACACCTGAGACTCTGTATATGCATCTATATCAGGATGGCGTGCAGATACTCTCGTACGGCGAGGATGATGCCCCTGTGATCTATCCGGGTGGACTTGCCAAATACAGTACACGAGATGAAAAGGTAGAGATGGCGACATTTTTGCTGTTCTACGGAGATATCCATTACGGGATATTCTGTGTGGAGCTGGATACAAGCCAGATGCTTTTCTATTACACATTATCGCTGGAGATCGGAAGCTCTTTGAGATATCTTTATCTCGCTCTCGATCAGAAAAAGACCCTGCAGGTTCTCAGCGAGAAAAACCAGATCCTTGATTACACGGCGAGTCACGATAATCTGACAGGTTATCTCAACCGTGCCGGAGTGATGAGTGACTCATTTGAATATATACACAGCTTCAAAAAGAGAACGCACTTTGTTGCTGTGATGGGTGATCTTGATCACCTGAAGCAGATCAATGATACCTTTGGCCATGATGCCGGAGATGATGCGATATGTACCGCGGCGAAAGCTCTGGCGTACGCTCTGCCGGAGGGTAGCCCTCTTGGAAGAACCGGTGGTGATGAGTTCACCTGTCTGTTCAGCTGTGGCGAGGATGGAACGGTTGAGATAGAGGAGTTCAAAAAGAAGGTATGTAATTACTGTGAGAAGGAAAACGACGAAGGCGGAAGGCCTTACTATATAGGAGTGTCTTTGGGATGCTATGAGTTCATGCCCGGAGAGGAGATCGATCTGCCGGCGATGCTGAAACTGGCCGACAGGGAGCTCTACGAGGCGAAGAAATCGAGACGTGAAAACGTGATAAGGGCGTGAGCCTGTTCTGATGGTATGTCGGATGCATGCTTGCATGCAGTCAGACATACCGAAGAACAGGAGAACCCGAATTCAACGAGGATTTCGGAGAAATCCGAGTCTGAATACGGGCTCACGCCCGAGAAATGAAAAGAGCCTGTTCTGATGGTATGTCGGATGCATGCTTGCATGAAGGAGAAGAAATGAAAAACAAATTATTATCACTATTCATAATATCGTCCATGGTCGTTTCTCTTACGGCCTGCGGCGCTGAGCAGGAAAAAAAGCCTGAGGCGGCATCTGGATCTGCAGTATCGGAGGCTTCGGTAGAAGTCACGGAGGCTCCGGCTCAGGAAGAGGAGCCTGAAGCTGATGACGACAACCTTATCGAGGACGGCTCTTTTGACGGTGATACCGCATGGGCGGTGTTTTCAACAAACGGCGGAGCAGGCTCGACATCCATCGAGGAAGGTGAGATGCGTGTTTCCATTTCCGACACCGGAGATGTAGAGCACGGTGTGCAGATATACTATGATGGTTTCGGCATGAGTGAAGGTACGGAGTATGAGTTTAGTTTTGATGCGAGATCGACAGTTGACCGAACCGTGAGCGCGCGTGTGCAGATGAACGGTGGTGATTATCATGCTTATTTCCTCGCTCCTGTGGAACTGACAAGCGAGATGAAGACCTATTCATATACGTTCAAAATGGAGGAGGCTTCCGATCCCGCGCCGCGTCTGTGCTTCAATATGGGTATGCAGGATGACGGAAAGCAGTTCAAGGATCATGATGTATTTTTTGATAATATGCGTCTCGTGATCAAGGATGATTCCGGTGCGGTTGCTCAGGCGGAGGATGAGGATGTTACCGGTATCAGATTGAACCAGGTCGGTTACAGGCCGGATGATGTGATGACTGCCGTGTACGCGGATGTTGCCATCGACTCAAATAGTTATAAAATTGTGTACGCAAAGAGCGGTGAAGAGGTTGTCGAGCTCAGTATGCCCGACGACACCCACTCTGTGACAAACCCCAATGCGGATGAGACTGATATGGAAGTCGATTTCTCTTTCATATCGCATATGCCGAAAAAGGGGAGATTTAAGCTTGTAGCTGAGGACGGTACCGAGTCACCCGTATTCAGTATAGGAGAGGATATATATGATGACCTTATCAAAAAGGCAGTAAAGATGCTCTACCTGCAAAGATGCGGTACTGCTCTTGATAAAAAATATGCCGGTAAATATAAGCATAAAAAATGCCATACTGAAAAGGCCACTCTTTACTGGGATGACAGTGTAAAGCTCGATGTAAGCGGCGGTTGGCATGATGCCGGAGACTACGGTCGCTATGTCGTATCAGGCGCAAAGGCTGCGGCGGATCTGATCCTTGCGTATGATAATTACAGTAAAACAAAAAAGAAAATAATAGATAATGTAGGAGTGCCAAACTCAGGAGACGGAGTGGATGACCTTCTTCAGGAAGCAAAATATGAGCTCGATTGGATGCTGAAAATGCAGTCTGAAAACGGACTTGTGTACAGCAAGGTAACATGTGCGAACTTCCCGGGAACAGTAATGCCTGAGGATGAGACGGAGCCGCTGATCATCTCGTATACATCGACTCCTGCGACAGCTGATTTTGTTGCGGTAATGAGTCTGGCTGCGAGAGTGTTCAAGAGCACAAACAGCAGCGAGCTGAAAGCAGCAGCTGACAAATATTTGAAGGCTGCAAAGAAGTCATGGAAATATCTTGCAAAGAATCCTAAGGTTAAGGGTCATACCAATCCGGCAGGAATAGTAACCGGAGAGTATCCTGATAAGAAAGACCGTGACGAGAGACTTTGGGCAGCGGCTGAGCTTTACAGAACCACGGGAGACAAATCGCTCATTTCGTTTATTGATGATTGTGCTTCAGAGGTAAATATGAGTGGCTACGGTTGGCTTGATTGCGGCGGCTACGGTTGCTATGCAGCACTCATGGATAAAAAGCTCAAAAAGTCTGCACCCGACACGTACAAAAAGATATACGACGGATTTTTCAAGATAGTTGACGAGGCAGCAAAAACAGTAGAGTCTGATGACAATCCTTACGGTGTGAACAGAACCGATACCTATGAGTGGGGATCAAACATGGGTATCGCCAACGACGGAATGATGTTTTTGATGGCAAGCCGAATCAGTGACAGCCTGGCCTACAACAACGATGCTCAGTCACAGCTTGATTATCTGTTGGGTAAAAACCCTACAGGCTACTGTTTCGTGACCGGCTTCGGAACCAAATCCCCGAAGAACCCTCACCATCGTCCGAGTCAGTTCAAGAAAAAGGCTATGCCGGGAATGCTTGTCGGTGGTGTGAATAACGGACTTGATGATCCGTACTGTGAGAATGTGCTCAGGGATACGCCTGCTGCTAAGTGTTACGCTGATGTGGATCAGAGTTATTCCACGAATGAGGTGGCAGTATACTGGAACTCCCCGCTGATATTTTTGCTGACGGTAATCTGAGTCGGGATATTTTTGGTTATTATTTTAGAGGATCGGTATTATGAAGAATTCCATTAAAAGAAATACGTTGATTTTTGCGGTTGCTGTTGTAATCCTGATATCACTGTTGTTTTTGGTGGCAACATTTATTACAATAGGTTCGATAGGGGACAAGGCGCTTTCAGATATGAAGGTCGTTGCGAATGATCGTGCACAGTTGGTTGAAACCTATATTCAGGGATGTTGTGACTATCTGGAAGGTTTTTCAAAAACAACAGAGGTCAGAGAGGTTTTGGAAAATCCTCTCGATACGGATCTTCTGAAGGCCGTCAGAGATACTACGGCACGTATTTCAAATGATATGGAGTACCTCGAGGGTCTCTATGTGGCAAAATGGGATACATACGTATTAGCTCACAACAATCCTGATGCCATGAATCAGAAGTTCAGAAACAAGGATGAGGCTTTGGAACTGGAGGATCAGATCAAAAAAGTCGGAAAAGCATTTTGTACGGGAATAGTAGAAGCGCCGGTTACAAAAAGAATGGTTATCCCGATCTATGCTCCGGTTAAAAATGACAGCGGTGAGATGATAGGCTTTGCCGGCGCCGCATTCTATACGGACGGACTCGAGGAATGCCTGGCATCACTCAAGGGACGTGGAATCGATGATGTAGGTTACTCGCTTATCAATGTAAAAAAGAATCAGTATATCTTCAGTGAAGATGAGTCTCAGGTTGGACGTGAGTGCAAGGATGAGGAGCTTCGCTCGGCCATAGTCAAGGCTCATACGGATATTAATTATGGAGGATATTACAGCTATTCGGGAGACGGTAAGATCATTTCTTGCTACTATATGACAAATCGCGATTGGGCCTTTGTTGTAACAGAAAAAAACAGCGAGGTGTATAGTGACTTGGGAGGGATCAATCCGTTATTGGTAGCATGCAGTATCGGGTGCGTGATTTTTATCATCATTGCGTATCTGTTTTGTGTATATAGTTCGATTACAAAAGAAAAAGAGGATGTATATGGGAAAGAGGACTAAGGAAGAAAAGCTGAAAATAGCCGAAGAGATTGCTGTGGCGCTTGCTCCGTATCTGTGGAGTCGAACATGGGGATTTGGTATGAACATGTACTTCGATGATGTTCATGTGGATTTTCGTGAGATAAACTCGTATATTTTTTCGGAGGATCAGGCTGAAGACGGTTATGATGTGGTTGTAGGTTTTGAGAACTTTTGTGTTGAGTATGGTGAGCTCGATGACAAGACGTATCAGACCTATAAGGAGGTAACCAGTCTTGATCCGGATATAGAGATGTATATTTCCTGCGAACAGGAGATATATGAGCAGATTTATTTGTGCTATTGGGAAGGACAGCCGGGTGGAATAGGTATTGTTGACTATTTAAAAGATATATTTAGCAGACATAATATGATATGGAATCTTGAAGACTACTCGATAGTTGTTTACTCCGATGATAAATAACACTTTGAAGGGGCTTTGGCGAAAGGAGAATGTTGTATGATAGAAGATGTGGTACAGGAGATCAAAGAGGAGCTGACGGGACACATTCTTCCGTTTTGGGAGAAGCTTATTGATGAGCAGTACGGCGGGTTTTACGGCCGTATGGAGTATGATGGAACACTGAGGAAAGATGCTGTCAAGGGCGGAATACTGATGGCACGTATCCTGTGGGCTTTTTCGAATGCATATGTTGTTCTTAAGGATGAAGAGTATCTCAAATATGCGAAGCATGCATATGAGTTTTTGACCGGTCCTCTTTGGGACGATCAATATGGAGGTGTATATTGGACGGTCACCGCTGACGGAGAGCCGGCAGAGGATCTGAAGCACGGATACTGTCAGGCGATGAGTCTGTATGCCATTTCATCGTATTATGATGCGTCAGGAGACGAAAAAGCGCTGATGCGTGCGATGGAGATTTACGATATCCTTGAGAATGAGATGCATGATGAGTTTGGATATAAAGAATCATTTACGAGGGATTTCCGTTGGGCAGAGAATGAAAAATTGTCCGAGAACGGTGTCGAAGCCGCAAAAACAATGAACACAAACCTTCATGTGTTCGAAGCATATACGGAGCTTTATCGCGTGAGCGGGTATCCGCAGGTTTCAGACCGTATTTGTGAGATCCTGGAGCTTTTTATAAACAAGATCTACAACCCGGAGAAACATCGTTTGGATGTATTCTTTGATGATTCGTTTAATCCGATCATAGATCTCAAGTCCTTCGGTCACGATATCGAGGCGAGTTGGCTGATAGATCGTGGTGTGGAGGTTTTGGAAAGCAGTCTTTACGAGTCGAAGATGTCTTCAATTGTTGATGATCTTGTCAAATCCGTTTACGAGATCGGTATGGATCCGATACATGGATCTGTGTACATGGAGTCTGAGAATGGTAATATAAAGAAAAATCGTAACTGGTGGACTCAGTGTGAGTCAATGGTTGGGTTCTACAACGCCTTTAAAAAGGATGAGACAAAGACTGAGTATGAGAAGGCTGTTGTTGATATCTGGGACTTTATAAAGGCTCATCTTATCGATGAAAGAGTGGGATGTGAGTGGATTCAGGAAGTTGATGTATTGAACAATCCTGTGACGACGCTTCCGCTTGTGGGTGTTTGGAAATGCCCGTATCATAACACGCGTATGTGTCTTGAGATGATAAAGCGTTCAGAGAAAAAGACAACGTCGTTTGAACTTCCGAAGTTGGATTTCTTCTAGAAAACGGTAATTGAATAATAAAAAAGATCTTCCATTGAGAGTGAACTCGTTGGAAGATCTTTTTTTATTTATCTGTTTGCTTACGCACCCATGTTTATCACGACATCTACTTCCTTCTTTGAAGCATCGTATGGGATCACGGTGGTGTCAGTGTAGGATGTTCCGTCTACGACGATTTCCTTAACACCCTTCTCGACATTGTTAGGATTCTTTACGGTGATATTGTATTTAACACCGCGATACTCACGTGTCATGGTGAAGTCGCCGAAGCCCTTTGGTACACAAGGATCTACGGACAGACCGTTCAGCGTAGGATATACACCAAGTATGTACTGACTTACATTGGTGAAGGTCCATGCAGCTGTTCCTGTCAGCCATGAGTTCTTTGCCTGGCCGAAGAACTTAGCATCCTTGCCGGCGATCATCTGTGAGTATACATACGGCTCGGTGCAGTGGATCTCAGATATATCCTCGAGGTATGCAGGACATGTCTTTTTGTAGATCTCAAATGCTCTGTCTCCACGTCCGATAACTGTCTCAGCACAGCTTACCCACGGATTGTTATGACAGAAGATACCTGCATTCTCCTTGTAGCCCGGCGGATATGAACTGATCTCACCGAGGTTGAGCATATAGCGTGTATATGGCGGCTGCAGGATAACAATACCGTACTTGGTATCGAGCTTTTCTTTTACGGAATCAAGAGCTTTTTCTGCGAGTCCGTTCTCAACACCTACACCTGCGAGTACGCAGAAGCCCTGCGGCTCGATGTAGATCTGACCCTCTTCACACTCCTTGGAACCGATCTTCTGTCCTTCCGCATCGTATGCACGTACGAACCATGCGCCGTCCCAGCCGTCTTTCTCGATGGCAGCGGTCATCTTGGCAACCTCATCACGTGCACGCTTTGCTTCGTCAGCCAAGCCTCTTGCTTCGCAGATGTCAGCGTATTCATTTCCGTATTTAACAAACATTCCGGCGATGAATACTGACTCGGCAACAGGTCCATCGCTCGGGCCGAAGGTCTGGAAGCTCTCGCCCGGCTCCTTTGAGAAGCAGTTGAGGTTCAGACAGTCATTCCAGTCTGCACGACCGATAAGCGGAAGGTCGTGTGGTCCCTTGTGTGTGATGGTATAGTTGAGCGATCTGGTCAGATGCTCGAAGAGAGTAGTTGCTTTGCTCTCGTCATTGTCATATGGTACCATCTCATCGAGGATCGAGTAGTCTCCGGTCTCGCGGATGTATGCGCTGGTTCCTGCGATGAGCCAAAGCGGATCATCATTGAAGCCTGATCCGATATCGGAATTACCCTTTTTCGTGAGCGGCTGATACTGGTGATATGCGCTACCGTCCTCGAACTGAGTAGAAGCGATATCGATGATACGCTCGCGCGCACGATCCGGGATCAGATGTACGAAACCGAGGAGATCCTGGCAT
This sequence comes from Lachnospiraceae bacterium P6B14, assembly GCA_000687695.1. Taxonomy (GTDB): domain Bacteria; phylum Bacillota; class Clostridia; order Lachnospirales; family Lachnospiraceae; genus Eubacterium_F. The sequence goes on along the minus strand of JHWZ01000001.1, from coordinate 316,412 downwards.
GAATCTCTGAAGCCCATACCACGTCCGATACCCGACTCATAATATGAAGCGGAACGTGACATGTTGAAGGTAACCATACACTGATACTGGTTCCAAATATTAACCATACGATCAAGCTTGTCATCAGATGACTTCACGGTAAACTTGGCAAGGAGAGCCTCCCATGTGTCGTTGAGCTCTTTGAATGCTTTGTCCACGCCCTCATCTGTAGAGTACTTGTCAAGAAGAGCCTTGGCAGGCTTTTTATTTATTACATTCGGAGCCTCGAATTTTTCATCCTGAGGATTCTCGCAGTAGCCGAGAACAAAGATAAAGGTCTTTGACTCACCCGGAGCGAGTGATACGTTCAGCTGATGTGATCCGATCGGATACCATCCTGAAGCCACTGAGTTATGTGACTGACCTTCCTCAACTACCTGAGGATCTGAGGTTGGACGATATGCGCCGAGGAACTCATCACGGCTTGTATCAAATCCGTCTACCGGAGCATTTACCGAATAAACTGCATAGTGGTTACGACGCTCACGATACTCAGTTTTGTGATAGATCGTTGAGCCGATAACCTCAACCTCGCCTGTGCTCAAGTTACGCTGGAAGTTTGTCATGTCATCCATCGCGTTCCACAGACAGAATTCGATATAGGAAAAGAGTTTAAAATCTTTTGCACTTGATCCCTTGTTTGTGAGGGTGATGCGGTTGATCTCGCATGTGTCGTTCACGGGAACGAAAGCGAGAACAGAAGCCTCGAGGTCATTTTTCTGACCTGTGATACGTGTATAGCCCATACCATGGCGGCACTCATATGAGTCAAGCTCTGCTCTGACAGGCTGCCAGCCCGGTGACCATACATCGTTTCCTTCCTTTATATAATAGTAGCGACCGCCCTCGTCGTTCGGAATATTGTTATAACGATAACGAGTCAGTCTCAGGAGCTTTGCGTCTTTGTAGAAGCTGTATCCTCCTGCGGTGTTTGAGATCAGCGAGAAAAATGAATTGCTACCCAGATAGTTGATCCATGGAAGCGGAGTCTTGGGTGTGGTGATGACGTATTCTTTGTTGGCGTCATCAAAATGACCGAATTTCATGCTGTAATCCTCCCTAGAGAAAAATATTTTGTACGAAGCGGCTATATCCGGACCGCTTGCCGCACGCTTATTTTCATTATATAGGAAAACGGATTGAAATACAAGAACTTTCTACGAGAGGGGCGTTTATAATGTTTTCGTAAATTTTCGAATTATTTCGTAACATTTCGCTCCTTTTCGTTAAAGTTTCGTAAATCGACATAAAAAAATCTACTTTTGGATAAAAAAATGTACTTTTTTTGTTGACATGATAATATTTACGGACTATAATAGGCCATAGTTAGCGATGATTCGTTGGTATACGATCATCCAAATTGCTTTTATAACCAAACAAAATAAAAAGGAGGATGTCAAATTATGAAAGCAAAGAAACTCTTGGCAGTGCTTCTCGCACTCGTTATGTGCTTCGCACTCGTAGCGTGTGGTGATGACGCAGCCAAAAAAACAGATGACACAGCAAACACACAGACAGAAGAGAAGAAAGATGACGCAGCTGAACCTGCAGCAGCAGGTGGCAACAAGGTTGGTATCGCAATGCCGACTAAGTCTCTTGAGAGATGGAACCGCGACGGTTCATTCCTCGAGGAGCAGTTCAAGAGCAAGGGCTACGAAGTAAAGCTTACTTACTCTGACAACAAGATCGATCAGCAGGTAAAGGATATCGAGGGTCTTCTCGCTGATGGCGTTAACCTTCTCGTAATCGCTGCTATCGACGGTGAGTCACTTTCACAGGTGCTCGCACAGGCTAAAGAGCAGAACGTACCGGTTATCTCATATGACCGTCTGATCATGCAGACTGATGCGATCAGCTACTATGTATCATTTGATAACTACACTGTTGGTAAGCTTCAGGGTGAGTTCGTAAGAGATCAGCTTGACCTTGACAACGCAGCAGGACCGTTCAACATCGAGTTCACCGCTGGTGACCCGGCTGATAACAACGCCGGATTCTTCTTCAATGGTGCTTTCGATACACTTAAGCCGTACATCGACGCTGGTAAGCTCGTAGTTCAGTCTGGTCAGACTTCATTTGATCAGGTTGCAACACAGCAGTGGGATACAGCAAAGGCTATGACACGTATGCAGAACATCCTTGGTTCTAACTACTCTGATCAGCAGCTTGACGTAGCACTCTGCTCAAACGACTCAACAGCTCTTGGTGTAACTCAGGCTATCGCTTCTGACTACAAGGGAACAAACGACGTTCTTGTAACAGGTCAGGACGGTGACGAGGCTAACCTTCAGAACATCGTAGATGGTAAGCAGACCATGACTGTATACAAGGCAGTTGCTAACGAGGCAAAGGTTACACTTGATCTTGGTGTAGCAATCCTTTCAGGAAAGAACCCTGGTGAGGAGCTCATCAAAGATTCCGGTTGGGATTTCGAGTGTACTTATGACACCTCTTCATATGACAATGGAACCGGAGTTATCCCGTCATTCCTTCTTGTACCGACTGTAGTAACAAAGGACAATATCAAGACTGAGCTTGTTGATCCGGGATACTACACACTGGATGACAAGGGATACGCTCATCCGGTAGGCTGATTGTGAATCTAAGTGAATTCATATAACCTGTAATCCTAAGAAAGGCGAGCGAGGAATCCTCGCCCGCCTTTCGTTATTGCCATAGTGTAAGGAGGTGTTTTTTTGGCTGACTATATTCTTGAGATGAAGAATATCACAAAGCTGTATCCGGGTGTTAAGGCACTCGATGACGTAAACCTCCAGGTAGAGCGCGGAGAGATTCACGCGCTTGTCGGTGAGAATGGAGCCGGCAAATCGACGTTGATGAACGTTCTGTCGGGTACTATCCCGTATGGTGAGTACACCGGTCAGATCATATACAACGGTAAGGAGTGTACGTTTAAGAATATTCAGGACAGCGAAAAAGAGGGTATTGTTATCATCCATCAGGAGCTGGCCCTGATCCCTGAGCTTACCATTGCCGAGAATATGTTCCTCGGAAATGAGCAGGCAAATGGAATGGGCAAGATCAACTGGGCTGAGACTCACATGAAAGCAAGTGAGAGCATGAAGCGAGTTGGTTTGAAAGAAAAATCAACGGTTCTGATCAAGGACATCGGAACCGGTAAACAGCAGCTGGTCGAGATCGCAAAAGCACTTGCGAAAAACGTTAAGCTTTTGATCCTTGACGAGCCGACCTCTTCTCTTAACGAGGAGGATTCAAAAATGCTGCTGGATATGCTTCTTGAGTTTAAGAAAGAGGGACTTACATCCATCATTATTACGCATAAGCTGAATGAGGTTGCTTACTGCGCAGACAAGATCACAGTCGTTCGAGACGGCGCTACGATCGAGACGATGGAGAACCCTGAGCACAACATCGATGAGGAGCGTATCATAAAGGGAATGGTTGGTCGTGAGCTGACAAACCGTTATCCGGAGCGTGAGCACAATGTCAGTGATGAGGTCCTCTTCGAGGTCAAGGACTGGACTGTGTACCATCCGGTATATACGGAAAAATGTGTTGACGATCACATCAACTTCTACGTAAGAAAGGGTGAGATCGTAGGATTCTCCGGTCTGCAGGGAGCAGGACGTACAGAGCTTGCGATGTCACTTTTCGGAAAGAACTACGGAAGCCATATCTCAGGAACTGAGATTATCAAGGGCAAGGAAGTTAATCTTAAAAATGAGCACGACGCTATCCAGCACGGACTCGCTTACGCAACCGAGGACAGAAAGACAAACGGTCTTGTTCTCGAGGACTCTATCGCATGGAATACAACCATGGCTCGTATGGAGAAGGTAAGCCACGGACCGTTCGGAATCATCGACGTGCCGAAAGAGAATAAGGAAGCAGAGGCTTACAAGGAAGCCATGAACACCAAAACACCGAGTGTTCAGCAGCTTGTCGGAAACCTCTCCGGTGGTAACCAGCAGAAGGTACTTCTTTCCAAGTGGCTTTTTGCTGAGCCTGAGATTCTGTTCCTTGATGAGCCGACTCGTGGTATCGACGTCGGAGCGAAATACGAGATTTACCAGATCATGAATAAAATGGTAGCTGAGGGCAAAGCGGTTGTTATGATTTCTTCCGAGCTGCCGGAGCTTCTCGGTATGTGCGATCGTATCTACGTTATGAACGAAGGTAAGATGGTCGGTGAGTTCACCGCCGAGGAAGCAACGCAGGAGAAGATCATGAGTGCGATCCTTTCCTCAGATAAAAAGAATAAGGAGGTTTCGGCATGAAAGTGTCTGCATTATTAAAGAAATATACCATGGTCATCGCTCTGGTCGTTGTATTCGTGTTCTTTACGATCCTGACCGATGGAAAAATGGTTGCAGCGCAGAACATCTCAAACCTGTTGCTGCAGAACGCATACGTGTTGATCATGGCCTGTGGTATGCTGCTTTGTATCCTTACAGGTGGTAACGTCGATCTTTCGATCGGTTCAACACTTTGTCTTACAGCTGCATTGGCAGCTAAACTCCTTGGAGCTGATATGCCGCTGATCGTGGCACTTTTGGTACCGCTTGCAATCGGTGCTGTTATCGGTATTTTCCAGGGATACTTGATAGGTTATGTACACATACCGCCATTCATCTGTACATTGGCGGGTATGTTCCTCTTCAGAGGATTGGCTCGTGTCGTTCTTGATTCAAAGACACTGCCGCTTACCAAGTTTGAGGGATTCACAAACATCTTTACAAGCTATATTGAGATTCCGGGTATTGATAAGGATGGTCAGTATGTTTCAGCACTTATCATCGGTATCATCGTTGCGGTAGCACTTGTTATCTGGACGTTCATCAGCATGGGACGCAAAAAGGCTCGTGGTTATGATGTAGGTTCACCGGTAGCAAAGATCGCTCGTACGATCGTTATCGCAATCCTCATCGTGCTGTATTCATTCTGCCTGATGAACTACAAGGGTATTCCGGTAATGGTTCTCTGGATCCTCGCTGTAGTACTTATCTTTGCATTCATCACAAGCTCTACTGTATTTGGTCGTTACTTCTATGCAGTAGGTGGTAACGAGAAGGCTACAAAGCTTTCCGGTATCGATCCGAGAAAGGTTTACTTCTGGGCATATTTCCTGATGAGCTTTTTGGCAGGTCTTTCAGGACTTCTGGTTGGAGCCCGTATCGGTTCTGTTGATGGTAACATGGGTAACACATACGAGATGGACGCTATCGCATCCTGCTTCATCGGTGGTGCTTCTGCATACGGTGGTTCCGGTACAGTTCCGGGAGTCATGGTCGGAGCTATCCTACTCGGTGTTATCAACCAGGGAATGTCAATCTACGGATTGCCTGACATGTGGCAGTACGTAGTCAAAGGTCTCGTGCTCCTGATCGCCGTTGTATTCGACGTCGTATCAAATCACAAGACCGGTAAGTCATGATGCAGCTGGACGAAAAAAAACAGCGCACGGTCAAGATGACCCTACGTATCGTCGTCGCCGGGTATATCGGCTTTATGGGCGTTATGCTGGTGAAGGGATACTTAGGTGATCCGAATATCGCTTTTCTGATTTTCGGCATCCTCTTCCTCGTACTTGCGGTCGGCTTTATCATCTACGCGCTGGTGTCTTTTTTCAAGACGCCGGTAGCGGAGGACGTCTCGTCAGAGGCGCCGCCGACTGCTGACGAGGTACCTGATGAAAAGGATACGCCGTCGCAGAAGCTTGGTATCAGGGATATCGCAAAATACGATAATTCGGATGATGAATAAAAATGAAAAGGCTCGCCTGATGGCGGGCCTTTTTGATTCAGAGGTTTTGTTGGTTGCTTAAAGACAATCGGGGATCTTATTGTGTATCTGCGGGGGCACGCTTGCGCTTTTTCATCATACGTCACGTTGTGCGGCTCGAGGGAACTCATAGAGTTCCCTTACCTCGCCTGCGCAACGACGTATGATGGACATCCCCCGCAGTGATACACTTATAAGATCCCCTGCTTGAGTTGCTGAACGCATGCATAATAAAAACCATCCGAATGGAAACGTTGCCGGGTTTCGATCATACATAGCTTGCTGTAAAGTAAAAAAGAGATCTTATATGTGTATCACTGCGGGGGATGTGTCGCGAACGCCGGTGCGTAGGCAGCGTACTGTGCTGCCATGCACCGCTGCGTTCGGGAAAAAAGCGAAAGCGTGCCCCCGCAGATACACGATAAGATCTCTTTTTAAATCGTCAACACGATTTGGTTTTCAGATGCAAGCTTGTCAGCCGGAATGTAATTATCGGAAAGTGTCTCGCCATTAAGCGTAAGCGAGGTAAAGCCCGACTCGTGTCCGTTTGGATTCTCCACCGTGATGTGCATCTTCTTGCCACGGAATGTTTTGTCCATGGAGAAAGACTTCCAGTCTGACGGGATCGACGGAGCGAGGCGGATGCCTGCGGGATCCGGACGGAGACCGAGGATACCCTCGACGCATCCAACCATGATCGTCGATGCGGTACCGGTGAGCCAGTGAACATGTGAACGTCCGTGGTTAAGGCTCGCCTTGCCTTCGGTGAACTGACCGAAGCAGTAAGGCTCGATGGTTCGCTTTTCCGCTATGTCGTTCTGAGCGGCAGGGTTGTTTTCCATAAAGTATTTAAATGCGCGGTTTCCGTGACCGAGGAGAGACTCGGCGAGGATAAGCCAACCCTGAGACTGTGAAAAGATACCTGCGTTTTCTTTGGAACCCGGGTTGAAAAGTACGGCGAGAGCGCCATCGAACGCATGCGCGTGGTATGGCGGATCCATGAGAACCGCACCGAAGTCGGTATTCAGTCTTTCAAATACCTGCTGCATGGAGGTTTCGGCCTGCTCCTTTGAAGCAAGTCCGCTGATCACGCCCCAGCTCTGTGGGTTCAGCCACATGTTTGCCTCCGGATCATTTCTATCACCTATGCGCTCTCCCGTATCTTTGTAGCCTCTGAGGAAACGGTCTTCGTTCCAGCAGAGTTCCTGTACGAGGTCGCCGAACTTTTTCTGCTTGGCTTCAAGTTCACTCTTATAGGAAGAATCTCCCTTGATGTCCGCGAAGCGCTGAAGTATTGTCAGTGCATAGTAGTACTGCTCGGCAACGAAGGAAGACTCGCCCATTGCACCGAGTCTGAGACAGTCGTTCCAGTCGGCGTGGAGTCCGGCGGGCATGCCGTGAGCACCGAGATGGTTATCCGAAAAGTCGATGGCGCGTTTCAAATGCTCATATACCGTGCCTTCATCCTTGTTGGCAAACGGGATAACTTCATCCAAAAATGCCGTGTCACCCGTTTCCGAAATATATTTCCAGATAGTCGGGAACAGCCAGAGTGCATCGTCGGCTCTGTACGCCGGATGTCCGGTCTCCTTTACGTAGGACTCGTCCTCAGGTGTATCTTCATGTCCCGGATTGTGGGTGTACTTCACGAGCGGAAGTCCGCCGCCGTGGTGAACCTGAGCAGAAAGCATGAATACGATCATTTTCTTTGCCATGTCCGGACGGAGATGGATAACTCCCTGTATATCCTGCACGGTGTCGCGGTAGCCGAAGCCGTTTCGCTCGCCACAGTAAATGAATGAAGCAGCTCTGGACCAGATGAAGGTCATGAAGCAGTTGTATGCATGCCAGGTGTTCATCATTGTGTTGAACTCCTGTGACGGGGTGTCGATCTGAAGAGCGTCGAAACGTGCATGCCAATCAGAAACGAGATCCTTAAGTTCTGATGCGCAGGTATCTGCTACACTGTTATAATAGGAAGAAACTATTTCGCCTGCTTCCTTATCATCTCTTTCTCCGAGCAAAAATGCTATGGTCTTTGTCTCTCCCGGAGCCAGTTTGATTACGGTTGAGAGGGCGCCGCAGCTGTTTGCGTTATAGTTGGTGGTATCGGAAAGCTTTCCGCTTGTGACTCCGATCGGATCCGAGTAGTCATGACCGTTTCCGAGGAAGTCGGCTCTGTCTCCGCAGTAGGAGGAAACCTTTTCTCCGGCGAGTCCGAAGAAGCGACGTCTGACATGCTTGTCATCGATATCGTCACGTGCCGCGATGATATCGAGGTTACCGTTTACCTCCTGTAGGATTCTGTTTTCGTTAAAAGCAGTTCTCGTGATGAACTGTGTGTACTGCAGGTTTACCATATCGTTCGAGTAGTATGGATCATTGGTAAATTCGGCATAACCGGTGATGGTGAGTTCTTTAGCCTCCTGCGTGGTATTTTTCAGGGTAAGCTCCCACACTTCATAGGTTGCATCCTTCGGCACATAGTAGGTTGCCACGCTTCTGATACCGGCATAGTCTGTGATGAAACGAGCATAGCCCATGCCGTAGCGGACGACGTTTTTGAATTTGTCAGAGGTGCTGATGTCACCGGAACCGTCTACGCCTGCACGCTTTGCGTAGTCTTCATCGGCTTCCGCAAAGGGTTTACGTACCGGCTTCCATGAAGCAGACCAATAATCCTCGGATGAGTTATCTCTAATATAAATGTAACGACCCGGATAATCCATACTGTTGAAGTTGTAGCGAAGTATACGCCCCTTTGCTCCTGATTTTGCGAAGGAGTATCCGCCTGCGTTGTTGGATATCAGTGCTGCGTACTCCGGTGAGCCCAGGTAGTTTGCCCAGGGCGTCGGTGTGTCCGGACGCAGAATGACGTATTCGCGGTTGTCATTGTCAAAAAAACCGTATCTCATAAAAATCCTCCATAATATGACGGGTCATATCCCCGTTTTATAAAATTGGCTCGCGAATCATGAGCCTGTGAGATATATTCTAACACATCTTTTCTTATAAAAAAAGTGCATAATTTGAAAAAAATCAAACCCTTTATTGTAAAAAATATACAAAAAATGAAAAAAAAGTGTTGATTATGTGACAAAAGTGTGGTATTATACTCTATGGGTTTTCGAGAAAAGCCCAAAATATCAACCGTGAGGATCAGGCAGATCCCCACAAAACAACCAAATTTCATTACAGGGAGGAATTCATTTATGAAGAGAAAATGGTTGGCAATCGCTCTTTCTATGGCACTTGCTGTAGGAATGCTCAGCGGTTGTGGCGACGACAAGGAGCCTGCTGCAAACAACGATACACAGCAGACTGCAGACGACACTAAGGAAGAAGAGCCGGCACCGGCTGATGACACTCAGGAAGAAGAGGCACCGGCAGTTGACCTTCTCGAAGATGGTGGCGGTAAAGTGCTCAACATCTACTGCTGGAACGAGGAGTTCAAAGAGAGATTTGAGCAGTACTATCCGGACTACAAGGACGGAAAAGTAGGCGACGTAGAGATTAAGTTCATCCAGAACGTAAACGAGGGCTCTAACTACCAGGATAAGCTGGATGAGGCTCTTGGTAAGCAGGAAAGCGCTGCTGCAGACGACAAAGTCGATCTGTTCATGGCAGAGGCTGACTACATCGCTAAGTACTCTTCAGCAGCAGCTGACGTTGCTGTGGACGTTCATGCACTTGGTCTTACAGACGATGACATGAGCAACATGTATGAGTACACCAAGCAGGTTGCAACTGATGAGAACGGCGTTCTTAAGGGAGTTTCATGGCAGGCTTGCCCGGCTGGTATGATCTACCGTCGTTCAATGGCTAAGAAGTACTTCGGTACAGATGATCCGGATGCAATCCAGGAGCAGGTATCTGATTGGGATAAGTTCGAGCAGGCCTGCAAGACCATCAAAGAGAAGTCAAAGGGTAAGGACTTCATGATGGCTGGTCCGAACGATATGCATCGTATCTACACAAACAACGACTCAACCAAGTTCGTAGACGGTGATAAACTTACATTCACACCGGGATCAGAGCAGTGGGTTGACAACACCAAGAAGTTCTGCGACGAGGGTTATGTACTTAGCCCGACAATGGGTCTGTGGAGCGAGGATTGGAACAAGAACATGGGTAAGGATGGTCACGTATTCGCATTCTTCGGCCCGGCATGGTTCATCTCCTTCACAATGTCAGCAGCTTCAGGTGCTACAGCAAATGATGATGGAACATACACTCACAAGGATGGTAAGGATTCTTACGGCGATTGGGGCCTTTGCCTTGGACCGCAGTCCTTCAACTGGGGTGGTACATGGATCATGGCTGCAAAGGGTACTGACAACGCAGCACTCATCAAGGATATCATGCTGAAGATGACATGCGATCAGACAATCCTTTACAACATCTCTAAGGATAAGCAGGATTACGTAAACGGTAAGGAAGCTTGCGAGAAGCTTTCATCTGACGGCGTAACCGCTCCGTTCCTTGGTGATCAGGACATGATCGGTACACTTAAGCAGTCAGCAGAGAACATCTCTATGACAAACCTTACAATCTATGATCAGGCTTGCATCGAGAACTCTGAGAATGACTTTGGCGACTTCTTCTCAGGTAAATCTTCTAAGGAAGACTGCTTGAAGAAGTGGCAGGATGACGTACTTAAGAAGTTCCCGAACCTTTCAGTTTAATCTAAAAGGGGATCTTAACTAAAGACCTAAAATGGGGGCAGGATTTGTCCTGCCCCTATTTTTAACTCAAATAATCTTTAGGGGGCTTGTTGCTATGGCGAAAACAAATAGTGCAACAGTCGCGGTAAGACAGAAAAAAAATAAGTTAAAATATGGGAAATGGGGTATCATTTTTATCCTTCCGTTTTTTATCGCGTATTTCCTCTTTTCGTTTTATCCGCTGATTACAACGTTTTATTACAGTTTCTTCTCTCGTTTCAAAGATCCTGTTACGATCAAGACGGTTGAGAAGTTCGTGGGATTCAAAAACTATTCCACGTTATTTACCAAGGATCCGTTCTCAGAGACCGGATTCATCTATCATTTTGGAAATACATTTTTACTTTGGATTTTGGGATTTATTCCGCAGTTGTTACTCTCGCTGCTCTTCGCTTCATGGTTTACGGATATCCGTTTGAAGCTGAAGGGTACGGGCATAATGAAGGTAGTTTTGTACCTTCCGAATATGCTTATGGCATCTTCTATCGCCGTCCTGTTCAACAAGCTGTTTGCTTTGAGCGGACCGGTGAATGACCTTCTTGGAACCAACATCGATTGGCTACAATCGGCCTGGGGTGTCCGAGGGCTTATAGCCGCGGTTAACTTCCTGATGTGGACCGGTAACACGACCATCCTTTTGATGGCCGGTATCATGGGTATCGACCCTGCACTTTATGAGGCAAGTGCTATCGATGGTGCCACAGCAGGACAGCAGTTTAGAAAGATTACGTTGCCCATGCTTAAACCTATCATGTTGTATGTGCTCGTCACATCTATGATCGGTGGTTTGCAGATGTTCGATATCCCGAACCTGTTGGTAAAACAGGGTGGTACTCAGAAGGTTGCCCAGACAGTCGTTATGGACATCTCAGCTGGTATCGGAGGATCCGGAGATATCGGTTTGGCCGGTGCAGAATCAGTTATACTGTTCTTTGTTGCCGGTATAATAGGACTCATCCTCTTTAAGTCGATGGAAAGCGACGATGAGAAAGAGAGACGCAAGAATAAAAAGCGTGAAAAAGCAGAGAGAAAAGCTGCTATGGCAAAGGGGGTGTGATGAAGAATGACTGAAGATTTCAATTCCAATCTTACAGCGGAGGAGAAAAGAGGTCACGTCTTCCTCATTATCCGCCGTATTATATCTTACATTATACTTATTGCCATGTGTCTGCTGTGTGTCTTTCCGTTTTTAACACTGCTGATCAACATGACAAAGAACCATGCTGAGCTGAGCCAGGCGTTCAGCCTGATCCCGGGCGGATCCTTTATCAGGAACTTTACCAGGATCATCAACGATAACAACGTAGCCGTTGTTCGTGCGATGGGTAACTCACTTCTTATCGGTGCCGTTACCTGTATCATCAACGTATACGTATCATCGCTGACAGCGTATGGTCTGTACGCATATGATTTCAAACTTAAAAAAGTTGCTTACACATTCATCATGATCGTCCTGATGGTACCGACTCAGGTATCCGCTCTTGGTTACGTTCAGATGGTAAAGGGTTGGGGCTTCGAGAACGACAACGCGTTCCCTGCTCTGATCTTCCCGGCTATCGCTGCTCCGGGTGTGTTCTTCTTCATTCATCAGTATATGGAGAGTGCACTTCCGCTTGAGATCGTCGAGGCCGGTCGTATCGATGGTGGACATGAGTTCTACATATTTAACTTCGTTGTCCTACCGATACTGAAACCTGCTATCGCAGTGCAGATGATCTTCTCGTTCGTCGCATCGTGGAATAACTACTTCCTTCCACAGTTGTTGATGCAGAATACATCGAAGACTGCGACCCTGCCGCTGGTCGTCGCCGCGCTGAATGCGTCCGGTAACGACAACTTCGACCTTGGTAAGGTGTATATGGTGCTTGGTTTGGCTATCATGCCGCTGATCGTCGTATACCTGTGTCTGTCGAAGTACATTATCCGAGGTATCGCCCTGGGATCAGTCAAGGGATGACGCAACGAGGTAAGTAATAATAAAATATCCCGCACGAGTGTACTCGATGCGGGATATTTTTTATTGCTTAACGACTGCTAAATCGCGAGGGCTGCTTGCAGTCCGAGCCGATGTAGCACCTCGTTGCGTTGCTCATTCTGGAAGCTTCAGATCTCCGTCCTTTGCCCATCCGAGTTTCTTGACGATCATATGAAACAGCGGTGTGAGTATCGCAGGAAGGACAATGCATATAGCAAAAAGTCCGATCCAATCCATCGCTGTAATGGCGTCCTTTGTTCCTTCTGCGACGTCCTTAACCCAGCCTGAATATACACCAATCTGTCCGACGAAACCGCATGTTCCCATTCCTGAGGATACTGCAGCACCGTTCATTTGCATACCGAAAAGGCATGTTGCAAGCGGTCCGGTGATGGCCGATGTGAGGATCGGAGCTATCCAGATGCGTGGATTTTTTACGATGTTAGGCATCTGAAGCATCGATGTTCCCACACCCTGTGAGATGAGTCCGCCCCATTTATTTTCTTTAAATGACATAACTGCAAAGCCTATCATCTGCGCCGAGCAGCCTGCTACTGCGGCTCCTCCGGCGAGTCCGGTAAGTCCCAAGGCTGCACAAATGGCAGCTGAGGAAATAGGAAGTGTAAGAGCGATACCGATAATAACGGATACCAGGATTCCCATCAGGAACGGCTGGAGCTCTGTTGCCCACATTACGAGGTCACCGACCCACATAGCGGCGCTTCCGAGAGGCGGAGCGATCAGTGCTGAAAGGCCGATGCCGACTCCTACGGTAACTAATGGAGTAACCAGGATATCAAGCTTGGTCTCCTTGGATATGAGCTTTCCGATCTCTGCTGTGATTATTGCTACAAAAAGTACAGCGAGAGGTCCTCCTGCACCACCAAGTGCATTTGAGGCAAAGCCTGCCGTGATAAGTGAGAACAGTACAAGCGGTGGGCATTTCAATGCGTGTCCGATGGCAACAGCCATTGCGGGGCCGCTCATCGCAGCTGCGAGTCCGCCTACTGTGTACGGGACATCCTTGATGGTAGCTACTGTCATTGTCAGGAACCCGATGTCAAACTGCGTTCCTATGGTATCAATGATGGTACCGATCAGCAGGGAACAGAAAAGTCCCTGTGCCATCGCACCGAGAGCGTCGATACCATAACGCTTGAGTGAGATCTCGATGTCTTTCTTCTTCAAAAACTCTTTCATTTTACAATACTCTCCTTATGGATATATGCGAACCGCCTTTATGGTAGGCGGATATCGCCGTTTTGATTTACCAGGATAAAAGGACGATCTCTTCGCCTGTGGACTCCTCTACCTGGATGTCCTTCGCTTTGAATTCATTTTTCTGGAAGAACTTCATGGCGTTTTTATTTTTGGTGTAGACGGATGCTTCGAGTATGCCCATCTCGTCTTTCATTTTGTCAAGAAGAAGCGAGCCGATGCCGCGTCCTCTTTCGCCGTCAATGACTGTGATGGCAACCATGGCTTCTTCCATGGATCCTGCGAATCCCAGGATCTGACCATCCTCTTCATATATATATACGGAGGCGATGCTCATCACGCGCAGGACTTCCTTGTAGTTTTTGCTCCAATATTTTTTGGGGATAAAACTTTGTTCAGCGACGTTACTCTGGAGCCAAATCTCCATCATCTCCTCTATGAGCTTATCTGACTCCTTGGTGCCTGTTTTCAGCTTGCGGACACATTTTGGTTCAGCAGCGACTATCTTTCCGGCCTTTTTGGCGGCTTCTCTGGCAGCTTTTTTCTCGGCAGCTTCTTTTTCGGCTGCCTCCTTTGCAGCTTTTTCTTTTTCGGCCTTCTCCTTTGCAGCCTTCTCCTCGGCGGCTTTTTTCTCGGCTGCGGCCTTTTCGTCAGCCTTCTTTTTCCAGAGCTTTTCTGCGGCAGACGGTTCGCCGATCGTAGCGATAACCTGAGCGATCGCGCTGATATCCTTGGTCACATCCTTTCCGCCCTCAAGACGGTGACCTGTATTCTTGATCTCAACCAGTGGAAGCTGGAGTTTTTTGCAGGCGGCACGCAGAGCTTTGACCTCAATGTGCTTGTCATCTGTACCGCAGGCAACACCGGCGATAGACCTGTCAGTATTTAAGTATGCGTAGATAGCTTCGAGAGGTGTGTAGAGGATATGTGTAATATTATCAAGCTTGAGCATGTCCTCGAGCATCATTCCGATTACGGTCCCGACGGATTTTTCTGCAAAAATAACCTGTTCGTAGTCTTTAAAATCGACGTCAGAAAGGCGTTTTACGAGATTCTTTGCGGCTTTATCCGCGAAGGCATCGAGATCATCGGTTTCTTTTACGCCATAATCATCTACAGGTATTACTTCGTAGCCTGCGTAGCTATACGCAATTCTTGTGTAGTATAGCAGCGGACAATCAACGCTATAACGAATGCCCGGAAGTAGTATAAGCAATCCCTTTTTCATCATATCCCTCCTAACATCAAAGTGTACTACATTTTATCAGGAAAGCATAAGAGTGTCAAGGGAAAACTGTGGATAGTCGTAGTCGGATAGAGTGTGCGAGCGGGGCATTTTTCTGAAATACACCTTGAAAGTCGAGCGAAAATGTTATAGAATATAGTAGTGGATCATCTTATGGAAAGAAAGGGGTGATGACTTGGAAGGATTAGCAGAAAAGCTGGTCGAAGAGCTTGAGTGTGAAACGGTCTTTACGATACCGATCGGTGACGGCATTCCTGTTGCGGAATCGGTCGTTGTGACCTGGATAATCATGGCGGTCATGCTGATCTTCTGCTTCATCATGACGAGGAATCTTCGTGTGAGGAACATTTCAAGGCGGCAGGCGGTGATCGAGACAATCGTCGTAAAGCTGCAAAACCTCACGGGGAGCATGGTCGGTGAGAAGGGGAAGGCATTGACGCCGTATCTCACGACCATTCTTATGTATATCACCCTGGCGAATATATGCGGTATATTTGGATTCAAGTCGCCGACCAAAGATCTGAATGTCACCATAGCGCTGGCGCTGATGAGTATCATTTTAGTTCAGGCAGCGGGTATTCACTATCTTGGATTCAAAGGGTGGCTGAAAGGATTTACACAGCCGATAGGTATGGTCACACCGTTCAACATTCTTGATCTGGTGACGAGACCGCTTTCGCTGTGTATGCGACTGTTTGGTAATGTGCTTGGTGCGTTCGTCATCATGAAGCTTTTGGAAGCGGTAGCGCCGGTGGTAGCGCCTGCGATCTTCAGCATCTACTTCGATCTGTTCGACGGTATACTTCAGGCATATGTCTTTGTATTCCTGACCTCGCTCTATATTAAGGAGGAGATCGAAGAGGAGGAAGAAGAGAACGGGAAAAAGAAAAAGAGGCGCGGCAAAAAGATCCTGAAACTGCAGGATGAGAAACAGGAAAGTGTAGCGTGATATCACGTAAACATAACAAAAAACGGAGGTAACTAAATTATGGGAGCAATTGCAATCGGAGCAGCATTGGCGGTTTTCGGAGCGATAGGAGCGGGAATCGGAATCGGTATCGCTACATCAAAGGCGGTTGAGGCAGTGGCAAGACAGCCTGAGGCTGACTCAAAGATCATGAAAAACCTGATCCTTGGTTGTGCGCTTGCAGAGGCGACAGCCATCTACTGTTTTGTCATCGCCCTGTTGATAATCATGATGTTAGGTAAATAAGCAGGAGGAAATATATGCTACGGATTGATTTCAATCTGATTTTCACCGTTATAAATATCCTTTTGCTGTTCGGCGGGCTGTGGCTTGTCCTTTTTAAACCTGTCAGGAAGATACTCGACGAAAGACAGGCTGAGGCCGATCGCGAGTATGATGGTGCAAAACAAAAGCAGGCTGAGGCTGATGCGGCGAAGGAGCAGTATGATGCATCCTTGGCTGAGATAGATCAGCATCGAAAGGAAACGCTCGATGAGGCCAGGAAAAAGGCTGATGACGAGTACCAGCGTATTATCGGGCATGCGGAAGCGCAGGCGAAGGATATAACTGCGCGTGCGCAGACGGAAGCCGAAAATCAGAGAAAGAAGATACTTAAGAGTGCGGAAGAAGAGATCGCCGATATGGTTGTGGAGGCTGCCGGCAAGGTGGCAGGTACGGCCGAAGGCGCTGATTTTGATCGCTCTTTATACGATGAGTTTTTATCAAAAAAAGCGGGGGATAATTCATGACACAACAGACGATTGAATATGCGTCAGAGTTGATGAAGATCCCTGACGCCAGAGAAATGGTCGCACAGACCAAAGATATTCTCGATGCCGTACCCGCGGTAAGGGAAGAGCTGTCGGATCCGGCAGTCCCTATTGACGTAAAGCACGTCGTGATCGAGAGGATTTTTCCGGGTGGCATCAGAAACTTCTTAAAGTTGCTCTGCGATAACTCTGACTTCGGATCATTTGACAGTATCCGTGAAGAGTATCAGCAGATGCAAAAGAGCCCGAAGGAGAAAGCTTCTTCTGCCGAGCTCGTATATGTGACTGAGCCTACGGATGAGCAGCTCGTAAAGATAAGAGATTTTTTGGGTCGTGAGTGCGGAAATCCTGATATGGAGCTTGAGCTCAAACAGGACGCATCGCTTAAAAGCGGTTTCATCATCCGCGTCGGATCAAAGGAGTATGACTGGTCACAGGCCGGACGCATCAAACAGCTTGAGGAGAGATTGAGTAGTGCTGTTGCGTCCCAGACCACATATTCGGAAGACGGTATCATCTCTATTCTTCGTTCGACTATCGAGGAGTTCGAACTCACCGCGGCCGATAAGGAAATCGGTGTAGCGAACTGGGTCGGCGACGGTATCGTCAATGTCGACGGTATTGACCACGCAAACTACGGAGAGATTGTTATCTTCGATTGTGGAGTAAAAGGAATGGTTCAGGATGTGCGTCGTGATGAGATTGGCGTCATCCTCTTTGGTAGAGATACGGATATACATGAAGGATCGAGAGTGGTTCGTACTGGCAAAATGGCCGGAATCCCCGTAGGTGACGAGTATTTGGGAAGAGTTGTGGATGCACTCGGGGCTCCATTGGACGGTGGAGCAGAGATCGCCACAGACAGCTATCGCCCCATCGAGATGAATGCGCCGGGTATCGTCGATCGTAAGAGTGTGTCCGTCCCGATGGAGACGGGTATTCTTTCCATTGATTCGATGTTCCCGATCGGTCGTGGTCAGCGAGAGTTGATCATCGGAGATCGCCAGACCGGAAAAACATCCATAGCCATGGATACGATCCTAAATCAAAAGGGCAAAGATACCATATGTATTTATGTTGCCGTTGGGCAGAAAGCATCGACAGTTGCAAAGCTGGTAGGGACATTGAAGAACGCCGGAGCGATGGACTACACCATAGTTGTGAGCGCCACGGCATCTGACCCTGCTCCGCTTCAATATATCGCGCCTTATTCGGGTACAGCTTTGGCTGAGTATTTCATGTATCAGGGTAAGGATGTTTTGATAGTATATGATGATCTGTCCAAGCACGCTGTCGCTTATCGTGCGATTTCGCTTCTTTTGGAGCGTTCGCCGGGACGCGAGGCTTATCCCGGAGACGTGTTCTACCTTCATTCGCGCCTTTTGGAGAGGTCCGCGAGACTGTCTCCCGAGGCCGGAGGCGGATCGATCACGGCATTGCCTATCATAGAGACCCAGGCGGGAGACGTGTCGGCCTATATTCCGACGAACGTCATCTCTATCACGGATGGTCAGATCTATCTGGAGAGTCAGCTGTTCTTCTCCGGTCAGCGACCTGCCGTCAATGTAGGTTTGTCGGTTTCACGTGTCGGCGGAGCGGCTCAGAGAAAGGCCATGAAAAAGGCGGCGGGAAGCGTTCGTATCGACTTGGCGCAGTATAGAGAGATGGAAGTGTTTACGCAGTTCTCGTCAGATCTTGATGATGCTACGAAGAAACAGCTCGATCATGGACGAGCGCTCATGGAGCTTTTGAAACAGCCGTTGGGACATCCGTTCTCCATGGCTGATCAGGTTATCATCCTTGTCGGGGCAAATGCGCACGTATTCAGCGATGTTCCGGTAACGGAGGTGCTTGATTTCAGAAAAGGACTCCTCGAGTTCTTCCACGCGGAGTGCACTGATATCATCACAGAGCTCGAGACATATCTCGACCTTCCGGATGAGTTGAATAAACGAATTGCAGATAAGTGCGAAGAGTATAAAGAAAAGATTAACAAAGAAAAGGATGCAGAGACAGAGACTGCTGATTATGCAGAGGATGCGGAGGAAGCCTGATGCCAAACACAAAAGAGCTTCAAAACAGAATAAACTCCATCCGTGACACGATGAAGATCACAAACGCCATGTATATGATCTCATCGATGAAGCTTCGGAAGGCAAAAAGCAAGCTCGAAAATACAGAGCCGTACTTCGAAGGTCTGAAGGAAGAGATTCTGAATATCCTTTTGCACTTTCCGGATATGCAGGACCGCTATTTCTTTAACAGCGCCGAGGAACTCGAGGATTCACATGAGCCGAAGCGCGGATTCATAATCGTGGTCGGTGACAAGGGTATGGCAGGCGCCTACAACCACAATGTTATCAAAGACGCATTACTGCACATTGCTCAGGATGACAGATTGTTTGTGGTAGGTGAAGTGGGACGACATGAGCTCGCTGCAGAAGGCTTCAACGTTGAGAGTGAGTTCCTCTTCTCCGCGACTAATCCGACTATGCACAGGGCCCGGGTGATATCCGAGAATATAGTTGAGATGTATAAGAACAAAGAGCTCGATGAAGTATATGTTATCTACACACACATGGTAAACACCATGAAATCTGAGGTGCGTAAGGAGAGACTGCTCCCGTTGAAGACACACACCTTTTTGAAGGATGAGCTGATCGAAAAAGCGATGAGCGAGCATGGGGGTAAAACCCGTGAACAGATCGAGTGCGATGCTGAGGACTGGTACAACATATATCCGAATCCGCGCAAAGTACTTGATAAGCTTGTGTACAATTATTTAACGGGATTTATCTATGGAGTGCTGGTTGAGGGCTCTGCAAGTGAAGAGAATGCGCGGATGATGGCCATGCAGGCCGCAACCGATAACGCAAAAGAAATGCTCGGTGAGCTTTCGATTCAGTTTAATCGCGCCAGACAGTCTGCGATCACCCAGGAGATCACGGAGGTCATCGCCGGAGCGAAAGCTCTCAAAAAGAAAAAGAAGAAAAAGGTCATCGCCTAGTGCACAGACCTACTGCACAATACACGTAGAAAAATGCGCCGCGCAAAATGGCGTCAGGAGGAAACGATGCAGGAATACACAGGAAAGATAGTTCAGGTTTCAGGACCGGTTGTCGATGTCGAGTTTGAGGAAGGACACCTTCCTCCGATACGTTCTGCCCTTACGGTAGACGTGGATGGCTCTACGCGAGTTATGGAAGTCGCACAACACATAGGACATGATGTAGTGCGTTGTATCATGCTCGCGGCGAGTGAGGGGCTCAGCAGAGACATGGAAGTTGTCTCTCATGATGAAGGGATCACGGTCCCTGTTGGACAGGCTACGCTCGGAAGACTTTTTAATGTCCTCGGTGAGACGATAGACAAAGGTGAACCGGTAGTGAGTGAAGAAAAATGGTCCATACACAGAGAGCCACCGAGCTTCGAGGATCAGAGTCCCGTAGTTGAGATATTAGAGACGGGTATCAAGGTCATTGATTTGTTGGCCCCATATGCCAAGGGTGGAAAAATCGGTCTGTTCGGAGGAGCCGGAGTAGGAAAGACCGTGCTTATACAGGAGTTGATCCACAACATTGCGACTGAGAGCGGTGGTTATTCGATATTTACGGGAGTCGGAGAGCGTTCACGAGAAGGAAACGATCTGTGGACTGAGATGACGGAGTCCGGAGTTATCGAAAAGACGGCACTTGTTTTCGGCCAGATGAATGAGCCGCCGGGAGCTCGTATGCGTGTCGCAGAGACCGGGCTTACGATGGCGGAATACTTCCGTGATGTCGAAAACCGCGATGTGCTTCTTTTTATAGACAACATTTTCCGTTTTATCCAGGCCGGATCCGAGGTGTCTGCGCTTCTCGGACGTATGCCTTCGGCTGTCGGCTACCAGCCTACGCTGTCGAACGACCTGGGTGAATTGCAGGAGCGTATCGCCTCTACCAAAAAGGGTTCGGTAACGAGTGTCCAGGCGGTATATGTGCCTGCCGATGACTTTACGGATCCTGCGCCTGCAACGACATTCTCGCATCTGGACGCGACGACTGTGCTTTCGAGAAAAATCGCCGAGCAGGGTATTTATCCGGCGGTTGACCCGTTGGAGTCATCGTCGCGAATCCTCGAAGCGGATGTGATCGGTGAGAAGCATTACAACATAGCGAGAAAGGTTCAGGAGATTCTTCAAAAATACAAAGAACTACAGGATATCATCGCCATACTTGGAATGGAGGAGCTCTCGGAGCAGGATAAGCTTACGGTGTATCGTGCGAGAAAGCTTCAAAGATTCTTATCACAGCCGTTCCATGTAGCCGAGAACTTCACGGGCGTGCCCGGAGTGTTTGTCCCGCTGGAGGAGACACTCAGAGGTTTCAAGATGATAATTGACGGTGAGATGGATGATATACCGGAAAACGCGTTTTTCAATGTAGGAACGATCGATGATGTTAAAAAGAAGGCGTCTGAGCTGCTCGGACAGGCTTCTTGAGAGGGATGAGAACGGATGAATACGTTTTATCTTAAAATAGTAGCCTGCGATCGTATTTTCTACGAGGGCGAAGCGACCATACTGGTATTTCCTGTCGAAGACGGAGAGATGGCTGTTCAGGCGCATCATGAGCAGATGGTTACGACGACCGAGATAGGTACGATGCGTTTTGGGACTCCTGACGGACAGATGCATATCGCGATAGTGTCTGACGGTATGCTCACGGTCAAGAAAAACCGAGTCGACGTGATCGTGTATTCAGCAGAGAGGCCTGAGGAAATTGATAAGTTCAGGGCCGAGGCTGCAGCAGAACGCGCCAGAGAAAAGCTGCAGCAAAAGCAGAGTCTGGTCGAGTATCATATAACCGCATCATCGCTTGCCAGAGCGATGGCCAGATTGTCAGGAAGAGATAAGTATCTTACAAAATAGATTATGGGAGGTGTGAGAAATGGATGAAACTCTGAAAAAGGAGTTGCTGGATCAGTTGAATGCTGAGCTGGGAGTGAAGAAGGAATCTAAGGATGCGAGGTTTGATTCTTCCACGGGGACGCTTTATGCCAATGACTTGAAGAATTACGCCATAGCGCATGTGGATTCAGACCAGTTCACAAAAGGAAAGGTTTATGAAGGCGGAGAAATCCTGAATGGACGAATCCGTGTTGTGGATGATAATAATCGCCCTACAAACATACATGTAGAGGATTATGACTTTGAGTTTCATCTGCATGTTCCCAAATAGCATGCATTTGTACATATTTACCAAATTTCATAGCAATTAATCAGATAGTTTGTACAAATTTGCGATTGACGTTCAGAATGAAAGATGCTAGTATAATAGCATATTTAAGGAACATGTGAAATCGCTTATCAGTTATTTTTGATCATATATCCCTTTAGTGGCCGGAGAGCAATCTCCGGCCTTCCCTTTTGTCTGATTTTTGCTTGCATGATGCGATGTACTATGGTATTATATCAGTTATCAAATCTGTTTTAGGAAAGGACGTGAAAAGATGAACGACACAGCAACTTATAAAAAGGGCACGCAGTGTGTCCAGTCCGGTTACAGACCCGGCAACGGTGAGCCCAGACAGGTGCCTATCATTCAGTCAACGACATTTAAATATGACACGAGTGAGGACATGGGTAAGCTTTTTGATCTTGAGGCGACGGGATATTTCTATACCCGCCTGCAGAATCCGACCAATGATCATGTGGCTGCAAAGATAGCTGAGCTTGAGGGCGGCACTGCAGGAATGCTTACGTCTTCAGGACAGGCAGCAAACTTCTTTTCGCTCTTTAATATATGTGAAAACGGATCGCATATCGTGGCTTCATCGTCGATTTACGGTGGAACCTTCAATCTTATAGCAGTGACGATGGCGAAGATGGGAATCGAGACAACGTTTGTTTCTCCTGACTGTACGGATCGTGAACTTGAGGACGCTTTCCGAGATAACACGAGAGCGGTATTTGGTGAAACGATCGCGAACCCTGCGCTTACTGTTTTTGATATCGAGAGATTTGCGGGTGCTGCTCACAGACACGGGGTGCCACTTATCGTTGACAATACATTTCCTACTCCGGTCAACTGCAGACCGATCGAATGGGGTGCGGACATCGTTACGCACAGTACAACAAAATATATGGACGGACACGGCGCCGGAGTCGGCGGTGCGATCGTCGATTCAGGAAAGTTTGATTGGATGGCTCACGCAGAACTCTTCCCTGGATTGTGTACTCCGGACGACTCATATCATGGGATAACCTATGCGGAAAAATTCGGCAAAGAAGGTGCGTTTATTACTAAGTGTACAGCTCAGCTGATGCGTGATTTCGGATCGATCCAGTCTCCGCAAAATGCGTTCCTTTTGAACCTGGGACTCGAGTCTCTACACGTACGTATGCCTAAGCATGCGGAGAATGGTTACGCAGTTGCGAAGTTCCTTAAGGATCACCCGAAAGTAACGAAAGTAACGTATCCGGGACTTGAAGGAGACAAGTATTATGAGCGTGCAAAGAAGTATATGCCGAATGGTACTTGTGGAGTAGTTTCATTTGAGGTTGCCGGAGGAAGATCTGCGGCAGAGAGTATTATGAAAAAGCTTAGACTTATAGCAGTGGAGACACATGTTGCTGATGCGAGATCGTGCTGCCTCAACCCTGCTACATCAACACATCGCCAGATGACAGATGAGCAGTTAGAGCAGGCAGGAATCCCTGCAGGTCTTGTGAGGATGTCTCTTGGGCTCGAGGATAAGGAAGATCTTATCGCTGATATCGAGCAGGCGCTTTCATAAATTATTATTGTATAGATGCGATGTGCAGTGGCCGATCTTTTCGGGATTGGCCGCTGTTTTTTTATGCGTTTTTTTGTAATACTTACTTGCTATATTAGCGAAAATGTCGTATAATAGATAACTGGTACAGTGCGTAAAACGGCGTGTTTTGCAGGTGTTGCGTTTTACTTACTACCTGCATACAATAGATTGTGTTGGAGGCTTTATGGAACAGATGACGGAGGATGAGTATGTAACGGTGTCCGCTGTTAACGAGATGGTCGCCACGTATTTCGATAATAACTCACTCTTCCGATTCGTAAAGGTTAAGGGCGAAATATCAAACCATGCCGAATGGAACGGGCACCATTTCTTCACGATAAAGGACTCCGCATCAGTTCTTCGTTGTGTGATCTGGAAAAGTGCGGTGCCGATCGCCTTGTCTTTCCCGCTCGAGGAGGGAAAAGAGGTCGGGCTGCTCGGGAATCTCAGGTTTAACACAAAAAAAGGTGAGGGCCAGCTCATCGTAGCAAGGGTTGTTAACCTCGGAGAAGGAGGAGAGAGCCTGGAGCTCAAGCTCCTCAGGGAAAAGCTTAAAGCCGAAGGCGTTTTCGATATTGAGCACAAAAAGCCCATACCCAAATATCCAAAGAAAGTCGGGATAGTCACCTCTAAAGAGGGAGATGCGATAAGGGATATATGTAGAGTTGCGCATGATCGCAATCCGTATGTGCAGTTATTTTTGTATAATGTTACGGTTCAGGGAGCCAGTGCACCGGCCTCTATTGTAGAGGGAATACGGGCTATGGACGATCGCGGCTACGATCTGATCATTGTCAGTCGTGGAGGAGGAGCGAGAGAGGATCTGGCACCTTTTGATGATGAACAGGTAGTCAGAGCCGTATACGAAGCCAAGACTCCCATAGTATCGGGGGTCGGTCACGAGAGAGATTGGACACTTATTGATCTGGCTGTGGATGCCAGATTTTCAACACCAACTTATGCGGCGCAGGGAGTGTTTCCGGACGTCATGAGCGATATACGGAGAGTACGTCAGCTCGAAGATGGTATCAGGAGAGGTATGGAAAATGCGCTTAAGCGCAGATTGCTTCTTTTGGAATCGCGAAGAGAACGATTGGAAAGGTTTTCACCGGAGGCGGTACTTGCCAAAAAGACGGAGCGCCTCAAGGCGGCCAGAGAAGAACTTGATCAGGCTATGACAGCGCTCGTGGAGAGAAGAAAACATCGGTTGGAGGTACTGATAGCTCGGATGCATGGACTATCTCCTACGGCGAAGCTCGTTGGAGGATTCGGGTATATCACCGGACCCGGAGGACCGGTTAGCACAGTGGATTCGGTCAATCCGAATGATGACATTTTTATCAGAGTCCATGATGGTGAGATAAAGACAAAGGTTTTGGCAGTCGAGAAGACATCTTCAGGAGGGACAAATGGCGGAGAAGGATAAAGAATTTGACGTCGATGAGGCGCTCGAGAGGCTGGAGGAGATCAATTCCAAGCTGGCTTCGGGAGAGCAGGCATTGGCGGAATCGATAGATTTATACAAAGAAGGGGTGACGCTCGCAACCAAATGTAAGGAGCATTTGGAGGGCGTCGAGCAGGAACTTCAGATCATAAATCAAAACGAGGGAGACTAAACCAGATGGAGCTTAGAACAGCTGAGGAGGAACTTGGCAAGGAGTTGGCCGAGATCTACAAGAGGGAGTATCAAAAATTAACCGATCGCGATTCGGATCTGCTCTATATGCCAGCGACGGATAATGCCAAGTGGTGGTGCTCGTGCGGAGTGATGAATCTGACATCTCAGATGCATTGCCGTGTTTGCGGTGCCAGCATTGCTGATCTGTCAAAGATCATGTGGAAGGATTATCTCCAGGGCATCTACGATAAGGAGCACCCGGAGGAGGCCAAGGCCCGCAAGGAGGCGCCGGCAGAGGAGCCGGAGCCAGCCATATTCGAGGAGCCACAGCCTGTCGTACTTGACGAGCCGGAGCCTGTAGTACTCGAGGAGCCACAGCCTGTCGTACTTGACGAGCCGGAGCCTGTAGTACTCGAGGAGCCACAGCCTGTCGTACTTGAGGAGCCGGTGGTACTTGAGGAGCCACAGCCGATCGTTGTGCCTGAGGCAGAAGAGGAGCCGGAAGCCGGGATCGAGCCTTCGTATGAGGAGCCCGCTGAGGAACCTGTAAGACTTACAGGATCAAAGGCTGATGAGCCGGAGCCTGTGAAGCTCAATATTATCAGAGAAGACGAGCCGGAAATGGGCAAGATCGGTTCGATGGCAGATGACGATAACGAATATGAGGATACACGCCTCGGTGAGACTGAGGATGATACTACTTATTATGACGCTCCGAAGGGAGCTACTCCTGATGCGGATACCGTGCTCGGGATACCCTCAGAAACAGAGGATGCGAGTGTTTCACTGTCATCGGATATAACCTTCCCCGAGTCAGACGACGAGGGGATGCCGGAAGCTGATTCCGCTAATATTGTTTTCAGTGACAACGATGAAGATGAAAAAGAAGCAGCTGAAATCTCTGATATCAGTTTCCCGTCAGATTTGGCCGAGGAGTATGCAGCAGAGGTTCTGACGGTAGAGGAAGAAACTGTAGCTGCGGAAGAGATAGCTGCAGATATAGTGTTTGAGGAGGAGACCGAGGAGCCGGTAAGACTTGTAGAATCAATGGTCAGTTCGCCTGAGCCTGTGACTATTGGCCTTGAAGATATGATGTCTGATATAGGCGAGATAGAGGGACCTGAGCCGGAGATGGAAGAAGAGGATGATGGTCCTTTAGTCAAGCTTGAAAAAGCTTTGGAGATGCCCGGCTTCGGAAAGGTCGAGTCCATGGACGCAAGCCCTGAGGAGGAGTCGGTCGAGTTTTTGTCCGTGCCGGAAGAGGCATCAGAGCCTGTTAAGGAAGAAAAATCGAAGAAGTCAGGTCGTTTAGGTGGACTGTTCGGAAAGAAAAAGGAAAAAGAGAAAAAGGAGCCGGAGGAAGTTCCCGAGCTGAAGTTAACGGAAGAACCGGTATTGAATCTCGAAAAGCCCGAGCCGCAGAAGGCAGAGGAAAAAGAAGAACTGTCACAGGTAGAACTTCCGAAGGAGGAGGAAGAACTCCTACAGGTAGAGTTACCTGAATCAGAAGATATAATGTCATGGGTAGAACCGCCTGAAGAAGAGGAAGAGTTACCTGTCATCGAACTGAAGCAGGTTCCTCAGGGAGAACTCCCAAATATGCCTTTCAGTAGCGAGAAAAAAGATATAGAACCGAGTGTTATACATGACGAG
Organism: Lachnospiraceae bacterium P6B14; assembly: GCA_000687695.1. Lineage (GTDB taxonomy): Bacteria > Bacillota > Clostridia > Lachnospirales > Lachnospiraceae > Eubacterium_F. The sequence continues at coordinate 289,641 of JHWZ01000001.1, read as the reverse complement.
GATGGCAATCCGCAGATTGTCTTCCCCGACAGTCCGTCATCGGAGAGCAAGTTTGGACATTTGGATGAGCTTGATTTCCCTGATGCAACTATACCGGAGTCACCGCTACCTGATCCTGTAGAGCAGCCGATACTTCCGCGTGTAGAATTCCCGGATGGCCCACAGATGGAGGTCAAGATGAATCCGGAGCCCGAAAATAAAGAAAAGGCGCGGCCCTTTCGGAACCCGGGGGCGGCGAAAAAAACGTCGTCAGGACTGATTGCTTCCGAGGAAAAACCCCGGGAAGCAAATGAGCCGGAAGCAGTACCGGCAAATGTAGAAGAATCAAAGGAAGAAAAAAAGAAGGGACATGACACAGTAAAGCTTTTCCTGGCAGCGGGTATAATAGTAGGCTTACTCGCACTGTGCTTCCTGGGATTTCTTACCGCAAGGAGGATATTCGGAAATTCTGAAGCAACCTCTGCGGTAGAGACGGCGACAGCGTCAATCAGGAAGCTGGAGGAAAGCACAATCCCGACTCAGGAGGATTTTAACAAGGCGTTAAACGACTATAATGCCGTTCCTTATGACAGAAAAAATGAGGTCACAAACGCTACTGTGCTTGAGAGATTTAAAGATGTTGATCTGAAGACAGTCAGGGATATATCTACGCGTATGGAGGCTGTGGATGATCATACACCGTTTTCGGAGATCATGTCTTTGGAAAACGAGTACGGAAAGCTGACCGTTCAGGAAAAACAGTTCGTTGACGGAACTAAGCTTGACAAGTTCAAAAGCCTCAACGAAATGGAAAAATCCGCACTTAAAGCTGTAGAAAATATCAGATCTCTTCTGCGTTCCAGCGATAATTTCAAGGTCTTAAGCGTGAAGATAAAAGATGATACAGGGATGTCCATGTCTTATCGCATGCAGATAGAGTACAGCTTTGTTGATGAGATGGGAACCGTAAAACAGAATAAGACTTATTTGTCCATGATGTCGGAAAGCGATGATGTTGCATACAATGAAGCGGTAAACTCAGGAGATCACGAAGCCTACACAACCAGTTCAAAAGAAAAAGCAACGTATGACAAGTGTGAATCTGATGAGATAGAGATTGATGTTGATAAGATGATGTTTTATCTCAATTCATGATATTTGTCCGGGGATGGAGCAGTATGGATGTCAAGTGGAGAGTTTTAAAAGGATTAACAATAGGGATTGTAAGTATTGCACTTAATCTGCTCTTGGGCTGGGTTGCTCACGAGTTTGAGTTTCCGGTATGGATCGACAGTATCGGAACAATGATCACTGCAATAGTGTATGGACCTGTTGCAGGTGCGTTTGTAGGTGCTACAGGTACTGTGATAGCGGCGCTGTATATCGGTGAGCCTATATGGTATATTCTTACCGGAATTAGCGTTGGAATTGTAATCGGAAAGTTTTATCCCAGAGAAAAAAAGACACCGTATCACATACTGCAGATCGCCGCTCTTGCGGGACTTGTAGGTGTTATTGTTGATACTCCGCTGAACATTCTTTTCCTTGGAGGATATACAAGTAATGTCTGGGGAAACGCGCTCTATGATATGCTCTCCCAGAGTATAAATGTACCTGTTTTAAATACTATATTAAGTGTGCTGTTCGTCGAGATGCCGGACAAGGTTGTAAGCCTTGTGATAGCGGCTTTATTTACCACAGGCGGGCGGCGTTTTTTTGCGAAAAAATCCGTTAAAAATGAGACTGCGGCATTGATGTGTATTATCGGAATAGGACTTTTGGGTATGGGTATTTTTACCACCGAAAAACCTGCCCGTGCGATCGAATACGCATCAGAGTTTGAAACGATACTTTACAACAGTGCAAACGGTTTGGATACTGCCGAGATAAATGCAATAGCTCAGACGAATGACGGTTATCTTTGGGCCGGCTCATACTCCGGACTATACAGATACGACGGGATGAAGTTTGAGAGGATATATCCCGATGATCGTATTAATACCGTAATGCAGCTTTTCGTTGATTCGAGAAACAGACTGTGGATCGGAACGAATGAGAGCGGTGTGGCTTGCTATGATGTGACGACCAGAAAGCTTAAATTATACACGATGCAGGAGGGCTTGGGAGCCAATTCGATCAGGTCAATATGTGAAGATAATCTCGGTAATATTTATGTCGGAACAACAGGTGAATTGTCGATCATAGATGTTGCCGGAAATATAGAAAATATTAAGGATGATGAGAGTACACAGTGTGTTCGTTCCATGGTAAAAATGGAAGATGGAACCATCTGTGGCGTAACCAATGGCGGAACACTTTTTTACATGAAAAACAGAAAAGTGATCGCTAAAAAAACACATGAGGGACAGGTGGGTGTCTACTATACTGCGGTTGGTTGTGATCCTACGGGAAGATGTCTTGTCGGAACCAGCGTGGCAACCTCTGAGCTCGTGGAATTAAACGGTAATGTGATAGAAACAGTCGGCAAGGTTACGACCGGCGACCTGGTGTATATGAACACCATACGTTATGATGAAAAGCAAAAAGGCTTTTATTTCTGCGGAGAAAACGGTCTCGGATTTATGGACAGAAACGGAAATTATACCGTCCTTTCCAAGGATAATTTTTCCAGTTCCATATGCGATATCGTAATTGATTATCAGGATAACATTTGGTTCGCTTCAAATAAACAGGGCATCATGAAATATGCCAGGACTCCGTTTGAGGATATTTTTATCAAGGCAGGACTCGAGCCTGGCGTGGTGAATTCGATCGCTACGACTTATAGAAATATCTATATAGGAATGGACGATGGAGTTGTGTCGATCGACAGAAAAACATATCATAAAAACGATGATGAGTGGCTTAAAAGATTTGAGGGCGTTCGTGTTCGTCATATGATGATCGATTCAAAGAATAATCTTTGGGTGTCAACCTATGGTACGGATGGACTGGTGCGTGTTTCCGAAGATGGAGAATGCAAGTGCTTTAACGAGACGAACGGAACACTCGGTGGCAGGTTCAGATCTGTTACCGAGCTTAGCGACGGTACTATCCTCGCCGCATCTAACATGGGCCTTACCTATATAAAAGGTAACTATATAAAAGCAACGCTCGGTGAGGAAGATGGTCTTACAAATCCTCAGATTCTTTCCATGGTAGAGAAGCCAAACGGAAACATACTTGTAGCGTCTGACGGAGACGGAGTGTATGAGATCAAAGATAAAAAAATAGTACATCATATAGGCATTCATCAGGGACTTGCTTCGCTCGTGGTGCTGCGAATAATCCCGTGTGATGGAGGCTATATTTACGTAACCAGTAACGCGATTTATTATGATAACGGTAAGCGAATAAAAAGGCTTAAAAACTTCCCGTACACGAACAATTATGATGTATTTCTGGCAGAGGATGATACGGTTTGGGTGAGCTCATCAGCGGGAATATATATCATTAATAAGGATGATTTTTTGGAGGATAAGGAAGGTTATAATTATTCTCTTTTAAACAGAGCGAGAGGCTTTTATACAACCCTTACGGCGAATGCATGGAACTCTTTTATGGATGACAAGCTTTATCTGTGCTGTACCGACGGAATGCGTATGGTCTCTACAAAAACCTACAATACGTATGATGAAACCTACAAGATCAGGATAAATCATATTTACGCTGACGGAGTAGAGATAGAACCTTCGGGAGGTGCATTTACTCTCCCGATAACCGCTAAAAAACTGCAGATCGATGTGGCATTTTTAAATTATACTTTGTCAAATCCTTTACTGAAAATCTGGCTTGAAGGCGCGGAAGCAGGTGAAGTTATCTGCCATCAGAATGAGATCGTTCCATTAACCTTTACCAACCTTCCATACGGAAACTATGCGCTGAAGGTGCAGGTTTTCGATGGTACGAGCGAGGATGTTGTCAGAGAAGAATCCTTTAGTATCATCAAGGATTCTCAGTTGTTTGAGAGACCTTATTTCAAAATATATCTTTTGTGTGTCGTGATATTTTTCGTGGTTTTGATAGCATGGATGCTGACGAAGGTCAAGAGTATGTCCATTATCAATGATCAGTATCTGGAGATCGCCAGAGCGAAAGAAGAGGCGGAGTTTGCCAACCAGGCGAAATCAAGATTTCTTGCGAATATGTCTCATGAGATACGCACGCCTATCAATGCGATCATGGGTATGGACGAGCTGATACTCAGGGATGATATTTCTGACGAGGTACGTGAAAGAGCGCTTGATATCAGGATCGCTTCAAACTCTCTCCTGTCTATAGTGAATGACATACTCGATATGTCGAAGATAGAATCAGGAAAGATGAAGCTCGTTGCGGAGCAGTATGATATGGCAGAGTTTTTGAGCTCACTTGTTTCCATGATACAGGTAAGATGCGATGAAAAGAATCTGAAATTCCGTGTTAATATAGATGATATTTCTCCGAGATATCTCTATGGTGATAATGTACGTTTGAGACAGATCCTTTTGAATCTGTTATCTAATGCTGTAAAATATACTCCTTCGGGAGAGGTTATTTTTGAGATGAAGGAGATCAATCGATATGATCTTCCGCAGGGAAAAATAGAGCTTCCGGGAATCGACGAGCCTGAGGAAGGAAGCGAGGATAATACCGACGAGACAGGCAAAAAACAGGTGATGCTGAAGTTCACTGTCAGAGACACCGGTATCGGCATAAAGGATGAGGATATGGAGAAGCTCTTCCAGCCGTTTGAGAGACTTGATGAAAAGAAAAACAGGAGTATCCAGGGTACGGGACTGGGACTTGATATCGCGCGCCAGATGATAGAGATGATGGGAGGCGAGCTCGGTTGCAGAAGTACCTATGGAAAGGGATCCGAGTTTTACTTTACAATTCCTCAAAATGTCACATCGGAGAAGGTTCTCGGTATACGTTGGAGAGAAAGCGTCAAGCAGATCGAGCCCGGAGTAAATGATCCTTCCATACCTTTATTTGAGGCTCCGGATGTGAAGGTGCTTGTTGTGGATGACAACGAGATGAACCTTGCAGTGGCAACAGGACTTCTAAAGAGGACAAAGGTAAAAATAACAACTGCGATCAGTGGTATCGAGGCGCTGAATATTCTTGATGAAAATGAGTTTGATATGATATTCCTTGACCATATGATGCCGGAGATGGATGGAATAGAAACGCTCCATAAGATGAAGGAACGTCATATAGATACACCTGTTATCGCACTTACTGCAAACGCGGTGGCGGGAGTAAAAGATATGTATCTCAAAGAAGGCTTCGAGGGATATCTGTCGAAGCCGATAGATGGCACAACGATGGAAAAAATGATGATGGAGCATCTCCCTGCGTCAAAGATGCAAAAGCCATCGAAGCGTGCTGCTGCAGTACCCGGTGCAGGTCTGGCGCCTTCTGAACCGGAAAAGGATACGCTTCTTCCCGACTGGTTGAAGGAAGTCGAAACTATTGATACAAAAGAAGGTCTCAAAAACAATGCGGATATGGAAATGTATATGTCCATGCTTGGGATTTTTTACAGGTCAATAGATGAAAAATCATCCGAGATCCGAGGCTTTTATGAGGAAGAAGATTGGAAGAATTATACCATAAAAGTACATGCGTTAAAAAGCTCCGCGAGGATCATCGGAGCGATGAAGCTGAATGCTTTGGCGCAGGAGCTTGAGGATGCCGGAAACGCAAATGATGCGGAAAAAATAAAGGCGAAAACGGAAGAGTTTTTGTCGATGTATGAGGAGTATAAGAAATCACTCTCGCCGATAGATCCAACGTTGTATGCGAGTGACGATACCGAGGATGACAGACCGGATGTGGATCCTGCGATGCTGTCTGATGCGTATTCATCTCTGAAGGAGTTTGCGGATGCCGAGGATTATGATCTGGCGGAGATGGTTATCAATTCACTTAAGGAGTTCAGGCTTCCGCCGGATGACGATAAGAAGATAAAAGATATCGAGAAGAATCTATATGCGCTGAAGTGGGACGAGATAAAAAATAAACTAAATAGTTAAGCGTGCCGGACGCTGTTGTGAGTTTTTCTCACGACTCGTGGCTGCGCCAGCTCGCTGTGAGAAAACTCACGCCGCCGGCACGCGGGAAGTTTACTGAGTAATTATAATTGATACAGGGGGATTACTAATGAAAAAGAACAAGTTAGCAGCTATCGTCGCGAGTGGTGACTCATTTATAGTCAGAGGCCTCGTGATGAAATTAAAGGGAGTTGAGATCGATGCTGAATTATGTGGCATGGATATTACCAAGCTTCAGCAACAGGAAGATGCTGCGGATATTTTTATATTATACTTGGATGACACGGTTACGGCAGATACTGATCTTTTGGTTTATCTCAAAACTACCTGTATGCAAAAAGAAAAGGCAGTGTGTCTGATAGGTTCAAAAGCCGAGTATGATGTGGCTATAAAATACCTCGACAAATCAGTGGTATGGGAATGGTTTGAGAGACCTCTCGACATGGATTCTTTCCTTCAAAAAATACAGAGATATATGACCAGTTTTTCTTTTGATTCATTAAAGAAAAACATTCTGATAGTTGATGATGATCTTGACTATATGCATATGATAAGAGAGTGGTTGAAGGATATTTATAAGGTGTCTATGGTCAATTCGGGATTGCAGGCGATCACATGGCTTGCAAAGAACAAAGTAGACCTGATACTGCTCGATTATGAGATGCCTGTGACCAGTGGTCCGCAGGTGCTCGAGATGTTAAAGAGTGAGAAGGATACTAAGGATATTCCGGTTATGTTTTTGACAGGAAAAAGTGATAAGGGCTCCATAGTAAAGGTTCTCGATCTGAAGCCTACAGGCTACCTTTTGAAGTCAATAAAAAGAGATGAACTGATTCAGAAACTCGGAGATTTTTTCAGAGAGAATAAATAATAAGAAAGACAAAAATCATATCTTGACAACCTTAAGTGTATGGGGTACAATATCCTCTATATGAAATCAAATGAGATTAAGCTGATGCACGATATCAGCGTTACCGATTATAATGATCTGCGAGGAAGTGTTGACTTCTGTCTGATCCGGGAGAACCGCGCGAGGACGGCTCTTGACAATGCTTTGTTCAAGGTTATCGCGTACGATGGTGATACGCCTGTGGGTATGACGCGCGTGGTCGGAGACGGGGGTTATGTATACTTTATTTGCGATGTGATCGTACGTCCCTCCTATCAGTCAAAGGGTTTGGGCAGGCGCCTGATCGAGACCACTCTTTCATGGCTGGAAACGCAGGTCGGCCCGGGTGAGACCATCATGGTCAATCTTATGAGTGCGATGGGCAAAGAAAAATTCTATGAAAAGCTTGGATTCCATACCAGACCATTCGGCAATCATGGTGCCGGGATGAGCAGGTGGATAACCCAATAAAGTAACTGTTAATATGCAAACGTGTTCGCCTTCTCGATGTCTTCGATCACGCCGAAAAGAAGATGCGAGGAGTACAAGCGCTACCGAAAGGAGAAAAGAACATGGGAAAAATCTTATTTACGTCCGAGTCCGTAACTGAAGGACATCCGGACAAAATCTGCGATCAGATCTCTGATGCAATTCTTGACGCTATCTACAGAGAGGATCCCATGAGCCGTGTGGCTTGTGAGACCGCAATCACAACAAACTTCGTATGTATCATAGGAGAGATCACGACAGGGGCAAATCTTGGACCTGCTGATTTTGAGAAAATAGCTCGTGATACCATTTGCGAGATCGGCTATGACGACGAAGCAAAGGGCTTTAACGGTCGTACATGTGAAGTGATCGTAAAGCTTGACAAACAGTCCGCTGACATCGCGCTCGGTGTCGACAACTCGCTTGAGACCAAGCAAGAGTCGGATGCTGACGGAGTGTTCAACAAAACCGACATGGGAATGACCGATGCCGAGATCGACAAGATCGGTGCCGGCGATCAGGGAATGATGTTCGGATTTGCCACAAACGAGACCGAGACATACATGCCATATCCGGCATACATGGCGCAGAGCCTCGCAAAAAAACTTACAGAGGTTCGCAAAAATGGCACGCTTCCTTATCTTCGTGCCGATGGAAAAACTCAGGTAACAGTTGAGTATAATGAAAACAAACAGCCAAAAAGGATTGATGCTTTGGTGGTATCGACTCAGCACAGTGAGGATGTGAGCCAGCATCAGATCCATGAGGATATCAGAAAGCATGTGATCGATCCTATCGTTTCATCAGATCTTATCGATGATAAAACAAGGATCTATATCAACCCTACAGGAAGATTTGTGATCGGTGGTCCTAACGGTGACGCCGGACTTACCGGAAGAAAGATAATCGTAGATACCTACGGTGGTATGGGACGCCATGGCGGTGGCGCTTTCTCCGGAAAAGATCCGACAAAGGTCGACCGCTCAGGTGCATATGCAGCCCGCTATGTAGCGAAAAATATCGTGGCAGCGGGACTCTGTGACAGAGCTGAGGTTCAGCTTTCATACGCGATCGGTGTTGCATGGCCGACATCGGTTCGTATTGATACATTTGGAACAGGAAAGCTTCCAGAGGACAAGCTCGTAGATATCATCTTTGATAACTTCGATCTGCGTCCGGCAGGTATCATAAAAATGCTCGACCTCCGTCGCCCGATCTATAAACAGACCGCGGCTTACGGACATTTCGGAAGGCACGATATTGACGTGCCTTGGGAGAAGCTCGATAAGGTCGATGCCCTTAAAAAGTATTTGTAATTTAGAGGCGTGAGTCCAACGCGCCAACTCGAAGTCTGCGACTTCTCGTGGTACGTTGGGTTCACGTGCGCGCGGATGAGACTCCATGCATGCAAGCATGCAGCAGTCTCATCAGCCGCGCACACTCACGCCTTATGCGCTCCTGTAGTTAAATGGATATAACAGCCCCCTCCTAAGGGGCAGTTGTGGGTTCGATTCCCGCCAGGAGTACTCGTCGAAAGGTGATTCTATGATTAAGAACGTTATCTTTGATGTTGGCGACACCCTGATCGATTTCCGCCATCAGGACTATATGCGCGATCTCGGCTTTTCTGAAGAGACGATCAGGTTTCTTACCGATAACATGATCTTTACCGACTTCTGGGAAGATATGGATGCAGGCAGGAAAGACATGGACGAGGCCTGCGCATTTTTCTGTGAAAAATATCCCGACTTAAAAAATGAGATAACTGCTTTTTGGACAAATATCGAGGCCATAGTCTCCGAGTATGACTTTGCTTATCCCCTCGTTATGGAGATGAAGGAAAAAGGGTACAAGGTATTTTTGCTTTCAAACTATCCGGCGAAGCTGGCTGATATACACTGGCCGAAGTTTTCATTTTTGAAAGAAATGGATGGTTACATTATTTCGGCGCGAGTCGGACTTACAAAACCGGGCGAGAAGATCTTTCATATGCTGATGGACCGTTACCGATTGCATGCCGAGGAGTGTATTTTTATTGATGATAATGAAGCGAATATTGAGACTGCAAACAGACTCGGTATCACCGGAATTCGATTTACCGGATATGAGGATCTGAAAGCGGAACTGGATGGTCTCGGAGTATGAATTTAAGCCTTGCGTTTGCGAGGCTTTTTTAGTATAATCATGTATGAAATATCTCAATAAACTTAGGAGGAGATAAGATGGAGTATTACGGAACGCTCGGATCATCATGTGATGACAAGGATACACTAAAAAAAATGTTTGAATATGGGATGACCGGTATGCGACTGAATCTCGCACATCAGTCTCTTTCCGAGGCATCGCTTCCGATAGGCCGTGTTTTTAAGGCTGCCGATGCAGTTGGTGTGAAGCCTGAACTTCTTATCGATCTGCAGGGGCCGGAGCGACGGATCGGAGATTTGAAAAAGCCGTTGGAGCTTAAGGAAGGACATAAGGTAAAACTCGGTTTCGGAGAGGATATTCCAATCCCGCAGGTCATGCTCGATGCGATCCGGGAGGGCGATGAGCTTTTGATAGATGACGGAAAGCTCAAGCTTGAAGTTCTGAAAGTATATGAGGGTACACCGAAAGGTGCCTCAAAGGGAGAAAAGCAGGTTGTTAGCGTGAACTGTAAAGTTATTCGCGGCGGGCGTCTTATTTCAAGAAAAAATATCTCGATCGCGGATGAGGAGACGGATGCAGCCACCCTTACTGAAGCGGACAGAAAGCAGTTAAAACTCATCCGTCAGTATGGTGTGACCGGTGTTATGCTTCCTTTTGTAAGGGGTGCCGGAGACATACAACTGTTAAAAGAAGAGCTCAGAAAAAATGACGCGGATGATGTTCGTATTTTTTCAAAAATCGAGAATAGAGCAGGATATGAGCATATAGGTGAGATTGCCGAGATCAGCGATATGGTAGTTGTGGCGAGAGGTGATCTGGGAAATGCGTTTCCTCTTTGGGAACTGCCGAAGGTACAAAAAGAGATCGCTCAGGTATGCCGTCATGCTGATAAACCATTCCTTGTAGCAACTCAGTTTCTACATTCGATGGAGCAGAATCCGGTTCCGACCAGGGCCGAGGTTTCCGATATCTATAATGCTGTTCAGGACGGGGCATCGGCTTTGATGCTTACCGGCGAGACTGCGATCGGAGCGTATCCGGTCCGTGCTATGAGGTATCTGACAAAGACGGCTCAGACCGCTCTTATGACATCGGATCCGCATATAAAAGAATTGCTTGATATTTAAGGTGAGATGATGTAAAACGATATCGTATTTAATGAAGGTTTTTCTTGCATTATTCAGACTGATGTGTTAGAATAGGGCAATCATCGGCAGGGCCCATACGTCCTGCGGAACGGAGGTTTTATTATGGCAAACAAAGGAAAATACTACTTAACAACAGCGATCACCTATACCTCAGGTAAGCCCCACATAGGAAATACCTATGAGGTCGTGCTTGCTGACGCAATCGTGCGTTTCAAGAGGTTTCAGGGTTATGATGTGCGCTTTCAGACAGGAACCGATGAGCACGGACAGAAGGTTGAGCTGAAGGCGGCCGAGGCCGGTGTCACACCGAAGGAGTTCGTGGACAATGTGGCCGGCGAGATAAAAAGGATATGGGATATGATGAACACCTCCTATGACCGATTCATCCGTACGACGGATCCGGATCATGAGGAGCAGATCAAAAAGATATTCAAAAAGCTTTACGAGCAGGATGACATTTATAAAGGCGAGTATGAAGGCCTCTATTGTACTCCGTGCGAGTCATTTTTTACACAGAGTCAGCTTGTAGACGGCAAATGTCCTGACTGCGGACGAGAGGTACAGCCCGCAAAGGAGGAGGCATATTTCTTAAGACTGTCCAAATATCAGGACCGTCTTGCAAAGCATATCGAGGAACATCCCGAGTTTATCCAGCCGGAGTCTCGCAAAAATGAGATGATAAACAATTTTATCAAGCCTGGTCTGCAGGATCTGTGTGTATCCCGTACGAGCTTCAAATGGGGTATCCCGGTTGATTTCGATCCGGGCCACATCGTGTATGTGTGGATCGACGCACTCAGCAACTATATCACCGGTGTTGAATACGATGCTGACGGAAACCATGGTGAGCTTTATCGTTACTGGCCGGCAGATCTGCACCTGATCGGAAAGGATATCCTCAGATTCCACACCATATACTGGCCGATCATGCTCATGGCTTTGGATGTACCTTTGCCGAAGCAGGTATTCGGTCATCCGTGGCTTCTCACAAACAATGATAAGATGAGTAAGAGTAAGGGAAATGTTATCTATGCAGATGACCTCGTGGACATATTTGGTGTCGATGCGGTCAGATATTTCCTTGTACATGAGATGCCGTTCGATAACGACGGAAGTATTACCTGGGAGCTCGTGGTCGAGAGGAATAATTCAGATCTTGCGAACGTTCTCGGTAACCTCGTAAACCGCACGATCTCCATGAGTAACAAGTACTTCGGAGGCGTGGTTGAGGATAAGGGTGTAACAGAGCCTGTTGATGACGATCTGAAGGCTGTTGCCAATTCCACACCTGCCAAGGTCGTTGAAAAAATGGACAAGCTCCGCGTGGCAGATGCGATCACGGAGATATTCACTCTGCTTAAGCGATGCAACAAATACATCGATGAGACGGAGCCGTGGGTACTCGCAAAGGATGATGCGAAAAAGGATCGTCTGGCGACCGTACTTTACAATCTGATCGAGGGTATCAGGATCAGTGCGAACCTGCTCTCATCCTTTATGCCTGAGACGGCTGAAAAGATCCTTTCTCAGATAAATGCCAAAGCCTGTGATCTTGATGAGCTTTTGGAAAAGGGCTTCGGACAGTACGTATCGGGAACAAAGGTTACTGATGCACCGGAGATTCTTTTCCAGCGCCTCGATGTAAATGAGGTAATGGACAAGGTTCTCGCGCTGGAGGCTTCACAGGGCGGTGCAGCTGATGCTGCTTCCGATGAGGAAGGTATCGACATCGAAGCTAAGCCTGAAATAAGCTACGATGATTTCATGAAGATGCAGTTCCAGGTAGGCGAGATCATCGAGTGTAAGGAAGTGGAGAACTCCAAAAAGCTTCTTTGTTCACAGGTGAAGATCGGATCTCAGACACGCCAGATCGTATCCGGTATCAAAAAATGGTACTCACCTGAAGAGATGGTTGGTAAAAAGGTCATGGTGCTCGTAAACTTGAAGCCTGCCAAGCTTGCCGGAGTGCTTTCGGAAGGTATGCTTTTATGTGCCGAGGATGCGGACGGAAATGTAGTTCTTATGACACCTGAAAAGAGTGTTCCGTCAGGATCTGAGATTTGTTAAGGCGTGTTAAATTGATGGTAAAAATCAAATTATAATTACGCCTGAAAAGGATGAATAATAACATGATTTTTGATACTCATGCACACTATGATGATGAAGCATTTAATGCAGACCGGGAAGAAATACTTTCCGGTCTGTCTTCGCATAATATAGGGAATGTTGTAAATATTGGAGTCGATATACAAACCTGTAAAAATACATTAAAATTAGCAGAAAAACACTCTTTTATTTATGCCGCTATCGGCTTCCATCCGAGTGACACTAAAGGGATGCCAAAGGATAATATTGATTGGTTATACGAACATGCAAAGGATAACAAGGTTGTAGCCATCGGAGAGATAGGACTCGACTATCACTGGTCAGAATCCGAAGAGGAAAACCAAAGTCAACAGGAATGGTTTCGGGCTCAGATCGCGCTTGCAAAGGAAATGGAACTTCCGATAGTAGTACACAGTCGCGAGGCTGCAGCTGACACAATGAACATAATACGTGAAGAAAAAGCAGCTGAATGCGGTGGCATCATCCACTGTTATTCCTACTCTGCCGAGCAGGCGCGACAGTATGTGGATATGGGCTTTTATATCGGCGTCGGAGGTGTCATCACTTTCAAAAATGCCCGCAAGCTGATAGAAACAGTAGAGGCTATCCCACTTACAAGTATAGTCCTTGAAACCGATTGTCCATACCTTGCCCCCGAACCTCACAGAGGTAAAAGAAATGACTCATCGCTCCTCCCTTTAGTCGCAACTAAAATATCTGAAATTAAGGGAGTATCAGTAGAAGAAGTCATAAAAACAACGACTCAAAGTGCATATAAAGTGTATAGCATAAAAAAGCAATAATAACGAAGAAACCTTTAAACCATCCGAAGCCAAGGGTTGTCTGATGTTTTTATGAGGGACCTGTCGGATACGTCAGTGCGTAGGCACCGTATTTTGGTGCCATGCACTGCTACGTATCCGAATGGCGAAAGCGAAGTCCCGAATGAAAACGTCAGACACCCGGGCGGATGCCTTTAGGAGAGACTGTTCCATGGATTATATTTCAGCAACCTACGACCTTATAAAACGATACGACGTCCACGCCCGCAAACGCTTCGGCCAGAACTTCTTAACCGACCCCCGCGTTCTCGATAAGATCATCGCCGCCGCAGACGTGACAAAGGACGACTTTGTCCTCGAGATCGGCCCGGGCCTCGGTACGCTCACGCGTGCCCTGTGCGATAACGCCGGGAAGGTACTCGCCGTCGAGCTCGACTACGATCTGGCTGATATCATTGAACGCGAGTTGATGCCTGTTTATGACAATCTGGAACTCATAACGGGAGACATCCTTAAGCAGGATATCACGCGTATCGCGGAGGAAAAAAATGGCGGACGCCCCATCAAGGTTGTTGCCAATCTCCCCTACTACATAACAACACCGATCCTTATGGAGCTTCTCGAGACCCACGCCCCGATCGAAAGTATAACGGTCATGGTTCAGAAGGAAGTAGCGGACCGAATGATGTCAAAGCCCGGTGACAAAGACTGCGGAGCCATCTCCTTGGCTGTGCAGTACTACGCTGATATCTATCTCGCTGCAAACGTTCCCCAAAACTGTTTCACCCCTCGCCCGAAGGTGGCCTCTGCCGTGATCAGACTCACGACAAGACAGGATCCGCCCGTAAAAGCGAAGGATGAAAAGCTGATGTTTTCCCTGATCAAGGCGGCCTTTGCCCAGAGAAGAAAGACGTTGGTAAACGCGATAAGCGGCAGCGCGGAGATCAGCTTTGAGAAGGAGACTATCCAAAAGGCTATCGAAGCCGAGGGACTCTCGCCGACTATTCGCGGTGAAAAGCTTGACCTTGCAGCTTTCGCCGGACTAGCCGACAGATTGACAAAAAAAGTGTAAAAAGCGCAACATGAAGTGTTTTGCCTCGAAACATTACGAAAGTACCATGATTTCTTTGACAAATCCCCATTTTCATAGTAGAATAAAACCATGGAACAAGGTTTGATAAAAAAACAAACAAAGAAACTTATCACAGGAGCTATGCTCCTGTTTTTGTGCTGTCTTTGTGTTGGCTGTGGAGAAGAGAAGGAAAAGGTTTCACTTTCCATATGGGCATCCGAAGCGAAGATGAATCTGATGGACAAGTTCATGAAGGATTTCATCGAGCTGCATAAGGACGAGGCGGATATCGAGTACAAGATAAGTAAAGAGGAAGAGGACACCGCCCGTGAGACGATCCTGGCAAATCCTGATGGCGTTCCGGACATTTTTGCATTTGCTGATGATCAGCTGGATGACCTCAGGGAGGCAGGAGTTCTGCACGCCTTCAATAAGGATCCTGAAAAAGCACTTGATGTGTTCGGGGGAAAGGATTCCGTCGCGTACGAATCAGTAGTGCGGGACGGAAAAATATATGCCTATCCTGAAACCGGAAACGGATATTTTCTTTACTACAACAAAAAGTTCTTCGGTGATGAAGATGTAAAGAGCCTTGAAAGAATGGTTCAGATAGCCGGGGACTCAAATAAAAAAGTATCTATGTATCTCGGGAGCGGATGGTATCTGTATTCGTTTTTCAAAGCGGCAGGACTTGAGCTGAAGCTTGATGATACCGGTACCAAAAACATATGTAACTGGAACGCGACGGACACTACTCATACAGGCCTGGCCGTAGCGGAAGCGCTTTCGGGCATCTGCGCGAAAAGAGGATTTGCGTCTCTCGAAGATGAACCGTTTCTCGAGGGAGTTAAGGATGGTTCCATAGTTGCCGGAGTTAATGGTGCATGGAATGCGGATAACATTAAAAGCGTTTGGGGAGATGATTATGCCGCTACCAAGCTGCCGACATATGAGGTTGACGGACAGCAGGTTCAGATGGCGAGCTTTATGGGTTATAAGGTTCTCGGGATAGGCGCAAAAACAAAACATCCCGAATGGGCTGAAAAGTTTGTTGAGTATGTAACTTCAAAGGATAACCAGGTTGTAGAGTTCGAAACTACCGGTGAGGTTCCCGCAAACCGTGAGGTTGAAAATATGGACTCCGTGAAGGATGAGCCGGCCGTTCTTGCTCTGTCACAGCAGTCCGAATACGCTGAACTTCAGAGAGTCGCAGCTCCTTTCTGGGATGCGTCGGGTAAGTTTGGCGCTATCATGGAAAGCGGAAATCCGGATAAAAAAGATTTGCAATATTTGCTTGATGATATGGTGAAAGGAATCACGGGATGAAGAGAAGGAAAAAGCTTGAAATAAGACCCGGGAATATCAAAACCAACGATCTGAGACGAAACAGACTTTCGTTTCGGATTGCTTTGATTACAATCGTTTCATCCCTTTTTTCAATCGTAGCGATAGAGCTTGTTTACATGAATATGAAGGAAGTGATCCGCGATTACAATCATGTGGTTGAAGTGGATTATGCTAATGCAGAATATATGAATGATGTGATGGTAGGTGTATATGAGCACCAGGCTATTGTTTTCCACCACATGGCTGAAAGCAAGAGCCAGGAAAAAAGAGCGCTCATGGAGGAGGCTGACGAGGTCGAGTCACATCTTAAGGAAAAGATGGCTCAGTTCGAGGAAAATGTTCGCGGTACCGAGTATGAAATAGGATATCATGATCTGTTTTCGCTGATGTCGGGTTACATCCATAACGTAAAAACGGTCGTGGATCTCAGTAAGTCGGGAGAGACTCAGACAGCTTATTATACCATGCACACAAAGCTTGAGCCTATTATCGAAAAGATGAACAGTCAGATAATGGGTATGGATCAGGCTATTAAAAAAGACACGGAGAGCCTTATGGAGGACATGAGGGAATCTACGGATCTGATGCGTATCGTAACTCGTGTTATGCTGGTGTTGATGCTGCTTGCAGCGATCTTTAACGTTTCCTTCTGTTTAAGGATTTCCGAAGAGATGATAAGCAGGGATCTTCTTACAGGTGTGGCAAACTTCGATAAGCTCATACGTGTCGGCGAAAAGATGAGAAGAAAAAAGAAAAATCATCTCGTGGATTATTCGGGTCTTGCCATCAGTATCAAGGATTTCAAGTTTATAAACCAGGAATATGGATCAGTAGTCGGAGATATAGTTCTCAAAGGCTATGCAAAGACTCTGAGCGAGCATTTGAGGCATGGAGAGGTCATCGCGAGAAATGGCGGAGACAACTTTATTGCGCTCATTGAAAAAGGTCATGTTGATGAGTTCCTCAATAACATAAATAAGGTTCCGGTGGATGTCGGAGAAAAACTCGGACTCACTCTTACCAGCAGGTGCGGTATCTATCAGATAAATGATG
Source organism: Lachnospiraceae bacterium P6B14 (assembly GCA_000687695.1). Lineage (GTDB taxonomy): Bacteria > Bacillota > Clostridia > Lachnospirales > Lachnospiraceae > Eubacterium_F. The sequence goes on along the minus strand of JHWZ01000001.1, from coordinate 272,593 downwards.
AGGATACCATATATGATGTGATTAATGCCGGACTGATCGCCGTGGGAGAAACACGTTTGTCCGGAGCCAAGGATTACGTATGGTTCAGACAGGAAAGACGTGATGAGATGATACGCCAGAAGGATATCCTGAGTGGATACCATAAGGCGATCGATGAAGAGGAATTTGTTGTATATTATCAGCCCAAGGTTAACCTAAGGACCAGGACACTTTGTGGTTGTGAGGCTCTGGTTCGCTGGATAAGAAACGGAGAGATGGTTCCTCCGGGATCGTTTATCCCTGTCCTTGAAAATGACGGAAAGGTCCAGGAGCTCGACTTCTATGTGTTTGACAAGGTTTGTCGTGACATAGGTGACTGGCAGAGGCGAGGTATACAGCCTGTCAGAGTATCTTCGAACTTTTCAAAGCTTCATCTTCACAACAAGCAGTTTGTTGATGATGTGCTCGCTGTGGTTGACAAGCATGGTGCGGATCCGTACTATCTTGAGGCGGAGCTTACCGAGTCATCAGGTTACGAGGATCTGGATGCGATGAAGTATTTCGTATCCGAGATGAGAGAAGCGGGTATCCACACATCCATGGATGATTTTGGAACCGGTTATTCATCTCTTTCTCTTTTGAGAGATATCGATATGGATGTTATCAAGCTTGATCGTACTTTCCTTCGTGATGAGAATGATGCGAAGGAGGAGAGAATGGTCGAGAACATCGTTCGTATGATCCATGACCTTGACAGAAAGGTTATCTGCGAGGGTGTCGAGACAGAGGAGCAGGTAGAGTTTCTGAAGAGAGTCGGATGTACCATGGCTCAGGGCTTTTTGTTCGATAGACCATTATCAAGAGAAGAGTTTGAGAAGAGGCTTATCAACCCTTATTATTCATAGAGCAGGTAAAGTAAATGGCAAAGTATATATATAAAACAGTTGGACTTATACTCATATTTTTTGGCGCGCTTTTCTTCTTTGGACAGCAGATGGAAACGAACTATGAGGTGGAAGCGGAGCAGGTAAAAATTGATAAAGAATCCTTCCCGGTTCTTATGATAGAGACACAGGGGCACACTATCAATCCGCTTTACGGATACGCCGCACCGATGACGGCGAATGTCATCAGAGAGTCAATGACGCCGTTAGATAGTACCAAAAGCCTCACCCTTCGGATCGATGGGGGGACGAGCAGACTTACCGAGCTAACTTACAGTATAATTGACAAGGAGAGCTCTGAAGTATACGATACACAATCCATAAAAGGCTTTACCCCTGAACAGAAGGAGGTAAGGCTTGTCTTGTCTTATGCCATGGCCACATCCACTGAGTATATCATGGATATCGCCGGCAAACTTGATGATGGTAGAGAGGTGCATTATTATACCAGACTCAAGTACTATCTCGAAGATTCAAGTCTTGATAAAAAACTCGCATTTGTAAAAGAATTCCACGAAAACACCTTCCAGAAAAATAAAATGGAAGATGTCGCAAGATATTTGGAGCCTAACGAGGCAAGCAGTAATTCCACTCTTGCCAGAGTCACCATAAAATCCAGTTCGGACCTCGTTACCTGGGCGGGTATGTCTCCGAAGGTGATAAGCGATGAATACATAACCATCAGAGAATACAATATGGAAACCGCCTGCGTGCAGTACAACTATTTTGTAAAGGCAAACACGAACTCCGGATCGGAAAACTATCACATAAAAGAGTCGTACAGAGTACGTCATATACCCGGTCAGGATTTCCTTCTGAACTTCGAAAGAACGATGGAGGCTGATTTTGATACAGAGGTTGCAAACATATCAAATTCACAGCTGAAGCTCGGTATCACATCTAAAACAAGCGGAAAGCTTCTGCCTACCAAGGATGGAAAAGGGCTTTATTTCCAGAGAAACGGTGAGCTGTATTTTTACGATATGGCACAGAATACCATGAAAACAATTTATCGCATTTACAGTGAGGATGCGGATTATCTTTTGCGAGCTTACGATGAAAATGAGATAAGACTTATAGCTACGGATGACGAGGATGCGCTGTTTTTCGTGGTGCTCGGTTATCAGCCGAGGGGTACATATGAGGGAGATGTATGTATCACCCTGTATCGTTACAAGCTTGACGGTTCCATCGAGGAACTGGTGAATCTGCCTATGGAAACGTCATACAAACAGCTCGCAATAGATTTTGAAAACTACAGTTATGTTTCTCCGAGAGATGTATTCTATTTCACTGTTGCAAACACTGTTTACGCATACAATATTTCCGGTCAGCGACTCGAGATACTTCAGAAAAATGTCAAGGATATTTCTTTCATGACGATGGAGAGCTCGAACTGCTATGTATGGTCATCGTCTCTCTCAAAGGGCTACGGTGACAGCATAACAATCTACAATCTTGAAAACGATGAACACCAGCTGATAAGAACCCCGTCGGAGGATGAATACATTCGTCTGCTCGGTACGATAGAGAACAATGTTGTATATGGCTTTGTCCGAAAAGAGGATATAAAAAAGCAGGCGGACGGAACGAAGATCATCCCATGCCATCGGTTATTAATAAGTGAGATTTCCGGTAAGGTTGTAAAGACTTATGAAAAAGAAGATGTTTATGTAAGAGATGCAGTAGGATCCGGAAACGTTGTAAACATCCAGCTTTGCACAAAGTCAGGAGATGAATATAAAAATGCCGGAGAGGATTCCATTCTTAACAGATCCTCTATAAAAGCATCAAAGTTTTCGTATACATCGAGACTTACAAACAAGTCTCTGACGGAGTGGTATATCAGATTCCCGTCTACATTTACCATGCCCGGACGTATAAAAAAGAACGATCCCGTAGAGTCTGTCAAAACCAACAACAGGATGCTGCGTCTCGAGGCACCGGAAGTAATGAATTACTATGTCCTTTCCATGGGTAAAATAACAAAGTCGTTTGAGGATGTAAGTAAAGCGATAAAGGAAGCAGACAAGCAGATGGGTGTTGTTATCTCCGGAGACCATAAGGTGGTTTGGGAGAGAAGCGGTGCGTTTAATCAGAACAATTTAGGTGATCTGACGCTTATCAAATCCGGATCAAAGGTATCAAATCTTGCGGCGTGTGCGGCGATGGTTCTTTCACAGGCAAGTGATGACGTGGTGTCACCCGAGTCACTTACGGGAGAAAACAAATCGCCATATGAAATGCTGGAGGATTATGTATCACATCCATTGAATCTGAAGGGTTGTACCTTGGATCAGGTTATCTATTTTGTCAGCAACAACAAGCCCGTCATCGCCATGACTTATGATGACAAAGGAGTGGTCATCTCGGGATACACATTAAAAGAGCTTTCCATATACGATCCTGACATCGGAAAGAGGAAGGTCAGCAGATCGGAATTTGAGAGCTTTTTCAAGAAAAAAGGAAACAGATTTTTCAGTTATTTGGAGTAAAAAATGCAGCTGTCAGACGAGTATTTAAACAGAATGAAGGATCTGCTGGGAACGGAGTTCCCGGCTTATCTTGGTGCATTTGAAAAGCCCCGTTTATATGGACTCAGAGTAAATACATTAAAGATATCAACAGAAGAATTTGAAAAAATAACACCCTTCCCGATCAAAAAAATACCGTACATAGATAACGGTTATTTTTATGACGGAGAGACTTACCAGCCGGCGAAGCATCCCTACTACTTCGCCGGACTTTATTATCTTCAGGATCCTTCCGCGATGACTCCGGCTTCGCGCCTTCCCGTCAAGCCCGGTAACAGAGTTTTGGATCTGTGTGCAGCACCGGGAGGGAAGTCTACCGAGCTTGCCGCTAAGCTTTCGGGCAGAGGCCTTTTAGTTGCGAATGATATATCGGTTAAAAGAGCCAAAGCCCTTCAAAAAAACATAGAGCTTTTCGGCGTTACAAATTCACTAATAACAACTGAATATCCTGAGAAACTTGCCGGATATTTTCAACAGTATTTTGACAGAATACTGATAGATGCTCCGTGCTCCGGAGAGGGCATGTTTCGCAAGGATCCCGATATGATAAAATCCTGGGATAAAGACAGTCCGGCAAGATATGCAGCGATGCAGGAGGACATAGTAAAGCATGCGCTTCCCATGCTGGCTCCGGGTGGATTTCTTTTATATTCCACCTGTACTTTTTCACCGCTTGAGGATGAAGAGACGGTAATGAAAATACTGGAGCTGGATGATGACATCTCTCTCGTCGATATCGATCCCTATGAGGGGTTTGCAAAAGGAAGACCGGATGTTTGCTGCGACGGGATAAAAGAGCTTGAAAAATGTGTCAGGATATTCCCACACAGGATGGATGGAGAGGGACATTTTTTGGCACTGTTTCACAAGGCGGATACCATCGATGCATCCGAGATCACCGAAAAAAAACACAGTAAAAATAAACGGAATAATGATCATAAAAATAAGTTGTCAAAGGAAGAAAAAACTCTTTGGGAAGAGTATCAAAAAAATCAGAATAAAAAGCTTGATCCCGAAAAAATGGAGTCTCACGACGGGATGCTTTTTTACGGGGGTGATCTGCCGGATATAAAGGGATTAAAATTCCTTCGGAGCGGACTGTTTCTCGGAGAGTGTAAAAAGAAAAGGTTTGAACCGAGCCAGGCGTTGGCGATGGCTCTGAAAAAAGAGGACTACAAAAATACACTTGATTTGTCGGCTGCTGATGACAGGGTTATCAGGTATCTGAAGGGTGAAACGATAAGCGTTGATGAGACAGATGAGGTTTGCGACGGAATGGTGCTCGTTTGCGTGGACGGATATCCGCTCGGATGGGGGAAGAAACAAAAGAGTACTCTAAAAAACAAATACCACAGCGGATGGCGTCTGATGTAAGAAAATCCTTGCATTTTTGGGGCTCCTGTGCTATAATGTCCCTCGTGCCTTTTAATAAAGAAAACATGGAATGGAGGAAGACAATGAAAAAGATAGTTGCGATAATGCTTACTCTTGTAATGAGTATGGCCATGGTAGCAGGCTGCGGAAGTGATGAATCGGCCGGTGGTCAGGGTGGTTCAAACGATGCATCAAAGGAATCAGGCAGCGGTGCCGGTGTACTCAAGGTTATCGATGTAGACTTGTCCGATGAGCAGTATGCATTCGGTGTTGACAAGGATCAGACTGATCTTCTGGAAGAGGCAAACGCTTTTATTAAGGAGATCAAGGAGAACGGTGAGTTCGACAAGATCTGTAATCGTTATTTCGGTGACGGAGAGCCGGAGCCTGTTGAGAGCGCCGTAGAGGACTCATCAAAGGATCAGCTCGTAGTTGCCACAAACGCAGGATTTGAGCCGTTCGAGTATATGAAAGGTGACAAATACCTCGGAATAGATATGGAGATCGCGAAGGCTTTTGCCGAGAAACTCGGCAAGGAGCTCGTTATCGCAAACATGGATTTTGATGCGGTATGTCTCGCGGTAGGTCAGCACAAATGCGACATCGCAATGGCAGGTCTGACCATCAAGGAGTCACGTAAAAAGTATGTTACATTTACTGATTCATACTACAATGCTTCACAGCGTCTGATCGTAAAGAGCGATGATACTGAGTTTGACTCCATGAAGGATGCGGACAGCATTCATGCAGCTCTCATGGGCAAGGATTCGTCAGTAAAGATCGGTGTTCAGAATGGTACTACCGGACAGCTTTATTGCGAGGGTGATGACGAGGCCGGTTTTGAGAAGCTTCCGAGCCAGGCGATCGGTTACAAAAACGGATCACTCGCATGTCAGGATCTGATCAACGGAAACCTTAACTATGTGATCATCGATTCTGCTCCGGCGAAGTGCATTACAGATGCGCTGAACGCTCAGAATGGTTGAGATCGGATTAAGATAAAGTGAGATAAAAACAAATGGGAAACTTTGGTCAAAAATGGGATCAGTTTGTTGATATTTTTATCAACTACGGCGGTTCGGATAAGGTAATTGAGGGACTTAAAAATACCCTCATAATAGCGATCGCCGGACTGCTTATAGGAATACTTATCGGAATGCTTATCGCGGCAGTACGTGTGGTGCCCAAATACAAGCTTTTACCAAGAGTGCTGAACGGGTTCTGTACGTTTTATGTAGGTATGTTTCGCGGTACCCCGATGGTTGTTCAGCTTTTGATATTCTACTACGTCCTGCTCCCGATAATCGGTGTAAAAATGACAAGCGTGGCGGTGTCCATACTGGTCTTCGGACTGAACTCAGGAGCGTATGTATCAGAGATCATGCGAAGCGGAATACAGTCCGTGGATCCCGGACAGATGGAGGCCGGACGTGCCGTGGGACTCAGCTTTGCGACTACCATGCGAATGATAGTGATCCCGCAGGCGATAAAGAACATCCTGCCTACTCTCGGAAACGAGTTTATCATGCTTATAAAGGATACATCCGTTGTCAGTTTTGTAGGTGCTACGGATCTGTATACTGCATTTAACTACATCGGTACTAACAGTTATGAATTTATGGTTCCTTACCTGGTGATGGCTGTGATCTATATCGTATTAGTCGTCCTCATCAGTATCGGTATCAAACTCATGGAAAGGAGCCTGAAAAAAAGTGATCGACGTAATTGATCTGAAAAAGAACTTTCAGGGTGTGCCTGTACTTACGGGCATAAACCTGCATGTGGATAAGGGCGACATCGTGGTTATCACGGGTCCGTCAGGCTCGGGTAAGAGTACATTTTTGCGATGCTTAAACTGTATGGAGGATCCCGATGGCGGGCAGATCATCTTTAACGGAGTTGATATCGCCGACATGAGCGTGGACATAAATATCCACCGTCGCCACATGGGAATGGTATTCCAGCACTTTAACCTTTTTAACAATAAAACAGTATTAAGAAATATCTCGCTTGCGCCTATCTATGTTAGGACGCATGACAAAAATGAAAAGACTCCTAAAAAGGAGATCATAGCCGAGGAGAATACGAGGGCTCTGGAGCTGCTTGAGAGGATTGGTCTGGAGGATAAGGCCGGAGTTTATCCGTCTACTTTGTCCGGAGGTCAGAAGCAACGTGTGGCCATCGTTCGAGCCATGGCGATGAGACCGGACGTGATACTGTTTGATGAGCCGACTTCGGCGCTCGATCCCGAGATGGTCGGAGAGGTTTTGGACCTCATGAAGGAGCTCGCGAAAGACGGAATGACGATGATCATCGTTACCCACGAGATGGGCTTTGCGAAGGAGGTTGCAAACAGGGTTCTGTTTATCGACGAGGGACAGATAAAGGAAGATCGTCCTCCTGCTGAGTTCTTCGAAGATCCGCATGATCCGCGTCTGAAGGAATTCCTTTCAAAGGTATTGATGTAAAATAAAAAAACATATATATGAGCAAAGGCTCAGAACGGAGGAAAAAATGGCAACTATAGAAAAAAGAGACATTGCGATAGCGATTATCCTGTCTATCATCACACTTGGTATTTTTGCACTTTATTGGATGTATCGTGTTTCGGAGGATTCGAACGCACTTCTCGGCAGACAGTGGCCGGTATCAAGTGGTATTCTTATCCTGCTTACTATCGTGACTTTCGGAATCTATGGTTTTTACTGGTACTATATGACCGGACAGGCATGGGATGAGTACATCGTTAATCGTGAGAATGGTATGGCGGGAAGCCGCGGTGTAGTTTACCTTATTCTATCGATAGTAGGACTCTCGATCGTAAACCTTGCACTGATCCAGAATGAGTTAAATCAGAGAGCCACTGTTGCTTGACATTTTTTCCGTAAAAAGGTAAAATATTCGCAAGGAGGATGATGCTATGTTTTGTAAGAGTTGTGGAACGGAAAATGAAGAAAACGCTAAGTTTTGTCGCAACTGCGGACTTCCTATAGTTCCTGAAGAGGAGACTGTTATCCCTGAGGTTGTGGAGGACGTAGCGGAGACAACAGAGGAAGCTGCTACAGAGACAGTAGAGACTGTAACAAATGAGGCGGAGCCGAATTACGGTCAGCCTAACTACAGCCAGCCCAACTATGGTCAGCCGAATTACGGACCGCAGGGTCAGCAGTATGTTCAGAAGCCGAAACAGGAGTATTCGGGCGCGGCTATCGCATCCATGATACTCGGTATCGTTTCCATAGTTTGCTGCTGCTCATGTCTTCCGGGACTTGGATGTGGTATCGCTGCTATATGTCTCGCAGTTTCAGAGAAGAATAAAGGACACCATAACGGAATGGTCATGGCAGGTCTTGTTTGCGGTATTATCGGAGCATCGATCAGTGCTATCTATCTGATATTGTTTATCGTTACCGGAAGTCTGGCAGATTTGACCGGCTCTCTCAGTCGTGGACAGATTGATGATGCGTTTAATGATCTGTTTAAGATCAGGTTCAGATTCTGATTCTGAGAGGATCATGAGATTAATGTAAGTATAATGGGGCGTCCTTTATTTGGGGCGCCTCATGTTATAAACAGGGGAATAAAAACACATGAACAAAGCTATTTTTTCGGATGGTCAGATCACTGTTTTTACTGTTCTTTTAGCAGTATCCGTGATGGTGCCGATTATTATTTTTGTATGGTATAATATGCGCAAAAAGGCAAAGCTTATGTCCTTTTTTATAGGCTGCCTCGGACTGTTACTGATGATCGGAGCAAGGTACGTCCTTGACATGTTTTTTGTATCTATGATAGGGCTTGGTGAGTACCTGGATCCCGGGGTGCATCCGGTATATACAGCGCTTTACGCAGCTGTAATAAACGGAGTACTTATGGCGCTTTCTACCAGACTTATTTTAAGGTTTGCCATGGAGGGTAAACCCGGCAGGGAAAACGCATTCCTCATGCTGATAGGAAAGGCCGGTATTTATATGGTCATGTATGGAGCAGTTACTGAGCTTACTTACATGACGGTCGCCCGGACGGTAAATGATCTCGGTATGGATAAGTACATATCGAGTATTACGGATGAGAGTGTTCGTGCTACCCAGAGGGTGGCAGTTGAGGCGCTCGCTACAAGACCGGTTGCCGAGGTGATCAGCGAGGGTCTTTTGCAGGTTGTTATTTATGTGCTTCATATAGCGCTTGGAATCCTGATTTATATGGGAGTACACAAGGCAAAGGATGTATTCTCGGATGCGAAGTTAGAAGAGATAAAAAAAGAGGGTCGAGATATCGCCTGGTATGATCGCAGACGTGAGGGGATGATGTCTCTTGCGGTAATTCTTCAGGTGGTCGGGATTCTCCCGTTGAGCTTTTTGCAGGTAGGTTTGGCAACTGATTATGCAGTTATTTTATTAGGCTTTGATATACTGTTTACATCAGCTGTGGGATTTGTTTGTTATACGATATATAAACAGTTAAGGTAAACTCGCCAAGGCAGTGTGAAAACACTTCGGAATGGAGGTGGCAATGCTTTATCAGTCGTTACTTCAGTACATATCCAGACAGATGGTGCCCATGCATATGCCGGGGCACAAGAGGAATCCCTGCTTTCGTATGGAGAACCCGTATGCGATCGACATCACTGAGGTTTCCGGAATGGATGACCTTCATCACCCGACCGGAGTGATAAAGGATCTCATGGAGAGGTTCAGGCAGTATTACGAGACCAGAGGGACATATTTACTTGTAAACGGATCGACATCAGGTAATATGATAGCGATAGCTTCATCCTGCAGCAGAGGCGATGTCATAGTGACGGATGCCAACTGTCACAGATCGGTCCCAAATGCAGTTGAGCTGCTCGGCCTTAAATCCGTGAGAATAGTAAGGCCTTATCTTGATGAGGAGCATAGGGTACCGGGGCCCATTGATCCTGCTGAAGTTGATGATCTTTTTCATCATTTGGCGAAGTCTGGCAGGACTCCGTCTGCCATTGTGATCACATCTCCGACCTATGAGGGAGTGGTCAGCGATATTAAAAAAATAGCTGAAATAGTTCATCATTACGGAACGATACTGATAGTTGATTCCGCGCATGGTGCGCACCTGACGCTGGCGTCGAGGACCGCGGGGCTTAAGCTCGACTGGCCGAAGCCTGCTACGACTCAGGACGCGGATTTTGTTATAGAGTCCTTGCACAAAACATTGCCGGCGCTCACTCAAACCGCGATCCTTCACAGATGCTCTGACAGAGTCAGTGAGGAGACCGTGATGAACTACCATGATACCTTTATTACGAGCTCGCCTTCATACGTTCTGATGTCATCCATAGATCAGTGTCTGAGCTGGCAGGAGGGCCCGGGTATCAGGACATTTTTGCAGTATGATAAAAATCTCAAGGACATATATGACGCGGCGGTCAAGACCAGAGCGATGGCGGACGGAACGCATTTGCCGGGTATGAACCTGCTTTCACCCGAAGGCAGAGACCCGTCAAAGCTGATCGTTCTCGGTGACGGACCGACTATAGAGGGGCAGCTTTTGGGGTATCGTATCGAGCCGGAAAAGGTGACGGAAAGCTATGTTATCCTGATGACGAGCCCCGGCGATACAAAGGAGAGCTTAAAGTATCTTACGACGCTTACGATAAACTGAATGGAGCTTTTAAAAAATGCTCCGGAATGGTGGTAATAAATGAATGGTTTGATGTATATCGTGATGGGCAAGAGTGCCACGGGAAAGGATACCCTCTATGCGAAGATAATAAAGGCGCATCCTGAGCTCGCACCGGTGATACCCTACACTACGAGGCCGATCAGGGAGGGTGAAACAGAAGGTGAGGAGTATCATTTTGTCGACATCGAAACGATGGAACAGATGAAAAAGGACGGAAAGATCATAGAGAGTCGGTGCTATCACACGGTGCGAGGTGACTGGTATTATTTCACGGCGGATGATGAGCAGTTAAGTGGTGATTCCGATCACATCATGATAACCACGCTTGAAGGTTATGAGCAGATCAGGGATTATTTCGGAAGCGAAAAAGTGATCCCGATCTACATCGAGGTGTCCGATGTGACACGTATAGAGAGGGCTGTCGGTCGCGAAAAAAAGGAGGATACCCCGTGCATCGCCGAGGTGTGCCGAAGATATCTGGCGGATGATGAGGATTTTTCGGAGGACAAGCTCGAAAAGAACAAAATTGTGCGCCGCGTGAGTAACGAGGATCTGGAGACAGCGATGAGCCAGATAGAGGAGCTTATTGTTGACGAAAGGTGCTAAAATATGTTATAATAAATCGGTTAGAGTAAGGAGGTGATCGCTTGGATAACATCCGTATAGATGCCATGCAGCAGGTGAATCAGACACCTGAGGTGGAGAGGCAGCGTGAATCAGACGATCAGTTCCGATTTACTCTGATGAGCAAGATTGAGGAGGACGGACTTGCAGAGCGTCTTGAGGGGATGATGAAGGAGATCACCCAGCAGGGCAAAAAGCTCGGCAAACGTATGGACATCCGTGATATGAAGCACTATCGTGCGCTCATCAAGGAGTTTTTGAACGAGGTTGTTAATCGCTCGCATAAGTTTTCACGTGAGAACTTTTTGGATCGTAGAGGACGTCACCGTGTGTACGGTATGATCAAAAGAGTCGACGCGGCTTTAGATGAGCTTGCGGGTGAACTGATAAAGGATGAAAAGGACGCGATCGCGATACTCGACAAGGTTGATGAGATACGAGGTCTCTTGCTTGATATCGTAACGTAAGGAGGCGCTTGACATGTTTTCATTTTCAGAGATAGTCGGGCACGAGGAGATCAAAGCACATCTCCAGGAGGCCATTAAAAAGAAAAACCCGTTCCACGCATATATTTTTGACGGAGATATAGGTGTGGGTAAAGAAACCATGGCCAAAACCTTTGCGGCGGGTCTTTTATGTCAGGATGATAAGGGACATGAAAAGCCGTGTAAGGAGTGCATATCATGCCGACAGAACGAGTCCATGAGTATGCCCGATGTGATATGGGTCACACGCGCAAAAACCGATTACGGTATTGACGAGATTCGTGAGCAGGTGATAGGGACAGTAGATGTGCGTCCTTATACGGGACCATTTAAGATATACATAATCCCGGATGCGGAGAGACTTAACGAAGCTACGCAGAACGCTCTTCTAAAAACTCTCGAGGAGCCGCCTGAGTACGTTGTGATACTTCTTTTGACATCAAACATATCGGAGCTTCTTCCGACCATACAGTCGAGATGTCTTACGCTTGAGTTTCATCCGTTGTCCACAAGTACCGTGGAGGATTTCCTCATCACACAGTGCGGGACACCTGATTATATCGCCAAGGAGAGTGCGGCCTTCGCGCAGGGAAATATCGGAAAAGCCATACGCTATGCTGACGCCTCCGATGATTTCGTCAAAAGAAAAAACACGATAATTGAGGTTCTCAAAAATGTCGATCGTATGGATGTTTCGGATATGGTAGAAACAGCCAAAAACCTCGGCGCAAAAAGAGAAGAGTTCAGAGATTATATCGATCTGATGATGCTTTGGTATCGCGATGTTCTCATTTTTAAAGCCACGAAAAATATCAACCAGTTGATATTCCAGAACGAATCACAGGCCATTTCAAATGAGGCGCAGACCAGGAGCTATGAAAAGATCGAAGAGATCATACAGGCCTTTGACAGGGCCAAGGTTCGCTTAAAAGCGAACGTGAACGTGGACATCACCATGGAGCTGATGTTCTCGACCATGAAAGATTGAAGGTAGGAGAAAGATATGAAAACGGTAATAGGAGTCAGATTCAGACAGGCAGGAAAGGTTTATTATTTCGACCCCGGAAGTGAGAAGCTTGCCAGAGGGCAGCGGGTCATAGTAAGCACTCAAAAGGGTACCGAGATCGGTACGGTTATCCTGCCGAACACTGAGATGGAAGAGGAAAAGCTTTCCGACGAAGTAAAAAAGATAGTACGTATCGCTACCGAAAAGGATGAGCAGACTGAGAAAGAAAACAGAGAAAAAGAAAAAGAGGCATTCGATATCTGCAAAACAAAAATAGCAAGACACGGCCTCGAGATGAAGCTTATCGGAGCTGAATACACATTTGACAGAAACAAGCTTTTGTTCTACTTTACCGCTGACGGGAGAGTCGATTTCCGTGAGCTTGTCAAGGACCTCGCGGGAGTGTTCCGTACAAGGATCGAGCTTCGTCAGATAGGTGTCAGGGATGAGACCAAGATCTGCGGAGGGATCGGTATCTGCGGACGAGCACTGTGCTGCAACAGCTATCTTTCCGAGTTTGCGCCGGTTTCAATAAAAATGGCCAAGGAGCAGAGTCTTTCTCTGAACCCTACCAAGATTTCAGGAGTATGCGGAAGACTTATGTGCTGCCTGAAAAATGAAGAGCTGGCTTACGAGGAACTCAATTCTCACCTTCCGAATGTAGGTGAGCACGTAAAGACTTCTGACGGACTCGATGGAGAGGTACAGAGTGTAAGCGTCCTGAAGCAAAAAGTTCGAGTGATAGTTGAGCTTGACAAGGACGAAAAGGATATCAGGGAGTATGATGTAAAGGAGTTAAAATTCAAGGGAAGAGGTCGTTCTGACAAAGGTCGTGGTCAGGACAAGGGTTCAAAGCACGATAAAGACCTTGAGAAACTCGAAAAGATGGAAAAGGATGATGGAAAATCAAAGCTCGATGACTGATTATCTGCACGAGGGGGAGCGTTTGGATGACCTCCAACGAGATGGTCTTATGATCATCCAGAACCCATCGTGGTTTTGCTTTGGTATGGATGCGGTGCTTCTGTCCGCGTTTGCCCGTGTGGGAGAAGGAGAACGTGTGATAGATCTCTGCACGGGGAATGGAGTAATCCCTCTTCTTTTATCGGCGAGGACTAAAGCGTCTCATATTGACGGGCTTGAGATCCAAAAGGATATAGCTGATATGGCAGATCGTTCCGTGAGTTACAATCGTCTTTCCGAAAGGATAACTATAACCGATGGCGATCTAAAGGATGCGGTGGAAATATATAAGGCGGGATCTTTTAATGTAGTAACCTGTAATCCGCCATATTTAAAAGAAGACGGTGGACTGATAAATCCGACGGATCACAAGGCTGTAGCGAGGCATGAAATAATGCTTTCTCTGTCGGATGTGATATCGGTTTCAGCGAAACTGCTTGTATCCGGGGGACATTTTTACATGGTTCATCGTCCCTTCAGACTGGCAGAGATATTCAGTGAAATGGTAAAAGAAAGATTAGAGCCGAAACGTATGAGGATGGTTTATCCCGCGGCCGCCAAGGAGCCCAACATGGTGCTTATTGAAGGGGTTCGCGGAGGTAACTCGGGAATGGTGGTTGAAAAGCCCCTGGTCATATATACAGAGGATGGCGTATATACGGATGAGGTACGTGAGTTGTATGAAAACTGACATAGTAGACGTATAGAAGCAGGATACTTCGGAATGTGAGGACAACATGAACGGAACCATCGATACAGCAATCCATTATTATGAGAATTATTCTCCGGTAGGTGATGTGGTTGTATTGGGCACTTGCCTTGTTCTTTTGGTACTCATGAAGTTTGCTTACAACATCAAAAGTAAGAACTATCGTATTCTCCAGTGGATGATAGGTTGTCTTATGGTTGCCGGCATGTCGAATCTGACCTACCATATTTTGCTGAATACACGCGATACGGTTCCTGTGTTCTGGATTTACTTTTTCAGAGAATTACAGCATATCGGATATTTCCTGAATATGTTTTTGTATGTTATTTATACAAAAGAGCCTCTGCAGCTCGAGGAAAGGACCAGAAAGATCGTAACCTCCATGGCAGGCTCCGGATTTTTGGTTGTGATAGGATATGATATACTCGGGACCATATTTAAGTTCGGTTATCATATTGATGAAGCAAAGAATATCCATGAGGCATGGGGGCTTATTTTTGGCTGTGGTTATGTGTACTTTGTAGGGCTGTTGGGATTCCTTGTAATATACTACAGAGGAAGGGTTGTAAGGCAGATAGTATACGGTGTTATCGGCACCTTTGTTATTTGTTTTTCGATAATGATACTCCAGGGGATAAACGGCCAGTCATCATTCACGACGGCATCATTTATGTTTCCGGTTATCACGTTATTATACATGATACATTCCAACCCTTATAATATCGAGATCGGTACTGTAAATATAAGTGCGTTTGAGGAAATGATAAGGTTTTCTCACAACAAAAAACAGGCACGTATGCTTATGGCACTTTTTATGCCGGAGTTTGAAGGAACGGGTAAACACTATCCCAAGAAAGTACAGGAGATCATCCGTCAGTTTAATCAGGTTTATTTCAAAGGCTCCGTGCTTTTTCAGGTATCAAACGGACGCATGATATTGGTTGCCGATATGGCGAAAAATCCGCACATAGAAGAGAGCATGCATCTGATGCTGGATCAGTTTTATGAGGAGTACAAACGGTTCCAGTATGACTATAAGATAGTATTTATGCGCACATCTGCCGCGCTTTCCGAGAAACAGGATTATCTGCGTATGATCCGGTATATGGAAAGCAAAATGGAGATGAATTCTTTCAAGATGGTCGAGGAAAAAGACTACGAAGAGTTTGCAAAAAGAAATTATGTTTTATCACAGCTTGAGGACATAAAAAAGACTTCGAATCTGAACGATCCGAGAGTGGTTGTTTACTGCCAGCCGGTGTTAAATATAGCCACCGGAAAGTATGATACCGCAGAGGCTCTGATGCGACTCATTCTTCCCGGAACGGGCATGGTATTTCCGGATGTATTTATACCTCTTGCAGAGGAACATAATCTGATACATGTTTTGTCTGAGATAATACTATTCAAGACATGTGTCCGGATAAAAAAACTTATGGGTCAGGGATTCAATGTTCAGAGAATATCCGTAAACTTTACCGTGAGTGAACTGAAGGATCCGAAGTTTTGTGACGATATAAAACGTATAATAACTGATGTGGATATACCAAAAGATAAAATAGCCATAGAGATCACGGAGAGTCAGAACGACAGCGAGTTCCGTATTGTGAAGGATCGTATCAATGAGCTTCGTGAGGATGGAATCAAGTTCTATCTTGATGATTTCGGTACAGGGTATTCGAACTTCGAGCGTATCATGGAACTGCCTTTTGATATCATCAAGTTTGACAGGTCTTTAGTCATCGCCTGCGGTTCTGACGAGAAGTCGGAAAAGATGGTAACACATCTTGCGAGAATGTTTTCCGCTATGGACTATTCGGTTCTTTATGAGGGCATCGAGACAGATCAGGATGAAGAAAAGTGTATACGCATGAGCGCAAAATATCTCCAGGGATATAAGTATTCCAAACCTATCCCGATGGATGATCTGAATAAATACTTTGAAAAAAGCGCATCATGATTTTTAAGTAAAAAAATATGGAAGGTGTCAAAAAGATGGAAGAAATAACAGAAGTAAAAAAAGACATGGGAATATCTGAGATTCTGTCTTTGGACATGACCATAGCTCCGATACTCATGGCCAGTGGTATGCACTGTATTGGATGTCCGGCATCCGCGGGGGAAACCTTAGCAGAGGCTGCAGCCGTGCATGGACTCGATGCGGATGAGCTTGTGGGTAAGATAAACGAATTTATCCGTGGAAAGGCCGAATATGAGGCCGGGATCCGCGGAGTAAGGATAGATCGGGAGAGTGGATCGGATGAGAAGTAATGTAAAGAATATATATCGCAGAGTAGCCTTGTGGCTTTGCCTGTGTCTGATGATAGGGATACTCCCGTCTTCATCGGATGCTCTTTCAGCGTCTTCGCCCACAGTTAAGCTTATAATAAGCGGTAAATTTATAACTAAAAAAACATATAAATTAGAGATCGGTCACGGAAGACAGCTGAATGTAAAAACGAATAATACATTCGGAAAAACATCGATAAAATACACCTCATCAAACAAAAATAAAGCGACTGTAAATAAAAACGGATTGATCACCGCCAGGAATACCGGTACCGTAAAAATTAGTGTAAAAGTAACCTGCAAATCCGGAAAGAAAAAAAGAAGTACGACCACATGGACAAAGATAAAAATCTTCAGTAATGGTGCGTCCGCGTCGCCGACGCCGTCTCCTACAGCACAGCTCGGAGGAGCTATGCAGGCCGTGCTTATAGTAAACGGAACTAATGTTAAGCAGTTCCCTATGACAATACTTGATAATACATGCGGTAGGATGTTGTACAGTACACTTCCGAAAACACTGTACCTCACTGATTTAAATAGTAATACAAAAATAGGTGAGGATCCTGACGGGATCATTTATCCAATGGAGGAGTACAAACCGAAAAATCTTCTTGCGGGAGATTTTATGCTGTTTGGTAACTCGAGATATGAACTGACATATGAGGATCATACAAGCGGATACGCTTATACCAGACTTGGCAGGATCATGAATGCCACCGGTCTTAAGGAGGCTCTCGGAAACGGACCTAAATCCGTAACGATCATCAGATCCACTCTTCCTTCGAGCCCGACTCCGACACCGTCTTTGACACCGAGACCGTCTGCGAGCGCATCGCCGTGGCCTTCGGGTGTCCCGACGCCGACATACTCAGGATCGCCGAGGCCGAGTACGTCGCCGGGTGCGAGCGGATCGCCGAGACCGAGTACGTCACCCGGAGCTTCGGCTTCACCGGGAGCGAGTACATCGCCGAGACCCAGTGGGTCGGCGACTCCTACACCGCTTCCTGTCTATGTCGGACCAAGGATAAAGATAGAGACAAACGGATTTAACTATAATGCGAATATAAACCAATCATGCAACGCCGCAATGACATTTTATAATAAGCTGTCATATGACAAGCCCTTTCCGCTTGTGATGATACCGTATAATCCTGTAGATCGTTACTATATTGCGGATCCGGCGGGGTTGCCTACGAATGAGATGAATCGTAATGCGACCAGATGGCCTGCGGGAAGTCTTGTGCTGTTCGGAGGTGATTCCAGCAGATACCTTATGATATTCCGTCAGACCGTAAATAATTTGGGTGCCGACGGAAAGGGGCAGGACCCATCGCTGATTTTGGCTACCATTGATCCATCCGAGGTGGCAAACGGCTCCGGATGGCTAAAGACAATGTTTAATGGTGCTGAGACCTGTACGGTGAATATATGGAAGGCATGATTTTTGGAAAATGTACCCGAAAATCTCTTGACTTATAAGGTTTTATCCGATATAATTCATGGAAACATATCTGTGTGATAAGAAAGGGGGTATGACCTATGCGAATCGAACGAATCAGTGACAATCAGATCAGATGCACACTTTCGAAGAGAGACCTTGTTGAGCGCCACATTAAGATCAGTGAGCTTGCTTATGGTTCTGATCGTGCGAAAGAGCTGTTCCGTGACATGATGGAGCAGGCGAATATCGATTTTGGGTTTGAAGCGGAAGATATACCGCTGATGATTGAGGCCATACCGACATCAAAGGAATCATTGGTATTGGTTATTACAAAGGTTGACGATCCTCAGGAGTTTGATGAGAGATTTGCGAACTTCAACCTTCCTGAAGCGGAGGAAGAGGATGTGGATGCCGATTTTGCGGATATTGGTTTGGAGGATGAGGAGAACACGAGTGTAAACTTCGATGATCTCATGGATTGCTTTGACCAGCTTTATGATAAAAACCCTGATGAGGCGGAGGCGGATCAGGATTCGAAATTCATCCCGCTTTCGGAGGCACTCGCAGGTGCGTCAAACGGCACAGCCAAGCCGACCAAGCAGAAGAAGAGTGATAACCTTCATGAGAGGGTAAAGGTATTCTCATTTGTATCGATAAATCCGATCATAGAGGCTGCGCATCGTGTTACTTCCGGTTACAATGGCAAAAACACCATCTGGAAGGATACGGTAGGAAAGAAGTACTATCTTCTTCTGAACCGTGGCAATGGCAAACATGCATTCCATTCGGCATGTTCGACCATATCCGAGTACGGATCCGAAGAAAATATCACATATGCTACGCAGGATTATTTCAACGAGCATTACAAGATAATCATAAAGGATAAAGCATTGTTCCAGCTTTCGAAGCTTTGATCATGGCATAATCCAAAAGAGCCATCGTAAGATGGCTCTTTTTTTGCTATAAAAGGAGTTGATCCATTGGTGTACATATATGCGTCTTCACTTCGGAAAAAACTATGAACGATCAACATTATTTATATGGATCGCGGTAATATGCCCTGTAAAATCGCTCTCATAGTCAACCATATAACTGCCGCTTTGCATGATGCTGATCACATCCTGCGGGTGTCGATGGTTATAGGAAACGCCTTCGATATCGATCCCTATTCCGTGAGCCTTGGCATAGTTCAGCTGATCCAGAAAACGTATTCTTGGTTCCATATATACTCCTCTCATAATTGTTTAGAAGGTGCTGTGATGTAATAGACATTGTAAATGATTTTTGGTCAGGCATCCCCGTGGGTTCATCCTATCTTCTGCCCTCCTTTCTTCGGGCTGCCTTTCTTACTATCATTATACCGTGGAATGTTCTGTAAACACAAGATGCATTGAGACAGCGAATCCTACCATTTAGACAAAAAAGTAGGGCGTTTTACGTCGTTTTTGTGGATTGTGTTGATAAGTACTTGACAGAGCGGAGAGAAAAAGGTAAACTTATACTATAAAAATGGTTTACCAAAATGGAGGTGCAAAATGTCATCGAGTGTTGCAACAAATAGAAACCATGTTTTCATGCTTGTGATCACCGCGCTTACTGCGGCTGTATTCTGTGTGGTGGGTCCGATATCCATACCGATCGGCCCTGTGCCCATATCTCTTATGACACTTGTATTATATATTTCCATATATGCCGTGGGATACAGATGTGCGGTCGTCTCATGTGTATTATATCTGCTTTTGGGATTGGCCGGACTTCCTGTATTTACAGGGTTTCAGGGAGGTGTCGGCAAGCTTGCCGGCCCTACCGGCGGATACCTGATCGGATATGTACCGATGCTCGTGATAGGCGGGGTCTTTATAGTTTTAGCGAAAAAAAAGAAAACCCCGTCACGCGGCGCCGTTTTGACGCGGGTGATCGAGGCTTTCGGTCTTGTTATAGCAACTGCAGTTTTATATCTGCTTGGAACCGCATGGTTTGTGATATCTACCGGAACGCCGGTTGGAGCTTCGCTTATGCTCTGCGTCATCCCGTTTATCCCGGGTGATATCGCAAAGATCGTGATCGCGGTCATAGTGGGGCCGCGTGTAAGGCATACCTACAAGTGACCTTCGGTCACTTGTCGTCCGTTGGACTCTCCTGTGCACATGCATGTGCTACTGCATGCACGCATGCATGTCACATGCACATGCACAGCCTCATGCCTTATGCGCTCCAATAGTTTATTTTCATAGCCGTCTTCACTTCATCGAGCGTGTTTGCTGCGATCTCACGGGCTTCCATGCTACCCTTTCTGAGGATTTCCATTACTGCCGGAACGTCCTTTTCGAGCTCTTTTCTCTTTGCCTGTATAGGTGAAAGCTCCTCCATCAGTACCTCGTAGAGGAATTTCTTTACCTTTACGTCGCCCAGGCCGCCACGTGTGTAGTGGTCCTTCATCTCCTGAAGGTTCTGGTACTCCGGGAGATGCTCCGCGAACATGTCATCCTTGCAGAACGCGTCAAGGTAGGTAAATACCGTGTTTCCTTCGAGTGAGCCGGGATCCTCGACACGAATGTGATTCGGATCGGTGAACATGCTCATGACCTTTTTTCTGATATCTTCAGGATCGTCAGCGAGATAGATGGCATTTCCGAGAGATTTGCTCATCTTTGCCTTGCCGTCTACTCCCGGAAGTCTCGAACAAACCTCGTTTTCAGGCAACAGTGCCTTTGGCTCTACCAGAACCTCATCATATGTCGAGTTAAAGCTTCTCACGATCTCTCTTGCCTGCTCCAGCATCGGAAGCTGATCCTCTCCGACAGGCACGGTAGTTGCCTTAAACGCGGTGATATCAGCAGCCTGGCTGATCGGATACGTGAAAAATCCTACCGGAATACTCGTGTTGAAGCCTCTCATCTGGATTTCGGCTTTGACCGTTGGGTTTCTCTGAAGACGAGATACCGTCACCAGGTTGGAGTAGTAGAAGGTCAACTCCGTCAGCTCCGATATGTAGGACTGTACGAGGATGTTTGACTTTTCCGGATCTATTCCGCAGGAAAGATAGTCAAGTGCGACCTCGGAGATATTGCTCTTTACCTTCTCAGGGTTATCCGCATTGTCGGTCAGAGCCTGTGCATCCGCGATCATGATGTGGATCTCATCATATTCTCCTGAGTTCTGGAGCTCGACTCTGCGACGCAGAGAACCTACGTAATGCCCGACGTGAAGCCGTCCTGTGGGGCGGTCGCCGGTCAGTATTATCTTCTTCATTTCTTCATTCCTCCTAAAAAAACAATCACAGACTATATTATATAGCGCGACGAAGGATTTTTCAAGAACGATTTTTTGTGAAAAATACAAATTTATGGTTGTTTTTTTTCGCAAAATCGGGTATTATATAACATATGAAAGTCTGTGATGATGTTTTTTTTATGAGCGAAGCTGTGAAGCTGGCTAAAAAAGCCTACAAAAAGGACGAAACTCCCATTGGCTGCGTGATTGTATACGACGGAAAAATCATAGGGCGGGGATACAATCGGAGAAATCGTGAAAAAAGGGCACTTGCCCATGCGGAGATTTTTGCGATAGAGCAGGCTTCTAAGCGTATCGGTGATTGGAGACTCGAGGACTGCACGCTGTATGTGACTTTGGAACCGTGTCCCATGTGTGCGGGTGCGATCGTCCAGGCCAGGATACCGAGAGTTGTGATCGGAGCCCGCAACCCAAAGGCAGGTTGTGCGGGATCGGTGCTTGACCTTTTTAGTGTGGACGGGTTCAATCATCGTGTAAAACTTACGGAGGGTGTGCTCACAGAGGAGTGCCAGACGCTGATGAGTTCATTTTTCAAAGAGCTTCGGAAAAAACGTTAAAATGACCGCAGGATCGGTCAGGAGAGGGGAATGTCGGAAGGATCCGACGTACACAGCCTATGTTTGAAAAATTCCATTTCGAAAAAAGAGAGGACAGACCGGGTGACGAGCGCCTGAACGCAGGCCTTGTTTATGGTTGGCTTGTTATCGTTTTGGTACTGATGACGGCCTACGGTATAGAGGTTTGGAGAGGGTTACGTACAGAGACGTACTATATCACCTTCTCGATGATCACCATCCTTCCCGCTGTTTTGGCTTTTGTTCTCTATCATTGGAGACCGGCCTGGTTCTACCTTCGCTATATCGTGCTGATAGGCTACCTGATCATGTATACCTTCGTCATGATCACGGGTGTTACGCCACTCACATTCTCATATATTCTCCCCTTGTTATCATTGATGGTGCTTTACCATGATATCGGCCTGATCATTCTGACGGGTGTGACAGCCCTGTTGGTAAATGCGATGCAGATATACATCCGTGTTTCGAACAACACAATAAGTGAAGACGGATGGGCGGCAGTTGAGATCCAGATAGCATGTATCACGCTTTGCTTTGTGGCTTCAGCCGTCGGTGCAAAGATTTACGGAATGATAGATAAAAGAAATTCAAAATTCCGTGAAGATATGCAGCAAATGACCATCGCGACCATCCGGACCATAGCAAACACGATAGATGCGAAGGATGAGTATACGCAGGGTCACTCCAGACGAGTTTCGGATTACTCCGGCAGCATCGCGAAGGAGCTCGGATACTCTGAGAGTGAGATCGCGGACATCAAGTTTATCGCGTTGCTTCACGACATCGGAAAGATCGGTGTGCCGGATTCTGTTCTTAACAAGCCCGGAAAGCTTACCGATGATGAGTATCAGCTGATGAAGAATCATACGGTGATCGGTGCGGATATCCTCAAGGATATCGGTATGATCCCTGAGATAGATGTCGGTGCGAAGCATCACCACGAGCGTTATGACGGCAAGGGCTATCCTGACGGACTCGAGGGAGATGAGATTCCGAAGATCGCACGTATCATCGCGGTGGCGGATGCGTATGACGCGATGACCAGCACCCGTGTTTACAGAAACAGACTCGATCCCGATATCGTCATGGAGGAGATCGAGAAGGGAATCGGGACCCAGTTCGATCCCGAAGCCGGAACTGCCATGCTCAACCTCCTCAAGCAGGGACGCCTCATCCAGGAAGAGCATTACGAGGAGCCGAAGGAGGTTCGCGAGGCGACAGAGCTTCTCTCCCGTGTCATGGAAAAGCAGGAGGAGCAGCTTGCAAACAACTACATGCACGACGAGCTGACCGGCGCTTACAACAGAAATTACGGCTTAAAGCTTTTGCAGGAGACAACACGTCAGGGACAGGGAACCCTGTTCATCTTCGATATAGACCAGTTCCATGTGGTAAACGAGACAGAGGGTTACATGGTCGGCGATATTTATCTGCAGACCGTGGCAAAGCTTATCGCTTCCTTCAGGGAGAAGGGTATCGTGGCCAGATTCGGCGCGGACGAGTTTGTGGCTGTGTTCCCGAGAGTGCTCACACCTGAGCATGCGACACGTATGGCGGAGAAGTTCCGTGAGAAGCTGAATGCCAGGAAAAATGAACAGGTGGCGCTCGGCAAGCTGAACGTTTCGATCGGTATCGCCATGATCGACCACGAGAAGGAAGAGTTCAACGTAGTTTACGAGCGTGCGGATAAGGCGCTTTACGTAGCTAAGCATCAGAGTGAGGATGGATATTATATCCATTGGCGCGGACAGGAAGAGATCGAGCGTCAGGAAAAGGCGAGTGCCGACCTTCGCGCTTTGGTATCTGTCCTGAAGAATCGTAAACGTGACAAGGGAGGCCTTGAAGTCGACCTTCCGGCGTTCACAACGATGCTCAATTACATCACCGATGTTGCGGAACGCAACCATCAGCACGTGAGACTTCTCCTGTTTACACTGATGAGCGAGCAGGAGCATAGAGTAACCGTCGATGAGACAGAACGCGTGATGACCATACTTGAGCGTGCGATACTCAAGTCCATTCGAAGTGTGGATGCGACAACGAAGTACAGCGCGACTCAGCGTATCGTTCTTCTGCTCAATATGGATGAAGATCAGGTACACGTGGTGACAGATCGTATCATGATGGAGTTCTACAAGATGTACGACAAAAAACAGATAGCTATCCATTATGATTCTGCCGATCTGAGCAACAGTGGAAAAGAGTAATACTTGTTAAGATTTCCGTGCAGCCGGGGAGTTAGCGGTGCCCTGTACCTGCAATCCGCTCTAGCAGGGGTGTTGTCTCATGGAGGGTTTGATCTTTGGGAGCTGCCCACGGAAAGTGGCGTTGACGTTTGGGTCCTGTGCAACAGGGACTCGTGAACCGTGTCAGGTCCTGACGGAAGCAGCACTAAGCGATGCTCCTTGTGTGTCGCGGGGTCACCTGGACCGAGTTAACTGCTGTGGTAACGTCCGGTGGATCAGATTCGAAGTGAGGCGCACGGATTTGATATACAGACTACTGTTCGCGTATGCGCGGAACTGCAGATGGAAGCCGGAAGCATGCTTCCGGAAGTCCATCTGTAGTTCTGTGAAGAGAGCGTCGATACGCGAACAGATATTTATACATGAGGAGAACCGATGTCCGCTGAATTAACTATCAACGAAACCACCCCGGTCGCAAAGGGTACCGTTATCTTTGAGAAGGGTGATGAGCTTACATGTGTTGCCCTTATTCTCAAGGGCAGGGTAGCTGTGCGCTCATCGGGTATTTTGGTTACGCTTGGCAGCGGTAATTTTTTGGGAATTTGTGATGTGCTCCGTGGTGAGCACAGTTTTACTTATATAGCAGGCGAGGGCGTGACGGTCTATCCGCTTCCGGTAAATGACGTCTCGCGCGTAAAAAAGCTGATTGAAGGGAAGGCTCAGTACAGGGGCCTTCTTGTCACGTCACAAAACTTTTTGATAAGGGACATGTATAAATCCTTCCACAAGCTTCAGCAGACGACGCATGAGATGAAGGATTTTCTCGTAAAGAGCTATGCGACCTATATGAAGGAGGCTGTGGATTCCGGACTGGTTCCGCAGGAGATCCCGTCATTGGCTCGCCTTTCGGAGGATGTCATCGAGGATCCTCATCTTCCCTCGGGGGTTAATTATTACCTCGAGGCGGCGAGTGTGGAGGTAGAGGCGCAGAGGGCATTTTTGGGATCCAAATCGCTTATCGCCTTCAGGCACTACATGGAGCAGTGTGAGCTTTTCCCGCCTCTTATCGACGGATGCCGTATCTACGGAGAGTGGGTATTTAAGTTTTTCCGCTCACTTATTATGGATGAGAAGAATCTTTTCTCCTACGTTACAAAGACGGCTTTGGACCTGAAAAAAGCAGGCCAGACGAATGACCGTATTTCGGGACTTGTCGATGAGATCATAGCAAAGATCGATGAGATAGAGACGGTTCTCATAGACACTGTCGGCACTGATCCGAAGCTGAACCGTACGCATATGCAGGCTATGTACATGGCGCTGCTCTCGGACGATGTAAACGCGGAGGTGGAGATAGACGAGCAGGATCTGAGCTCACTGAACGGATCGTTCCAGCAGATCATGGATTACAGCGGAGTGGATCCCGAGGTGTCGAAGGGATTTTCGGACGCACTCGACGCATTCATGCGTCTTACCGATAAGTTTGGAAGAACCAAGGAGACCATGGCCATCAGGAAAAAGGTCACGGAACCGTTTTTTGTTGTGTTCGAGGCGGCAGCCAAAAAAAGCTTTGTCGACCCGAAACCGCCGTTGGCTGTTAAGCTCTTTTTGAACTACGGATATGTGAGCGAGGAGCTTTTGACCGAGGAGGATTTAAGGACACTTCTTTCACTCCCTGATGTGGGCTCGGGCGATCTTGATTGTCATGTCTATACGATGGTCGAGTGGCTCAAGGAGATTTACGAAGGCAGAAAGCTCCCGTCGAAGGATGAGTTCGACGAGGATTATGAGGAGCATGTCAGAAAAGATTTTGCGAAAAATAAACAGGCGGCGGAGGCTGCCATGGCAGACGGAGAGGCGAAGATGCACTTCGAGGTTGAAAACCTCTTCAAGTACGCCGACCGTCTGATAAACGGAAACATCTCGACCTTTGTTCCGGTGCTTTGTTCCGAGGGAATTCTTACCACACTCTCCTCGGCAGCGGTGACCGGCGCTGCGATAAACGCGGCCGTTAGAAAGGTCGAAAAGATCGACTACTCCATTTTCTACAGGGAGATCAGGTCTTATTACGAAGAGATCGAGTTAAACAATTTTTCAAATATCGACAGATACACACCGGACTTTATTCTGTTTCCGGTATGCGGCGGCGGATGCCAGATGTGGCAGGACATCGAGGGCAAGAAAAAAGTCACGCACGCCAGAGTGCTCATGCCGATCCTGTCCGAAAACAATATTGACGGCATGATACTCAGGATGATGGCGCATTTCCGTTGGGAAAAATGTCGTACCGATATGGGTGCCAACTGGAACAATTTCAGATATCCGTCACTTACAAGTGAGTATACCGATTACCTGCAGTTCTACAAAAAGAACTCTGATCTGTCACCTGAGAAAAAGGAAAAGGTCAAGGCTCAGCTCACGCAGGCAGGTAACCGTCACAGGGATGTATTTACCAAGGATTATACGGACTGGATCACCAAGGAAGCGGTCGGTGCGATGAGGCTCAACAAGGTAAGCCGCGACATACTGTTTACATACTGTCCGATAGCGCAGGAGATCGCCGCCGGTCTGGTGTCGCAGACATCCTATGCGGATGCCGCGAAGAGACATACCATGGAGCAGAAAAAGCTCGAGAAAAATATCACTAACGTGATGCATAAGTTTACCAAGAACGGGTGTGACATACCGCCTGAGATTGAAAAAACGAGGAAGTTCCTTTTGGAAGCATAGATTGTTCGCTGATGGAGGATGAGTTGACATGAAACGACGCGAGATCGAAAGAAGCTTAGAGACTCTTTACGAGCTGGTTAACGAGAACAGTTTTGAAGAGGCTTATCGCCTCTCTGAGAGTCTTCCTCTCGATGATATAGATTCTGTCCAGGATTTGAGAAATATAGCTCTGGCGCAGGAAAAGACGAGTCATTTTGATGAGATGAAAAAGACGTATCTTCACCTTATCAATACTACGAATGTACGTCGCGATCTGAAAGAGTTTATAACCGTTCTTATCCGCATAGGCGAGTTTGGGGACGCAAAGGTTTATCTTAAAGAATTCGAAAAAATGGACGGCGCCGTTGCAGACGATTTTGAACTGAGATATGCCATGCTTGATGCGATGGATGCGGGCGCTGATGAAAGAATAAAACTCCTGGAGGAGTTCAAAGCCGAAGAGTACATGGAAATCTGGGGGAAAAAGCTCGCGGAGCTCTATAAGGCGGCAGGCCGTATCGATGATTTCAAACAGGAGATGGCAGACCTCCATCTGTGGTTCGGTGGAGCGCGTATCCTTCCTGATGAGGAGCCGGAGATCGACCACGAGGAGAAAAAGGTTGGCGGCATCATAGAAGAAAACCTGGCAGCCCGTATGGAAGCGGAATCGGATATTGAGAATGCGATTTCCGAGCATGTCGGATCCGAGGTCAGCCGTATAGTGGAGCAGTCGAGTGATGTTCAGCCTGTGGAGGAGTCCAAGGAACCAACGCTTGATGAGATGCTGTCCGAGACAGGACGTACGATGATTGAGCAGTTGGAGGTGGAGCCTTCTCATCCGCAGGAGCAGCTGGATCCGGATGCTCCGGTGATAGAAAGTGTAGGGATCCCGAAGACAGTATCGGGTGCTCCCATAGGGGAAAAGGAGCATATCAGCCTGGAGGCTCAGTATTTGAACAGGCGCGGTCCGGCAGAAACCGTCGGAGAGCCTGTAAAGACCGACGATCCTTCGAAGGCTCATCGCCTGGAGGCTATGTTTGCGGTAGATGATGATTACGAGGAAGGGCCTGCGGACGTTTCGGATCACGGTATCCGCTACTGGACCACGAGAGATATCGTGGCAAAGATACGACGCAGGGATTTCGAACCGCCTCATTTCGTACTGGCGGGCGGAGAGGAAAAGATCACTCTCACCATGACGAAAAAGATTTCAAAAGAGCTCACGAGGCTCGGTTACAACTCTGCCCAGAAGGTGATGCGTATCACTGCGGAGCGCATGAACTCGATCCATCTCATGGATCAGATAGACAGGTTGATAGGCAGATGCCTGCTTGTTACCGAGGCAGCGGAGCTGACCCGTGAGTCTGTCGATGAGCTTATGCAGGTTATTCACGAGTTTGGAGACGAATTCGTGGTAGTGCTTTCGGGTCCGTTTGACGAGATAGACTGCTTCCTGCAGATATATCCGGAGCTCTCTGAAGAACTGGCTTACAAGGTAAGGATGGTATATTGATACCGATTTTGCATACATTTGTAGAATAAATCCTTGCCTGTATGTAATAAATATGTTATAATGCTCCTTATGGAGGCTTTTAAATGAGTATGTTGAAGTATATGATCCGGGGTGGAAAACCCCTGACCGGAGAAGTGGTGATAGGTGGTGCGAAGAACGCAGCACTCGGTATCATCGTCGCTGCCATCATGGCAAACGAGCCGGTCACGATTGAGAATATACCTGATGTGGATGACGTCCGTGTTCTTTTGGATGCCGTTGAAAGTATCGGTGCCATCGTTGAGAGGCTTGATCAGACCACGGTACGTATTAACGGCGCTCTCATTAACGATGTAAATGTTGATCAGGACGCGATCCGCAAGATCAGAGGCTCTTACTATCTGGTAGGTGCCCTTCTCGGTAAATACAAAAAAGCGCTGGTTGCGCTTCCGGGAGGCTGTCAGATAGGAAGCAGACCGATCGATCAGCATATAAAGGGCTTTGAGCAGCTTGGAGCCAAGGTAAGTATCCACCATGGAAAGATCGATGCCAAGGCTGAGCAGCTTCATGGCAATCACATATATCTCGACTGCCCGAGTGTGGGCGCTACAATAAACATCATGATGGCAGCCTGCATGGCGGAGGGTAAGACTATTATTGAAAACCCGGCCAAGGAGCCGCATATAGTAGATGTAGCCAACTTCCTTAACTCGATGGGGGCGAACATCAGAGGTGCAGGTACTGATGCCATCAGGATCAGAGGTGTACAGAAGCTCCATGGAAGCGAGTATTCCATTATTCCCGATCAGATTGAGGCCGGAACCTTCATGCTGATGGTGGCGGCTACAAGGGGAGATGTTCTTATTAAAAATGTCATCCCGAAGCATTTGGAGGCTATCACGGCAAAGCTTACCGAGATCGGATGCAGGGTGGATGAGTATGATGATTGTGTGAGAGTCAGAGCAGACAGGAGACTTTCATACGCAAACGTAAAGACGATGCCTTATCCGGGATTTCCTACGGATATGCAGCCGCAGATGACGACCCTTTTGGCACTGTCTATGGGAACCAGTATCGTCACCGAGACTATTTTTGAGACGAGACTGAAATATGTCGGTGAGCTCAGACGTATGGGTGCGAACATAACCGTTGAGGGCAATGCGGCATTTATAACAGGAGTTGAAAACTTCACCGGAGCAGAGGTGAGTGCCCCGGATCTGAGAGCAGGAGCGGCGCTGGTTATGGCAGGTCTTGCGGCAGAGGGTATCACCGCTGTAGATCAGATACATTATATCGAAAGAGGATATGAGAGGTTCGAGGACAAGATCAAAGGACTCGGCGGCCGGATTGAAAAGGTGGATGTTGAGGACGAGAGAGAAGTACGTAAGTTTAGGATGAAGGTTGGTTAAATAGAATTTGACGGGGCGGCTGACGTTTGACGGGTTTTACGGGCATGGATAAAATGCCGGAGAAACTCCATCTGATCACACGCCCCTGTATATTTTTTTAGAAAGGATAATCAAAACTATGAATGAGAGAACGGAGCAAATCTTACATGAGGTAGCGCAGGTTATCAGAGGTAAGGATAACGAGATCAGACTTGTTATGACGGCGATTCTGGCAGGTGGGCACATTCTTATAGAGGATGTACCCGGAGTGGGAAAGACCACACTTGCGGTCGCTTTTTCGAGAGCGATGGAGCTTACGGAGAGGAGACTTCAGTTTACGCCGGACGTGTTGCCTTCGGATGTCGTCGGCTTCAATATGATCGGTGCGGACGGTGAGTTCCAGTACAAGCCGGGCGCTATTCTTTGTAACCTGCTTCTTGCGGACGAGATCAACCGTACCTCTACGAAGACTCAGTCAGCGCTCCTGGAGGTTATGGAGGAGGGGCAGGTCACGGTAGATGGTGTGACCAGACAGCTTCCTGTTCCGTTTATAGTTATGGCTACGCAGAACCCGGTTGGATCCGCGGGAACCCAGCTTCTTCCGGAGTCTCAGCTCGATCGTTTCATGATCCGTATCTCCATGGGTTATCCTACTATGGAGGAGGAGATGCGACTTATAAAGGAGCGTCAGGAGACCAACCCGCTCGATTCGGTTCGCGAGATCATCTCAAAAAGAGAGCTCGTGGCTATGCAGGAGCAGGTTAAGCAGATACATGTTGATGACAAGGTTCTTACTTATCTGTCACGCATAGTTGACGGTACGAGAAGTCATGCGATGCTTTCGCTCGGTGTGAGCCCCCGTGGAACATTGGCATTTATGGATATGTCCAGAGCGCGCGCATATGTCGCAGGTCGTGCGTTCGTTCTTCCTGAGGATGTCAGGAGTGTTGCGGGAGCGGTTCTTGCCCACCGAGTTCTCCTAAACGGTAAAGCCCGTATGGCACATATCACAGAGGAAGATGTTATCGAGGAGATCGTGGGACGTATCCCTGCGCCGAAGCTCGCGTAACTAGGAGGTAACCCATGACCTTTGGAACATTGATCTACGCCCTTTTGTGTCTGATCGGGGCTGTCATATGCGTATTCTACCTGGAATTCGGCACGGTTGCGATTGCAGGTATTCTTGTGTGTATTCCGATTTTTATGTTCCTGTTTCTGATTTTCATGAAATCCAGAGTTGATGCAAGTGTGGATTCGAAAAATCCCATGACAGAGAAGGACGACATGGACAAGCCCGCACGTGCAGTGGTCACACTTTCCCTGGAAAACAGAAACAAGATTCTCCCGATAACAAAGGGTATTGCAAAGGTACGCTACGAAAACCGCTTTTCAGGCGAGGTCGGACGGATGAAGGTTCGTTTTTCCGTCGATGCCGG
The DNA here is from genome assembly GCA_000687695.1 of Lachnospiraceae bacterium P6B14. Classification (GTDB taxonomy): domain Bacteria; phylum Bacillota; class Clostridia; order Lachnospirales; family Lachnospiraceae; genus Eubacterium_F. Next base: position 241,501 of record JHWZ01000001.1, on the reverse strand, counting down.
CAGAAAGCGAGACAGACGTATAGTGATCCCGATGGATAACTGCGGAAACCTGTCGATCAAGGTGGAAAGAGTCAAGATATTTGACTATCTCAGTATTTTTGCATGGCATATCGGAAAGAATTATCCCACACAGCATATATTGGTTGTTCCGCCTACCAAGGATTTTTATCTGGGTAAGGACAGATGGTACAACGAAACAGATGAGGATTCGGACAGATTTTCTCCTTATAAAAAGGGTGATGATCCGTCGGAAATATTCGATATAAGAGACTTTGCGGATGGTGATAAGATACAGCGCATCCATTGGAAGCTTAGTTCAAAGACGGGCTCTCTCATGGTTAAGGACGGGTCGTTGCCGCTTACCAAGGCGCTTCACATTTTTATTGATATGTGTGTGCCGGGAGAGGGTGAAGAACGTCATAAAAACGGAAATCTTTTGGTGCAGGGGATATATTCCATCTCATTGTACATGATCGATCATGCGATACCGCAGCATTTTATCTGGTATAACAAAGAAAATGATGTGGTTGAGGAAAGGCTTGTTGAGCACGAGGAGGAGCTGTTGTGGATGCTCCAGGATTTATTGAGCTTAAGGCCGACGAAAAACCCTTCAGAACTTGTAGAGGCATATCTGGCATGGGATCAGGGAATGCCGTTGGAGCAGGCTTTGTACCTTACGGTAAGTGATGCAACGGGTGTTCAGAGTAGCGGTTTGACGAGAAACCGATTGGAAGTAATGGATTTACGAGGTGACAGTTTTGGTGAAGCAGTCGAGTAAGTTATTCAATGCTTTAATGGAAGTCATCCAGATCATGATGGTGTTTCTGGGTGTAGCTTCCGCACTCACCTGTACGGCAGCGGGCCTTGAGCTTGTATATAACCGTACACTGTTTTTAGTTTTCCTTTTGATAGCTTCCATACTTTTTTACGCGCTGTTTTCGGTGCTTGAGACGATTCGTCACGGAAAGCTTTACGGTATAGGAGGCCTGCTTGTTTTCTATATTGCTATAGGTATACGTTTCGGTGAAGATTTCGGAAAGGGAATCATCACCATAACAAACAGCTTTTTAAAAGCTTTTATGAACTTTACCGGAAGCAATCTTTCACTGCTTACCTATGAAAGTTACGATATAAGTGTGAACTTCTCGACAACCCTGGTGTTGGTTATCGTGGGAGTTTTGATGGTGGCGGTCATCAGTGCATTTTTCTATAGAAGAAGAAAATCAAGTGTATTTATGATCTGCACCGCACCGTTTATGATCGTGCCTCTTTTTGTCGGAAGAGTAGGGGCATTTATAGATGTATTTATTTACCTTGTAATACTGATATCCATCATCGGAACAAGACAGTTAAAAACCAACTCTGCAGACAGAAAACTCAGACAGAAATTATCGTTGATTCTTATCGGTATCGGACTTGTCAGCGGACTTGTTTCATACATTATTATTCCGCCTTCAAGATATGATAGAAATAAAGAAAAATTACTTGAGACAAAGAACACTATTCTTTCTTTGGCGACCTGGGATCCCGACGAGGTGTTCGAGTGGATAAGCGCGTATTTCGGTGCTTCCGCGATAGACTACGGAAAGGTCGGAAACAAAGCTCAGATCAATCACTCCGGAAAAACACTGTTAAAATTATCCGGTGATGTGAACATGAACTACGGCTTATATTTAAAGAGCTTTGTGGCCAATGTTTATGAGAATAATAAGTGGAAATCAAATAAAGAAGATGCGGAGTACAAACAGGATCTTGCAGCGCTTACTTCGAAAAAAATAACACCTGATATGTATCATGTTCAGCTCAGAAATGATATCGGTGATAACGAACGAAGCGGTGTTGAAAATCTCTGGTCCATGGGCAAGCTTCATGTGAGAAATATTGCCTTCGGATTCGGGAAATACGCGATACCGGTACTGCCGACTACAGGCTTCCAAACGAGCGAGGACGGCGAGCTGAAAACCAGGATTCCGGGCGTGGAATATGACGAGGAGTACTATACTACCTATCCGTATGCTATCAGAAGAATGCTGCTCACTCCATCTGAGGATCTGGTCGATCCGGTATTCTGGACAACATACGAAGAAAAAATGAACGCATTGGAAAAGTTTGCCAAGAAATATTATCTGCAGATCCCTGACGATCTGAAGGATGTTTGCGATGAGTTCAAAACTCAACACGAGGCTCTTATCAAACAGTACGATGAGGGGCAGTGTGATATCAGCGATGTGCTTCGCGCGGTGAAGTCTTATATATCTCACGATACCGTATATACCGATACGCCGGGCAAGACTCCTTCGGGTAGGGATACTGTTGAGTACTTCCTTAAGGAAAGCAAGAAAGGCTACTGTACTTATTATGCTTCTGCAGCAGCGATCCTGTTAAGATCTATCGGGATCCCGACAAGGTTTGTCGAGGGACTGTATGTAAGCCCCGAGGAGCTGAAGGAAGGTGAAGGAAAAGAGATAATCGTAACTGACTACGATGCACATGCATGGATCGAGGTCTATGACCGCAGATATGGATTCGTGACTATGGAGGTTACTCCGGGACACGGCGAGCAGTACGGAAATGAAGAGAATTATGACAGCGGATACATGGATGCAGGAAAGTCACCTGCCTTGGCGACTCCTACACCTATGGTTACCGAGAAGCCGGGCGAGAGCATGGAGTTTGAGGATATAGACGGAAACGAGGATCCGGAAGAAGAGGATGAGAAAGGACTCGATGGAGGAGAACTCGGCAGTAATGAGGCGGATTCTTCGAATATCATCGGTGTCATCCTAATAATACTTCTGATACTGGCCATCGCAGCGGGCGTGGCTGAGGGACAGAGACGGATCAGAAAGTATCTGTTCAAGAGGGACCTCTCTGATATGAAGAACAAGAGAAGGCGGATCCGCATGACGCACAGGCATCTCACACCGCTCTTTACGAGCAGGGGAGTGAGATATACAGGTCAGTCGATGGAGGAGCTGACCGGTGAGCTCACGGAGGCGCTGGGCGTATCCGAAGAGGTGATGCGGTTCTACGTTGAAATGGTATATCATGCGGCATTCGGCCCTGACGATCTGACGGAACAGTCGGTATTCAGGTTCCGGGAGGTATATGAGATTATTTGCCGCCATGTATATAAGGATGTAAACATCATCAAAAAGTTGTACTATATGTACATTATGGTATTGTAACAATTAGAGTACCGGGTTATTGAAGGGAATATAATACTGTAGGGACGATCGAAGAAGGGCGATTAAAAAGTGGTGTGAGTTAGGAGCGTGCATTTTTATGCTGAAAAGAACTTACGAAAAAATCTACTCACTTTTTGAAAAGGCAGGAGGCTATCTGCCGACACGGACGTTGATCGATAACAGAGTTTCAACGATCCATATTAAGGAGCTTCTCGAAAACGGGGATATCGAGAAGGTGTCTCACGGAAACTACTGGGGGACATTTTTGAATATCAAAAAGCCAAAGGACTACAAATATCTGGAGGCGAGCATGGCCAATGGGAAGGCTGTGATCTGTGGCCCGAGTGCGTGCTTTTATCACGGGCTTTTGAAAAATGAGCCGGATAAGCTGTTTGTTGCCACCAAAAGGACCGACAGAGGTGGTATGAAGCTGGACTTTCCGGTCTCAAGACACTATTTCTCTGAAAACGGATACGAGGACCATATGACGTCCTACGTGAAAAACGGGGTGACGATAAAGATCTATGATATCGACAGAAGCGTGGCGGATTCGATCAGGTTCAGGGATTCTATCGACGAAAAAACGCTTGATGAGATACTTCAGGCATACAGGAAATCATCTAAGAAGAATCTGAAGAAATGCTACGAATACGCCGAATCCATGCGTGTCGGGAGGATCGTGAGAGATATGATAGAAAATTCTTGACGTATGAAAGCAAAAGTAATATAATGTAAAGTGCATTATTATCTTGATTACAGGGGGAGAAATTATGTTCAAGACCATCAAAGGAACACTGACAAGCACAGTCATTATCGTCGTTGCCATCGCTATGATAGCGCTTTCATTGACGATGCTTATGGTTTCCGGTGCAAACCTGGACAGCTCTGCGCAGGAGGGACTGCAGGCAAAGGCAAACCTTCATGCTGAGCAGATCAGCGCATGGCTTTCCAAAGAAAAGACCATGACGGAGGGTATCAGAGATTCTATCCTGGCTCTCGGTGAGGATAAGCCGACCAGAGAGCATATGTCACAGATACTTATATCTACGGCAACGGGACGTGATCAGCTTCTGAATATCTATATCGGACAGGAGACGAAGGATCATCTTCAGCTCGATCCGAATGCGGAGGTGCCTGAGGGCTACGATCCGACCGCGCGAGGATGGTATATCGCTGCGAAGGAAGCCAAGGGGACTATAGTTACCGATCCTTATATGGACGTGCTTATCGGCGGTATGTGCGTTACGGTGGCTACTCCTATTTATATCAATGATCAGCTTTTCGGTGTCATCGGTGCGGATTACACGCTTGACACCATTACGGAAATTACAAATGCCGCAACATCAGGTGAAGATGTATACGGATTCCTTGTAGATACGGCAGGAAACTATGTCATCCATCCGAATGCTGCATGGATGCCGGGTGATGAGGTTGCAACAGCCGTTGCGGAGGTTATGCCGGATGTTGCTCCGATGATCAGTTCACCGGGATCGGAGGTTTCGACTGCTACTGATTACGATGGAAAGAAGACTTACTTTGCTACAGGAACGGTTCCGGCTTGTAACTGGGTATTTGGTATAGCATCGCTGTACGATACGGTTTCGGCACCGTTAAATATCATGCTTATTGCAAGTGTAGGACTGTTTGCGGTGACAGTTGCTCTCGTTATCTTCCTCATGCTGGTTCTTGTTAAAAAGAACCTTAAGCCTGTCGGTGAGATGGAGAAGTTCGTTATTGACAATATCCTTGAGGATGCGAGTGTTCTTGAGGGCAAAAAAGAGGTTGACAATATCCGATTCCTTATCGGAGTTATGAAAGACAAGTTCCTCATGACTGTGGACAAGACGCGTGATGAGTCGATCCTGATCGAGAGCATGATGAGTGATGCTCATGAAAAGATCGGTGATATGAACGAGGATATCACATCTATCAGTGCTGCCATGGAGGAGACAGGAGCAAACGTCGATACTCAGACGAATGCCATCGAGGATATCAGCACCACATGTAATGAGGTTAGCATCGCCGTTGATACTTTGGCCAGAGAGGCTCAGGAGATGGCTTCAAAGGCACATGAGATACAGAGTCATGTACAGGAGATGGTTCCGAGTATCATCAGAAATAAAAACTCCGCTATGGAGATCACAAAGGAAAGCCGCGAGAAGCTGGAGAAGGCTATCGAGGGTGCAAAGATCATCGAGGAGATCGTCGGTGTATCCCAGTCGATACAGGCTATCGCAAACCAGACAAACCTTCTCGCATTGAATGCTTCCATCGAGGCTGCAAGAGCAGGTGAGACAGGTAAGGGATTCGCAGTCGTGGCTTCTGAGATCGGTACCTTGGCACAGAGCACTTCTAACGAGATTGACAAGGTCAATGATCTTACGGATAAGGTGATCGCTTCAGTAGAGGCGCTCTCCGGTGAGAGTAATGGTATTCTCGAGTTTATCGACAGCAAGGTTATGAAGGATTACGAGGGTCTGGAGACACTCGCTAATGATTACGACAGAGACGCGTCCTACTACTCAAGGGTCAGCTCGGATCTCGGTGCTTCCGCTGAGGAGTTGACAGCTTCAGTCGAGACGATCAACAGTATCTTGAGTCAGATCGAGGATTCACAGGAGGAAGTTAACAAGGCTGTTCAGGAGGTAAACCGTACACTCCAGAATATAGCTACTCACTCCGACACGATCGCCGGCGAGACCGATGATGTGCTTAGAAGCATCCAGGATCTGAAGGCTACGGTTAATGCAAATGGTGATGAGAATATCGAAGCCGTTGCAGAGTGATGCATTTGAACAATAAAATAATAAGAGCCGCGATCGCATTTGATCGCGGCTCTTTTGCATCCGGCTTGTTTACTCTTTATTCGTACGGCTCTATATCCTTGAAGAAGAGCGGGAGTTTATCCTTGAACTCCTTCAGTGCGATGTTCGCAACCTCTCTCATCTGAGGATGTGCGGCCTTTTCGGTACGCAGGCGGAAGAAGTTTCTCCAGCTGCGGATGTTCATCGTGATAACGATCTCGGTCTTTAATGAGTTGGGAAGTACCGAACGGGCTTCCTGCGGAGTAGCACCTGCATCGAGCATTTCGAAGTAAGCCTTCTCGCTTTCCTCCATCGATCTGGTCCAGATATCGTATTTCTTTTTGTCATCAGGATTATTCAGGTCGTAGTTAAATCCGCCTGCGAGATCGATCACAGTGATCTCGTTGCCGAACTTATCACTTGTATAGTTGCAGTATCTGGTGCTCTCCTGTGAGTAGCTGGCGATACGATGGCGCACGATCTCGTGAGTGACACCTCTGTCACAGACAAAACGAACTGTGATCGCCTCATGTTCAATAACTGATTCGTGTCCTCTTTTCAAAATGTTTCCGATAAAGCGTTCTGCCGTTCCATCGGAGATGTTATCCTCTGATTTGTAGCATACGCGTCCTATCTTCTCTATTTTTTTTATGATCCTGTCATAATCATCCATATCGATGATCTCAACGGCGGGGCTGATAACTCGCATCCTTATCTCCTCTCGTTCATGCCGGATGAGCTATGTCAGCAGTTCATCCGTAATCTATCCTACGATTCAAAAGTATATCATATTTCATACGCATAATCAAGACAGAATATCCCTTTCTTTCTTGATTATTGTGACTTGATAGGGTATAATCAGAAGTTGGTTGGTTGAATACAAATGTATCAGGAAGGGGAAAGCACAGATGAATGAAAGAAAAATACGTTTTTCTCCGGTTAAGCTTATACCATTGAGCTTTCTGATCGTCATATTGATCGGGATGTTTTTGCTGATGTTCCCGGTAGCGACTGTACAGGGAAGATCTGCAGGAGTCCTGACGGCGCTTTTTACATCGACCACATCGGTTTGCGTAACGGGGCTCACTGTCGTGGATACATGTACTTACTGGAGCGAGTTCGGGCAGGCGGTCATACTTGTGTTAGTCCAGATAGGAGGGCTCGGAGTGGTAGCCGTCACTTCCATGATCATGATGATGACCAGAAAAAAGTTCTCACTCGGTGAAAGGCTGCTGCTGAAGGACTCTCTTAATATCGACAAGAATAAAGAGATACTCTTTTTCCTCAAGCGTATTTTTAAGGGAGTGTTTATCACCGAGGGTATCGGAGCGATGCTTTTTTCCATACATTTTATCCCGGTACTCGGTGTGGCTAAGGGTATCTGGGCATCCGTATTTCAGTCGGTATCGGCTTTTTGTAATGCGGGTATGGATATCGCGGGATCAAACAGTATGATAGGCTATCGTGACTCATCGCTTGTCATGACAGTCACCATGATACTTATAATTCTGGGAGGGCTGGGCTTCGTGGTCTGGTTTGATATCGCAGACACATTGATCGTCGGGATCCATCAGAGGTATAGTCCTACTCAAATAATATCTCATTTATCGGAGCACAGTAAGCTGGTTTTGGTAGCGACTGTATTTTTGATACTGTTTGGAGCAGTGACATTTTTTGTTATCGAGTATGACAATCCGGCGACTATCGGAAACATGAGCCTCCCCGGGAAGATAACAAACAGTCTTTTTCAATCGATCACCTATCGAACGGCGGGTTTTGCATCAGTTCCGCAGGACGGACTCACGGACGCATCCTGTGTTATCGGTGGAGTACTGATGTTTATAGGAGGTTCTCCCGTAGGTACCGCCGGAGGTATCAAAACAGTAACTGCATTTCTGTTTTTCATGAATGCATTTTCTTATATCAGAGGAAGAAAAGAAGATGTTATTTTTAATAAAAAAGTAACTGCGGAAATGATGAAAAAAGCATCCGCAATCGTACTTGTAAGTGCGCTTACATTGTTTGTTGTTATTTTATTATTATTAACGAGAGGACTTGGCCTTACTGACGCTTCGTATGAGGCGGTCAGCGCGCTCGGTACGGTAGGGCTTTCGAGAAATATAACACCTACTTTGGATATGTGGGGAAGAGTGATAATAATAGTATCAATGTATCTGGGAAGGATAGGTCCGATCTCCATGGCATTTTTCTTCTCAAAGAATAACAGATACAATAAAAAAATACAGCATGCAGAAGGAAACTTTACGGTAGGATAGTGTGCTCGTCAAGGAGGATAGTGTGAAAAATCACACTGATATGCTGATTTTTCACACGGCTATTTGTGCCGGAGCGTCACAAATAGCCACTGATGGCAGACGAGAACTGGATGTTCTCGTCGCCACTCCGTCGCTACGCTCCGGAATGGAGGAGAATATGAAAAAATCAGTTGCTGTTTTAGGGCTTGGTAAGTATGGAAGAAGTCTCGCCGAAAACCTTTACAGGATGGGCGCAGACGTACTTGCCGTGGATAGGGATGAGAACGTTGTTAATGAGATAGCTTCCAAGTGTACGGCTGCGATATGTGCCAATCTGGAAAACGAGGATGAGGTTATGGCACTGGAGTTAAACAACATGGATATTGTTGTCGCTGCCATGGGGAGCAATCTTGCCGCGTCAATCATGTGCGTGGCAGTAGCCAAGGATCAAAAGGTCCCGGTGGTCGTTGCCAAGTCATCAAACGATCGTATGTCTTCGATCCTCAAAAAAATCGGTGTGGACAAGATCCTGGATCCGGAGGGAGAGGGTGGACTGAGGTCTGCAAGCATACTGTTGTCAAGCTCGTTCAGGGATTTTTTCGAGCTCGATTCAAACATGTATATGATAGAGATGGATATCAAAAAAGAATGGGTAGGAAAAAGTTTAAGAGAACTCGATCTCCGCAAAAACTACAGTTTGAACGTAGTTGCAGTCAAAGAAAAGGGGCATCACTGGGAGTTCGTTGATCCGAATAAAATCTTTTCCGAGACCTGCATTCTTTTGATCGTTGCAGAAAAGAAAGACTTAAAGATCGGCTAGTCATTTGACAAATCGGCGTATTTTTGCTAAAATATATCTACTTATGTTCACAGGGAGGAATAACTGATGTACAAGAAAGTCACGACGGATATGAACTTCGTCGAGAGAGAGAAAGAGATCGAGGATTTCTGGCGAGATAACGACATCTTCAAAAAGAGTATCGAGCTCCGTGAGGGTGCGCCATCTTATATGTTCTATGACGGACCGCCGACCGCCAACGGAAAGCCGCATATCGGCCACGTCCTTACACGTGTTATCAAGGATATGATCCCGAGATATCGCACTATGAAGGGCTACAAGGTTCCGAGAAAAGCAGGCTGGGATACACACGGTCTCCCGGTCGAGCTCGAAGTGGAGAAGCTTCTCGGACTCGACGGCAAAGAGCAGATCGAGGAATACGGTCTGGATCCGTTCATCAATAAATGCAAGGAATCAGTCTGGAAATACAAAGGCATGTGGGAGGAGTTCTCCGATGTGGTTGGCTTCTGGGCCGACATGGAGAATCCATATGTCACCTATCATGACGACTTTATCGAGTCGGAGTGGTGGGCACTCAAGGAAATCTGGGACAAGGGACTCCTTTACAAAGGCTTTAAGATCGTACCTTACTGCCCGCGTTGTGGTACTCCTCTGTCTTCACACGAGGTAGCTCAGGGCTATAAAAATGTCAAGGAGCGTTCCGCTATCGTTCGTTTCAAGGTGGTGGGTGAGGATGCATACTTCCTTGCTTGGACGACTACACCGTGGACTCTTCCGTCAAACGTTGCGCTCTGCGTAAACCCTGATGAGACATATGTAAAGGTAAAGGCTATCGACGGCTTTACCTACTACATGGCTGAGGCTCTTCTTGATACCGTTCTTTCAACGCTTACTGAGAAGTTCGATGCAAACGCCGACGGAAGCGCATACGAGGTTCTCGAGAGTTACAAGGGAACAGATCTCGAGAGAAAAGAGTATGAGCCTCTCTTTGATTTCGTAAAACCGACCTGCGAAAAGCAGCATAAAAAGGGACACTATATTACATGTGACAGCTACGTTACGATGACAGACGGTACCGGTATCGTCCACATCGCACCGGCATTCGGTGAGGACGACGCGAAGGTTGGAAGAAACTATGACCTTCCGTTCGTACAGTTTGTGGATGACAAGGGTAATCTGACCGAGGAAACACCGTATGCGGGAACCTTCGTCAAGGATGCGGATCCGATGGTATTAAAAGACCTCGACATCGCAGGCCTTCTTTTCTCGGCACCGAAGTTTGAGCATGATTATCCGTTCTGCTGGCGCTGTGACACTCCGCTTATCTACTATGCGAGAGAGTCGTGGTATATTGAGATGACCAAGGTTAAGGATAACCTTATCAAAAATAACAACACCATCAATTGGATCCCTGAGTCAATCGGAACAGGACGTTTCGGTGACTGGCTTGAGAATATCCAGGATTGGGCAGTATCGCGTAACCGCTACTGGGGTACTCCGTTAAATATCTGGGAGTGCGAAGAGTGTGGTGAGCAGATATCCATCGGAAGCAGAGCAGAGCTCGCTGAGAAGTCCGGTGATCCGAAGGCCGCAGAAGTTGAACTCCATCGTCCGTACATAGACGAGGTTACATGCACCTGTCCTAAGTGCGGAAAGACTATGAGAAGGGTTCCTGAGGTTATCGACTGCTGGTTTGACTCCGGAGCGATGCCGTTTGCACAGCATCATTATCCTTTCGAAAACAAAGAGTTGTTCGAGCAGCAGTTCCCGGCACAGTTTATCTCCGAGGCCGTGGATCAGACCAGAGGATGGTTCTATTCATTGCTCGCTGAGTCGACACTGCTCTTTGACAAGGCTCCGTATGAGAACGTTATCGTCCTCGGACACGTACAGGATGAGAACGGTCAGAAGATGAGCAAGAGTAAGGGAAATGCAGTCGATCCGATGGAGGCATTAAAGACCTATGGTGCTGATGCGATCAGATGGTACTTCTACATCAACAGTGCACCGTGGCTTCCAAACAGATTCCATGGGAAGGCCGTTACCGAAGGCCAGAGAAAGTTCATGGGAACACTGTGGAACACCTATGCATTTTTCGTACTGTATGCAAATATAGATGATTTTGATGCGACAAAATACGAGCTTGACTATGACTCGCTCGCGGTTATTGACAAGTGGCTCCTCTCGAGACTGAACTCTACGGTAAAAGAAGTAGATGAGAACCTCGAGAATTACCGCATCCCTGAGACGGCGAAAGCGCTCACGGCCTTCGTGGAGGAGATGAGTAACTGGTATGTCAGACGCTGTCGTGACCGTTTCTGGGCAAAGGGCATGGAGCAGGACAAGATAAACGCATACATGACGCTTTATACCGCACTCGTTACCATCTCAAAGGCAGCGGCACCGATGATCCCGTTCATGACAGAGAGCATCTATCAGAACCTTGTAAGAGGCCTCGATAAAAATGCTCCGGAGTCCATCCACCTTTGTGACTTCCCGAAGGTAAATGAGGATCATATCGATACCGAGCTTGAGAAAAAGATGGACGAGTTGCTGCAGATAGTAGTGCTCGGACGTGCGGCAAGAAATACCGCAAATATCAAAAACCGTCAGCCTATCGGAAAGATATATGTAAAAGCAGACGGCGAGCTCGACGCATTCTATACTGATATCATAGCGGATGAGTTAAATGTAAAAGAAGTTGTGCTCACGGACGATGTGGCAGACTTCACCGACTACACCATCAAGCCGAACTTCAAAACTCTCGGCAAGCGCTTCGGAGGCAAGATCAATCAGGTTAAGGATCTTCTTCTCGCGCTCGACGGCAACGAAGCGATGGCTATGCTGAATGAGAGAAACGAAGTGAAGATCACATTAGAGGGTCTCGATGAGTTTATCAGCAGAGACGACCTTGTGATCGAGTCTAAGCAGATGGACAGCTTCGTATCGGAGACCGACCGCGGCATCACCGTCGTGATCGACACCAACCTTACAGATGAGCTGATCGAGGAGGGATTCGTACGCGAGATCATCTCAAAGGTTCAGACGATGCGTAAGGAAGCTGACTACGAGGTAATGGATCACATTCGTATCTATGTAGATAAAAATGACAAGATACGTGATATTTTTACTGCCAATGAAGAGGCTATCAAGCATGATACCTTGGCCGACGAGATCGTCTACGGTCAGACCGGCGGCACCGCTAAAGAGTGGAAGATAAACGGTGAGGCAGTGACACTCGGAACTGAGAGATTATAAGAAAGGAGATACATGATGGCAGCAAAAAATGTAATGACTGACGCGGAAAGAAAAAAGGATCTGAAGAACAAAATCCAGGATTACATGAAGCTTCTTTTCCGCAAAACCGTTGATGAGGCGACTCCGCAGCAGATGTTCCAGGCGGTGGCTTTTGCGGTAAAGGATGATGTTGTCGATGACTGGATGGCAACACACAAAAAGTATGATAAGGACGATGTGAAGACCGTTTACTATCTGTCAATGGAGTTTTTGATGGGTAGAGCGCTCGGAAACATTATTATCAATCTGAAGCAGGATAAGGTAGTACGTGACGTGCTCGATGATCTGGGATTCGATCTTGATGTACTTGAGGATCAGGAGCCGGATGCAGCGCTCGGAAACGGTGGTCTCGGAAGACTTGCAGCATGCTTCCTCGACTCTCTTTCCACGCTCGGATATCCTGCATACGGATGCGGTATCCGTTATAAATACGGTATGTTCAAGCAGGAGATCAGAGACGGATTTCAGATTGAGACTCCGGATGATTGGTTGAAGGATCGTAACCCGTTCGAGATCAAGCGTCCTGAGTATGCCGTTCAGGTAAACTTCGGCGGATACGTGGCTGTACGCAAGGATGAGGCTACAGGCCGTGATAAGTTCGTACAGGAGGGCTGTCAGTCGGTACTCGCAGTGCCGTATGATCTCCCGGTAGTGGGCTACGGAAACCATGTTGTAAATACACTTCGTATCTGGGATGCGGAGGCTATCGATACATTTAACCTTGATCACTTTGACAAGGGTGATTATCAGCAGGCTGTCGAGCAGCAGAACCTGGCACGTACCATCTGTGAGGTTCTCTATCCGAACGACAACCACTATGCAGGAAAAGAGCTTCGTCTGAAGCAGCAGTATTTCTTCGTATCCGCCAGCGTTCAGCGTGCTGTTGCCAAGTATATGGAGAAGCATGATGATATCCGCGGACTTGCTGAGAAGGTTTGCTTCCAGCTTAACGATACTCATCCGACGGTAACCATACCTGAGCTGATGAGGATCCTTCTCGACGAGTACAACCTCGAATGGGAGGATGCATGGGAAGTAACGAGCAAAGCATGTGCGTATACAAACCATACGATCATGAGCGAGGCTTTGGAGAAATGGCCGCTTGAGCTGTTCTCACGTCTCCTTCCGCGTATCTATCAGATCACTGAGGAAATCAACCGTCGCTTCCTTCTGAAAATCCAGGAAAAATATCCGGGAGATATGGAGAAGGTAAGAAAGATGGCTATCATCTATGACGGCCAGGTAAAGATGGCAAATCTCGCTATCGTTGCAGGCTTCTCTGTAAACGGCGTGGCGAGACTTCATACTGAGATCCTGAAAAATCAGGAGCTCAAGGACTTCTATGACATGATGCCGAAGAAGTTCAACAACAAAACGAACGGTATCACACAGAGAAGATTCCTTCTTCACGGAAATCCGAAGCTCGCTGCATGGGTTACCGAAAAAATCGGAGACGAGTGGATCACCGATCTGTCAAAGATGGACAAGCTTTCAGTATTCATCGATGACGAAAAGAGCCAGCAGGAGTTCATGAGTATCAAGTATCAGAACAAGGTCAGACTTGCTGAGTATATCAAAAATCACAATGGCATCGAGGTGGATCCGAAATCTATCTTCGATGTACAGGTAAAGCGTCTGCATGAGTACAAAAGACAGTTGCTTAATATTCTTCATATCATGCACCTTTACAACCAGCTGAAGAAGAATCCTTCTATGAGCTTCTATCCGCGTACCTTTATCTTCGGAGCAAAGGCCAGTGCCGGATACAGAAGAGCGAAGGCTATCATCAAGCTTATAAACAGTGTAGGTGATGTGATCAACAACGATACTTCCATCAAAGGAAAGATCAAGGTCGTATTCATCGAGAACTACCGTGTATCAAATGCTGAGCTTATCTTCGCGGCAGCGGATGTATCAGAGCAGATCTCAACCGCATCCAAGGAGGCATCCGGTACAGGAAACATGAAGTTCATGCTGAACGGTGCTCCTACACTCGGAACCATGGACGGTGCGAACGTCGAGATCGTCGAGGAGGTTGGCCAGGAGAACGCATTTATCTTCGGTCTGAGTTCACAGGAGGTTATCGATTTCGAGCACAATGGCCAGTACGATCCGAAGGACATCTACAACATGGATGGAGATGTGCGTGCAGTCCTCACTCAGCTGATCGACGGCACTTACTCACGTCAGGATCCGGAGCTTTTCCGCGAGCTTTATAACTCACTTCTCGAGAGAGATGGCGGCACACCTGCGGATCAGTACTTCATCCTGAAGGACTTCCGCTCATATGAGGCTGCTCAGAAGGAAGTTGAGAAGGCTTATAAGAATGAAAAGAAGTGGGCAAAGATGGCTATGACCCAGGTTGCCAAGGTCGGTAAGTTCTCATCCGATCGTACCATCCAGGAGTACGTGGATGACATCTGGCATTTGGATAAAGTGACTATCAGATAAGGAGTTTATGGTCGTGACCAGACCGGAAGAGAACATCTTATGTAAGAATTATAAACGGCACTGATCGTTACAGATCGGTGCCGTTTTTTAGTTTATTCACAGTCTCCCTTTTTGTTTTTGTTTTCATAGGTTAGACGGAATAGTTTCCACTCATGACGGATTCCTCCGTTGCAGTTCGGCTCCATGGTCTTTAAGCCATTTATTCCATTTATCATAGTCGGGATATACCTTGTATACTTCCTTATAAAAACGGTCAGAATGATCCATAACCTTTCTGTGACACAGTTCATGCACTACTATCGCATCGAGAACTTCGGGTGGCGCCAGCATCAGCAGGCAGTTGAAGTTAAGGTTTCCTTTTGCCGAACAGCTCCCCCATCTCGTCTTCTGATGACGTATTGTAATAGTGCCGTATGTGACCCCCAGTTTAGCAGCGTAGTAGGATACTCTTTCCGGGATGATGTCTTTAGCCTGTTTTTTCAACGCATTAAGTTCGTCATTGGTCAGCCGGATATCCGGTTTGTCGCCCTCGCTCTCACGGACTTTTTCAAGTCTTGCCAGAGTCTTTTTGATCCAGCCTTCCTTCTCGTCCACAAAGTATCTTATGTCTCTTTTTGCGACCCATCTCGGCGCACGAACGATGACCTCCAGATCGGGTGTGACCTCGATCGAGATGGTCTTTCTTTTGCTGCGTATGATACGGTAGTTTTCAGATTGTATGCTCATTTTTTGATTATATCATAGTTTTTTTGTGCGCGCAAATTTTCAAAAAATCGTATGATATGAGGGGTTTGACAAAAAGTATAACGTAGTATAAAATATCTGCATAAGTTAGTGTAGTATAACGCAGTATAATAAGTGCACCAAAGCATAAGGAGATAGATAAAACAATACATGCAGGCGATGTTTGAAAACAAATAGGGGGATTATAATGGGCAGATTCTGGACGTTCAGGTATACACTTTTAAATGCCGCATACTTTGTTGCATTTTGCACGATTCATGCATTGGCGGCAGTATATCTTCTTGCGAACGGGTTTAATAATACCGAGGTCGGGGTATTGCTTGCGATAGCAAATATCCTTTCCGCGATAGCTCAGCCTGTTTTTGCGGGAATAATAGATAAACCGGGCGCACTTACCAACAGAAGATTTATAATCATATCGGTTTTGATCATCATGGCCGGATCCGCTATCCTTATGATCACCGATAAAAATAAACCGATAATATTTATCGCCTATATCATCATATATATGATCCAGTTTGCTTATCAGCCTGTGATGACTGCGCTTTGCTTTGAGTACCAGAAGGCAGGGTGTAACATCTTTTACGGTCTTGCGAGAGGACTCGGTTCTGCAAGCTTTGCCGTAACTGCATTTTTTATCGGCGGTATAGTTGAGGATATGGGAACATGGCGATGATGTATTTCAGTCAGTCGTTCCAGCTTTTCGCTTATGCGGTTTTCATCCCTGCCGCAGCATACTATGTGAGCGGTTATATGGCCGAGCTTGATCAGGTAAAGGGACAGGCATTCATAACGAGTGCTATAACCGTAGGGGGTGTATTTTCTAATCTTGTCAGCGGTTGGATCCTTGACAACCTGGGTATCACGGTTATGCTCATCACCGGCGCTGTCGTTTGTGGTGTAGGTGTTGTGATAGCATTCTTCAGTATGTCCTCAGCTTCCAGTCGTCATCGTACCACTTAGTAATAAACTTGGGCATGTCACCGAAGTCAATTTTCAATTTTCCATCATAGATACTTACAGGCACTTTTTCTCCGAAGGAATACATTTTAAAACTAGAGTTCTTTTCAAAATCATACACCATGATCTGTCCAATCTCAGGATCGACGATCCAGTATTCTCTGACTCCGGCATCTACATATTTTTTAAGCTTTTTTGTCATGTCTGTATTTCTCGTTGAAGGTGAGAGTATTTCCGCTACAAAGTCGGGTGCACCTTTTACATTATCTATGTCTATTTTTTCTTCGTCACATACAACAAAAATATCAGGCTGTACCATCGAACGATCATCCTTTAGGATATCAAGGCGCACATCAGTGGGCGCAACAAAGGGAACGCATTTTCCGTGATTCTTTTGAATGAACGAGAATACTTGTGTTGAAATATGCATGACCAGATGCTGATGGATAGTCGAAGGAGCGGTCATATCATAAAAAACTCCATCGATAAGCTCGACTCTTCGATCATCAGGTACCCGGTAATAATCCTCCACAGTATATGTGCCCTGTCGCCGGAACGGTTCGCGACTTCCCGGTTCAAATGCAGGCTCCAGAGCAAGAGGCTTTCCGAAATCATGCGCAGGCTCAGCCACAGTGGTATGCTTCGAGGTGAGCGCTTTACCTGAATAAATCTCATCTAAATAACCAAACGCCCTAGAAAGCTGTTTGAGTGTATCTGATCTGGGACTCTTCGTGGCGCCACTGAAGACCTTCTGAACTGTGCTGAGAGGAACACCTGACTTTTCAGCGATCTCCTCATAGCTGAGTCCGGTTTCTATTTTGGCTTGTTTTAATTCGGTAAGTGTCATATGCTTCACCTCCATATTACATCCTTACATCATAATATTACCAAAATATTTCCATAATGTCAATATAATTTCCAAAAACTTTCTTTATAAGTACAAATAGCCCGCCATCAGGCGAGCTATCGTTTCGTTTATTGTTTGTTCTTATTTCGTCACCAGTGACCTCGGTTTGCCATCAAGCCAGGCATTTATGCTCATGGCAACATCCGTGACCAGTCTCTGCCTTGCCTCCAACGGAGCCCAGGCTATATGAGGAGTGAGAAGCAGTCTATCTTCGTTCTCTGTACCCTTATATTTTTTTGCCAGTTCCATCAGTGGACTGTCATCCGAGAGCGGTTCTTTTTCAAAAACATCAAGTGCCGCAGCTGCGATCACATTCTCTTCGAGTGCTCTTTTTAAATCCTCCTCAACAACTATCGGACCGCGTCCGAGATTCAAAAATACACAGGTACTTTTACACTTACTAAATGCGTTATAATTCATCATACCTTTTGTGTTATCATTTAGCGGAGCATGACATGATATAACATCGCAGGATGATAAAAACTCATCGAAGTCCAGTCTTTTATAAGGAGCGTCATAAGTGTTTCCGCTTGCGGAAAAATATACTACCTCCATACCGAAAGCGGTCGCTACTTCGGCAACGCGTCTTCCTATCGCACCGAGTCCTATCACTCCAAATCTTTTTCCTGTTAACTCCAAAAAAGTCTTTCCCATATGAGTGAAGGATTCCTGTGCGGAGTAGCTTCCCGAAGAAACATAGTCGGAATAATAACCGAGTTTTTCCCATACATGTAAAAGCAGAGCGAACGTGTGCTGAACCACCGCCTCGGTAGAATACCCCCGGGCATTTGTAACAGGGATTCCTGTTTTTTTACAGTAATCAATATCGATATTATTATATCCGGTCGCGGCCTCGCAGATCAGCTTCAGTTTTTGTGCCGACTTAAGAACATCCTCGTGTAGTAAGCATTTATTTGGGACTACTATGTCCGCGTCCCGTATCCTTTCTGCGACAAGCTCCTGAGGTGTATGCTCGTAGGTTACAAGCTCACCGAATCTTTTCAACTCGTCAAAGCTTACACCTGCAGCATCTGCCTCGAGAACAACTATCTTCATTTGACTCATAGCTTTCCGAACTCCTCTACCATCCTGTCACGTATCATCGGATCGAGTGTGTCTAAAAACAGGTGGATCGTATACCCTTTCAGATATACCGACACACGGCAGGCTGCACCCATGTACATGCCGACTAAGGCGACTCGCTGGATCTCTTTCCCCTGTATATCCTCGCAGATGAACTCCGGTGTTGCATCCGCGGAAATACGGGTGGTGGTATCGTTTTCGTTTCCGTCGATATCCTCGAGTCTGATATACTCTACCTTGTAGCCGGCTATATCTCTGGTCTTGCAAAGGAATGAGATTGCCTGTTCGAGGCTATGGATACTGTCCGATGCATAACGATAAGAACCTACGCCGAATCTTGTATCTTCATCTATCTTTCTGATCATGGTGCCTCCTTTATTTGCATTGTTTTTATTGCTATTTTTAATCATACTCCATATCGTATCGAAATGCAAGCGGGTTTTGGCTTTTCTGCTCATCATGGACTTGACGCATTGAGCGGATTTTATTATAATAAGAACATATTTAGTGTTCGTATCTTTGTATGGAGGAGAGCCATGTACGGAGCTATACTTGGAGATATGATCGGGTCGCCCTATGAGTTTGATCGCGGGGATAAAACAAAGGACTTTGAGCTTTTCGATCCGAGGGTTCACTTTACCGATGACACGGTGATGACCGTCGCTGTGGCGGAGGCACTTATCGAGGCCGGACCTGAGGCGAGAGAAGAGGATATCAAGGATGGAGTGATCGCGTCCATGCGCAGGTGGGGAAGGGCTTATCCTGACGCGGGATATGGAGGAGGCTTCATTAATTGGTTACTGACCGATGATCCGAGACCGTATAACAGCTGGGGCAACGGATCAGCCATGAGGGTCTCATCTGTCGGATGGCTTTACGATGATATTGCCATGACGCGCAGAGTCGCCCGTTGGACAGCTGAGGTCACGCACAATCATCCCGAAGGTGTCAAGGGAGCTCAGGCAACAGCGGCCGCTATCTTTCTTGCAAGGAACGACGCGACCAAGGATGATATTCGTTCGTATATAACAGAGCAGTTTGCTTATGATCTTTCGCGTACATGCGATGAGATCAGACCACATTACTTCCATGTTGAGAGTTGTCAGGAGACTGTGCCTGAGGCGATCACTGC
Organism: Lachnospiraceae bacterium P6B14; assembly: GCA_000687695.1. Taxonomy (GTDB): domain Bacteria; phylum Bacillota; class Clostridia; order Lachnospirales; family Lachnospiraceae; genus Eubacterium_F. The sequence goes on along the minus strand of JHWZ01000001.1, from coordinate 221,881 downwards.
TTTTTTGGAGGGTGAGGATTTCGAGGATGTGATCAGAACAGCGGTGTCACTCGGTGGAGATTCGGATACGCTTACATGCATAGCAGGTGGAATAGCGGAAGCATTTTACGGCGTACCTGAGAACTTGAGATATGAGTGTATAAACAGACTTGATATCGGTATCAATTCCGTACTTGTAAGGTTTGAAGGGGAAAGGGATAAACACTATCACAAAGGAGAATGAACATGAAAAAAAGAATGGCAATACTTGTGGTGACGGCTCTTGTTTTTAGTCTTGTTATGCCCGCGTGTGCACCTGCTGACGTTGAGGCAGGCATGACGGCTACGGAAACACAGCCCGTAGTATACAAAACTGCTGATGACGCGGTAACAGGAGGCGCCGTAGATGCTGCTACCGGTCAGGCAGTAAGAACGAAATACACTAAAAAAGTTCCGTATAGAGCGATCAGAAAAAAGCTCAGGGGAAAGCGAGCAAGTGCAGCGTATGAGTTTAAGGATATAAACAAAAAGAAGTCATCTTTGACATTATATGGTTATTATAAAGTGTTTAAAATCCCTCATTATGGCTATGGAGACTTTGCGGAGACTGTTGTTCTGTGGCCAACCATTACAGCTCAGAAATCCGGATCATCATCAGTTCTTTCCATGGGGATGACCGTAAGGTCTATAGTTCAGATTCACGGCAGTACCAGCAGAAAGTATAAAAAGATGGTCATATCGGGAGGCGGTGAGTCCGTTACTCTGAAAGGAAGTTCATCGAGCAGAAGCCAAAGAAAGGGAGAGTATCTGAATTATCTTTTGACTACTACGGCGAAGTTTACTATTTCCAAAAACACATCTGCTACCGATGAAAAACTGGATAAACTGATGCGGATTCTGTCATCAAATAATTTAAAAATAACAGTAAAAGATTCTGCAAAGAAGCTAACTCGCAAGTGTGGTATAGACAGTAATAATGCTGAAAAAATGGCAGGAGTGCTGAGCGATTATAAAAGCCTTCTGAAAAAATACGCGGTATAAATAATAACGTAATAGTAACTCTATTATTACTTGGAGGGATAAATGCTTAGGGATTACGCAGAGGAATACAGAAAGAAATTAAGGACTCCCGAGGAGGCTGTGTCTGTTGTAAAAAGCGGAGACTGGGTCGACTATACCAGTACGCTCGGTATGCCTATTCTTCTTGACAGAGCTCTGGCAAAAAGATGTGATGAACTCACCGATGTAAAGATAAGAGGTAATCTTATAGTTGGTCCTATTGAGACGGTCGAAGCAGATCCGAGTCAGGAGCACTTTGTCTATCATTCGTGGCACTGCTCGGCATATGAAAGACAGCTCTGTGATAAAGGACTTTGTTATTATATCCCGATGGTGTTTCATAACAATGCCGCCTACTATGAATTTTTCATAAAAGTAAATGTCGCAATGGTCAGTGTTTCTCCGATGGATAAACACGGCTATTTCAATTTTTCCGTAAATACCGGAGTGGCGGGACCGATCTGTGAGAAGGCTGATATAGTAATAGTTGAGATAAATGAAAACCTGCCGAAGATACACGGCGGTTATCATGAGTGTATCCACATCGATGAGATAGATATGATCGTTGAGGGTGAACATGAGCCATTTAAAAATTATCTTCCGATAAACCCGACTGAGGATGATAAAAAAATAGCGGAACACATCATACCGTACATCGTCGACGGGGCGAATCTTCAGCTCGGAGTGGGAGCGGTTCCCAATGCTATAGGTGAGGCTATAGCCGCGTCGGATATTTCTGATCTGGGTATGCATACCGAGCTGTGTACGGATGCTTATCTCGAGCTCCACAGGAAAGGAAAACTCACAAATAAAAAGAAAACCATAAACAGAGGAAAAGGAGTGTTCGGTTGTGCTGTCGGATCGAGCGAGCTTTACGAGTGGCTCGATGACAATCACGGTATAGCAGCCTATCCTCTTGAGTATGTAAACAGACCGAGCGTCATAGCGCAGCTCGATAATATGGTTTCGATAAATGCCTGCGTTGCGGTGGATCTGTACGGTCAGGTGGCAGCGGAGAGCGCCGGCTCGCGTCAGATCAGCGGGACAGGCGGTCAGCTCGATTTCCTTGCGGGCGCGAGTGCGTCGCGCGGAGGCAAGGCGTTTATATGTATGAAGTCTGTACACAGAAAACGCGACGGAAGTATACAGTCGAGAATAGTTCCGCAGTTCAACGGTGACATCATCACGTCTCCGAGAAGTCAAGTTTACTTTATAGCGACGGAGTACGGAGTGGTGAATCTCGAAGGGCAGTCAACCTGGGAGAGAGCCGAGGCGCTTATTTCTATTGCTCATCCGGATTTCAGGGATGAGCTGATAAAGGAAGCTGAAGAAAGAAGGATTTGGCGACGCTCGAATAAGAGATGAGAGTGCCTGATGCGACATGCGTGTTGGAGACACGCATGCGCGAGCCGCAGAAATCGCGGCATGAAAGGAGTAATATGGCTGAATTAAAATGTCCGAGTTGCGGGCAGGTGTTCACGGTTGATGATACGGCACTTGCATCGATAGTGGCTCAGATCAGAAATTCTGAGTTTGATAAAGATATACATAAAAAGATAGAGGAGATCACGGAAAACCTCAATCAAAAGCATGCATTGGAGTTGGAGAACATAGAAGACAAGCATGCACACGAGCTGGAGAGCAGTGAGACCAAGATAAGGTTGGAAACAAAAGAGCAGCTTGAAAAAGAAAAAGAGGAGTATGAAAAAGAGCTTGAAAAGTTGAAAAGTGAGCTTCAGTCGGAGAAGGATCGTACAAAAGAACTTAAGCTTGCCATCGAGAAAAATGATGCGGATAAAGAACTGGCCGTGATGAAGGCTAAAGAGAAGCTTGAGGATGAAAAGAGAGACCTCGAGAGAGATATCCAGGGTCAGAAGGAACGTTACGAGATACTGCTCGATGAGAAGGAAAAAACTATTGAGCTGTACAAGGATATGAAGACCAGAATGTCAACGAAGATGATCGGAGAGAGTCTGGAGCAACACTGCGAGATCGAGTTTAACAAGATGCGTATGACGGCATTCCCGAACGCGTATTTTGAAAAGGATAATGATGCCAAATCCGGCAGTAAGGGTGATTATATTTATCGTGAGAACGATGAGGATGGTGTGGAAATACTGTCAATCATGTTCGAGATGAAAAATGAGATGGATACTACTGCCACCAAGCATAAAAACGAAGACTTCTTCAAGGAACTTGACAAGGATCGAAACGAAAAGGGCTGTGAGTACGCAGTGCTGGTGTCCTTGCTTGAGTCAGACAGTGATCTGTATAACTCGGGAATCGTGGATGTTTCTTATAGATATGAAAAAATGTATGTAGTCAGACCGCAGTGCTTTTTGACTATCATTTCACTTTTAAGGAATGCCGCTATGAGTGCCATGGAGTATAAAAAGGAGCTCGCGGTCGTCAGGAACCAGAATATCGATGTGACAAATTTTGAGGAGCGACTGAACGAGTTTAAGGAAGGTTTTTCCAGAAACTATGATCTTGCACATGGACATTTCGATAAGGCGATCGATGCGATCGATAAGTCCATAAAGGACCTTGAAAAGGTGAAGGAGTTTCTCACCAAGTCGGACAATCAGCTTCGCATCGCCACGAACAAGGTTGAGGATGTTTCCGTGAAAAAGCTCACGAAGGATAACCCGACCATGCAGGAGGCGTTCGGCCTGAAATAAACTTAAAGAGCGGATTTGAAATATTGACATGCCGGAGCATTTTTGATATGATAGTAGCGTATCTTTCCAAGGGGTGAGGGAAAGACCTTTTAGATGCGTCAGGAGGACGGTATTATGAAAAATCTCAGTTTGAAGTTTAAGATCGGTTTGATCGTGATCCCGCTCGTGGTGGCTTTGGTTGCCTGTACGTTTGTCGGTATCATGAGGATGAAACAGATAGAGGGACAGACGACGGATATTTACTACGAGGTTCTGTTCAACATCACGGATGCGACGATAAATGCAGATCGTGATTTCTACCAGGCTCTTTCCGCGCACCTTCAGTATACGTATCGCGGAGACGTGACTACAAATGAGAAAAAGGAGTTTGCGGCTGATGTTGAGGAGAATGCTCAGCAGACCTATGACGAAGTTCATAAAGCCATAGAGATCGCCAAGCAGGATGAAAGTCTATACAACAGACAGGGTGAGATCGGAAGCTTTGCGACGTATGGGGATATTTTTGATGAGCATTTTGAAAAGGTAAAGGCAGAGCTTTCAAAGACTGAAGGTAAACCTGATGAAAAGCTTATAGACAGTGAGTTCGGTGCAGCGAGAGATGTTATCAATGAGATGGGAGAGAACGTGGAGGCATGGGCCGAGGAGCAGCATGATGCTCTGGCTAAGTCCATCGGAACATCCATTATACTTCTCGCAGTCATATTCAGTATTGTGGCCATTGCTATCATAGTGTTCGCGCTGTTTGTGGTTCAGGTTATCATAAAGGGTATCCGCAGAGCGACAAACGGACTTGAAAAGATCGCCGAGGGTGACCTGGATGTGACTATAGATGTAAGCAAGGCCGGAACCGACGAGGTCGGAACCATCGAGAAGGCAACGAATAATCTTGCTGAAAGACTTAAGGATATCATATCAAAGACAAAGACCATGTCCGGAGAGTTGAACGTATCCGGAGAGGATCTTGCAATGAGCGCAGGCCAGGCGTCTGATGCTTCAACGCAGGTATCTGCAGCGGTGAATGATGTGGCAGAGGGTGCCGTGACTCAGTCAGAGAGTGTCCAGACCGCATCAAATCGTACAGAGGTCATCGGAAACAATATCGAGTACATCAATTCTGATATGGGTGAGCTGAACGAGTATTCACACAAGATGAAAGACTCCTGCGATACCACGATGAATACTCTCGAAGAACTTATTTCTTCCAATAATAATGTATCGAGATCTGTTCACGATATCGGCGAGACCATAAACGCTACCAATAACAGTGTTCAGAACATCTCACAGTTCTCTGACGCGATCATGGATATCGCCGAGCAGACAAACCTGCTTTCGCTGAATGCTTCCATCGAGGCGGCCAGAGCAGGAGAAAGTGGAAAGGGATTCGCAGTCGTTGCGGATGAGATCCGTCAGCTGGCAGATCAGTCCAGACAGAGTGCGGATGAGATCAAGGCGATCATCGATACACTTCTTCACGACACAGAGGCATCGGTCGGAGTTATGGAGGAGCTTAACAAGAGTATCTCTACTCAGGGCGAGCAGATCACCACAACAAAATCTGATATGCAGGAGATGTCCGAAAATGTTAACCATGTATTCGAGAGCTCCGATAATATCCGTCAGCGTGTGGATGAGTTGAATGACGCAAAGAACGCTCTCATAGAGATCATCCAGGAGCTGACGAGCGTATCCGAGCTGAATGCGGCATCATCCGAGGAGTCCTCGGCATCAATGGAGCAGCTGAATGCCACATTCTCTACCATCAGCGAGTCTTCAGAGAAGCTTCGTACTCTTGCTCATGATATGGATGAGACTATTTCTTACTTCAGAGTTTGATCATAATTCAGAATTCAAAATCGCCCTTTGCAGACATGATGGCTGTGAGGGGTGATTTTTTTCGTATTTTTTCGAAAAAATGCTTGCATTCATGCGGGCTTGATGGTATAATCAAGGTGTAGTAGTAGCATCTTCTATCATGGTGCTGCAAAATTAGTACCTCCCACATACAGGGATGACCGTGGGAGAAGCCAAGGAAGGCGTGATTGTTATGGTAGCAGCTTACAATTTGTACCTGGGTGGCTACCTGCCCCGGCTCGACCCGGAGCGTAGTGTCCACAACAGGAAAGAGCTAAAAACTAAATACAAAAACATCGTAAGCATGAACAATTCCAATCCGCAAACGGTGGTACGCATTTCCAACAAGACACAGGCATATGTGTTAAATGTGAAGGAATTGTCCATGGAACTTGGCGAAGCTACAGAGTCCGTGTTGAGGGGAGACCAGTCGAAGCTCTCCGAGAACATGACTAAGATGGCGGAAACCTTCAACGATCTGCTGAAAAAGAGCGATGATTTCGGGAAAGCCAATGGGAAACCGTCCCGTCCCGGAGGGGAATTGCGAAATATGATCCGCAGATACACCGATGAGTTGACCCAAGCAGGCTTCTCGATTGATGATGAAGGATTTCTGACATCGCCTGCGGCAGAGGATGGCAGCGAGCTGTTCCCGCCGGTAGGTTTCGTATCAGAGTTGGAAGCAAAAGCCGAGGAGATGAGTATGAATCCGATGGAGTACGTGGATCAGAAGGTGTACAGTTACGGACACCTGGCTGGCAGAGACGTCGGACCCGCATATGAAAATTCGTTGTATAGCGGCATGCTATTCAACTCGTATTGTTGACAGGATAAAAGAGGGGCCTGTCAACGCCCGGAGCTCCCGTTCAGGTATACAGATCTGATCGGGAGCTCCTTCTTTCGGGATATTTTTGAAAAAAATGAGAAAAAAGTGCTTGACGCGGCACACAGACCTATGTTATACTACTCGAGCAAAGAGTTTCAGGTCTTTTTTTTATGCTCAAAAAGAGTTACTGTTCACACGTGTAGAGGCGCGAAGATATGCGGTGAAAGCTTGCTTTCACAAGCATATCGATGTGCCGGTACACGTGGAACGAGTCACCGCCCATGCATGAGGAGAGTGTCGCGAAGCGACGGTAGAGCACCGTGTGCACAGATGTGGACACGAGTGCGGACTCTCCGAATGCGGGCGGAGACGTGTGAACAGTAACGAATGAAGAACGGAGGTGACGTGATGCGTACAAAGATCACTTTGGAATGTACCGAGTGCAAACAGCGTAACTACGATACGACCAAAGAGAAAAGAAACCATCCGGACAGAATGGAAACAAAGAAGTATTGTCGATTCTGCAGGAAGCATACGCTCCACAAGGAGACGAAGTAATCGGATAGGTTACTTTATTAGGAAAGGATGTGTATCTAGTGAGTGAAGAGAGAGCTTCAAAACCGGGCTTTTTCAAGAATCTGAAAGCGGAGTTCAAAAAGTGCACATGGCCGAAGAAGAATGAACTGGCAAAGCAGTCTGCGCTTGTTATCATAGTGAGCGTACTTCTCGGTGTAGTGATTGCCGGCTTTGACTGGGCGATCCGTCTTGGACTTACCGCAATGAATATTGTTTCATCATAATTCGTTAGGAGGATTCAATGGCTGAAAAAGCACAGTGGTATGTTGTTCACACCTACTCAGGATATGAGAACAAGGTGAAGGATGACATTTTAAAAATGATCAATCACCGTAGTATGGAGGATCAGATTCTCGACGTGATGATCCCGACACAGACCGTGTCCGAGGAGAAGAACGGTAAAACAAAGGAATCTGAGAAAAAAATGTTCCCGGCCTATGTTCTGGTCAAAATGATCATGAACGAGCAGACCTGGTACGTGGTCAGAAATACTCGCGGTGTGACCGGTTTCGTCGGACCGGGTTCAAAGCCGGTTCCTTTGACCGAGGAAGAGGTAAAGAGTCTCAGCATGATCGCCGAGGCGAAGGTAAGCCCATTCTCAGTAGGAGACCATGTTGTTATCAACGATGCAATGTGGCAGGATAAGGTCGGTGTGATCTCTGAGATCCATCCGGCAGACGGAACGGCAGTCGTAATGATTGAGATGTTCGGTAGAGATACACCGGTAGATTTCAATCTTTCGGAATTGGAGAAGGTATAATTAAGGAGGATTATCATGGCTAAGAAAGTCGAAGGATATGTGAAGCTGCAGATCCCGGCAGGAAAAGCTACACCGGCACCGCCGGTTGGACCTGCTCTTGGACAGCACGGCATCAATATCGCAGAGTTTACAAAGCAGTTTAATGCACAGACACAGGGACAGGACGGAATGATCATTCCTGTTGTCATCACGGTGTATGCTGACAGAAGCTTCAGCTTTGTCACCAAGACACCGCCGGCAGCTGTTCTTCTTAAGAAGGCAGCAAAGATCCAGTCAGGATCAGGTGAGCCGAACAAGAAAAAGGTCGCTAAGGTGACCAAGGATGATTTGAGACAGATCGCGGAGACAAAAATGCCGGATCTGAACGCAGGCAGTATCGAGGCGGCAATGAGCATGATCGCCGGTACCGCACGAAGCATGGGAATCGAAGTCGAGGAGTGATCGACTTCAGAGCATAAAAGACCAAACTCGAGAAATGGACGTTGTGGGAGGTAGTATCTACCGCCAACACCACTTAGGAGGTAATTAAAATGAAACACGGAAAGAAGTATGAAGAGGCTGCTAAGCTTGTGGATCGTACCACACAGTATGAAGTAGCCGATGCCGTTGCTCTTGTAAAGAAGACAGCGGTTGCCAAGTTTGATGAAACCGTAGAGGCTCATGTACGTCTGGGTGTCGATGGTCGTCATGCTGACCAGCAGGTCCGCGGTGCTGTAGTTCTTCCGCATGGTACCGGTAAGCAGGTCAGAGTTCTGGTTTTTGCAAAGGGTGATAAACTTGCCGAGGCTGAGGCTGCAGGCGCAGATCATGTAGGCGGTGAAGAGTTGATCCCGAAGATTCAGAACGACGGCTGGTTTGAGTTTGATGTAGTCGTGGCTACACCTGATATGATGGGCGTTGTCGGTCGTCTCGGTCGTGTGCTCGGTCCCAAGGGATTGATGCCGAACCCGAAGGCCGGTACGGTTACAATGGAAGTTGGCAAGGCTGTCGAGGATATCAAGGCAGGTAAGATTGAGTATCGTTTGGACAAAGCCAATATAATCCACTGCCCGATCGGTAAGGCTTCATTTACCGAGCAGCAGCTCACAGATAACTTTGATACACTTATGGATGCGCTTGTAAAGGCTAAGCCGGCAAGTGCAAAGGGACAGTACTTTAAGTCTGTAACGCTCACCAATACGATGGGCCCCGGAATTAAAGTAAGCCCGGTTAAATACGCATAAGTCACTTCAGAATCATGAAAACCGTTTGGGTGTATGCCCAAACGGTTTTTTGTATTGAGAACATCTGAAAAAAGTGATATGATATATGTGTGATATAAATTACAGCAGATCAAAGGAGCAGATATGACCGAACAAAAATCGACTTCCGCTTTATATCAGTTCAAGGGAAAGATACCTGTTGAATCGATGGTTTCTTTTGGGCTGCAGCATATCCTGGCGATGCTGGTTTCGAACTTTACGCCCGCGATCATAGTTGCCTCCGCGTGCGGTCTGGCAGGCGGGGATATGGCGAGACTGATCCAGAGTACGATGCTGATTGCAGGTATCGGTACCCTGATCCAGCTTTTTCCGCTGTGGCATATCGGCGCGGGACTTCCGATAGTAACGGGGCTCAGCTTTACCTTTGTGAGTATTTTTTGTTATATCGGAGCTACGTATGGATATGAATCTATCCTCGGAGCCGTGCTTATCGGCGGAGTTATAGAGGGTGTTCTCGGTCTGCTTGCGACTTTTTGGATAAGATTTATTTCTCCGGTTGTGTCATCGAGCGTTGTTACGGCCATCGGTCTGTCGTTACTTCCGGTTGGCGCGAAGTCATTCGGAGGCGGAGAAGGATCGCAGAACTTCGGCTCGACCGAGAGTTGGATCATCGGTGGAGTGACACTTTTAGTTTGCATTTTTATGGGAGCGTTCGGCAAGGGCTTTTTGAAAAAAATGTCGGTTCTTTTCGGACTTGTAGTCGGTTATGTTTTGGCTATCTGCATGGGAGTGGTTGATTTTTCCGGCTTGGCCGAATCGAAGATTGTCGGCCTTCCGGCATTTTTGTCATATGATTTTAAGTTTGAGCTCCCGGCCATACTCTCGGTCGTTTGCATTTATCTGGTGTCTGCGACGGAGGCTATCGGCGCTACCGAAGCACTTACGAACGGATCCTTCAGGCGCGAGGCGAAGCCTGAGGAGATACGCGGAGCGATATCCTGTAACGGGTTTGTGAGCGCGCTGTCGTCGGTTTTCGGCTGCCTGCCGATAACAACCTATGCTCAGAATATCGGTCTGGTAAATATGACCCGTGTTGTTAACCGCAGAGCGATCGGAAGCTGTGCTCTTATCCTGATACTTGCCGGATTTTTCCCGATCATCGGAGATGCGATCGCTACGGTGCCGTCGCCTGTGCTCGGCGGTTGTACCATCATGATGTTCGGATCGATCGTGGTGAGCGGTATAGAAATGATAGGAAAGGCAGGGTATTCTGCCCGCAATATAACCATAGTTTCCCTTTCTCTCGCAGTTGGAGTCGGGTTTACCTCCGTCCCTGAGCTGTTTAATGTATTTCCGGATATAATACGTTATGTCTTCGGAGAAAACTGCGTGGCTTTGGTATTTATCCTTGCGTTATTCCTGGACCTCATCCTGCCGAAGGACAATAAAAAAGAGAATACGGAAAAAAGTGCTTGACATTTTTAATGGGATATGTTAGAGTACTCGTCGTGAGAAAAATAACGGATCTGCCGTAGACAGTAGGTGTCAATGACGTAAGCGACCGGGTCGCGCCTGCCGAGGGGGATGTCGAGAGTGAGTACTACGCGTATGCGTTTACATAGCATGAGACTCCTTAAGTTCGTCTGCGGATGTGCAGATGAGCTTATTTTTTTCGAAAAATAAATAAGGAGGAAAAAGATCTCATGGCAAAAGTCGAATTGAAACAGCCGATCGTTGACGAGATCAAAGGCTACGCTAATGACGCCAAGGGTGCTGTCCTTGTTGACTACCGTGGACTTACGGTTGAGCAGGATGTACGTCTTCGTCGTCAGTTGCGTGAGGCAGGTGTGGTTTACAAGGTTTACAAAAACACAATGCTTCATCTTGCCTTCGAGGGTACAGATTACGATCAGTTGGACAAGCATCTGGAAGGACCGACAGCGGTAGCGTTCGGTATTGATGATGAGACTGCTCCGGCAAGAATCCTTGCAAAGTTTGCAAAGGAGGCAGAGGCACTTGAGTTCAAGGGCGCTGTCGTAGGTGGAACCTACTATGATGTAGCCGGAATCCAGGAGTTGGCAAAGATCCCGTCAAGAGACGAGCTTATCTCCAAGCTTCTTGGAAGCCTGCAGTCACCTATCACCAATTTTGCTCGCGTGCTGAAGCAGATCGCCGAGAATGGTGGCGAGGCCGCAGAGAAGCCGGCTGAAGAAACTGCTTCTGAGGAAGCAGCTGAGGCAGCACCTGCTGAAGAGGCACCGGCAGCTGAGGCTCCTGCTGAGGAGGCAGCTCCCGCAGAGGAAGCAGCTCCGGCTGAAGAAGCTGAGGCTCCCGCAGAGGAAGAGGCACCGGCTGAGGAAGCAGCCGAGGAGTGATCAGTCAGTACTGATCAGGTAGTGACAGATACTTAATTATCATAGTATTCTGTCAGCAATTAAGAAACAAAATCAAAGTACAACCGGAAACGATCCGGAATATGAATGGAGGAAATATTCATGACTACACAGGAATTTATCGACGCTATCAAAGAGATGAGCGTTACTGATTTGAACGAGCTTGTAAAGGCTTGTGAGGAAGAGTTTGGCGTATCTGCAGCAGCAGGTGTTGTCGTAGCAGCAGCAGGCGGTGACGCAGGCGCAGCAGGTGGCGATGACAAGGATTCATTTGACGTAGAGCTTACAGATGTAGGCGGTCAGAAGGTTAAGGTTATCAAGGTTGTCCGCGAGGTAACAGGTCTTGGACTTAAAGAGGCAAAGGATCTCGTAGACGGCGCTCCGAAGATCGTAAAAGAGGGTGCTTCAAAGGAAGAGGCAGATCAGATCAAGGAGAAGCTCGAGGCAGAGGGCGCAAAGGTAACATTGAAGTAGTATCGCAACGAGCCGCGACGGGCTCGGAACCGAAGGTTCCTCGCTGTCGCGGCAGTCGCCATACAGAAAACAGGCATCTCGTATGTGAGCAAGCTCACATTGAGATGCTTTTTTTCTGCACGGCTCGTTGCTTACGCGCAAAAAAAATGCTTGACATCCACTTGCGTTTGTGTTAAGGTATAGGTTGCACTATTGTGTAAAGTAGGGAACTAGGCTCTACACTGTAATTTATCACAGTTCTGCAAATTAAACAAGGAGTGTATCATCGATGGAAAAAAACAGGATCCGCCCTGTCAAGGTGGGCAAACGTGTCAGGATGAGTTACTCAAAACAGCGTGAGGTGCTGGAGATGCCGAACCTTATCCAGGTTCAGAAGGACTCTTACGACTGGTTCCTCGAGGAGGGACTGCAGGAGGTCTTCAGAGACATTTCTCCGATCACGGATTTTAACGGTTCATTAAGCCTCGATTTCGTAGACTTTGAGCTGTGCCGTGATGAGGCCAAGTACACCATTGAGGAGTGTAAGGAGCGTGACGCAACATACGCCGCACCCTTAAAGGTTAAGGTCAGACTTCACAACAACGAGACCGAAGAGATCTCAGAGCACAGTATCTTTATGGGAGATCTGCCTCTGATGACCCGCACCGGTACATTTGTTATCAACGGAGCAGAACGTGTTATCGTCAGTCAGCTCGTGCGTTCTCCGGGTATCTACTATGATATTACGAAGGATAAATACGGAACCGAGCTTTTCTCGGCAACCGTTATCCCGAACCGCGGAGCATGGCTTGAATATGAAACGGATTCATCGGATGTGTTCTATGTAAAGGTAGACCGCAACCGTAAGGTGCCAATCACGGTGCTGATCCGTTCTCTTGGTGTGTCTACAAACGAAGAGATCATCGAGATGTTCGGTGAGGAGCCGAAGATCCTGGCATCTCTCGAAAAAGATGCATCACAGAATTCTGATGAAGGTATCATCGAGCTTTACAAGAGATTGCGTCCGGGCGAGCTTCTTTCGGTCGAGAACGCATTCAGCCTCTTTAACTCGATGTTCTTTGACGTGCGCAGATATGACCTTGCAAAGGTTGGGCGTTACAAGTTTAATAAAAAGCTTGCATTCAGAAATCGTATCGCAGGCTTCGAGCTTGCAGAGGATGCCGTATCCACAGAGACAGGAGAGGTTATCGCTGAGGCAGGCACACTTATTACAGAGGAGATCGCTGATCAGATCCAGAATGCAGCTATTCCTTATGTAATGGTTGACTGTGAGGTCGAGGAAAGAACCGCTAACGAGGATGGAGAAGGTGAGGAGATCACCATGGTTCATCGTGTGGTTAAGGTCCTTTCAAACATGATGGTAGATCTGAATGCCTTCTTACCGAAGGTAAATAAAGAAGAGCTCGGTATCACCGAGGAGGTTTACTATCCGGTTCTCAAGGAGATTCTTGAAGAGAATAAAAAGCAGGCAGATCGCGCTGAGGCTATCAGCCGCAGAGTTGCTGACCTGATTCCGAAGCATATCACGAAAGAGGATATTTTTGCTTCCATAAACTATAACATGCATCTTGCATACGGACTCGGCAACAAGGATGATATCGATCACCTTGGAAACCGTCGTATCCGTGCCGTAGGTGAGCTGTTGCAGAATCAGTATCGTATCGGTCTTTCACGTATGGAGCGTATGGCCAGAGACCGTATGAGTACTCAGGATATCGAGGGTATCTCTGCACAGTCTCTCATCAATATCAAACCTGTGACTGCAGCAGTGAAGGAGTTCTTCGGAAGCTCTCAGCTGTCACAGTTCATGGATCAGAACAACCCGCTCTCAGAGCTTACACACAAGCGTCGTCTGTCAGCGCTCGGCCCCGGTGGTCTTTCACGAGACCGTGCCGGATTCGAGGTGCGAGACGTACACTATTCACATTACGGACGTATGTGCCCGATCGAGACCCCTGAGGGACCGAACATCGGTCTTATCAACTCGTTGGCATCATATGCAAAGATCAATCAGTACGGTTTCGTAGAGGCACCGTACCGCAAGGTTGACAAAACGGATCCGGAGAATCCGCGCGTGACTGATGAGGTCGTATACATGACCGCGGACGAAGAGGATCGTTACTATGTGGCACAGGCGAACGAGAAGCTCGATGACAAGGGATATTTTGTACGTAAGAATATTTCCGGTCGTCATCGTGATGAGATATCAGAGTTTGCCAGAAGCCAGATTGATTTCATGGATGTATCACCGAGGATGGTATTCTCCATCGCTACGGCGATGATCCCGTTCCTTGAGAACGACGACGCGAACCGTGCGCTGATGGGATCAAACATGCAGCGTCAGGCAGTGCCTCTTCTTATGACAGAGGAGCCTGTAGTCGGTACAGGTATCGAGATGAAGGCAGCAGTCGACTCCGGTAACTGTGTAGTAGCAGACAATCCGGGTAAGGTTGAGCGTGCCGAGAGTAATCGTATCGTCATCCGCAAGGAGGACGGCGAGCTCGATGAGTATCGTCTTCAGAAATTCGTTCGTTCCAACCAGGGAACATGTATGAACCAGCGTCCGATCGTTGATGTCGGTGAGGATGTCGAGGCCGGACAGGTTATAGCAGACGGACCGTCTACTTCGGGCGGTGAGATCGCTCTTGGAAAGAACCCTCTCATCGGATTCATGACATGGGAAGGTTACAACTACGAGGATGCGGTACTTCTCAGCGAGAGACTCGTTCAGGAGGATGTCTATACATCAGTACATATCTCAGAGTATGAGATAGAAGCCAGAGAGACCAAGCTCGGACCCGAGGAGATCACTCGTGATATCTCAACAGTCGGCGAGGATGCTCTTAAAGACCTTGATGAGAACGGTATCATCCGTGTCGGTGCTGAGGTTCGTGCCGGAGATATCCTGGTCGGAAAGGTCACACCGAAGGGCGAGACAGAGCTTACTGCTGAGGAGAGACTCCTGCGTGCTATTTTTGGAGAAAAGGCAAGAGAGGTTAGAGATACTTCCCTGAAGGTGCCTCATGGTGAGTTCGGTATCGTAGTAGATACGAAGGTGTTCTCAAGAGAGAACAATGATGAGCTTCCGCCGCAGGTAAACAGAAGCGTCAGAGTTTACATAGCACAGAAGAGAAAGATTCAGGTCGGCGATAAGATGGCCGGTCGTCACGGAAATAAGGGTGTCGTTTCCCGTGTACTTCCTGTCGAGGATATGCCATTCCTTCCGAACGGAAGACCGCTTGACATCGTGCTGAATCCTCTGGGTGTGCCGTCCCGAATGAACATCGGACAGGTCTTGGAGATCCATTTGTCACTCGCGGCAAAGGTTCTCGGCTTCGACGTATCGACACCGGTATTCGACGGTGCGAACGAGGTTGACATCATGGATACTTTGCGGCTCGCAAATGACTATGTAAACACACCTATAGATGAGTTCAAGAAAAAATACAGAGACATACTTGATCCTGAGGTTATGAAATACCTCATCGAGAATCAGGATTACCGTAAGGAATGGGAGGGCGTTCCGATCCGCGAGGATGGAAAGGTACAGCTTCGCGACGGACGTACCGGTGAGTGCTTCGACAGTGAGGTCACGATCGGCTTCATGCATTATCTGAAGCTCCACCACCTTGTCGACGACAAGATCCATGCTCGTTCGACCGGTCCATACTCACTCGTTACGCAGCAGCCGCTCGGTGGTAAAGCACAGTTCGGTGGACAGCGTTTCGGAGAGATGGAGGTTTGGGCTCTCGAGGCTTACGGTGCAGCATATACACTTCAGGAGATCCTGACCGTGAAGTCCGACGACGTGGTCGGCCGTGTAAAGACTTACGAGGCGATCATCAAGGGCGAGAATATCTCGGATCCGGGTATACCGGAGTCCTTCAAGGTCCTTCTGAAAGAGCTCCAGTCACTCGCTCTCGACGTAACAGTGCTTGACGAGAACGGACAGGAGATCGTGATGACCGAGGATACCGAGGTTACGGATATGGGTGCCCGCGAGTACATGAATGAGGACAGCAATTATTCCGGACGTGAGGATTCCTTTGACTCACATGGGTATCGGATCAGTGATGATCTGGCCGGACTGAATGATGACAGCATCATAATTTCCGACTGAAACCGTGTGACTTCTGAAAAATGACAAAGGAAAAGAATGGAGGAAAAATAATGTCTCAGATAGATGATAATAACAGTATGGTTACCTATGACAAGATCAAGATCATGCTTGCATCTCCGGAGAAGATCCGTGAGTGGTCACGCGGTGAGGTTACAAAACCGGAGACCATCAATTACCGTACCTTGAAGCCGGAGACAGAGGGTCTGTTTTGTGAGCGTATCTTCGGACCCAGCAAGGACTGGGAGTGCCACTGCGGAAAGTATAAAAAGATCCGCTACAAGGGCAAGATCTGTGATAAGTGTGGTGTAGAAGTAACCAAGTCCAGCGTTCGTCGTGAGCGTATGGGACATATCGAGCTCGCTGCTCCTGTTTCACACATTTGGTATTTTAAGGGTATTCCTTCCCGTATGGGACTGATGCTTGACCTCTCACCGAAAGTACTTGAGAGAGTTCTTTACTTCGCATCATATATCGTACTTGAGTCTGATATTCCGGATATGCCGGTAAAGACTGTTCTTTCCGAGCAGGAGTATCAGGATGCCAGAGAAAAATACGGTGATTCTTTCCGTGTAGGTATGGGTGCTCAGGCTGTACAGGAGCTTCTCGAGAGAATCGATCTCGACAAGGAAGCAAAGGATCTCAAGGATGAGCTTGAGTCTCTCACAGGCCAGAAGCGTGCCCGTGTTATAAAAAGACTCGAGGCTGTGGAGGCATTTTTGGAGTCGGGAAACAGACCGGAGTGGATGATCCTTACGGTGATCCCCGTGATCCCGCCGGATCTGCGTCCGATGGTACAGCTCGATGGTGGACGTTTTGCAACATCCGATATGAACGATCTTTATCGTCGTATCATAAACAGAAATAACCGTTTGAAGAGAATGCTCGAGCTCGGCGCGCCGGATATCATCGTGCGCAACGAGAAGCGTATGCTCCAGGAGGCAGTAGATGCCCTGATCGACAACGGCCGTCGTGGTCGTCCGGTAACAGGTCCGGGTAACCGTCCTCTTAAATCTCTTTCAGAGATGCTCAAAGGTAAGCAGGGACGTTTCCGTCAGAACCTCCTCGGAAAGCGTGTCGACTATTCGGGACGTTCGGTTATCGTCGTAGGACCGGAGCTAAAGATTTATCAGTGCGGTCTTCCGAAGGAGATGGCTATCGAGCTTTTCAAGCCATTCGTTATGAAGGAGCTCGTTGAGAACGGTTCGGCTCAGAATATTAAAAATGCCAAGAAAAAGGTTGAGAAGCTGGAGGATGATGTATGGGATGTACTTGAGAAGGTCATCCGTGAGCATCCGGTAATGCTTAACCGTGCGCCGACTCTTCACCGTCTGGGTATCCAGGCATTCGAGCCGACACTGGTTGAGGGTAAGGCTATCAAGCTTCACCCGCTCGTATGTACGGCCTTCAACGCCGACTTCGACGGAGACCAGATGGCAGTGCATCTTCCACTTTCAGTGGAGGCACAGTCAGAGTGCAGATTCCTTCTGCTCTCCCCGAACAACCTTTTGAAGCCTTCCGATGGTGGTGCCGTAGCGGTACCGTCTCAGGATATGGTTCTCGGAATCTACTACCTGACACAGGAGCGTGGTACGGGTGTAGGTGACGCGGAGCCTGAGCTTGGTGAGGGTAAATTTTTCAAGGATATGAATGAGGCGATCATCGCCTATGAAAACCATGAGATAACTCTTCATGCGCGTATCAAGATCCGTCGTTTCGGTGAGAATGCTGATGGTGAAATCGAGTCACGTGTGATCGAGTCTACTCTCGGACGTTTCATTTTTAACGAAGTGCTTTCACAGAACTTAGGTTTTGTGGATCGTTCGAACCCGGATAACTTCCTGAAGCTCGAGGTTGATTTCCATGTTGGCCGTAAGCAGCTCAAGGAGATCCTGGAGAAATGCATCAACAACGAGGGTGCTACAAAGACCGCTGAGACACTCGATGCGATCAAGTCCCTCGGTTACAGCTATTCTACAAAGGCTGCCATGACAGTTTCCATTTCCGACATGGTAGTTCCTGCGGAGAAGAAACAGATCATCGAGGATGCTGAGAAGACTGTCGATGAGATCGCATTCCAGTACTCACGTGGTATGATGACTGAGGAAGAGCGTTACAAGACGGTTATCAAGATGTGGGAGTCTGCGGATAAGCAGGTTACCAAGCGCCTGATGGATGGTTTGGATCGTTATAACAATATCCACATGATGGCTGATTCCGGAGCCCGTGGTTCCGATAAGCAGATCAAACAGCTCGCAGGTATGCGTGGACTTATGGCAGATACGACGGGTAAGACCATCGAACTTCCTATCAAGTCCAACTTCCGTGAGGGTCTCGATATCCTCGAGTACTTCATCTCGGCGCATGGAGCTCGTAAGGGACTTTCCGATACGGCTCTTCGTACAGCCGACTCGGGTTACCTGACTCGTCGTCTTGTCGACGTATCACAGGAGCTTATCATCCGTGAGACTGACTGTCATGACTCTCGTCCGGATGAGGAGATCCCGGGTATGGAGGTTGCAACCTTCATGAGCGGCAAGGAGGAGGTTGAGAGTCTCCAGCAGCGTATCACAGGCCGATATGCTTGTGAGACCATCCTTGACGACTCAGGAGAGGTTATCGTTAAAGCTAACCACATGATCACTCCGAAGCGTGCAGAGAAGATCGTTGCTAAGGAAGGCTTCCATGTTCCGAAGGAGCTTCTTGACGAGCAGAAGAGAATCTCAAGAGAGCTCGACGATCTGAAAAAAGAGGAAGAAGCAAAGAGAGAGAACTCCGGAAATGCGGAAGAGACAGATGAGAAGGGTTCACAGAAGTCACCTGAGATCATCAAGCTTGAGGAGGCTCTCGCAGAGGTAAATAAAAAGATCGCTCCGATCCGTGCAGAGGTCATCAAAAAGACCGTCAAGATCCGTACCGCACTTACATGTAAGTCAAAGGTCGGAATCTGTGCGAAGTGCTACGGTGCGAACATGGCTACAAAAGAGCCGGTACAGGTCGGTGAGGCAGTCGGTATCATCGCCGCACAGTCCATCGGTGAGCCGGGTACACAGCTTACGATGCGTACTTTCCATACCGGTGGTGTGGCCGGAGACTCTATCACACAGGGTCTTCCGCGTGTCGAGGAGCTTTTCGAGGCACGTAAGCCGAAGGGTCTTGCTATCATCGCCGAGTTCGGCGGAAAAGTTAACATCCGTGAGAAGAAAAAGGATGTTAAGGAAGTTGTCGTAACAAACGACGAGGGCAAGTCAAAGGCATATCTGATCCCGTACGGATCACGTGTAAAGGTTGAGGAAGGCCAGGAGATCGACTCCGGTGCCGAGCTCACAGAGGGTAGTGTAAATCCGCATGACCTTTTGAAGATCAAGGGTGTGCGTGCTGTCCAGGATTATATCCTGCGCGAGGTACAGCGTGTATATCGTCTTCAGGGTGTTGAGATCAATGATAAGCACCTTGAGGTGATCGTTCGTCAGATGCTGAAGAAGATCCATATCGATGACAACGGTGATTCGAACTTCCTGCCGGGTGACAGGGTAGATGCACTTGACTTCGAGGATGAGGTAAAGCGTCTTGAGAAGGAAGGTCTCACACCGCCTACAGGAACACAGATCATCCTCGGTATCACCAAGGCATCACTTGCTACGAACTCATTCCTGTCAGCTGCATCCTTCCAGGAGACCACCAAGGTCCTCACTGAGGCAGCTATCAAGGGTAAGGTTGATCCGCTTGTCGGCTTGAAGGAGAACGTCATCATCGGTAAGCTGATCCCTGCCGGAACAGGTATGAAGCGTTATCGCAACATCGAGATCTACTCTGATCTCAGAGAGAGTCTCGAGCCTGAGGAGCAGCAGGAGGAAGAACTCGATCTGTCCGCGCTTAAGTCAAAGAGCAGCGGTGCAGGCAGAAACTCGATAAACACCGAAGACGATGATTTCGACGATGATTTCGAGGACGAGTTTGATGAAGAATTCGATGAGGAATTCGATGAGGCGCTCGACGCAGAGCTTGCAGCAGAGGATGACATCATCGACGATTGATGTAAGAAACTATAACTGGGGAACATCGGCTCTGCCGGTGTTCCCTTTAGTGACCTTATATGACAGATGAAAGGAGTTTTATCATGAAAGTAGGAATACTTGGTTACGGAAATCTGGGACGTGGCGTAGAGTACGCCGTAGAGAAAAATGATGATATGGAGATCGTCGGTGTATTTACACGACGTGATCCTGCGAGCGTATCAGTTCGCTCGGGAGCAAAGACTTATCATGTGGATGAGCTTCCGAACATGAAAAATGACATCGACGTACTTATCATCTGCGGAGGCTCTGCTACAGATCTTCCCGAGATGACTCCGAAGTATGCCGGGATGTTCAACGTGATCGACAGCTTTGACACACACGCAAGGATTCCGGAGCATTTTTCAAATGTGGATGCTGCTGCGAAAAAGGCCGGCAAGATCGGTGTTATTTCCTGCGGTTGGGATCCGGGTATGTTCTCACTTAACCGTCTTTATTCCATGAGTGTCCTCCCGGGAGGAAAGGATTATACATTCTGGGGCAAGGGTGTCAGCCAGGGCCACTCCGACGCGATCCGTCGTATCGATGGAGTGAAGGATGCGCGCCAGTATACGGTTCCGGTACCTGCTGCTCTAGACGCGGTAAGAAGCGGAAAAAATCCCGAGCTTACAACCAGACAGAAGCATACAAGAGAGTGCTTTGTTGTAGCTGAGGATGGAGCTGATCTCGAGGCGATCAAGCAGGCTATCGTTACAATGCCGAATTATTTTGCCGATTATGATACAACAGTGACCTTTATTTCTGAGGAGGAGATGAAGCGTGATCACTCAGGACTTCCGCACGGTGGTTCTGTTATCTATACAGGTGAGACCGGAGAAGGAAACAAGCACGTTATCGAGTACAAGCTTGATCTCGATTCGAATCCGGAGTTTACAGGTTCTGTTCTCGCAGCATATGCGCGTGCGGCATATCGCATGAATCAGAACGGAGAGAGCGGAGCGCGTACCGTATTTGATATCGCACCGGCACTTCTCTCACCGCTTTCAGGTGACGAGATAAGAGCTCACTATCTCTAAAAGGAAACCGGACTGTCGCGTGAGCGACCTGATAAGAAAGGATATTTATGAAATCAGAAGATAAGCAGGTAATAACAGAGGTCATAGGTAAGTATCTTTGGAGTGATGAAATACGCGAGATGAAAGAGTATGTTCAGCACGGAGAGATAACTACCTATAGGCATGTGATAAACGTTGTAAAGCTGTGTTATCTGCTTGATAAAAGGTTTAATCTGAAGTCGGACAAAGAGATATTATTAACGTCTGCCCTGCTTCATGATTTCTACGGATACGATTGGCATAACTGCAGCTTAAGAGAACTTCATGGCTTCAAGCATCCTTTGATCGCGGCCGACAGAGCAGCTGAGATCTTTGATGTGGATGAGCGGGTGCAGGATGCCATCAGAACTCATATGTGGCCTTTTACACTTTTACATGTGCCGAAAAGTAAGGAGGCATGGATACTGACTGTCGCCGATAAGCTTGCATCGATGTCTGAGACGCTGTGGATGAGAGGCGAGAAAAAGCCCTGCAAATGTGCCTGCAAGTGTAAGTGTTCCTGTGAAAAGACGGATGATGTGGACGAACAGAGAGTATATCACAAGATGTAGTCCTTGAAAAAATGCGCAGAATCGTGTATAATATACTATAACTGTGGAATACAGAAAACAAGCGAAAAGGAGAGGGATATGGCGACACTCAGTGTAGAACTGATCAATCCCTTCCTGGCTACTGCGAAAAAGATTCTTTCTGAGGTATGCTTCGTGGATGTCGGGATTCAGAAACCAATTCTCAGAGAGATTGTTTTTGATAGTAATCATTGGGTAATAATAGTCGGTGTTACCGGTCAGTTGCATGGACATGTACTTATCGCGATGACTGAAAAGCAGGCGTGCGGTATCGCGTCAAAAATGGCGATGATGGAAATCAAAGAGATGGATGATTTCGCAAGCAGTGCTATCAGTGAGTTGGGAAACATGATCATGGGAAATGTGGCAACGGTATTTTCAAGTTCGGGGATAGGGATAGATATCACTCCCCCGACTCTTTCACATGGAAATGTCAGCTTTGCATCGAAGGGCGGAAAATCACTTTGCGTCCCGATGCAGTTTGAAGGTGGAGGCGTAGACCTTTACCTTGCTTTGCAGCAAGCGTAAAGCTCGCAGTATTACTGCGGGCTTTTTTCGTTCATTTATCAGGTAGACAAGAGGAAAAGAACATGGATTACAGGCGCGAGATAGATCGTCTAAGGATAAAGAGAGAGATCACGTGTGATGAGCTTAAATATCTTCTCGATCTTTCCTACGAGCATGCGGAATATCTTTATCAGACGGCGAGACAGGTGTGCGACGAGCACTACGGAAAAAAGATATTTATTCGCGCGCTGATAGAGTTTACTAATTACTGTAAAAATAACTGTTATTATTGTGGCATAAGAGGCGGACATACGGCGCTTTCCAGATACCGTATGACAGATGAAAAAATACTTAATTGTGTGAAAAATGCTTACGAACTTGGAGCGAGAACAGTAGTCCTTCAGGGTGGAGAAAACCCGATGGACAAAGATAAGCATATAGTGGAACTGGTAAGCAAGGTCAGAGAGGCTTATCCTGATATCGCCATCACGCTTTCGATCGGAGAAAAAAGTAAAGAATCATACCAGGCTTATTTTGATGCGGGAGCGGACAGATATTTACTTCGTCATGAGACAGCAAATCGTGATCACTATAGACATCTGCATCCGCCGACCATGATATACGAGCACAGGGTAAAGTGTCTTTTTGAGCTTCTCGATATAGGTTATCAGGTTGGATGCGGAATGATGATAGGATCGCCGGGTCAGACCGTCGAGTGTCTGTACGAGGATATCTTATTTATCAGGGAACTGTGTCCGCATATGATCGGTATAGGACCCTTTATCCCGCATGAGGCGACTCCGTTTTCGTTAGAAAAAAGCGGCAGTGCCGAGATGACATTAAAGATGCTTGCGATACTAAGGATCATGAATCCGAAGGTTCTTTTGCCTGCGACTACCGCACTTGCGTCAGTAGGTGAAAACGGATATGAAAAAGGTATCATGGCGGGAGCCAATGTCATCATGCCGAACTTCACTCCGAAGGAGATCAAAAAAAGATATCAGTTATACGATAACAAATACGGAGTGGAAGATGACGGAGTGGATTCCATGGAGAGTATCAGAAATAGAGTTGCGGCGATCGGATATGAGGCGGTAGTTGACAGAGGAGACTCTCTGGTGTGATCATCAGCTGTATGTAATGCCTACTAACATGAGAATATTTTTGATGATCCACTGACCTAAAAGGATGCCTAAACCTATGAATACATAAAGCATTCTGAAGTGTAAATAATTCTTTTTTCGGATGAGTGCGATCGTGTTTGTTACGACAAATAATAATGCACATAAAAGTACATACGGAACAAAAGGATTGTAAAGAAAACTGTCGATGATATGCAGATCGATCAGTGAAGTAAGGCTGTGAGAAGCGCCGCAGCCCGGACAATAAAAACCGGTTACCAGGCGAAAGCCGCACGGGTATTCAACATTATATGTAAGCTTAAAAATACCGGCAAGTTGGAGCGCGGCCATAACAAAAAAAGCTCCGAGTATGATCAGAGATAGTATAAAAAATACACGATCCGTTTTTTCAAATCTTTCATTCATGGCGCTCTCCTTTTGTACTAGTATACGCAAGTACAAAGGTCTTGTCAACCGGATTGAAATGTGTTACTATATATGCATCTTTCTAAAAAGTTAAGTCATAAAAGGAGTATGTGATCATGGCAGCACAGTCTATGAGAGGTATCATGACACCGGTCAATGATATCAGAAAAAAAGTCTACGCCGAGGTGGCGAAGCTCTCCTACAACTATGAGGAGGGTTCTTTATCCGAGATGGAGCAGATTCCGTACAGGATCATACCGGGTGAGGTTTCCAAGTACCGTGATTCGGTCTTTTTGGAAAGGGCTATAGTCAAGGAGCGTATGCGTCTGGCTATGGGTTTGCCCCTGCGTGATACGTCGGAGCATGCGCCGGTATCAACAGGTGCCGACGAGTGCGTAAAGCCGGAGAAGTATTATCAGCCACCCCTTATCAACATAATCAAGTTTGCTTGTAACGCCTGCCCGGACAACGAGGTTCAGATCACGGAGGGATGTCAGGGATGTCTGGCTCATCCGTGTCAGGAGGTTTGTCCTCGTAAAGCGATCAGTTTTAAGCATGGACGTTCAAAGATCGATCAGAGCCGTTGTATCAAATGCGGCAAGTGTATAAATGTATGTCCATATGAGGCCATCATTCGTCTGAAGAGACCATGCGCCGAGGCGTGCGGTATGAAGGCGATATCATCAGATGAGCTCGGACGTGCCGAGATCAATCAGGATAACTGTGTATCATGCGGTCAGTGTATGGCGAACTGTCCTTTCGGAGCGATATCCGACAAGGCTCAGATATTCCAGACCATCCAGGCCATCCGTTCGGATGTGCCCGTGTATGCGGCAGTGGCGCCGGCTGTGGCAGGTCAGTTCGGTGACAAGCTGACACCGGAGAAGATCCGTGTCGCATTCAAGGAACTCGGATTCGAAGATGCCATAGAGGTTGCCATCGGAGCGGATCTGTGTACCATAGAGGAAGGAGAGATGTTCCTCAAAGAGGTGCCGTCTGAGCTTCCGTTCATGGCTACATCATGCTGCCCGGCTTGGTCGGCTATGGCAAAGAGAGTATTCCCCGATGAGGCGAAGTGCATATCGATGGCACTCACACCGATGGTGCTCACGGGACGACTTATAAAGAAAAGACATCCGGGCTGCAAGGTCGCGTTTATCGGACCGTGCTCGGCGAAAAAACTCGAGGCGTCCAGAAGATCGATCCGAAGCGACATCGATTTCGTTTTGACATATGAGGAAGTTATGGGTATGTTTGAGGCGAAGGAGGTTGACTTCGAAAAACTCGAAGAGTTCGATGCGATGCATGGTGCTTCGGCAGACGGACGTGGCTTCGCTGTCAGCGGAGGAGTGGCTCAGGCCGTGGCAAACTATATCAAGGAGAACCATCCTGAGGTCGGTGAGATACCGATGCATGTCGCCGAGAATCTCGAAGAGTGTCGCAAGATGATGATGCTCGCGAAGCGCGGACAGTATGACGGATACCTTCTCGAGGGTATGGCATGTCCGGGAGGATGTATCGCGGGAGTAGGTACCGTACAGCCTCTGGCAAAGAGCGTGGCAGCGGTGAATCTCCACAAAAAAGTATCGACAAACCAGCATTCTCATCAGAGTGATTATCAGGACGAGTTAAAGGAACTTGAGGAGGATCTTTTCGACTCGCATAAAAACTAAAAAAGAAATCTTAACAGATTTTGTAAAAAAACATCTTGTGCAAAGAGGGTGTTTTGTGTTATATTCACATTATCATTTTTTTTTAGAAACGGAGGGTTAAACTATGGACTTAACAAACATGCCAAAGACAAAGATCGGAATCGTGGCTGTCAGCCGTGACTGCTTCCCGCCGCAGTTATCAGTAGACAGACATAAAAAGGTTTGCGAAGCATATCGCAAAAAATATTCTGATGCTGACATCTATGAGTGTCCGGTACTGATCTTTGAGAGCGAGATCGACATGGTGAAAGCACTTGAGGACGTGAAGAAAAATGAGTGCGACGCCCTGGTTGTTTATCTCGGAAACTTTGGACCGGAGATCTCAGAGACTTTGCTTGCAAAGCACTTTGAGGGACCGAAGATGTTCGTTGCAGCTGCGGAGGAGAGCGCTGCGAACGGTGGTCTTATCCAGGGACGTGGTGATGCATACTGCGGTATGCTGAACGCAAGCTACAACCTGAAACTTCGTAACATTGGTGCTTACATTCCTGAGTATCCTGTAGGAACTCCGGATGAGGTTGCGGATATGATCCACGACTTCCTGCCGGTTGCACGTACTGTTTCAGCTCTTAACAACTTGAAGATCATAAGCTTTGGTCCGCGCCCGCAGAATTTCCTTGCGTGCAACGCACCTATCAAGCAGCTCTACAATATGAATGTTGAGATCGAGGAGAACTCAGAGCTTGACCTCTTCGAGTCATACAACAAGCATGAGGGTGATGCACGTATCGCTGACGTTGTCAAGGATATGGAAGCAGAGCTCGGTGACGGAAACAAAAAGCCTGAGGTTCTTACCAAGCTCGCTCAGTACGAGCTTACTCTTCTCGACTGGATCGAGGAGCATAAAGGATATCGCAAGTATGTATGTATCGCCGGCAAGTGCTGGCCTGCATTCCAGACACAGTTCGGTTTCGTACCGTGCTATGTAAACAGCCGTCTGACAGGCCGTGGCATTCCGGTATCATGCGAGGTTGATATCTACGGAGCACTTTCAGAGTTCATCGGAACAGTAGTGAGCCAGGATATCGTAACACTTCTTGATATCAACAACTCAGTACCTTACGACATCTACGATGCAGATATCAAGGGCAAGTTCGACTATACAAAGACAGATGTGTTCATGGGCTTCCACTGTGGAAACACATGCTCACAGAAACTCGGCAAGTGCGAGATGAAGAACCAGCTGATCATGGCTCGTGCGCTGCCTGAGGAGGTTACAAACGGAACTCTCGAGGGTGATATCGCTCCG
Organism: Lachnospiraceae bacterium P6B14; assembly: GCA_000687695.1. GTDB lineage: Bacteria > Bacillota > Clostridia > Lachnospirales > Lachnospiraceae > Eubacterium_F. The sequence continues at coordinate 195,248 of JHWZ01000001.1, read as the reverse complement.
GGTGACATCACCTTCTATCGTTTGCAGTCAACAGCAGACGGTATCCTCCGTGCATATGTTGCAGAGGGTGAGGTTCTCGATGTACCGACACAGTCATTCGGTGGTATCGGAATTTTTGCCATCAAAGAGATGGGACGTTTCTATCGTCACTGGCTGATCGAGAAGAACTTCCCGCACCATGGTGCCGTTGCGTTCGGCCACTATGGAAAGCTTCTTTATGAAGTATTTAAGTACATCGGTGTTGATGTTGCCGAGATCGGTTACAATCAGCCGGCAGGCGTTCGTTACGCAACTGAGAATCCGTTCGCGTAAATCAGGATCAAAAGGAATGTGTCAACTTTGTTGACACATTCCTTTTATAGTTTACTGCTAGAGAACAGTATGCCCGTCGGACAATTTGAATTTGTCCAAGTGGGGGATGTGTCGAGTACGTCGGTGCGTAGGCAGCGTATTTTGCTGCCATGCACCGTTACGTACTCGAAAAAAGCGCAAGCGTGCCCCCACGGACATTCAAATTAGTCCGATGGGCTGCAGCTACAACAACAACAGGAGGTGAACCATGTACTACATAGGAGTTGACTTAGGAACATCCGCCGTTAAGCTGTTACTGATGACAGGCGACGGCAAGATCGTAAACATTGAGTCCCGCGAATACCCGTTGACGTTCCCTCATCCGGGATGGAGCGAGCAGAAGCCCGAGGACTGGTGGGCTGCTGTTACGGATGGTATACCGGCGCTCGTAAAGGATGTTGATCCGGCCGAGGTTGCAGGTATCAGCTTTGGCGGACAGATGCACGGACTGGTTGTGCTGGATGAAAATGACAACGTGATCCGTCCTGCGATCCTGTGGAATGACGGACGTACGGGAAAGGAAACCGATTATCTGAACAATGAGATCGGTATGGATAAGCTCTCACAGTATACGGCTAACATTGCCTTTGCAGGCTTCACGGCACCGAAGCTTCTGTGGATGAAGGCAAACGAGCCGGAGCTTTTTGCAAAGATTAAAAAGATCATGCTCCCGAAGGATTACATCGCTTATAAGATGACGGGAGTTCACTCATGTGATTATTCCGATGCATCGGGAATGCTTCTTCTCGATGTAGAGCATAAGTGCTGGTCAAAGGAGATGCTTGATATCTGCGACATCAAAGAAGAGCAGATGCCGAAGCTTTTTGAGAGTTATGAAGTGACCGGTACACTTACCGAGGATGTAGCAAAGACTCTCGGACTCACTACCGCATGTAAGGTGGCAGCGGGTGCGGGTGACAATGCTGCAGGAGCTGTCGGAACAGCGACTGTCGGAGAGGGAGGCTGTACGGTTTCTCTCGGAACATCCGGAACACTTTTCATCTCGGGAAAAGAGTTTAAAAAGGATCCTTACAACGCCCTTCACTCATTCGATCATGCCGATGGCGGATATCATCTGATGGGATGTATCCTGTCTGCTGCGTCATGTAACAAATGGTGGATGGACGACATCGTTAACACGAAGGATTATGCAAAAGAGCAGGAGCCTATTTCAAAAGATAAGCTCGGAAACAACAACGTTTATTATCTCCCGTATCTGATGGGTGAGAGATCGCCGCACAATAATCCTGATGCGAGAGCGATGTTCTTTGGTATGTCCATGGACACAACCCGTGCGGATATGACTCAGGCCGTACTCGAGGGTGTGGCATTTGCCATGAGAGACTGCCTCACCATCGCGAGAAAAACAGGTATCGTTGTGAAGGAAGCCAAGCTCACCGGAGGCGGTGCGAAGTCTCCTCTGTGGCGTCAGATCTGTGCAAATGTTCTCGACGTGGATATCCAGATCATCGAGAGCGAGGAAGGTCCGGGATACGGTGGAGCAATCCTTGCAGCTGTAGCTTGCGGTGAATATGCATCCGTAGAGGAGGCAGCCAACAAGCTTGTAAAGGTTGTTGATGTGATCCATCCGGATCCGGAGATCGTAAAGAGATATGACAAGGCTTATGAGAAATTTACAAAGCTTTATCCGACTGTAAAAGAGTTGTATTGATAAAACTTAAAAGATTTTTTGTAAAAGCAAAAGATTTTTGATATCTAATTGAACCTGATTGGCATATACTATCCTTATCAAACATGGAGGGGAAGTATATGCCAATTTCGCGTTTACAGGGAGAAAACAATGTGATCATACGAGTATCGTCCATGATCGCTCAGTTGGTTCTTATTAACCTTCTGACCCTGTTATGCTGTCTTCCCGTCATCACGATCGGGGCGGCACTCACTTCCATGCATGATGTACTGCAGATGATCGTCCGTAAAGAAGACGGATATATCACACGCAGGTATTTTTCTTCATTTCGAAAAAACATGAAACAGGCGACCTTATTGTGGGTGCCGTTTCTGTTTATATTTTCAGGGTGTATCGCAGATATAATAATCATATTTGCTGCACCCGGATTAATCCCCAGTTATATTATGATCCCCGCAGGTGTGGCGGGACTGTTCGCACTGTTTGTATTTCAGTGGGTGTTCCCTTTGCAGGCCAGGTTTAAAGGGAACTTCGGTGTGGTGATGAAGATGTCATTTTTGTTGGCGGTAGCGAGATTTCCGCGAACGATCCTGATGGCAGCGGTTTGCGTTCTCCCAGTCATAGCAGTCCGTTCCATTCTGACACTTCCGCTCGTGCTGCTTTTCGGAATATCGGTTCCGGGCATCATCGGTGTGAAGATTTATCACTCCGTATTTACGGTACTCGAGCAGACAGAGGAGTAATCTAACGCACATGTCAATTCCATAGGAGGAAATGCTACATGAGATATTATGTTTCCGCTTCTGTTTATCGCAGTGGAGACGGATCTGAAAAGTATCCCTTCAAGACCATCCGCGAGGCAGCAAAGCTTGCTATGCCCGGCGATGAGGTGATCGTGGGAGCGGGTACTTACCACGAATATGTGGATCCTGAAAACGCGGGTACACCTGATGCTAGGATCGTCTATAGATCAGAGAAGCCTTTGGAAGCGGTGATTACGGGAGCCGAAAGAGCTACCGGTTGGGAGCCGTACGAAGGGGATACCTGGATGATTCGCATCGGTAACGGAGTTTTCGGAGATTACAATCCGTATACTGTCCCTGTGGCAGGAGACTGGTATTTTGCAACTGATCCGGTACATACCGGAGAGGTTTATCTGAATGATGTGGCGATGTATGAGGTTATGAGCCTTGAGGAAGTGCTCGACCCGAAGCCGTTTGCCATGTCATGGGAACCTGATGATATCACCATCAAAAAATGGTATACAAAACAGGATGGTGATTCGACTCTTATCTACGCTAACTTCGGAGGGGCTGACCCGAACAAAGAATGCGTGGAGATAAACGTAAGAAGAAACTGTTTTTATCCATCAAAGGAAGGTGTGGGGTATATCACCTTCTCGGGATTTAAGGTTACAAAAGCAGCGACACAGTGGGCGCCGCCTACGGCATATCAGGATGGTATGGTAGGTCCGCACTGGTCGAAGGGCTGGATAATAGAGGATTGTGAGATATCACATTCACGTTGTTCAGGTATCACACTTGGCAAATATCTCCAGCCGAACAATGATAACAAATGGACAACAAAGTATACCAAGGATGGTACGCAGACAGAGCGTGACAATATAATGCAGGCGCAGGCAGAGGGCTGGTCAAAGGAGACCATCGGCTCTCACATCATCCGCCGCTGTCACATTCATCACTGTGGCCAGACAGGTATCGTAGGGCATCTCGGCGGAGTGTTCTCGCTTATCGAGGACAATCATATCCACCACATAAATAACAAACAGGATCTGGCAGGAGCTGAGATCGGTGGAATAAAAATGCACGCGGCGATCGATGTCGTGTATCGCAGAAATCACATCCACCATTGTACGAGAGGTCTGTGGTTAGACTGGCAGGCGCAGGGAACGAGAGTTACCCAGAACCTGTTCCATGACAATACACCACCGAAGGGTATCGATATCACAGAACTTTTGGGACTCGGGGAAGATATCTTTATCGAGGTATCTCACGGACCTACACTCGTTGATAACAACTTCCTGCTGTCGCCTTGTGCGTGTCGTATATCGACACAGGGCGTGGCATTTGTTCACAACCTGATCGCGGGATCCTTTACATGGGTAGGCTACGGTGTCATGAACGGAGGGGTCGAGCTTCCGACACCGCGTTACACCCCATATCATATGCCGCACCGGACAGAGGTTGCAGGATTCATGACCATTCTTCACGGTGATATGCGCGTTTATAATAACATATTTGTTCAGCCTGAAAAACGCGATGATTACATCGCCTATGCTGAAAAATATGATATGGTAAATGAGTATAATTTTGAAGCCGGAACCGGTATATATGAAGGTTATCCTACAGCAGAAAAATACTTCTCAAACTTCGGACCGTGGGATCCTGAAGTAGAGAAAAACAGAGACAAGTTTTATGATGTTCTCCCCGTTGACGGAGCAGGAAATCTCTATTATAACGGGGCAAAAGCGAACTCTACTGAGGCGGATGCTTTTGTGGATACAAAGAACAAAATAACAATAGAACTTACGGATGCTGAGGATAAACCAAAGCTGAAGACAAACCTGTTTGATGTGCTTCCTGATACAAAGGTAAAAGTGATCTCATCGGCTGTTCTCGGAACCGCATTTGAATCCGAGCAGCGTTTTGAGAGCGCGGACGGAAGCGAAATAGTATTTGACGAGGACTACTTCGGAGAACACAGAAGTATTGCTCCGATACCGGGGCCCTTTGCAGATGTAAAGGAAGCAGGCAAAGAACTGTTTATTCCTCGTTAACAAACATCGAATCATTCATGAAGTCTTCACGAATGAACTTAGCGCGGTATTCACCGGGCGTCATCCCGGTGATCCGCTTGAATTCCATCCCCATATGGCTCTGCGATGAGAACCCGAGGTAGGTCGCGATCTCAATGTAAGAGTAAGAAGAATAGGTCAGCAGATTTTTGATCAGCTTGACCTTTTCTTCTGTTATATACTGTTTAAGAGTTTTCTTTTCGCAGCGTTTAAATAAAGCAGAGAGATAATTTGTTTCAAGTCCTACGGCACTCGCCAGTTCTTTTACCGTTATCTTTCCGTGCATATGAGCAAAAATATAATCTTTGCATCTTGATATATGAGGGTTCTCCTCAGTGATCTCGTCATCTTCCTTTGAGTTCTTTATATCGCGAACCATTTGAGCGCACTGCAGTTCTGTTTCTACCGTAAGTCTTATTATTTCATTCGCGTCACGACACTTTCCTATTTTGTGTATGGATACATCACTCAAATAAAAGGCGGTTTCCGGATGCATGCCGCCGTCTATCGCAGCTCTGACAGCGAGTGTTACCGCAACTATGGCCAGGTATATTTCCTGTTTTATCGGGTCGTCGGAGAGTTTGCCGTAACGACCGGGGAATCGTTCCTGAAGCAGTCTTCGTAAGGATTCCACGTCACCGTTCTTTATATAAGAGACCTCGAGCTTTTCGTGGTTATACGGATTGTGCGCAAAGCTGTTCTCCACCTGATCAAACATTGTCTGATAGAGTGTTTCCATGGTGTCTTCGATCTCATCAGGAGGCAAACACATTGCCTTTATCAGAGTCTGCGAATCCAAAAAATCGTGTTTGTTCTTTCTTTCCAGATTATACAATATGATAGCGTCCTGCGACAGGATCTGAAGAGTGCATTCCGGGATGAGTTTGGGCAGATCTTCCGTATCGATATCAGGTAGGGAAAGGTTATGTTTAAGCAGTATGGGGGCGATGCCGGAGTTGGGCGAATGCGAAACGAACCTCGTGGGGCCCAGAAGAAAATAGTGTTCGCCGGAGTAGATCCATGCGTAAACCAGATGCTCGTTTACGGAAAAAATGAGCGGCATCATCCCGTCATCTTGTTGAATAAAATCATTTTCGATAAGCGTGGAGGCAACTATATTGTCATCGATGTCATCATCTCTTCTGCACATGTCAAGAAGAGTATAATCAGTGTCATACATCCTTGCTGAAGTGAAAAGATGTGTTGCAGCCTGGTATAAAATAAAGGAATAATTCATTATTTTTACCTCCCATGCGGCTCGTTTTTTAAAATTTACAAAGTTTTTTTATAATTGTAACAGATTTTTGATATAAGTCAAGGCGATTTTTTATTATTATATGCACATAAGATGGTAGTTGTGTACAGACTGCCGTCAAAAGACTGGGGATCTTTATTAAAAAAAACATTTTTTTGTAAGGAGGAATCTACCATGAAAAAGAAGTTTGTTGGAAAGCTGATAGCGCTTACTTTGGTAGCGACCATGGCATTTACCGGATGTGGCAAACAGCCTGAGGCAGCACCGAAAGATGCAGATCAGCCGGCACCGGCAGCTGATGATACTAAAGAGGAGCCGGCTGCGGATGACAGCGCTGCAGGAGGCAAGATCACATTCTGGAACATCGCTACAGATGAGCCGGATAAGACACTTTACACCTGGGCTGTTGACAAGTACAACAAAGAAGAGAGCGGTAACTCAGGATATACTATCGAGCAGGTTCCGACCGTGAACGATCAGTATAAAGAGAAGCTCGCAGTAGCAATGGGTGCAGGAGAGTGCCCGGATATGTACACAAACTGGACCGGTGGTGGTCTCGTTGAGTATGTAAAGAGTGGATACGCTAAGGATATTACAGCGCTTGTTGACAAGTATGGTCTTCGTGACAAGTACATGGAGGCGTCACTTGCACAGGCAACGATCGATGGAAAGATCTATGCTATCCCGGTTAAGTCAAACTCTATCGCATGCTTCTTCTATGACAAGAAGATGTGGAAAGAGAAGGGATATGAAGTACCGAAGACCATCTCTGAGCTTGAGGCTCTTTGCGAGAAGATGAAGAAAGACGGTATCACACCGTTCGCTCTTGCAAACCAGGCACAGTGGACAGGTTCCATGTACTATATGTATCTTGTAGCTCGTCATGGCGGTCCGGAGATCGTTACAAAGGCATATGACGGAACAGGATCTCTTGTAAATGATTCAACTAAGTTCGCAGGTGACAAGATCAACGAGTGGGCTGAGAAGGGATACTTCCCGGATGGTGTTAACTCACTTTCACCGGATAACGGAGATGACCGTGCGCTTCTTTATCAGGGAGCAGGTATGATGCTTCACGGAGCATGGCAGGTATCTTCGATCAAGTCAGAGAATGAGGACTTCTACAAGAACCTTGGAGCATTCCCATTCCCGGCACTTGACGGATCAACCGCTGACCAGACAGCAGTCGTTGGTACACTTGGTGATACATTCATCTCATTTAACTGCGAGGGCGAGAAGCTCGAGGAAGCATTCAAGATGGCAGTTATGTATTCATCAGATGAGTGGATGAAGATGGATATCGACAGTGGTAACCTTCCGCCGCTCAAGGCTGCAACAAGCGAGGAGCCTGCATGGCAGGATATCCTTTCCTTCCTGAACACAGCTTCAAGCGTACAGCTGTGGTGGGATCAGTATCTGCCACCGGCAGTTGCAGATGTTCACAAGTCAGAGACTCAGAAACTCTTTGACAATTCTGAGAAGGCAGAGCCTGTTGCAAAAGCTCAGCAGGATGCTATGGACAAGTGGCTCAGTGAGCAGAAATAATTAAAGCATTTTGAGATGAAGGGCGCGTGTCCCGGAGTATATTATACATCCCGGGTGCGCGCCATTTTTTACAGATGTTATGTTAAAAAAGGAGTGACCACTTATGGGAATATCAAATGTCTTAAAAAAAAGACGCCGTTCTCTCATAATATGTGAGACCGTATTCCTTTTGCCGGCTCTCATTTTTCTGGCAGCATATCTGTTATACCCGATAATAGCAACCTTCATTAACAGCCTTTTTCAGTGGAACGGTATCTCAGCGGATAAAAGCTTTATCGGCTTTGACAACTGGGTAGCACTGATAGGTGATTCCAAGTTTTGGGGAGCGTTCAAGAACAACCTGATCATCATGGTTCTTTCTCTGGTGATCCAGATGCCTATCGGTATTCTTCTTGCTACTTTCCTCGATGCAGGCGGAAAGAAGTTCAATTTCTTTAAAGCAATATGGTTCTTACCGATGCTTATGAGCTCGGTTGCAGTCGGTTATCTTTTCCGATATGCTTTGGCCACAAACGGAGGCCTGGTTTCCTCTATCGCTGAGCTTTTCGGCGGTGGAAAGATTGACCTTCTCGGTAATCAGAGCACGGCGCTTTTTGCCGTAATCGCGGTTATCTGCTGGCAGTTTATCCCGTTTTATATGGTTTATTATATGGCGGGTTACTCCAGTATTTCAACAGACGTTTACGAGGCGGCTGTCGTGGATGGTGCGACCCATGCACAGTATATCCGTCGTATAGCATTGCCGCTTTTGGTTCCTACGATAAAGAGTGCCATCATTCTTTCTTTGATCGGTTCTCTGAAGTACTTCGACCTCATCTACGTTATGACGGGAGGAGGACCCGGAACGTCTACGGAACTTATGGCGACATATATGTATAAAAATTCGTTCATCACCTTCAACATGGGTTACGGCTCGGCGATCGCGGGTGGTATGTTCATACTTATCACCGTCTTTGCTGCCATAGTCATGAAGCTACTGAACAGAAAGGGAGGTGACGACATACTATGACGGATAATAAAAATATCAAGCAGGACATTGAACTTGATGATGAAAAGATAGTTGAAGACGGTAAGGTCATCAACAGATGTGATGACTACGAGCAAAAGGATCTGAACAAGGTCTATGCCGTAGCCAAAAGAAAGAAAGTCACATCATGGATATTTGTTATGATACTTGCCATCATATGGCTCTTTGTCGCGCTCATACCATTTTTATTTATGGTACTTACGGGCTTCAAACAGAAGCTTGAAACGATCATGTATGGCGCGTTTCACCTGCCCGAAAAGATATTTACTAAGAACTACTTAGATGTCATAACCGATCCGAACTTCTGGATTTACTTCAAAAACTCGGTCATCGTACTTGCACTGTCGCTGATCATACTTTTATTTATATCTGCGTGCGCGGCATATCCGCTCTCCAGATTCAGATTCAAGATGAGAAAGCCGATCTACATGCTGATCGTGGCTCTGATGAGTGTGCCGATCCATGTAACGATGATCCCGATCTTCCAGTTGACTATCGGTATGGGACTTTATGATACCATCTGGGCGCTGATTCCGGTTAATGTTGCTTTTGCGCTACCGATATCCGTGTTCATTCTGGTAGGATTTATGGAAGGTATACCGAGAGACCTTGAGGAAGCGGCCGATATAGACGGTTGCAGCAAATATAAAAGATTCTTCAAGGTTATCATGCCTTTGAGCGTGCCGGGTCTGTCGACTTTGGCGATATACAACGGTGTAAATATCTGGAATGAGTTCATTTTTGCATTTACACTCACGCAGTCAAACGAAAACCGTACATTGCCTTTGGCTCTCTGGAACTATCAGGGGCAGTACGCGTCAAATACCGCGATGATCATGGCGTGCCTGACGCTGTCGGTGCTTCCGATGATCATCCTGTTTATCATCATGCAGGACAAGCTGGTCAAGGGTATGATGGCAGGTGCGGTAAAGGGTTAAAAATACTGTCAAGAGTTTATTTGGGGAGAAATCACCTAGCTTGTTTCTTCCCCAGTCTGGGGCTTCCGACGTTATCCGAACGCGGAAGCCCCAATTTTTGATACTTGAATTTTACAGTGAAGGTGGTATAATGTAATATTGTGGAGGGAGGCAACAGACATGTCAACATATGATCCGAAATCTCTTCATGCTGATGATTTTATCAACCATGAAGAGATAATGGATACACTTGAATACGCAAAAAAGAATAAAAATAACTTCGCTCTGATCGATGAGATCCTAAGCAAGGCAAAACCGGTCAGAAACGGCGGAGTTCTCACATGTAAAGGACTGACGCACCGTGAGGCGGCGGTCCTTTTGGAGTGTGATGACCCGAAAAAGGTAAGTCAGATGATAGAGCTTGCCGAGGAGATCAAGCAGGAGTTTTACGGTAACAGGATCGTCCTTTTCGCACCACTTTATCTGTCAAATTACTGCGTGAACGGATGCCTTTACTGTCCGTATCATCTGAAAAACAAAGCCATACCGCGCAAAAAACTCACGCAGGAGGAGATACGCGCGGAGGTTATAGCTCTGCAGGATATGGGACACAAGCGCCTTGCCATCGAGGCAGGAGAGGATCCTATCAATAATCCTATCGAGTATATCCTCGACAGTATAAAAACCATTTATGATATCAAGCATAAAAATGGCGCGATACGTCGTATCAACGTAAACATCGCCGCAACCTCGGTTGAAGAGTACAGAATGCTCCGCGATGCCGAGATCGGAACCTACATCCTGTTTCAGGAGACCTATGACAGGAAGGGTTACGAGGAGCTTCATCCTACGGGACCGAAAAGTAATTATGAGTATCACACGGAGGCCATGGACCGCGCTATGCAGGGCGGTATCGATGATGTAGGTCTGGGTGTTCTTTTCGGACTGGAAAAATATAAGTATGAGTTTGTCGGACTTCTGATGCACGCCGAGCATCTCGAGGCGGTGCATGGCGTAGGACCGCATACCATCAGTGTGCCGAGAGTAAAAAAAGCAGACGATATCGATCCTTCCGAATTTGAGGGCGGTATCGATGATGATATCTTTACAAAGATCATTGCCTGCATACGTATCGCCGTTCCTTATACCGGTATGATCATCTCCACCAGAGAGAGTGAGGAAGTGAGAAAAAAGGCTCTGGCTATGGGTATTTCGCAGATAAGCGGAGGCTCCAGAACCTCAGTCGGCGGTTACACAGAGGACGAAAGACCGCATGATACCGAGCAGTTTGACGTATCCGATCAGAGATCACTTGACGAGGTGATCGACTGGCTGATAGATCTGGGTTATATACCGTCGTTCTGTACGGCCTGCTACCGCGAGGGCAGGACCGGAGACAGATTTATGAGTCTTTGCAAGACCGGACAGATCTCGAACTGCTGTCATCCGAATGCGCTGATGACACTGACCGAGTATATGATGGATTATGCGTCTCCTTCCGTAAAGGAAAAGGGTATGGCGCTCATACGTAAAGAACTTGAAAACATCCCGAATGTCCAGGTCAGAGGTGTAGCCAAGCTCCATATCGAAGAAATAATGAAGGCCGGAAAGAGAGATTTTCGGTTTTAATGCGAAAATTTGCATTTTTTGCTTGACAGCATACCTGTTTTATGTTAATATTGCGTTTGTATCAAAGCAGAGTTATCCGCTCTCACCCGGTCGTACAGGGTTTCCTGTCACACGATTGAGGTCAACATAGTTTGTTGTGTCGGGACATTTTTATGTCTGACTTATGTATGTGGATAGCTTTGTGGCTGTCCATTTTCTTTTTTAAAGGAGGGTAAGACCATCAGCGATTTAATGATCAATGAGCAGATCCGCGACAAAGAAGTCCGCGTCATCGGACCGGATGGTGAGCAGTTGGGGATCATGTCAGCGAAGGAAGCGTATTTTAAGGCCAAGGACTCGGGACTCGATCTGGTAAAGATCGCGCCGACAGCGACTCCGCCGGTGTGCAAGATCATCGATTACGGAAAGTATCGTTATGAGCAGTCGCGTAAGGCAAAGGAAGCCAAGAAAAAGCAGCGCACGGTCGAGACTAAGGAAATCAGACTCTCACCGAATATCGATGTCAACGATCTGAATACCAAAGCAAACCAGGCCAGAAAATTTTTGACCAAAGGAGACAAGATCAAGGTATCACTACGGTTCAGAGGTCGTGAGATGGCGCACAAGGATGTCGGAAGACAGATGATGGACCAGTTCGTTGAGAAGCTGGAGGATATCTGTGTCGTAGACAAGCCTCCGAAGATGGAAGGCAGAAGTATGGTTATGTTTATCTCGCCGAGTGGCAAGTGATAACCATAGATAAAAATGTAAAGGAGATAGTATCATGGCAAATCAGAAGATGAAAACAAAAAGAGCAGCTGCAAAGCGTTTCAAGACTACAGGCAGCGGCAAGCTTAAGAGAAACAAGGCAAACCACAGCCATATTCTCACAAAGAAATCTACAAAGCGTAAAAGAGGTCTTCGTCAGTCCACTATGATGGATGCGACCAACGAGAAGGTAATGAAGAAGATCTTACCGTATCGCTGAGACAAATTGCAGGATTTAATGAAAGAAGATAGAATTGGAGGATTATTACAATGGCTAGAATTAAGGGTGGCATGAATGCCAAGAAAAAGCATAAGAGAGTTTTGAAACTCGCTAAGGGTTACTATGGCGCGAGAAGTAAGCAGTACCGTGTTGCTAAGCAGTCTGTAATGCGTGCGCTCGAGGAGAGCTACACAGGACGTAAGCAGAGAAAAAGACAGTTCCGTCAGCTCTGGATCGCTCGTATCAACGCTGCAGCTCGTATCAACGGACTTTCATATTCAAAGTTTATGCATGGTCTCAAGCTTGCGAACATCGATGTAAACCGCAAGATGCTCGCTGAGATGGCTGTATCTGATCCGGATGGATTCGCTCAGCTCGTAGAGGCTGCAAAGGGAAAGCTTAGTGCGTAATCATGCGTAATCCCGGAATTGGTGAGACGCCGTCGGGTATGCGTGTTCATATCGGTTTTTTCGGAAAGACTAATTCCGGAAAGTCAACTCTTGTGAACGCACTCGCATCTCAGGATGTGTCTATAGTATCGCCGGAGCCCGGGACCACTACGGATCCGGTTCACAAGGCGATAGAGATATTACCGATAGGCCCGTGTATCCTCATAGATACACCGGGACTCGAGGATGAGACATCTCTTGGCTCAGCCCGTATGGAGCGCACTATGCGCGAGGCAGCAGTATGTGATATCGCTGTTGTCGTAAGGGCAGACGAAGTTGATTCTCAGGCCGAGAGTGAGCTTGTAAAGTTTTTTAATGAAAAAAATATTCCGGTGGTTAATGTCACCGGTGATGATCGTGATGATATAGAGGCTGTAAAGGCCTCCATCATTGCGGCAGCAAGATCCGTACCTGAAAGGACGATCCTTGATGGTGCAGTGGCTGAGGGTGATCTCGTGATGCTCGTGATGCCACAGGATAAGCAGGCGCCGAAGGGGAGGCTGATCCTCCCGCAGGTTGCCACATTACGTGAGCTTCTGGATGTGCATGCACGTACCATGTGTGTGGCGCCGGAGGAGATTGAATCGGCGTTATCAGTGCTTACTGAGCCGCCGAAACTCATCATCACGGATTCTCAGGTTTTTGATCTCGTATATGAGAAGAAGCCTAAGGAGAGTGCGCTCACATCGTTCTCCGTTCTGTATGCGGCGTTAAAGGGCGATATGGAGGCTTACGTGGCCGGAGCTAAGGCAATAGACGACCTCAAGCCCGGAGCGCGAATACTCATCGCTGAGAGCTGTTCTCATGCGCCTTTAGATGAGGATATAGGCAGGGTAAAGATACCTGGCCTTATTAAAAAGCGAATCGGCGGGGAAATATCGGTCGATGTCGCAGCGGGGAAGGATTTCCCTGAGGATCTGAGCGGATACGACCTGATCCTCCAGTGCGGAGGGTGCATGGTGAACCGTCGTCAGATACTCGAAAGGATCGAGAAAGCAAGGAAACAGGGCGTTCCGATCACCAATTATGGGATCGCGATAGCATATATCAAGGGAATTCTTGAAAAAGTGCTTGACAACTAATCTGTTTTCTGCTAATATATCGTTGTTTGCGGAAGTGTCGGAATTGGCAGACGAGCTAGACTAAGGATCTAGTGGTGGCAACACCGTGTGGGTTCAAGTCCCATCTTCCGCAGGGAGATAAAAAAGAGGTTTGGTTCTAAAGAACCAGACCTCTTTTTTGGCTTCCTTCGGAAGCCTTGAACCCACGGGTTCAAGGTCTCGCGAGCTTCGCCTTCGGCGAACTCGCTCGGTCGTGTTCGGAATCCGCCTCACCCCATCTTCCGCAAAAGGAAGGCAGAGGCTACGCCTCTGCCCTTGAATGTAAATGTTCTTTATTTGAATTAGTTGTTGAAAAACCCGAGTTTATGTGGTATGCTTGTAGTTACCTTAAGAGCGAGAGAGGTGACATCTATGGCTGATATGGTACAGGCGGGAGTGATTCTCGTTACGGAAGAAACCATTAAGGATAAGATATATACTTTTCGAGGTCAAAAGGTAATGCTGGATTTTGATCTTGCTGAATTGTATGGATATGAAACAAGGTACTTGAATCAGCAGGTTGGTCGTAATTCTGAAAAATTTGAGGGTGACGACTTTATGTTCCAGTTGACGGATGAAGAATTTCATGACTTGATGTTGCAAAATGTGACATCAAGATGGGGCGGAACGAGAAAACCTCCTTTTGCATTTACTGAACAGGGAATCTACATGTTGATGACCGTCTTGAAAGGCGAATTAGCGGTAATGCAAAGCAGAGCCTTAGTTAGGCTGTTTAAGCAAATGAAGGACTACATCAACGATGCTCCTCAAATGATAGCCCAAGAAGATATCACAAGGCTTTCTTTGCAAACAGCTGAAAACACGCAGGAAATCAGGCAAATCAAAGAGGATATGGCAACTAAGAATGACCTCGAAAAATTTATGAAAAATTTCGCAGATAATCATATCGGACGAGAGTATCTAGTGTTAGATGGGAAAACGGTAGAATCCGATATGGCGTATGCGAAGATCTACTCTCTTGCTAAGAAATCCATATATGTTGTTGATGACTATATTGGATTGAAGACGCTTTATTTGCTCAGGGATGTGCCTAAAACCGTTGACATAATTATATTCTCGGATAATAGGAGTAATCATCTTACCAATCTAGAATTTGTGGATTTTTGCGCGGAGTATCCGGATTTAAATATTTCATTTAAGAAGACAGAAGGAAAATACCACGATAGGTTTATCTTTCTTGATTATAAAGCGAGAACATTCAAGGTTTATCATTGCGGAGCATCCAGCAAGGATGGCGGAAAAAGAGTAATGGCAATATCAAAAATGGATGACAAAAACCTATATAAGCCGATGATTGATGATCTTTTAGGTAATCCGGATCTGGTTTTACGATGAAATGAAAGCACTTACGTTGGTAGGTGCTTTTCTTTTTGAGGAAGGAGTTGATTGGCATGGCTTTACGAACCGTGGAGCAGAGGAAAAAAGTGCTCCACACAACATATGATCTCTCTTTTTCGTATGTGGAAGATGGATAACTTGACCTGCGCCGTGGATGAAATGATCTTCTAATGCTGACTAAAGGCTTGCCTTTTTCGCGTGGATATGATATAATTCAGCCTTGTTAATAGTGTGATGAAAAAGAAAAGACATATACAGCTGGAGTATTGTGATAGAATAATCATGAAAAATAAAGAAAAGACAAATGTTATGCGTGTTTTAGACGCGAAAAAGATTACTTATGAAAGTCATTCCTACGAGGCGGATCCGTCTTTGTCGGGCGAGCAGATCGCAGGGATACTCGGAGAGTCGACCGAGTGTGTGTTTAAGACGCTTGTTACGCGCGGTAAGTCAGGTGCATATTATGTGTTTGTAGTTCCGGTAGAGGGCGAGCTTGACTTAAAAAAAGCAGCTCAAGCTGCAAAAGAAAAATCAATCGCTATGATCAAACAAAAGGAGCTTTTGCCTCTGACAGGCTACGTCCATGGGGGATGCTCACCAATAGGCATGAAGAAAAAGTTTCCGACATTTATTCATGAGACAGCGAAGGAACTAAATAAGATATATGTCAGCGCAGGTAAAGTCGGTTTTCAGATTGAGCTTTCGCCAAGTGATCTGATCGATGTGGCGGAGTGTGAGCCGGTGGATATTATTATCTGATGGCTGGTACGAAAAACAACCCCCGCGCTGCATCAGGGTCTTCGCCCGATCAGCTTCTCTATCGAAGAGTCGTCAGTGTCTTCGTAAATGGCTTTTACATGATCAAAGATACGCTGCCATTATATCTCCTCTCTGTAATCGAGCCCTAACCCACTACCTAAGATTATACCACAACCCTAAAAAGATGCAAGTTAAGCGGTTGATGATGCACCGTGGTCACTTGCATCTTTTTTGTGTTGTGTTATAATTGTAGCGGAGGATGCGCATTAATGAAAACCAAACTGACTGTAATAGTAGATAATATCGCTACGGATCCCATGGAAGGAGAGTGGGGGCTCAGCATACTGGTTGAGCATGGAGATGCGATGGTGCTCGTGGATGCGGGGGCATCGGATCTGTTTGTCGATAACCTGGAAAAGCTGGGTTTTGATATCAAAAGAATAGGGTATGCCACACTGAGCCACGCACATTATGACCATGCGAACGGTATGCCACGTTTTTTAAAAGAGAACGAAAAGGCAAACCTCTATATCAGAGAAACAACAGATGCAAACTGCTATTTTAAAAAGCTTTTTGTCAGGAGATATATCGGGATACCTAAAAATGTACTGACGGATTTTCAGAATCGAATAGTTACCGTGAGTGGGGATTACCAGCTGTGTGATGGCATATGGCTTATACCACATAAAACCGCCGGGCTCGATAAACTCGGAAGGCGTGAGATGATGTACAGAAAGATCGGACGGAAATGGGTGCCGGATGATTTTTCTCATGAACAGAGCGTAGTGATAGACACTGAAAAAGGTCTTGTCATAATCAACAGCTGCTCGCATGGAGGAGCGGAAAATATAATAAATGAAGTAAGGGAGACCTTCCCCGATAAACATATCCATGCACTGATCGGTGGACTTCATCTTTTCAACAAGTCAGAAGATGAGATTCGAAGTGTTTCCGGAGCTATCGCCGATACAGGCATCGATAGGGTCTGCACCGGACATTGCACGAAGAATCGCGCTTTTCATATTATGAAGGAAGAACTAGGTGACAGAGTTGAGCAGTTTAGGATCGGGATGGAAATAGTGTTCTAATATTATATACTGGAGAGAGTGTATAATGTAGAACGTGAACAAAGTGTTTTATGGAGGGAGGGCTATGGCATCAAAAAAAGATTTTCTGCGGGAAAGCATGAGTTATTTTGGACTATTAAAAAAGGTGTTTCAGGTGAAGAAAACCATCACACCTGAGTCAGTTTCTTTTGGCGATCATAAGGATCAATATTTCCTTTATTATGAACCAAATAAAACAGTCAGTGATAAGATTATTATTTGGGTTCACGGTGGTGGTTGGAATGCCGGGGATCCAAAGTTTTTTGATTATGTCGGGCAGTGCGTGGCAGGTCAGGGATATCGGTTTATATCCATAGGATACAGGCTCTCTCCAAAGAATAAATATCCGATTCAAATAAGGGATGTTTGTGAGGGATATAATACTGCAATTGATTACTTGAAAAAGAAGGACATTGATACATCAAAAATAATTGTTGCGGGTCCGTCAGCCGGAGCGCATCTGTCATCAATTATGTGCTACTGTAAAAAGGTTCAACAAAAATATAATGTTGATGTTTCAAATGTAATCGGATTTATTGGTTCCGGTGGACCGTACAGTTTCAGAGATGATCAGTCGTTGACACTGAAACTCCTTTTAAATCAGTTGTTTTTGAAGGGCTATAACAGACGAAACGGAGAGCCGGTAGTGCTTATGGGAAAGAGTCATATACCTATGCTCCTTATCCAAAGTAAGCATGATGGACTGATTGAATTTGCGTGTGCCAAGGACTTTGCCGAAAGAGCAAAAAAGCTTGGAAACACCTGTGAAGTATATAGTGTAACAGATAAGAAAAACACTCACTCATGGTATACAGCCGGGATGTTTTTGGAGACCAGAAAAAATAATAAAGGTTTAGACAGGTTTTTCTCGTGGATTGAAGAATTATAAATAGTATTCTGGTAGAGGAGCATAGATGAATTATTATATCGGTGATCTTCACCTGTTTCACAGAAACGTGACAGATGAAGGAAAGAACTTTGATAAACGCCCATTTAAAACGCTTGATGAGATGCATCGGGTTATCGCAGAGCGGTGGAATAAAAGGGTTACTGAGAGGGATACTGTGTACATCCTCGGAGATGTTACGATGCACTCGAAGATGGCCGACCTTATCCCGGTCGTGTCCGAATTAAAAGGACACAAATTTTTAATTCGCGGAAATCATGACAAGATTTCCAATGTAAATTATCGCGCTTTATATGATGATATTTTTGATTATAAAGAGGTCAAGGAAAGATATAATGACGAAAAAGTAAGACTGGTATTGAGTCACTATCCGATCCTATTTTGGAACCATCAGCATAATGGAAGTATTCTTCTTTATGGCCATGTTCATAATACCAGAGAAGAGGATTTCTTTCAAAAATGTGTGAAAGAAATTGATTGGATAGAGGAACACGATGCGGTTGCAATTAATGTCGGATGTATGATGTCATATATGGATTATACACCGAGAACTCTCGCGGAAATAATAGATGGATATAAAGAGATGGTGAGTGATAGAAATGACTGATGAACAAGTACTCATGGGCAGGCTTCGTGACCTCGCGAAACGTGCTTATGAAAAAAATATATATACATACAGCTCGTTTTTGAGTTTGCCTGAGCAAAGTATTCTTGACGGGATGGCAAAGGAGTTGTCTTTTATTCCGTACGAACTTTTCGGTGGTCATGAGATGGCTGAACGAAAGGTGGTAGGGTTTGGCTCTGAGGAGTTGTTCGGATATCCGGGGAGGTTTCCTGCTACTATGCTGAAGGTGACTCCCGCTCTCGAAAAGTTTGGTGAAGAATTAAACCATAGGGATTACTTGGGCTCTCTCATGAACCTCGGTATACGCAGGGACACGATAGGTGACATATTAGTCAAAGGAAAAACCGGATTCATATTCTGTCTGGATGAGGTGTCTGAGTTCATCCGTGAAAACCTGGTGAAGATCCGCCACACGCAGGTGTCCTGTGAAATAATTGAGGACGACATCGAGCTTAAACCGACGTTAATAGATGAATCATATCCGGTATCATCCATGAGACTCGATGTGATCATAGCTGCGACTTGTAATCTTTCCAGAAAAGAGGCCTTGGGTTTTTTTGAGAAAAATGAGGTTCAGTTAAACAGCAGAGTCACTACGGAAAACGCTGTTAATCTAAAACCGGGAGATGTTTTCTCTGTTCGCGGAAAAGGAAAGTTTATACTGGAAAGTATCGGTGGTACAACCAAGCGCGGACGAACCTATATCAATGTGAAGAGGTATCAGTGATAAAATGGCCTTGTAGAAGAAAGCCTATTTTCTGCTTGAATTCGTCCGGCGCTGTGTTATAATGGGTTTATCAACTTAGTTTAATTAGGAGGTGTGCGCTTATGAAGAAAACTTTGAAAAATGTATTTGCTTTTGCGCTTGTGCTCTCACTCGCTTTGAGTATAAGCGCCGTTCCTGCAGAGGCGAAGGCGATCAAGGGTGTTGTGGCACCGCAAACCACGATCGCAAATGATGGCGGTGGAGTATCTTCCGTTTCAAGCTGGAACGAACCGGATATCTTCTCTTCGCAGTTCAATTCGTACAAGGTGAGTGCGGATGTTTATCTTCCGTCTTCCCTCTTTAGTAAGGATGGTGGGATGATTTTTATCGATCCGCAGATTCAGTTTTGGTTCCCGGAACTCGAAGTAAACGCTTTCTTGGAGAGTGATAACTCCATATGTGTCGGGTATGATTATGAAAACAACTGCCCGTTCTTTGAAGGTTTGGTAAAGGGCTCTGATGCAAAGGCTGAGCTTCCGTATGTAAAGGAAGTAGTTGCAGTTGATGATATGATCAAGGTTGAGATCGTGGATGCACCGGTTAATTCAACCATGAAAAAAGACGATTTCGATCCGAATACAGGATCGTTCAAGCCTTGGACAGAAGCTATCCCGACCAAGGGGGATGCTGTTGCACAGATTAAAGTAGGAACGGATCGTCCGTGTAAATTGAAATTTGCAGTGACAAACGCATCTGTTAAGATTGGCGATAAGGAATACAAGACGGATTACAGCAAATCAGATGATATCGCCGGATTTAACGATGATACAGGAGAGTATAGTTCACTTAAAGCTTCGACATTTAACACAACAGCAGTTACTGTTGCAAAGGCCTCAGTAAGTGTAAAGAAAAAGAAGAGCGTTTCCGTAAAAGTAACGACGATGTTTAGTGGTGATAAGGTAACTGTTTCGTCTTCATCCGCTAAGGTTGCAAAGGCTTCCTACAAGGGCGGAAAGGTTACAATAAAGGGCGTTAAAAAAGGCAAAGCAACTGTATCCGTTAAAGCTAACGGAAAGACAAAAACCATAAAAGTAACCGTAAAATAACAGTAAGTGAATAATAAGATTTTCGCATAAAAATAGCCCTGCAATGCAGGGCTGTTTGCTTTTCATGTTATCGTTTTTTTTGTAAACGCATCTTTCCCCAGGAACGCGTCCATAACATTTATCTTTTTGGCCATGGAAAGGATCGTGGCCTTTTCCTTTTTCATGTAGGTTTTGAGAGCGGCGAGTTCTTCGTCGGAAAAGCCTTCACCCGAGACGATGGTAGCGCCGGGAAGACGGCCCTCGGCGAAACGCTTCCCGTCGGAAAACTGCACGAATACCTGTGGCTTGCCATTTTTATCGTGTGTGATAGGAGATACTGACATATTCATGGGCGGATTTTCCCGCGTTGAAACATACTCTTTTAAGCTTTTACATAAGTATTCGTAGCGTTCTTTTTTTTCAGTTTTTTTGAAGTGCACTTCACGGAACTGTTCGGGGTTACCTTCATACGAGAGAACCTCGTCGCCGAACTGCTCGCTGGTGAGGTCAAACACATGACCGTTGACATCGTTATAACAGTGGTAGTTTCCGCCCGGGCGGAGAACGCCGTACACCTTTCCGCCGAATATATCCTGAACCAAAAAAGCGGTGATGGAGCACTGCCCGAGGGTGATGTTCGCCCTGCTCCACTCCTTGCGAAGCCTCGGAGCGCAGGTGTACTCGCACCATACATGTTTCAGTGTTTCATATAGAGTTATCGGGGTGTCGATGCCCGGATACTCGTTTGTTATCGCAGGTACCGTAGCCTGCTCCCTTCCGTAAAAGCTCTTTGTTTTCATAGATGGTCTCCTGTTGATACCCTGTCAGCCCTTCCTTTTGGGCGTCATTTACGTACAGTATAACCCGAAAACCGCCAAAAATCAACCGTATTTCAGGCAGAGATTTTCAAAAAAAGGTGGAATCCTGTACTGATTTATGGTAAAATAAACCATGTATGACTTGATATGACCAAAAATGATACGAAGGGGAACGTATGTTAAAGAGAGTTTCTGAAACCTGGAGCGACCTGAATCGGTCGATCTACAAAGGGAAAAGGCTAAGGGCTAATCTTAGGGCATTGACCATTGTCAGCGTGTTTACGGCGATTTTGGGATTGGTACTTATTATCATGGATCTGATCGTACAGGAATACGAGATGATCATCCCGTCAGCGGTCACTTTTGTTGCAGGAGTAATCTGTGCTATTCTTTCCGGAGTAGTTAAACGCAGAGATCTGGCAATACTGGTACCTACCGCATTTTGTTTTATTGCGTTCACATACTATGCCATAACGGGAGCCGGAGATGGTACTGCCATACTGTGGTCGTTGCTTTTACCTATCGGAATGGGGTATTTTGTAAGCGTTAAATATAGTATTTATTTGTCCGTATATTATATTGTGCTTTATTCGGTTTTGTTTTATAGTCCGCTTTGCGAGTATGTAAAAGCTTATTATTTTGATGGCTTTATGGCGAGATTTCCGATACTGTTCGCGAGCATGACTGTTTTTACTTCGATCGCGATGATACAGCATCACAGGAGTATTCTTTTTGAGAATGAGTATACCGGCAGACTGAATGAAGAGGTAAAAAAACAAACAGCTGTTGCCAAGGAGCGTGCTGAAAAGATAGAGCAGATGTCGTTTCAGACCATCCAAACCTTGGCTTATGCTATAGATGCCAAGGATCCTTATACCAAAGGACATTCGACGCGTGTCAGTGCATATTCCGTCAAACTGGCAGAGGCCCTGGGCTGGGATGAAGAAAGAATTAACAACCTCAGATATGCGGCACTGTTACATGATATCGGAAAGATAGGCGTTCCGGATTCTATCCTGAGTAATCCGAAACGACTGACGGCAGTTGAATACGATTTGATCAAATCCCATACAACCATGGGTGAGGATATACTGAAGGACAGGAGCAGTATTCCTGCTGCCGCGGATGTTGCACTCAGTCATCATGAACGCTATGATGGAGGTGGCTACCCGAACGGTATCAGCGGAAAAGAGATTTCCGAGGAGGCCAGGATCGTCGCCATAGCGGATGCTTTTGACGCGATGAGTTCTGACCGTATTTATCGAAAGGCATATAAAAACGATTACATAAGTCATGAGCTTATCAAGGAACGCGGACGTCAGTTTGATCCTCATTTTGTAAATGTATTCCTTAAGCTCTGGGATAGCGGTTTGCTTCAGGATATAATGCGCGAGGATTCTGCGGAAGCGGATGAGCCGGCTGAGGTTTCTTCAGCACTTTTGCAGGAGGTTATGGAAACCTTTACTGCTCAGAACACTGCTGATGAGATCGATGTAGCGACCGGTATAATGAGTCGAAACGCAGGAGAGAGTGCCATCGCTTTGGATATGAAGGAGAACGAGGGATGCTTTGTATTTTTCGACCTTGATAACCTGAAAAAAATAAACGATATAAACGGACATGAGGCCGGTGACCGTATTCTTCATATGGTAGGTGACACACTTCTTGAAAACCAGAAAGGTAATCTGTGTTGCAGGCTTGGTGGTGATGAGTTTATTCTTTTTATGAAAAAAATAACAAAAGAAGAAGCGACAACTCAGATAGAAATAATACTGAAAGAATTTGAAAAAAAGAAAGACGGCGACTCAGCTGTTTCTATTGGATCTCTGTCTGCCGGAGCTGTTATGTGCACTCCCGATGATGATTATGAAACGGTGTATAATAAAGCAGACAAGGCTCTTTACAGTATCAAACAAAACGGAAAGAACGGTTATGTATTCTACAGCGAGGAGCTGGAAGATTTCAGCAGTGAACGTGTGGATGTACACAAGATGGTTTCAGCCATCGAGAACAGCGGAAGCTACAGAGGAGCACTTGATGTTGAGTACAGAGAGTTTACCAAGCTGTATGAGTTTGTCGGCAAGATGGAAAAACGTTTCGACCAGCAGTTTAAGCTTATCATGATATCGCTTGATCCGGTGCCGGGTGAGGAGATGCACGAGGATGAACTCGACCGCGCCATGTATTATATGGAGAAAGCGATCTTACAAACTATTCGCGATGTTGATATTTTTACCAAATACAATCGTCAACAGGTGCTGGTCATACTTTTGGGAACAGATGAGGCCGGTGTCAAGAGTGCTGTTGACCGTATATTCCGAGGCTTCTTCAAGATGAACGGAAGCGGTGGTTTCTCACCGTCCTACACGGTGGTTGAGAAAGGAGAAGTTTAGGTTATGATAACTAAATACACAAAAAGAGCAGTTCGCTCTGTATGTACATTTTTTATTGCCATGTCTCTTACGGTTTCATGTATGGGGACATCAGGAGCTCACGCTGCCACTGCAAATACAACTTTTGTAAAGACAAAAGTAAAGCTTAATTCCAAGTGGAAATACGCAAAGAATTCAAAAATAAAAAGCGGAAAAGCTATCCTCTACACCGTGACATCCGACAATGCTAAAAACATAACCGTATGCATAAATGCCGGTCATGGTACAAAGGGTGGCGAGAGCGTAAAGACTCTGTGCCATCCGGACGGCAGTCCGAAGATCGTCAGCGGAAGCACGAAGGCGGGAGCAACTTATGCTGTAGCCGTAGCAGGCGGAATGAGTTTTAACAACGGAACGAGTGAGCAGGCTGCCACGCTCAAGGTTGCAAAGAGAACCAGAAAGCTTCTTTTGGAAAAGGGATACAATGTTCTGATGATCCGTGAAAAAAGCGATGTTCAGCTTGATAATATAGCACGAACCCTGATCGCAAATCACTACGCTGACTGTCACATCGCTATCCACTATGACGGTGATGGTCTTTCATATGACAAGGGATGTTTTTTTTGCAGTATCCCGGACAGTAAATCTTATAAAAATATGGAGCCTGTTAAATCTCATTGGAAGGAGCATATGAAGCTCGGTAAAAAGGCAGTTGCCGGACTTGTTAAGGCCGGTATTAAAAAGATGGGAAATGGAACACTGGCTATGGATCTGACGCAGACATCATACAGTACTGTTCCGTCGATAGATCTCGAGGTCGGAAATCAGTGCTCAGATCTTTCATCTAAAACAATAAAAAAAGTAGCAAAAGGAATTTGCTATGGAGTAGATAAATTCTTCAAGGCTTATCCGGTCCACTGATATATAATAAAAAAGGAGGAGAGAAGCAAATGAAAACAGAAAAAAAAGAAAATGTTATAACCATTTATCTCGAGGGAAGGATTGACTCCACAAACGCACCCGATATTGACAATGAGATCATGGATACCCTGTCGCAGAACGAGGGGGCGGTTCCCGTGTTTGACGCATCGGACCTTGAGTATATCTCGAGTGCCGGACTCCGCGTGCTGATGAAGGTCAGAAAGACATTGGAACAGCCGGTCGATGTAGTAGAAGTTTCATCAGAGATTTATGACATTTTCGAGACCACAGGTTTTACAGATCTTCTGAATGTGGAAAAGAAGCTGAAGGAGATATCTGTCGATGGCCTTGAGCTGATCGGAGCAGGCGGTTATGGAAGTGTGTACAGGATAGATGATGAGACGATCGTTAAGGTTTATCATGAAGGTGTGTCGAGAGACTTTGTTGAGAGTGAGAAGGAGTCTTCTAAGGATGCATTTAAGTTCGGAATACCGACTGCCATTTCCTTTAATACTGTTAAAGTTGGAAGTCAGTACGGTGTGATCTACGAGCTTTTCAATGCAAAGACTATGGCGCAGCTGATAACTGATGATCCGTCGAGACTGCAGGAGCTCGGTGTAAAGATGGCGCTGAAACTGAAGGAACTCCATCAGATCGAAGTGCCGGCTGACAAGGGTTTCGCTGATCGAAAGGATATCCTAAGGGACTTTATTTCTCAGCTCGCAGGAGTGCTTACCGCGGATGAGATCGGAAAGATGAATGCCCTGCTCGATAGCATACCGGACAGAAATACATTTTTACATGGTGATTATAATTCAAAAAATATCATGCTCCAGGATGATGAGATTCTTTTGATCGATCTTGGTGATGCTGCGTACGGACATCCGATATTTGATGTCGCTATGCTGATGCTTGCTTACGTCGTTCTACCGAACAGTCAGGTACTTGATGAAGCATCACGTCGCCATCTGCTCGGCTTTGACCCTGAGCTCGCTCCGAAAATGTGGGGTACTATGTGTGGAACGTATTTCGGCGTGCAGTCACCTGAGGAGATTGAAGCCATAACAAAACAGATAATGCCTCTTATGTTTTTCTACGTTGCTTTCCAGGGATTTACTACCGGAAGGTCAACGCCTGAGGTCACCGCGCAGCATATCATCAGAGAGAAGCTGATGCCTCTTCTGGATGCAGGCGTACAGTTGAAGCTTGATTTTTGAGTGTGAGGTAGTCTATGGAGCAGAGTATAAATCTAAGCAGTGTCGGGAATGCCCGTGAGTTAGGTGGTCTCGAGGTTGCAGGACAAGTGATAAAAAAGGGTTGCCTTTTGCGCACTGCAGCGCTCTCGGGATTATCGAAGGAAGATTCGGTTATACTTGAAAAAGAGTACCATGTGTTCGCTATAGTGGATCTTCGCATGAGCTTAGAGAGACATGTTACGCCCGATCCTGTTATCCCCGGAGCGAAGAATCTGTTTCTGCCCGTGATGGAGGGGGAGGATTACGACGATTTTGATGAGGAGACTGCAAGAATGCTCACAGATCCGAATGCGGATCGTTTCGAGTTGATCAAAAAGTCTTATGATATGGGAATGATGGGGGATGACCTCTATGTGGATTTCCTTTTTTCTGAGAGAGGAAAGGCGGCCTACGGAGCATTTTTCAAATGTCTTTTAGAATTACCGGAGGGTCGCTCAGTCCTGTGGCACTGTACGGACGGAAAAGATCGTACAGGGGTCGCGTCTATGCTGATACTTACAGCGTTAGGTGCGGATAGAGAAACGATCTTAAAGGACTATATGTTGACGAATAAATACAATGAAAAGAAGCTCAAGATGGCTGAAGCCGGTCTCAAGCATGCGCCTATACCTGATGATCTGAAAGAGCTTGCGTTGTTCGGCGCAGGTGCTGTGATCGAGAGGTATATGACGAACGCTATGGATGCCATGACTGAGCGATGCGGCTCGCCTATGGAGTACCTGTCGACAGAGCTTGGTGTCGGTGTTGACGAAATAGAAAAGCTACGTAATAAGTTTCTTTCTACCCATGGCTGACTAAGCATTTTTCATAAACAGTTGATTTTTTTAACTGGTTTTGTTATATTGATGATTAGGGTTGGATCCATGAAGGGAGGAAGCTTATGTCAGACGAAGAGCTTGAATTTGACCCGGGAACCGTGCTGTGCGAGAAGTGCGGAGGCATAGTTAAGTTCCGGGGTGGCGGAGAATATGAGTGCGTAGACTGCGGAAATGTCGTTTTGGATGACTTCGGAAAGGTCAGACAGTTTTTGGAGAAGCGCGGTCCGAGTAACATTATGGAGATAGCCTATGCTACGGGCCTTGACAAGAGTGTTGTCTCAAAGCTTCTGATGGATGGCAGGATCCAGGTGCTGCAGCATACGACAGAGGGTAAGAGATGTTCCAGATGCGGCATACCGATCGCTCGTGGTAAATACTGCAGTGAATGCAGACACTTGATATCAGATAGCAGTCGAAAGGGTGCTCCCGTAGAAAAAAAAGAAAAGATGCATTTTTTGAACGGGGATACGACAAAGAAGAAGAAAAAATAAACCTGATGACGTGAAGGGGAAACGCATGAACGGTAAAGTTGACATCCGTGTCGAGATAGATCCAACACGGACCGAGCCCAGGGTGGTCATTCAGACGGCCGAGACATCTGAGCTCGTGGAGAACCTCATATATGCGATCGAGAAGTATGTCGACAGCGAGTACCCACAGATTACAGCTATGGACGGCGAGTCTGTCGTGATGCTGAATCAGTGGGATATTTTTCGTGTGCATACGGAGAGCCGCAAGGTTATCCTGCATACAAAGACAGGCAGCTATGAGTCGAGGTCAACACTCCAGGATCTGGAAAAAGTCCTCGATCCGGAGTGCTTCGTCCGCATCAGCCGTTTTGAGATAATCAACCTGAAAAAAGCTTCAGGCTTTGATTTCAGTGTAACAGGAACCATAAAGGTAGTATTTGAAGATGACACCGAGACCTGGGTGGCGCGCCGCTATGTGGGCGCTATCAGAGATCTCCTGAGTCATGATAGGGCAAAGGAGGTGAGGTCATGAATACAGCGTTGATCAAAAAGGGCCTCATTCTCGGCCTCGTTGGTTTTGCAGTAGGAGTGCTGGTCGGATTGGTATTCTTGTTCCTGAACAGCGACAACGGTTGGGGACCTATGATGATATCTTTACACATCATACTCAGCGGTGTGCTGGGCGCTGTGGCAATGGGCTTTTCCGTGATTTATGAGGCGGAAAGCTGGTCGGTAACGCGTTGTACGGTTACACATTTCTTGATCACGTTCGGAACCATGTTTACCATAGGGTTCTCGCTGGGATGGTTCCCGCTCAATGATATCGGTACTTACATCATGACAGCTTGCATGCTTGTTGCATATTTCATGATCTGGATCATCATGTATACAACATCGAAAAAGCAGGCAAAGGAGCTTGATGAAGACCTGAAAAGGTGGAAGGTTAGTCACAACGCCACCACGAATGGAGAAAAAGATATCGAAATCCACTGATGTATATAAAAATATTCCGAATGAAGACCATTCGGACATCCATAACTACCGTTCGGCCCAAAAGTATTTACTTTTGAGGCCGATTTTAATATACTCGAAAATACGAAGACAGGACTGCTGCATACTGACAGCGGAGATCGGAGGTTTTTATGGGGAAAACAGTAGTAAAGATCGAGAATCTGGTAAAGAATTATGCAGAGCTGAGGGCTCTGGATCATCTGAATCTGGAGATAAAAGAGGGTGAGGTCTTCGGACTTCTCGGACCGAACGGATCCGGGAAGACCACGACCATAAGTTGTCTTTTATCTCTTTTAGCATTCGATGAAGGAACGGTGGAGGTCTTTGGCGAGCCGATGACTCCTACCGCATATGATATCAAATCGAAGATCGGTGTCATCCTTCAGAACGTGGCTGTGTTTGATGAGTTGAATGTCTATGAGAATATCGACATCTTTTGCGGTCTCTACATCAAGGATAAGGCGACTCGTAAACAGTACGTGGATGAAGCGATCGAGTTTGTAGGACTGAAGGACTTCACGAAGTTCCGTCCGAAGAAGCTCTCCGGCGGACTTCTGCGTCGCCTGAATATCGCCTGCGGTATCGCGCACAAACCGAAGCTCATCATCCTCGACGAGCCGACGGTGGCGGTTGACCCGCAGAGCAGAAACCATATCCTCGAGGGTATAACCAAGCTGAATGAGCAGGGTGCGACGATCATCTACACCACTCACTATATGGAAGAGGTTGAGCAGATTTGCTCACGCATCGCCATCATGGATCACGGCAAAAAGATCGCTGAGGGAACGAAGGATGAACTCAAGGCTTCGATCAAAAATACAGAGACCATCTATATCGAGATGGATTCAGCTTCGGAGGCCCTCATCTCTGCGTTGAAGGCTATCCCGAATGCATCAGATGTTACGTTCAAGGATAAGAAGCTTGCCATCGCCTGCGAGGGCGGTCGTCACAACTTAGGATATGTGATGGATGAGCTGAAAAAGGCAGACGTAAGCTTCGGAAGAATATACTCAGAGCTGCCGACATTGAATGATGTGTTCCTGACTATCACGGGTAAGGAGCTCAGAGATAAAGATGAGAGAGAGACAACTGACGACGAAGAGTAAGCAAAGGAGGTTTGCGTATGTTTTTCAGAAATGTACTCTACGAGATCAAACGCAACTTCCGTGCGAAGGAAGTGCTCATCTGGATGGTGATATTCCCTATCTTCCTGGGCCTCTTTTACAAGTTCGCGTTCGGTAATCTCGGAAAAGACGGAGCGGCGATGGGTATCAAGGTTGCCGTAGTAGAAAACACAAGTGATAAGATGTTCCATATGTTTTACGGTGAAAAAAGTGAAACCGAAGAGGATGCGGAAGAAGTCGCAGAAGAAGATACCTCGACGTCTGACGGTAAAACCGAGAACGGCATGGAAAAAGCCCGTAACATGCTTTCTCCGACCTACTGCTCGGAGGAGGAAGCCTACAAGCTCCTGAATAACGGCGACGTGGTAGGTGTTATCGTTATCAATCCTCTCCCGGGTCAGACTCCTGTGGAGGCCGAAGACTCTGACTATATGTCAGGCGTCTTTGGTAACGACTGGGATAAGATGAATGATTTCACACAGATCGGTGACAAGGTCAAAACGACCTACGATACTTCTTCTTTCTCTGCAGAAGACATAAACAAGCAGATGGATACCATGATGAACACCTACATCCAGGATACTGACATCTCTGTAAAGATCAAGAAAAATGGTTCGGAGCAGAGCACGCTGAAGAGCTATGTGGAGATGTTCATCAATATGAAAAAGATGGCGAAGGATCTTTGGGTGGGAAATACCGACGCCAAAAAGAGTGACGCTTTCGACGGCATAAGTGATGTGATGAACGGGGCGTCCATCAAAGAGACACCTCTTACTGACGGAAACAAGGATCCGCTCGCGATGTATATGTACAACCTGATCGCCATGGTATCGATCTTCGGTTCACTGGCAGCGATGCACATCGCTATCGGAAACCAGGCAAACCTCTCCTCGATCGGTATGAGAAGGTCGTGCGCAGGGACACCGAAGTGGAAGGTGGTTTTGCCTGAGCTGATCGGAACCTATATCACACACAGCTGCTGTGTTTTACTTTCAGTAACGTTCCTGAAGTTTGTTCTTCAGATAGATTTCGGTGACAAGCTTTTACTCGTATATCTCACGGGAATCTGCGGTGCAGTGATGGGTGTATCACTCGGATTCTTTGTCGGTGCGATCGGTAAGCTCAGTGAGGGTGGAAAGACAGGTCTTATGATGGCTGTCAATATGTCCCTCTGCTTCATGAGCGGACTGATGATCGACAGTATCCGCGCTATATTCTCTGTGCAGATACCTATAGTAAATGATTTAAATCCGGTAGCGGTCGTAACTGATGCCATGTACTATCTGAACATGGATTCGGATCTCAGCCGTTACTTTATAAAGCTCCTGACGATGGGCGGATTTACAGTTGTATTTATCGTCCTTGGAATACTGATGACAAGGAGGAAAAAATATGCAAGTCTTTAAATTATTCTTTAAAGTGACCCGTTCCAAGATCGGGATCGGAATCCTTTATACAGTCATATTTTTTGCCATCTGTTTTCCGATGGTAAATGCAAGTGAAGAAAAAGTAGACTTCGAAGATACCTCCCTGAGTCTGTATGTCAGGGATGAGGATCAGACGGAGGCAAGTAAAGCACTTATTGCAGAGCTTGAAAAAAAGCATCATATCACAGACAGAAAACTGAATAATCAGGAACTGATGGATGCGATGTACTATTCACTGATTGATTACTCGCTGGTGATCCCGAAGGGGTATGCTGAGCTTCTCGGATCAACTGACAAAGAGGATCTGAAGAAAGAGATATTTGAGGAGTTCCACCTGCGTGACGGCTATGCGACCGCGATGATGAATGTATATCTGCAGGAATACATCAGAAATACCCGTATGAGTGTTGCGATGGGTGACGATCTGATGACTGCGGTGAAGAAATCCGCGGAGCGTGAAGAGGTCAACATCGAGGTTGTTCAGGATCCTGAGGATGAGATGTTTGATGAAAACTTCACGACGAAGTTCGCATGGTTCTTCAGGCTGCTGATGTACATACTGATCGCGGTCATCATGAGTATGCTCGGACCGATCCTCATCACGATGAACGGTGAAGAACAGAGAAAGCGTATCCAGTGTTCACGTACAACAGTATCGTCTTATGTTACCCAGGTATTTATGGGAAGTGCGGTGCTTATCTTAGTTGTATGGGCTATCTTCCTGGCGGGAGGAGCACTCCTGTACGGCGGTATGTATACGGGCACAAACAGTTGGCTGGCGGTACTGAACTCGTTCATATTTGCTTTGTTTGTGGCGATGTTCACGATATTTATTTCCACCTTCAAACCATCTGATGTGGTGATGAGTATGGTGGCTCAGGTGATGGGCCTCGGCATGGCATTTTTATGCGGCGGTTTTATGCCGCAGTCGATGCTGGGTGAAGGTGTGCAGACAGTTACAAAGATACTGCCCGGATACTGGTACGAGCGTGCGAATGATCTTTTATGCGGAGATCAGAGAGGCACACACGGAGATGTATTTATATGCTTCGCAGTGCAGGGAGGATTCATCCTTTTCTTCCTGATACTGACGATCATCATGTCGGGAAGACATAAGACAGTTAAGGTAAAAAAATAAAAAACAGAGAGAGGTGATGGGTATGAAGCTTCAGATCTTGGTAACCGGACAAAACAGGAGAGTCGCTACTGACTTGTGCGAACATCTGGAATCCGACAGGGGATATCTCACAGTCAAATGCAATGCCAACAAAGTGGCTTTATACGATGTACTTTTGGCTGAGGTGCCGAATGTCATCATAGTATGTCTGGGAAATGAAACACTGGATTCGATCCTTTCATACAACGTGATGAAAGATGCGGTAAGAGGTACAAACTGCACTGTCATCGTGGTTGCAAATGAAGAGGATGAGAAGTACTTCAAAAAGCATTCAGTTCTTGAAAAGGTTTACTTCTTATCAAGACCCGTCCCTCTGCTCTCTCTTTATGAGATGCTGATACGTATCGAGGAACAGCTCGAAGAAAACAAGGAAAAAAGGATGTCGATGTTCCGCGAGTATGAAAATGAGAATGCGAGCAAGAATGACAGACGCAAATCCATTCTTCTTGTCGATGATGATACCGAGCAGCTCGTCCATATTAAAGAACAATTACGGGAATTCTATGATGTGACGCCTGTAAAATCAGGTGAGATGGCATTCAGATACCTTTCAAAGCATATTCCGGATCTGATCCTGCTTGATTATATGATGCCTGAGGAGGATGGTCCGTCAGTTTTTCGCAGACTCAGAGATGATCTGAGATATGTGGATATCCCTGTAGTTTTCCTGACGGGCATGACGGAGAAAAATACAGTTATTAGAACTCTTACCGAGTTAAAACCTCAGGGCTATGTTATCAAGCCCTCAAAAAAGTCGGAACTTGTCGGAAAGATCATAGATGTTTTTGAACAGGAGGACTAAATGGATTACGATTTCAGATGGCTTGATGATATAGGTCTTGATACTAAAGAAGGTATGGAGTATACAGGTGGTCAGGACAAATATATATCAGCATTACAAAGGTTTTATAAGGGGTTTGATAAAAACTCTGTAAAGATAGACCGGTGCTTGGTAGATGAAGATTATGATAACTATATGATCATCGTACACGCGATAAAAAGCAATGCAAAGATGATTGGTACCATGGAGCTGAGTAAGATGTTTGAGGCGTTGGAGAACGCTGCCAGAGAGGGCAACTACGCGTTTGTAAAAGAGGAGACCCCGGCTGTTGTCATGGAGTATGGAAACCTTGTAAAAAAACTTGCGCCCATCGGAGAAATAGGCGACTTCTATGCAGCAGACGAGATATCGGGTGAGCAGGCAAAAAAAGTCGCAGATGAGCTTTTGGAGGCTCTTGATGATTTTGATGATGACAGATCAAAAGATCTTATAAACATACTCGGCGGATATCCATTCAGGACTACTCAAAAAGAGATACTGAAAACTGCTAAGGGATATGTGGAAGACTTCATGTACGATGAGGCGTCAGATGCGATAAAAGAAATTATTCCATCCATTGAATAACTAAATATAAAACAGAAATAGGGAAAGGAGGGAGAGCATATTGAAAGCTGTTAGATATATTCTTTCTATAATACTTATATTGGTATTTGGATACATATTCATCGGAGAGTTTGTGCTCCCGGCGAATGCGCCGGTGAATGGAAATATCTGTGATGTTCTTCCCTCTGATAAGTGGTTTGAGATACGTGAGGATGGTAGCAGAGTTCCTTTTACTGTACCGGGGACTACAGACGGTGAAATAATGCTCGAAACAACACTTCCGGAGAAAGATGAGTTTAATAGGGATTATTCGGTATTATGCTTCCGTGGTATGGACATGGAAATATATATCGGAGACGAGCTCAGAGAAAAGATTGAGACGGAAGACTATTCACTTTTTGGTGATCAGTCTGCGGAGGGATATGTTTACGCATCTGTATATCCAGAAGATGCAGGAAAAATACTTCGTGTTCATTATGAGTATAATGCCGGTATGGTTTACGGAGTTTACATCGGAACAAGGCTAGGTATTCTTACGAGTTTGTTTAAGGAGTTTGGAGTAGAGTTTTTTGTTGGATTGACTATATTAATTATAGGGCTGATCTGTTTGATAGCATCTGTATCATATAAGTATATTCACAAAAAATACCTTGAGATGGAACACTTATCGCTTGGAGTAATCCTGGGTGCATGCTGGGTTCTGTCCAATTCAATCTTTAGGCAGTTATACACTAGGAACATGTCTGTGATGTCCGACATCCCGTTTTTAATGGTCATGATAATGCCGCTTCCGTTTTTGGTGTTTGTTAATTCCCTGCAAAGCAACAGATATAATAAGCTGATCAGACTTGCGGGTGCTATAGAGATTGTCAATTTCGTTATCTGTGTTTCCTTGTTTGTGATCGGAGTTGTTCCTCTTACGAGAAGCTTCGTTCCATCTGCCCTGTGTGCCATCCTGAGTATATTAGTTATGTTTATTACACTCATTCAGGATGTGAGAAATCACAAAATTCATACATATAGATATGTGGCGATTGGTTTTGTGCTATTGGCAATATCTGCGCTGATACAGATTGGTGCATATCAGTTTGCTCATAACGGAGTTTTCTCCGGATTGTTTATGGCGCTTGGGTTATTTGCTTTTATGATATGTGCGATCATACATACTATAAAACAGCTTATCGGTATCCGGGTTGAGGCTAATGAAGCAATGCATGTCAGTCGGGTGAAGGACGACTTTCTTGCAAATATGTCACATGAGATACGTACCCCGTTAAACGGTATTCTCGGCATGGATGAGATGATTATCCGTGAGACCAGAGAGACCGGCACGAAGAAGCATGCGCTCGAGATCAAGAGTGCGGGAGATACCTTGCTTTCCATCATTAATGACATACTTGATCTAAGTAAGATTGAGTCGGGAAATTTTGAGATTGTTCCTGCAGAGTATGATCTGGCATCTATACTGAATGATGTTTTGAACATGACCAGACCAAGAGCTGAAAAGAAGGGGCTGGATTTTAATCTTTCAGTCGATGAGGAAATACCATCGAATCTTTATGGTGATGAGATCAGGATCCGTCAGATCATGTTAAACATAGTTAATAATGCAATAAAATATACAAAAAAGGGTCATGTTGACATACAGGTTACATACAGAAAGAAAGATAATGGATGGATAGATCTTATAGTAAGTGTTTCGGATACGGGGATAGGTATCAAAAATGAAGATAAGGATAAAGTCTTCAAGAGCTTTTACCGTTTGGATGAAAAGATTAATAGGAATATCGAAGGAACCGGATTGGGGCTGCATATAACAAAGCGCCTTTTGGTCATGATGGATGGACGTATTTCTTTTAACAGTATTTATGGAAAAGGGAGTGTGTTTACACTTACCGTGCCACAGAAGGTGGTGCGCCATGATCCGATAGGAGATTTTTCAAAAGCAGTCGATGAGTTCCTGAATAACATGGAAACGGATGAGGTCACTCTTTTTGCTCCGGAGGCGCTTGTTCTCGTAGTAGATGATAATGAGATGAATCTCGATGTCATGGCTGGCATGTTAAAGGATACAAAAATGAAAGTCGTGCTTTCGGACTCCGGTGAGGACTGTATCGAGAAGGTGGAGACTGCAAAGTATGATGTTATCCTGCTCGATCAGATGATGCCGGAGATGACAGGTGAGGATACGCTGAACGTGATGAATGAGAGAGATCTTTTGAAAGGTACACCGGTTATCGCGCTCACCGCTGATGCCATCATGGGTGCCAGGGAGAGTTATCTTGCAAAGGGATTCTCGGACTATGTAAGCAAACCTGTCAAGTACGGTGAGCTTGAAAAGATACTTAAAAAGTATATCCCTGCCGAGAAGCAGTTTGTTCCCGATAAGGAAGCAGGCATCCCGTCCGCTCTTATCTGGGGCTATGATTCGGAGCGTATAAGACAGGAAAAAGAAAGACTTTCGGGTATATATAACTGCCGTTGTGTGGTGGGGAAGAAATCGATGGAAAAGTATTTGGAAAAACATAAACCGGATCGTGTGATCCAGGTTATGTAGATAAAACAAATAGGATTACCACTCGTTCCTTTTTGACTACCGTTCGTGGCGGATTTATTGAAAACGGTATTTGTGCGTGGTATAGTGTGCACAACAAAGACAAAACAGTCTTTGACATAGATAAGAAGCTAAAAATAAAGCAAACAAAATAGTAAACAAAAAAAGGAGGAAACAACTATGAAAGAAAGAGTAAAAAGAACAATGAAAAAGGCAACAGCAATTGCCCTTGCGGCAGCGATGATCGTGGTGGCAGCACCGGCAGGAAGATCAGAGGCTAAGGTATCCATAAAGTACGGAACCTTCAGCTATGCTTACAACAAAGGTAAGGCAGTCTGGATGATCGATGTTAAAAAAGCAAAGAATAATAAAGTAAAGATCGGAATAGTATGGTCAGATAAAAATAAATCATTTGATACTGGAAAGCACTTCGCAAAGAAGTTAAAATCTACAGTCAGCTTCAATGTTAAAGGTAAGTATCTTGGAAACGAAAAAACCAAGACCATAAAAGGAAGCATCACTTTCAAGGGAAAGAAACTTAAGTGCGTGATCAACGGACAGAAATTTACCGCTAAATATGTACCGGATACTCCTGTGCGTGAAGAGCCTGAACAGGATGTATGGGTAACTGCTACTGATCCGACGATCCAGGAAGGTGTTCAGGAAAAATTTGACATTATTAATAAAGCAGATAACGGAACTACTTATACTTCGATCGCTACATTTGCAACCAAGATGACAGCCGAGGGGACGACGTGGAGAGTATTTGCTAAGGAAACAGACAATATGCCGGGAGGCAAATCCTACTATACGATCCTTGAGATCACGGAGTATCTTGATGCATCTGTTGCCATCACAAGACAGTACACAACCATGCTCGGTGACCTAGATGCAGGAACAGCCGGTGGCTGGAGTCTCTGTGCATCACCGGTACTTGACAGCTCACTGTCACCGAAACTGAATGACCTCGCATCGCAGCTTACAAGTGGTCTTGACGGAGTGAGCATCACACCGCTTGCACAGATCGCAACAAAGGTTGTTGCAGGACAGAGCTTCCTCATCGCATGTGAGAAGAAAGCTGTAACTCCGAGTGCGAATCCGACTTACTTCTTTATCACTGCAACAGTTGGTCTTGATGGAACGGTTTCCATTGATAAGGACAGTGTCGTAAATGTGTATACAGTATAAAAAGGCGATACCTAATGAAAAGAGTTCGACTTCGATTTAAGGTGGAAGAATCCATAGATTATATCGATGTTCTGATACGAGCGAGTGAAAAAGACGAGGATATCAGCGAGCTGGTGAGGAGGATAAAACCATCCGACTCCCAGCAGCTGACTGTCCTCGATGAGTATGACAGATCGTGCGTGATTGACGAGAGCGAGATAATCTATGTGACATCGGATGCGAAAAATGTCCGCATCGTCACCGCAAAGGAAACATACAGAGCGAGGCAGTCCATGCAAAACATGGAAAGTCTCCTGAATGATAGGATGTTCCTACGGGTGTCGAGATTTGAGATAGTAAATCTGACGAAGGTTGTCAAGTATGATTTTACTGTCGCGGGCACGCTTCGTATCGAGTTTGCTGACGGAAATGAAACGTGGGCGTCCAGAAGGTACATACCTCTTATCAGAGAGAAACTGTCAGGAGAGGAGGGATATCTATGCTGAAGAAGATACTGAAAAAAGCGGATCTCGGATTTTCTTTAGGGATTTTAGTCGGCGACGGCATAGCTATGCTGACCGGAAGCCTCGGCGCCGGAGAGCTGGTCCTCGTATCTGATAAACTCCTGACTTTTACTGAAGGAGATGTGATCTTTGCATTTTTAATCCAATCCCTGCTGTCAGGACTCTACGGAGCACTTGTATTCGGCACTATGGTGTTTTACGATATAGAGAGCTGGCCGCTTTCGATCGCGACAGCTGCACACTGTCTGGTTACGGTCGGATCTTTCGTTCCGCTGTCGTTGTTCCTCGGATGGAGCAGCGGAGAACCGATAGGATTTCTGATCATGGTTGGTTGTCAGCTGATAGGTTTCTTTATCATATGGGTTATCATGTACTCTATCTATAAAAAGCAGGTGAAGGAGCTAAACGAGCTGCAGGATAAGATGCTCAGAGCCCAAAAGATACATGATATAGAAGCCGAAAACCACGTTTGATACCGCTCGTTCCCGGATAACTACCGCTCGTGGCGGATCTGTTGAAACGAGTGAATTTACATGGTATAGTGAGTTCAACAAAGACAAACAGACAGTCTTTGAAAGAAACCGAAATAAGAATATTGAATAACAAAGGAGGAACTAATCATGAACAAGGATACAAGAAAAACAGTAAAAAGAATTGCAGCAGTAGGTATGGCGGTGGCCATGGCATTTACCGTAAGTCCGATTGTTAAGTCGGATGCGGCAACAAAAAAACCGACGATCTCAAAAAAGAAGCTCAGCCTCGAGGTGGGAAAGACAGCAAAGCTTAAGGTAAAAGCAAACAAGGTAAAGATCAAGTCAACCAAGTGGTCAACCTCAGCAAAAAAGGTTGCCAAGGTTTCAAAGAAGGGTGTTGTGACAGCTCTTAAGGCGGGAAGTGCAACCATCAAGGCAGTAGTTACCGCAAAGAACAAGAAAAAATACACGCTGAAGTGTAAGGTGACGGTAAGTGAAAGTCTTGTGGAGAATGAGTGGATCACGGCAAAGGATCCGACCGTTCAGTCCGGACTGAAGAAGCTGTTTGATGAGGTAAACAAACTTGACGGCGCTCCGGCATACACTCCGGTTGCTACACTCGCATATATCTTTACCGACGAGGGGACGACCTGGAGGGTTCTTACAAAAGAATCGTCACCGATTCCGAATACTTCCACATTCTACAGCATCGTTGAGATACAGGAAAAAATGGATGGTGAAGTAGGCATCACAAAGGAATTTCAGACGATGATTGATGCTTATCCTGCTGCATCAGAGGGAGTTTCCGGTGGGTTTGCGGAGTGTGATCCGAAGTTTGATGCAGCTGAGCTTGCCGCTATCGAAAACAATATGGACAAAATCACAGCGGCGTTTCCCGGATATGCATTTAATCCGATAGCAAAGGTGGCGACACAGGTTGTTGCGGGAATGAATTATTGCATCATTTGCGAAAGAAAGTCACTTACAAATGATACCGCAACAAAGTACAGCTTCATATATGTAAATGTCGGACTTGATAAAACGGTAACACTTGACAATGAAAAAACCGTACATCTCTACATGGGAGATGATGAAGATGCGAGTCGTGGAGGTATACATATTATACTCAGAGACGGTCTCACGATCAAGGATGCATGGATTAGCTACATGGGAGAGTCAAATGGAAAAAAATGGTACAATTTCGGAGCTGTTTTTGCAAACTCGACAGCAGAGGACATAGAGCTTGACCTGTCGAAGTTCAGCTTCAAGACCGCGAATGCTACAGGCGGGCTGACCTGGAAGACATGGAACATAAAAAAGAACTCAACCTATGTGCAGTGGGCAACCACGGCAATATCAGAGGACTTCCTGAGTAAGATCAACATCGGCGACGAGGTCACGATTTCCTATGACGGAAATGAAGTCATAAAAACAAAGATCGAGGATCACAGCATCAATCGTAGCGATTCAAGTGTAAGTTCAAATGCTTGGGAAGCTCCGGACTCGCCGGTAGTAGATGAAGCACTGAAGGCTATTGTTACCAAGGCAACAACCAAAGAGTCTAAGGATGTAACCTACACACCGGTCGCATGGATCGGAAAGAAGGAAAGCGAAGCCGGTCAGGACTATAAAGTATTTTGCAGAAAGACAAAAGCCATGCCCGGTGCAAAGACAACCTATTCAGTGCTTGATATCAGAGCAAATCTCATCGGAGACGCATCTGTGACAGAGGCAATGGACACAGATATCGATGGATACGGAACCGATCCTACACTCGGTTGGGCTGAAGCAGAGACACCGGTGATAGCTAAAGGTGAAGGAGAAATCTTAAACAAAGCGCTTGAGGGTTATGTCGGAGTAGAGTATAAAGCGCTTGCGCTCCTCGGAACGGAGAAGATCAGAGGGACCAAGTACAGCTTTATCTGCGAGGGAACAGTACCCGGTCCGAATAACGTTCCATCCTACTATCTGGTACAAGTCAGTGTAAACGAAGAGGGGGTTGCGAAGCTCGGAGATATCAAGGACCTTGCTAACTCATAATAAAACATTTTCATAAATGGTGGTTGATCTAAAGAAAAAAGCCCTGTGGCCGGGGCTTTTTTCTTGCTTGACAAACAGCGTAAAACTGTCTACAATCGATGTTGCAAAGGATGTTTTGAAAGAATATGGTGGAGCTATGAGGTTTGAGTACAGAGAAGTATCAGACGGCATATCTATAGATGCTGTTTACGGGGATATCGGTGAGGTCGTAATCCCCGATATGATAGACGGAAAACCTGTCAGGGAGATATCAGCCTACGCTTTTTCCGGTAAGGATATTAATCCTGATTATGGTGACGGGATAGAGTTCAGACTTGCAGGAGATGTGCTTAAGTCCGTCACGCTTCCTGATACCCTGGAAAAAATAGGCGAACTGTGTTTTTATCAGTGCTATGATCTGAAGTCAATATCACTTCCGAATACCGCTATAGAGATCGGAAGTGATGCTTTTATGAACTGCAAAAAGCTTTATACTCTTTTTATACGGGGAAGTGTAAAAGAACCGTCTTCGTTGAGACAGATTCTGCTCCAGAGGACATCTGCCACGGATGTGTGGTTTGATGATGCTGCGATTCATTTTTCTGAGTACTCTGAAAAGTATGACCTTATCGGACCTGCACATATATTTGAGTTAAATATAGAGGGAGAAGGGTTTAGAGCCAGGAAGTGTTTTGACGGTGATGTGTTTGATGTAGGGATGTATGATACCGTTTTTGAAAAAGCGAAGGATACTGAGGATGAAAAGACACTTTGCAAGACGGCGGCGCTTAGGCTGTCAAGGCCTGCAGGGCTTACCGATGAGATAAAAGAAAGCTATCTGGATTATCTTTTATCTCATATGGATGTCTATCTGGATGATGTGATAAAGCATAGTGATCTGTCGCTGATAGAGGGACTCGGAAGAGAAGGATTTTTATCTGATGAAACAGTAGCTATTGCACTGAAAAAGATGACCGCCGCAAGGTGGACGGAAGGTGTAGCGAAACTTCTTGCGTGGAAGAGTGAGTGGGGTAAATGTAATCTCTGTGTGATGTAAATATGCATCTATGTAGTATAGGCTGATGGAGAAATATGAGTAAAGTTTTATATGAAAACTCACACACGGTGTGGGAGGAAAAAACTGCCGAAAAGGCTATACAAGTTGTCGCCGATGACCTGCTGAAAGAGTTCAGGTTTTTAAGCGGTGCTCTTTTTGCGTTTGAATATAAACCGGATGTAAGACTTATTTCAGCTGCTACTGACGGAGAAAAATACTACTATAACAGTGGTAAAATACTTAAACTCTTTGAAGATAATTATAACTATTTTTTAAGAGCATATCTTCACAGTGTTTTGCACTGCCTTTTTATGCATCCATGGCTGAAAGGAAACAGGGATAAAAGGCTGTGGGATATCGCTTGTGATATCGCTGTGGAACACACCATAGATATGATGAATAAAGATGCTCTGAAAAGACCTGTTAGTTTGATAAGAAAAAAGATATATGATGAGTTTGTATCAGAAGGAAGAACCGTCGCTGCGGTACCTGTTTACAGATATCTCAGGGCGCTTTCATCAGAGCAGATAGAGGGAATAGAAAAGGAGTTTTTTACCGATGACCACGTGTTCTGGCCGAAGGAAGAAAAGCTTTCCGAAGAGCAGATTGCGCTGAAGAATAAATGGCAGGATATAGGAAAGAATACAGAAAGAAAAAAGAAACAGTCAGGTGATCCAGATGAAGATGCAGATGTATCTATGTCAAAGCAGATCAGAGCTGCCAAGAGCAGGCGAAGCTATCGGAAGTTTTTAAAGGATTTCATGGTCATGAGGGAGGAGTTAAAAACAGATCCTGATGAGTTTGATCTCGGTCTTTATATGTACGGTCTGAAACTGTATAAAAACATGCCGCTCATCGAACCTCTCGAAACAAAAGAAGAAAAAAGAGTAAGAGACTTTGTGGTGGTTGTTGATACCAGTTATTCTACGAGTGGT
The DNA here is from genome assembly GCA_000687695.1 of Lachnospiraceae bacterium P6B14. Taxonomy (GTDB): domain Bacteria; phylum Bacillota; class Clostridia; order Lachnospirales; family Lachnospiraceae; genus Eubacterium_F. The sequence continues at coordinate 153,488 of JHWZ01000001.1, read as the reverse complement.
GAACTGGTAAAGGGATTCTTAAATGAAACTTTTAAACTGCTTACCGAGGATGATTCATTTTTCAGAGTCGGAAGAGTACATGTTTTGCAGGCTGATGATAAAGTGAGATCTGATACCGTGATACGCGGGTCTTCTGAGATCGAACGTATCTTTGATGGTTTCGAGCTCAGAGGTGGTGGAAATACTGATTTCAGACCGGCGTTTCACTACGTGGATGATCTGATAGAAGATGGGGCTTTCGAAGATCTGTGTGGGCTTTTGTACTTCACGGACGGACGGGGAATATACCCTAAAAAGCAACCCAAATATAAGACGGCGTTTTTATACTTAGAGCCATATGACAGAGATATGGTGCCGCCCTGGGCGATACAGATGATGCTGGATGAAGAGGAGTTTACGGAGTACAGAACAGTGTCGTGATGCAATGATGGATTGGAGGACAGTATGAATATAAAAGAAGCAAAAACAGAGGTTATCAATACCGTAAAAACATACCTGAAAAAGGATAAAAACGGTGCGTACAGGATTCCGTCAATCCGCCAGAGACCGCTCCTTCTGATCGGTCCGCCGGGAGTCGGAAAGACGCAGATCATGGAGCAGGTGGCAGCGGAGTGCGGTATCGGCCTGGTCGCATATACGATCACTCATCACACCAGACAGACCGCTGTGGGACTTCCTTTTATAAAGGAAAAAACATATGACGGAAAGACTTATTCCGTGACCGAGTATACGATGAGCGAGATCATCGCGAGTATCCACGAGCAGATGGAAAGTACCGGTCACAGAGAGGGTATCCTCTTTATCGATGAGATAAACTGTGTTTCCGAGACTCTGGCGCCTACGATGCTGCAGTTTTTGCAGTGTAAGACTTTCGGTAACCAGGAGGTGCCGGAGGGTTGGATCATCGTCGCCGCAGGAAACCCGCCCGAATACAACAAATCCGTAAGGGAGTTTGATGTGGTGACTTTAGACCGTGTGAGACAGATCCCTGTCGAGGCAGACTACGGTGTTTGGAAGGAATACGCGGCGACGGTCGGCATTCACCGCGCGATCAGGGGCTACCTCGACATCCACCCGAAGGACTTCTACAGGATGGAGACGGACACGGACGGAAGGCATTTCGTGACGGCGCGAGGCTGGGAAGATCTGAGCAATCTTCTGACCATATACCACGAGGAGGGGATCCCTGTTACGAAGGATGTCATCTACGAGTATCTGTCACAGGAGGAGGTTGCAGAGGACTTCGCGGCATATCTTGACCTTTATCAAAAATACGAAGACGAGTATCCGGTTGACGAGATCCTGGCGGGCAGTGCGCCGAGTGTCATCTACGAGAGACTGCTCAAGGCGGATTTTGACGAGAGGATCACGGTGGTAGAACTTGTGATTACGGGAGTTTTGAACCGGGTGTCGGAGTATTTTTCAGAAAAAGAGGCAGGAAGTGCATCAGATGAGATGAAAAAAGGTGTTTCAGCAATGCTCGAAAACGCGTTTACCTTCATGGAGGAGGCATTCACATCCGGAAGCGAGATGGTGCTTTTTGTGACCGAGCTTACGCTGAATACGGATGCGGTGCTCTTCCTCATGGAGTCGCCGAGCGAGAAATACACCAAATATTCAAAGGAATACCTGACGGGCAGCAGACGCGGAGAGCTTCTCGAGGAGATCAAACGCGGATGAAAAATGCCTTTTTGCGAGAGATCAAACGCGGTTGACGTGGGATAAAAACTGTGGTATTATGGAACGGTATATATATTTGTGAGGGGCATTTGCTCCGGAATGGATGATAACGATGAAAAAGTGGCAACGCAACGCACTGTGCTGGTGCGGGAGCGGTAAAAAGTACAAGATGTGTCATGAGGCTTTCGACGAGAAGATCCTTTCTTATGAAAAGAAGGGATGCATCGTACCGGATAGGAGCCTCATCAAGTCCGAAAAGGATATTGAGGGCATCAAAAAGAGTGCGGTTATCAATATGGCTGTACTCGATGAGATTGGTGAAAAGATCCATGCGGGGATGAACACGCAGGAGATCGATGACATAGTGGCTACGACCACAGCGAAGATGGGCGGTATACCTGCTGATCTGAACTATGAGGGTTATCCGAAGAATGTCTGCACCTCGATCAATGATCAGGTGTGCCATGGCATCCCTTCGACAGATGTGATCCTGCAGGACGGTGACATCATCAATGTCGATTGCTCGACCATACTCGACGGATATTTTTCCGATTCCTCGAGGATGTTTATGATAGGTGATGTCGATCCCGAGTGGAAGAAACTTGTCGAGGTCACCAAGGAATGTATGGAGATCGGGATAAAAAACGTAATCCCGTGGCATTTTATGGGCGATATGGGACATGCTGTTCACCAGCACGCGCTGGATAACGGTTATTCGGTCGTCAAGGAGATCGGCGGTCACGGATGTGGCTGTGAGTTCCACGAGGATCCGTTTGTCAGTTATGTATCCAAGCCCGGTACCGAGATGCTCATGGTGCCCGGTATGGTGTTCACCATCGAGCCTATGGTAAACATGGGAAAGGACAAGATCTTCATCGATGAGGACAACGGTTGGACCGTGTACACTGACGATGGTTCACCGTCAGCGCAGTGGGAGGTCGAGGTGCTCGTGACCGAGACCGGATGCGAGGTGCTCTGCAGCTGAGTCGCGGAAACTGCACAGAAGCTCAAATGATAAAATAATTACAGATACATGAAGATTTTAATATAAATACATAATATTTTTACATAAAATAAGGAGAAAGTGATGCGTAAGGAACTTGAGAAAACCTACAACCCAAAAGAAATAGAGGACAGACTCTATGAGATGTGGATGGAAAAGGGCTACTTTCATGCGGAGGTAAATGAGAATAAAAACCCATATACTATCGTGATCCCGCCGCCGAATATCACCGGCCAGCTTCATATGGGACACGCTCTTGATAACACGTTGCAGGATATCCTGATCCGTTTCAAGAGAATGCAGGGCTATGAGACTCTGTGGATGCCGGGTACTGACCACGCTTCCATCGCGACTGAGGCAAAGATCGTCGAGGCGATGAAGGAGGAAGGCATCACAAAGGATGACATAGGAAGAGAAGCTTTCCTTGACCGTGCATGGGCATGGAAGGAAAAGTTCGGTGGACGTATCGTATCCCAGCTGAAGAAGATGGGTTCATCCTGCGATTGGGAGCGTGAGCGCTTCACTATGGATGAGGGCTGTAACCGTGCGGTAAATGAAGTGTTTGTAAAGCTCTATGAAAAGGGCCTTATATACAGAGGTGAGCGTATCATCAACTGGTGTCCTCACTGCCTGACCACCATCTCGGATGCTGAGGTGGAGTACGAGGATCAGAAGGGTCATTTTTGGCATCTGCGCTATCCGTTTAAGGACGGCAGCGGTGCGGTAGAGCTTGCGACCACACGTCCCGAGACACTTCTCGGTGATACCGCGGTAGCAGTAAACCCGAACGATGACAGATACAAGGATCTCGTAGGCAAAACTCTTATCCTGCCGCTCGTACACAGAGAGATTCCGCTTATCGCTGATGATTATGTAGATATGGAGTTCGGAACAGGTGTCGTAAAGATCACGCCTGCACATGACCCGAACGACTTTGAGGTAGGACGTCGCCACGATCTGCCGGTTATCAATGTTATGACTGATGACGCAAAGATCACTGATGATTATCCTGCATACGCCGGCATGGATCGTTATGAGGCCAGAGAAGCCATCATAAAGGATCTCGAAAAGGAAGGCGCCCTGATAAAAACAGAGGATCACGACCACAACGTAGGTACCTGCTACAGATGCGGAACTACCGTTGAGCCTCGTGTATCAAAGCAGTGGTTTGTAAAAATGGACCCACTCGCGAAGCCGGCTATCGAGGCCGTAAAAAAAGGCGAGACAAAGTTTGTTCCGGAGCATTTTGACAAGACATATTTCCACTGGCTTGAGAATATCAAGGATTGGTGTATCTCGAGACAGCTTTGGTGGGGACATCGCATCCCTGCGTACTACTGTGATGACTGCGGTGAGCTGGTTGTCACCAAAAACGGTCGTCCGACCTGTCCGAAGTGCGGCAAGCCGATGCGCCAGGATCCGGATACGCTTGATACTTGGTTCTCGTCGGCACTGTGGCCTTTCTCCACGCTGGGATGGCCTGATCAGACAAAGGAGCTTAAATATTTTTATCCTACAAATACACTTGTAACAGGCTACGACATTATATTCTTCTGGGTAACGAGGATGATCTTCTCGGGACTCGAGCATACGGGACAGACTCCGTTCGATACGGTGCTCATCCACGGACTCGTGCGTGATTCACAGGGACGCAAGATGAGTAAGAGTCTCGGAAACGGTATCGATCCTTTAGAGGTTATCGACAAGTACGGCGCCGATGCTTTGCGCCTGACGCTCGTAACCGGAAATGCTCCCGGAAACGATATGCGTTTCTATTGGGAGAGAGTCGAAGCCAGCAGAAACTTTGCAAATAAGGTATGGAACGCTTCACGTTTCATGCTTATGAACTTTGAGCAGAATGAAGGATTGGATTATGAGTCGGTGGATGCGGCTGATCTTACGGCAGCGGACCGCTGGATCCTGTCAAAGCTCAATAACTTAACCCGCGATGTCACCGCTCTTATGGAAAAATATGAGCTTGGTATTGCAGTATCGAAGATATATGATTTCATCTGGGATGAGTTCTGTGACTGGTACATAGAGATGGTGAAGCCTCGTCTCTACAGCGACACGGATACGACCAAGGCGGCAGCGCTCTTCACACTGAAGACAGTACTGATCGACGCACTGAAGCTTCTGCATCCGTACATGCCGTTCATCACTGAAGAAATCTATCAGACATTGCTTGATGACGATACTCAGTCAATCATGGTATCCGATTGGCCGCTGTACTCGAAACTCAGAGAGTTCGCATCAGAGGAAAGTGATGTGGAACGTATCAAGGAGGCAGTCTCCGGCATCCGAAACATCCGCGGCGAGATGAACGTACCGCCTTCACGCAAGGCGCATGTTATCGTAGTCAGCGAGGATGCTAAGGTCAGAGATAACTTCGAAAAGAATAAGGTGTTCTTTGCTACGCTCGGTCTTACCAGTGAGGTGAGTATCCAGCCTGACAAATCAGGTATAGCTGATGACGCTGTTTCAGTCGTGATCGAAGGCGGAACGATCTACATCCCGTTCGCTGAGCTTGTCGATGTTGACAAGGAGATCGAGCGACTTAAGAAAGAAGAGGATCGTCTTGCAAAAGAGCTTGAGCGTTCGGAGAAGATGCTTTCTAACCCTAACTTCGTTAACAAAGCCCCACAGGCAAAGATTGACGAAGAAAAGCAGAAGCAGGAAAAATATCAGAGTATGATGGCGCAGGTCAAGGAGCGCCTGGAACACCTGTCCAAGTGAGGAGAGTGATATTATGTTAAATTTTGAGGAAGAGCTCGCGAAGTTCGAGCCCTGTCAGGACGTCGAAAAAGTTGAGGACGTCGTTTATAACAATGATCTTCCGGATGTAACCGATATCATCCGCGAGATCATCCAGGATGCTAAGAATACACTGTAATTGGAGGAAGAGACATTATGAAATGTCCCGTATGCGGTGCCAAGGTAGCAGACAATGTCTATCAGTGCAGCTTTTGTGGATCTGACTTGTCTGTTATCCAATATTTAAAGCGTGTTTCGGGCACCTACTATAATATAGGACTGGAGAGGGCGCGAGTCCGCGATCTGACGGGATCAGTGGAGGTGCTCAAGAAAAGTCTGCGCTTTTATAAGGAAAACAAGGACGCGAGAAACCTTCTGGGACTCGTGTATTACGAGATGGGTGAGATCACCGCGGCGCTCAGTGAGTGGGTGCTCAGTAAATATCTTGCTCCCGAGAAAAATAACGCGGACTATTATATAGATACACTTCAGAAAAACACTGTTGCAGTTGACGCGACAGATCAGACCATAAAAAAATACAATGCTGCACTGCAGTCCGCGCAGTCAGGAAATGCGGATCTCGCGATCATACAGCTGAAAAAGGTAGTGAGTCTGAATCCGCACTTTATCAGGGCGGCTCATTTGCTTTCGCTTTTGTATATGAAAGAAAAAGAATATGCAAAGGCGGAGAAGCTTCTGCAGCGTGTCAGAAAGATCGATACAAACAACACGACTACACTCAGATATCTGAAAGAAATATATGAGGAGACGGGTGGAGGAGAGATTCATGACAAGGCGAAAAAATCAAAGCCGAAAAAGGATCCTCTCGAGAATGTAAAACCTGTCGGAGCCTATCGTGAGGAAAAGAAATCCCTGATGCCGTTTATGTACCTGGTCATCGGACTGGTAGTAGGTATCGCGGTAACCTTTGTCCTTATCAGACCCACGCTCATGAAAAACAGCATGGATCAGGGCAGTGAGATCGCTGATGTAAATGAAAAGATATCCGTAAAGGATACACAGATATCAGCGATGGAGGGCGAAAAGGAAGATCTCCAAAATCAGATAAACGAGCTGCAGGAAAAGATCAAAAACAATGATACAAAAGCTCAAAAGGAAGCTGAGAATTATGAAAAGCTTTTGAAGGCTGTATCTATGTATATTGCCGGGGATAAACTCGGTGCCATGTCGATGGTTTCGGAATGCTCAAAGAAGGATTTTGCTCTCAAGGAAGCAAAGAGTCTTTATACTACCGTATCGACCATCACGGATCAGGAGCTGACGGCGCTGATCACGAAGGCAAGAGAGACCATCAATACAAGTTATGATGAGGCGCTATCCCAGCTGAAGGCCTTGAATAAGGTTGCACCAAACAATCAAAAGATAATGTATCTGATGGGACGTTGCTATCATTATAAGGGCGACAAGAAAAAGGCCAAGAAGTACTATGAAAAAGCCATCGCGATCGCGTCCGGAACTGAGGAGGCGGTACAGTCCCAGAGATATTTAGATGAGCTTAACGGTAAGCGAGCCGCTGAGGATACGACCGAAGCTGAAGGTAATAATGAAGGCGAGAACGAAGGCGAGGATAATGCCGGGGATAATGAAGATACTGAGGAGTAAAGTGGCTGCAAATGAAAGAAGTATTTCCGAAGTATTATGAGAGTTTTTCCTGTATAGCAGATGCGTGTGAGGATACCTGCTGTGCAGGATGGGAAATCGATATTGATGATGCAAGCTATGATGCATATATGCGCGTCGGGGGAGACCTCGGCGCGCGTTTGCGTGCGTGCATAAAAACATATGGCGAGATGAGAGAAGATGATGAGGAGTACGAGGAGGTCTATGAGCAGCATGGCTTCGTACTCACTGAAGATATGAGATGCCCGTTCCTCGATGAGCATAACCTCTGTGATCTGTACAAGGAACTCGGTGAGAATGCGCTATGCGAGGTTTGCAAGAACACTCCGAGAAACTTTTTAGAGTACCGCCTCGGTGATGAGGGTATGGTGCGCGAGATTTCGATCAGTGCGAGCTGCCCTGAAGCTGCGAGACTGATCTACGGCTCCGATGAGCCGATGAGGTTTACGGAAAAAGAGACCGCCGACGACGCATCCTTTGAAACAGACGATCTTGATGATGAAGAGATAGAAGAAGAGGAGGAACTCGGTTTCTTTTTGAAAAATGTCCGCGGTGAGGCTATCCGTCTTCTGCAGGACAGAGGAAAGACCCTGCACCAGCGTATCAGACTTTTTCTGATGCATGCCGAGGCGGTACAGGAGGCTATCAACAGCTGGGAGGCAGGCGAAGAGGATCTGCCTGAGACGGTGGTTTTCAATGAGAGCGAGTTCCGCGATCCGCAGGACGATAATGACAGGGAAGTAGACCTCTACAGACACTTCCTTATCAGGATGGGTACCTACTCCGGTCTTGCGAGTATAGGTTCAGCGTGGGCGGAGAGAATGGAGCTTCTGGCAGAGAGCTTTATCGGTAAGTCAGATGGAGATGAAAGTGATGATGCTGAAAACCACGTAAATTCAGACTATCGCAGCGCATATGCCAAAGCAACAGAAAACTTGAATAAATATCTGACAACTAACAACAGACTCTATGAATACGAGCATTTGCTTGTATACTATGCATTTTTGCTTCTGAACAGAAGCATCGACGATTATGACTATCTGGGCAAAGCGAAGCTCGTGGTCCTGAGTTATCTTATGAATCGGGATATGGACGCCGGAGTATTTTTGAAAAAAGAGATATTCGAAAAGACGGACCGCGAGGAGAACGCACGCATCTACGCCAGAGAGGTTGAGCATGCCGAGGAGAATCTGGCGGATCTTTTTGAGGAAATACTTTTCGAGAGGGCTTACGACACAGATGCCCTTATAGCTATACTTTGAGCAACCCTATCGTAGGATAGTGATATTTTTCATAGTCTGATTTCTTAAAGATTTTCTTGACAATTTCCTAATAAAAATGTAAAATAATGATAACTGTGGTGCTTCGGGCAAAGAAATGGGGACCGGGCATGCAGATAACTAAATATAAGGAGGTGCACCGACGTGCTACTTAATGTTGTGGTGGGTGGCGTCGCTGTGATCCTCATTGTCGTCGCATTTTTGATCGGACGTAAGGGTGGTATGAGTTATCAGAATCGTCTGAACGACGCAAAGATCGGAAATGCTGAAGAAAAGGCAAGGGAGATCATTGATGAAGCGCTGAAGACCGCCGAAAACAAGAAACGAGAAGCCCTGCTGGAAGCTAAGGAGGAAAACCTCAAGGTCAAGAATGATCTCGATCAGGAGGTCAAGGAGCGAAGAGCAGAGATTCAGGAATACGAAAAGCGCGTACTGAGCAAGGAAGAAACCCTTGACAAGAAAACGGATGCACTCGAGAAACGGGAACGCTCACAGCAGCAGCGTGAGAAGAGCTTTGAAAAGGAGAAAGAAAAACTTGAAGAACTCCGTCAGAGCCATATGCGCGAGCTTGAGAAGATTTCCGGTCTCACCTCTGAACAAGCAAAAGAGTATTTATTAAAGCAAGTTGAAGAAGATGTAAAACATGAAACCGCGGTAATGATCAAAGACATGGAGCGTCAGGCAAAGGAGGAAGCGGACAAAAAGGCGAAAGAATACATCGTCTCCGCGATCCAGCGCTGCGCTGCAGATCATGTATCGGAAACTTCCATTTCCGTTGTGCCTCTGCCGGGCGATGAGATGAAGGGAAGGATTATCGGTCGAGAGGGACGTAATATCAGAACCCTTGAGAATCTGACAGGTATCGATCTTATCATCGATGATACGCCTGAGGCAGTTATCCTTTCGGGATTTGATCCGGTAAGGCGTGAGGTTGCGAGGATCGCTCTTGAGAAGCTGATCATCGATGGACGTATCCATCCGGCTCGTATCGAGGAGATGGTTGAAAAGGCACAGAAGGAAGTTGAAACCATCATCCGTGAGGAGGGTGAAGCAGCGACGCTCGAGGTCGGCGTGCACGGAATCCATCCGGAACTCGTGCGTCTGCTCGGTCGCATGAAGTATCGTACCAGCTTCGGTCAGAATGCTTTGAAGCACTCGATCGAGGTAGCTCATCTGTGTGGGCTTTTGGCTGCGGAGGTCGGCGCGGATGTGCGCACGGCTAAGCGTGCCGGACTTCTCCATGATATCGGTAAATCCGTCGATCAGGAGATGGAGGGAACTCACGTACAGATTGGTGCGGATCTGTGTCGCAAGTACAAAGAGACACCGCTTATCGTAAATGCGGTTGAGGCTCACCACGGAGACGTGGAGGCTGAAAGTATGATCGCCGTACTGGTACAGGCGGCGGATGCGATCTCGGCAGCGAGACCGGGAGCGCGCAGAGAGACGATGGAGACTTATACCAACCGTCTCAAGCAGCTTGAAGATGTTGCCAACAGCTTCAAGGGCGTTGATAAATCTTTTGCAATTCAGGCAGGTAGAGAAGTTCGAGTGATCGTGGAGCCGGATCAGGTATCTGATGACGAAATGGTTATCATGGCCAGAGACATGTCAAAGAGGATTCAGGACGAGCTCCAGTACCCGGGAACTATCAAGGTAAATATCATCCGTGAATCAAGGGTGATAGACTACGCTAAGTAACGCATTAGCAGAATGATACTGCATTATAAAGAGCCCATAAGTATGTGATGCATACCTAGGGGCTCTTTTTATGCTTATTGTAGAGACGTTTAGCCTGGTTTATGATCACTATTATCGGGATCTCTAAAATGATAAATATAACAAGTATCGCCAGACAGTGAAGCGTGTATGCGGGAGAAGAAGGACTCGGTATCCGGTGTACTATAAGCTTCCATATTGAGCGGGCGAGATTGTTAAGCAAAAACAGCGAGTTTGTACACAGTATCGTTATGGAATTGATCCCTAAGTATCTGAGGAGTCCGAGCGGGATATGTTTATAAAGCCAATCGATGATAAGTATCACGCCAAATGAACCGATGAGAGCAGTGATATAAAACAGGATCGGATAACGACCTGCGTCGGTCTGCCGCAAATGTACGGCTCCGTTAAGCCGGCACAGCCACACGGTCAAAGCAGAGAATAGTACCCCGACGGCGAGCCTGATCGCATTATCAGGGATCCTCTTATAAAGATTGTATGCGATATAGCCCAAGATCATAAACCATGCTGCGAGAAGCGAAACTGACGGGATGCGTATCGCGGATCTGAGGAATATGCCCCAAAAGCCTTTTCCGTACATGCCTGAATATGATGTGTCCAGAATACCGAACCCGTAAAACACAAAAGGGGTTATGATCAAGAATGCTATCCTGAGAATAATGTGTGAGCGCATTAGGAAGAAAAAGACAAGCTTTCCGAAGAAAAATACGGGGATGAACCACAGCGCTGCGACACCGACTAAAGATAAGGTCTTTTTTATCTCTTTGTAAAGGAGTTCCCATTGATCTTTGTGAGCACAGAGATTATAAACAAAACGAATAAGAAGACCTATAAAGCTGAAGCAAAAGTAAGGGATGAAAAGCTGCTTGGTCAGGCTTATGGTATACTTTAAAGGTTTGCGTTTGGAGAATCCCCCGATATGTGCGGTCAGAAAACCGGAAGCGATGAAAAAGAGGGGGATGATCATGGAAGTTATAAAGCATTCCAAAAAACTCGGTGAGCGGGTGATATGTACCAGCATGACCAGGATCATGCCGAATCCTCGAACGGCATCCATATAGTCGAGTCTGTTTGTTTGAGTGAGTTCTTTTTTACGCTCTGAGATCAAATGAATACCTCTTCATATCTCCCACCGGAGCTTCCGATGCGAGGAAATCCTTTACTATGTCTACATCTTTTTCTTTCGGGTTCATCGTGCCCTGAAAAGCGAATCCCTGCTCGTTAATGGCGTCTTTGAGCATCTCCATGTTTTTGGAAAACAGTGCCTCGGTATCCGGCCTGTCTGTATAGAAAGCGGCAGTCACCGCTGTATTCTCACGGGTAATATGTATATCGAGAGTTCCCAGATGATCCATCTCCAAATGAAGAACCGCCTTAAGCTTGTTAGGGTTTTTTCTGAGGTTTTCCTTACGTGTCATGACGTACAGATCACCGTGCGCATTCTGGTTCTGAAGCTTGATCGGAAGCTGCATGTATTGGAAAGTCTCGTTGAGAGCCTTCATGAAATCCAGGTTCTGATTCATATCCTTTGCAGTCCCCGAAAGCTCGGAAAACAGGTCTTTCCCGAGGGTTGTCTCTGAAAAATGTTCCAAAGCTACGAATTGTTGATTCATCCTATCGTAAATCTTTCTCATCGAGCCCTCTTCCTTCATTTCTTCCGGAGAGAGAGTCCAGTTCGTCATGAATTGTGATTTGATGAGAGTCTGAAAGCCTTTATCTGAAATAAGTTTACCTGATAATTCATCTGACAACTTCGGAAGTTGTTTCTGCAACTCGCCGAGAAGCTCTCTTGTTGTGGCTGTACCATCTGCGACAGCCCTTTTAAGTTCTTCTGATACAGGGTAGTCTTTCAAAAGATTTGAAAAGGCCTCTCTGTCCTCGGGTGAAAGAGAGTAGCCGACCTGCTCGTGGATAAACGGAGTCCTGAAGTCATCTGCCATTCCCGACTGTGCCACCGCGTGGCGGATCGCGCCTGCTGCAGTGTCTGTAAGGTTATTAAAGAGGTTTTTCATACGTGAGAGTGTGCCGGGGTCGGAAGGCTCGGAGGCTTTTTCCTCTGCTCCCGCTACCATGGCTTCTTCCTCATCCGTAAGTATGGATGAGTCTTCGGGGTTCATCTCCGCGAGCCGTGATGCTATTTCGGGAGACGCGTTTGCCAGTGACTTGAGCGCGTCCTGAAGTGATAACTGCTTTCCGTCTGCATCGGTGAGGGTCATCTCCTCGCCGTTAAGCTTTAAGAGCGTTTCGGTAGAAACCGGTTTTCCCTCCGCGTCAAAGAAGGTAGGGATCTCAGCCTCGCCGGGCAGAGTCTTTTCGTGGATTAGGGTTGCCTCTTCCAAAGAAGGATCAGTGCTGAGTGCAAGTCTGATCAGCTCCGAGCCGACCTGCGCCGAAAGCCTCGGAACTTTCTCGCCGACGCTTGTCAGCATCTCTCCGATGGAATCAGTCAAAGAATCCATCTTATATAAAAGCTGGTGTGAACCGTTTTTGTACTGTTCGAACTGCTTGACGGATTCCTCGGTCATACTCATCCCGAGCCTGTCCATCGTTATGACGGCATCGACTCCGTTTGACGGAAACTTCGATGTGAGGCGGATGGCATTCATGATGCTTTCCTTCGAGATCGATCGACCGTTCTCAAGCAACGACTGGACGATGTCAAGGTTTCTGTCGGTCTTTGGGAGTCCGGCCTCCTCTAAAGCCTGATCGACGGTGTCGTCCATGCCGAGAAGATAGTTATCTCCATATGCCTTAAGTATGATCTTGTTGTCCTCGAGACTTGCTACGCGGAAGCCGGCCTTCTGGCCTATGGAATAATTCGAAGCGTCCTCGAGCTCGCCGGTAAAGGATGCTCCTTCACCGAGATCCAGAGTGATCTTGTTACCGTGAACATCGGAAACAACGCCCTTCAGTACCTGCCCCTCGCGGAGAGACAACGTGGTATTGCCCGTACGGTAGGTACGCGTACGGGTAGCCTGCGGGACGGATCCCTGGCCGCTCCCGTTATTCTGAATGATATTGCTTCCTGCTATCGCCATATCTTCATGTTTCTCCGTTTCTTGGCATTTTTGTAATAAATATATCGACACGTTGTACAGTTTCATTTTATAGTTGATTTTTAATTTTGTAAAGAAAAAAGTGTTGACAATATGAATAATAGGTGGTAAAGTATGATTAGCACTCAAGGAAAGTGAGTGCTAACGAATCGAAAAAGAAAGGATTAGCGCATGGAGATGGAGCTGACCGATCGCAAGAAAAAGATTCTCGAGGCGATCATCCGTACTTATATGGAAACAGGTGAGCCGGTTGGGTCTCGTACGGTATCGAAGTTTACCGATTTGAACTTAAGCTCGGCGACTATCCGAAACGAGATGGCCGATCTCGAGGAGATGGGTTACATACTTCAGCCGCACACATCGGCAGGGCGCATCCCTTCCGACAAGGCATACAGGATGTACGTAGACGAGATCCTGAAGGCGAAGGACAAAGAGATAGGCGACATGCAGAGCATCATGCTCGAGCGTGAGGACAAGATCGATATCCTTTTAAAGCAGGTCGCAAAGCTGTTGGCGCAAAACACCAACTACACCTCGATGGTCACGAAGCCGAGATTCGAGCATCGCAGGATCAAGTTTATCCAGCTGTCGCGTACCGGAGAGGATCAGATACTGGTACTGATCGTCACGCAGAACAATCACGTGATAAACAAGTTTATCCGGACAAGTCAGGATATCCCGGAAAACGATCTCGCTCAGCTGAACTTTCTTTTGAACACAGCGCTCAACGGGCTTGATGTCACGGAGATCTCGATAGCGCTCGCACAGAAGATTCGTGGTCAGGCGGGTGAGTACGAGGAGCTCGCAACATCGATCATCGATACGATAGCAGCAACGATGGCGGATGACGATTCCGAGATATATACCTCGGGAGCGACAAACATTCTTAAATATCCGGAGCTCACCGACAAGGAAAAGATGGAGGGACTTCTCTCCACTTTCGAGGAAAAACAGATGCTCACCGCGTGGGCGAACGATGTCGGCCCTGATGAAAAACAGGAGCACGCCATCCAGGTTTATATCGGCGAGGAGTCACCGATAGAAAGCATGAAAGACTGTTCGGTGGTCACGGCCACCTATCAGATAGAAGAGGGTGTATACGGCAAGATCGGAATCGTAGGACCAAAAAGAATGGACTATGAGAAGGTCGTCGGAACTCTCGAAAACTGCATGAAGCAGTTGGATGATATTTTCAAGAAAAATGACAAGGCGCTGCCTGACAAGAGCAAAAAGTAGGAGATGGAAAAATGAGTGAAAAAAAGGAGCCGGATGTAATGACGGCCGAGGAACTCAAGAGAAAGGTTCAAGCAGGAGAGGACGTCACTGTGACCGATGAGGATATGACGGAAAAAGATGTCGAATCCGAAAAGGCCACTAAGAAAGGACAAGGTGATGCCAATGGAGATGGAGTCTCAGACGATAAGCCCGGAGACCCGGATCAGACGGATGGCAGCGATGCTGATGAGTCTGGCGACGATGAAAAATCCGCAAAAAACAAGCGGAAAAAGAAAAAAGATAAAAAAGACCCGCGCGATGAAAAAATAGCGGAGCTTGAGGAAATCAGGTTAAGGCAGCTCGCAGAGTTTGAGAACTTCCGAAACCGCTCGGAGAAAGAAAAAGAAGCAAGATTCGACATGGGTGCACGCTCAGTAGTCGAAAAAATCTTACCGGTAGTCGATAACCTCGAACGAGGCCTCGCAGGTCTCACGGACGACGAAAAAGACACGCCGTTCGCAAAAGGCATCGAGGCAGTCTACAAACAGCTGATGACATCATTTAGCGAAATGAATGTCACGCCGATAGAGGCTGTTGGCAAGGAGTTCGATCCGAATCTTCACCAGGCAGTCATGCACGAGGAAGACGACTCGGACGACACTAATCTCATAACCGAGGAACTCCAAAAAGGTTACATGTACAAAGACACCGTCGTAAGGTATAGTATGGTTAAAGTTAAAAACTAGAAACCGGTTACAAGCGTCGCAGCGGCGTTTGAAATCTTTTTGAGAGCGCTTCAGATGCGCGAGTCAAAAAGATTTGCAAACAATAGCGCGCGACGCGCCAATAGAGTAGATTTAGTAAAGAAAAGGAGAGTGATTAAAATGGGTAAAATAATCGGAATCGACTTAGGAACAACAAACAGCTGCGTGGCAGTAATGGAGGGTGGTAAGCCCGTAGTCATCGCCAACGCCGAAGGTTCACGTACAACGCCTTCGATCGTCGCATTTACAAAGGACGGTGAGCGTCTCATCGGAGAGCCGGCAAAGCGTCAGGCGGTAACAAACGCCGAAAAGACAATCTCATCCATCAAACGTGAGATGGGTACAGACTACAAGGCAACGATCGACGACAAGAAATATTCACCGCAGGAGATCTCGGCGATGATCCTTCAGAAGCTGAAGGGTGACGCAGAGAACTACCTCGGCGGAGAGAAGGTTACAGAGGCTGTCATCACTGTACCGGCTTACTTCAATGACGCACAGCGCCAGGCAACAAAGGATGCCGGAAAGATCGCCGGACTCGATGTAAAGCGTATTATCAACGAGCCTACTGCAGCGGCACTTGCTTACGGACTTGATAACGAAGGCGAGCAGAAGATCATGGTATATGACCTTGGTGGTGGTACCTTCGATGTTTCGATCATCGAGATTGGTGACGGTGTCATCGAGGTTCTCTCAACATCAGGTGATAACCGCCTCGGTGGTGACGACTTCGATAACAAGATCTGTGACTACATGGTTTCAGAGTTCAAAAATCAGGAGGGTGTAGACCTCTCAACAGATAAGATGGCTATGCAGCGTCTTAAGGAAGCAGCTGAGAAGGCAAAGAAAGAGCTTTCCGCTTCTACTACAACAAACATCAACCTTCCGTTCATCACTGCTACAGCAGAGGGACCGAAGCACTTTGATATGAACTTAACACGTGCGAAGTTCGATGAGCTGACAGCTGACCTCGTGGAGCGTACGGCAACACCGGTTCAGAACGCTCTTAAGGATGCAGGAATCACAGCATCAGAGCTTGGCAAGGTTCTCCTTGTCGGCGGATCAACACGTATCCCGGCCGTACAGGACAAGGTTAAGCAGCTCACAGGACATGAGCCGAACAAGAGTCTTAACCCGGATGAGTGTGTGGCACTCGGTGCTTCCATCCAGGGTGGAAAGCTTGCCGGCGATGCAGGTGCCGGAGATATCCTTCTTCTGGATGTCACACCGCTTTCACTTTCCATCGAGACGATGGGTGGTGTAGCAACTCGTCTTATCGAGAGAAATACCACTATCCCGGCTAAGCACTCACAGATATTCTCAACAGCAGCTGATAACCAGACTGCCGTTGATATCAACGTAGTACAGGGTGAGCGTCAGTTCGCTAAGGATAATAAATCACTCGGTCAGTTCCGTCTGGACGGCATCCCGCCGGCAATGAGAGGAACCCCGCAGATCGAGGTAACATTCGATATCGACGCGAACGGTATCGTAAACGTTTCAGCTAAGGACTTGGGAACAGGCAAGGAGCAGCACATCACTATTACGGCAGGCTCCAACATGAGCGACGAGGATATCGATAAGGCTGTCAAAGAGGCAGCTGAGTTCGAGGCTCAGGATAAAAAGAGAAAGGAAGGCATCGATGCCAGAAATGAAGCTGACTCGATGGTATTCCAGACAGAGAAGGCTCTTAATGAGGTAGGCGACAAGGTTGATCAGTCCGAGAAGGACAAGGTGCAGGCAGAGATCGACAAGGTAAAAGCCATCCTCGATCGTACACAGGCAGAGAGCATGTCAGATTCAGACATCGATGAGCTCAAGGCTGCCAAGGAGTCTTTGATGAATGCATCACAGGCTGTGTTCTCAAAGATGTATGAGCAGATGCAGGGTGCTGCCGGTGGAGCAGGTCCTGATATGAGCAATATGGGAGGCATGGGCGGCCAGGCAGGTCCGGCACCGGATCAGAACGCCGGCGGCTCTGCAGACGATGATGTTGTTGACGCAGACTTTAGAGAGGTGTAATAAATGGCGGACAAACGCGATTATTATGACGTTCTCGGCGTCGATAAAAATGCCGACGACGCTGCGTTGAAGAAAGCGTATCGCGCACTTGCAAAAAAATACCATCCGGATACCAATCCGGGCGACAAGGAAGCGGAGGCCAAATTCAAAGAGGCCTCCGAAGCCTATGCCGTCCTGAGTGATCCTGATAAGAGAAGACAGTATGATCAGTTTGGTCATGCTGCTTTTGACGGTGCAGGCGGCGGTGGCGGATTCAGCATGAATATGGATGATATCTTCGGAAGCTTCGGAGATATCTTTGGTGATCTGTTCGGAGGGGGCTTTGGCAGGTCGCGCAGATCAGCTGATCCGAACGCTCCTCAGCGCGGAGCCAATCTTCGTACTCAGGTGCGCATCTCATTTAACGAGGCGTGCTTCGGAACGGAAAAAGAGGTTGAGATACCGTCAAAGACCGAGTGCAAGAAGTGCGGAGGAAACGGCTGCAAGCCCGGAACACAGCCTGTCACATGCGGACAGTGTGGCGGATCGGGTCAGGTGGTACACACCCAGCAGTCTCTCTTTGGCATGGTACAGAACGTATCTCCGTGTCGTGCATGCTCCGGAACAGGAAAGATCATCCGTGACAAGTGTCCGACCTGTAAAGGCTCGGGTTATGTTACGAAGCATGAGAAACTCTCGGTGACGATTCCTGCCGGTATCGATCACGGCCAGAGTGTCAGACTTCGCGGCAAGGGTGAGCCCGGAAAGAACGGCGGAGCCAGAGGAGACCTCCTGGTTGAGGTATATGTAGATCGTCATCCTGATTTTGAGAGACATGATATAGATATCTACTCTTTGCATCACATCAGTTTCCCGAGAGCCGCTCTCGGTGGAGAGGTTATCATCCCTACCATCGACGGAGAGGTTGCTTATAACGTTAAACCGGGAACACAGTCGGGTACACGTATCAGACTGCGCGGAAAGGGTGTTCCGACGCTCAGAAACAGTAATGTAAGAGGTAATCATTACGTAGATGTTATCGTAGATGTGCCGACAAGTCTTAATAAAGAGCAAAAGGCACTTCTTGAGCAGTTTGAGGAAACACTTAACAGTAAAAAGGGTAAGAAAAAATAAGAATAATATTGATCAATGGTATTTAGAACTCAGGCGCGTCCCATGCTTCAGCGGATGCGCCTGTTGGCGCTTTATCATAGACCTCATCATCGTCGTATTCATCGGAGGACGTCGCTGATGCAGGCGTCTTTTCATAGACTTCCTCGTCATCGTAGGAATCGTCATAGCCTTCGTCATCGTACGCTTCCGCGGATTCTGCTTCATCGGATGTCTCTGCATCCTCGTCTGAGGATGTGTCCGCTGTCAGAAGAGCAGCCATCTCCTCTTCCGTGAGGTCTTCACGTAGGTTTCCGTCCTCATCATAGAAGCGGTCTGCGAGACTGCCTTCGGATTCATCGTCGAATGACTCGTCATAGTTTTCTTCTGCGAGATCCTCCGTTGTGGTGTCAACGATGTCGGTAAAGATCACTACCGGTTTTTCAACACGGTACTGATAGAATTTAATGATATTCCCGCTTACGTTAGCAATGGGGATTGATTTGGTAAGTTCGTAGTTTCTTATGTACGGAAGATTGTAATAGAAATCGTTAGGAATACCGACGTGGGTATCGTAAGCCAGGAGCTCTTTCGAAAACAGATCCATAGCTGTCTGTGCATCCATGAAAGCGCCTCCTTAGCATCGCAAAAACCCAACATCTTGTACCAAACCTCATTATAATACACAATGAGACGACTGTCAAGAAGAATTATATTCAGCGGAAATAACCCGCGAAGAGGCTATTCCACGTTGTTTACACACCACGTTGCGACGTCGGTCATAACGGCAGAACTCACGGTTTGCTTCACATCGTAATCCTTCGCACTCGGATCCTTTGAACCCGGGAAGAGATAGTGTCCGAGTGACTTGTACTGATGGTATGCGGTATGAGCGCGTCCGGTCAGAAGTGCTTGCCATTTTTCAAAGAACTTTAACGGTGTTTCAAAATCCTTATCTCCCTGCAAAAAGAGAAGGGGAATGGTATTGTTTTTCGATACAAAATACTTCGCGTCACTTTCCGTTTTTGTATCCTCGTCCATATAGCTCATATCCTCATGCTTTGTCGGCTTGGCACCGACCATGATGAGGCCGCTTATCCTGCGGCTGCGCTTTTCTATGATGGCGGGGAGGTATTCGCACGCGTCTCCCCAGGCCATGATAAATACGGCTCTGGTGTTGATCTTGTTCAGGTAGCTCGCCGAGTCTATCGCCATCCAGGCGTCCTTGAGGAGGTACTCCCTGATGCCGGCTTCCGCGGAAGCTGTTTCCGAATACTGGTTGGCGCGTTTGTTATAACGGATGGATGCGATGCCGTGCAGGGCCAGTCCGTGAGCTACATCGCGCAGCGGAGTGTTCCTCGCGTATCCGAGTGTTCCGTCCATGTCCGAATCATCCTTGTCGCTGATGAGGATGACTACGGGCGGTTTTTCTTTTTCATTGATCACCGCATCACCGACAGGCAGAGTGAGCTTTGCGTCCAGGACATACGGGTTGCGGCCGATCTTCATATCCTGCTCCTCGTAGCGGCTGCCCTTGGTAACGGACGCCGCAAGTCGGGTGTTGTCAAACCAGATGCCCGCGAGTTTTTCGGCACTGTCATAAACATATCGTATCGTGGCGCCGTCGTTCCCTTCGTAGCGAAGAGTGACGGTGACCTCTGTGTATTCATCAAGCTTCTGTTCTGATGCGCCCTCGATATCCAAAAAGTTTCCGAGGTCCGAGGTCACGCTCTCGAATGAAAGGCTCAGATCCTGCGCGCTCGTTTGGCTCTTCAGAAGCTCCGTGGCATCCTCCATCACCTTGTCGGTCCAGCCCTTTATGATCTGGTCGGAGTAGTCGATGCTCTTTTTTTCGAGACTTGTCCGGCTCACCGCGGATCCGCTCGTCGCCTCGGGTGTCATTTCGGGTTCTATAGTCGCCGCGGAGGCTGATGCCGCCTGCCCTGATGAGGACATCCCGAGTACGTCACGCTGCTCGGTGGTTTTCTCTGCCACCTCGGCCCTTTTTGACTCGTTCCAGGACGTAGCCATATAGTATATAACCGCGATCGCGGCAAAAAGCACGATCGTCACAAGCAAATATCGTTTCATTCAGATTATCCGTTCCTTTTTCACAACTTATCTCGTGTATTTATTATGATAAATGTTAGCCCTGCTATTGTCAATAACCATATTTTCTGTTATACTGTAAAAGTGCGCAAAGACGCGAAAAAACATCTGTTAGGAGGGACTATCATGGCATGGTATGAGGAAGCAAGATTCTATCACATATATCCGTTGGGGCTTTTGGGAGCACCGCAGGAAAACGACTACGGTGAGCCTGTTTCACGTCTGAAGGAGCTCGATCCGTGGATCGATCATCTGAAAAAGCTCTATATCAACGCCCTTTACATCGGGCCTCTTTTTCAGTCGGGATCACATGGTTACGACACGACCGATTACAAGACACTTGACAGTAGACTCGGTACCAACGAGGATCTGAAGGCATTTGTAAAAAAATGTCACGACTCCGGTATTCATGTTATCCTTGATGGGGTGTTTAACCACACCGGAAGGGATTTCTTCGCATTTCAGGACATAAAAGCAAACCGCGAAAACTCACAGTATAAGGATTGGTACCGGGGGGTTAACTTTGGAGGAAACACCGAGTATAATGACGGATTCTCGTATGAGAACTGGGGAGGCTATAATCTTTTGGTAAAGCTGAACCAGCAGAATCCCGCGGTAAAGGACTATATTGCCGAGGTTATACGTTTCTGGGTATCGGAGTTCGATATAGACGGACTCAGACTCGATGCAGCCGATGTGCTTGATTTCGACTTTATGAAGCATCTGAGATATGTTGCGAATACGGTCGGAAAGGACGATTTTTACCTGATGGGTGAGGTCATCCACGGAGAATACAACCGCTGGGTAAACGATGAAATGCTGCATTCCGTTACAAATTATCCCCTGCACAAAGCGCTGTTCTCGGGCTTTAATGATCACAACTTTTTTGAGATAGCCCATACATCCAAGAGAATATGCGATATGGGGCTTAACAGACCGGATGGCAGACATCTTTACAACTTTTCAGACAATCATGATGTCGAGAGGATCATAAACAAGCTGAACAACAGAGCTCACTGGAAACCGGTTCATATCCTGCTGTATACAATGCCGGGTATCCCGTCAATCTACTACGGATCGGAGTTCGGTATCGAGGGTAAAAAGGAACAGGGCTCGGATGCGTCACTGAGACCTGCCATAAACCTCGATGATTACAAGGATGCTTACGAGAACAATGAGTTCACGAAGACGATAGTGGCGCTCGGAAAGGCGAGAGAACAGGAAAAAGCATTAACGTACGGAAACTATCGCGAACTTACGCTTACCACTACTAACTATGCCTTTGAGAGAGAGTTTGACGGACGTAAAGTCATCACTACCGTAAACAACTGCGGCGATGAGGCTCATTTCGATGTGGAAGCGCCGAACGGAAGCTATACCGGTGCGATATCCGGAGTAAAAGCGGAGGTGACTGACGGTCGCCTCAGAGTGACGGTTGCAGCCGATGACGGAGAAGTGTGGCTGCCCGCATAAGAGAAAGAGAGCAGAAATATAAAAAAACCCTTTACGTAAGGAGAAATTTGTATTACAATACAAGATACTACAGTAAACCAATATACACTATACATAAGAAAGAAAAAGAAAGGATATGATGTAAATGAAGAAGATAGGAGCATTTTTGTGCCTGATGGTCATGCTGCTGTTTGCCGGTATGGTCTGTCAGGGCAGTGAAGCGAAGGCGGCTTCTACCTACAAGATCAAAGTTAACAAGCAGTGCTGTACCGTGACCGTGTACAAGTACAACGAGACCAAGCAGAAGTATAAGGCCATAAAGGCTTTCATCTGCTCACCGGGATATGCTACTCCGACAGGGACGTTCAATCTCGGAGAGAAGATACGCTGGCATACTCTCGACGGCCCGACATACGGACAGTATTGCTCACGTATTACGGGCAGCATTCTTTTCCATTCGGTTTGGTATTATGAGCCAAAGAAAAATACACAGTCTTACGTACAGTATAACAAGCTGGGGACGCTCGCTTCACACGGTTGCGTGAGACTTACATGCGGGGATTCGAAGTGGATATATGACAATATCCCCAGCGGAACACCCGTAACTATCTATCAGTCGGCGAAGCCGGGACCGCTTGGTAAGCCCGCCGCGATAAAGGTCAAGGGATATCAGGGATGGGATCCGACCGATCCGGACCCGGAGAATCCTTACGCAAAGAAAAACCCGAAGATAAAAGGGGTAAAGAGTCAGGAGATCAAGTACGGATCCGCCTTTGATATCAAAAAAGGTATCACGGCGACCAATACAACAGGCTTTGACGTGACGGGCAGGGTAAAAGCTACGATCTACTACAGAGCCAGCAAGGCTGTGCCGTACGTGGAGGTAAAGACTCTCGATACGAAAAAAGCCGGAACCTACAGAGTTGTTTACAGCGTTGTCGATGAAATAGGGCATGAAAAGAAAAAAGCGGCCCTATACACCATCAAGCCGTCAAAGATGATCAAAAAGATCACGCTTAATAAAACCGAAAAGACACTGTATGTCGGAGGCAAGGCTGAGCTGAAGGAGTTCGTCCTTCAGGCAAAGGCTATCAAGCCTGCCGATGCATCGATCCAGGATCTCGAGTTTACGACCGGCGGAAAGACCATCGCAACCGTAGACGCTGACGGTACGGTACATGCAAAGAAGGCCGGTGAGGTATATATCACTGTCACGGCTCTCGATGGATCCGGTGTTTCGGCGAGATGTCACATTATAGTCGAACAGCTCGTAAAGACCGTAACACTGACTGCTCCGAGCGGACAGCTGAATATAGGTGAGACTATGCAGCTGACAACGACGGTAGGTCCTGAAAACGCCAAAAACCAAGAGGTCAAGTATTCATCATCGGATAAGACTATTGCGACCGTAGATCAGACAGGTCTGGTTACCGCCATAGCACCGGGAACAGTGACCATCAAGGTTAAAGCAAAGGACAAGGGGAAAAAGAACGCGACCATCACGCTTCTGGTGATAGATCCAAACGCGCCTGCGCCCGTCAGTGATGGGGCCGTAAGTGTTGCAGGTCTGAGTTTTTGAAATAACAATTGAGGAAAGCAGGTATATTTAAAAATGAGTGAGAGTTACAATCCTAAAACAATAGAGAAAAAATGGCAGGACATCTGGGAAAAGGAGAAGGCTTTTTCGGCGACGGATGATTATTCCAAACCGAAATACTATGCTCTCGTGGAGTTTCCGTACCCGTCGGGACAGGGACTTCATGTAGGTCATCCGCGTCCTTATACCGCGCTTGATATCGTAGCCAGAAAACGTCGTATGCAGGGTTACAACGTACTTTATCCGATGGGTTGGGATGCGTTCGGACTTCCGACTGAGAACTACGCGATAAAGAACAAAATCCATCCGCGCGTTGTGACAGAAAACAATGTTGCACGTTTCAAGGGACAGCTTCAGGCGCTCGGTTATTCATTTGACTGGGATCGCGAGGTAAATACCACAGATCCGAAGTACTATCATTGGACACAGTGGATATTCCTTCAGCTTTTCAAAAAGGGTCTCGCGTACAAATCAGAGATGCCTATCAACTGGTGTACCTCATGTAAGTGCGGACTTGCGAACGAGGAGGTCGTAAACGGCGTATGTGAGCGCTGCGGAAGTCCTGTTGTCCGCAAGGTAAAGAGCCAGTGGATGTTAAAGATAACCGAGTATGCTGACAAGCTTATTGATGATCTCGATGGACTTGACTATATCGAGAGAGTCAAGGTTTCACAGAAAAACTGGATCGGACGTTCTTTTGGTGCGGAGGTTGAATTCCAGCTCAAAGGAAAAGAGGAAAAACTCACCGTATATACAACACGTCCGGATACGCTTTTCGGAGCGACATATATGGTCGTTTCTCCGGAGCATCCTTATCTTGACAAATACAAAGATGAGATAAAAAACTGGGATGCCGTCGTAGAGTACAGAGAGATGGCAGCCAGAAAGTCTGACTTCGAGAGAACCGAGCTTGCAAAGGATAAGACCGGTGTTTGCATCGACGGACTGACCGCGGTCAATCCCGTAAATGACACGGAGATTCCGATCTGGGTTTCGGATTATGTACTTATGGGATACGGAACGGGCGCCATCATGGCGGTACCTGCACATGATACCCGTGACTGGGAGTTTGCAAAGAAGTTTGATCTTCCGATCATCGAGGTTATCGCAGGCGGGGACGTGCAGAATGAAGCGTTCACCGATGTGGCTACCGGAACGCTTGTAAACTCAGGATTCCTCGATGGTATGAGTGTTGCTGAGGCGAAGGAAGCCATCACCAAGTGGCTTGATGAGAGAGGACTCGGACGTCCGAAGAAAAACTTCAAGCTGCGTGACTGGGTTTTCTCACGCCAGCGTTATTGGGGCGAGCCAATCCCGATCGTTCATTGTGACAAGTGCGGATACGTGGCTATCCCGGAGAGTGAGCTTCCGCTTACTCTGCCTGAGGTAGAGAACTATGTTCCGACGGACAATGGAGAGTCACCGATAGCAAACTGTACAGATTGGATCAATACCACCTGTCCGTGTTGCGGAGGCCCTGCAAAAAGAGAGACTGATACCATGCCACAGTGGGCAGGATCGTCATGGTATTTCTTGAGATATATCGACCCTACGAATGAGGAAGCTATCGCTTCTCCGGAGGCACTCAAATACTGGCTTCCCGTAGACTGGTATAACGGAGGTATGGAGCATACTACACTCCATCTGCTTTACTCACGTTTCTGGCACAAATTCCTCTATGACGAGGGCGTGGTGCCTACACCGGAGCCGTATCAGAAGCGTACCTCTCACGGTATGATCCTCGGCGAGAACGGCGAAAAGATGAGTAAGAGCCGTGGTAATGTAGTGAATCCTGATGATATCGTACGTGACTACGGTGCAGATACACTTAGAACCTACGAGATGTTTATCGGAACCTTTGACGCTGCGGCTGCATGGAGCGAGAACGGTGTTAAGGGATGTCGTCGTTTCCTCGAGCGTGTTTGGAAATGCGCTGAGATGGTGACGGATGAGACCGGTATCTCATCTGATCTTGAGACAAAGATCCACCAGACCATAAAGAAGGTAAGCTCTGACTTTGAGACACTTAAATACAATACAGCTATAGCTGCTATGATGGAGCTTGTAAACGAGTTCTATAAAAAGGGCAGCGTTACAAAGGACGAGTTCAAAACTCTTTTGATCCTCCTTAATCCTGTTGCTCCGCATATAACAGAGGAGCTTTGGGAGTCACTCGGTGAAAAGGATTACCTGTTCAGACAGAGCTGGCCGGAGTTCGATGATGCAAAGACAAAAGAGTCAGTTATCGAGATAGGAGTACAGGTAAACGGAAAGGTGAGAGGAACTGTTTCTCTCGCTGTGGATGCTTCTAAAGAGGAGGCTCTTGCCGCAGGTAAGGCAGCGGTTGCAGACAAGCTCGAAGGCAAGACTGTTGTTAAGGAGATATACGTACCCGGAAGGATATTGAACATAGTTGTCAAGTGATCCTGTGGGGCAGATCTCTGAATGAAATACAAGTCACTGCGAGTGGTATATGAGTAGAGTATTAAGGATATTTGCCATAGCTTTTTACAGACTGATGAATGTACTGTTCCCCGTCAAGGGGAACAGACTTGTCTTTTCAAGCAGTGTGGGCAAAAGCTACTCGGGTAACCCGAGAGCGATCTATGAGTATTTGGTGAGTCAGCGATACGATGAGATATGGGAATGCATATGGTTCTATGAAAAAGAACCGTTTGATATTCCCGGGAATGTAAGACAGGTAAGGTATCGCTCTCTCGCCTATTTACGTTTTATGGCCACAGCGAGACTGTGGGTTTTCGACTCGAGGCAGCCTGCCTTTTTGAGGAGAAGACCGGGTACGCATTATATACAGACCTGGCATGGGACGCCGTTAAAGAAACTTGCACTCGACCTTGATGATGTATTTATGTCAGGCGGACTGGATATTGACACATACAAAAAACACTTTAGAGACAATGCACACACCTGGGATTACCTGATCTCACAAAATGAGTTTTCGACAGAGACCTTCAAAAGATGTTTTGATTTTAAAGGACGGATGCTCGAGTACGGCTATCCCAGAAATGATGTTTTATTCGAGAAAAATAAGCCGGAATATATCGAAGAGATAAAAACCGATCTTGGTATTCCGAAAGGAAAAAAGGTGATGCTTTATGCGCCTACATGGCGTGATGATGAGTTCACCGGAGATCAGAAATACAGCTTCAGACCGAATATGGATTTTGATCTGATGAGGGAAGCTTTTTCTGATGAATGGGTGATGATAGTAAAGTATCATTATCTGATATGGGATGCTATAGATTGGACTCCTTATAAGGAGTTTATTATAAACGTTGATCAGTCAAAGGATATAGCGGAATTATATCTGATCGCAGATGCACTTATAACTGATTATTCATCAGTTATGTTTGACTATAGTCTGCTTCAGAAACCGATGTTTTTCTTTGCTTATGATCTGGAAAAATTCGAAAAAAAATTACGTGGATTTTACTTTGATTATGAAGGGCAGATGCCCGGTCCTATCGCAAAAACAACCGATGAGTTGATAACGGTAATTAAGGATTATGATCCGGAAAAATACACGTTAAAATATAATGCTTTCAGAGAGAAATATAACACCTTTGATGACGGTTATGCATGCAAGCATATCTTCTCTCTGATGAAAAAAATGGTATCAACAGATAAACAAACTATACTAGGGATAAGCAGGTAAAAGGAGGAATAAAATGGGAAAGTATACTTCACTTAGAGATCAACTTACTATCGAGGAGAAGGCGGCACTGATCCACGCCTCGACATTTTTCAATTCGGGATATGTAGAGAGACTTGGCATACCCGGACTGAAGATGAATGACGGACCGAACGGTGTTCGTCAGGAGTTCGAGCCTGACAGCTGGAGACCGATCGGAGACACAGCGGATCTGGTCACATGGATGCCTTCCAATACATGCCTTGCATCCACATGGAGCAGGGAGCTCGCCGAGAAGTTCGGTGAGGTGCTCGGAGAGGAAGCAAGAGGACGAGGAAAGGATGTTATCCTCGCGCCCGGTATCAATATCAAACGTACTCCTCTTTGCGGAAGAAACTTTGAGTACATGAGCGAGGATCCCGTCCATGCCGGAGAGATCGCAGTGCCTCTTATAAAGGGAATACAGAAAAATGATGTGGCTGCTTGTGTAAAACATTTTGCATTAAATAACCAGGAGCTCGAAAGACTTTTGGTAGAGGCCAAGGTTGATGAAAAAACTCTCCAGGAGCTTTATCTGCCTGCATTCAAGAAAGCATGTTTGGAGGGTGACAGCTACTCGATCATGGGAGCATACAACCGTGCAAACGGAGAATACTGCTGCAATAACAAGCATCTGCTCGTGGATATCCTTCGTGATATGTGGAACTATCAGGGCGTGGTCGTATCCGATTGGGGCGGCGTCCAGGAGACAGAGGCTACCATCGACCACGGTGTGGATATCGAGATGAGTATATTTGATGCGTTCGATGATTATTTCCTCGCAAATCCGGTTATAAAACTCGTAAAAGAGGGCAAGGTTTCCGAGGAGAAACTGAATGAGCGTGTAGATCGTATATTGACACTTTTGGAGAAGCTGCACGTCGGAGAGCCTGAGCACAAACAGGGATCTCTTAATACAAAAGAGCATCAGGATGTCATCGAGGAGATTGCAGAGGAGGGTATCGTCCTTCTGAAAAATGACAAAAACCATCTTCCGATATCACCTGTACGTGAGGATGGTACTTATAAAAAAGTACTTGTTGTCGGCGACAATGCCACCAGGAACAACGGACTTGGAGGCGGTTCGTCAGAGATCAAGATGCTTTACGCCATCACTCCTATGCTGGGACTGAATATGACAAGAGGAGGAGATGTTTCGTACAAATGGCTTCCGGGCTATTATCTTGACAACGAGGACGAACTCTCCATTAATGATGAGTGGCAGGCATCGAGTCTCGAGACACAGGAACAGGTTAAGTCGGGAGAAAAGGAAGGCAGCTATGCCGATCTTGTAAAAGAAATGGTAATGTTTGCGCCCGAGGAGACGAGGGATGAGGATGCTATTAAAAAGGATTATGAAGAGAGGATCCTTCCGCATCGCGAGGCTTACAAAAAAGCGGTACTCGATGCGATACCTGATTACGATGAGGTTATTTTTATAGGCGGTCTGAACCACTCATTTGATGTGGAGGGATATGACAAGAAGTCAATCACTCTTCCGTATGCGCAGGATGAGCTTATCGAGGCCATGGCTGATGCGGCCGGAGACAAGCTGACCGTTGTTATCATGTGTGGCTCTGCTGTGGAGATGCCGTGGATCGACAAGGTTCATTCTCTCCTTCAGCTCTCATATGCCGGTCAGAACGGAGGCCTTGCACTCGCACGTATACTCTACGGAGACGTGAATCCGTCAGGAAAGCTTCCGGAAACCTATCCGATAAAGCTTGCCGATACTCCTACGGAAAAATATAATTCATATCCCGGAGAGATCGGTCCCGAGGGACATCGTGTATGCGAGTACACCGAGAAACTCATGGTGGGCTATCGTTATTATGAGACAGAAAAAGTTGATGTACTCTTCCCGTTTGGTTATGGAGAGAGCTATACATCCTTTGCCATCGAGAATTGTTCAAACACTATTACCGGTGCGCTTGGAAACGGACTCAGTATCGAGGTTACAGGTAATCTGAAAAATACCGGAGACAGAGAAGGAAAGGAAGTTATCCAGCTCTATGTCGGACTTCCCGAGTCTGATCAGCCGGTGAAATTGCTGAAAGACTTCGTAAAGGTTGAGGCAAAGCCGGGTGAAGCTGCTCCTTTTAGTATGACATTGGATGAGTCTGATCTTGAGACATTTGATACCGATAAAAACTCGTTTAGTGCCAAGTCAGGAACATACCATCTTTACATGGGAACATCTGTCAGAGATATCGTTTACGATGTAGAGGTGGAACTGTGAAATACAATGCATTTATCTCATACAAGCACGCACCCGAGGATAACAGGGTAGCGGATGCTGTACACAAGGGCTTAGAGCGTTTTCATATCCCGGGAAAACTTCGAAAAAAAACCGGAATAAAAAAGATAAACAGGATCTTTCGTGATAAGGCGGAGTTGCCTATCACGAATGATCTTTCTGACAATATAGCCGATGCTTTGGAGAACTCGGATTATCTTATTGTACTCTGTTCTACAAACACAAAGGAGTCAGCTTGGGTTCCCAGAGAGATCGAAGCATTCTTACAGAATCACACAAAGCGGGATATTTTCACCGTTTTGGTAAACGGTGAGCCTCGCGATGTTATCCCCGAGATCCTTCAGTATGAAGAGAGGGTGGTTACGGCCGAGGACGGTAGCTCACAGACTGTCCGTATTCCTATCGAGCCTCTTTCGTGTGACTATCGCACGTCTTTTCGAAAAGCTAAAAAAGTTGAGCTTCCCCGTCTGGCAGCGGGGCTTATAGGCTGTGCTTATGACGAGATCATGAACCGTCACAGACAGTACAGGCTGAAGGTGCTTGCGGGTATTTTTTCTATTGCGTTCGCTGTTGTTTTGGGCTTCGCGGGGTACATGTTTTACAGCAGAAATCAGATTCATAAAAACTATCTTGAATCCCTTAAAAATCAATCAAAGTATCTGGCGAATGAATCAAAGAATCTCTTTGAAAAGGAGCAAAGAATAACAGCGCTTCAGCTCGCTTTGGAGGCGCTTCCAAAGGATGATGACGATGACAGACCGATAACACCGGAAGCGGTAAAAGCTCTGACTGATGCCACTCTTGCATACGAGGGAGATGATGGTGTAAATATACGCGCGGCGTGGAACTATGAGATGCCAAATATCGTGTATGATTTTAAAGTAAGCAGCGACGGAAATACAGTTGCTTTACTTGATGCCGGAAGTGTCGTGGGAGTGTGGGATACAACGACACATGAAAGAAAAATATATATCACGGATGCAGCGGAAAAAGTAAGAGGAATAGCCTTTGCCGATGATGCTTCCTTGATCGTATGGATGCAAAAAACGATGTATTGTTATGATACAGGAAGTGGCGAGAAACGCTGGGAGGTAACTCTCGAGGGGGATAGTTACGAAGACGGATCGACCCCTGTAATTCTTTCCGATTCTTTTTACATCTCTACCGACCATGGAAAATATGTGAAGTATGACACATTATCCGGAGAGAAAAAGAGTGAGTTTTCTTTTGAGGGGGAACCCGGATGTGAGGACTTCTCTGTGGTTGAAAGTAAGCCGTCTCCGGATAAATCGATGATATTATTCAGGGGATTGATAGGTTATAATAATTACGCATACGGAGTGGTCGATATTGCGTCCGGCCAGGTGAAGATTTCAAAGCCTTTTTCCGAGATGATAAAGGATATCGAGTGGGTTGATAATTCTGCCTTTATGGTCGCGAGTACAAAGGTCGATAATTCCTCAAGTATGTTCTTTGGTGACATGGAACTGATATCTACCGACCATAACAGTTTAAGGTGTATAAATATCCCTGATCTTTCCGAAAAATGGCACGCTGATTTTACCTGTAACGGAGTGAAAATTAACAGTGATTTTGTGAGCCTCGGTAAGGACACCATCGGTTATTATTCAGGTAATGTTTTTACGTTATATGACGTCACAACAGGTGAGGTTAAATACAGTAATAATGTCAATTCTTCCATCCTTGATGTCAGTGACAGGGACGGCGACGGGACGCCTTTATATATCACGGAGGACGGCTCTTATGTGCGCCCGGCTTTGACTGTAGATAAGGATGCCGCGTACAGAACGAAATACTTTACCGATGAGCTTCGTCAGGTCATTGTGAACCATGGTGTTTATGCCAGAAAAAGAAGCGCGAGGGAGGTCATCTGTTTCAGTGCGGGCATGTATGATAAGGATTGGAAAGCCCTATCCGAAAACAGCTTTATTGCGGTCAACAACGAAAGCACAGGTTACGGAGTTATCGGATCGTATAAGGACCGGATCTATGTGAAAACGGATGATGTCGTTTCGAATTGTATCAAGTCAGCGGAGATTTCGGATGATGAATTAAAAGCATCCGAGATGTTTCAATTTGAAAGCAGTTTCGCTGACAATTTCGCGATGCAGAACGGAATACTCTGTTACACAGATAATAAAAATAATGAGAATCTCCTCGTGGCGTACGATGTGGAATCGGGCGTAAAAAATGAGAGGGTTTTATCGCTACCTGAGAACTGGACAATCTCGAAGATCATAAGCGTAGCTACAGATGGTACGCTTGATGGACAGTATGCCCTTTCTGACGGAAATGAGATCATCGTTTATGGTAACAGCGGAGAGGAAGAAAAACGTTTATCATGTCACGAACTGAAACCTCTCGGTATGATGTTTATGGATGAAGAGCTGATGGTGTTATATAACGATGGCGGTTTGTATCGCTATTTGCGGGGTAGTGGGGAAGTTGTCAATAAGACGGATGTTACAGTGCGTAGTGATAATGTTTTGGACAAAGCTTCCTTTAATCTCGATAAAGATAGTGGACTTTTGTTCATACAGATTGGTACGCGCACCAGTATGATCGAAATGGAGAGCTTTACCCAGACCGCCCATATAGCTGACAGTCTCGGTTACCTTGAGGGACGCGACATCTTTGTAACGCTTGCAGGGGAGCTCGGCAAGAAAAAGGTCGGTTACTACAGAAGGTACACGGTCGACGAGTTGATCGCCAAGGCTCACGATATTCTTCAAAATGTAACACTGTCAGAGGCTAAGAGATCCAGATATGGATTGGATGCAGGTCCGAGCACACAGTAGCAAGCGGTGTTGATGTTTTTTATGCTTGATTCTCGGGTGATTTTCGTGTATAATTAACATAAGTATAACTGCGTGAGGGGGTGATCGCTATGGGTATAGGACCGGTTAGTGGAATCGGTGGTCTTTTTCCTATGTATTCAGCGATGCCCGTGACGCCTGTAAGGGGTGTCGGAGCGGCGAGTCCCCAGTCTGACGGAGTGGCTCAGGCGGTCGCAGGAGTAGGCAGTGCCACGGGAGTGGCGAGACCCGGCAGTATTGATACCACAGGGCATAAGATCGGGAGCGACGGAAAGCCCGAACCTACCAAGCAGGATAAGCGTGTCGGCAAGGCTGAATGCGAGACATGTAAGAATCGTAAATATGTTGACGGATCAAATGATCCCGGTGTTTCGTTCAAGTCTCCCGCGCATATAGATCCCAGTGCTTCGGCAGGACGTGTTATGGGACACGAGCAGGAGCATGTGGCTCATGCCAGAGCAGAGGGGTCAAAGGAAAACAAAGAGCTTGTCAGCGTATCCGTGACACTTCATACATCGATCTGTCCGGAGTGCGGCAGAGTATACGTGTCCGGTGGTGAGACGAATACGACTATGAGGACGACCAGCGGAGACGGTCACAAGAATGATGCAGCCAAGCAGATGATGAACGGTTACAAGGGCGTGCAGAATCCTTACGAAAGAGAGATGAACAAGCAGCTTGCGATGCATGGAGCCGGACTCAATTTTTCAATGGGTGCTTGACATTTTTTCAGATAATACTCACCGGCTGTTCAGTGCTTTGGACAGCCGGTTAATTATTCTCGCGAAGGCGAAGAAAAGGGACGGAAGAGGAAACAATGCAGGTAGAATTTGATGTAAAAATGGACGCGAGGTCGCTTAGCGGCTTTGTTATTTATCACAATTATATGAGGCCGGGTGGTGTGATCGGCCTGATTCTGAGCGTGGTTGCGATCGTTTCGCTCATCATCAGATGGGCTGACTGGACGAGTGTGCAGAGATGTCTTTTGATCGCACTGGCGCTTCTTTTTCTGGTATTCCAGCCGCTGATGCTTTTGAAAAAAGCAAACGATCAGCTGAATTCCGATGCGTTTAAATACCCTATGCATTACCGTTTTGACGAGAACGGATTTGAGATTTCGCAGGGGGACAAATCCGAGGCTTATGTCTACACGGACATCAGAAAACCGGTCTTTCATAAAAAGGTCATGTACCTGTATATGACGACTGTCTCGGCGCTCATTATACCGAAGAGCAGATGCGAGAGCGATTACGATACGATAAAAGAAATGGTTAAGTCCGGGCGTGCGCGCTGATCGTATTATCTTTGACGGTGAATAGGATCGCGGCATATGATCCGGCATGTGAAAAGAGCGGATCAGGTAGGAGAAACAAATGTCTGAACAGATATTCGAAAGCAGGAGTGAAGCGGAGACCTTTGCTCTGGGACAGAGGATAGGCGTGATGGCTGCGAGCGGGGATATTTTTCTGCTTGACGGTGATCTCGGTGTCGGAAAGACTGTCTTTGCAAAGGGCGTGGCAGATGGGCTCGGTATCGACGAGCCGGTCGTGAGCCCGACATTTACGATAGTGCACGAGTACGAGGGCAGGCTCCCGCTTTATCACTTTGATGTATACAGGATCGCCGATCCGGACGAGATGTATGAGATCGGGTTTGACGAGTATCTGTATGGTGAGGGCGTATGCCTGATAGAGTGGCCGTCCATGGTGGAGGAGCTGTTGCCCGAAACAGCGGTGAGGATCACGATAGAAAAGGACATGAACATAAATCCGGACTACAGAAGGATCACGATATCCGGAGAGTGATCACCCGGTATATGCCGGAATCGGTTATTGAGGAGAGAAACGAATGAAGCTTTTGGCTATAGACAGCAGCGGACTGGTTGCGACCGTGGCGCTCGTCGTGGATGACATACTCGTCGGTGAGTACACGATCCACAACAAAAAGACTCACAGTCAGACGCTGCTTCCGATGATAGCGGATATGCTTGCGATGTCAGGCATAGATAAAAATGACCTGGACGCGATAGCTGTAGCCGCGGGTCCGGGATCATTTACCGGACTTCGTATAGGAGCGGCCACTGCAAAGGGACTCGCGCAGGGGCTCGATATCCCGATCGTACCCGTATCCGCGCTGGAGGGTCTGGCATATAACCTTCAGGGGACAGACTCGCCCGTTTGCCCTATCATGGATGCCAGACGAGGCCAGGTTTACAGCGGAATATATGACGTGAGCGCACAGCTCCCGAAGGTAATATATGAGGACGGAGCCCGCCCGATCGAGGAAGTGATAGAGCAGGTCAAGGAGATATCCAAACCTGTCACCTTCGTCGGCGACGGTGTCCCCGTATTTAAAGACCGCCTGATTGACGCACTCGGATTGATTAGTGATGACGGTTCGGTTACGTTCGGTAATGATGCTGTGAGATATCAGAGAGCATCCTCAGTTGCTATACTTGGCAAACTATATCTAGCCGACGGCAGAGAGGTAGCAGCCCATGAGTTCGTTCCCAGATATCTACGAGCCACTCAAGCTGAGAGAGAGTTAAAGAATAAGTAAGACCACAGCACCGGATTGCGACACCCCACAGCGCCTGGCGGCAGGAGTTTTCTCACAGTGAGTCGGCGTAGCCGCTGAGTCAAACGAACTGTCCCAGTTCGTTGAGAAAACCTCCGACCGCGTCCAGGCGCGTCGATATGCTCCGACCGCGTCCAGGCGCGTCCGGTGCTTGACGAAAGTGTCATTTTTGTGATATAATAATATGAATTGTTGTGACTTGAGGAGGAACGGATAAATGCTTGATGTGTGTTTGCTGGGAACGAGCGGAATGATGCCCTTACCCAGACGCGCTCTGACAGCATTGATGACTCGCTTTAACGGCAGCTCGCTCCTCATAGACTGCGGTGAGGGGACACAGATCACGATCCGTGCGAAGGGCTGGAGCCTTCACGATGTAGACATCATGTGCATAACACATGTTCATGGAGATCACGTCGGAGGTATACCCGGACTTCTGTTGTCGATGGCGAACTCGGAACGTGAGGATCCGCTTCTCATAGTAGGCCCAAAGGGAGTTAAGAAGGTGGTCGATTCGCTCAGGATCATCGCACCGGGATTGCCCTTTGATATACATTACAGAGAACTTGGCGAGGATTTCGAGACCATAGAAGGCCCGGGATACACGATAGAGGCATTCCGCCTGAGACATACCGTGACCTGCTACGGATATTCGCAGATCATAAAAAGAGCGGGAAAGTTCGATCCCGACAGAGCAAAAAAGCTTGACATACCGCTTCCTGCATGGTCCAAACTTCAAAAGGGTGAGACGGTGGAGATGGATGGTAGGACATTCACACCGGACATGGTTTTGGGCAGTGAGCGAAAGGGCCTGAAAGTGACGTATTGCACGGACACCAGACCGATACCTTCTATTGCCGAGCATGCAAAGGGTGCAGACATATTTATCTGCGAGGGTATGTACGGCGAGGAAGGAAACGAAGAAAAAGCAAAAGAGAAAAAGCATATGACCTTCGATGAGGCGGCGATGCTGGCACGTGATGCCGAGGTCAGTGAGCTGTGGCTCACGCACTACTCACCATCGCTGATCAGACCAAAGGATCATGTTGAGAGGGTTCGGAGTATTTTTCCGAATACATTTGCCGGTAAGGACAGAAAAACAAAGACCTTAACGTTTGAGGATGAGGATACACAGGAATAAGGATTTTCCTGTTGGATAGATAAGAAAACTTTTGGGGGAAAAAGCATGGCAGCACTTCCGTCAAAACCGAATACGAAGATGAGCAAGTCGGTGGAGTTCGTCGCTAAAAAGCGCCGTTCTATCGTTACTTTTTCATTTATCATTTGTCTGGTTGCGGTGGCTGCGATCGGAGGATACTACCAGGTCATGAAGCGTCAGAAGATGCAGTCCGAGGTGAAGACACCGACGACAGAGCTTGAAAAGCTGATCGCGAAAGACCTGGATATCGGTTATCCTGAGACTCCGACAGAGGTTATGAAGCTCTGGGGAAGGCTTAACCAGTGCATCTACAACGCAAAGGTAAGCGATGAGGAGTTCAAATCACTCGCCCTGCAGCTCAGAAAGATGTATAGCACCGACCTCCTCGATCAGAACCCGGAGGAGCAGCACCTGCAGAAGCTTGCGGATGAGGTTGAGCAGTTCAAGGATGACAAAAAGAAGATAGTCAGTTACTCGGCGGAGACCGGATCAGCGGTGCAGTACAAGACAATAAATGACAGAGAATGCGCGTACATTAAGATATCATATTTCATGAATACCGGTGGAAGATCGTACGCGAAAACATTCCAGGATTTCATTCTCGTAAAACAGAACGAGAGATGGAAGATACTTGGATTTAAAAATGGCAAGCAGGAGGACGCGTCGAAGGAAGAAGCGACGGGATCCGATGAGTGATCACAGCCGGCATCAGCTTGGAAGCGAGCGTGGCGGCTGTTTTTATGGGTAAGATTAAGGATGTTTGAAACGAGCGCAGATATACTATGATCTGCATGCGTGCGGTGGCTCGCCCGGGTGCTCGTCGAGGAGGAATCTTATGGAATTATTGGCGATAGAGAGCTCGTGTGATGAGACAGCGGCAGCGGTGGTACGTGACGGCAGAGAGGTGCTGTCAAACATCATCGCGTCACAGATCGAGACTCACAAGCTGTATGGAGGCGTGGTGCCTGAGATCGCATCGAGGAAGCATACAGAGGTTATAAATCAGGTTATAGATGAGGCTTTGTCTAAGGCTGACAGACAGCTGTCCGATATGGACGCTATCTGTGTGACTTACGGGCCGGGGCTCGTGGGAGCTCTGTTGGTCGGTGTTGGTGTGGCGAAGGCTCTGGCATATGCCACGGATAAGCCTCTGGTCGGAGTTCATCATATAGAGGGACATATCGCAGCGAATTATATAGCGCATCCGGATCTCGAGCCTCCGTTTCTGTGTCTGGTGGCATCCGGAGGACACTCGCATCTTGTCATCGTAAAGGATTACGGCGAGTACGAGGTGCTTGGTCGTACGCGTGATGATGCCGCGGGAGAGGCCTTTGACAAGGTTGCGAGAGCTATAGGTCTGGGGTATCCTGGTGGCCCGAAAATAGATAAGCTTGCCCGTGAGGGAAACCCTCAAGCCATCGAGTTTCCGAGGGCTTCGATCGAGGATGCACCTTATGATTTTTCGTTCAGCGGGGTGAAGTCGGCAGTGCTAAACTACCTGAATTCCTGTGAGATGAAGGGTGAAGAGGTAAACCGTGCTGATGTCGCAGCTTCTTTCCAGGAAGCGGTGACGGATGTGCTCACCGATCACACCATGCAGGCGGCTATGGATCACGGTATCCATAGGATCGCGCTCGCCGGTGGAGTTGCATGCAACTCATATCTCAGGGACAAGATGAGCGCAGCCTGTGAGACCAGGGGATACCGCTTTTTCATGCCTCCGCCGATCCTGTGTACGGATAATGCGGCCATGATCGGAAGCGCAGGCTACTACGAATTTATGAAGGGTGTTCGCCATGGACTCGACCTGAATGCTATCCCGGCGCTCGCTCTTGGAAAATAAACCGAAAAATGTCTTGACAGACAGTATATAAAAATGGTATAATCATCGTTGCTGTGGTCAAGTTCAGCGTTTTTTGGAGAGGTATCGAAGTGGTCATAACGAGGCGGTCTTGAAAACCGTTTGTCCGCAAGGGCACGTGGGTTCGAATCCCACCCTCTCCGTTCTATATGCCAACTGCATTTGCAGGGGGCATATATTTTTCTAAATATGTTCTGATATTCAGAGCCTTGGAGAAGTACCCAAGTGGCTGAAGGGGCTCCCCTGGAAAGGGAGTAGGTCGTTAATAGCGGCGCGTGGGTTCAACTCCCACCTTCTCCGTAAAAAAATAAAGGGTCATTTTGACCTTTTATTTTTTTACAGAAAAACTTTTATACTCTTTTACAGATAGCAGTAAGCTACTTTTTATTTGAAGGATTTATGCAGTTCTTTTATCAGAAGTTCTGCCACCGGTGTGAATGTTTGATATTTCCTCCAGATGATATACATTTTTGCTTTGGGAACATCTTTTAACGGTCGAAATGTGATATCGCTTCCATCACCTGTGTGAACGAGCTTATCAAGCATTATCGCATAGCCTATGCCTGCTTTGGCCATAACAGCACCATTATAGGGAAGGTTATAGGTGGCAACTATGTTTATGTCCTTGAGGTCGTATCCGAACCAGTCAGGCAATTCGTGATCTACCCACTGTTTTGAACAGATCAGCGGAATATCCCTTAAATCGGAAATCGAAAAGGACTTCTTTTTTGAAAGAGCATTATCACTTCGTATAATCACTCCCCATCTGTCCTCAGTGGACATGGGGAGATAGTTGTATTTATTTATATCCACAAAGTTCATCACAATGGCAAAGTCAAGCAGTCCTTTGTCAAGCTTTTCGCATACATCCTGCATGTTGCCGCTGTAAATATTGCAGCGGATTCTTGGATATCTTCTCTGCAAATCGCAAACGATGTCCGCAAAAAGCCCCATAGCCTCTGATTCCGGCGCGCCAACATAAATATCGCCGCTGTTGATTTGTTCCAACGATTTAAATTCCGCTTCTGTCTTATCAACAAGAGAAAGGATATCCTCTGCACGTTCCCTGAGAAGCATCCCGGCTCCCGTCAGGTTGATACTGTAATTAGAGCGGGTAAAGAGTTTGGTGCCGAGTTCTTTTTCCAGTTCTTTTAACTGCTTCGACATAGTGGGCTGGGAGACAAAAAGACGCTCGGCGGCTCTTGTCATATTGCCTTCTCTCGCTGTTTCAAGAAAGTATCTGAGAACACGTATCTCCATAATGAACACCTCCATAGATATTCTAATACAGAATAACTAAAAATGCAATATAGATATTAGACATTTCTTTGAAAGTAATATATACTGTTCATAAAAGAAAGACTTCAAGAGGGAGATATGAGGTGAAAAATGGCAGCAGCAAATGACAGACAGGGATGCCTGCTTCAGAATC
Organism: Lachnospiraceae bacterium P6B14; assembly: GCA_000687695.1. Lineage (GTDB taxonomy): Bacteria > Bacillota > Clostridia > Lachnospirales > Lachnospiraceae > Eubacterium_F. The sequence continues at coordinate 114,272 of JHWZ01000001.1, read as the reverse complement.
TGCAGGATGCAATGTGTCCGGATGAAATGAGCAAAGAATGTATGAGCCTCGCAGATGTAGGATTAGAAGGCGAAATGTTGCTTATACTTGAGAAACACAGAAAAGAACTGCTTAGCACAATACATGGATATCAGAAAGCACTGGATAGCCTTGATTATCTTGTATTTCAGACAAAAAAGCAGAGTGAGCAGGAGAAACTATGATGAAAAAAATAACAACGGCATTCATAACGATTTCATTGATGGCACTATTCCTTGGTGCTTGTGGGAATGTGGAATCTGGAAATGACAAGACCGGGGAGAAAGCCGGTGATTCGGAAGTGAAAACAGAGGAGGCTACAGAAAAAATGCTGCAAATGAGGATAAACGGCACTGTCGTGAATGTTTCGTGGGAAGAAAATAAATCCGTTGAGGCTTTAGTGAATTTATGCAAGGATTCACCGCTTGAGATTCAGATGTCCATGTATGGTGGTTTTGAACAAGTAGGATCTCTCGGAACAGATATTCCGAGAGACGATGTTCAGACCACTACACAGGCGGGAGATATTGTCCTGTATTCAGGGAATCAAATCGTTGTATTTTATGGAAGCAATTCATGGAGCTATACAAGGCTGGGACATATTACGGATCAGGATAATGAGGGAATGGCAGAGTTTCTTGGCAACGGAGATGTGACAGTTACGATAAGCATGGAGGCGAGGCAGTGAAAATATTGATTTTGAACGGAAGCCCGCATCTTGATGGTCCGACTTCAGATATGGCAAAGGCCTTTACTGAAGGGGCAAAGGAAGCAGGACATGAGGTAGTGAGCGTTAATGTTGCCCATAAAAACATTCGAGGCTGTATGGCCTGTGAATATTGCAGAAATAAAGAAAAGGGCATATGTGCGCAAAAGGATGATATGCAGGAAATCTATCCGGCGATTCTTTCCTCGGATATGATCGTTTTTGCGTCACCTATATACTATTTCACCCTTTCCGCACAGCTTCAGGCTGCTATACACCGCACCTACGCCATCGACATTCCTAAGAATGTGAAAAAGGTGGCACTGATCATGAGTTCGGGCAGTAAGTTTGTGTATGGGGCAGCGATTACGGAGTATTTTCAGTCCATTGTGGAATACTGGGGCGTGGAAAACGCAGGTATCTTTACTGCGAACGGAAGACAGAACAAGTCTGTAAAGAAGAGAAAAGAATTATACAGATTCGGCAAGAGTCTTTAAGAGAAATGAGGTAAATTAGCAATGAAAAAACAAAGTAAGAGTCTATTAGGTTTGCTGATTGGAGTAATAGTATTGATAGGGTGCATACCTGCCGGTCCTTGTATGGCAAAGAATAATAGCACGCAGATAAATATAGAGATAGGAAAAAAGACCTTCAAGGCGACATTATATAACAACAAGACATCCAGGGCTTTGTTGAAAAAAATCCCGTTGTCTTGCAAGATGTCAGAGCTTAACGGAAATGAAAAATACAAGTATTTATCATATGAACTTCCGACAAATAAAAAGAAAGTAAAGAGGATTAAAGCAGGCGATATCATGTTGTATGGCTCAGATTGTCTGGTAGTGTTCTATAAGTCTCATAAGACGAGTTATAAATACACGAAGGTTGGTCATATAAACAATACAAGGGGGCTTAAAAAGGCTTTGGGTAAAGGGAAAGTGAAGATGAAGTTTACGAGGATAAGAGAACAATCAAATCCGAATCCAACTACGGATCCAAATCAGCAAGCTAATAAGAAACTCATGATAAAAATCGGAGATAAAAAAGTAGATGTTTCATGGGAAGAAAATGAGTCGGTCGGTGCTTTAATGGATATGTGCAAGGATTCGCCTCTTGAGATTCAGATGTCCATGTATGGAGGTTTTGAACAGGTAGGATCGCTCGGAACAAATCTTCTGAGAAACGATTCGCAGACAACCACCTCATCAGGAGATATCGTCCTCTATTCAGGAAATCAGATCGTGGTATTTTACGGCAGCAATTCATGGAGCTATACAAGGCTGGGACATATTACGGATCAGGATAATGAGGGAATGGCAGAGCTTCTTAGTCAAGGGGATGTGACGATAACGATAAGTGTGGAGTAGAAGGGGAAAAAGTATTCAACAAAAAGGAGGAAGTTCACATGTTAGGAAATTTTAGCTATTCAAATCCGACCAAACTGTATTTCGGAGATGACGCAATCTCTTTTATGGGAGAGGAATTGAAGAATTACGGAAAAAAGGTCATGCTGACCTATGGCGGCGGTTCTATTAAGAAAAATGGAATCTATGATGAAGTAATAAAAGCCCTTAAGGATGCGGGAAAAGAGGTTTTCGAAGATCCGGGCGTCATGTCCAATCCTACCGTGCAGAAGCTGTATGAAGGCTGCAGGATCGCAAAGGAAAATGATGTGGATCTGATCCTTGCGGTAGGCGGTGGCTCTACGATTGATTATGCGAAAGCTGTTTCTGTTTCCGCATGGTGTGAGGAAGATCCGTGGGATAAGTACTATCTGCGGATGGAGGATGTGGATAACCGGATAATCCCTGTCGGAAGTGTACTGACAATGGTGGGAACCGGTTCGGAAATGAACGGCGGTGCTGTTATAACGAATCATGAGCAGAAAAAGAAGATTGGACATGTATTCGGTGATAATGTGATGCCAAAGTTTTCAATCTTGAATCCGAAATATACCTACTCTGTACCAAAGTACCAGATGGTTGCCGGAATCTATGATATTTTCAATCACATTTGTGAGCAGTATTTTTCTGGCAACGATGACAATACCAGCGACTATCTTGCTGAGGCACTGATGAAATCAGTTATACACGCATCACGTATTGCGGTTAAGAATCCTGAAGATTATGAGGCCAGGAGTAACCTGATGTGGTCTGCGACCTGGGCGTTGAACACACTGATTGCAAAGGGAAAATCCACGGACTGGGAGGTTCATATGATCGGGCAGGCTATCGGTGCATATACCGATGCCACGCATGGAATGACACTGTCCGCGGTATCTCTTCCCTACTATCGCCACATCATGCCTTACGGACTTCATAAGTTCGTCCGTTTTGCGAAGGAAGTGTGGGATATCCGTACAGAAGACATGAGTGAACGGGATGCGGCAGAAGCGGGACTTGCCGCAATGGAAAGCTGGATGAAGGAGATCGGCGTTGTTCTCAGTACAAAGGAACTGGGTGTTACTGAGGATATGATTGATGGGATAGCAGACGCTACATTCCTTTTTGATGGTGGCTACAAGGCGCTTACAAGGGATGAAGTTGTGGAGATCGTAAAGGAAAGTCTATAAAATGAAGGTCCGAAGGGCCTTCTTTTTTTTTCAGAGAAGACAAGGTTTGCTATGAGCGCGCCACCCGGGAAAGAACGCTTTGCGTTCTTTCGAAAACTCGACGTAGTCGAGTTTTTTGCGAGACGTTCAAATCGATAATCGCTTTGTCCCATTTTAATTGACTTTTTCGGCCGAAAGTGGTAAAATAGGCTTGTATCTCTCACTCGAAGCGGATAATAGATGGGGTAAGATCTATGTAAACGGCAATTTGGGGCTAAACGAGGAGGAAATAATCATGAAGAATCTACAAAAAATCTTAAAACGAGGCACCGCATTGGCTCTTGCAGTCATGATGACAGCAGGATTTATGCCAACGCAGAGTGAAAAGGTATCTTTTGCAAAGGATGCTCCGAAGTTGAGCTCTGTAAGTTCTAATGACAATGAGCGGACATATTCTTTCAAATCCAAAAAAGAAATCAAAAAACAAAACAAGAAGGCAGAGTCTCTTCCGTCAGAGTATGACCTTAGGGATGTAAACGGGAAAAACTATGTGACACAGGTGAAATTCCAGAACCCGTTTACTTCATGTTGGAGCTTTGCGGCGATCGGTGCCTGCGAGGAAAGCTGGCTTTATGAAAAAGGGATCACCAATGAGCAGTATAAGGAAATAAATAACGGTAAAGAGCTTAATCTGTCTGAAAAAGCTGTTGTATGGTATTTATTCCATGGGATTACCAAAGAAGATGTGTGTGACGATGTTCCTGCCTCACAGGTAGGAGAGGGAGCAGATTTTTCCGAATTGGAAAAAGAGAATATCAATGCTGCTTATGGAACAGGTGGCGCACTTTTCTTTGTTTCAAACCTTTTTTCATCAGGCTTCGGACCGAAATCCGAGGATATGAGGTTTAAAGGCGAGGATAATGAGTATCCGTATGCATACTGGGGGAAAAACAAATGGACCGAATGGGATACATATTGCAATGAGACAATAAGGGAAAAGGCAGAAGACTACATGCGTAACATGTATATGGCATCAGGCAGAGAACCTCAGACAGAAGAAGGTTTTCAGGCATGGTTCGCTGAGTTGAAAAAAACATATGAGGAAAAAGGAAACGGGGATGGTGGACCATACTGTGCAGTGGATGATTGGACAATCCCTGTGGATCATGAACATAGGACGGATGTGAACTTTGCCGGACTTCAGGAGAGTCGTGTACTTCCGTCGCCTGCAAAGCATGATGAAAATGAAGTTTTTACCGACTATGATGAAGCAGGTATTAATGCGATCAAAAGTGAGGTTTATAAAGGAAGGGCTGTCAGCATTGGCTATAAATCAGACCAGTCACGTCCGGGACAGACAATCGGTAAATATCCTTTTATAAACACGGAAACCTGGGCACATTATACATACAGGCCTGATGTACCGGCCAGCCACGCAGTGACAATCGTCGGGTATGATGATAATTACAGCAGTGAAAACTTCCTTACCGGAAAAGATAAAGACGGCTATGACAGGAATCCTCAAAAAAACGGGGCATTCATCTGCAAGAACAGTTGGGGCAGCGTTAATGATGAGACTGAAGGAAAGCATAATTACAAAGACTGGGGAATAAACGGCAGCGGATATTTCTACCTTTCATACTATGACAAGTCTATACAGTTGCCGGAATCATTTGATTTCTATACTGATAAGGATGCGGATGCTCCAAAGAGTAATCAGTATTATGTGAGCCAGTATGATTTTCTCCCGTGTGAAAAGGTTCAGTCTGTAAATATAGAGGAAGAATCTTCAATGGCAAATGTATTTACAGCACAGCACGACCAGAAGCTTTCATATTTCTCAACGCAGACAGGTACTCCGAACACGGAAGTAAACTACGAGATATATAAACTTAATGATAATTATGCAAATCCAAAGGATGGACAACTTTTGGAAAGCGGAACATCAGTGTGTGATTATGGCGGATATCATAGGATAGCACTTAAAGATGAGCATCCACTTGCAAAAGGAGAAAAGTTCTCGGTAGTGGTTACTCAAAAGGTTCCGGATGACAGCACTGCATCGAAGTATTCGTACGAAATACTCTTTAATAAAGCCGACAGAGTGCTGGAGGCTGATGATGGCAAAGCTACATTGGAAGGCGTTGTTAACAAGGGCGAAAGCTATGGCTGTTATGGTGGCGAATGGGAGGACTGGACCGTCCTTATATCTTTAGTTGATGCCGAAGCCAAGGCAAGGGAAAAAGACTTTGTATATGACAATCCTTCCATAAAGGCATATTCCATTCCGCTTTCATCGAATACGATTAAGATAACTCATGATGGAAAGACGAAGAATATTACGTCTAAAGCTGCATCGTTTAAGGTAAAAAATAAAATGGTGCATTCGTTTACGATTTCACGAAAGGGTAAAGGAAAGATTTCGATCATAAAGAAATCATCAAAAAAACTTAACAAATACTTTGATCTGAAGGGGACTAAAGTAGTTGTAAAGAAAAATGCACCTAAGGGTAAATATAAGTTTACTGTTACCGTTGCTAAAAACTCCGGTTACAAAAAGACTACTTCAAAGGTTGTTACCATAAGCGTTTTATAAATAAATCAGTTCCTTATTAATGTATTTTTCAACATATTTTTACACTAAAGGAGGAATCAAATTATGGAAAAAAGAAGAACGATGTTTAGCAGATGTATGGCTCTATTGATGATCCTTGCACTCAGTATTGCGCTGTTACCGGCAGCGGATACTCAGGCAAAGACCACCAAGGCTGCAGTAAGCATGAAGGCGAAAGCGGTAACGAAGTATACGATTTCATTAGCTAATGCCGAGAAAGACACGGTATACTACAATGGGAACAGCGATATTCCGTACTTCGAACTGGATTCGAGACGAAAAGAAATGGAAAACACGCTAAAGGAAAGTAATCCCAGCGGTTTTTCCATCAGTTCAAAGGTCAAGGGAACCACGGTTACATGGACGAGAAAGTCTGCCAAATATGGTTCTACCAAGGTTGTATTCGATTACAAAAAGAACACAATTACTTTTGAAGACTTAAATGATTTCTTCCGACAGGAAGGACTGTCCTTAGTCGGTGCTGAAAACGGTATGGGATCACTTATAGCTCTGTATCAGGCGGATGAAGAGAGTAATTACAACCGACATGGGAAAAAGAATATTGTAATCAATCTGAATAAATACGGAATCAAGCTTCTGAAAGACAAGAAAAAGTTCTATATTCCGGTGCAGACATACTCAGATTTGTTTATTTCAAGAATAGGTGCATTTCAAGCATTTAACGGAGATTATCTTTTTATCACAAATGATGGTACACTTGGTGAGATGAAGGAACTCTACAACAGTGCGAAGAAAAGGACTTTCAGCAAGGCATATGCCGCATTTAATTACGGAGAACTCTGCCTGTTATATGATACTCAGTATGGTCTGAAGGATAGCCATGATATAAAAAGTTTTGATGAGTTTTTCACGGATACAGGACTCGCTAAACTTATTAAGCAACAGGATTCTTTGGGGACAGATTATGCGTTGTGCTTGGCTGTAAACCTGTACTTTGATGATATGCATTGTGCTTTTACATGCCCATCCTGGAATACGGATTTCGAAGAATTCAGAACACTTGTTAATGCTTTACCGCAAGGAGCTTACCGTACGAGAGCACAAGGTGTAAAGGCGGAATTGTTTGGCTACCGTGCAGAAAAAATGACGGAAGTACTTCCCTACGAAGAGGTCGGAGATACAGCATATATTACCTTCGATGGGTTTGCTTTTGATCCTACGGCAGATCATATGAAGCTTCCTACGGATGATGACCTAATGACACTGGGAGGAGACACGATACGTCTGGTACAGTACGCGGTAAATAAGATTAACAATAACTCCAAGATAAAAAATGTTGTCGTAGATCTCTCTCTGAATGGAGGCGGTGCGATTATCACTGCAGACTATCTTCTTGCGGCGTTCCTCGGAACAAGCTCGATGGCAATAAAGGATATGTTTACCGGTGCCCAGAGTATGGTAAATTATAAGGCCGATGTCAATCTCGATGGTGCTTTTGATGAGAAGGATACATTGGCAGGTAAGGGTCTGAATCTGTACTGCTTAACTTCCGGATACAGCTACTCCTGTGCAAACATGGTTCCGGCTATGTTCAAGGATTCAGGTAAGGTAACACTTATCGGACGCACGACCGGTGGCGGATCCTGCTCGGTATCGTATGGATCAACGGCCAGTGGAGGAATCGTTTCGATCTCAAGCCCGACGCGCTTCAGCTTCACTAAGAATGGTGGTTTCTATGATGTAGATCGCGGTGCGGAGCCGGATGTCGTAATAAAAGATATGAGTAAGCTTTATGACCGTAAGTATTTGAATACGGTATTGGCAGATATTAAGTAAGATAATAATGGATGAGCACTTGGAGATTCTGTCTCCGAGTGCTCTTTCTTGACCTTAAGGAGTATTGTATGAAGATGACATTGAAAAAAAGCCTGCTGGTTGCAGGACTGTTTATCGGGGCAATTTGTTTTATCCCCGGTATCGCAAAAGCAGAAACTGCAAAAACTTTTTCTAAAAAACAGGTAACTACCTATGACGAGGATGATAGTAAAAAAACAGAGCTGACTTGCATGTTTCGCTCAGATATGCCGAACATTCCTTTTGTTGATGTAGAGCAGTATCTTGACCTCGTATATGTAGAGGATGCTGATTATACATTGACAGGAACCGGAGATAAATATACGGTTGTAGGTAAAAATAAGAATACCGGTGCGACAGGAAGTGAGTTGAAGCTTGATACGGCAGCAGATACAATGACATTTGATAAGTTTTACAGTTTCATTGTCGGGAAGTTCGACGGAACCGGTGTGGATTTTGTCAGTGCTACGCCGGAGAAGGTTATGGAAGAACCGGCTACGAATTATAATCTCTCAAAGTACGGAATAGACTTGTACGCTGAGGACGGACATGTGTACATGCCTCTGTCCACAATATCGGATGTGTTCACCTTAAGTCTTACGTATTCGGAATATATTGACGGGATTATTTATCTGGTACGAATTGCTACCGATTCGGAGGCTTCGGAGTTAGTTCAGAAGAAAGAAAACGAGCAGTTTAATGTAATAAACAGAGAGCCGGATGTGGCTGATTATGCGTACAGAGAACTCGGATTTATGCTTGAGAATCTTTATGGAAGACCGGGCAGAGCCGAATCGCAGGAGTTTGTTGAGAAACTGGTAAAGAGCGGTTTTGACAAGACTTTGACCGAGGGCGGTGTTTATAAGGACATAGATGTTTCATTGATGAAAAAGTATCTTTCATCTACCAACAAAGCTGAGTATGTACTTGGACTCTTCATGCTTGATTGTCTTTTGTTTGATGGCGGGCACGCATTTTTCAGTAACAACTATTTTATGGAATTATCAGCCGATGACAATATGGATCAGACCGAGCTTGCCAAAGAGTATAAAAGACTGTTTGGAGATGATGCGGCAGCGGAAGCTGCCTATACTACTGTTGGTAAACTGAATAGTATAAAAATGGCCCTCAATATGAAGCTTGATCCTCTCCGTGCTAAGGGATTCGGAAAGCCGGTAAAAACATGGACTGAAAAAACCGCAGGTGAGGTGGCATATCTTTATATAGTTGCAAACACAGCAATCTTTCGATTTGACGGCTTTACAAATGATGTGATACATATGAAATCAGGAGAAAAGCCGTTTAACGAGGCGCTCGAGCTTGCAAAAAAGAATAAATGTGATAATTTTGTTCTTGACCTCACGACTAATGGTGGGGGAAGTGATCAGGTTATGGCGTATATTCTTGCCATGATGTATGGAGGAAAGTTTAATTATTATCATATTGATGCGAACAACGGATACAAGAGAAAGGATATTTATTCGGCGGATAAAAACCTCGATGGTGTGATTGATGAAAAGGATGATGAAGTAAAATATGATTTCAATTACGCGATCATGATAACAAGTCACTCCTTCTCCTGTGGTAATACGACTCCGTGTCTGGCGAAGGAAGCCGGTATCCCGGTGATCGGCGAAACCTCCGGTGGCGGTGGGTGTAATGTATCGAGGTTGACTAATCCGGCGGATAATAATTTCTACCAGCTCTCAACCACAAGTATTATGACCACTTCGGATTATAAGAGCTGTGATCCGGGAGCAAAACCGGATTATGAGATGATGACCGTGGCCGAGGATGGGACCGTGGATGCACCCATGTACGACCCGAGTAAACTTGTCTCAACCATTAACCAGCATTACAATATTGAAAAAGAAGTAAACCCGATAACGGTTTCCGCAAAAGCTGTCAGGATAAAAGCGAGTGACCTGAAAAAGAAAGCAAAAACCGTCGCTCCGATCACAGTAAAAAAAGCAAAGGGGACAGTTAAATATACCATTGCTTCCGGCAGTAAAAAAGCGAAGAAGGTTCTCTCGCTTGACAAGAAAAGCGGAAAGATCAAAATCAAAAAGAAAACAGCAAAGGGTATTTACAAGATCAGAGTTAAGGTAACCGCATCAGGTATCGGAAGTTATATGCCTGAAAGCAAAACGGTTACGGTGACAATACAGGTAAAATAGGTTTATAAGGAGAAACCATGAAAAATACGCTTAATGATAATACGCTTACACTCTATCCGGAGGGAAGAATCGATACCAACAATGCAAATCAGGTGGAGCAGGAGGCTCTGGCGGCAGTAGAAGCAAATCCCGGTACTGATCTGGTGATAGATGCAGAGAATCTGAAATATATTTCCAGTGCGGGTTTGCGCGTGTTGATGAAACTGCGTAAACAGTCAGATAAAAAGCTCCCTGTTATAAATGTTTCCCCGGAGGTTTATGAGGTATTTGAGACAACCGGGTTTACCGAACTGTTTGATGTAAAAAAGGTTCTCCGCGAGATATCGGTTGATGGTTGTGAGATCATCGGTCGTGGAAGCTTTGGAATCGTGTACCGAATCGATCCGGAAACGGTTGTAAAGGTTTATCAGGAGGGTGTAAACTTAGAGCAGCTACAGGAGGAAAAACGTTGTGCTACTACAGCGTTTGTTCATGATCTCCCGACAGCAATTGCCTATGATACGGTGAAGGTAGGTAACAGCTATGGGAATGTATATGAACTGCTAAACGCCGTAACAGTAGGAAAGGCTGTTTGCGACGATAATTCCAGAGTAGAGGATTTGGGAAGGAAGATGGGTCGCCTTCTGAAAAAGATCCATGAAACGGAAATGGAGCCGGGGGTATTGCCCAGGATTTCCGACAGACTCAGAGCAAGGGTTGACGTTATAGAAGAACGAAACCATCTCAGCCATGAGGATGCTGAGCTGATGCGTCAGGTGTTGGATGCAGTTCCGGAAAAAAACACTCTGGTTCACGGAGATTTTCATGAGGGAAATGTGATGGTTCAGAATGGTGAGCTGTTGCTCATTGATCTGGATAGTATCTGTGTCGGTAATCCGTTTTATGATTATATATCTGCCTATGGATTACGTAAGATATGTACACACGGTGCTTCTGATCTAAGTCGTTTGTCATTGAATCTGGAGCCTGAACTCATCCCGGTTTTGGATAAATATGAGCGTCAGGAGTTTTTGGGTACGGATGATCCGGCTGTTATAGATCGTTATGTTCAAACCATGGAGTTGTTTTTCGATTTTCGTCATATATTTGTGCTTTCGATGGAGAATTCTAACAGGAGTCTTACACCTGAGTCTGTGGAGAGAATAAAGTCTACGTCCGTTCCTGCTTTTCGCGAAAAAGCTCAAGAGCTTATTGAGACCGCGAAAAACATCGGCAACTGTGATTTTGCTTAGTACGTTTTGACATGGAGGATTGTATGCAGGAAGAAGAAAAAAAGATAGAAGGAACCCCTTCATTTTACAGCAAGAAAGCGAGGGGGAAACTCCAGAGCCCCGATGATCTGGAAAAGTACCTTCGTATGCCGACACCCGGAATCTGGATTTCGATCATAGCTTGTATTGCCATTTTTTTGGGAATCGGCGCATGGGCATTTTTCGGGTCTGTGGCAGATCGCATAACACTGAAGGGAGCAGCCGGTATGGATGGGATTGTCTGTTTTGTGGACAGTGATACGGCGCTTCGAATCAAAGAGGGCGATTTTGCTTACGTGGATGGAGTGGCAGAGACTGTGACTCATGTGGAGGAAACAGCAGTTGATGTGAACCGATACAAAGAGGAAGGGATAACGGATCTGGATATCCGACAGTTGGCCGGAGATACACAGATGGTACATGTGATAGTCATATCCGATTCACAGAAGCTGGAGCTGAAAAAGAGTGTTCCGGTAACTATAACAGTAGATCAAAAAACACCGATATCCATGATTTTCGGAAAATAATGGGGGAACTATGTCTGCAAACAGAAAAAAAGTACCGCAGGTCATGCAGATGGAAGCCGTAGAGTGTGGTGCGGCTTCGCTTGCTATGATTCTGGCATACTATGGAAAATGGGTTCCGCTTGATGAAGTACGTGAAAAATGCGGTGTCAGCCGTGACGGTTCAAAGTCTGCTGATATACTGAAGGCGGCGCGAGGGTATGGTTTGGAAGCCAAGGAATTTGCAGTGGGTATAGACGGACTCAGGGAGAAAAAGCCGTTCCCGTGCATCATCCATTGGAATTTCAATCATTTTGTCGTTCTTACGGGAATCCGGGGAAACTATGCTTATGTAAACGATCCGGGCAGTGGAAGAGTTCGTTATCCCATTCAAATATTTGAAAAGCGCTATACCGGGATTGCCATGACTTTTTCACCAACCGATGCATTTGAAAAAGGCGGACAGAAGCCCAGTTCCCTGCGCTTTTCGATGCACAGGATGCAGGGACTTAAGACCGGTCTTATTGTGGTTTTGGCCACTACGGCACTGGCCTCTGTTGCTACGGTATTGTTTACGACTTCCGGAAAAGCCGTAGTGGATTATTATATCACAGGAAATGAGAAGTCATCTCCTGTCGGATTTGTAATAGCCCTGCTCGCGCTATGTCTTATTTACGGAGTCATGCAGATCACCCGATCGATCCATATGGTGCGTCTTCAGGGACGCTCGGCAGTGGTGGATTCGTCCAGATTTATTCAGCATCTGTTGCATCTTCCGATGACGTTTTATTCACAGCGATCCGTGGGTGATCTGCAGATGCGTCAGACGGAGAATGAAACGGTGGTTGTTACACTGATGACACAGGTGGCACCGACCGCGATCAATGCGGTGATGCTAATCCTGTATTTGGTTGTGATGTCGTACTACAGTGTTTTTCTGACGCTGATCGGAGTATCAACCGTGGTCTTGAATGTGATCGTGGCACGAGTGGTTTCCCGAAAAAGAGTTGACATCACGAGAGTGATGACCATGGGAAACGGGCAGTTGAACTCTACCTCGCTCGCGGGTATCGAAATGATCGAGACGCTCAAATCGGCCGGAGCAGAGGCTGCATATTTCAGGCGTTGGGCAGGCATACATGCCAGGGTGAATGCAGGGGATGTCAAGCTTTGCAGGCTAAATGAAACGATGGGACTGATTCCGGCGCTTCTGACGGAAATCACGAACATCCTTGTATTCGCATTCGGTGTAAAGATGATCATAGACGGTCAGTTTACGCCGGGAACACTTCTTGCCTTTACAGGACTTCTGACAGCGTTTACAAAGCCTGTTAATGATATCATCAGTATGGGGCAGACAATACAGGAAATGCAGGTTCAGATGGAACGTGTTGAGGATGTTATGAATAATCCTGTTGATGTTCCGAAGAATACAAAAGTTCTGACTGATGAAGATTGGGATAATATGGAAAAACTGAAAGGGGATATCGAGTTTAAGGATATCACATTCGGTTATTCTCCTTTGGCAAAACCGTTGATAGAAAACCTTAATATAAAAATAAAAGCGGGGAGCAAGGTGGCGCTTGTCGGTGCCAGCGGCAGCGGAAAATCGACAACGGGAAAGCTGTTGTCCGGTTTATATAAGCCCTGGAAAGGTGAGGTCTTAATAGACGGAAAAAGTCTTAAAGATATTCCAAAGCAACAGTTGAGAAGTTCTCTTGCTATCGTGGATCAGGACATCATGGTTTTTGATGATCCGATTTCGGAAAACATCCGTCTCTGGGACAGTACCATCGAGGAATCGGAGGTGATCCGGGCCAGTCAGGATGCCTGCATTCATGAGGAGATTGCATCGCGTAAGGGTGGCTATTCTGCTACTTTGCAACCCGGTGGAAAAAACTATTCCGGCGGACAACTGCAGCGAATGGAGATAGCCAGAGCGCTTGCGATCGAACCGACGATTCTGGTTTTGGATGAGGCAACCAGCGCACTGGATGCGGAAACTGAGGATGAAGTTATGAGTAACATCAGAGACAGGGGGATTACAACTATTGTTGTCGCTCACCGTCTCAGTACGATCAGAGATGCTGATAAGATTTATGTTCTGAAATCAGGGGAAATCGTTGAGGAAGGAACACATGAAGAATTGATGAAACTGGATGGCGCATATGCACAATTGGTGAAGAGTGAGTAAAAGACTATGAATGATATCAGTTTACAGATGAAAACAAGAGATCAGTTGGATCGGGAAGGTCTCAGAAAAGGATATGAAAAACTGGCTGCAAGTGTCAGTGATGAGAACATAGTCCGCCTCTTTAGTGCAGATGATCTTGAGATGGCGGATGGTGCCGTGAGGGCATGTCTGCGTTACAGTGGAGTAACGCCCGGAGCCGTTCCAAAAGAAATCACGGATTTAGAAGAGCGGATCGAGTACATGTGTCGTCCCGGTGGTGTCATGCATAGGACAGTCGGTTTGGAATCCGGATGGTACAAGGATGCATTTGGAGCTTATCTCGGAAAACTGTGTGACGGAGAGGTCGTGGCAATACTGCCGCAAACCTCGGGTGGATATTCATACCGTGATCCGTCGACCGGGAAAAACGTGAAGCTGAACAAAAAAACCGAGAAAAATCTCGAGGACCGCGCGGAGCTTTTTTATCCTGCACTACCTGCCCGTTCACTTGAGGTGAGCGATTTCATACGGTTTTTATTAAAGTCTTTAGATAAAGGTGACTTTATAAAGGTAATTGTTTCGGCGGTTATTTCAGCTTTGGCAGGACTGCTTCCTGCATTTGCTACATCGATCGCATATGGCGAGGTGGCTCCGTCCGGACAGTCCCGTTTGATCCTGCCTATCGCAGGTCTGCTTTTGGGTGTGTCCGTGGGAACACTTTTGTTTAAGATGAATAAAAATCTTGTTATGAACAGGATTGCAATAAAAATCGGAGACTATGCAGAGGCGGCTATTTTTGCGAGAGTTCTGATGTTACCGACCTCCTTTTTTAAAAACTTCAGCGCGGGAAATCTTTCTACCCGAATTAATAATATTTGGAGGATGATCCACTCCACGGTGGATTGTGCTTTGGGCGGCGGACTTACATTGGTTTTGAGTCTTGTATATTTTGGACAGATTATTTTCTACGCTTCGTCTCTGTTACCGATAGCTATTTTGATCATCGGATTGCAGACTTTGGTTATTTATGTGATCATGCGGCAGTTGCTGAAACGAGAGGCAAATGCGGTTGAGGCGAACTCAAAGGCATCCGGAACTGTTACAACGCTCCTTGGCGGAATGCAAAAAATAAAACTTGCAGGAGCGGAAGATAGGGCTTTTTCAAAGTGGGCTGGCAGATATTCAAAATACACCGAAGCATCTTTTAATCGTCCTAAATATTTGTACTGTATGGATGCTTTTGTTGTGCTGATCGGGATGCTCGGTACTGTGGCCATCTATATTAAGGCTATGAGTACCGGATTTTCTACTGCTGATTTTATGGCATTTAATACTGCGTTTGGTCAGATCAATGCATCCATAGTTTTATTTATGAGTTTTATAGCTTCGGCAGTGAGATCCTTCCCGAAGTTCGGACATCTGGCACCGATACTTAGGGAGACACCGGAATGCGATGATGAAAAGCCTTCTGTCAAAGAAGTGGATGGCAGCGTTGAGGTAAATGGTTTGTCTTTCCGATACAGCGAAGAAACGCCATGGGTAATAAAAGACATTTCTTTCCGTATAAAGCCCGGTGAATACGTAGCGATAGTCGGTCGTTCGGGATGTGGAAAAAGTACGCTGATGAGATTGCTGCTTGGATTCGAGCAACCGAGCACCGGAAATATAATGTACGGTGAGTATGATCTGTCCTGTGTCAATGTTCGTTCTGTTCGTCAAAACGGAATCAGTATGGTTATGCAGGATGCCAAACTTCTCAAAGGGGATATTTTTGATAATATCACGCTGTCAAATCCGGGCGCTACTTTGGATGATGCCTGGGAAGCAGCTGAGATCGCCGGCATCGCGGATGATATCAGAGAGATGCCGATGGGTATGAGTACACTTGTGAGTGAGGGTGGCGGCGGTGTGTCCGGCGGCCAGAGACAGCGTCTCATCATAGCAAGGGCGGTATGCAGTGGACGAAAGATCATGATCCTTGACGAGGCTACCAGCGCTCTTGACAACATAACGCAGCAGGCGGTTGCGGAGTCGCTGGATGGACTGAAATGCACGAGGATCGCTATAGCACACAGGCTTTCAACGGTACAGCATTGTGACAGGATACTTGTATTGGATCAGGGTAAAATATGCGAAGAGGGCACCTATGAGGAGCTGATCAAAAAGGATGGTGTTTTCGCGGAACTGGTAAAAAAACAACGATTGGATGTGTAAGGTATGAAATCATACAGTGATAAAAAAACCTTGCTTTTGCAAGGTTTTTACGCTATAATGTGTGTTGTTGCGTGTTTTTTTATTTACGGGGTGAGATTAGGAGGTTTCTCAGATCGAAATGGATGAACAGGAATTAAAAGGAAAGCTTGCTGCTATCAGAGCATCTGAGCTGGTAGACTCGATGAATGCACAGCCGAAGCAGGCTACGGAGCCAAAACCGGCGGCACAGCCACAGCCGGCACCGCAGCCACAGCAGGCAGCAGCCCAGCCAAAACCGGCGGCACAGCCACAGCAGGCAGCGCAGCCGAAACCGGCATTAGAACCACAGCCTGAGCCGGGAGTGGAACCGGAAATGAGTGAAGAAGATAAAAAAAAGAAAAAGCCTAAGAAAAGAAAAAAGCTAAAGATCTTCGCTATTATTTTTGGAGTGCTTGTAGCGATGTATCTTACATTTGTTTTTGCTCCGATTCCGTTTGTGCGTAAGTGGAGAAACATATACATCGAGACAGCCATGAGTACGAACTCGCATCAGTGGCTGGCCACGTGGTTTATCCCGGGCTGGATCATCGACGAGGTCATGGAGACAAGACGCGAGGCATGGAAGGTTCAGCAGACTTTGGAGAGTAACTGGGGCGATGATCCTAATGTGGAAGAGCCTGTTGCAACACCTGAAGTTTCGCAGGCGCCGGTCATAGATCCGGTGGATGAGTTCCTCGATGAGTATTGGGAACTGAACTCGAAGAGTGTCAGAAAGTATCTCGAAAAAAACAGCATAGATACAAAAGAGGAAATAGACAGCTTAGTCGTCAAGGATCTCGAAGGAGAGCTCGGACTGAAATCGAAAAAGGGAGATCAGATCCTGGCGATAAATATCCCGAACAGTCTTGTGCTGTTGGGAGTGAACGGCGACGACTATGTAGGAAAGCTCGCGGTGGTAAAAGATCCATCCCTGGTATGCCTCAGTAAATCAGATTATCTTGGCTCCAGAGGTCAGATCATCGACGAGCATGCAAAGGGAAATGATGCCATCCTGGCTGTCAACGCGAGCGGCTTTAAGGATGTCGGAGGTCACGGAAGCGGCGGACATGTAATGGGGTCATTACTCATCGACGGAGTCGAATACGGTGAGCCCGATAACAGCCGGTTTAAGTTCTTCGGCATGAAGAAAAATAACAAGATGTACATCAGCGATTCATCAAAGATAAATGTAAAAAGTTATCGATGGGGCGTGGAGCAGTACCCCGGAATAATAGTTGATGGAGAGTGTATAGTAAAGGGTACCTACGGACTTGGTATCCAGCCACGAACCGCGATAGGGCAGGCGAAGGACGGAACCTTTATGATGCTCGTCGTAGATGGAAGACAGATAGGCTACAGTCTCGGTTGTACGATGGAGGAGTGTGCAAATCAGCTTCTGAAATACAAAGCCTTTCAGGCGGCAAACATGGACGGAGGAAGCTCATCCATCATGTGGTTTGACGGAGAACAGATCACCAGGTCATCGAGTCCGTCAGGCTTCGGAAGATATCTTCCGGATTCACTATATATTAAAAAACAGTAAAATGAAAAGCCTTGCGATCAAAAACTCGCAAGGCTTTTTGGGATCATGAATCAAAGAACTGTTTACCCTCATCCGTTACAAGTCGTTCTGATTTGGGGTATTCAAAGATCTTATCATTATCCTTGTTTTTCAATAGATAATCTGCAAACTTGGCTGCATGCCACTTGGCGATCTCCAGATTATGCATGCGGTAGTTGCCGCAGTTCACCGCCTCAGCACCCGGTACCTCAGTGGAATCCTTGACAGAGTCAAAGGCTTTATAGAGCAGTTCATGTATCTCACGCGGTGCGCGGTTGCCCTTTAAGATGAGATAGAAACCGGTCAAACAGCCCATCGGTCCCCAGTAGATGACCTCGTCCTTCCATTCGTCATTGTTGCGAAGGTAGGTAGCGATGATGTGCTCGAGAGAGTGCATCGCAGCTACATCTACGGCCGGCTCAACGTTCGGCTTTGTTACTCTGATATCGTAGGTTGTTATCTTGTTCTCTCCCACTATATCAATACGACTTGTAAAAATCCCCGGTATGATCTTTGTGTGATCCACGGAAAAGCTTGGTATCAAATCCATATCGGCATCTCCTTTCATTGGATGAAAATCATAGTTTCAATGAATAAATATTAACAAAAAAACCTTGCAGATGCAAGCTATTTTTCATATAATAGATATATCTTGTGAAAAAACAAAACAAGGGGGATGCTTTGATGAGAGAGATAAAAATAACCGAGATTGCCGGAATCGGAATCGGACAGGTTGAGAACAAAGAAGCTGCGACAGGCTGCACCGTATTTGTAAGTAAGGAAGGTATGCGTGCCGGACTGGATGTCCGCGGCGGTGGCCCCGCGGCGAGAGATTCACAGCTGCTGAATCCGCTTATGGCTGCGCAGTTTGTACACGCCATCGTCCTGGGAGGCGGAAGCGCGTTTGGACTTGACGCCGCCGGTGGCGCGATGAAATGCCTGGAGGAAAGAGATATAGGCTTTGACGTAGGCATAACGAAGGTGCCTTTGGTCGTGCAGTCGGATCTTTTTGATCTGACGGTGGGTGACTGCAAGGTTCGTCCGGATGCCTCGATGGCATATGAGGCAGCGAAAAAGGCTCTCGACGCGCCGAACTATCAGGATGGAAACTATGGAGCCGGATGCGGAGCCACGGTTGGAAAGATAGCCGGGATGGAGACCTGCATGAAGACGGGTATAGGAAGCTATGCCGTTCAGATCGGAGAACTTCAGGTGGGTGCCGTGGTGGCACTGAATGCCCTCGGGGATATTTTTGATCATAAAACCGGAAAGAAGGTTGCCGGACTTTTGACAGAGGATAAAAAAGGGTTCAGAAGCACGGATGATATGATGAGAGCGTCCATCGATGTCAAGGAAAACAAGTTTGTTGACAATACGACTCTCGGAGTGATCATCACCAATGCATATTTTGAAAAATCCGGGCTTTGCAAGATCGCCGGGATGGGACACGATGGTTATGCCAGGAGCATCCGACCGGTGCATACATCAGCAGACGGTGACAGCATCTATGCGGTGTCGGTAGGAGATGTGAAGGCTGATCAGGATCTGGTCGGAGCGCTCGCAGCCGACGTTATATGTGAGGCGATACTAAGAGCCGTAAATAGCGCCGAGACAGCGTACGGATTTACGGCGGCAAAGGATTTATAAGGGGAGAAACGGAATGAATCTTAAAAAATCATTAGCAACTGTACTTATATTTGCACTGGCGTTTTCGGTAGCGCCTGACACATCTGTTTCGGAAGCGAAAAAGACGCAAACTGTCAAGACGACAAAAACTACCTACAAGAAAAAATCCATCGCATTTAATCCGTCATGGCAGTATGGCGAGTGCGCAAAGATAACAAGCGGCAAGGCAACACTTTATAAAGTAACATCTAAAAATGCCAAGCACAAAGTGATCTGTGTCAACGCCGGTCACGGCACCGAGGGTGGAGAGGATGTAAAGGTTTTGTGCCATCCGGATGGAAGCCCGAAGCTCGTATCCGGGTCAACCTCGGTAGGTGCGACCGAAGCAAAGGCGGTATCAACCGGTATGACATTTGTGGACGGGACACCTGAGGCTGTTGCAACGCTGAAGGCGGCAAAGGCTACAAAAAAGCTTCTGCTGAAAAACGGTTATGATGTTCTGATGATCAGAGAGACCGATGATGTACAGCTCGATAATATCGCACGTACTTTGATCGCAAACAACAAAGCGGACTGTCATATCGCGATCCATTACGATGCAAATATAACGACAAGGGACGCCGGGGTATTTTTCTGCAGTATACCCGATGATGAAAGTTATAAAAATATGGAGCCGGTCAAGACATGGTGGCAGGAACACATGAAGCTCGGAAACGCCTGCATCGACGGTCTGGTCAAGGCGGGCCTTAATAAAAAAGGTACCGGACTTCTTGATATGGATCTGACGCAGACGTCGTTCAGTACCGTGCCGAGCATCGATCTCGAGGTCGGAAACCAGGTATCTTTACTTACCGATGCGCGCCTTAATATGATCGCGAAGGGAATCCTTTTGGGAGTTGATTATTACTTCGGTTTTCGCAAAGCTCCCGTATATGTTGAGCCTACATTAAAGCCGACCGCATCGCCCGTTGCGGGAGAGGGAAACCTCACTTGTCAGTCGGACGTGACCGCGGCCATGACGAAGGCTTCATACTGGGCAAAGCTCCAGAAAAACGCCGACAAGGTACTTATGACCGAGAAGCAGATACGTGCTAAAAACCAAAAGCTGATGGATGATTCCGCGACCAATATGAATGATCTGAAAAACATGTCCACAAGCTATGCTACCACGGCTGCGGACAGAAGAGATAAGCTCGCTGATGCAACTTATAACGACATAGTAGAGCGCATCGGATCGAGAGAAACCATATACAAAAGCGGAGTGGCTCTTGATAAGGCTGCGATCGATAAATGGTTTAATGAGATAAAGAAAAATGTAGCGGACGCAGATGTAAGTAAGCTTAAGAGTAAACAATACGCGATCTGCACAAAACGAGCCGATCAGTGGATGGCTCCGAATACGGAGCCGGTGGGATGGTCTGCTACGGATGCTGATGACGAGTTTATAAACTCATCCATAAATGTAAACGAGCCGTTCATAGTAGATATGGTCACGGCGGACGGAAAGTTCTATCACGGATCCAGCAGTAACTGCGACGGATGGGTTGAGGCAGATCACTTTGCGATCGTGGATGATAAGGATACATGGCTCGCTCAGTGGGATCTGAAAAGCGATCAGGCGCTCGTGGTAGCAACGAGTCATATCACATTGGAAAAGTCAAACCTCGACCCTGCGACATCCGAGGTGAATCTGATGCTGGGGACAGTTCTTCCGCTCATACCGAAGGATCAGATGCCTGAGACTATCGCCGAGCGTGGTACATGGTACAACCATGTGGTATGGCTTCCGACACGTGATGGTGACGGTAAGTTTGTACGTACACCTGCACTGATAGGTGCTCATCATAATGTGAGCGTGGGATATCTTCCGTTAACAAAGAAAAATATCCTCAAGGTGGCGTTTTCCTGTCTCGGTGACCGTTATGGTTGGGGAGGTATGCTGCACGCGATGGATTGCTCGATGTTTACAAGGTCGATATATCGTTGCTTCGGCCTCGAGCTTCCCAGAAACACCACATGGCAGAGAGTGATGCCGACATACAAGGTAGACCTGTCACAGATGACGGACAGTGAAAAGAAAAAAGCGATAAGTAAACTCCCTGCGGGTGCACTTCTGATGTTCTCCGGACACATTACAATGTACATAGGAGAAAAAGGTAAAAAACAGTATGTAATAAGTGATATGGGATCTGCATCGGAGACTGTTGAAAGTGTCGGAAATGATGTCCTGGTAAAGAGTATTTATTGTGTATCGGTTAACTCTCTTGACATACGCAGAAAGGCCGGTACTACCTGGCTTACGGAGATGCTTACGGGACTTGTTCCATGGAAGGATTGATGGATTTACAGAAAAAAAAGCCTTGCTTTTGCAAGGCTTTTTTAATGGTATTTTTAATGTGTATTTTACAGGTGATTAATCTTGATTCCCGTGAGGGCAACCTGGTCTCCGGAGAGTGACAGGTAGATATCTTTAATGCTGTCATCAACTCTTGTGATATTGTTTATGGAGATGCCGGCGTTTTCCGTCGTGGTGGTGATCACGTTGTTTTCACGCGTGAATCTGACAGTTACATCCATGCCGGCGCTGTTAAGCTTTTTCCACTCATCCCAGTCTACAAAGTCGTCTGTTTTTCTGACTTCCATATTGTTCTCCGACAGACCGTCAGCGTCATCCCAGTACTCGCCATCCAGTCGTATCAGGGCGAACTCTCTGAAGTTCGGTCCTTCAACACGTTTGTTATCTGATGTGAAGATGTCGATGAATGCGGTGTGCCATACGAGTCTTGCGGTAGGAAGGCTCATCGTGTGGAAGCTCACTTCCATGACACCATCCGGGATCGGGATACCCCTGGCGGAATCCGTACGGTATCCGTCGATCTGAACGTTCGGAACATCGCCCTCGGGTACATTTATATAACTGATCTCCTCGGCGATACGCGGAATGTAGTGATCGCCGATAGGACCGTCTGATTTCGTGACTTCGATATCGTGAATACTGCAGTTCTCTCCTGTGATCCCCGCATATAGGAATCTGGTATTATCCGGAAGAGCGACTATGACCCTGACCTCGAAGTGTTCACGTCTTATATAGAACATGGCGTGGTCTCTGTAGCGGACGGCGGTGACATCGTACTGCGAAGCCGGAAGAGGATCTCTCTTACCTGTTATGTCGATAACCTCTGTTTCTGACTTTCTGGCACCGCTTACAGAGCTCTCTCCATCGAAATGTATCTCGCCGTATTCAAAATAGTTCATTTCCGTTTTCAGAGGCTCTTCGGTATATACCTTTGCATCCAGTGAATCAAAAAGAACAAAGGCCGGTTCTCCATCGACATCCGACTCGCATTTGAGAGTGATGTGGGTTGGCTCCGGCGTGATGAGGACGCCCTCGGATATCACGTCTCTGTATTCATTACAGTGTATGACGGTATCGACAGACAGGCCCGGTGAATCGGTTTTCTCCTTCATCTGATATTCGGAGTCGAGGTCGATCAGATGTTGCATTATTTTTGCAAAATCAGGATCGAACTGTGTGCCTGAGTGTTTTATGAACTCTTCCCTTATCTTCTGCTGAGGGATAGCGTCTCTGTAGCTGCGGTTCGATGACATCGCATCATATGCATCGGCGACGGCAAGTATACGCCCGAGCTCAGGTATCTCCTTTCCTTTAAGGCCCTCAGGATAACCGGTGCCGTCATACCTCTCATGATGAAAGTTTGCTCCGATGGCCAGATATGGCATATCAGTGATACCGGAGAGTATGTGTCTGCCCAGCGTCGGATGCTGTTTCATGATCTCGTATTCCTCGGGAGTGAGTTCTCCGATTTTGTTGATTATATAATCGGGGATTCCGATCTTCCCGATGTCGTGCAGGAGTCCTGCGTAGTATATCTCATCGCATTCCTTTTTATCCTTGCCGATGTGCTCGGCAATCTGTCTGGCATACTTGGCGACACGTGCTGAGTGGCCCTGCGTGTACTCCTCTTTTGCGTCCACCGCAGACATCAGTGTCGTCGCCGTCTGATCGAGCAGACGCTGCATACGTTCTTGTCTCTCCATGAGGTGATCTATCTCGACAGTATCTACTTTCTCGAATTTTCGGTTCATATCAGTCATAGCGATTATGTACACTATTATGATCATAATGGATGAGACTATGTTTGTGATGGAAAGTCCGTAGAAAATGAACTGCAGTATTCCCGCGATTATGGGCGCTATCTCAAAGAGTATCAGCGTCAGGAAAAGCCTTTTTGAAAAAAGCTTCCGGCGTTTGATGATGAGGATCAATAACAGTGCCATTGAGATGATAGGCGCTGCATAGAGTAAAGGATTAAGGGATGTACGCTGATAGCGATTTGCCTCGTCAAATGTATAAAAAAGACCTGTAAACTGAGATACGATAATGAGTCCCAAATGTATAAAGCATACGATACCGACCAGTTTGAGCTCAAGCGGGATCTTTTTTTCCTTGCCATCGGAGTCCGTTATCATTGCCTTGAGCAAAAGGCCGTAGAAGATCACATCGCATATCGTTGCGACATATACCAAAAAATTACAGATCCTGACCATCCAGAAGCCTACCGAACTTACGTCGCCTCTGAATATATATGCGTAGCGATCGGAGACAAGCAAAATGGTGGCTGAGGTCATCAACATGATAAATGCTGAACGGGCGTTGCTGGAAAGGTTTTTTATGATCAGCGAAAAGAACAAAAGAATGCCGCATATCCCGGACAGGATAAGCATGAGATCAAGCTGGTATGTTCTCAAAAATTCCATCATAGCGATCGCTCCCGTGTATAAGTGTATCCTACGTCAATTATACAGAGCGATTATATCAATATTTCATAAAGCTGTCAACTTTGAAATGCTTGACCACGGGGGCGGATAGTGGTACAATATAGCTTGGGTTTGTAGGTTTTTTTACAAGGGGTAATCACATGAATAAGACTCGTTTATATATTTCACGAACAGTGATCATGATCATAGGTATAGCCATCAATGTCAGTCTCAGCTGCTTTATGAGGCATTTTGGTTTGCCGCTTTATTTGGATACCATAGGGACCATAGCAGTTTCTGCCATGACAGGTTCGCTGTGGGGTCTGTCTACTGCAGTCGGTACTCATATCATATGTTCCATATTTGAACCGGCTTCTATCTACTATCTCAGTGTGAGCGTTATCGTTGCACTGATCTCGGTTTCTGCGCTTCACAACAGAAAACTGAAAAAGAAGAGATATGTGGTTCTGTTTATATTCATCCTTTCGGTAGTCGGGGGTGTACTTGGCACGGGAATACAGTGGGTACTCAGTAGCGGACCGTCTCTTGCGGAGGTGGCTGAGATATCAAAGAATCTTGCCGGAGGCAATGATATTCTGTATGGGGTTTTCTGTATTCTGTTCAGTATCGCGATCGATTTCGTGGACAAGACTATCGCAGTCGCGGTTGCATTTGTCCTCTACAAGATCGTACCAAAGGATCATAGGGCTGCTCTTTGGAACAGCAACTGGTGTCAGAAACCGCTGTCAACGGAAGAGGTTGAGAGCCTGGACAAGGTTTCCGGCGGAACCTATACGCTCGGCGGGCGTATTTTTGCACTTATAATGGCGACGGGATGTCTTCTTGTTACCGCGCAGGGTCTCGTCACGTTGAAGCTGTATGAGGATACGGTACATGACGATTGCTCGACTACGGTAACGAAAGCTGCGCAGTTTGTCGCGGAAACCATGGATGGTGACAGGATAAATGAATACTTAAAGAGTGGCATGAGTTCATCGTCCTGCAACATGAAGAATTACAGAGAGTCATATGAAGCCATAAAAAGAGCTAACAAGACCATGAACAGAATCAAATACATGTATGTATACCAGATAAAAAAAGATGGAGTTCATATGGTGCTCGATGTGGATCCGAGCGCAAAAAACAGCATTATCGGAGAGAAGATTGAATTTGACAAGTCGTTTCTCCCATACAAGAAAGACCTTTTGGCAGGAGTCGATATTCCCGTATTGGAGAGTGATGATCAGTTTGGACATCTTTTGACGGCTTATGTCCCGATCAAAACATCTTCCGGCAGGACCGTGGCGTATGCCGGTGCGGATATCGACTACTCCAGCATGGAAAACTATACAAAAGAGTACCTTTCAAAATCATTTTTGATCATACTTGGTATACTTATATTCGTAGTGGCAACAGGTCTGTGGATCGCGAGATTTTTCATGGTGCTTCCGATAAAGGCGATCGCTCAGGCTATGGACGGTTTTGCTGTTGAGGATGTCGATCAGAAAACACTTGATCAAAAGGTGAAAGATTTCCGTGAGATCAGAGTAAAGACGGATGATGAGATAGAGTATCTGTATGACAATCTTTGTCGAATGATGATATCCGTGGCTGAGCAGATGCGTGACCTGCGTCATTATACAGAGGCGACCGCACAGATGCAGAACGGACTGATCATCACGATGGCGGACATGGTCGAGAGCAGAGACTCTGATACGGGTGCACACATCCAGAAAACTGCCGCCTACGTAAAGATCATTCTCGAGGGATTAAAGAAAAAAGGCTACTATGCGGAGAAACTGACACCGAAATACATGTCGGATGCAGTGATAAGTGCGCCGCTTCATGATGTCGGAAAGATAAATGTACCCGACGCCGTGCTGAATAAACCCGGAAAACTGACTGACGAGGAGTATGAGATAATCAAGACTCATACTACCGCAGGTCGTGAGATCATAGAGCGTGCCATCGATACGGTACACGGAGAGAATTACCTTAAAGAGGCTCGAAACATGGCGGCGTATCATCATGAGAGATGGGACGGCAAGGGTTATCCTGAGGGACTTCACGGCGAGGTCATCCCGCTGTCGGCGCGCGTTATGGCAGTTGCGGATGTATTTGATGCGCTGACTTCAAAGCGCGTATATAAGCCGGCGTTCCCACCCGAAAAAGCACTTCAGATCATCGAGGAAAGCTCGGGCACGCAGTTTGATCCGAAATGTGTAGAGGCGTTTATGGACTCGCTTACTGAAGTTAAGATCATCCTGAAAAAATACAACCAGATGTGATCAAGGCATTTTGATCGGAGGATATTGATGAAGAGAAACCTTAGAAAAAGGATTATATCTGCATGTGCGGCAGCACTCATCCTGTGTGGTACGGTCTGCGCTCCGTCACGTGCTGCAGTTGCGGACAGGATGTCATCCACTGATCCCCGCTTTGTCGGAAACCTGATAGGCGGAGGATATGCCGTGACCGGTCAGATACAGGGAGTCGGTTATATATCGGAGCTTTTTGATGCTGAGAACGGTCTGCCGACATCCGATGCCAATTTCGTATATGCTTCGAAGGATGGATACATCTGGGTGGGAGGCTATAGCGGTATTCTTCGCTATGACGGAAATAGTTTCGAAAGATTCGACTCTACCGGCGGTCTCACCAGCGGGCGTTCGATATATGAGGACACCGATAAGCGTATGTGGGTCGGTACGAATGATAACGGTATAGTTGTTATGGACGGGGGCAAGACCAGTCGTATCACATATAAGGACGGGCTCCCTTCATCATCGATCAGAGGTATAGCTCAGTGTGCGAACGGAACCATCGTTGTCGGTACCTCAAGCGGAATGGTCTCAATAGATGACGAAATGAAACCTCACAGAATAGACAGTCTTGTTATAAACGATCAGTACATCTCCCGTATGAGCAGCGATACTTCCGGAAGAGTTTTTGTCACGACCAGAAGCGGAGATTTTGTCAGGATCGAAAACGGTGAGGTAAAAGCGGAGTTTTATTCCAGCAAGCTCGGTACAGGTGAGGTATCCTTCGTATATGCCGATCCTAAGGATGGTGAAAAGATATATATAGGAACTGTTGACGGGAAGCTTTTTCATGGTACTCCGAACCTCGGAAAGGCCGGATTAAAACAAATAAACATATCACCCCTTCAGGGCGAGATAGTCCATGTAACGGAGGCCTGCGGAAGGATATGGATATGTTCCACGATGGGCGCCGGATATCTGGACATGACCGGCAGCTTCAAACCTTTGAAAAATGTCCCGATGGACAACTCCATAGAGATGATGACCGCTGATTACCAGGGGAATCTCTGGTTCGCATCCTCAAGGCAGGGTGTCATGAAGGTTGTGAGCAGCAATTTCCGTGATATCATGAAGCAGGCGGGAATGGATCCTACCGTGGTCAATGCAACCTGTGTGAGAAACGGACTGCTTTATATCGGTGCAGATGACGGACTGAAGATCCTTTCCGTAGACAGTGAGATGCCTGTTGAGAACGACCTTACCAGATACATTGATAAAACCCGTATCCGTGCCATCACAAAAGATGACAAAGACAATCTTTGGATATGTACATACTCGGACGATAAGGGTGTCATTTGCTATACGTCGAACAATTCGATGATACATTACACGACAAAAAACGGTCTTGTAAATAACGAAGCCAGATGTGCGACCATTGCAAAAGATGGTTCTGTCATCATAGGAACAAATGCGGGACTAAGCATTATTAAGGACGGAAAGGTTGTAAAGAATTATTCCGAAAAAGATGGCTTGACCAATACGATAATCCTGTCTGTCGAGGAGGGGATCGACGGGCGTATCTATGCTGCGTCAGACGGAAATGGTATCCATGTTATTGACGGTGACAAAATAAAGGATATAACCAGAGATGACGGGCTTACAAGTGATGTTGTACTAAGAATAAAAAGAGATGAAAAAAGAAATGTAAACTGGCTGATAACATCAAACTCGATCCAATATATAAAGGACGGAAAGGTATATGATGTAAAGAGTTTCCCGTACAATAATAACTTTGATATTTACTTCGGCGACAACAACAATCTTTGGATACTTTCATCCTACGGTGTTTATTGTGTGGAGGCAAAAGAACTATTAAATGATGAAGTGAAGAATTACAAACTCTTCACACTTGCAAACGGACTCCCGGGAGTGCCTACAGGAAACTCCTTCAGCTACCTGGAAAAAGATGGTACTCTGTACGCTGCAGAGAGGACCGGCGTTTGCAGGATGAACATAAACAGCTTTTTCGACAGATCATCGGATATCTACCTCGGCGTAAAGAGTGTAGTCTGCGATGGTGCTTCCTTAAGTCCCGATGAAAAAGGTGATTATACGATCCCTAAGGGAACTGCACGTATGCAGATAAGTGTATCGGCGCTTGATTATACAATGTCGAACCCTACCATAAGGGTATACTTAGAGGGAAGTGATGATGAAGGTATCACAGTCGAGCAGGATAAGCTTTCCATGCTTGAGTACACCGAGCTGAAGTACGGCGATTACAAGCTTCATGTGCAGGTGGTGGATCCGGCAACGGGTGTAGTTAAGCAGGAAAACACCGTTAATATCATCAAAAAGCCCGGCCTTTTTGAGATGCCCATGACCCAGATAATCGGAGTATTGTTTTTGCTGATAGTAGTAGGATTTTTGGTATGGAGATTGATGACCTCAACTATCGTCAGAAGACAGTATTTGGAGATCCGTGCGGCAAAAGAGGAGGCAGAGCAGGCCAATATGGCGAAGTCGAGATTCCTCGCAAACATGTCTCACGAGATCCGTACTCCGATCAATACCATCATGGGTATGGATGAGATGCTCCTCAGAGAAAATGCGGACGGAGTACCGAAGAATTACTTTATGTCCGTTGTCAACTACGCTATTGATATACGTACTGCTTCGGAGTCGCTCCTCGGACTCATCAATGATATCCTCGATATGTCAAAGATAGAGTCCGGTAAAATGCATCTGGTAGAGCAGGATTACAACACGGTGGATCTTTTCCGTGCACTTGTTACCATGATACGTGTTCGTGCCGAGCAAAAGGAACTCCGCTTTGATGTAAACATTGATGAAAAAATGCCTAGTATCCTCCACGGTGATAATGAAAAAATACGTCAGGTGGTTCTTAATCTCCTTACAAATGCTCTCAAATATACGAGCGTCGGAGGGTTCTCACTGAATGCGTCCGTTGAAAACATAGAAGGAGATACATGCTCCATAAGGATATCCGTTAAGGATACCGGTATCGGTGTAAAAAAAGAAGATCTCGACAAGCTTTTTGTGGCGTATGAGAGACTGGATGAGGAAAAGAATACCGGCATCCAGGGAACGGGCCTGGGGCTCGACATCTCGAGACGTTTTGTGGAGCTTATGAACGGCAGGCTCTGGTGCGAAAGTGAGTACGGAGAAGGATCCGAGTTCATATTGACAATTGATCAAAAGATAGTAGATGAGGAAGGCATAGGAGAGTTCAAGGAACATGAGGAAGAGACTGCAAGAGGACCGTATGTTCCACAGTTTATCGCGCCGGATGCAGAGGTGCTTGTGGTCGATGACAATGAGATGAACTTAAATGTTATAAGAAATCTTTTAAAAGCTACCAAGGTGTTTGTGACTACATCCGAGAGCGGCGAAGACTGTCTTGAAAAAATCAAATACGGCAATTTTGACGTCGTTCTTTTGGATCATATGATGCCGGGTATGGATGGTGTAGAGACGCTTGCGAAGATCAGGGAGACAAACAAAGATCTGCCCGTGTACGCACTGACCGCGAACGCTGCACTTGGTTCTAAGTTCTATACCGAAAAGGGCTTTACCGGCTATCTTGCAAAGCCGATAGACTCCAGAGCTCTGGAGCAGGCGATCATGAAGCACATCCCGGAGAATATCATGATGACTCCCGCTGCTGACATGCAGGCAGAGGATGAAAAGGGTCTTCCGGAGGAGATGAACTGGGTACGCGAGATAGCGGATATAAACGTGGAAGACGGTATCCGGGTATCCGGTGGGGTAACGTCATATATTGATGCTCTCGGGACATTTTTTGATACTATTGATTCCAGTACCGAGATCATCAAAAACTCATATGAAAACAAAGATATAAAGATGTATACCGTCAAGGTACACGCGCTGAAAAGCTCTGCAAAGATCATAGGAGCGAATGACCTGGCAGCGCTCGCTGAAAAGCTTGAGCTCGCCGGAAATGCCGAGGATATGGACACGATAAATGAGAATACAGACAAGCTTCTTGCAGACCTCCAGTCTTTCAAGGAGAAGCTTGCACCTATCCATGCGCCTGAGGGTGGGGAGGAGAATAAAGACCTCCCGGAGATATCGGAACAAATGCTTAAAGATGCTTACCGTGAGCTTAACGATGTCATCCCCATGATGGATTTTGATTCTGCAGAGATGATACTCGACGAGCTGAAGGAGTATCGTCTGCCGGATGCGGACAGAGAAAAGATTGAAAAACTTACAAGGCATTTGAAGAATGTAGAGTGGGACAAAATGGCAGAGGTTATCAAGGAGTAGACTAAATGATGGAGTTTCTAAGAAGTCATCAGATGAATATAATGCTTGCATTTAGCGGAGCCTGTGCTATCTGCGCGCTTTTTGTGCTGATTTCAAAGAGTCTTTCCAAAACCAAAAAAAGATCATTGTTTCTTATAGAGGTCTGTGCCACCTGTATGCTTTTGTTTGAAATAGGTGCAAACTACTTTGACGGTGACAGTTCTTCCGCAGGATTTTTGATGTCAAGGATATGCAATTTTTCGATTTTCTTTTTGACTATCGCGGTCATCTATTTCTTCAATATGTATCTTACTGATGTGTTTACCGATAATGAAGATATTTTGGTCGTCCCAAAACGGTTAAAGGTGTCTTCGATTATCCTTATCCTGGGTGGTGTGATGGTAATAATATCACAGTTTACAGGACTATATTACACGTTTGATGCAAGTAATTCTTATCAAAGAGCACCCGCATTTTTAATCAGTTATATAGTGCCGTTTTTAGTGCTTGCGATACAGCTTTCATTCATTATACAATACTACAAAAGGTTGCATGAGGGGATCCGTGTTTCTTTGTTGTTATTCCCACTCGTTCCGATTGCGGCGTCTGTTATTCAGGTTTTCACTTACGGGCTGATACTAACTGATCTTGCGATAGCATGTATGGTGATCCTGCTCTATATGTTTGCACTCATTGATGTAAACAGTACACTTGATAAAACGCTTCAAAAAGAAATGGAACTCATCAAAAATGAGGAGCATGCGATATTTGATCTGTTTCGTCAGATAGTAACCGCATTTGTCAGTGCGATCGATGCGAAGGATGAAAACACAAAAGGGCATGCGGCCAGAGTCGCTGATTATGCTAAACGCATCTCGATAATATCGGGAAAGAGTGCCGAAGAAAGTGAGGCGGCTTATTTTTCGGGACTTCTGCATGACGTTGGAAAGATCGCCCTGCCTGACAGGATCCTGAGAAAGAGAGATAATCTGACAGAGGATGAGATGGTCGCTTTCGATGAGCACGTGATCAGGGGAAAGGAGATCCTGAATGAGATCAAGGAGTTTCCTTATCTTCAGGATGGAGCGGGATATCACCACGAGTGGTATGACGGAACCGGTTTTCCGGAGAAGCTTGCGGGAGAAGATATACCTGAGCTGGCGAGGATAGTTGCGGTGGCAGATGTGTATGATGAGATGTCTTCCATCAGAAAGGACAGAGATCCTCTGCCACAGCAGATTATAAGGGAAGAAGTTGTAAAGATGACCGGCAGACGTCTGGATCCATCCTTTACAAAGGCTCTTATCGAGATGATCGATACGGATACCGACTATATGCTCAGAGAACATCATGAGGATGAGACGAATGAGCTTGAGAATGAGATAAGATGCGACTTCTACAGGAGCAGGTATACGAAGGGCATCCCCATAAACGAAGAGGTGAGAAGGATCACCTTCAGATATGAGGAAGACAAAAAAGAGGAGAACCAGTTCTCAGCACCCTCTATCATCATATTTGATTCGCTTGACGGTAGAGTTCATATGTCCGCCGGATCCATATCCATAAATCATTATCAGGAGTATGGAGAGGCGTGGTTTGATGGTCATATGATATGTACCAGAGCCAGAAACATGAAGATGGATACAAATGAGATCTCCGGGGATACTTACGCTGCGCCGGATGCGGGTGAGTATATGATCGAGGCTGTGCGGGTAAAGGATCATATTCGTATTTGCCTGACGGGAGGAGATATGCAGTCAGAGCTTATCGTGGCTTTGCAGGACAGCTCCGGTTTTTCGTTTATCTCGATCACCGGCGAGCATTGTCATATAATGGATATCGAAACCGATACGACAGGTGTTATCGCGAAGGAGGGAGAGATCACGCGCATCGCTGATGAGATCACATATATCGATCGTATGGTCGGAGATGTACCGAATATCCAGGTAGACAGTTATTTTTCAGCCGCTACTGATGGCATGAGTATCACGGATGGCATGGAGATCGCATTCCATACCATGACGCTGCCCGCCGCCAACCTTGTGTGGCATTGTCCGTTTTTGGTATTTTTCAAAGCGGAGGATAATCATGTTCATGGAAAGAATTACGAGGAGATCGCGATCGTTCGACTGGATGGTGAGGTCGTCGAGAGTGGCGGAAGCGCAAGGAGTATGACTGAAACCAAAAAAGATGATACCTTTGAGAATTGGGATAAATGGAAGGAAGTTAATAAAAAGGGATATGAGTGCAAGGTTAATATCAGGCGCAAGAACAACAGGATCATCATGCATACGATGAACGGTGGGATAGATATCAAGAGTACTATCTATCTGGAGAACAAACTTGAGGATATCAAGGTTGCGATAACGGGTGATCAGTGCGCGCTGACGGATATCCGATTTATCGCGTAGGGGAATCAAAGCACGTTCTGCGGGGCCAGGCATATCGACAGGCACCACTCGTCTGACCTCGTTCGGCAATTGTCTGTCAGACATGACCTGTAGCGAAGCCTGAGGGCGCAGAAGATCAGTGGAAGCAGACTCGGTTCCGACTTTTTTGGCAAAAGCTAGCTTTTGGTCGGAAGAATTCAAGAGGCGACTTAAGTGTACGTGTATGGAAACAACTCATGTTCCGACTAATCATGAAAAAAGCATGATTTAGTCGGAACTTTTTTTGTGTTTTAATGATATTGGGATGGTATTTTTGGATGATAGAGTAGTTCTTTTAGAAAAAACTCCGACTTTATTATCTTTTTTGAACTTTAGTCGGAAGCGTCTTTGTTTCCGCTCTTTTTAATCTCGGAATAATTGAAATGACTTCCGACTAAAAAGCATATAATCTGGAAAAAGTCGGAACGAGCTCTGCTTCCACATGAGAAAATCAATCAAAATCATTCAGTTTTTGATTGATTTTTCTCTTGAAACGTGGTACAATCAGTGTCAGGAATATTGTAGCATGGAGGGTAGTGTGAAAAATCGCATTGATATGCCGATTTTTCACACGGCTGTTTGTGCGGTGCACAAAGCAGCCCATGATGCGACATGTGTGCTCGAGGCACACATGCGCTGCCGGGGAAAACACCCGGCATGAAAGGGAAATTATGTCAGAGATCTTTATCGGAATCGGAGTTGTCGTAGGGATTGCTATCATCGCGGTCATCGTAGTTGCATCGGTTGTTTCTTCGGTGATTGGTGGCGCTGTTAAGGATACCATCGACGACGAGTGATAATTGTTGATCAAGGAGCCGTACGTATAGTAGGCTCCTGTTTTATATTGTAAAAAGATATGGAGGAGTTTGTTATGGCTAAAAAACTCGAGGATTACGTTAGAAGCATACCTGATTTCCCGGAGCCCGGGATTATTTTTCGTGATATCACAACCGTATTGCAGGACGCAGAGGGATTCCATCTGGCAATCGATGAGCTCTTAAAGCTCTTAGAAGGAGTGGACTTCGATGTGGTAGTGGGCGCTGAGAGCCGCGGATTCATCTTCGGCGCACCTCTCGCATACGCACTCGGAAAGCCTTTTGTTCTCGTCAGAAAAAAAGGCAAGCTTCCATGTGAGACCATCGAGCAGAGTTACGAGCTCGAGTATGGCAAGGCTACGGTTGAGATGCACACGGATGCCATCCAAAAAGGCCAGAAAGTCGTGGTCGTTGATGACCTTATCGCAACCGGCGGAACCATAAAGGCTTCCATCGACCTTGTTGAGAAACTCGGCGGGGAGGTTAAAAAGGTGATCTTCCTTATGGAGCTCGCAGGACTCGAGGGAAGAAAAAAACTTGCCGGATATGATGTGGATGCAGTGATCAAATATGAAGGCAAATAAGATTTGATCATACTGCCTGGTAAATGTACATGAATAATAATGAAATAATAAAGCGCTACGGCTCGGACTATATTGAGATGACAACTACTCTTCTTGAGTATGCTCATCTGGCAAACGAGATCGGCGATACCACCAAGCAGATCGGCATAAAACCGAATCTGGTAACCCCGACTCCGGCAAGCTTTGGCGCAACTACTCACCCCGAGATCGTCGAGGGTATCATAAAATATCTTCAGAATAATAACTTCCGAAAAATATCAATTATAGAAGGCTCATGGGTCGGTGATAAGACCTCTGAAGCCTTCATTAATTGCGGTTACAAATCACTGTGTGAAAAGTATGATGTGGAGTTTATCGACACCCAAAAAGATCACTTCCACGAGAAAGACTGCGCGGGTATGAGTCTCAACATATGTGACTCCGTAGACACCATCGATTATATGATAAACGTCCCCGTCATCAAGGGACACTGCCAGACAAAGATGACCTGCGCACTGAAAAATATGAAGGGGCTGATCCCCAATTCGGAAAAAAGACACTTCCACACCATGGGCTTGCATAAGCCTGTCGCGCATCTGAGCGTCGGCATCCATCAGGATTTTATCGTGGTCGATCACATATGCGGAGATCCGAACTTCGAAGAGGGCGGCAACCCGCTTCAGACCGATTGTGTGATGGTATGCAAAGACCCTGTCCTCATCGATTCCTATGCCTGTTCACTGCTCGGACTGAGCGCAAAGGATGTTTCATATGTAGGTATGGCAGAGGCTCTCGGCAGTGGAAGCACTGACCTGAATAAGGCCGAGATAAGTATACTGAATGAAAACGGCGAAGTGATCAAATCCTTCTCCGCAGATAAAAAAGATCCCTACGAGAAAGCATTTTCCCATAGAGATCTGAATCTCGATATATCCGTAGATGTAGACGAATGTGATTCCTGCAGTGCCTGCTTTGCATGCTTCACTGCTGTACTGTATCGTCTAAAGGACGAAGGGCTATGGAACGGAGGCTCGCTTCCGAAGATTTCCATAGGTCAGGGACATAAAGGAAAAAACGGAGCCTATGGCATCGGCAACTGCTGCCGAACCTTCGATCACTTCATCAAGGGTTGTCCACCGAAAGAGGAGGACATATATGAGCAACTGAGAGAGTGGATGACCGATTAATGAAACAACGAAAAATCAATCAAAAACTGAATGATTTTGATTGATTTTTCATATCGGTTATGATATGATTTATGTTAATTCATGAAAAACAGGAGGGGCCTATGGCTTTATTACAGGATTGGCGTGATTACGCCTATAGTGAAGAGATGCAGACCACGAAGAAAGGACAGGAGTTCTGGCAGAAGTATTTTGAGCTCGAGAAGGGTATCTACGAGCAGCTTTTGGCCAACCCGTCCGAGGTTGTAAGTGGTACTGTTAAGGAGCTTGCTGAAAAATACGATGTTCCGCTGTCAATGATGGTCGGATTCCTTGACGGGATCAATGACAGCTTAAAGACTGAGAACCCGATCGAGGAGATGGAGGAGGATACTGAGGTATCGCTTGACTTTGACCTCGAGCTTCTCTATAAAAACATGGTTGACTGCAACGCAGAGTGGCTTTACAATCTTCCGCAGTGGAATGATATCTTCGATGAGGACAAGCGTAAAGAGCTCTACAAGGAGCAGAAAAAGAGCGGCACGATCATCAAAGAGGACAGAAAGATTGGTAGGAACGATCCGTGTCCATGCGGCTCAGGCAAGAAGTACAAGCAATGCTGTGGGAGGAACTGACGCGCGAGCGCGGTCGTAGCTTTTCTTCCTCGCTCGCACGATAAAGTGCTCCTCGGAAGAAAACTACTGCCGCTCGCGCTGTGAGAGCTATGTACAAGATAATTAATATTGATGGGCGAGCGAAATCAGCGACTATGACTACAGCTCATGGAACGATCGAGACTCCTGTCTTTATGAATGTGGGGACTGTGGCGGCGATCAAGGGAGCTGTGTCATCTATCGATCTCGAAGAGATCGGGACGCAGGTGGAGCTGTGCAATACTTATCATCTGCATCTGAGGCCGGGCGATCAGGTTGTAAAGGAACTCGGCGGACTGCAGAGGTTTATGAACTGGCACAGGCCGATATTGACTGACTCCGGTGGATTTCAGGTGTTCTCGCTGGCCAGCATGAGGAAGATCAAAGAAGAGGGCGTCGAGTTCAGATCGCATATCGACGGCCATCGCATTTTTATGGGGCCTGAGGAGAGTATGCAGATCCAGTCGAACTTAGGATCTACGATAGCGATGGCATTTGATGAATGCCCTTCGTCCACGGCGGAGAGAAGCTACATAAAGCAGTCGGTGGAACGGACTACCAGGTGGCTACACAGATGCAAGGCTGAGATCGAAAGACTCAATTCGCTTCCCGATACGATAAACAAAGAGCAGATGCTATTTGGTATTAATCAGGGTGGTGTGCATGAGGACATCCGCATAGAGAATGCGAAAGAGATTGCCGAGCTTGATCTGCCGGGCTACGCGCTGGGAGGATTGGCTGTCGGTGAGACGCACGAGGAGATGTATCATATCCTCGATGTTACTGTTCCGCATCTGCCGCAGGACAAGCCTGTTTATCTGATGGGGGTCGGCACTCCGGCAAATATACTTGAGGCGATAGACCGTGGCGTGGATTTTTTTGACTGTGTATACCCGTCGAGGAACGGTCGTCACGGACATGCTTATACGAAGCATGGCAAGATGAACTTAAACAATGCCTGCTACGAGAAGGACGACAGACCTGTCGAGGAGGGATGCCAGTGCCCGACGTGCAGACATCACTCGAGAGCATATATCAGGCATCTTTTGAAAAGCGGAGAGATGCTGGGGCTGAGGCTTTTGGTCTTGCACAATCTGTATTTTTATAATACAATGATGGTTGAAGCGCGTACCGCCATACGTGAGGGACGATACGCTTCATATAAAAAAGAAATGCTTTTACAAATGGAAGGAGATTAACATGAACTCAACAATTGGAATTATTGCACTTTATGCGGTTATCATCGCAGCATTTTACTTTATTGCGATCCGCCCGAACAAAAAGAGGGAGAGAGAGCATGCGGCTCTGATGAGCTCAGTATCTGTAGGTGATTCTATCCTTACTACAAGCGGATTCTACGGTGTTGTTATCGATATCCCGAGTGACGACGTGATCATCGTCGAGTTCGGAAGCAACAAAAACTGCCGTATCCCGATGCAGAAGAGCGCCATCGTAGAGGTTGAGAAGGAAGGCGAGGAGTAAAACATCCAATGGACAGCGAGGATCCGAAAGGATCCGAGCCTGGCAATTGGCGCGAGCGCCGCTGTTAGGAGGCTACATGAAAATATTGGTTACGGGCGGAACCGGATATATCGGTTCCCATACCTGCGTTGAGCTGATCAAAAAAGGCTACGACGTGGTTATTTTTGATAACCTGTTTAATTCAAAAATTGACGTGCTCGACCGTATTGAAAAAATAACCGGAGTGCGCCCGGAGTTCTATAGGGCAGACCTTTTGGATGAGGACAGCATGCGCCCGGTCTTCGAGGAGCATAAGTTCGATGCGGTGATCCACTTCGCGGGTCTCAAGGCTGTCGGCGAGTCGGTGGAGAAGCCACTTCTTTATTATGAAAATAATATCGCGGGGTCGATCAACCTGTGCAAGCTGATGAGTGAGTACGGTTGTAAGAGGCTTATCTTCAGTTCGTCCGCAACTGTTTACGGTGATCCGGCGCAGATACCAATCACTGAGGAGTGCCCGAAGGGACAGTGTACCAATCCTTATGGCTGGACGAAGTCAATGCTCGAGCAGGTATTCACGGATGTTCAGAAAGCTGATGATGAGTGGAGTGTAGTACTGCTCAGATACTTTAATCCGATCGGTGCGCATGAGTCAGGGCTTCTCGGCGAGAGCCCGAACGGCATTCCGAACAATTTGATGCCTTATATCATGCAGGTCGCAGTCGGCAAACTCCCCGAGCTCGGAGTCTTCGGTGATGACTATGATACACCCGACGGTACCGGTGTCAGAGACTATATCCACGTAGTTGATCTGGCACGCGGTCATGTAAACGCTGTTGAAAAAGTTACCGGCACCACCGGTGTAAATATCTATAACCTCGGCACGGGCAATGGTTACTCGGTCCTTGACATCGTAAAAGCATTCGAGGCCGCTAACGGTATCAAGATTCCATATCAGATCAAACCCCGTAGAGCCGGTGACATTGCTACCTGCTATGCGGATCCAAGCAAGGCTAAGTCTGAACTGGGTTGGGAAGCAGAACTCGACATCCAAAAGATGTGTGAGGACTCGTGGAACTTCGCTAAAAAGAGCCTGACATAGAAACTAAGCCGGCGCGCTGATGTTTGCAAATCTTTTTGACTCGCGCAGTGGAAGCGCTCTCAAAAAGATTTCAAACGCCGCGCCGGCATGTGCATATGCAACTGTTGGTTAAGAATCAAGCAGGAGCGGCGTCTGCAAACATTTTGAGAGCCCTTTATATGGGCGAGTCAAAATGTTTGTCAGACAACAGCGCTCCTGCGTAAGCATTGAAGGAGGTTTATTGGAATGAGCAAAGAGATCATCGAAAACGGTAACGCCATATTAGGAGTTGAATTTGGTTCAACAAGAATCAAAGCAGTTCTTATCGATGAAGAGACGCGAGTGCTTGCCACCGGCGATCACGAATGGGAGAACCAATATGAAAACGGTATCTGGACCTATTCCCTTGACGCGATCTGGAACGGTCTTCAGGATGCATATCGCAACCTGGCAGCTGACGTAAAGGAGAAATACGGAACAGAGATCAAGACCTTAAAGGCACTTGGATTCTCTGCGATGATGCACGGATATATGGCCTTTGACTCATCAGATGAGCTTTTGGTACCGTTCCGTACCTGGAGAAACTCGATAACGGGTGAGGCAGCGGGACGACTTACTGACCTCTTCAATTTCAATATCCCTGAGAGATGGAGTATCTCACATCTCTATCAGGCTATCCTCAATAAAGAGGATCATATCGACAGGATCAAATTCCAGACAACTCTGGCAGGCTACATCCATTGGAAACTGTCAGGCGAGAAGGTTCTCGGTGTCGGCGAGGCATCGGGTATGTTCCCGATCGATCCTGCTACGGGACAGTTTGACAAGGATATGGTTGAGAAGTTCGACGGACTTCTCGAGAACAACGGGCTTCCTTACAAACTGCTTGATATTTTTCCGAAGGTACTCACGGCAGGTGAGGCTGCCGGAACACTTACTGAGGAGGGTGCGAAGCTTCTCGATCCTACGGGAACACTTACTGCAGGTGTGCCGATGTGTCCGCCGGAGGGTGATGCCGGAACCGGTATGACTGCGACGAACTCCGTGCGTCAGCGTACGGGTAATGTGTCCGCCGGAACGAGCGTGTTCTCGATGGTTGTTATGGAGAAAAACCTTAACAAGGTTCATCCCGAGATCGATATCGTGACGACTCCGGACGGAAGCGCGGTTGCGATGGTTCACTGCAACAACTGTACGTCTGATCTGAACGCATGGGTTGGACTTTTCAAGGAGTTCGCTGATGCGATCGGCGCGGATGCCGATATGGGAAAAATATTCGGAACGCTTTACAACGGAGCGCTCGAGGGTGACGCAGATGGTGGCGATATCCTCGCATATAACTACCTGTCAGGTGAGAATATCACCGGTCTTTCGGAGGGACGTCCGATGGTACTGCGTACGCCGAACAGCCGTTGGAACTTAAAGAACTTTATGAGAGTACATCTTTACTCCGCATTTGCTACGCTGAAGATCGGAAACGATATCCTCTTCAAGGAGGAGGGAGTCGAGGCTGACAAGATCTACGGTCACGGCGGCATATTCAAGACGAAGGGCGTGGCTCAGCAGATCCTCGC
The DNA here is from genome assembly GCA_000687695.1 of Lachnospiraceae bacterium P6B14. Taxonomy (GTDB): domain Bacteria; phylum Bacillota; class Clostridia; order Lachnospirales; family Lachnospiraceae; genus Eubacterium_F. The sequence continues at coordinate 73,977 of JHWZ01000001.1, read as the reverse complement.
GGATGCTTTAAACACTCCGATCTCCGTAATGGACACAGCGGGAGAGGGTGGTGCCTGGGGTATCGCGGTACTCGCTGCATATATGGTACTTAAGGGCAGCGGTGAATCGCTCGCTGATTACCTCGATAACAAGGTGTTTGCCGGAGAGACCGGTTCGGAGCTTGCGCCAGATGCAGCCGGCGTAAAGGGCTTTGACGCATTTATCGAGAGATATAAGTCAGGTCTTGCTGCAGAGAAGGCAGCGGTCGAGGCCGTGGCGGACTGATTCCAAAACGTATAAGCAGATATAAAAATAGGGAACTTTTGCATGCAAATAGCATCAAAAAGTTCCCTATTTTAATTTACTCTTCTATATCTGCTCTCGTTGCCTGTAGCATCAGCGCGCACTCAACACGCTTTCGCTGGAGTTTGCAACCGATCTCGTATGGCTGATTTATATCGCCATGCGAATGATAAGCATTCGCGGCACATCCACCTGAGCAGAAAAACTTGGCAAAGCAGTCGCGACACTCGGGTTTTGCGTATACGTTGCAGAGCTTGAAATTGTCGACCAGCTCGGTATTTTTGATGCCCTCGTCCACGTTTCCAAGGCAGAACTGCTCCTCGCCTACGAACTGATGGCAGGGATACAGGTCTCCCCACGGTGTCACGGCCAGGTACTCTGTACCGGATCCGCAGCCGGAAAGCCTTTTGTAGACACATGGTCCACCGGTCAGGTCGATCATATAGTGGAAAAATGTAAAGCCCTTGCCTTCCTTTTCGCGAGCGAGCATCTCACGTGCAAGCTCATCATAGCCCTCGCAGATCACAGGGATATCGTCCTCAGTGATGGCATAAGGTTCTGCCGGATCAGCGACCACAGGCTCAACCGAAATCTGCTTGAATCCCTCATCGGCGAGAGAAAGCACATCCTTTACAAAGTCGGTGTTGTAGTGTGTAAACGTCCCGCGCACGTAGTAGCGCTCCTGATTTCTCGAGTCAGCAACTTTTTTGAACTTATCTATGATCTTGTCATATGAACCGCTTCCGTCACGGAAAGGCCTCATCTTATCATGTATGCTCTTTCGTCCGTCTACAGACAGAACGACGTTGTCCATCTCCTTATTTGCGAAAGCTATCACATCATCATCGATGAGCACACCATTTGTAGTCAGCGTGAAACGGAAGTGCTTGTCATGTGTCTTCTCCAGCTCACGACCGTACTTCACGAGCTCTTTAACCACATCGAAGTTGAGTAACGGCTCGCCGCCGAAGAAATCGACCTCAAGATTGTGCCTGTTTCCGGAGTTCGCTACCAAAAAATCAAGAGCTTTTTTCCCAACTTCCAGGCTCATCAGAGCTCTGTCACCGTGATACTCACCCTCGCCTGCGAAGCAGTATTCGCATTTCAAGTTGCAAGCATGCGCGATATGCAGACACAGAGCCTTCACGACGGTCTGTCTCTTTTTGAAGTCGATCACCATCTTCTCCATGGATTTCGGCCCGTCCTGACTCTCGCAACCCGACTCGTCCTCGCCCGAGCATGAGCCGCAGTCATCCGCAACCAGATACTGCTCATCCGTAAACAGAGTTCCGTTCTCCTCGAGCTCTCTTATATCATCAAAAATCTCCCGAAAGTCTTCATCCGTCAGCTCTTCAGATGGATATCTCCCGCTTACGATCGAAGCTATTCTGTGGAGCTCTTCCTCGCGATACTTATCAGCATCATCTTCCTTCATCTCGCCGAGTACGTCATAAACCACATCATCCACGACATGCACAGAAGACGAGTTCACATCCAATACAATGTTATAACCATTATTCTTAAACAGGTGTATCATTTTCGAATATCTCCATTAATTAATTATCTATTAATGCACTGATAAATCTCAAACTGTGCCAAATAAATCGCGAGCCACACTGAGCAGCATTCTGCTTGGTTCGTAGGGGCTGTCGGAAGCGCCGGTGCGAAGGAAACTCGTAGAGTTTCCTATGCACACGCTGCGGTTCCGAATGACGCAAGTGAACCCCGAAAAACCAACAGAAGCTGCGGTGTGGCTCGCTCCTATATGTTCACCTTTTATTGATCAGCGCTTAGCGTTCTCGCAGGTCTGATTTCCGACTGTGCATGAAGTCTTGCACGCTGACTGGCATGATGTCTGGCACTCGCCGCATCCGCCCTTCTTAACAGTATCCTTAAGATTCTTTGTTGTTAAAGTCTTGATTCTTTTCATTTTTATGATCCTCCATCCTGTTTCATCTCAAATCGACTTTTCGCCGATGTTCCGATTATATCGCATTTTTCGATATTTGTCAATGTTACATTTACAGTTCTGAAATTTCCTCTTGAATTTTCTACGGGATATGTTACAATAAGAAAGCATATGAGAAGAAACAAGAGCGAAAGGAGTATGAAAAGTGGCTTTTGATATAGGTATAGACTTGGGAACAGCCAGTATTTTGGTATATTTGAAAGGAAAGGGCGTTGTGCTCAAGGAGCCCAGCGTCGTTGCTATAGATCGTGACACAAACAGAATAAAGGCAATCGGTGAGGAGGCTCGCCAGATGCTCGGACGTACTCCGGGAAACATCACAGCGATCAGACCTCTCCGTCAGGGAGTTATCTCTGATTACTCAGTCACCGAGAAGATGCTTAAATACTTCATCCAGAAGGCAGTCGGTAAGCAGCGTTTCCGCAAGCCTCTCATCAGCATCTGTGTACCGTCTCAGGTAACAGAGGTCGAGAGAAAAGCGGTTGAGGATGCGGCTTTCCAGGCAGGCGCCAGGGATGTAAGGATCATCGAGGAGCCTATCGCCGCAGCTATCGGTGCAGGTATCGATATCTCCCGTCCGTGCGGAAACATGATAGTTGATATAGGTGGTGGAACCTCAGACATCGCGGTCATCTCTCTCGGAGGCACTGTTGTAAGTGCATCCATCAAGACAGCAGGTGATGACTTTGATGATTTCATCATGAGATATATGCGTAAAAAGCACAACCTCGCCATCGGTGAGCGTACTGCTGAGGACATAAAGATCAAGATCGGGTCGGCATTCCCGCGTCCGGAGAGTGTATCCGTAGACGTCAGAGGACGTAACCTCGTGACAGGTCTGCCGAAGACGATCACCGTCACATCAGAGGAGACAGAGGAGGCACTTCGCGATCCGTGTGCACAGATCGTTGAGGCTGTTCACGGTGTCCTTGAGAAAACTCCGCCGGAGCTTGCCGCAGATATCGCAGAGCGCGGTATCGTGCTTACAGGTGGTGGCGCCCAGCTCTACGGTCTCGAGGAGCTGATCGAGTCAAAGACCGGTATCACAACCATGACCGCTGAGGACCCGATGACCGCAGTAGCCATCGGAACAGGAATGTATGTCGAGTTCCTCGCCGGTAACACAGGCACGACGACCGATATGTAATTTTGCCGCGCGCCACGAGGCGTCGCAGCATAAAAAATCAAACAAAAATCAAAAGGGGGGTTATATGATCCCCCTTTTTGTCCGATAATATTAGAGAATAACCGTATTCTATATTTTTAATCGGAGGAAAACGGATGCTGCGAGGACTCTACACTGCGTGGACAGGGATGGTCAACGAGCAGAAACGCATGGACGTGTTATCAAACAACATGGCCAATGCAACAACCGTCGGGTTTAAACTTGATAAGTCTACTTCTCAGGCGTTCGATCAGGTACTCGATCTCAAAATCAGGGACGGATCCCAAGCATATCATAATGAAGCAATCGGTCATCTCTCACTGGGAGTGAAGATCGGTGAGACTCATACGGACCACGCGCAGGGCTCGATACGCCAGACGGGTGGCACGTACGACTGCGCTCTTTCGGGAAAGGGCTTTTTCACAGTGAAGGTCGTCACCGCAAATGGTGAAACTCACACCAGGTACACCAGAGACGGTCGTTTTACTCTGACTAAGGAAGGCCTTTTGGTCGACGCAGACGGAAACGCCGTTCAGGGTAAGAGCGGAGATATATATTGTCCGACCGACGCGAAAAAGGTATCGATCACCGAGCAGGGCGTGATCATCGCTGACGGTGAGACGATAGATACTCTGCAGGTTGTGGACTTTGAAAACTATGATTATTTGAAAAAATACGGAAACACGCTTTTCGAGCCTGTAGACGGCGCTACGATGATAAATGCGACAGCGACCGTGATCCAGGGATATACAGAGCAGTCAAACGTAAACGTAGTCAAGGAGATGGTCGACATGATCACCGTGACACGTGCTTATGAAGCAAATCAGAAGGTGATTCGTTCATACGACAGTATGCTGCAGAACGCGGCAAACGAGATAGGACGCGTACAGTAATAAAGGGAGGATAAGCCTATGATGAGATCACTTTGGACAGCGGCGAGCGGTATGATCGGGCAGCAGACAGCGCTCGATGTCACGGCTAATAACCTGTCAAACATCAATACAACAGGATACAAAACTCAGACGACGAACTTCAAGTCTCTGATCTATCAGAATCTGCAGAGAAAGTCAACCACATCAACAGGCGAGCCGAAGCCGATCGGAGCGCAGGTAGGACTCGGAACCAGAGTAGGTTCCATCTCCTCGGATTTCCATCAGGGAGCATTTGGAGAGTCGCACGGAGAGTTCGACTACGCGATCCAGGGCGAGGGATTTTTCAGTGTACGTCTCGCTGACGGAAGCACGGCATATACGAGAAACGGACATTTTATCATGGCTATCGATACGGACGGTGGTACCACACTGACGGATAGCGAGGGAAACCCGGTTCTCGATACGGCTGGAAATATCATCCATCTTGAGGAGGGTTACCGTACGGACCTCATCCAGGTGGATATGGACGGAAAGCTTTCATATGTGAATGATGAAGGAAACCGCTATGACCTCGGAATGCAGATCGGACTCACCACCTTCCCGAATCCGGGTGGACTTGAGAAGATAGCAGGTTCAAATTATGCACAGAGTGACGCATCCGGCGAGCCGACTTCATGGACGGCATATGCGCTCGGATCCAAGATAAAGAGTGGATATCTCGAAATGAGTAACGTAAATGCGGCTGACGAGATGGTAAACATGATCATCACCCAGCGTGCATACGAAATGAACGCGAAAGCGATCACGGCATCGGACGAGATGCTCCAGCAGGCGAATAATTTACGATCATAAATTAGGAGGCGCGTATGGCTATTACACTTGATCCAACCATGGCGGCTTATACAAATACCGCAAGTGTTTATAACAATGCTCAGATACAGGCTGCGAACCGTCTCAGCTCGCAGATCGAGAACGCGTCCAACGATGAGGATACACTTCAGGCCTGTAAAGACTTTGAGGCATATATGCTTGAGCAGATCTTTAAAAGAATGAGCGAGAGCGCGAAACTCCTTTCGGACAACGAAGAGGATGACCAGACCTCGCATCAGTACGTAGAGATGTTCGAGGATAACTATTATCAGGAGATCGCAAAGAGCATGATGAGTTCGGGCAAGGGACTCGGCATCGCCGAGCAGCTCTACCAGAACATCACAAATCAGAAGCTTGGTATCAGTGCCGACACGACTACGGCTGAGCAGGCAGCAAAGACTGCTCAGGAGCAGAATGACAGCGCTGCAGCGACACTCGCCAGCGCGCTGACAGGAGTGTCCGCAGACGACATCAAGTCCATGACGCCGAAGCAGCAGGCAGAGATGGCGGCGCTCGCAACGGAGTCGTCGCTCGCAAGCTCACTATTAAGCAGTGGTGAGTAATAATTGAAAGATCGGTGCCTGACCATTTTTAAGGTCGGGCACTTTTTGTAAATGGGAGAGAAAGAGGAAAGCATGGAGATCAAAGGCTACATCACGCATATCGTTTACAGAAATGATGAAAACGGATATACGGTGTTTTACCTGGAGGGTGCCGACGGGGAAGAAACGACCTGTGTCGGCAATTTTCCTTTTATTGGGGAAGGTGAATATGTCGTGGTGACGGGCGAGATGAGCTTTCATGGTGTCTACGGTGAACAGCTCAAGGTCTCAACATACGATATCACCGAGCCTGACAATGAGATAGCGATACTCCGCTATCTTTCTTCGGGTGCGGTAAAGGGCATCAGGGGCGGTCTTGCAAAAAGGATCGTGGACAAGTTCGGAGACCGTACCTTCGAGGTCATGGAAAAACGCCCCGAGGAGCTTGCGTCCGTGAAAGGCATATCGGAGAAAAAGGCGAGGGACATCGCAGAGAGCTTCGCGGAGCAAAGAGGTATGCGCCGCGCGATCATTTTTTTGCAAAAATACTCCATACCGAACACGCAGGCGATAAAGATATATCAGTACTATGGCGATATGATGGAGGAGATCATCGAGCAGAATCCGTACAGGCTCGCGGAGGACATCGACGGGATCGGATTCAAAAAAGCCGATGAGATTGCATCCAGGGCGGGCTTTGATAAGCATTCCCCTGCCAGAGTGAGGGCCGGTCTTCTGTACCTGCTTAATCAGGCCGGCGGAGAGGGACACACCTACCTGCCCGAGAGAGAGCTCATCCCGTTGGGAGTGGAGCAGCTCGGAGTGGATGAGGAGCTGGTGCTCGACGTGCTGGCTGTAATGGCGGTTGATAAGGCTGTTATTCTCAGCGGAGACAAAGCGGAGAGAAATGTCTACCTTCCCGTGATGTATTACTCGGAGCTCAACAGCGCGCGTATGCTCCTTGATCTGAATGTTGATCTCGGTGATGACGATGAGACATACGATGCTGCCATAAGAAGAATAGAAAAACGAGAAAAAATAAATCTTGATGAAACACAGATTCATGCCGTAAAGGAGGCCATGAAAAGGGGAGTGACGGTTATCACCGGAGGTCCCGGAACAGGCAAGACCACGACAATCAATACCCTGATCAAGGTCATGAAAAGTGAAAACTACCATATACTTTTGGCTGCTCCGACAGGGCGTGCGGCAAAAAGGATGGAGGAGGCCACGGGCTATCCGGCCCAGACCATACACAGGCTTTTGGAGTACAGCGGCGCACCGGGTGCGGATGACCGTTACGACGGCGGAGGCAGGTTCGGAAGAAATGAGGAGGAGCCTTTAGAGGCCGACGTTATTATCGTTGATGAGATGTCGATGGTCGATATCTATCTTTTCCACAGCCTGCTGAAGGCGATTCCGGTATCAACGAGACTGGTGCTCGTGGGAGATGTGGACCAGCTGCCGAGCGTGGGTCCCGGAAACGTACTCAAGGATATCATAGCGTCGGGGTATTTTTCCGTGGTGAGACTTACCAAGATCTTCCGCCAGGCGATGGAATCGGATATCGTCATGAATGCGCACAGGATCCTCGCGGGTGATATGCTGGAGCTCGAGAACAAGCCCACCGGAGACTTTTTCTTTGCAGCGTGTGAGGATGCGAACGAGGCACTCGGGATCATGCGTATGAGCTTCGGACAGGGAAAGATGGCCGACTATGCGGGCTGCAAGCCCATGGATATACAGGTTCTGACGCCCATGAAAAAGGGCGAGACGGGCGTGATCAGGTGCAATCAGATCCTCCAGCAGTATCTCAATCCTCCGTCTCCGAAAAAAAAGGAACTGACTCTGCATGATACCATATTCCGCGAGGGCGACAAGGTCATGCAGATGAAGAATAATTATCGCATGGAGTATCGTATACTCGGTTACAAGGACATGGTGATCGAGGAGGGGACCGGAGTATTTAACGGTGATATCGGTGTGATAGAGAGTATCGACGCGGAGCTTAATGAGGTTTCGGTATGCTTTGACGGAGAGAGACACGTCATATACGGGACCGGGGACCTATCGGATCTGGAGCTGGCTTATGCCGTTACCATTCACAAATCACAGGGAAGTGAGTACCCGGCCGTCATACTTCCGTTACTCGGAGGACCGGCGCCGCTCATGACCAGAAACATCCTCTATACCGCCGTTACGCGTGCCACGCGCTGCGTGATGATCATAGGCAGAAGGGATACGGTATTAAGGATGATCGCCAATGAATCCGAGAGAAAGAGGTATTCGACACTCGGACTTCGTATCGGGGAACTGAAAAAATAGCAAAAAAAAGAAAAACTATATTTACGTATCGGCAACTTTGTGATACAATATATGTGGTATGCATTGACATGTGAGTGTATGGATTCGGAAAGAGAGTTCATATGCGAGTTTCAGATGTCATGTTTCCATCTAAATGTATGTTTTGCGGAAAAGTCATGGGCGACGGTATCAGAGCCTGTGATGACTGCATAAGAAAACTTCCGTACGTCACCGAGCCCGTGTGCAAAAGGTGCGGTAAGCCCATCCTGCGTGGGACAGATGAGTTATGTACGGATTGTAAGCTCAGAGATCACCCGGGCCTCGACAGCTCGGTCGCACTTTTTGTCTATCGTGAGGATACGAAAAAGGCGATGTTCGATCTCAAATACGAAGGGTGCTACGGCGATGCCGGATTCTATGCCGACGAGCTGTGCCGACATTTTTACGGCAGGATCAGACGGTGGCATGCAGACGTGCTTGTGCCGATACCCATCCACAAGCGGAGACTTCGTTTCCGCGGGTACAATCAGGCTGAGCTCGTAGCTACGGAGCTTGGGCTGCGAGTGGGGCTGCCGACCGTAGATCTGCTCAAGAGGACGCGTTATACCAGCCCGCAGAAAAACCTTAATGCAGTAAAGAGACGTGAGAATCTGCGTCAGGCGTTTGAGGTTGATAATGAGATCTTTCGACCGGAGGTGCACGAGTCTATAGTGCTGGTCGATGATATATATACTACCGGCGCGACGCTGGAGGCCTGTGCGGGCCTTCTGAAGAAAGCCGGAGCGAAGGCCGTTTACGCGGTCTGCATATGCATAGGAAGTGAAGCCTGAGGGCGTTGTTTTCAAAAAATGACAGGAGGAATGAAAAATGGAGTTGATTAGTTGCGTAAAGTGTGGTAAATTATTTAATCATGTTTCAGGACCACGCGTATGCCAGCAATGCAACAAGGCGCTTGAGGAGAAGTTCATGGAGGTCAAGCAGTATGTTCGTGAGCATCCGAACATCGACATGCGTACTCTCTCCAAGGAGTGTGAGGTCAGCCCCAAACAGATCCAGCGATGGGTCAGAGAGGACAGACTCGTGTTCTCCGCGGATTCTCCGATAGGAATCCCTTGTGAGCGATGCGGAACGCCGATCAAATCCGGACGCTACTGCGAGAGCTGTAAAAATGGTATGCAGCGCGGTCTTGAGGAAGCAGCAGGTATCAATAAGCCTGCAAAACAGGAGGCACCGAAGAAAAAGGCGCCGGAGAGCGACAAGATGCGATTCCTCGGGTGAGATCCCATATGGTTCTTATCTGTTTCGCAGGTCGTTAGACGGACGTCCTTGTTAAGGAGATAGAAAGAACCATGGTTAACAGAGAAAAAGATGTCGATGACATCGAAGAACAGCAGATAGTTGATATCCTTCTTGAGGACAGCGAGGAGGAGGCTCTTTACGGAGCGGAATCCAAGCCCGAAGCCAGAGAAGAGAATAAAATGGGGGTACTGCCGGTACGCAGACTCATCATCTCTATGTCACTTCCGATGATGATCTCCATGCTCGTGCAGGCTCTGTATAATATTGTAGATTCGGTTTTTGTAGCCCAGATCGAAGAGAAGGCGCTGACAGCAGTCACGCTGGCTTTTCCGATGCAGAACTTTATGATCTCCGTGGCAGCGGGGACAGGTGTCGGTATCAATGCTCTTTTGTCACGTTCGCTGGGTGAAAAACGTTTCGACAAAGCGAACAACGCCGCAAATAACGGTATCCTTGTGATACTGATCAGCGGCGTGTTATTTTTCCTGATAGGATGGTTCGGCTCGGCACCGTTTATCATGTCTCAGACGGATGACCCCACGGTCATATCCTACGGCGAGACATATCTCGGCATCGTGAGCTGTTTGGCAATGCCTTTGTTTTTGCAGGTTACGATGGAGAGACTTCTGCAGTCTACAGGACGGACACTCGCATCCATGTTTTCTCAGATCACGGGTGCCGTCATCAATATAATCTTTGATCCTATCCTGATATTCGGTATGTTCGGATTTCCGAAGCTTGGTGTGGCAGGCGCAGCTTATGCTACGATCCTCGGACAGAGCGTGGCTACCTGCGTAGGGATATTCTGCAATCTGAAGTTCAATAAGGATATAAGTCTTTCATGGAAGGGAATATTCACCCCACACAGTGCGGCAATACGTCAGATATATGTGGTCGGAGTTCCGTCGATCCTCATGATGAGTATCGGATCCGTGATGACCTTTGCGATGAACAAACTCCTCGGAGCGTTCTCGGATACGGCGCAGGCTGTGTTCGGGGTATACTTCAAGCTGCAAAGCTTCTTCTTTATGCCGGTATTCGGTCTGAACAATGGATTGATACCTGTGTTGGCGTACAATTATGGAGCCAGAAGAAAAGATAGAATTAAAAGTGCATTGAAATTCTCGATGATACTTGCTTTCGGGATCATGGCAGTCGGGACGGCTCTGTTCCAGATCTTCCCCGAAGCGCTCCTTAGAATGTTCGACGCTCAGGATTTCATGATCGGCATGGGTATTCCGTCGCTTCGTATCATCAGTACATCGTTCTGTATAGCGGGAATATGTATCACGATGGGATCGATATTCCAGGCTTTTGCAAAGAGTATGTATTCGTTGTTTGTTTCTATAGGACGTCAGCTTGTCGTGCTCATCCCGGCCGCGTGGCTTCTGTCGCTCACGGGTGACGTGAATGCCATATGGTGGGCGTTCCCGATCGCCGAGCTCGCGTCACTGATCTTGTCGAGCTTCTTCTTTCGAAAGCTCTACAGGGAAACGGTTAAGACACTATAAGTTAATAATTATAGATAAAATAAAGCCATTTGTTGATATATTTTCGAGGGCACGCTTTCGCTTTTTTATCATACGTCACGTTGTGCGCGTGGAAAATACCCACGCTGCGCAACGACGTATGATATACATCCCTCGAAATGATATATCATCCAAATGGCTTTTTTTAGTCATGGTATTGCGTTACTTCTTTTTGACCCGTCCCGTAGACTCTCTGATAGTGAGGCTCGTTCGTAACAGATTTCGCGACAATGAGACGCCGTTTACGAGTGCGTAGAGGACGTAGTAGCAGCACTTGCCCAGCTGGATTCGATCCTGACGGACAGAGGTGAGTGCCGGGGTGGTCTTCTCACAGCCCGGTACGTCGTCGTAGCCGATGATGCTTATATCGTCGGGGACGCTGAAGCCGAGACGCTGAACCTCCCTGATGGCACCGAAGGCGAGAGTATCGTTGCCGCAGAGAATGGCAGTCACACCGATATCTATGAACTTCTGTACGTGGCGGGATGCCGCCTCCAGAGAGTATGGCTCGTAGGCGATGAAACGGTTGGAGTAAGCCAGATCGTGCTTTTCCATATTGTGCTTGTAAGCATTCATACGACTCTCTGAGATCATGGTACCCATCGGACCGTTCAAAAATGCGATCTTTCGGTGGCCCAGCGATACCAGGTGATCGATAGCGAGACCCATTCCTTCTTCAGAGTCGCTTCCTACCGAGCCACACATCGGGTTCTCACGAATGTAGTTATCAAAAAGAACGGTAGGAACCTTGGTTGATTCGAGTTCCTTCATCCACGGGTCGTTAAGCTCGAAACCTATGAGAAGAGCGCCCGAGATATTTCTCCCGAGCATGAAGGGGTCATATGGACGTTTGAGCTGGAAATCATGACTGACGGGGATCACTTCGACATCCCAGTTTTCCTTGAAGGCTGCCTGACGGAAGCCGAGCAGGATGTCATAGCCGAAATCATCCTCGAGATAATAATCAATGTTTTCGATAAAAATACAGAGCTTCCGGATATCCTGTCTGTGAATGCTTTTTTTTGTATAGCCCATCTCGACAGCGGTTTCAAGGATCTTGTCACGCATCGACTCCGAAATATCGTTTGCCCCGTTAAGGCCCTTTGATACGGTACCCGATGATACGCCAAGCCTGTCCGCGATATCTTTGATAGTGGTCATAGTTTCCCTCCAATAACGCTCTTTCGCTACGATACGAAATCTATCGAACGAAAGATTTCTACTTTTTTAAATATATCACATTTCTTCGCATTCTACAAGGGGGAATTTCTACGAAAAAAATCAAAAAAAACTCTTGACATCTGTAAATGGTTAGAGTATACTAACCATGGTTATTAGGAATAACTAACATGAATTCGGTATGTGATACCACGGTTAAACACGTATAACTAATAACACAGCACGAATGGAGGGAATATGATGCCGTTAACATGTGCAAGGACAGGAGAGCCGGTCCGTATCGTAAAGGTCGGCGGTCTCGAAGAGACTCACAGGCACCTCGAGGAAATGGGATTTGTACCGGACTCGGAGGTGGTAGTGGTGAGTAAGGTAAGCGATAATCTGATCCTGAAGGTCAGGGATTCTCGCGTGGCACTCGACGGAGCTTTAGCAAAAAAGATCATGGTCGAGGAGGGCGAGTATCACACAGAGAGCATTTTTGCGACCGCACATTGATCGCAAATACATACACTAAGGAGGATGAGAAAATGACTCAACTAAAGGACGCGAAGGTCGGCTCGACCGTCGTGGTCAAAAAGATCGCAGGTGTCGGACCTGTGAAAAAACGCATCATGGATATGGGCATCACAAAGGGCGTCGAGCTCTATATCCGAAAGGTGGCGCCGCTGGGGGATCCGGTGGAGATCACGGTAAGAGGGTATGAACTGTCCCTCAGAAAGGCTGATGCGGATATAATCGAGGTTGAGGCAGTGTAAGGCTGCTCCACCGGAAATAGTCGTTTGAAAGGAAGGAATGAGATAATGTCATTAACTATTGCACTTGCAGGTAATCCGAACAGCGGAAAGACGACGCTCTTTAACGCGCTGACCGGATCGAATCAGTTTGTGGGAAACTGGCCTGGAGTTACTGTTGAGAAAAAGGAAGGAAAGCTGAAGAAGTCTCTTTCGGGATCAGAGGATGTAAAGATCGCCGATCTGCCGGGTATCTACTCGCTTTCTCCGTACACTCTTGAGGAGGTTGTAGCGAGAAACTATCTTTTAAATGATAAGCCGGATGCGATTTTGAATATCATAGACGGAACAAACATTGAGCGAAATCTGTATCTGACCACTCAGCTTATCGAGTTGGGTATACCTGTCGTTATGGCAGTAAACATGATCGATGTGGTTGAAAAGAATGGCGACAATATCGATCTGGATAAACTGTCGGAAAAGATAGGATGTCCTGCGGTAGAGATTTCCGCTCTTAAGGGAACGGGAGTAGAGAAGGTTGCGATAAAGGCTGTCGAGCTTGCAAAAGCAGGTCAGGCACCCGAGCCTATCCGCCAGTTTGATGAGAAGGTTGAAAGTGTCATCAAGTCTGTAGAGGAGAAGATCGGATTCTCGGTGGCGGTTAGCCAGAGAAGATTTGCGGCTATAAAGCTTTTGGAAAGTGATGACAAGATCGGGAGCATTTTTGCGAATCTTCCGACCGTGTCCGGCGAGATAGCCGAGCTTGAAAAAGCAATGGACGACGATGTGGAGAGTATCATCACAGCCGAGAGATATGAGTTTATCTCCGGGATGATCGATGAGTGTGTACAGAAAAAGGATGCGAAGAAACAGACGATATCTGACAAGATCGACAGGATCGTGACTAACCGTATCCTGGCGCTTCCTATCTTTGCCGTGATCATGATAATCGTTTACTATGTTTCGGTCACCACGGTGGGTACATGGGGTACCGACTGGGCTAATGATGGAGTTTTTGGTGATGGTTGGTGTGTTCCGTTTACGGACGGAGCTTATAATGAGGCAACCGAGGAGTTCGAGGGGGCTTCAGATGTTATATCTGCATTTGTCGAATCTGAGGAGTACGGTGATGAGGAAGTTGCCGGAAAGATGGATTCGGAAGCTGAGGATTTCGACGGTGCGGCAGCTGTTGCAGCCGTGAAGGCATGGGCTACTGCAAAAGCAGTTCCGGCCGATGCGACCGTGTCTCACGAGGTAGAGGATGAAGAGACCTTAGAGACCAGTGAAGAAGAGCATACCGGCGAAGAGCTTACTGAAGCTTTGGCAGCGTATGAAAAATACGGAGCAGAGGCTCCTGAGCCCGGTGATCATGGTGCTGTATTTGTGCCGGGAGTCCCGGTTCTCGTAGGAAACCTTCTCGATGCCATCGGAGTTCCGGAGGAGGGCTGGCTCAGAGGCCTGATACTTGACGGTATCGTAGCCGGAGTCGGAGCCGTGCTCGGATTCGTTCCGCAGATCCTCGTACTGTTTATCTTCCTGGCATTTTTGGAGAGCTGTGGATACATGGCGCGTATCGCGTTCATCCTGGATAGGATATTCAGACGATTCGGCCTGTCCGGAAAATCCTTCATCCCTATCCTCGTCGGAACGGGTTGTGGAATCCCGGGGATCATGGCTTCACGTACTATTGAAAACGAGAACGACCGTCGTATGACTGTCATGACGACAACATTTATTCCGTGTGGCGCGAAGCTTCCGTTCATCGGAATGGTAGCCGGTGCGATCTTTGGTGGTGCATGGTGGGTAGCGCCGAGTGCTTACTTCATGGGTATGGCAGCGATAATCATCTCGGGTATCATCCTGAAAAAGACCAAGATGTTCTCAGGTGATCCGGCACCGTTTGTTATGGAGCTGCCGGCATATCATCTGCCTACGGTCGGTACAGTGCTCAGAAGTATGTGGGAGCGTGGCTGGTCATTTATCAAAAAGGCCGGAACCATCATCCTGCTTTCAACTATCGTGATCTGGTTCCTCTCATTCTTCGGATGGGTGGACGGAGAGTTCAGAATGCTCTCTGAGGATGAGATCGATTCGTCAATGCTTGCCGCTATCGGTAATGCGATATCATGGATTTTTGCACCGCTCGGATGGGGCGACTGGCAGGCTACTGTGGCATCAGTCACCGGACTTGTCGCAAAGGAGAATATCGTCGGAACTATGGGAATCCTGTACGGCGGCGGAGACGCAAGTGTATGGGCGAATATCGGAACAGCGTTTGGTACAGCTACCACAGCAGGTCTGATCGCAGGCTACTCTTTCCTGACATTTAACCTTCTGTGCGCACCGTGCTTTGCGGCTATGGGAGCTATCAAGCGTGAGATGAACAGCACAGCTTGGTTCTGGAGAGCGATTGTATATCAGTGCGGTTTTGCATATTTGGTAGCGATGTGTATCTATCAGATCGGATGTCTGGTTATCGGAAATATCGACGGTTTCCAGATCGTGTTCCAGATAATCAGTGTGATCGTGGTGCTCTTAGGCATATGGCTTTTGGCACGCAAACCGCGTGAGAGAGCAAAAACGCTTAGAGTTTCAAATAAGTTAAGTAAAATCTGAAAGACTTACGGGTTGAGATACGTGCATGTACCTCAACCCTACTACTAAATGAAAGGATGTTGCGTATGGTGGGAACTGTTATTGTGACTATAGTTTTGATCGTGGTAGTCGGACTTATCGTGGCATCCCTGATCAGAGATAAGAGGAAGGGAAAGTCGGTACTCTGTGGGGGTGAGTGCAGTCACTGTGGGCACACTTGTCCGCACAGGATGGCGGCGCAGCAAAAGGCCGGCCAAATGAGAGATCAGGTGTGAGATACACCTGTGATGGTGAGTCTATGATCTGCGACAGTAAATCTGATATTATATGAACCAAAGACTATCCCGTATTCACGGGAATCATCCTTCTGATATGAGGGGCGGGGATCGCTGGAAAGAACGGCGATTATCGCCTCTTTTTCCATGTCATCAGGTATAAGCTCAGTGCCGGTTACGGTAAGGACATGTGTGTCCGGGGCCTCAGACGCGTAGCTGCAGTCTGCGTCCGGACGAGCGTCGGCATATGCGATATACGGTTTGATATCGAGTATCGGGGTGCCGTCCATCAGATCGGCTCCGCGCACGGTTATAACCGGGCCGTCCGGAGTGTCGGGCTCCACTGATACGATCTCGACGCATGAGAGTCCTATGGGATTCGGGCGGTTCGGCGAGCGGGTAGCCCATACGCCCATGCGTTCGTTCCCTCCGAGTCTCGGTGGTCTGACCGTAGGTGAGAAATCGTGCTTGTTATTTTTCCTCGAAGCAAACCCCTCCGAGAAAACCCATATCAGCCACAGATGCGAGAACTCGTCGAGTCCCCTCACGGCATCCGGGTTTCTGTATTTTTCATCAAAAATAATCCGGGACTCCACCTGAGCGATGAGTCCGCTCTGGCGGGGAATCCCGAATTTCTCTTTAAAGTCGTTATGAATATGCGCTATAGCAGAATAGGTCATGGTTTCTTTCTTCAGGATCGGAAAACGTAATGGTATCAGTTGACCGTGTCCTCGTACTCCTGTCTCAGTCTCTCCTTTTCCGAATCGGGGAGGTTGTTGAATATGAGCAGCGCGACATCGTAGTTCTGAGCGAACTTCTTCACTGCGAACAGCCATACCTCGAAGCTCATTGACTTTTCCTTCTTCGGGATGGATGAACGCTTGGAGTTGCGGTTTTGGATGTTCGGATCCAGATCCATGGAGATCGCCATTGCTATCCATGCGGCCAGTGTAGCATTGTCCCTCATGAGCTCGCGGATGTGTGCGGCGTGTTTTTCGGTATCGTATCCGTCTTCATCGTTTATGATAGAGGCCGGGGGGTTGATAACCACTATCGAGCCATCGATATCGAGAGAACGCTTTACTGCCAGAGTCTGGGCGATATCCGTAGGCTCACTTACCTTGAATCTGAACTCGTGCTCCGTATCGGGAAGCCATGGCGTATAGTATTTATCCGAGCGGAATCCGATAAGCGGGATCCCATGTGTATCCAGATATCTGTGGGTCTTTTCCGGATCCGAGCCCGGCGAAAAGCCCGTCGATACTATAACAAGATTGCCTTTTGTCATCTCCGCGATATCAGCGGATACGTGGTGAGAATCCGCAAAATCATCGCTGACACCGCCGATACTGATGGTGGTTATGACATTTATTCCCACTATTCTTGAGATCATCATGGTTGCAGAGAGGGTAGTCACACCGTCCTGAGGCAGAGCAAGTACCAAAGGCAGATCGCTCTGGCATATCTTTTTCAGGTCATCATGATGCTCGTTAAGGTATGTAAGTTCGTCTTTATTAAGGCCTACACGGATCTTCCCGTCGATGACTGCGATCATGGCAGGAACAGCGCCGTTCTGGACGATCAGTTTTTCTATATCCTCTGCAATAGAAAAATAATCCGGCTTTTCGCCTTCGTTCAGACGTATGCCCTGCGATCCGATGCCATCCATCATGGCTCCGCGGCCCGTGAGTCCTATATATAAACCCGCGGTCTCTATGGCGATCACGGGCATCTTTTTTTCAATCGCTTCCTTGACGCGATCAGATATCACAAGATAGTCATTTTTCAAGGTTTTACCTCCAAGGCTATATATGAAAAACGCTGTAAATAGCGCCTCTTTAATTATAGCACCACGGGGACTCATAGTCAATGAAATAATACATGGTGATCGAAGCAAAAATGTTTAGTTTGACACAACTAACCTTTTGTGATATAATGCATCTGAATTGTTTGTGAAGTTCATATCCAGGAGGGGGAATCATGAGATCAAACGAATCAGCAGAGGACTATCTTGAGACCATACTGATATTGTCGAAAAAGCTTCCGGTGGTAAGATCCGTGGATGTTGCAAACGAGCTCGGCTTCAAAAAGAGCAGCGTGAGCGTCGCTATGAAAAAGCTCAGAGAGTCAGAGCTTATCACGATGACGGATGCAGGATATATATATTTTACCGATGAGGGCAAGACCTTAGCAGAAAATGTGTATGAGAGGCACCAGGTGTTTACGACTTTTCTTACGTCGCTCGGAGTCCCTGAGGATGTTGCGGAGAGCGATGCCTGCCGTATCGAGCACGTGATCAGCGAGGAGAGTTTCAGGGCGTTCAAGAAGCATATTGGGAAAAAGTGAAAAAGATGCTTGACTTTTTCTGATAAAGACGATATTATAATATGCGTGCGCACGTAGCTCAGCTGGATAGAGCACTTGGCTACGGACCAAGGTGTCGGGAGTTCGAATCTTCTCGTGCGCGAAAAGCGTAGGACTTAAGTCCTACGCTTTTTTAGCATGTGAAGATTCGACAGGCATATGCGGAAGCATATGCCATACTCTGTCTCGCCGGCCACCGGACGCCTCGCGCCTTCTCGTGCGCGTTACGAGCTGTAATGATTGCTTTTTTTGCATATATATGGTAGAATATTGACATTATATAATCGGAGGATAAGACATGGATATAAATAAAATCTCGGCTTACGAACTGATCGCGACTGAACAGATCCCGGAGGTCAACTCAACAGGCTATCTGCTTTCGCATAAAAAGACCAAGGCTCGCGTGGTCCTTTTGGAAAACGACGATGACAACAAGGTTTTTGACATCGGTTTTCGTACACCGCCGACGGACTCGACCGGAGTTCCTCATATCATAGAGCACACGGTGCTGTGCGGCTCGAGGAAGTTTCCGGTGAAGGATCCCTTTGCGGAGATGGATAAGGGGTCGTTAAATACGTTCCTAAACGCGATGACCTATCCGGATAAGACCGTATACCCGGTGGCCAGTGTCAATGACAAGGATTTCAGAAATCTGATGGACGTCTACCTGGACGCCGTCTTTTTCCCGAACATATATAAGGAAGAGAAGATATTCCGTCAGGAGGGCTGGCACTATGAGATGGAGTCAGTCGATGGTGATCTGACCTACAACGGAGTAGTGTTCAATGAGATGAAAGGTGCATTTTCCGCTCCTGATGAGTATTTCGAGACACTGATCCAGGAAACCCTGTTCCCGGATACGGCCTACGGCGTGGTTTCGGGCGGAGATCCGAAGGTGATCCCCGAGCTTGAGTGGGAGGACTATCTCGATTTTCACCGTCGCTACTATCACCCGTCAAACAGCTACATCTATCTGTACGGAAACATGGATTTTGAGGAAAAGCTCAACTGGATAGATGAGGAGTATCTGTCGAAGTTCGACTATCTGGAGGTGGACTCCGCGATCAGAACCCAGGAGCCGATCGGTGAGCTAAAGGAGGCGGAAGGCTTCTATCCCATCCCTGCAGGAGAGGAAACCGAAGGAAAGACATACTTCGCCTATACAGGTGTGTGCGGTACCACACTTGATCCGAAGGTCTACCAGGCTTTCCAGGTTTTGGAGTATGCTCTGGTTGAGGCGATAGGTGCGCCTGTAAAAGAGGCATTAGTTAAAGCAGGAATTGGCACAGAGATAGAAGGATGTTACAATGAGCCATTTGCGCAACCGTTTTTCACGATCAGCGCAAAAAATGCCCGCGACGATCAAAAGGATGAATTTGTTAAAACGATAAGAGAGACTTTGACTGATCTGGCGGAAAACGGAATTAACAAAAGATCGCTCAAAGCTGCATTAAATGCAATGGAGTTTCAATTTCGTGAGGCAGACTTCGGTAGATTCCCTAAAGGGCTCATGTATGGCTTAGGCATATATGACAGTTGGCTCTACGACGATAGAAAACCCTTCATTCACCTCCATGTGAATGAGACATTTGCTTTTCTGAGAGAGCAAATAGAGACCGGGTATTATGAAGACTTAATCAGAAAATATTTTCTTGATAATCCTCATTCTGCTGTCATCACCCTCCGTCCGAAGCCGGGAATGGCTGCCGAGATCGACGAGGAAGAGAAGAATAAACTCCGGTTATATCTGGATAAACTTTCTGAAGATGACAAGGAGAGAATAGTAGCTGAAACCTCCGCTCTGAAAAAGTATCAGGAAGAGCCGTCAACTCCCGAAGAAATGGCGACTATCCCACTTCTTGGGAGAGAGGATATCGGCAAAAAGGCAAGACCGTTCTCATATGAGGAAAGGGAGATCGCCGGCAGTAAAACGATTTTTAATGAGGTATTCACCAACGGAATCTCGTACATTAAGTTTAGTTTTGATATATCCGACCTGGAGAAGTATGCTCCGTACATCGGACTGACGGCTGACATACTCGGAGCGATGGATACCGACACCTATGACAAGCTCGAGTTGTCCAATGAGCTTTTGCTTCATGCGGGTGGGTATAGTATCACAACATCTTCTTATACAGATGAGGATACCGACAGGTTCACGGTAAGGATTGAGTTGAATATGAAGGTTCTCTATCATGAGACCGAAAAGATGATGGAGATCCTCGATGACATCATACAGAAAACACACCTTGATGACACTGAACGTTTGAAAGAGATCATCGCCGAGAGACGTTCCGGCAGACAGGCAGCACTCCCTGCATCCGGACATATGACCGCGACGAACAGAGCACTTTCTTATTTCAGGGACAGAGGCCGCTGGTCCGAAGAACTCAAGGGATTAAGCTATTATGATTTCCTCTGTGAGGTCGATGACAACTTCGATAAATATAAAGATAATTTAGTAAAAGTGCTTGAGTGGCTGCGCGGGGTCATTTTTACAAAGGACAGGCTGGTCATGAATATCGTCACCACGGATGAGGGCTATAAGGTCTTTGAAAAAGCGGCGCCTGTATTTACGGATGGGCTGAAGCCTGAAAGTGATGTGGCACCTTGGGTATCGGAGGTAGACAGGTGGAATGCGTCCGGGCTTAAGAACAGGGAAAGCTCGTTTGAGGGAGCACCGGCACCGGCGTACGAGTTGCGACCTATCCCGAAAAACGAGGGTATCACTACAGCCGGAAACGTGTGGTATGTAGCCAGATGCGGAAACTTCCGCGATAAGGGCATAGATTCTCACGGGTCATTCCGCGTGTTAAAGACCATCCTTTCATATGAATATCTCTGGAATGAGGTCAGAGTCAAGGGCGGAGCATACGGAGTGATGTGTAATTTTTCGCATCTCGGAACAGGATACATGGTGAGTTACAGGGATCCGCATATCAAGGAGACCGTGGATATCTACAAATCGGTTCCCGAGTATCTGAAGAGCTTTGAGATCGAAGAGAGAGATATGGTGAAGTTCATAATCGGTACGGTCAGAACGATGGATCTGCCGCTGACTCCGCGTGCGGAAGGAGCCCGTGCGTATGACCACTATATGAACGGAAGGACGATCGAGGAGATACAAAAGACCAGGGACGAGGTTCTCGAAACAACCAGGGATGATATCAGAAAAACCGCTGAAATGGTTGAGGCAGTTCTCTCTGACGGGTATATCTGTGTAGTCGGCGGTGAGGACAAGGTTCGCGAGTGCGCTGATATGTTCGGAACGGTCAGAGCGCTGGATGGAGGAACAAATTGATGAAGGAATCGCAGGAAAAAGAATCATTTCGTTCGGGCTTTGTCTCGATCGTGGGACGCCCGAATGTCGGAAAGTCGACGCTTATGAATCGGATCATCGGGGAAAAGATCGCCATCACATCACCGAAGCCGCAGACTACGCGTGGCAGGATAAAGACCGTGTACCATGAGGATCGGGGGCAGATCATTTTTCTGGATACCCCGGGGATCCACAAGGCGAAAAATAAGCTCGGTAACTACATGGTGAACGAGGCTGAGACCGCTATCGGAGATGCGGATTTGGTGTTGTGGCTGGTCGAGCCGACTACGTTTATAGGCAAAGGCGAGCAACACATTGCCGAGGTTCTGAAAAAATACGACGGACCTACGATCCTTGTGATGAACAAGGTGGACACCATCCGCAAGGATGAGCTTTTGGTGTGCATCGATGAGTACAAGGACATAATGGACTTTACCGCGATAGTGCCGGTGTCCGCGAGAACCGGAGAGAACGTAGATGATCTGATAGATACGATGTTCACGCAGCTTCCGGAGGGGCCGGGGTATTATGATGAGGATACTCTGACGGATCAGCCGGTCAGGGAGATCGTGGCTGAGATAATCAGGGAGAAGGCGCTGAGGAGCCTGTCGGATGAGATCCCACATGGTATCGCTGTGGTCACGGAGTCGATGAAAAAGCGTGGCGACAGGGAACTCTATGATATAGAAGCAACGATCGTGTGTGAAAAGGATTCTCACAAGGGTATCGTGATAGGAAAGCATGGCGCGATGTTGAAGGAGATCGGGAGCAAGGCTCGTCCTGATATCGAAAAGCTCGTGGATGCAAAGGTAAATCTTAAGCTGTGGGTCAAGGTCAGAAAGGACTGGCGCGACAGTGAGGCACAGCTTAAGAATTTTGGATTTAATAATTAAGAGGACTTGAATGAAAGAACACTATGTCGGAATAGTTCTTTCAGCGGCTACCATAGGCGAGTTTGATAAGAGAGTGGTGGTGCTGACGAAGGAGAATGGAAGGTTCTCCGCATTTGCCAGAGGGGCGAGGCGGCCGAAAAGCCCGCTCTCGGCGGTGACGGAGCCTTTTTGCTTCGGAGAGTTCTATGTCTTTCGCGGACGTGATTCGTATACGATCGAAGAGGTAAAGGTCGAAAACTTTTTCCCGGAGCTTCGTACGGATCTCGACGCGCTTTATATGGGACTTTATTTTTGTGAGGTTGCGGACTATTTTACCCGCGAGGGTATGAGTGCAAAGGCGGAGCTGGAACTGCTGTACAGGGCGCTCGATGCGTTGACGGATACGGCAGCGGGTTCGGATGGTGCCGGAGCAGACGGAACATTTATTCCGCCGGAGCTCATCCGTCGCATCTATGAACTCCGTATGCTCGCAATCTCAGGCTATGCTCCTCACTACGTGGAGGAAGAAAAATGCTGGCGCGACGACATCGGTGCGTGGAAACTCTCGGAAACAGCTGCCTATGCGGTTGGCCAGATACTCACCCGCCCACTGCGGGATCTCTTTACATTTAAGCTGAGTGAGCCTGTTCTCGCAGAGCTTTCCTCCTGCGTTGACAGATTTTTTAGAAAAAACACCGATAAACGCTTCCATTCTCTTGACGCCCTCAACATTTAATGATAAGATAGTGTAGTTATGAAAAAAACGACGTGTAGGGGCGATGCCCCGGATGTCTTTATGTAATCTAGGAGGAACTAGAATGGAAGAAATGACCGCTGAGATTTTCTATCAGATCATGAACGCACGCGAGGTGCTCTGTGCACACTGCGAGCTCAGACAGCAAAACAGCGAACAGTCCGAAATCGCAAACGCCCAGGGCTTGCGTTCGAAGTCATTCGGCAGTAACGAGAGTGACCGGTGTCCGAGCTGCCAGGTGACCGCGATCGTTGATAACGCACAGATCCAAGCGCAGATGTTCGGAATCTTTGACTAGTGTCGGCATATTTCTAAAATAAGAAAGGTAAAACAGAAACATGGAAAAGACTATGGAAAAAATCGTCTCCGTCTGCAAGACCCGCGGTTTCATCTACCCGGGCTCGGAGATTTACGGAGGCCTTGCGAACACATGGGATTATGGAAATCTCGGTGTGGAGCTCAAAAACAATATCAAGCGTGCCTGGTGGAAAAAGTTCATCCAGGAGAACAAATACAATGTCGGAGTAGACTGCGCTATCCTGATGAATCCGCAGACATGGATCGCATCGGGACATCTCGGAAGCTTCTCTGATCCGCTTATGGACTGTAAGGAGTGCCACGAGCGTTTCCGTGCGGATCAGCTGATCGAGAGCTTTGCAGCTGAAAAAGGCATAGAGCTTGACGGCTCTGTTGACGGCTGGTCAAACGAAAAAATGGAGAAGTTCATCGCGGACAACCGGATTCCATGTCCGAGCTGCGGAAAGCACAACTTCACGGAGATCCGTCAGTTCAACCTTATGTTTAAAACATTCCAGGGTGTTACCGAGGATGCGAAAAATGTCGTGTACCTGCGTCCTGAGACAGCCCAGGGTATTTTTGTAAACTTCAAAAATGTACAGCGTACTTCCAGAAAAAAGATCCCGTTCGGAATCGGACAGATCGGAAAGAGTTTCAGAAATGAGATCACTCCCGGTAACTTCACATTCCGTACGAGAGAGTTCGAGCAGATGGAGCTGGAGTTCTTCTGCGAGCCCGGCACCGATCTCGAGTGGTTCGAGTATTGGAGAAGTTTCTGTATCGACTGGCTGAAGGGTCTCGGTATGAAGGACGAGGAGATGCGTCTTCGCGATCATGATAAAGAGGAGCTTTCCTTCTACTCGAAAGCTACGACCGATATCGAGTTTTTGTTCCCGTTCGGATGGGGCGAGCTCTGGGGTATCGCCGATCGTACCGACTATGACCTGACGCAGCACCAGAACACTTCCGGTGAGCCGATGGAGTACTTTGATGATGAGAAGAAAGAAAAATACATACCGTACGTTATCGAGCCTTCGCTTGGTGCGGACCGCGTGACCTTGGCATTTTTGTGCGGAGCATACGACGAGGAGGAGCTCGAGGGCGGAGATATGAGAACCGTTATGCATTTCCACCCTGCACTGGCTCCGGTAAAGATCGGTGTTTTGCCTCTGTCAAAAAAGCTCGCGGAGCCGGCTGAGAAGATTTTTGAGGAGCTCTCAAAGGAGTGGTATTGCGAGTATGATGATCGCGGCAATATCGGTAAGCGTTATCGTCGTCAGGACGAGATCGGAACGCCATACTGCGTGACTTATGATTTTGACTCTGAGGATGACCACATGGTTACTGTCAGAGAGAGGGATTCAATGGAGCAGGAGCGTATCGCTATCGATCAGCTGACTAACTATTTCAGGGAGAAGCTGGCGTATTGATGATGCCACTACCCTACTGTAGTGAGGATATATGAGTAATCGTAGAGATAGTTTGAGAAGGGTGCGTCAGCTGAATCGTGCTACGAAGGGACGCGCCTTTAACAAGAATTATACGTGGGCCGGAGAGAAGCGGGGAGGATCCCCGCTTCTTAAAGTCGTGCTCATAGTCGTGGGACTCGCGATAGCGAGTGTCTTGATATTTTTGTGGCTGAAATCGAGTGGCAGGCTTTCGGGCTCTGATGATGTGCCTGAGGTGAAGGTCGTGGCGACGCAGGCGCCGAAGCCGACAGAGGAACCCGAGGAAGAGGATGATGAAGACTTCGATGTCGAGGCCGGTGCGGAGCAGATGCCTAAGACGGCAACGTTTATCCAGGGTCCGAGAGGATGGAGATCGAAGGCTGACTGGTCCGGCGAGTGGGGAGATTCCGAGTACGACGGCAGGAGATTCGCGGGATTCGGTTGCGGACTGTGCGTGATGGCGAATTTCTATACTTCGTTCACGCCGTACCAGTGCTCACCGGTCGATATGTATAAATACACGAAAAAGGTCACGAACTATGAGGGGCGTGGGGCGATAGACTGGGTTTATGTCAGCCAGACGCTCTCGAGTCTGGGATTCATCACGGATACCGGGCGCAAACCGAAGAAATACAAGAGCTTTGAAAAGCTGATCGAGGAGGCACTCGGTGCGATGGTCGTGATCAGCTCAGCGTACGATGATTCGTACTGGAAGGACACACCGGGTCACTATGTGACGATCCTCGGTTATGACGCTGACTCCCAAAAGGTGTTCCTCGGGGATTCGGGAGATCTTGAGCATAACCGCTCGTGGGTTCCGTTAAAGACGGTTTATAAGGCGATAAAGCTGAGCAACAGTACGCATTATCTGCGAGTTTTGGCGTATAATGAGTCGATGGATCAGTGGAAGCATAAGAAGATATCGGGGGATTGGTGTAAACCGGACTATTGGACGCGATAAGGCGTGAGACTGCTCGATAGCCGTATGACACGCATGCTTGCATGCGGTGTCATTCAACTGCGGAAGAAAAATGTTGACCTTTGTTTCTTCTTATGTTATACTTGTATTTGCGACTTTTTAATCATTTTTTTATAGGAGGATAAAGAAACATGGCAAACAAATGGGTTTATATGTTCTCAGAGGGTGACATGAGCATGCGCAACCTCCTTGGTGGAAAAGGTGCGAACCTTGCAGAGATGACCGATATCGGTCTTCCGGTACCGCAGGGATTCACCATCACTACCGAGGCTTGTACACAGTATTATGAGGATGGCCGCAAGATCAATGATGAGATCATGGGTCAGGCAATGGACGGAGTCAAGAAGATGGAGGAGATCAACGGCAAGAAGTTCGGCGATCTGAAGAATCCTCTTCTCGTATCAGTTCGTTCGGGAGCACGTGCTTCCATGCCGGGTATGATGGATACCATCCTTAACCTGGGACTTAATGACGAGGTTGTTGCTGCGATGATCGCAGGAAACCCGGATCCGGCGTTTGAGCGTTTTGTATACGATTCATATCGTCGTTTCATCCAGATGTTCTCTGACGTAGTTATGGAGGTCGGCAAAAAGTACTTCGAGCAGCTGATCGACCAGATGAAAGAGAAGAAGGGCGTTCAGTATGACGTAGATCTTACTGCAGCTGATCTTAAAGAGTTGGCAGAGCAGTTCAAGGCTGAGTACAAGAAGCAGCTCGGTGAGGACTTCCCGTCTGATCCGGTACAGCAGCTCAAGCTCGCTATCGAGGCCGTGTTCCGTTCATGGGATAACCCGCGTGCGAACGTATATCGTCGTGACAACGATATCCCGTATAGCTGGGGTACAGCAGTAAACGTTATGCCGATGGTATTCGGTAACCTTAACGATGAGTCAGGTACAGGTGTGGCATTCACACGTGACCCGGCAACAGGTGAGAACAAGCTTATGGGCGAGTTCCTTAAAAATGCACAGGGTGAGGACGTCGTTGCAGGTGTACGTACACCGATGCCGATCGCTCAGATGGAGCAGGAGTTCCCTGAGGCTTACGCTGAGTTCATCAAGGTTTGTGACACACTTGAGAATCATTATCATGATATGCAGGATATGGAGTTCACCGTTGAGAACAAGAAGCTCTACATGCTTCAGTGTAGAAATGGTAAGAGAACAGCTCCTGCAGCACTTAAGATCGCATGTGACCTCGTAGATGAGGGACACAAGACAGAGGAAGAGGCTGTAGCAATGATCGATCCGCGTAACCTCGATACTCTGCTTCATCCGCAGTTCGATACAGCAGCTCTTAAGGCAGCTACTCCGATCGGTAAGGGTCTTGGAGCTTCTCCCGGTGCTGCTTGCGGTAAATGCGTATTCACAGCTGATGACGCTGTTGAGTGGGCAGCTCGTGGCGAGAAGGTTATCCTTGTTCGTCTTGAGACTTCACCGGAGGATATCACAGGTATGAAGAGTGCTGAGGGTATCCTTACAGTACGTGGTGGTATGACATCACATGCTGCCGTTGTTGCACGTGGTATGGGCGAGTGCTGCGTATCAGGTTGTGGCGACATCGATATGGACGAGGAGAACAAAAAGTTCGTTCTCGCAGGAAAAACATTCGTTGAGGGATCTGAGATCTCTATCGACGGTACAACAGGTAACATCTATGAAGGTATCATCCCGACCAAGGATGCTGAGATCGCCGGCGAGTTCGGCCGCATCATGGGTTGGGCAGATAAATATCGTACAATGAAGGTTCGTACAAACGCTGATACACCGGCTGACGCTAAGAAGGCTCGTGAGCTCGGTGCTGAGGGTATCGGACTTTGCCGTACAGAGCATATGTTCTTCGAGGAGGATCGTATCGCAGCATTCCGTGAGATGATCTGTGCTGACACAGCTGAGGCCCGTGAGAAGGCACTTGACAAGATCCTTCCTTATCAGCAGTCAGACTTCAAGGCTCTCTATGAGGCACTTGAGGGTAACCCGGTTACTATCCGCTTCCTGGATCCGCCGCTTCATGAGTTCGTTCCTCACGAGGAGGCTGAGCAGAAGAAGCTTGCTGACGCACTTGGCAAATCACTCGACGAGGTTAAGGCTATCGTTGAGGGTCTCAAGGAGTTTAACCCGATGATGGGTCATCGTGGATGCCGTCTGGCTGTCACATATCCTGAGATCGCCAAAATGCAGACAAAGGCTGTTATCCGTGCAGCTATCGAAGTACAGAAAGAGCATTCTGACTGGAACGTTAAGCCGGAGATCATGATCCCGCTCGTAGGCGATATCAAAGAGCTTAAGTATGTTAAGAAGTTTGTCGTAGAGACAGCTGATGCCGAGATCGAGGCAGCAGGTGTTAAACTTGAGTATGAGGTAGGTACCATGATCGAGATCCCGAGAGCTGCTCTTACAGCTGACGAGATCGCTAAGGAAGCTGACTTCTTCTGCTTCGGTACGAACGACCTTACTCAGATGACATTCGGCTTCTCACGTGATGATGCAGGTAAGTTCCTTGATGCTTACTATGATGCAAAGATCTTCGAGAACGATCCGTTTGCTAAGCTTGATCAGGAGGGTGTTGGTAAGCTTATGGAGACAGCTCTTAAGCTTGGTAAGCCTGAGAATCCGTCACTTCACTGCGGTATCTGTGGTGAGCACGGTGGTGATCCGACATCTGTTGAGTTCTGCAACAAGCTCGGTCTCGACTATGTATCATGTTCACCGTTCCGTGTGCCGATCGCAAGACTGGCAGCAGCACAGGCGGCTATCGCACAAAAAGCGTGAACAAGGAATCCGGCTTCGTAGTCCGCGCGTCCGTGCGCGGACAAGACATACTCGCCGGAGTTCCTGACGTCGTCCTGACTAATCATTGCATAGCAAAATAATGATTATTTAAAGAGATTCCTGTCGCGGGTGTGTGGCAGGAATCTTTTTTATGAGTAGAGATATTCCTTGCTTTATGCCATGATTTTATGTATAATGTGAGACAAATGGGAGGATAGGTTCATGAATGCATTTTTTAAAAGCGTTATTGATCAGGATCGGGCTCCGGTCGTAATATGTGATCTAAATCATGTAATAGTCTATATGAATCCTGTGGCTGAGAAGAACTACGAAAAGTGGGGTGGGGCTGATCTTGTTGGAAATAGTCTTATGGATTGCCATAATGAGAAGTCCAGAGAAGCTATCGAAAAGGTTGTCGAATGGTTTAAGGAATCTGTTGAGAATAACATCATCTATACCTTTTATAATGAGAAACAAAACAAAGATGTGTACATGGTAGCACTTCGGGACGATACGGGAGAACTGATTGGATATTATGAGAAACACGAGTATAGAAATCGGGAGATGATGGAAAGGTATGATTATGGGGATAAATGTTAGAAAGTATCAGGAATCAGATATTTCGGGGATGAATCGAGTATGGAATGAAGTTGTAATTGAAGGGATAGCTTTTCCGCAGGAAGAAACGCTGAATGATACCTCCGGGGCTGAGTTCTATGCTGGTCAAAGCTATTGTGGAGTAGCTGAGAAAGAGGATTGCATTGAACAGGCCAAAAGACTTGGATTCAGAGTGTTGCAGTTTAATGCTGTAGTTGAATCGAACACGCACGCAAGGCATCTGTATGAAAGACTTGGGTTTAAGCAACTCGGAACGATTCCGGGTGGCTTTCGGATGAAGGATGGACATTTTGAAAACATTTGTCCATATTATAAGGAACTTGTGTGAGAGACTGATCGAGATTTGTCGATGAAAAACTTCTCGGAGTTTGTTAGGCCGTATGTGGAACAGTTAAAGGAAATATCGGAAACCGATGAAAACCGCGTTGTGAGGATTCGTTGTCTGGGTGCAATTAAGGCCACGGGAGATGAAAAGGCTCTTGACAAATCTCTAAGAACATGTATAATACAATTAAAGGTGTGTCCTACCTACTTAAGTGGAACCTATTAAAAGCGTAAATCTACCTAATGTAGGCGGATTTGCATTATGGAAGGCTGTGTGGAAACACACAGCCTTCACCTTATCTTAAGTCAACAGTGAGGGGGCAGAGTAGAAATGTCTAAAAACCACAATCTGCTGTATAAAATGTATACTAGTGGGGAAAACTTTTCTGCTAGAAATCGTTGCGTTAACTATCCCAGGCTTGAGGAAGTCTGCAAAATTTATTCTCAGAAATGATTATTCTGTTTTGGCTTCGATACCCTCGTTTTGCCCGCAGTCGCACAGGCGGCTAAATGTCTTCCTTTGGAAGCCATGCACAAAAAGGCGTGAACAAGGAATCCGGCTTCGTAGTCCGCGCGTCCGTGCGCGGACAAGACATACTCGCCGGAGTTCCTGACGTCGTCCTGACTAATCATTGCATAGCTGAATAATGATTATTTGAAGAGATTCCTGTCGTGGATTTGCGGCAGGAGTCTTTTTTGTTGCGATTTTTCTTTGGAGGGATTATAATGGATGAGAGAATATGATCGAAGAATGAAAGGCGGATATTATGAAAAAGATCGGATTAGTTGGTGGGACTGGACCAGAATCTACGATAATGTATTACAAAAAACTGAACACTGAAATCGATAAGCTTACAGAAGGGAAAGCAATGCCGGATATTGCTATTGAAAGCGTGAATTTTCGGAGAGCATGGGATTACGTGTCCAATGCAAAATATGATTCACTTACGGATTATCTGGCAGAAAAAGTCAATCGTTTGATTTCCGGAGGTGCGGAAGTTGTTTCATTAACGGCCATTACAATGCATATGGTATTTGATGAACTATCAAAGAGAACAGATTATCCGCTTGTTAGCATTCCCAAGGCGGTCTGCGAAGAGGTCGTATCACATGGGATAAGCAGGGTTGGTCTTTTGGGAACTGTTTTCACGATGGAACAGGATTATATGAAGAAAGATCTGATTTCGGCAGGAGTCCAGGTATGTGTTCCGAATGAGAAAGAACGTGAACTTATAGGAAAAAGAATATTTGAAGAACTCGAAATAGGCATAATAAAAGAATCTACATTGGCGGAATTGGTCGATATAATTAATGGAATGAAAGAAAAAGATGGGATAGAGGGAATCATACTGGGATGCACAGAGCTTCCGTTGATTCTTAATTCTGATAATTGTCCAGTAGAGTGTTTTGACGCAGTAGATATACACTTAAAGAAACTGATATCTCTTGCTATGGAGGGAAGAAACAAATGACTCTGCCGGCACGACAACTCCTCTTTTGACGAAGCCCCGAGAGCCAGGCTTTTTGTGACAGCGTACTTATAGTTTCTTAAGTTTGCTAAAATACGCCATCAATCGTTCTCTGGTACTCTCATCGTTTTTATAGTTCTGTATTATTTCAAAAAGAATCGGATCGTCGGAATATCTGATTATAAAGCTATCTGGGGAGTCATCATCATTGTTTCCGAGAAGGTAATCAACAGAGGTTGACAAAACATCAGCCATAGTCTGCACAACGTGGATAGAAGGCGTCCGCTCGCCGGATTCATAGCGAAGGTAGGCCGGCTGTGACATATTCATTCGTTTGGCGGCTTCTCGTTTTGATAGTCCAAGCCTTTCGCGGCATTCTGTCAGTCTGGCTCTGTTTAATTCTATTCTTTCCATAATCATTTTCTCCAATCTATAGGGAAACTCCATCTATTTCGATATTATAGGCTTTGAAGAAACAAAAGTCAATAAAAAAAAAGAGCTTGACAATACCATCGGTATATGCTAATATACATACCAACGGTATATAATGTGCGAATGTGAGAAAGGAGTTAGGAATATGGCAGAACAGATGTTAGTTACGCAGGCTCTGGATGAGAGAGATCTGCTTGCAAAGAAAATCAGAGACAAAATTGACAATGCGACATTTATCGACTCCATACGTAATAATGAAGATAAGACTATGGAAAGTCGTGTGTCCAAAGCGGAGTTTACAAAGTCTGCAAAAGCGTCGTACCAACAGATTATGGATCTGATCGAGAGATATCAGATGATCGATGCCAGGATTATTGCCTCCAATGCTGAAACATTTATTGATACCAGCTATGGAAAGTTTTCTGTTGCAGCTGCTATTTCACTTAGAAATCGTCTTCGTGAAAAACTGGGAAATGGAAAGCATGGCGATTTTGAGACGATGCTTCGAGATCACTTGAAAAACGATTATGATTATTTTGTGGAGATGATTGAAGAAAAGAATAAGCAGCTCAAATCCACAGCGGAAAACATGCGTCTTAGTATTTTGGGAAAGGATTCAAAAAACAAAGAGGAAAGGCCTCTGAAAGTAGTTGATGAATATGTGAAAGAGAATACCACAGAGATGGTAGATCCTCTATCTGTGCAAAAAAAGATTGAGGAACTGACAACAAAGCGTGATACTCTACTAACTGAGCTTGATACACGTATAAAGGTTTCAAATGCTACAACACTTATCTCATTGGAATAGAGATGTGTAAAGAATAAAGGAAGGTCAATTTAGCGTCTGTTATACGAAAACCTCAAACTCGATTCCCCTGTAACAGGGTATGTTACGTCTGATTGGTTCTTGAAAAACCAACTGACTATACTCGAGCAGTAAACTCGGGGCACCAAAACGAAGTTGTCCAACGGATAAGACGCGACACTAATAATGTTGATATGCAGGTTCGACTCCTGTCTTCGAATAAATGGTGGGCATGGCCTTGCCTAAAGGCCTCCAATGTTTTATGTTTTTATTATTCAATTATTGGTAAACAGTGAAATGAATTACGTGATTATATCAACAGTTATCTATAAACTTGCAACTATGATATAGGCATAGAGATGTGCTGAAATCCATGAAAAAGGTTTGGAGTTGAATCGGTTGTCCGGAGGGAATCCTCATGGCTGTATGATAGACGAAGCCCCCTGCCGTGAAACGACAGGGGGCTATTCTTGGATGCCAAAGTGGTTTTTATGAGAAAATGAGATATCTTGGGGTGAGTGGTATGTATTTTCTGATCGACTACGAGAATGTAAAGGAAAACGGGCTTTCCGGATTTGAACATCTGACATCGAACGACGATGTATTAATCTTTTTTAGTGAAAGTACATCAAAGATTAAACAAGGAGTCTGGAAAAAACTGTGTGACACCGGTTGTTCGATTGAAATATGCAAACTTGCGAAGGTAAGAAAAAACGGATTGGATTTCTATATAGCGAGCAGAGTTGGAGAGATTGTTGCTCAGGATCCTTCGGAAAGAATTGCTATCATCAGTGGCGATTCAGGTTTTATGGCAGTCGTTGATTACTGGCAAAAATGCCGTGGGAATAAGTATTCTGTTGTAGTTGGAAAAACGATTTCAATGGGAATTATGTATTCGAAAGAGAACTCTCAACGGGCGAGATGTATAGAAGAGTTTAGAAAAAAAGTGGATATAGAAACAGCTTTTCAAACATATCAGAAACAAACCATGCTCAAGGCGGAGATCAAAACCCTGCTGGAGGGAAGCAACTACGAGGATAAGGTTGATGACATCTTTCGATTTGTTGAAGAATCATCTTCTTATCGTGAAAAGTATCTTGGTGCGCTTAAGCGTTATGGGCGAAAGGATGGGCTAAATATATATAGGTTTGTTAAAAAAGTGGTATAAATAATATGAGGAAAGGTTGATAAATTGATACCAAATATCGGTGAGGAAACAGAGCGGATTGAATTTAAAAAATCTACCGGCGAAATGAAAGACGCTATTATTTCTATTGCGGCTATTTTGAATAAGCATGGGGACGGTGAGCTATTCTTTGGTGTTAAGGATAACGGAGATGTGATCGGTCAGGATATTGTTGGGACGACTCTTCGTGATGTGAGCCAAGCGGTAGGATACCATATTAAGCCCCCAATCTATCCTCAGATAGAGAAAAGGGAGATAGACGGCAAACAGGTTGTCTATGTAAAGTTTGAGGGCAATCGTGCTCCGTATACGGCATATAACATCCAGAAAACATCCAGAATTTAGTTAAGCCCTCATCTCAGAAAAAACGAGATGAGATAATTAGTATAATTAAAGGTAATCCGAAGATTTCTCAAGCCGAGATTGCTGATAGCCTTAGAATGACAATAGGTAGCGTAAAGTATCACATCAATAAAATGAAAGAGGATGGAATCATGGAACGAGTTGGATCGGATAATGGTGGATACTGGAATATTAAGGATGTGTAACGATTTTGATATTCTTAATAAGAGGGTATAATTGTAATACTGGAGACACACGGAAATAATAAACGCAGATGGATGGATCCGGTACCCCTGTTTTGCCTGCAGCCGCATAGGCGGCTAAATGTCTTCCTACGGAAGCCATGCACAGAAAGCGTGAACCGCGTAGGGTGAAGCCCCAATATTATTTGTGTATTGAGAAGGGTCCTCGGATATTTGTCCGAGGGCTCTTTTTGCGTTGTTGACAGGTTTTGGCAACGGTGCTATTATGGGTTTGATAAATCAAGGTTTGCATTCGTCCAAAAACCCTTGCTTATGCAAGGGTTTTTATGTATAATAGAATATGTTTCCGGATATTACAGGTATGGCATTTTTGACGTGATTTGGAGGTCGGAAAATGAATGAAGCAAAGAGCAATATGCAGTTGGTGAGTAAACTACTATTTCGGTTGTTACCGGCACAGTTCTTTTTGGCGGTTATCGGTTCGATAAACTCCATCATATCGGGGCTGTTTGCATCAAACTGTATCGGTGTTGACGCAATGAGCGCAACAGGGCTTTATAGTCCCTTCAATATGCTTATTAACGCCATAAGTCTTATGCTGGTGGGTGGTGCTACAATCCTTTGCGGAAAGTATATCGGTAAAAATGATCCGGGCTCTGTCAGTAATGTATTCTTTCTTGATACTCTGATTTCGATACTTATATCGGCGCTGTTTATCTCTTCTTTTCTTATCCTCGGAATATTCGATTTGACCGGCTTTTTGACGGATAATCCTACGGTCAGACCTTTATTCAATGAGTATCTGGTAGGACAGGCTATGGGAGTGCTTCCGCTTATTTTGGGAACTCAGTTAGCATCGTTTCTGGCTCTCGAAAACAAGATGAAGAGAACAACTATAGCCAGTATCGCTTATATAATAGTAAACGTTGGTCTGAATTACGTTTTTATCATCAGACTTAAGATGGGCGCCTTTGGTCTGGCGTTGGCGTCTTCGATCGGGTCGTGGGTGTTTATGATCATCCAGGCGCAGTATTTCTTTACTAAAAACACCACGCTGAGGTTTTTTAAAGGCTTCAAATCATGGAAGGACAGCATATCCATCGTTAAGATCGGCCTCCCCGGAGCTGCCAGTAACGCATATCAGACTATACGTGGTTTCATAGTAAATTCACTTGTTTTAGCTTTTGTAGGTTCGGTAGGAATATCGGCGTTCGCTGCATCGGATACGCTTCTTCGCATCGGATGGGCTATGCCGACGGCCATGACAGCCGTATCAAGGTTGATGATCAGCATCAGTATCGGTGAGGAAGACAGGCAAACTCTGGTTGATGTTACAAGAAACCTGTTTAGAAGATTTCTTCCCATCATGTGTATTATATCTCTTGCGGTAGTGATATGTGCAGAACCGCTGACCATGCTGTATTATACAGACAGATCTCAGCCTGTATTTATGATGACGGTTTGGGGATTTCGTCTTTTGGCACTCAGCCTTCCGTTTGGAACGATCTACGCGCATTTCAGTTGTTACGGACAGGCGTCCGGAAAGCAGCTTTATGTAAATATATTGGCTGCACTTGATGGTGTCATCTGCGTGGCGGGGTTCACCGCGTTACTTATCGGACAGATCGGTATGAACAGTGTATACATAGCAAATGTGCTAAACGGTGTTGTGGTCACGATCATCATCATGCTTGTGTATCCTATTTTCAAAAATAAACGCTTCCCCAAAAACGTGGAAGATATGATGGTCATAGATGAATCCTTCGGTGTGCCGGAAGATGAGCGTATGGATCTGACTGTTCGGAGTACGGAGGAAGTCGTTACTATATCAAAGTCGGTAACGAAGTTTTGTTTGGACAAGGGGATAGACAAAAGACGTGCAAATCTGGCCGGTCTGTTTTTGGAAGAGATGGCAGGAAATGTAGTAGCACACGGATTTAATATGGATAAAAAGAAACACTCTATAGATGTACGTGTGGTACATAAGAATGATGATATCATCCTTAGGATCAAGGACGACTGTATTCCTTTCAATCCGAATGAACGAGCAAATATGGTAACGCTCGAGGATGCGGCTAAGAATATAGGAATCCGTATGATTTACAAGATTACTGATAGAATCGAATATCAGAATATTCTTGGATTAAATGTACTTACCATAACAATCTGATATTACGATAGGAATGTTTTATATGACAGACTTGATCACACATAGTATACCTGATCGCAAATACATATTTATTGACCGTGACGGAGTTACGAACGTAAGACCGCCCAAAGGAGAATATGTATGTGATCCGGTTGAGTTTATATGGTTGCCCGGTGCTAAAGAAGCCATAAAAAAGCTGAATGATGCGGGATTTTTTATCATCATGATTACCAACCAGGCCGGGATAGCCAAGGGCCTCATGACAGAGGACGACTTTTATGATGTTCAGAAAAAAATGATGTCCGATTTGAGTGATATAGATGCTCATATAGATGATGTTTTCTTTTGTCCGCATGGACCGGATGACGGATGTGAATGTCGTAAACCAAAACCCGGCATGCTTTTTGAAGCACAGATTAAATATGCGATCGATCTTTCAAAGTGTGTTCTGATAGGTGATGATGTAAGAGATATTATTACTGCACACAATGCGCATATGAGAGGAATACTCATTACCGATGAATATCAGTTTAGTGATGCAGTAAATGATGTTTTGAATGGCATAATAAAGAATTATGAGGTAAATGAATGACAGATTTTTCAGAACAGATAAAAAACTATCTTGAAACCGAGATCAGTATAATCAAAGGTCTTGATCAAAATGCCATAAACGATGCGATGAACCTACTTGAACAGACAAGAGAGCGGGGCAGTGAGGTGTATGTATTTGGGAACGGCGGAAGTGCGTCCACGGCTTCTCACATGGAAAATGATTTTAACAAAGGAGTCTCAGAAAAGCTTGATAAGAAATACCGCTTTCATTGCATAAACGCCAACATGGCAACTATCATGGCGATAGCCAATGATAATGGGTATGAAAGAGTATTTGAACAGCAGTTGGAAAACAAATTGAATAAAGATGATGTTATAGTGGCCATATCCGGAAGCGGAAAATCAGAGAATGTGTTAAGAGCAGTCAGATACGCAAAGAGTATTGGATGTAGGATCATAGGGATGACCGGATATGACGGGGGTGAACTGAAAAAACTATCTGATATTTCACTGCATGTTCCTCTTGACAATATGCAGATAACTGAAGATATACATCTTATTCTTAACCATGTGATGATGCATATACTTTGCGGAGAATTAACCGGTTATCCCGTTCATTAACCCGAAGACTATACATTTAATATGGTTTTTATGGACTTTAACAGATCCTTCTTCTTTACACTGTTTTTATTTCCGATATTGCAAGCTTTGATTGACGCGGATGCGTTG
The DNA here is from genome assembly GCA_000687695.1 of Lachnospiraceae bacterium P6B14. Classification (GTDB taxonomy): domain Bacteria; phylum Bacillota; class Clostridia; order Lachnospirales; family Lachnospiraceae; genus Eubacterium_F. The sequence continues at coordinate 36,751 of JHWZ01000001.1, read as the reverse complement.
GACAAAAGCGTTGAGATGTCGATTGGAACTTTTGTAGATGCACACAATGAAGAAATCGAGAAGAAAGCATCGCCTGCTCCGATCGTATCTGTCACATTGAGGGTCAGAGCGGGGACGCTGACTTTATTCCCCTCTTTATCTTCGCTTATCGCCCCTGCAGCTCCGATTGTAAGGTACCCCGTAGATGCACCAAGCTGCTCGCGAAGGAACGTCAAAAGATCTTCTCTGTTGTCGCCGTGATGCGGAAAAGCAAGTTGCATCTCCACCTCGTCTAATGCAAATGAGTCTGCTTTTGTGTATTTGGTTATCAGATTTTTACCATAGTTTGACGAGTTTGTCTGGCAGTTCAGAGAAAGAAATCTGCTGTTATTCTGTATTATTTCTATGCTTTCATTGTCGATCAATCCATGACCGTAATCACATACTGCTACCAAGTCAAATTGTGGAACGAGCTCATGCAATGATTTATGAAACTCCTCATAACGGATTCTCTTTATGGCATCTTTATCATTCAGATAGTTTACCGAAAAGAGTTTATCGTATTCGTTTCTCTGTGGGTGCTTCTTCAAATATCTTCTTTTCACAGGCGTAACAAAGCCATTATCCCTAAGCATGTGAAGATTAACACTATTTGGCATCTTGCTTTCGATCAAATCGTAAAGATCGTCTTCTGACCCCATCATAGAAAGCAGTTCTACATTCGGACACAGCTCTGCCATATGTCTTGTCAGAGCCAGAGATCCACCCGGGTATTGCTCAACGGATTGAAATCTGGTTGAGAGAGTAGAGTCCTTTCTTGTCAGCCCCTGTGGCTTGCAAAAGATGTATTCATCAATGATAATATCACCTATAACGAGAATCTTCAGATCCTCGAATTTGTCAACATAATCAGTAATACGATCGAATACGTTTTTGCCGTATTTGTCCAGTAGCTTCTGAGAATACTCCAAAACCCCATCCGGAAGAGCGCTGAAATAATTGTTCAAAAGCTTACTTGATGAATAGACAATTCCCTGTGTGTATCTGATGGTTCCGCCCAGCTTTTCGACGAGCTCAATTTCAGCAGAGATCTGTCCGGTCACACCGTCTGTGCCGCTTTTAAACTCCTGACCTTTGACAAATATATCAGGTTGTACGGCATTTATATTGGCAAGGGCTGTCTGCTCGTTGGAAAGCATGACATAGTCTACGAACTCTATGCTCGCAAGAAATGATGTTCTTTGAGCGTCATTATAATATGGTCTGTCGGGACCTTTATTCACATATGGTTCTGATGTGACAGATACTACCAGGACATCACCGAATGATTTTGCTTCCCTCAGATGTTCGATATGTCCGTAATGAAGCAGATCAAAAACACCGTGACACATCACGATCTTTTTGTTTTTCTTTTTTATTTCATCTCTTATTGCCGGAAAACCTTCAGCGCTTATTACCTTGTTTTCTGCCATATCATACCTCGTCCATTGTTATAAGTATGTCTCCGAGTGTCTTTACTGTATCTTTATGATCTCCGCAGAAATAAAAACTCTTTCCTCCATCTGCGACGGTTCTTAACAGGATTGTTTTCCATGGTCTGAAATAGTAGTATGGGTTTGTCTTATCCGGCTCGATGCCGGTATCTTCTTTGATTGGTTGTAAGTCAAACACAGCCGTTGTAATATCATATATTTCCCGACCTTCCTGTTTTGCAACATTCCTTGCCATGGCAAGAGCTTTCAGATAAACCTCAGGTCCGGTCACTGCGGAACCGAAGTTAAGGAATACTCCGTGTTCCAACTTTTCAATACTCTTTGTATAAATCAGAAAATCTTTATAGCTTGTGCTGCCTGCTGCAGCAGGATCATAATTCGGATGTTCGTTTACTATGTCATTTCCGATGCCGACATGAACGGTACAGGGTACATGCAGATGATAGCCCATAGCCAAAACACTTTGTTCTTTATTTGGAAAATCATTTTCCCAGATATATTTTCCCACAGCTTCGCCGAACCCGAGTCCCTCTTTGTCGCCGGCGTTTATCGCATCGTTAAGGTAGCCTGTTTCTTTCCAAAGACCAAACTGTCCTTCTGAAATATACTTAGCTACACTTTCACAGGTTTGCCCGATCAGAGCGAACTCAAAGTCGTGGATGGAACCTGCTCCGTTTGTTGCAAAGTGGGTTATAAGTCCTCTTCGCATCAGTTCTATCATATAAAGAGAACAGCCTTTTCTGATCACATGGGCTCCGTACATCATAAGTACGGTAGAACCCGAGTTTTTTGCGTTTATGATATCGCGGGCAAGTTCATCATAATCCCCGGATTGTTTATCACACTCACATTTGTGTTTTGGATTCACAGGAATATTCTCCGAAATATCAATATCATGAACACGCTCCGAAAGCGGTTTTATATCAAGTTTATTTCGGTCAAACATTTCAAATTCCGACATAGTTACACCTCTGATCAGATATTCAAAAAATCTTCCATCTTAGCTTTTGCTATTTTATACTTTTCATCAACTGCAGGATCAGAAAAGCTTATGTCCATCAACTGTTGTAAGTAACCCTGCTCTATGGCACGTTTCTTTGCCGCCGGCAGTGTCAGCCCGAAGCACAAAGCAAGGCCTGCCATGTGATAATCAGCAAGCGTAGACAGATTTGAGTACTCCACCATTTCCTGTCTTAAAAAGCACTCGTATACCGCATCGGAAATATCAGTCGCGAGGATTTCCTCTCCGGTGTGACCATATACGGTCTCCCAGCCGCTTTCGGCATTTAATCTAAAAATATCGGTCCTGTCAGCCTGCCTGATCAAGTCGCAAAAATATCGTTCTCTGTCAGTCAGATCATCAGGGAGTTTGAAGTCGCTGTGATGGTATACAGCCTTTTCCAAAACAAGTCGGTCGGTCTCGCAGACCTCATCATAGTTTTTGATAATGTCCTCGATCATGCCGTGAGTAAACAGGATTCTGGATCCGAGTTTAGCATGGTCAAACTCTTTGGCATTGAAAAAATTCTGCGAATTTACAATCTGTCCGAAACGGGCAAAATCATGAAGCTCACCGATCACCCAGGCCATGTCCCTGTCGTACTCATCGAGTCCCTCGCCTTCTGCAAATATATAACAGTTCTTTGCAACTTCGCGAGTGTGAATCCTCTTTGCGTGACACATATCTTTGGTCCGTCCTTTTGTCACGTTATACATTTTGAAGAACTCTTCACATTCTTTTTCGATTTCGTCCTTGTTGAAAACAGACTGCATTCGCCTTGGCTCCTCCCGTATCAATTAGCTTTATTTCGCCTCTTATTAATCTGAGCATGAAAAGCATTTATGATCCCCTTAGTATCGTGTTTCTTTATCAGATTCGGTATAGTGGGATCATTATCATCATGTTTCTGTCTGTATTTATGTATATTTTCCTGTAAGGTCTGATCGGATACGATTGTTTCTATCGCAGATTCAAGCTCATCAAATCCTTCATCAAGACTTTCTGCCATCAGGCACAATCTGAACATCGCCCATATGGCGTATTCACAGTAGTTATACGTCAGTATGTCATCATATCCGCGTCCTGCTAAAACATCTGCAAATGCCCCCGTTTGTTTTTTCCATACCAACGGTTGCTTTGTTTGCCAGCTGCTCGCGTAGTTTTCCTGCCCGCAGTGGAAGTAGCGATACAGTACTTTTTTGGTAAGGTATACCGTTTGACAGTGTGATAAATAGCGGATTACGTATGGAACGTCTTCCAATGAACGCATGGTTTCATCGAAAAAAAGGTTATGCTCTATTATCAATGATCTTTTGTAAAGTTTATTCCATACTGTCCAAAACCATCTGTAGTCTTTGGGGTCAGCGGCATAATCCGCAAGCATTTCCGTAACGCTGTCACTACCGGTGATGACGTCATCTTTTGATTCCGGATCCATTAAAAGAAACTCTGTTCCGTAGCCGTCGATCCAGGAAGTGTTTCCGACAATGAAATCGTAGTCCGATCCACCTTCGCAAGCTGACAGATGTTCGAGAGTATGCTCGCTTATCTCATCATCTATATCTGCGAAGTAAATATACTTTCCCTTGGCTGTTTTAATTCCTTTATTTCTGGCAGAGCCCTGACCGGAATTCTTCTGATGAAAAACCCTTATGGGGAAGTTTGTTGGCGTAGTTGTGAGCTTTTGCAGGAGATCTCCCGATCCGTCAGTAGAACCATCATTGATAAAAATAACTTCAAAAGAATCATGGTGCTGACTGTTCAGAAATCCGAAAAATCTGTCAATATATTTTTCTCCGTTATATACAGGGACGATAACAGATATTTCCATTTATTCACCTACGCTTTCGGATCATGTTTTTCGTATGGAACGGGGGCCGAGGCTTGGATTGCAGGTTCGATTTCTCCTGCGTCAAACAGCCTCCCCTGGCAGTAGTCACAGCTTGGCCAACATGTTTTATCCATGAATCTGCTGACTTCATCACGTGAATCTTTTTTGCCTTCAAGAGAAAGGATATCCACGTAGTCCTCCACGATATCAGGAATCGCATTCAGATTCATGGCATTGGCCATAAACGGACAACGGTACAGTCTGCCGTTCAGTATGGTATACAGATTCTTTGCACAGCAATCTTCAAATAAGTTTTTTAGTTCTGCCTGCGTGCGATCCATTTTTTTAATAATGGAGCACCGGGTCCACAACCCGCTGTCATGAACATCATAGATGATTTTTTTCTCATCCAGCTTTTCTATCAAACGATCAAGGTTTTTTGAAAGCTTTCCATAGTCAGTAATACAAAATCCAACTTTGGGCGTGGTCATCATATCTAAAAGCATATCTGATGGCACGATCGTTCCATTTGTGTAAAAAGTGATGACACGAATTCTGTCTATATCGATCAGAGCAGAAAGAACCTTCTCCATGTCCGGGTACATAAACGGCTCTCCGCCGATCAGTCTCAGCTCAAAAATCTCATCATAAACCGTCAACAGTGCTTTTACCCATTTGATCAGATCGTCAGGATCGTAATTCTTTGGCTTTTCATAGTACTGCATAAGGTTGCTGCAGTCTTTACATCTCATGGAGCAACGTTCGGTGATCTCCAGGTCAACATCTTTTAAGATCATTTTTTCCGGATGCAGATATGCCGAGTGCTCAGCGATGCAGGCATCGACATCTCGTCTTGCCATATGAGGAAGCTTTGTCCGGTAGTCTACTCCGTCTTCGCTCTTATCTAAAATCTCATACAGAAGAATGTATTTCTCTTCATCGTTGAGTTTGTTTATGATCTGGCCGCAGTTCCCGATGGCTATTACAAAAGTCCCGATTATATTGTTTTCACGGAGTTCTTTAAGCGAGTATATGGGAAGCGGGCCATCGTAATGCTTCCGTCTGATGTCGCTGTCTTCACAGATGCAGGACACGTTCCATCCCCTTTTCCTGCACTCATGAAGAGCAGCCTCGCCCGCCGGGCATAAGCCGTATATGATGTAATCAGACATTTTTATACCTTCCATGTTTTAACCTGTTCATCGTCTCCAAGGACATATTATAGCGCATTTTCAAAAAAATGACAAGTAATGCGTGAAAATCAATGATTGCCTGAAGCAATAATGATTATTTAGTGAGATTCCTGTCGCGAGGGTGCGGCAGGAATCTTTTTGTGTTGTTGACAGGTTTTGGCAATGGTGGTATTATGGGTTCATTGATAGAAGAGTGGAGGGTCTGTTGGATGGTTTTTCGTGAAATAAAGAAAACTGAAACGGGGTATGCGATATCCTCGTTTTGCAAGGGAGATTATGTATGTTAGCAATTATTGGAACGGTTTTACTGGCTGTAGTGATCATTCTAAGTGTAGCAATTATACTTGGGGCACCACTTGGAGAGTTTACTCTGGGAGGAAGGTACAAGGTGTATCCCAGAAAACTCAAAGCAATACTTGCAACCCAGCTTTTATTGCAGTTATTATTTGTGATAATTCTATTACAACTTGGAGGATTCATTCCGCTTTTATTCAGTCACAAGATAACAAAAATAATTGGAATTGTATTAGCGGCATATCTTTCGATTAACTGTTTTGCAAATCTGTTTTCTAAGAGTAAGAAGGAAAGGTATGTGATGACGCCACTTTCACTTGTTACAGCTATTTGCTTTTGGATGTGTGCGTTGCAGTTTTAGGGATATGTATAATATAATTAAAGGTGTGTCCTACCTACTTAAGTGGAACCTATTAAAAGCGTAATATTAAAACAATTAAGGAGTCCTGCTTTGGCGGGGCTCCTTTTGATTTATTGACAGGCTTTTGCAATGGTGGTATTATGGGTTCATTGATATTATTGTTCAGATAAACTTCGGTTTGAGGAGGGGAACGGATGTTTCAAAAGAGTAATCAGGGAAGAATGAGACCTTTTTTGCGAGTATTATCTTGTTTATTGATATCGGTACTTTTGATGTGTGGATGCGGAAATAGTGTCAGTAAGGAAGCAGAAAGCATTCAGTTTAAGGAAAAACAGGTTGTTGCGTACGGAAAGGATGTAACAGATTCGTTTGCTGATGGAGAAATTGCGGATATGATTTTTGAGGCTCTTGATGACGAAAACTTTTCAAATGGAGCGATAGACCTTGCTTATACGGAAAAAAACTTGAATGATCGAATTGAATCGATGAAAAAAGAAGGTGTTTATGTGAAGGTCGTATTTGATTCATTGTATACACACGGAGATTATTCATTTCAGAGCATAACCGTTCTGGGTAATCCCAAATTACTTGGAGTAGAGTTTCAACTCGATTCCCAATGCTACGGATATGCCTCTGACATTGCAAAAAAGATCGCGAAAAAGGTTCAATAGAAGAGTTGTATGGTCAGGAATAAGAAGAGTATCTGAAACACGTAAATCGATGTGTTCCATGGAGAAGGAGATAATAATATGTTTTGGGACAAAGTAGCACCGGCTTATGATCTGTTTGAAACCGTTTATAATGCGAAGGTTTACAGAAACACCGGTGAACGGGTTGCAGTAGAGATCGATGAGAATGATATGGTCCTGGAATGTGCTTGCGGCACAGGAGCGATTACGATTCCGGTTGCCAAGGTATGCAGACGGATATATGCAACGGATATGGCTGTCGGTATGCTTAGGAAGAATAAAAGAAAATGCAGGAAGTTTTCAAACATTGTTTTTCGGAAGGCTGACATCATGAATCTGCGGTCGCCGGATAATCGGTTTGATAAAGTGATCGCTGGAAATGTCATCCATCTTCTGCCGGATCCAGTGGGTGCAGTGAAAGAACTCCTCCGGGTTTGTAAGCCGGGAGGAAAGGTGATCATCCCGACTTATGTCAATAGTTCTAAGCATTCCAGTGAAAAAGCGGTTAAAGTACTTGAAAAAATGGGTGCAAGCTTCGAGAGACAGTTTGATACGGAATCATACAAAGCATTTTTTGATGATTCGGGATTCACAGATGTTGAATATGAGATTGTTGACGGCCGGATGCCATGCATGATAGCGATACTGACTAAGCAGTAGACAGATTTCGGTTTGTTAGGCAGATGGAGACACTTCCGATTACGATTGAGGAACACATCAACCTACTTAGAGATTGTGGCTTCCGCTCTGTTGATATGCTGTGGACATCTTATCTGCAAGCGGGATTCTGGGCAATTAAGTGAGTCAAATCAGACTTATGACAGGGATGTGCCGTGTTGTGGATTTCCATGCTGGAGATGTGGGTTATATCTGTTTGTCAAGTTTATGCCGACTTTGTGCTGAAAGATAGCAACTGCCGGTTGCTTGTCAAACACACTTTGTTCTGATATAAATATAAGTGAAGGGAGGATTCAAATGGATACGAAAGATGTTATAGTTGAACTCAGAACAAAAAGTGGTTACTCGCAGGAAGAATTGGCTGAAAAAGTCTTTGTGACAAGACAGGCTGTATCTCGATGGGAAAATGGGGAGACAGTGCCCAATACGGACACTCTTAAACTTCTTTCGGATGTTTTTGATGTGTCGATCAATACACTTTTAGGAGCGCCGAGGCAGAGTATTTGTCAGTGTTGCGGGATGCCATTGGAAGACGACCTCATCAGCAGAGAGAAGGATGGTACACCGAACGAGGCCTATTGTAAATGGTGTTACGCAGATGGTACATATACCTACAGCAACATGGACGAGCTGATCGATGTATGTGTGGAACACATGGTGAATGATGAGTTTTCCGAAGAGCAGGCGCGAGCTTATATGAAGGATACACTTCCGAAGCTTGATTACTGGAAGAGGTATGAAGAACTCAGCGATGATGGAGAGTTCGAAAAGTTCAAAAAGAAGCTTGTTGATGAGATTAATGATCTGCATATTGAAGGCATGCCAAAGGTTGAGAAGTTGAATGCTCTTGTTGGAAAGTATGTAAATCTCGCATATCGACTTCCCAATGACATGAACATAAGGTTTTTGGATGATCAGACAACCTATCTTGGGAATCAGCTTGAATCCGAGTTCGGTGGAGACAGATGCTTCGGTGTGCTTGCAAATGCAGAGTTTATATTGGTTTCTACATATGGCCCGGAAGGGGAAAATCCGGAACTTGTCATGTATAGAAAAAGATGAGAGGAAATAGCTGTTCCCGATACCCATGTTTGCTGGCGGCCGCCCAGGCGGCAATCAGCCAAAAGGGGTAATCAAGGAATCCGGCATCGCAGCCCACGCGTCCGTGCGTGGGCAGAACATGCTCGCCGGAGTTCCTGACGTCGTCCTGACTAATGATTGCCTGAAGCAATAATGATTATTTAGTGAGATTCCTGTCGCGGGAGTGCGGCAGGAATCTTTTTTGGAAAGGTAACTTCGTCTTCGACGAAACTTTGGAGGTTTTGGTACAGTATGCCAAGACCTAGGCGGAAATAGTACCTTGACAAGCTAACGAACGCTTGCTATAATGATGCTAATAGTCGTTAGCGCGAGATTGGAGGAAGTAAAAATGATAATTCGAGACTTTGAACCGAAACATACAGAGGAAGCAGTGGAAATTGCCCTTTACGCATATAATTATGAGAGAAAGTTTACACAGGAGCTTCCGGAAATATCAAGTATTCCGTTACTGAATTATTTATCCGAAAATGGTTTTGGGGTTGCAGCATTTGAGGACGGAAAAATGGTTGGATTTCTTTGTGACGTGGAACCATTTGAAAATGCTTTTCGTTCCACTGATGCGAGAGGAGTTTTTTCACCTATGGGTGCGAATGGTGCAGTTAAGGAGAATCACGGCAGGATTTATGCAGCATTGTATCAGGCGGCTGCAAAAAAGTGGGTAAAAGCCGGAGCAGTGTCACATGCCATTTGTTTATATGAACATGATGAGGAAGCAAAGCAGCAGCTTTTTCGTTATGGATTTGGTATGAGGTGCGTAGATGCCATCCGGCCTATGGAAACAATCGATTGCGCCTCCTGCAGCGGATATGAGTTTTTGGAACTTCCAAAGGAAGATTATGCATCTGTTTATCCGTTGCAGTTGGCGCTTAATGAGCATTACTGCTCCAGCCCGTTTTTTGTGAATCGAAAACCAAATACACAGGAAGAGTTTTTGGATTCTTCGGAAAAGGAAAAGTTGCGTTACTTTGCGGCGAAGATAGACGGAGAACTATGCGCCTATATGGAAGTGTCAGATGAGGGTGAAACTTTCATTGCATCCGGGAATCTTTATCGTCATATTACTGGGGCATATTGTTTACCGGAGCATAGGGGCAGGGGAGTATACCAGAACCTGTTGAATTACGCTATCAATACCTTGGAAACCGAGGGATATACCAGACTTGGCGTGGATTTTGAAAGCATCAATCCGTCAGGAAGCGGATTTTGGCTTAAGTATTTTGATGCTTATACCAATAGTGTTGTGCGCAGGATAGATGAACAGATTATACAGAGACTATCTCTGATATAAGATAATCCTGAGGCGGGTTCAGTATGAGCTTACAGAATGTCAGTATTTCGGTTCCGGAGGAGATGGTATTCTTTCTTAATAATGATTGTTTGAAGAGATTCCTGTCGCGGATGTGTGGCAGGAATCTTTTTTGTTGCGATTTTTCGTAGGATGATTTATAATAGATGGGTGATTCTGTGATGGCTGTGTGATTACGGTGAACGCCAGCAGTTATACGATTATTACAGCGCATAAAGAAAAGAAGTAGGACGGAATAATAAAATGCAGAGACCTGAATTTGACAGTATCAAGGACTATGCTGAGTTCAGCAAGTATTATTGGTACAGGGACGAATTGATCAAGATCTGTAAGGCTCATGGTCTTAAGTCTGATGGTACAAAAATAGAACTGAATAAGGTGATTGAAGCCTATTTTTCAGGTGAGAAGATTCTACCCCAAAAAAAGAAACGAGAAAGGATACAGAAGAAAACCGCCACTGAACTCACTTTGAGTACCGGATTGATTGAATGCGGATTCACATTCGGGAACAGATTCCGGGAGTTTTTCAGGCAACATACCGGTGAGGAAAAATTCAAGTTTAATGTGGATATGGTTGCTTCGGTGAAGGCTGTCAAGGAATGTGGTGACGAGAGTTTTACACTTGGAGATTTGTTGGATATCTATTATGGGAAAAAGACCTATGCTACTTACGATAAATCTGCTCTTCAGTGGAATAAGTTTGTAAAAGACTTCTGCGAGGATGAAGCAACAAAGGCATTTCCGGAGAGGCTAAAAGCGGCAGCGGCGTTATGGAAGATAGTCAGAGAGTCGGATATGAAAAAAGAATATTCGCATGATCTGCTTGAAAAATACAAGAATGATATAGGACAGGTAAATTGCTGATGATATTGAGAGATTTCAAAAAGGAAGATGCGCAGATTATAGCCGAGTGGCTCCAATCAGAGGAAGAATTATACAAATGGTCTGCTGATAGGTTTAATAAGTATCCTCTTTCGGGAAATGACATAAATGAAAACTATACCCCTCAGCTTGAAACGAGGCGTTTCTATCCACTAACGGCAGTAGATGATAATGGCGATGTTTTAGGGCATTTCATCATACGGTATCCGCGAGTTGACGATGACAGTTCTGTTCGGTTTGGCTTTGTAATAGTGGGTCCCGCAATAAGGGGAAAAGGGTACGGAAAAGAACTGCTCAGGCTTGGAATAGGATATGTAAAGGAAAATCTGAATGCCACAAGAATTGATCTGGGTGTATTTGAGAATAATGAGAGAGCAAGGCATTGTTATGAGGCAGTAGGGTTTACGGCGTATGCTACGAGAGAATGCGAGATGCCGATAGGAACCTGGAAATGTACGGATATGGAAGTGTTCATAGAAAAATCGCTTGAAACAGAACGCCTAATCCTGCGACGTTGGAATGAAAGTGATGCAGAGGATTTATATAAATATGCCAGTGATCCCGATGTGGGTCCGATTGCCGGATGGCCTGCTCATCAGAGTATTGAAGAGAGCCGGGATGTGATAAAGAATGTCTTTAACGGCAAAGAGGCCTATGCTGTTTGTCTGAAAGAGGACGGCAGGGCTATCGGAGCAATTGAACTGAAGCTAAATGGTTATACCGATATGACTGATCGGGATGATGAATGCGAGATGGGTTACTGGCTCGGAAAGCCGTTCTGGGGTCAGGAAATTATGCCGGAAGCTGTGAAGGAAATGCTGCGCCATGCTTTTGAGGACTTAGGTATGCAGAAGGTATGGACTGGATATTATGAAGGCAATAACAAGTCGAAACGAGTCCAGGAGAAATGCGGATTCAAGTATCAATGGCGGTCAGAGGATGTGGATGTACCATTGATGCACGAGAAGCGGACAGGGCATGTAAGTCTGATGACTAAGGAAGACTGGATGAAGACAGAATAACAACCCGGAATTACGCGGTTTTCGAATGATATATGATTTCACAACATGATGTGGTAACGCATATCCGGGAAATATGTCCGAAGTATTTTATGTATAATGTGAGACAAATGGGAGGATAGGTTCATGAATGCATTTTTTAAAAGCGTTATTGATCAGGATCGGGCTCCGGTCGTAATATGTGATCTAAATCATGTAATAGTCTATATGAATCCGGTGGCTGAGAAGAACTACGAAAAGTGGGGTGGGGCTGATCTTGTTGGAAAAAGACTTATGGATTGCCATAATGAGAAGTCCAGAGAAGCTATCGAAAAGGTTGTCGAATGGTTTAAGGAATCTGTTGAGAATAACATCATCTATACCTTTTATAATGAGAAACAAAATAAAGATGTGTACATGGTAGCACTTCGGGACGATACGGGAGAACTGATTGGATATTATGAGAAACACGAGTATAGAAATCGGGAGATGATGGAAAGGTATGATTATGGGGATAAATGAAAGAGATTTCTGTCGCGGATGTGCGGCAGGAATCTTTTTTTTTATAATGTCTTGACAAATGATAGGTAATATGTTATCTTTATTTATGTAATATATTACCAATAAGAAAGGAGAGCCGTATGAACATTGAAGAAGTGACAAAGAGAGGGATGGTTGATTTTTCTGATACTCCACCGGAATACTATCTGATCGGGCTTTTGAGTGCATTTGATAACCGTTTTCAGGCGAAGGCGGACAATACCATGAAGGAAGTAAGTTGGAAGCAGTTTTTTGCTATTATCTGCGTCACATTTTGCAAGGAGCCACCCACATTGAAGGATCTTTCAGATATCCTTGGCAGTTCTCATCAAAATGTAAAGCAGATATTGTTGAAACTCGAAAAAAAGGGTTTTATCCGATTTCAGTCGGATGAATCTGATAGGAGAAAACAGCGAATTATTCTTACGGATGTTTGCAGAGATTTTTGTGAGAAAAACGACGAGATGAGTAAAGGAATAATGAAAAAAATGTTTGCAGGAATCCGGGAGGACGATATTTGGACGACGATACAGACCATCACGCATATCGAGAAGAATCTGATGGGAGGTGTTGATAATGAATAATGGAATAATAGTTTATGGATCTTGTTATGGGACAACAAAGAAATACGCTGAGGAACTGTCTAAAAAAACCGGGATTGATGCAAAACCATATGAAGATATCCGGGACATCAACTCCTTTGATACTATTATTTATATGGGCGGTCTGTATGCCGGTGGCGTATGCGGTATGAAAAAAACTATGAAGAAGCTAGGAAGTATTTCAGATAAAAGAGTATTCATTGTCACGGTAGGGCTTGCTGATCCAATGAACACGGAAAACACCGAGCATATCAAGGATAGGATGCGGACTCAGCTTTCAAAAGAAGTGTTTGAAAAAGCCTATATTTATCATTTGAGAGGTGGGATTGATTATTCCATACTTGGTTTCAAGCATAAAACTATGATGTCAATGCTATATAAAAAGATAAAAAGCATGCCGGAAGAGGAAAAAAATGCAGAAATACAAGCAATGATCGAGACTTATGACAAACAGGTTGATTTTGTGGACTTCAGCAGTTTGGAGCCTATAATCCAAGAGGTGATACTGTAAAGATGTGGGGATATGGGATATACAAGCACGATTCGTTTTTCAAAGCACCGCTTTTTATCGGGACAGACCTGGCTATCCTTGCACTCGTGCTACCGCTGTCGGCAATAGCTTTTGTAAAGGCACGCAGACAGCCGAGCCTTGAAAACTATATCGGGTATGTTCTGCTGCGCATGATACTCAAAGTGGGCAAATATCTTGGAATTATTCTGCCTATGCAAACGTTTTTCCAGCTGCTTGCAGGCATTGATTTGCCCGTTCCTGCACTGATAACAAAGGTCGGTATCTTTGTTGCTCTAGCAGCCTTTGCAACTTATTTTGAGAGAAAAATAAAGAAGGATACACAGTATATCGCACAGCTTCAGGTCTGAGCCCGGGATGATATTATTGACACTGCAAAAAGCGCCCATGGGAGGGTACTGATATGCAGTGGATTTTATTGGTTTTGGCAGGTGTGTTTGAAGTAGCGTGGGCAATTGCAAGATCTGGCTTAATATGTTATAATCTGAAAAACTCTATGTGGAGGGAAGAATGGTGGATATACGAGAAGCAAATCATGAAGATTTCCTGTGCTTTGATGTAATGGAGAAAAAGAGAGAGCTTAGATTGTTCTCCGAAGACATAAATGATTATTTAAAGTGTGATCCGATTGTCAATTTTGATAATACGGAAGTCAGTGAATTAGCAGATCGGATTTATAGCGAGTCGGAAACTGAAACAGATTTTATCAGGAAAGCATACGAATATGTCAGGGATAAGATTTCTCATTCAGCAGATATAAGTGCGGATTCCGTCAGTTGCTCGGCCTCGGAGGTTCTCAGTGCCGGTCATGGTATATGTTTTGCGAAGTCTCATCTGCTGGCGGCGATTCTTCGCAGTAAATCTATTCCCACCGGTTTCTGTTATCAGAAGTTGATTTTGGATGATGAAACAGCGCTGGTGTTGATCTATCACGGACTGAACGGAGTATTCTTAAGGAAATATGGGAAATGGATAAGACTTGATGCTAGAGGTAATAAACCTGGTGTTAATGCGCAGTTTTCGATAGATTCTGAGCAACTTGCGTTTCCAATACGTCCGGAAAAAGGAGAAGTGGATTCGTTTGTCATATTTGCTGATCCGGACATAGAGGTTGTTAAGACACTTCAGTCTTATGATTCCAGGGAAAATCTTTGGGACAATCTACCGATGAAGCTGGGATATGAGATGTGTTTATAAATCATTGCATAGCTGAATAAAGATTATTTTGAAGAGATTCCTGTCGCGGGTGTGCGGCAGGAGTCTTTTTCTTGCGAAAAAAACTCGGATGTATTATAATGTAGCCTAGTGAGTCTGTAAGGAGAAAAAGTGATGTATGACATAAGAATTGCTACAAAAGAAGACATAGATATTTTGATGAGCAGCCGCCTCGAGATGCTTAGAGTGGTGAACGATTTATCGGATGATTATGATTTTTCTGGAGAGATGATAAATGAGAGTCGTGATTATTTTCTTAATGGAGACCATTTAACAATTCTTGCACTGGATGGTAATGATTTTATTGGTTGTGCGTCAATAAGTTTTATTAGGATGATGCCAACGTTCGATCACATCACAGGAAAACGAGCACATCTGATGAATGTTTACACAAGAAGTGAATATCGACGTCAGGGTATAGCGCGTCGTATGGTCCAAATGCTAATTGAGGAATCGTGGAAGGCAGGGGCTACAGAGATCAGCCTTGATTCGACCGAATTGGGAAGGCCGCTATATGAGAGCTTGGGCTTTAATGCTTCTGCAGAATGTATGGTTTTGACGAGGAAAAAGGAGGAATGGTAGCCATGGCAAATGAACTATGTAGGATTATCAGAGAAGTAGTAGAACCGAATTTCTTGAACATAAGGACATCCATACAAACCTATGATAGAGATGCAATGTGTTATGGGGCTCCATGTTGGCGCTGGGTGTATCATGCAGTTCATTCTGCAGACAAATGGTTTATCAATCCAAATGATTATGAGGAACCGTCGTTTCATGTTGAAGGCATGGATAATCCGGAGAAGCCTTGTGAAGCTGTTCTGACGGATGAGCAGCTTTTGGAATACCTGAATCAAGTAGAGAAAAAAACTTACAATTATCTTGATACACTTACCGATAAAATGCTCTATGAGAACCCTGATGGGTGTCGATATACAAGAATGGAGCTTATCCTGAGACAGTTTCGTCATATCTCTTTTCACACGGGAATGCTCAATGGACAGACCATACTGGAAAAAGGAGAGTTCCCCATGTGGGTGTCGGAAACATCTAAGTATGTTGATGATGGTATCTTCTTCGGGAGATATCGGAAAGGTCAGGTTCAGGCATGATACAGGATATTTTTCCGAGTAGATTAGACAACGCGTTTCTTTCGGCAGAGATCAAAGATGGTGATATTGTTTTAGAATTTGATGTCGATGGAAGGATTTTGGCTTGTGAGGATGCCGGAAGACTTTCATTTATCAGTGGATCAGAGGGGAAGGATTTTCAGTTAGTATATCTGTTTTCGTTGGATGACAGGCGATATTTTCTGTCGCTGGACACGACCGGTACAGATAAGGATGGGTACACATATCATGATTTGAAAGATATACGGGACACTTCTGTTCAAAAAGATGTATTTATCGTTTTTACCGCATATCATTTATGGAGATGGTATACTGACAACAGATTCTGCGGGAGATGTGCCGATCGGCTTATTTTTCATGAAAAAGAAAGAGCTTTACGATGCCCCAAATGTGGAAATATTATCTATCCCAGGATCAATCCGGCGGTTATCGTGGGAGTGATAAAGGGTGACTGTTTGCTGATCACGAAGTACAGGAGGGGTTATGCGCATAGTGCTCTGATCGCCGGGTTTACGGAAATTGGGGAGACACTTGAAGAAACCGTGCATCGTGAAGTGATGGAGGAAACCGGTATCAGAGTAAAAAATGTCCGCTACTACAAATCGCAACCATGGGGCATGGCGCAGGATATCCTCGTGGGATTCTTCTGTGAGGCGGATGGTGATAATGAAATAAAGATGGATGAGGATGAACTGAAATATGCGGCGTGGGTTAGGAGAGAAGATATCGAGCTCCAACCGAACAGTCTTAGTTTGACAAACGAAATGATGAAGGTTTTCAAGGAAAATGATTGAAAGCCTGAAGATGCCTGGAAATAATGATTATTTGAAGGAATTCCTGTCGCGGGTGTGTGCGGCAGGAATCTTTTTTGTTGCGGTTTTACTTGGGGTGGTTTATAATGGATGAGAGAGTTTTAAGAGTGAATTGAAGAGCGACATTCAGTCATGGGAGAAATAAGAAATTGAGCGGAATCCGATACATTACAGAATCAGATGACAGAAAAGCAATAAGTAGAATATATGAAGCAAGCTGGAAATATGCATACTCCGGGATTGTCCCTCAGGAATACTTGGAGTCTATTCCGGAGGGACGATGGGCTGATCGTCTGGATACTCCCGGATGGAATACTATGGTTTATATAGATGACGGGAAATACATCGGAACAAGCAGCTTCTGCAAATCGAGGTTCGACAGTTATCCGGATTCCGGGGAAATAATATCAATCTACTTTCTTCCGGAATATATGAAAAAAGGATTTGGAAGTAAGCTCATTGCGGCGGTCTTATATGAATTAAAAGAACAGGGCTATGATGATGTGTTTTTGTGGGTACTTGAAGAGAACATGCATGCCAGACAGTTTTATGAAAAAAATGGCTTTTCGCGTACGGATGATTATCGGGAAGATGTCATCAGTGGAAAGGCCTTGAGAGAGATTAGGTATGTTTATCATTTCCCTGAAAATGATTTCAGATAATCGAGAGTGGACACAATTAAGGGATGCTCTTGTTAATGCGATCACATCGTTCATGAAGTTCAGTGCACTATTGATGGGGTAAATAGAATGAATAAAGTCAAACTAGTAAGTGTGGTTTTGTTGATGATTGTTGTTTTTGCTTTATCAGGATGCAATCAATCATCCAGAGAAGTAAGCGCTGATGGATCTGTCAGCACAATAGCGCCAGTGGAAGAGATCAAATACGCTTTCAGATATCCTGATCGTTTGACCGAGCATTTTGAGAAGCATGGTTTGGAGATGGGATTTGGTTCTGAGGAAGAGTACCTTATTGCAGCAAACGCTGTTATAGCGAATCCCGATGCACTTCATGAGCTTGAGGCAGAGGATAATGATCATGTTTATTTTGTAGAGGCCACCGGTGAGATCGTATTTTTATCACAGGATGGATATATCAGGACATACTTTATTACAGATAAAGAATACTTTGAGAGGCAGGCGGCGTAGAAAGAGGGGGAGGGACGCAACGAGCCACGCTATATTCAGATTGCTTCTTTTTCTATCATGAAGGTCGTATAATTATTACAAATGGATTTGTCAAGAAAACTAAGAAAACGCCTAGGTCAGAAATAGATACTACAAAAAAATATCGAGAAGATTTCTATCGTCAGGAGGGAGCCAAATGACATTCGATGAGTATAAAAAGGAGCAATTTAAAGATCCGGAGTTTGCAAAGGCTTATGATGAAATTCAGCCTGAAATGAATATAATTCGGGCGATTATCCAAGCTAGAACATCTCAAAATCTTACTCAACATGAGTTGTCGGAGAGGACAGGCATCGCTCAGGGAGAAATAAGCAAACTGGAGAATGGAACCAGAAACCCCAGTATAAAGCTTTTGCAGCGACTCGCAGATGGATTGGATATGGTTTTGGAAGTGAACTTTAAGCCTAAGAATAAAACTGTTGCAAAATAATAATCCTATAGTGGTGTATACGTGATTGTATGAATAGCGTGAATCGCATAGGCGAATGCAGATCATTATTGAATAATGAGAAGAGTCCTCGGATTTTGTCCGGGGGCTCTTTTTGCTTTTTTGCTTTGTTGACAGGTTTTTGCAACAGTGGTATTATGAGTTCATTGATATAGACTCAACTATAAGTAGAATAACCGAAAAATCGTTGTTATCAACCACTGGTTCGTGTACATTTTTTGAAAAAGAGATAGGATGATCGTGAAAGGAGGTGCTCCCCATGGATCAAGAAAAAATCGGGAGATTTATTCAGACCTGCCGTAAAGAGGTTGGTTTGACACAGGCGGTTCTGGCGGAGCGGCTCGGCATCACGGATCGAGCTGTCTCAAAATGGGAGACAGGGAAGAGTCTCCCTGATTCATCGCTGATGCTTCCGCTGTGTCAGGAGTTACATATTACTGTTAATGAGCTACTTACCGGGGAGCGACTGGATACTATGGTTACATATCAGAAAATGGCAGAGGAAAATTTGCTGCAACTTCATGCCCTGGAAGAAGAGGCAAATAAAAAAAGATTGTCACTGGAGTGGGTTATTGGGTTTTTCGGTATTGTTGTATTATTTGGTGCTATCGCGGTAGCTTGTTTTGTTGAGATGCCATGGTGGGGCAGAACGATTATCGGTGCCGGTGGCGGGATTAGTTTTATGATTGCCATGTGCTACGGTCTTTGGATCGAGCAGGATGCCGGTTATTATGAGTGCCCGGAGTGTGGTGAGCGATACAAACCGACTTATTTTGACGTATTTTTTGCGCCTCATATGGGACGAACACGTAAGTTGAAATGCCCAAAATGTGGACACAAAGCGTGGAACAAAAAAGTCCTGACCAGGTATCCGGATGAACCTCAGAGTCGAGTTAACGACGGGAAAAAGAGGTGATCGGCTATGAAAAAACTTATGAATAAAAGAACCGGTCGTGCATTTCTGTTTGCATTGACGCTGATCCCGGTTGCAGCTATCGGTGGATATTTCAGCGTGAGGCTGCTTCTCTCATCATTGGATCCGTCTATGCTTGAGGATGCGATAAGCAAGGCAGGCAGTGAAGAGATTGTGCTGGCTGTGTCGGTCATTATGACCGTGGTTTACGCAACTGTTTTGGGATTTTTCGGCTGGATAATTTCAGAGAAGATCGGTCTGGCTCGTCCGATACAGTTTCAGAAAAAAAATCTGATTCCGGTCTTAGTCATATCTATGATCGGAGGTGTAGTTTTCAGTCTGGATGCATGGACATTCGGACGGTGGATTCCAGAAGTCGGTTCCGGTTATGCAGCTACGGGATCTTTTGATATCGGAACGTGGGTTGCGTCGGTTTTGTACGGCGGTGTCATCGAGGAAGTGATGATGCGTCTTTTCTGTATGGGATTATTTGTTCTAATCGGCTGGAAATTGTTTTTCCGGGGAAAAACTGAAATGGAAATCCCTGTGGGCTGTTTTGTATTTGCTAACATCTTATCGGCATTGCTCTTTGCTGCAGGACATTTGCCTGCGACAATAGTGTCATTCGGTGGGCTTACGCCACTTTTGATTTTTCGATGTTTCCTTATGAACGGAGCGTTTGGACTCATTTTCGGAAGAATATATAGAAAGCATGGGATTCAATATGCAATGTTGGCTCATATGATGTTCCATTTGGTAAGCCGGACTATTTGGTTGATTGCCTTTTGAGATAGATAAATGTGGGGGTTTCGGCTGCCCGGACAAGCAACTGCCGGTTGCTTGTTATGGTCACGCTTTTATGTTATAAGTATAGGTGAGACGGTGCCTAACACCGATACGCTCTGTTTGTTAGCAACAGCCCAGGCAGCAAAATGTCTTCCTACGGAAGCCATGCACAGAAGGCGTGAACCGCATAGGCGAATGCCTGAGATAGTATTAAATAGTGAACAAATAGCCTCTGTCGCAAGTGTGACAGAGGCTATTTTTAGCTGGTGATATGGATATATTGACGTCTAAGCTTCTTGGTGATATTGACAGGTATTGATTACGGTGGTATGATAGACACACTATTTTGAGATTCAGGAGAGATCTAACCCCCTCGAATTCGAGGGGGTTAGTATACTTGCATAGATGATGTGTCAGAAGTTTGACTGTTCGGAGCATATACGGGATTTGGTTACTTTAGGTATTAAAAAAAATTTTCTAAGTCTATTGAAAAAAAACACAAATGGTGTATAATGAGGGTAGATATGGGAGGCAGTTGGCATGGAGATAAGGGTTGATGATCTTATTGTCGAATGGGATGATGAAAAGAATTCCATAAACAGGGAAAAACACGGTATTGATTTTGAGACTGCAGCTTATATTTTCAATGATACTAATCGCATTGAAATGTATGATGAAGTACACAGCGTTGATGAGGACAGATATTATACGATAGGTATGGTAGGAGAGGTACTTTTTGTAGTATACACTGATAGGGGAGAAAAACTAAGACTTATATCTGCAAGATTTGCAACTAAGCAGGAGGAGGCGATATACTATGGCAACCGTTAGAATGATTCTGAATCCCAAAGACAAACCCTCTGAAGCTCAACTTGAGGCTCTACGTAAAGCGAAAGAAAAACCGATCATTTTTGATGACGATTCACCTGAAATGACACCGGAGATGCTTAAGAAATTTCAAAGAGTTTATCCAAAAGAAAAACAAAGTGTAATTTAAGGAGAAACATTAGCCCAGGCAGCCAAATGTCTTCCTTCGGAAGCCATGCACAGAAAGCGTGAATCGCATAGGCGAATGCAGATCATTATTTGAATAATGAGAAGAGTCCTCGGATTTTGTCCGGGGACTCTTTTTGATTGTAGCTCATCATGTAATGGAGTCTTTACAGATTACAATAATAGGGGTATAATAAAAGAGTTTGAGGTTTCGCATTACGCAGCGCTCACGGTATTGAGGAAAAGATGAGAAAAGTATCTGAAAAAGTTTTTGGAAAATACATTAGATGGGCCAGGGACAATACTGCCAACAATGTTTACCCATGTTCCATAGCAGAGGGAATTCAATCAGGCGATATTTACGTGAATGATGATGCTGATGTGGAAACAGTTTTCTTTTGGCATTATTGCGGTTTCGGATATATTTCGGGAAAGCCTTCAGACGAATTTCTGAATGATATCTACCTAAGGATGATTTCGAATCATAACGAAAGGCGATTGGTACTGATAACATCAGATGATGAAGTGACGGATTTTTTTCGAGACAAAGAAGTCCTTTTGGATTCCAGGTTAGAATACTCGTATCTTTCCCATAAATTTATCGGTGAAACAGACATAAACGATTTTCGGATAGAACGTATCGATGAGATGAATCTGTCAAAGATTGAGGGCAGAATCATACCGTCATTTTCATGGGCATCACCAGAGCAGTTCCTGAAAGAAGGGTTTGGCTATATTGCTCTTGATCAGAGTCAAGTCTGTGCTGTCAGCTTCTCTGCAGCCGTCAGTTCAGACGAAATAGATATCGGTGTTGAAACACATGAGGATTACAGAGGGAAAGGGCTTGCAGCGGTATTGTCAGACAGAATGTGTGAGCATATTCTTGAAGTAGGGAAAAAACCTGTATGGGCGCATTCGAGTTCTAATTTGGGATCAATGAAAACTGCTTTAAAATGTGGCTTTGTCCAAGATAAGATAAATACTGTAATCCGTAAGAATGATTCCGGAGGATGATTATGTTGACTGTATATTGCTATGACAAATGTACAACCTGTAAGAAGGCGCTCAAGTGGCTTGATGACAGAAATATTTCATATGATAAGAAAGATATCAAAACAGACCATCCGGATGAAAAGACTCTTCGGAGGTTATGGCAAGCAAGTGGTCTGCCGCTCAAGAGATTTTTTAATACGAGCGGGATGATCTATCGGGAGATGGAACTCTCTAAAAAACTTCCGAATATGGGTGAAGATGAGCAGATCAAGCTGCTTGCGTCGGATGGTATGCTTGTTAAGAGACCGTTGGCGGTAGGTGACGGATATGTGATGGTTGGATTCAAGGAAGCTGAGTGGACAGAAAGATTATGAGGTGGTACTGCAAAATTATAGATCGGGGAGACTGAGAAAAAGCGATGGAAAGGACGGTAATGATGAGGAGCAGACAGGAAACCATAGAATACGGTCTTTCCTTCCCTGATACCTATCAGGACGCGCCGTTTCATGATGATAACTGGCAGTTGATTCGTGTGAAGGGTAGCAAAAAGACTTTTATGCTTGTCTATGAGAAAAATGGATCCGTCCGTGTAAATGTAAAAGTAGATCCTGAGTGGAGAGATTTTTGGCGAAAGACATACTCATCCGTGATTCCGGCATACCATCAGAATAAAGAGCATTGGAACACAATCATCATTGATGGCAGTATTCCGGATGATGAAGTTAAACGAATGATTGCGGACAGCTACGATCTCGTCACTGATACGCCGACCAGGCGGATTTATGAGGCGGTTAAGAAGATTCCGAAGGGCAAGGTTGCTACATACGGGATGGTGGCGGCTATGGCAGGAAATCCACGTATGAGTCGGGCGGTGGGAAATGCACTTCATAAGAATCCTGATCCGGAGCATATCCCTTGCCATCGCGTGGTCAATGCAAAGGGAGAACTGGCGGATGCATTTGTCTTTGGTGGTCCGGGCATTCAACAGAGTCGTTTGGAAGCAGAGGGAGTTGAGGTTAATGACGGAAGGGTGGATCTGGAAAAATTCGGGATGTATTAAAGATTCAGGAAAAATCAATACAGATGAGGAGATGTGCATACCGAGCATATATTACGGAGATGAAGGACGGGAAAGTGTATATTCACCATAAAGATCGAATATACAGCAGCAAGGATGTTTCTTGTGTTGGAATACGACAAAAAGACGTACGTGACAGGAATGTGATTCTTGTGTTTGTCCCGGATGCGATCTACTTGTTTCCGGATAGACAGTGAGGAAGACGAGCGGATGAGGAATATATCATGGAGTGCAGATTATGAGAGAGATTAGTTTTGAAGAAACGGACAAACTGTATGGTTGTCTGGAGGAGTTGGCTAAGCATCATAATAAGGTGTCCACTCATTTTGAGGGATACTACCCGATAACTACGTCTGAACAGAGGATAGAGAGTTTTAAGGGTGAATTGAAAAGCGGGAAATCATTTATTTCTGTAATAGAGAATGATCAAAAAGTAATAGGCTTCTGTAAAATCTGTGTTGACGGTGGCAAGGGTGTATTAGAGTATCTTGTTGTAGTGGAGCAGGAAAGAGGGCATGGTTACGGTATCGCACTGATGGATTGGGCGATGGAAAAGTTTCAGGAACTCGAAATCACAGATATCGATGTGAAGGTCGTATTCGGAAATAACGCATTAGATTTTTATAAGAAATATGGTTTCCGTGAAAAATCAATCGTGTTGGGGTTGTGTATGGATAAGTAGGTTGTCCTGAAAACAGATCGTTCTTGGGAAGCCGCACAGGCGGCTATCGCTGCTAAACAGTGATCAATGATTGTTTAGCTGAATAAAGATTATTTGAAGAGATTCCTGTCGCGCGTGTGCGGCAGGAATTTTTTAAAATATTTCTTGACAAGCTAACGATTATTTGCTAGAATAGCTAATGAACGTTAGCAAAAATTCGGAGGGTGCCATGTCAACAAAGGAAAGAATTTTGGAAGAAGCTTTGACGCTTTTTGCCGAGAATGGTTATGATGGAACCGGTGTGGATCTGATTGCGGAACGTGTCGGCATAAAAGGTCCATCCCTTTACAAACACTATAAGGGAAAGGAAGATATCCTAAACGCGCTGATTGATTCGGCGGAAGAAAGATATGAAGAATATTTTGGCTCTGAGGAGAATATCGGGAGACTTCCAAAGAATAAAGAAGAATTTGTAAAAAGAACGATGGAACGGATATCGTTTACCATGCATGATCCGATGATCCGGAGAATACGGATGTTCCTTGTCCAGGAGCAGTTTCGGAATGAAAGGCTAGCCGAAGTGACTACAAAACATCAGTTGTTTGGTGTCCAGAGAATGTATTCCAGGATTATCAGAGAGCTTATGGATGAGGGGTTGGTCGTGAATGATGACCCAGATCTTTTGGCAGAAGAGCTCACTGCACCGGCAGTTCTTTTGGTTGCCAGATTTGATAGGCAGCCACAGCATGAAAAAGAGATTTTGGATGAAATGGAGAAACATATCCGACATTTTTGTGATGTGTATATGGGGAAAAAAATTCATACTGGTTGTTAGAAAAAAGCTTTAGGAGGAAAGGGGATTAAAACATAGATTGTCCCTACGTAATCTGGGGGATGAAGAACAATGGATAGAGTAAGCGGAAAACTGACGATATATTTTGAAGATCCGTTCTGGGTGGGTGTTTTTGAGAGAATTGAAAACAGAAAACTGTCAGTAGCTAAAGTGACATTTGGCGTGGAACCGAAGGATTATGATGTTTTGGAGTTTATCAATCGGAACTATTATCATCTGCAGTTTAGTCCGGCGGTTGAAACGGTTGTAAAGGATACGAAGAAGAATCCGAAAAGGGCACAGCGTGATGCGAAAAAACAGACCATGGAAACCGGCATAGGAACGAAATCCCAGCAGGCTCTTAAGTTGCAGCAGGAGCAAAATAAGCTGGCGAGAAAAGAACGAAGCAAGAAGGAACGGGAAGAGGAAAGCGACAGACTGTTTGAGATGAAACAGCAGAAGAAAAAGGAAAAGCATAAGGGGCATTAGACGAGGAGAAAGACGATTAATGAAAATAGAGGTAAAGATTAATGTGTGAAGAGCGTAAGAGGAAAAAGGATATACATATTCAACTTGCAAATATGAAATATACTGATAGCTGCATAGAAATTCTGCAAAATTCTGATTTGGGAAGAGCGTATTTCAGCGATTATGAAAAGGCAGCCAATATGCTAACATATGCAGTGGGACAAGAAAACATATATGTTGCATTGGATGAAAATGAGAAATGCCTGGGGTTTATTTACTACATGACAAATGGTGTTTTTGGAAGCTACCCTTATCTCCATATTGTTGCAGTAAAGGAAGAATACAGGAATTATGGCATCGGTAAACAGCTGATGAAGTTTTTTGAGGATAATGCTACTGATTCTTCTTCGGCAAAATACTTTTTAACTGTAGATGATTTTAATCCAAGAGCGAAGAAATTATATGAAAATCTGGGATATAAGTGTGTTGGAGAACTAACTGATTTTTATAAAGAGGGAATTAACTGCTATCTGATGATGAAAAACGGGGCTAATAATTATGAAAGTGATGCTTGAAACAGAGAGAGTGTTCCTGCGGGAAATGAACATGGATGACTATGATGCACTTTATTCGGTCCTTGCGGATTCTGACAATATGCAGCACTATCCATATGCTTTTGATGAGGGAAGAGTCCGGGACTGGATAGAGAGGAACATGGAACGATATCGCAAGGATGGTTTCGGACTTTGGGCGGTATGCCTGAAGGATACGGGTGAAGTAATCGGCGACTGTGGGCTGACGCTGCAGGATATAGAAGGAGAAATGCTTCCGGAGATCGGATACCACATCCGTCGCGGCTGCCAGTGCAGAGGCTATGCAAAGGAAGCTGCATCAGCAGTACGGGATTGGGCGTTTAAGAATACAGATTACCCTGCGCTGTATTCATATTGCAAATATACAAATATAGCTTCCATAAGGACAGCGGAGGCTATCGGGATGCAATTTGACAGAGAATATCCTGATGAAGCAAACAGGATAACACATGTATCGGTAATATATCGGAGACTGCAAGGTGATGTTTTTTGATATATGCTCAGTGTTATCGCTGTATGAAAATGAGTTAAAGCGTGATCCATACGGGTTATGGGGATTGAACCAGCGCGAACGCAACTGAAAATAGCAAAATAATGAGGATAATGACAGTTAGGAGAAGTGGGATGCATATTGTCAAAGCGGAGGCAAGTCAGGTTGAAAAAATCGTAGATATGTCTATCAGAGCTTTTGAAACAGATGTAAATGTTGGCGGAACAAAAGGTGATTGTCCGCCTGGATTTGATTCAGTAGAATGGCATAAACAAATGGCCAGGGAGGGACATTTGTATCAGGCAATAATAGGAAATGATCTGGTAGGGACAGCCATTATATTCCAGGATGAAACAAAAAACAGCGTATACATTGGCAGAATATTTATTGACAGCGTCTATCATAGAAAAGGGTACGGAATTCGTTTGATGGAATGCATAGAAAAGTATTTCCCATGTGGTACGGAGTTTAATCTGGATACCCCATGCTGGAATGAGCGGACAAATGCTTTTTACAAAAGATTAGGCTACCGTATCATAAAGAATGAGGATGGATTTGTCTTTTATCAAAAAAGGAAAAGTGAACTGGGTACCATCCAGAGAGAACCGTCCCCGTTGACTGCTTGGAGGGAAAAGTGAAGGAAATACCGGAATTAACGATAGAAACAATAAAGAGAATGGAAGATATGACATGGTTTACCCATGCACAGATCTTTGACGATCTGATAATAGTTGCCCAGAAGGAAACAGCCTGTTACATACTGAAGACAGAGGCGGGGCTTGTGGTGATAGACGGTATCTGGCCTGATAAAAGGGTTTTTGACGAGATAATCCGTTCAATTGATGAAGCGGGCTGGGACAGTAAGGGTATCAGTATGTTTTTAATGACGCATGGACATATTGATCATGTGGGATGCGGGAAGTGGCTTAAGGAAGACTCCGGGGCAAAAACCTTTCTTTCTGAAGAGGACGATAAATTAAGGCTTTTCACTCCGCATGAGGATGGACGGAGCGACAGTTGGAAAGAGTTTGAGATCGATGAGTATATTTCTGGCGGAGATATGATAGAATGCGGAGACAGGGGTATATATGTAATATCGACCCCGGGACATACAAAAGGATCTTCAAGCTTTATTTTCCCTGTACATGAAAACGGAGAAAAACATATGGCCTGTCTTTTCGGAGGTGCCACGCCTCCCAGAGGAGATGAAGAAGGCAGGGAGCTTCAAAGACAGTCAGTAAAGAAATTTATGAGAATTGCCGGAGAAAAGGAATGCGATGTTGCCCTGACAAATCATACCGTCTTTGACTGCGGACTTGAGAGGATAGCATACAGCAGGGTAAGAATCTCACATCTACCGAATATTTATGTTCTTGGAACAGATGGAGTTCAGGATTTTTGCAGGGTTTTTGAAAGAATAATATGAGTACGAAACTGACAGTGATAGTAGATAATATTCCGCACGGAGGGATGCGCAGCGAGTGGGGGCTGTCCATTCTTGAAGAGAAGGATCGGGCGACCGGTTCTTCTTTCCTTATTCATGTGCGAGATTGTTGACGAAAAAAAGTTTCATTGCTATAATAAACATGACATACAGTTGTCGTGTTGGGTTTGCTATGATACATACGGAGCGTGAGAGATTATGAAGATAGACAGGCTGATCGGGATATTGTCAATCTTACTGCAGGAAGAGAAGACAACAGCTCCTGAACTGGCAGAAAGGTTTGAGGTATCTCGCAGGACGATAAATAGAGATATTGAAGATCTGTGCAAGGCGGGGATTCCCATACGAACAGCGCAGGGAACCGGCGGTGGTATCAGCATTATGGACGGATATCGGATGGACAGGACGATCCTGACATCAAAGGATATGCAGATGATCCTTGCTGGGCTTCGGAGTTTGGACAGCGTGAGCGGAAGCAGTTATTACGGTCAGCTGATGGAGAAAATCCAGGCGGGATCCTCTGAGTTTATTACCGGCAGGGATTCCATTCTGATTGATCTGTCATCATGGTATCGGGAATCGCTTGCTCCGAAGATAGAGACCATACAGGATGCAATCGGGTTAAGGAAGACCATCAGGTTTAAGTATTATTCTCCAGGCGGGGATACGGAAAGAGAAATAGAGCCTTATTATCTGATTTTCAAATGGACAAGCTGGTATGTTTATGGCTACTGTCTTATGAGAAACGATTTCAGATTATTTAAGCTGAATCGCATGGATAGTATTACGCATATAGCCTCCTTTGAAGGAAATCGTGAGGTTCCGATGCCGGATCTGTCAAGCGAGAAAGTATTTCCTGCGAAAGACCGGGTGAAAGCATTGTTTGATCCTTCGTTGAAATGGCAGCTTGTGGAAGAGTATGGCGTGGATTCCTTCATGGAACAAGGTGACGGAAGCCTGTTATTTGAACATGAGTATGCGGATGATGATGGATTGCTTTCCTGGATGCTTTCATGCAGAGATAAGGTGACTGTCCTGGAACCGGAGCGGATCAGGGAAAAGCTCTATCAGATTACCTCTGAAATAGCCAAAAGATATGAAGGAGAACGGAAATGAAAAACAAAGCGTTGGTCGTGATAGACCTTCAGAATGACATTACGAAGAATTACAGAATGATCATAGAACAGGTAAATGCGGCAATCGATTGGGCAGTGGTAAATGAAATGCATGTTATCTATATCAAGCACTACAATCTGTCTGAAAAGACAAGAACCTTTAAGCCGGATACCAAAGGCTCTGAATTGGTTCCTGAGCTTAAAGTCGTGTCAGAAAACATTTTTGAAAAATCCAAAGCCAGTGCTCTGACAAGTGAGGCATTTGCCGGGTTTATTGAGAAAAATGACATGGACGAGTTTTACATCATCGGTGCAGATGCAACGGGTTGTGTCAAATCAACAAGCTACAACCTGGCAAAGGCAGGATACAATGTGCATGTGATATCTGATTGCGTAACAAGTTATGATCTGAAAAAGCTTGATGCAATGTTTACGTATTATGCGGATAAGGGCTGCGAAGTATTGACGCTCGAAGAGTGCATGGGGGAAAAGGAGGATTGAACATATGGAGTACATCAGAGTTACAAAAGAAAATCTGGAAAAGGAGCACATATGCTGTGCTATTTCCAATAATAAGGATGTGCAGGTTTCCTCTAAGAAGGCCTGGTTGGCAGACAGATTTGATGAGGGGCTTGTTTTTCTGAAGAGTGTAGAGCGTGGCAAGTGCTTTATCGAATATATCCCGGCGGAAAACGCCTGGGTTCCGATAGAGGCGGATGAATATATGTATATTGACTGCTTATGGGTGTCCGGCTCTTTCAAAGGGCATGGATATTCCACGGATCTGCTTACTGCCTGCATCGAAGATAGTAAAGGAAAAGGTAAGAAGGGGCTTTGTATTTTATGTGCAGCAAAGAAAAAGCCGTTTCTGGCTGATCCGAAGTTCCTGAAATACAAGGGCTTTACCGTTGCGGATGAAGCTGATAATGGTATCCAGCTTTGGTATCTGCCGTTTGAAGAGAAGGCAGACACACCACGATTCAAAGATTGCGCCAAACATCCGCATATAGATGAGAAGGGCTATGTTTTGTATTATACGAGCCAATGTCCTTTCAATGCGAAGTATGTACCTGTTTTGGAGCAGACAGCTAAAGAGAACGGTATCCCATTCCGGGCAATTCATATAGAGAATAGGGATGAAGCGCAGAATGTTCCAACTCCGATCACGAATTATGCTCTGTTCCATGATGGGGAATATCTAACGAATGAACAGATGAATGATAAGAAGTTCCTGAAATTGGTTAACGGATAGGAGGAAGAGTCATGGCATCAACAAAAGACTATCTGGATTTTGTCTTAGAGCAGCTATCGGGACTTGATGAAGTTACCTTCCGGGCGATGATGGGAGAGTATATCCTATATTATCGAGGCAGAGTGTTTGGTGGCATTTATGATGACAGGCTTTTGGTTAAGCCTGTTCCGGCAGCGGTGAGGCTGATTCCAGACGCATCAATGGAACTTCCATATGAGGGTGCGAAAGAGATGATTCTGGTGGATGATATTGATAACAGGGAGTTCCTACGTGAACTGATCGAGAGCATGTGGGAAGAACTGCCGGAAAAGAAAAAGAAAAAATAGTTTTAAGGCTATCTAATCTCTTTTTTTTTAATGCTTGACATAACTACCGATCGGTAGTATTATACAATCAGACACCAAACTACCAATCGGTAGTTATTTTGCAAACAAAAGGTTGTATAATCAAACCGAACGGAGGAAAATCATGGATCGAAATGCTATTATCGAAAAACGACTTCAGGTAGTCGGATTGCTTGGGATCGCCGCGCTGCTTTCATACGTAGCGATGGTGGTGTTTTCGCCACTCGGCTATCCCGGTTATGACTGGGTGAGTATGGCTGTCAGCGAACTGTCAGCCGATGGTGCACCGTCACAGGCACTGGCGGAGCAGTTAAACTGTCTGCATGGACCGTGTGGACTTGTTGCTATCACAGCGGTATGTGTGGCATGCGGTTGTTGCAAGAGCAAGGCGCTTCGCATCGGAATCTACTGCTTCACAGCTATGGAGTGGATCAGTGGAATCGGCTACAAGCTTTTTCCGTGGGTAAACGGAGCGGAAAACTCCCATCCGCAGAATGTTATGCACCTGATCGTAACGGCTGCCGTTGTTATACTTTCCCTGGCAGCTCTGATCCTGGTCATCATCGGTGCCGGAAAAGAGAGGATCAAATCACTTCGGGTATGGGCGGTGATCTGCCTGGCTGCGATGCTTTTAGGCCCAGTCGGGATGGCCATGCCGAAAGCGGTGTTTGGTATTTTTGAAAGATTCAGTACACTTTCTGCGACAACATTTTTGGCGGTGCTCGGATGGCATCTGTTCAAGGGAAGGTTTGGTGAGAACGCGTGAAAAAAGATAACGCTACGAAGACAGCACCCAAAAGTCGAAAGGAAGAGATCGTCTATGCGACGTTGACACTTGCTGCCGAAAAGGGACTGGGTGCGGTATCGATGCAGCAGATTGCCGATCGTGTCGGGATCACGAAAGCGTCGCTATACAACCATTTTTCTTCGAGAGATGAGATCGTCGACGCAATGTATGAGATTCTGCGAGAGGCTTCGAAAAATAATACCGGCGTCGGTGAGGCCGATTACGACAAGCTGATCAGCGGACGGTCACTGCCCGAAGTACTGAAGGATGTGACAGGTTCTTACCGTGATATGATCAGTGATCCGCAGATGAAGCTTTTCTACACGGTGATAATGTCGGAACGGTCAATCAATCCGGCGGCTGCCGAGATCATGGTTCGCGAGACAAAGACGATGATCGGCGCGACAAAGATACTGTTTTATGCACTTCAGGCCAAGGGCGTTGTGAAGTTCGAGGATCCGGATGCGGCCGCCTTTTCCTTTGCGATGGGCGTGCACTCGATATTGAATTACGAGATGGATCTGATTCAAGTGGGAGAGAAACCCGAAAAGGATATGATGGGCGATTATATAGACGAGTTTTGCCGCGCATATTTTCTCTGATCATCAAAGATTGTTTGGGTTGCTTTTTTTATCGGGAATCTCAAAATCAGGATGCTCACCCAACCATGCAGTCTGCGGCATGGCGGAAATCATCATGATATCATCCTCGGATAACTCAAAATCGAACACGCCAAGGTTTGATTCCATATGGTCTTTAGAGGAAGCCTTCGGAATAGGAAGGATACCTTTTTGAAGAAGGAATCTCAAATTGATCTGCTGGACACTACGAGAGTATTTTTCAGCCAACTTAACCAGTATGGCATTCCCGATAGTCGCATTTTCTCTTCCTCTACCAAGGGGGCTCCATGCCATCGGAAGGACATCATTTTTCTTGCAGTAGTCGACAGCAAACTCCTGGGAATACCCGGGATGAAGCTCCAGCTGATCAACAACAGGACGTATGCGGCAGTTTTCCATGATGTTTTTTAAGTGATGAGGAAGGAAATTACTAAGCCCCAAACGTTTTACCTTGCCCTGATCTACAAGTTTTTCCATTGCTTTATATGTCTCTATGTCCATGGTCTTCCAGTCTTCATCGTCTGCGCCGGTCTGTCTTGGCCAGTGAATCATGTAGATGTCTATGTAATCTGTTTGCAAACGGTTGAGCGATTTTTCACAAGCATCAAATACTCCGTCAGCACCCATCTCATCGATCCATAGTTTGGTCTCGATGATAACGTCTTTTCTGTCAATACCACTTTCCTTAAGGGCATTACCCAATGGTCTCTCCGTCTCGTAGAGAGATGCTGTGTCAAAGAAACGATACCCGCACTCTATGGCAGTAAGAATAGCGGTTTTGTTGTCTTCAAATGCCTCGTTGTAGGTTCCAAATCCGATTTTTGGGATTTGAAACCCATCGTTTAATGTGTAAAACTCGTTCATATGCAGTTCCCCCTTCAATATTTTATCTCCATTCTGTAGAAAAAAATGATTCATGTAATATTATAGGTGTGGATGAAATGAAAGTCAATATGAAAACAGCCTTAACAATGTGAGCCAACTATGTCGATTTTTAATATGTTTGTTGACAGTTGCCTACAATAGTGGTATTATGAGAATACTACACTATTGGTGAATCGATTCTTATTAAAAAGATCGGGGGCACGTTGTGGAAAAAAGAGGGGTTTCAAAAAGTTTACGCCGCGTGATAAGCATAGTAATCGTGCTTGTGCTTTTTCTTGGAGTGTGCCCGATATCCGCTGCGAAGAAGGCGGACAAAAGTCCGAAATACAAAATAAAGATAAACAAACAGTGCTGTACCGTGACGGTGTACAAGCTTACTGACGGGAAATACAAGGCGAAAAAGGCCATGATATGTTCCCCGGGGTATGCTACGCCACTCGGTATTTTTTCACTTGGTGAGAAGATGCGCTGGCACACACTCATGGGGCCATCGTATGGCCAGTATTGTACGAGGATCACCGGAAAGATCCTTTTCCATTCAGTGTGGTATTACTCTTACGGAAAAAGCAGTCAGTCCTACACGCAGTTCAACAGGCTGGGGACGCTGGCGTCCCACGGATGCGTAAGGCTAACGGTGGCTGACGCGAAGTGGATATATGACAAGGTTCCGTCAGGTACACCGGTTACTATTTATAATTCATCAAAGCCGGGACCGCTCGGAAAGCCAAAAGCCATAAAGGTTGCGGGCTACAGCGGCTGGGATCCCACAGATCCTGATCCGGAGAATCCTTACAGAAAAAAGAAACCCGTGATCAAAGGAGTAAAGAAAAAACAAACGATAAAGTTCGGTAAAAAGTTCAAGGCGAAGAAAAACGTGACAGCGATCAATTCAACAGGGGTTGATGCTACCGGACAGGTCGAGGTTGATGTGTATTATCTTCCGCATTATCTGAACAGGTATATATGGGTCAGGAAGGTGGATACGCGGATACCCGGGCGTTACAGGATAGAATACAAAATCACTGACGAGCTTGGGCACAGTGCTAAAAAGACCTCGCAGGTGACGGTTTTAAAAAAGAAAAAATGAAGAATGAAGGTATGATATATGATTCAGAAGAAGTTTGTGTGTAAGGATTTGGAAACGGCTGAAGGGGAGCTTTTTAAGATCAAAGATATCCTGTCGACCACTCCGCATCACTCCGCGCTTGTCACTTTTTATGAGACAGGCCTTTCAAAGAGTGAAGTGGAAGAGCTGGTAGACAAGATCAAAGGCTGCGGTTCCCTGGAGCTTAAGATCGCAGGAATATCCCTTGCCATGGTGGCTGAGCTTATGCCTAGCGGGATGGGAGTCCTTCTCAATCTGATCCTGACTGAAAAATCGGATATAGAGGTTGTTACTATACCATGTGAGCCGGGAGGCGAGGATGCGGCCGGAGCCGTGTTAAACAGTAGACTGAATGCCCATAAAAATGTCGCAGCAGTGGAGCTTTTCGGAAGCAACATGGAACTGAAAACGACAGTGTTTGTGGAAAAGGCAATGGAGGGTCACGATGACACTGTTCTTTTCGGAACATCCACGCTCAGGAATCTGACGAAAAAAATCTCCGTTGAGGGGGATGAAAGCGTAGTTGAGGTTGAAAGGGTAGACGAGTCGATCAAAGTCAACGACGAGCTCGTGGTCGGCGACCGTATTTTGGAGGATGGCTTCGTCGGGATTATTTTTTCCGGGGAAAACTTAATAGCTCATTCTCACTACGCGCTTGGTTGGAAGCCGATCGGAAAAAAGCTCCCAATAAAGCTCGGCGAAAACGTCGCAAAGGGAGAGGCTTTGGTTACGGAGATCAGCTCCATGCCGGCTGTGGATATATTCAGGGAGTATCTGGGCGTGTATCCGGATTCATTTTTGATCAGCAATATATGCGAGTTTCCTTTGGTCGTGGAACGTGAAGGGATCAATATTTGTATGGTTCCGATCGAGGGCGGGAAAAACGGTGAGTTGTATTATATGCCGGCGCTACGACCGGATGATGAGCTCAGATTTACATTTGCGTCGCACGATGAGGTTTTGCATGCCAGCCGTGAATCGTTGAAACTTATGGAGGCGTTCCGACCGGAGGTACTGTTTTTGACTCTGTGCGGAAACCGTATAAACTTCCTCAAGGAAGACGCTTATCTCGAGTGGGATGAGTTTGACAATATTGCACCTGACTATGCGCTCATGCATGGTGTGGGTGAGATATATTATTACCAGGGAAAGGGCGGTGTGCTGAACAGTGCGCATCTGGCGATCGGTCTCAGAGAGTCGGATATACCGATAGATTCTGCCGTGTATGAGCATCCGTCCTTGGAGAGCCTTCGTAAAGGCCATGTACTGTCACTGTCTGACAGGATGTCCACGTTCCTTGACAAGATAACAACGGAGCTTGTTGATACGGCGAATGAGGCAAGAGAAGCGAACAAGGCAAAATCAGCATTTTTATCTCATATGTCTCACGAGATACGTACGCCGATAAATGCCATACTCGCTATGGATGAGATGATCCTGAAGGAGAGTAAGGACAACGGGATTATAAGCTATGCGGATGATATCCGCTCGGCCGGAGACAACCTTCTCGGTATCATAAACGATGTCCTCGACTTTTCAAAGATCGAGGCGGGCAAGATGAATATAGTTCCCTCGGAATACGAGTTGATTTCCGTAATAAAGGATATGTACAATATCGTAAGATTCAGGGCAGCGGATAAAGGACTTTCGGTAAATCTTGATATAGATCCGGACCTGCCGTCCGTGCTTCTCGGCGATTCATTGCGTATAAAGCAGATCATAACCAACATACTTACGAACGCAGTCAAATATACAGAGGATGGTTCCATTACCTTCGGTTTGAAAAAGGTTTCGGACGGAACACCTGATGACAAAGAGGAACTCGAAAAGGCGTGTCCTTATGATAAAAAGATCAAGGACTCCGTGAGGATCAGCGTTTCGGTGCGTGACACCGGAATCGGAATAAAGCCCGAGGATATGAAAAAGCTTTTCGATGAATATGAGCGTTTCGATGAGAGACGAAACAGTACCATAGAGGGTACCGGTCTGGGGCTCAGCATCACCAGAGAGCTTCTGGAGTTGATGGGCAGCAAACTGAAGGTTGAGAGTAACTACGGAGAGGGCTCCGAGTTCAGCTTCGAGATCATGCAGGGAGTGGTAAACAGCGAACCGTTCATAGATGTTAAAGAACAGCTGAACAAGACTGTTACGACGAAAAAGCGTATTCGCTTTACGGCAGCGGATGCGAGGATTCTCGTGGTTGATGATACACCGATCAACCTGCTTATCATGAAAAGGCTTTTGAAAAATACCAAGATACACATCGATACGGCAGAGTCCGGTGAGGATGCGCTCAAGCTTTTGACCGAGCGAGGGTATGATGTAATCTTCCTGGATCACAAGATGCCGAATATGGATGGGCCGGAGACACTGAAGAGGATGAACGAGTTGGAGAACAATCTTTCAGCCGGAGCACCAATCATATCTCTGACCGCAAACGCTCTTACGAATGCAAGAGACGAGTATATCAGAGCCGGATACAAGGATTATCTTTCGAAGCCGATCCGCCCGGAGGAGCTGGAGGATATGCTGTTTTATTATATCCCGTCGGAGAAGATCAGAACCGTGCCTATCGATGTTTCGTGAAGATCATCTGAGAAGATGAGAGCGGTGCAGATGGATGTGTCGTGAAAATAATAAATGATGAAAGGTCTCGATTTTTCGGGGCCTTTTTTGTTATTATATGTGTGTTTTGAAATTTTTTTATAAAAAAGTGTTGACAAATGAAATGAGATATTGTATAACTGTATTAAGCAAGTAATACAATAATACAATCAAACGTTTGAATATCTATTCTAAAGAAAGACTAACTATTAAATGTCAAGAGGAAATTAAAAAAATTTTGATAAAAATGCAGAAATGTATTTTTATAGATTTGATCTTTGAAAACTGCATGGCAAACAGAGCATCTGAACAGATGCTCTCAGAAAAGGTATAGAGAGGCAAGACTATCCTCGATATGCTTCGCCTGTCATCTCCATACGGTAGATAGTACGAACGAGCTTTTTGGCAGCATGGGATATCGCCACGTTGTAATGCTTACCTTCAGCGCGCTTCTTGGATAGGTAATTTCTAAACTCAGGAGTATACATACAGACAAACTTTGTGGCATTTATTATAGCGT